>NZ_CP104064.1:1399166-2798333 GCF_026651605.1 Alicyclobacillus dauci | reverse complement strand
ATGAACATCGATTCATGGTATATTATTTCTCGCCGCTTCGACGGCACTGATTGATTTGGTTCCTTGAAAACTAAACACACCACGCCTGAAAGTTTCAGTCGAGACAACTTCGGTTGTCGCGACAAACGGATAACATTCTGGTGAAACGCCAGTAACATTTATTGAGAGTTTGATCCTGGCTCAGGACGAACGCTGGCGGCGTGCCTAATACATGCAAGTCGAGCGGACATCTTCGGATGTCAGCGGCGGACGGGTGAGTAACACGTGGGCAATCTGCCTACCAGACTGGAATAACACTCGGAAACGGGTGCTAATGCTGGATAACATTCACGAAGGCATCTTCGTGAATTGAAAGATGCAAATGCATCACTGGTAGAGGAGCCCGCGGCGCATTAGCTAGTTGGTGAGGTAACGGCTCACCAAGGCGACGATGCGTAGCCGACCTGAGAGGGTGACCGGCCACACTGGGACTGAGACACGGCCCAGACTCCTACGGGAGGCAGCAGTAGGGAATCTTCCGCAATGGGCGCAAGCCTGACGGAGCAACGCCGCGTGAGCGAAGAAGGCCTTCGGGTTGTAAAGCTCTGTTGCTCGGGGAGAGAGACAAGGAGAGTGGAAAGCTCCTTGTGAGACGGTACCGAGTGAGGAAGCCCCGGCTAACTACGTGCCAGCAGCCGCGGTAATACGTAGGGGGCAAGCGTTGTCCGGAATCACTGGGCGTAAAGCGTGCGTAGGCGGTTGCGTGTGTCTGGAGTGAAAGTCCAAGGCTCAACCTTGGGATTGCTCTGGAAACTGCGCAACTTGAGTGCTGGAGAGGCAAGGGGAATTCCACGTGTAGCGGTGAAATGCGTAGATATGTGGAGGAATACCAGTGGCGAAGGCGCCTTGCTGGACAGATACTGACGCTGAGGCACGAAAGCGTGGGGAGCAAACAGGATTAGATACCCTGGTAGTCCACGCCGTAAACGATGAGTGCTAGATGTTGGGGGGACACACCCCAGTGCCGAAGGAAACCCAATAAGCACTCCGCCTGGGGAGTACGGTCGCAAGACTGAAACTCAAAGGAATTGACGGGGGCCCGCACAAGCAGTGGAGCATGTGGTTTAATTCGAAGCAACGCGAAGAACCTTACCAGGGCTTGACATCCCTCTGACAGGTGCAGAGATGTACCTTCCCTTCGGGGCAGAGGTGACAGGTGGTGCATGGTTGTCGTCAGCTCGTGTCGTGAGATGTTGGGTTAAGTCCCGCAACGAGCGCAACCCTTGACCTGTGTTACCAGCACGTAGTGGTGGGGACTCACAGGTGACTGCCGGCGTAAGTCGGAGGAAGGCGGGGATGACGTCAAATCATCATGCCCTTTATGTCCTGGGCTACACACGTGCTACAATGGGCGGTACAACGGGAAGCGAAGCCGCGAGGTGGAGCCAAACCTAAAAAGCCGTTCGTAGTTCGGATTGCAGGCTGCAACTCGCCTGCATGAAGCCGGAATTGCTAGTAATCGCGGATCAGCATGCCGCGGTGAATCCGTTCCCGGGCCTTGTACACACCGCCCGTCACACCACGAGAGTCGGCAACACCCGAAGTCGGTGAGGTAACCTGTATCGGAGCCAGCCGCCGAAGGTGGGGTTGATGATTGGGGTGAAGTCGTAACAAGGTAGCCGTATCGGAAGGTGCGGCTGGATCACCTCCTTTCTACGGAGAAACACCCTTTCAGGACGTGGGAATGTGTTTAGTTTTGAGGGAGCCAAAGCCCTTAGTGGCTAGGTAAACTCAAGGTACCTTGGCAACTGAATATGGAACAACCTTGAATGAAGTAAAACCGGTAACCGAAATGCGAGTAACAGGTTAACGTAACCGGGAAGTATATTTGACAAAGAGGCGCGAGGAATACAAGGAACGAGGAGGACAACGCACTGAGCGTACATAAGTACGTGAGGGAGTTGGCCGACGAGTGACGCAGTAGTCCGAAGTGGAGTCTTTTGTCAAAACGGTGAAGTTAGAAAGAGCGCACGGAGGATGCCTAGGCGCCAAGAGCCGAAGAAGGACGGGGCGAACACCGAAATGCCACGGGGAGCTGTAAGCGAGCATTGATCCGTGGATGTCCGAATGGGGAAACCTGCTAGTGTGAAGCGCTAGTACCGTACAGTGAATACATAGCTGTGCGGAGGCAACCGAGGGAACTGAAACATCTAAGTACCTCGAGGAAAAGAAAGCGAACGCGATTCCGTAAGTAGTGGCGAGCGAAAGCGGAGAAGCCTAAACCGTATACGTGGTACAGACTGCAGTCGATGCGTATGCGGGGTCGAGGGGCTGTAAGTGGGGACCTGCAGGGAACCAACTGGAAAGAATCCATAGGAGAACGGCATGGGAAGGCCGGCCATAGACGGTGAGAGCCCGGTAACTGAAATGGATTGTGGAAAGTGATACAGACCCCAAGTACTGCGGGACACGAGGAATCCCGTGGGAATCTGGGAGGACCACCTCCTAAGGCTAAATACTCCTTGGCGACCGATAGCGGATAGTACCGTGAGGGAAAGGTGAAAAGGACCGCGGGAGCGGAGTGAAAGAGAACCTGAAACCGTGTGCTTACAAGCAGTCGGAGCATGCATGACATGTGACGGCGTGCCTTTTGTAGAATGAACCGGCGAGTGATGATGGCAAGCAAGGTTAAGGCAGTGGAGCCGAAGCCGAAGCGAAAGCGAGTCTGAACAGGGCGAATCAGTTTGTCGTCATCGACCCGAAACCGGGTGATCTACCCCTGGTCAGGGTGAAGTGCGGGTAACACCGCATGGAGGCCCGAACCCACTGGCGTTGAAAAGCCAGGGGATGAACTGGGGGTAGGGGAGAAATTCCAATCGAACCCGGAGATAGCTGGTTCTCCCCGAAATAGCTTGAGGGCTAGCGTCAGGGAATGAGAAGTGGAGGTAGAGCACTGATTGGGTGCGGGGCCCGCGAGGGTTACCAAGCTCAGTCAAACTGCGAATGCCACTTTGTCGAAGAACCTGGCAGTCAGACTACGAGTGATAAGACCCGTGGTCAAGAGGGAAACAGCCCAGACCAACAGCTAAGGTCCCAAAGTACTGGTTCAGTGGGGAACGATGTGGCGTTGCACAGACAACCAGGATGTTGGCTTAGAAGCAGCCACCATTTAAAGAGTGCGTAATAGCTCACTGGTCGAGTGGCGCTGCGCGGAAAATGTAACGGGGCTAAACCAGACACCGAAGCTATGGATGGAAACATGGTAGGGGAGCGTTCCATTTGCGGGGAAGCTGTGCTGGAAGGCATGGTGGAGCGGATGGAAGTGAGAATGCCGGTATGAGTAGCGAAAAGACAAGTGAGAATCTTGTCCGCCGAAAGCCCAAGGTTTCCTGGGGAAGGCTCGTCCGCCCAGGGTAAGTCGGGACCTAAGGCGAGGCCGAAAGGCGTAGTCGAAGGACAACAGGTTGAAATTCCTGTACCACCGCGGAGCGTTTGAGCGAAGGGGTAACGCAGGAGGCTGAAGGAAGCGGCCGGATGGAAGAGGCCGTCCAAGCAGTGAGCGTGGAGTGTAGGGAAATCCGCACTCCGTGAAGCGTGAGCTGTGATGGGGAGCGAAGAACAGTAGCGAAGTCCTGTAAGTCACACTGCCGAGAAAAGCCTCTAGTGAGTGAAGTGGTGCCCGTACCGGAAACCGACACAGGTGGGCGCGTGGAGAACACGAAGGCGCGCGGGAGAACTCTCGTTAAGGAACTCGGCAAAATGGCCCCGTAACTTCGGGAGAAGGGGCGCTTCGAGAGAAGCCGCAGTGAAAAGGCCCAAGCGACTGTTTAGCAAAAACACAGGTCTCTGCGAAGCCGAAAGGCGAAGTATAGGGGCTGACGCCTGCCCGGTGCTGGAAGGTTAAGAGGAGGGATTAGGGCTAAGGTCCGAAGCTCCGAATTGAAGCCCCAGTAAACGGCGGCCGTAACTATAACGGTCCTAAGGTAGCGAAATTCCTTGTCAGGTAAGTTCTGACCCGCACGAAAGGCGTAACGACTTGGGCGCTGTCTCAACGAGAGACCCGGTGAAATTGTAATACCTGTGAAGATGCAGGTTACCCGCGGTTAGACGGAAAGACCCCGTGGAGCTTGACTGTAGCTTGATATGGGATATGGGTACGTCATGTACAGGATAGGTGGGAGACTGGGAAACTTGGGCGCCAGCCTGAGTGGAGTCGGCGTTGGGATACCACCCTTGAGGTACTTGTGTTCTAACCTAGGACCATAAGCTGGTTCGGGGACAGTGTCAGGTGGACAGTTTGACTGGGGCGGTCGCCTCCAAAAGAGTAACGGAGGCGCCCAAAGGTTCCCTCAGCGCGGATGGAAATCGCGCGGTGCGTGTAAAGGCAAAAGGGAGCTTGACTGCGAGACGGACAGGTCGAGCAGGGACGAAAGTCGGGCTTAGTGACCCGGTGGCACCGAGTGGAAGGGCCATCGCTCAACGGATAAAAGCTACCCCGGGGATAACAGGCTGATCTCCCCCAAGAGTTCACATCGACGGGGAGGTTTGGCACCTCGATGTCGGCTCATCGCATCCTGGGGCTGAAGTCGGTCCCAAGGGTTGGGCTGTTCGCCCATTAAAGCGGTACGCGAGCTGGGTTCAGAACGTCGTGAGACAGTTCGGTCCCTATCTGCCGCGGGCGCAGGATACGTGAGAGGGTTCGTCCTTAGTACGAGAGGACCGGGATGAACCGACCGCTGGTGTACCAGTTGTTTCGCCAGAAGCATAGCTGGGTAGCCAAGTCGGGAAAGGATAAGCGCTGAAAGCATCTAAGCGCGAAGCCAGCCTCAAGATAACGTATCCCATCCGGATAACGGAGTAAGACCCCTTGAAGAAGACAAGGTAGATCGGTCTGGAGTGGAAGCGTAGTGATACGTGGAGCGGACAGATACGAATCGGTCGAGGGCTTCACCAGAACAGAGAGGTTGTTCCATAGTTCAAGTTGTAAGGACCAACAAACTGTAGCGAAAGCTGCGGTACATAGCGGATGCGACGTAAAGGTGCCATGATAAGTGGAAGAGAGCCTTTGCGGAGGTGTGAGCGTAGCGTGCTGCAGGCCGTAAGGCCGAAGCCAGCGAAGCGAACACCGGAGCAGAAGCAGTCTGGTGGCCATAGCGGAGGGGAAACACCCGTACCCATACCGAACACGGACGTGAAGACCTCCAGCGCCAAGGATACTTGGAGGGAGACCTCCTGGGAAAGTAGGACGTTGCCAGGCGAGAGAGAAAGAGCCCTTGAGGGAGCAGAGGATGCTGCCTTGGGGGCTCTTTTGTTTTGTTGTACGGGGAAGTGCATGACGGGACTAACCTTCATGTGACGAACGATTTTACAATGCGACAAAACAAAATTAGAAAGGTCGCATCAACATCAGAACCTTCATTCGGGGTGCATGGAATAGGGGACTGCTGGTCCGCTCTTGAGCACATGTCGTCACCCGAAACTGAGTAGAGGAATGGGATACCCATCAGCGGCAATTTGCTACTGATCAGATGGCTGTACAGTGCCAACAAAGGTGTCCTGGTTCGTTGTTTGAGCTGGGGCAGAGGCAAAATGCCCAACAAGGCCACGCTGGTATCTTACTCCCCAGACCGTGTCGCCACGCACCATAAAGTCCATCTGCATCCAATTGATCCCGGATGAGCGAAAACGTCTTACATTCGAGGTATATGGAACACGAGACTCCCAGTCCTCTATTGAAAATTTAGAGTCACCCGAAATTGATTAGAGGAACCCGGTACCGTTATTTGGCCATTTGCTCCTGGTCAGCTGCCTGGACAGCCTCAACGAAGCCCTCCCGGTCCCTTGTTCCCGTCTGAGCAGACGCAGAATCCCCAACAAGGGAACGCTGGTATCTTAGTCTCCGCTCCGGCCCCGCCTTGACCGAAATTCCCGGAACCCGCCCTGCCGCCCAATGCTGTCAACTTAAGCTGGAACGAATTGGGTAGTGAGCGCAGGCGGGTGAAGAAGCACTTAAGCCCACCTGCCTCTTTTGTTTTGTAAGCAGCCGCTGGACAACTCCAATCGCCTTTGCTATGGAGAAGTGGGAGGGTGTTAAAATGAAAAAAAACCAAGTTTCTCATGGACTGTGTGGCGGGTATCATGAAGTTCACTGGATTCAAGAACAAAGCGCGGAAAAGTGAGAAGGACTTCACCAGGGAAAGAAAGATTGGATTCATTCCACTTGTGCTCCTCATTTTCAACATGGTTCGTAAATCGTCTCAGTTAGAGATTGACGAATTTCGGGAGCGATTCATGCCTGAATCGGCTCAAGCAACTACATATACGAAGCAATCATTCTCCAAGGCGAGGCAGAAGATTCTACCCACCGCCTTCGTAATCCTAAATGACGAATTTATTCGCACATTCTATGCGGATCACGACTACAAAACATACAAGGGTTTTCGTTTGTTGGCCATGGATGGCTGTGTACTTGAGGTTCCGAACACGAAGGAAACTCAACGGCATTATGGCTATGTCACCAATCAAAGCAAAGACTTTAAGCTGGCAAGGGCCCTCTCTTCTCATTTGTACGATGTAGAAAACAGACTGGCCGTGAGCACAACCATGGGCCGCTATGACACAGGTGAACGGAATCTTGCCAAGACCAACATTGAGAAGATGCTTACCCTCATTCCAGATATCTCGCCTTATCAGACCTTAGTTTTGTTTGACCGAGGCTACCCATCGGCAGAGTTTTTGTACTACCTCCTGAATCGAGGCATTCATTTCGTCATGCGTGTCTCAACGGGGTTTTACAGGGAGATTGTCGATACGCAGACGACAGACGAAGTGGTGCAACTGACGATTACCAAGGAGCGAGCAAAGGAATTACGTAAACAGGGGACTCCCGTTCCTGTAGGTACGATCCTCACCCTGCGCGTGGTGAAAGTCACTTTATCTACCGGTGAGACTTAAATCCTCATCACCGACCTCCTGAGGGACAAGCTCAGCGAAGCAGACATGGGGGATATCTACTTTAAACGATGGGGTATTGGCGTGTCCAGATAAGGACACAGTAGCTAGTTGGTGCAAGTCCAACCGGGAGAAGAGACTCCCCTCCCGTAGCCTGAGAGGCACCGTGGAGCGAAAGCGATACGGTGGAGCCCTCTGACATCGTGCTCAACAGGAGCGCGGGCAAAACTCCAGGTTGTAACGATAGTGAACGCGGATGTAGCCTCGTTACACGCAACTCCGGTGGCTGAGACGGTCGATAACGTGCGAAAGCAATAAGAACTGACCGAAATGAGTCTGAAACGGTGGTTCTCACCGGCGGGGTATCAGCGGCGACATGGAGGGAAAGTTGCTGTGGAAACTGGAGAAGCCCTCGACGCCCGTTGAAGAAATCTCATCGAGGAGGCCGCCCCTATAACCGTGATCGGGAAATGGGCGCGGTAGGCGTCAGGGTGGCGGAACGGATCGTAGTACCGTGGATTCGCGTGCAGTAAAACACGCGAGGAGGGAAGGGTCCGAACCTGTAAACATTCCGTACGACCGAGGGAGGCAAGGATGTCATGATAAAAACATCCATCAGTTTGCAGGAACTAAGGCGGCGGATATATCAAAAGGCGAAGTCTGAACCTACGCATCGATTCTGGGGATTATTCACCCACATCACCAACATGACGACCCTCTACGAAGCGTATCAACATGCGAAGAAAAACGGCGGAGCCCCAGGCATCGACGGACAAAGCTTCGCAGATGTAGAGCAATCGGGCGTCCGAGCGTTCCTAGAAGACATTCGAGCAGAGCTGCAGGCTGGAACTTACCAACCGCAAGCCAATCGTAAAGTGGAAATCCCGAAGGCGAATGGGAAAAGCGTACCCTGCAGATTCCGTGTATCCGGGACCGCGTGGTACAAGGGGCGTTAAAACTGATACTGGAGGCGATTTTCGAGGCCGATTTCTGTCCAAACTCGTACGGATTTCGACCGAAGCGCTCCCCGCATCAAGCACTGGCAAATGTGCGACGTAGTATACTGCGACGTATGACAACAGTGATTGACGTAGATTTGTCTCGCTACTTCGATACGATAAGGCACAATTTACTGCTGGAGAAGATTGCGAAACGTGTCCAAGACCCACAGGTGATGCGCCTTGTAAAACAGGTGATTAAGGTAGCTGGGAAAATCGGCGTTCCGCAAGGCGGACCGTTTTCTCCGCTCGCTGCAAATATCTACCTGAATGAGGTTGACTGGGCATTTGATGCTATCCGGCGGAAAACAGCGGAAGGTAGTTACGAAGCAGTGAATTACCACCGATTTGCCGACGACATGATTGTCACTGTAAGTGGCCACTCCAGTAAACGTGGATGGGACAAGCTAGCGTTGCGGCGACTGCGAGAATATTTGGAACCCTTGGGGGTTGAACTGAACCTGGAAAAGACTCGAATGGTCAACGTCCTAAAAGGTGAATCATTTTCTTTCCTAGGATTTGATTTCAGACGAGTACAGAATCGGAGCAGGACTGGATATTTCATCCTGATGACACCGAAGAAGAAAGCCCGACAGGCGATAAAAGCGAGAATCCGCGAAATAATTCAAAACGGGGGCGCGAAACCGGCAAAAGACGTTGTGAAACAAGTTAATGCCATACTGACTGGATGGGTGAACTATTTTCGGGTCGGCAACTCGAGCCGCGCATTTGGAGAAATCCGTGACTATACAGAGATGAAAATCCGAACCCTGCTGTCAAGAAGGAAACGAAGACGAAAGCGTAGCATCGGGTGGCGGAGATGGAGTAACGAATATCTGTACGGCGTGTTGGGGCTTTACTGGGACTGGAAAGTCCATCCCCTCAAAAGCGTAGACGGGTTTCGATGAAAGTGTCCGTAATCACGATAGGTCTCATAACCCTTTTGACAAAGTTTATGGGGTGAGCTGCTTGAGGGAAAACCTCACGAGCAGTTCTTATGGGGAGGGGCTGGAAACGGGTCGCATGGCGGTACCGCGCCAGTCTTTTACCCGACAAACCCACTTCAAAGCGCTCAAGCACCAGTTTGAAGTCGAAAATTTCTCCGGTGAGACCCCAACCGTAATTGAGCAAGATTTCTATGCAACCACCTTGCTCAGCAATATGGCATCCATCATCGAACAGGACGCACAAGAGGAGGTACAAGACCAGAACGCCAGGCGTAAGCATGACGAGTATAAAATTAACCACAACATCCTGGTTGGAAAATTAAAGAACAAACTCGTTGAGGTCCTCCTCGAAGACGACGATGAGATGAGGGAGGCCATGTACAGGAGAATTGTTGATGAATTAACGCGCCACATCGTGCCTGTCATCAAGGGGCGAAGCTATCCAAGGAAAAAGCAGAACAGCGTGAACAAATATTCTAAAAACAAGCGACGACCCTTGTAAATGATGTGATGAGATGCTATCTATGGATGTGCCTTTTTGGGTCGGGGATCGCGAGTTTACACGGGATGACATGGAACTCATTCAGGTTACCGTGGAGCGGTTCCGGGGATTGAGCCGTAAGGAGCTAGCGGCGACTTTATGTGAAAATCTCTCTTGGAAAGCACCCAGTGGTCGGTTGAAGGTAGATGCGTGCCTAAAGTTACTTGAAGACTTCGAACAGGCGGGATTGCTTTCCCCCACTGCTGTACGCAGAAATCCGGCGAAAGGGAACAAAGGTAAAGAACTGGTCGGAACACCTGTTGAAACCATTCTGTCGTCTTCTCTCAAAGATGTGTCTCCGGTCAGCGTGGATCCAGTGCTCTCGTCAGAACTAGGAGACTGGAATGTAACCATGCAGACGTACCATCCTTTAGGATATCGCCGCCCCGTTGGAGCGCATCAACGTTACTGGATTCGGGTTCAGATACAAGGGGGCCGAAAGATTGTTGGATGTATGCTGTTCGGTGCAGCCGCCAAATCGTTAAGGACGCGAGAACTGTGGATTGGGTGGAGTCCGGCGCAGCGAACTCGGTATCGAGCGCGAATTGTGAACAACAACCGCTTTCTCATTCTGCCAAAGGTTCATATCCCTCACTTAGCGAGCCATTCACTTGCCTTGGCTGCTCGACGAATTCGCTCAGACTGGCAATCCCGTTACGGGTATGAACCCGTCATTCTGGAAACCTTCGTAGAGCCAGAGTACTCAGGAACATGCTACCGGGCGGCGAATTGGGTTAACGTTGGCCAAACCTCGGGCAGGGGACGCCAAGACGAACATCACGAGTACGGCACCTCGGTAAAAAGTCTCTGGATGTACCCTCTGGTCCGAGATTGGCGGGAACGTTTGGTAGCCCCGTTCCCCAACCCGCGGATAGTTGATCTCGACTAAAAAGTCTTCTAAATCCCACTACCCAATTCGTTCCAGCTTAAGTTGACAGCATTGCCCTGCCGCCCCGGTTCCCCTGCAGAGTGATTTTCAGCATTCATTACGGCCTATATTCGGCCGACAGTGCAAACCGCAAACTACCTGTGGGCAACAGATCCCACCAACTTACCAGGAACACACAAGTACCCTCTACATTCTATAGTGGATTACAAACGAGTCGTCTAGTCAGGGGCATTACTGCAGTAAGAAACATACCGTATGCTTCAGGGTAATGTCCGGACTCAGATGTGGCGGTTGAAAATAGGCGTGGAAGTATCGCAGGTGAGCATGGTAGCCCTCGAGGGTGGAACGAACTTTCCTCGAGGGCTAGCTGAGAGTGGTGATGATGCCGTGGCATCCTGCAAGTTCGTCAGGGAATACTGCGGGTGTACGGCTGCTCGATCGGGCCCTAATGTTTTGCAGGGGCACTATCCTGAGGACACCGGCTACTGTCCCATTTGTGCGATGAATGACCGTCGTTTTGATGGTTAGGCTTGTGGTCCGCAGCCGGGGCAGCCGGGATCGACCACGACGTTTCGGACTTGATGTGTGTAAAACTGTCGAGGAACGTTTACAATGTTAATTCGGTTGACATGAATAACGGGTGTAACATACGGCACGATACGCTGTACATAGCAATCGTTGTAGCAAATCTTGGGTTGGCACATGATTGGCGGGCACTCCATTGATACGCACCTCCATAAGTGTTGTTTCGAGAGTATTAGATTCCAACGAGAGCGTATTGGTCACGGACGATCGCCCCGTTTTAGTGGTATCTGTTCAGTGCGGGCCTAGTCGTTCGAGGATTTTTACCATGAAGGGAGGCAGTATCTAGCTGTTTTTAGATTTGACATCAGGGACTCGTTATGCTGGTTACGACTGGATGGAATAGGCCGTCTGCTGCGAAGCTCATGCTGAAAAATAAAGAATGATAGAGGAACAGGACTGTCATCAATAGAAATAGATAGGTTTCAATTCGACTTGATTCTTTGCGATTGGCAATTTCAACGCTGAAGAGTGGGATCGTGAGATTTTTGAGGAGTGGGAAGTTTGGTCAGTGTTATCATTGATAAGGCGGATGATGGGAAGCAAGTACATAAATGGCTTAGGCTGCTGTTACCTGGGATGCCGTTGTCGGGGATCCATAAATTTATTCGGACGGGCCGAATTAAAGTAAATGGGAAGCGGGCCAAGCGAGACACAGTACTGCATCAAGGGGACGCTGTGAACCTGTATATGACAGAAGAGGATTACGAAGCGTCAAGAAAACGAAAACGAGAGAAGTTTTCGGGTGTTCAACGAAATGTCGATGTGCGTTACGAGGATGATGAGCTGGTTATTGTCAATAAGCCAGCCGGGACACTGGTGCACTCGGCTGATGGAACCGATTATGCGTCGACCTTGCAGGCTCAAGTGGAAGCGTACGTTCATGATCGGACGGAGATGAAAGCGGGACAGGCGTTTTCACCGGCACCGGTTCATCGGTTGGACCGAAACACGAGCGGGTTGGTTATTTTTGCAAAGACATCTCGTGCTGCGAAGGCGTTTGGGGAGGCTTTTCAGTCGGGTGTTATGGAGAAGGATTATATAACCTTAGTGACTGGCACCGTTCGCAAACCTGGTAAAGTGGCAGCTGCGCTTATTCGGGCGAACGAAGAGGTTACGCGTGTGGACGAACGGGGAAAAGAAAGCTATACGTCGTACGAACCCGTTGCAACGGCTGGGGGAACGACCCTTCTGTCAGTGCGAATAGAAAGCGGTCGGACGCATCAAATTCGCGCACACCTGTCCCATATCGGCCACCCATTGGTGGGAGACGTGAAATATGGCGCGCGGCGTCAACCTGGGGAGACATTTTATCTGCATGCGGCCCACCTGTCCGTAGGTCATGAGTTGGACGTAACCGCCCCGCTACCGGGACGGTTTGTGCGGAAGTTAACGTCCCTAGGGTACCGTATGCAGGAACTACAAGAAATGCTAGCACGGTTCTCCTGAGCGTTTACTGAAGGTGTTTGGAAATGGTTTCGGGAACGAACACAGGGTTTCCTGTTTCTGGATCGGTCGTTACAATGACAAACACCGCTTCACTCACAAGTCGACCGTTTGCACCGGTAATTTGCTGTTTCATTCGAAAACTTTTGCGACCGACTTCTGAAAGCCACGTGGTAATGGTTAGCTCGTCATTCTGTTTGGCTGCCGCCCGGTAGTCGACTTCAGCACGTGCAACAACCGTTACCACGCCGGCTTCTCGGAGCACCTCGTATGGTAGGTTGTGTTTTTCGTACCAGTCCTCGCGGCCCCATTCGTAGTACTCAAGATACTTCGCATTGTTCACGTGGCCATTCACATCGATCTCAGTACACCGGACAGGCGTCATCATTTTTGTTACGGTCATGGACATCCTCTTTTCCCGTCGTCATCCTAACAGCATACATTGTACCAGGCAGGGAAGGGTAAAGCGTATGAGATGAGCACAAGGAGTGGTATATGTGCATCGACATCGTCATACGCGGGTAACGACTGCAGCCATCGTCATGGTGGCCTTATTGTTGATTGCTACCCCTGCTAAGGCGAATGCAGCGGAGAATAAAACGTACGCAAAAGCTACGTCTCAAGCGGCACTCATTCCATTATACAAGGAATTTGCGGACGAGTATGACGTTGATTGGACGTTGTTGGCGGCGATTGATCGATATGCGCAATTGACGAAAAACAAAGCAGAACGATCAAGTGCGCCTTATTACGGATTTGCATTTGAAAACTCCGCATGGGTCGGGATTGGCAACCCGTGCGAAGACGATTACTCACCCGCAATGATTTCACTTTTTTCTGGGTTAGGACAGGATGCTGACGGGGATCGACTGGCCTTGCCCTGGGATGAGGCGGATCGAATCAAGGCGCTTGCGTATTGGTTGGATTCCGAAAGTGGCGAAGAAGAAGATGAACTGGCTGTCTGGAACTTGTTTCAGGACCCGGTTGCCATGGATCGCGTCTTTGCATTTTGCAAGATATTTGAGGAATTCGGTCTGGAAGCCAATGCACATTGTTTCCCCGTATCTAAGAAATGCAACTACACGGTAAAACACTCTTTCGGGGCGGGCCGCAGTTGGGGCGGACGACGGGTGCACGAAGGAGTCGATATTTTTGCATCGTACGGTACACCGGTCTTGGCTTGCAGCTATGGATATGTAGAGTTGATGGGATGGAATCGGTACGGCGGTTGGCGTATCGGGATTCGCGATGCAAACAACATGTATTACTATTACGCACATTTATCGTCCTTTGTAAAAGGCATTCACCAAGGCGATCTCGTCCGACCGGGCCAGCTTATCGGATACGTCGGAAGCACGGGCTATGGACCGCCAGGTACATCCGGGAAGTTCCCTCCCCACCTCCACTTCGGAATTTATAAAGATACAGGCGATCACGAGTGGGCATTCAGTCCATCCGGTTATTTAGGTCAATGGCAGAGGCAGAAGCAACACATCATTCCTCAACAAAAAACATCGACAGATGACGACTAAAGTTGATCGCGATCGACAAAACAACCTACAATAAGTCCGATTGTGGTATTGTAGGAGTGGTTTTCACACAGAGCAAACCAGTGCGTGATAGTTTGCGACGGGTACGCAGCGCACCACCGAATGATGGTATCGCCTGTGTACCCATTTTTGTACCAGTGTGGAACGCGATTCAAAGGAGTGGAGAGTGTGGATGCAAAGCCTGCACGTCTGTCACGGACGGTGATGACCGATTTAGTATTACCCCCGGATACGAACCACTACGGAACAATTTTCGGTGGCAAAGTCATGGCGTACATAGATAAAATTGCCGCGATATCGGCAATGCGCCATTCGCGTCGACCAGTTGTTACGGCGTCTAGTGATAGTCTCGATTTTCTTGCACCGATTAAAGTGGGGGAGGCAATCCATATTGAGGCGTTTGTCACGTATACACACAGAACGTCCATCGAGGTCTACGTGAAAATCCAATCCGAGGATTTGATGACAGGCGACGTCCGTGTAACGGCGACATCGTATTTAACGTTCGTGGCGGTCGACGAAGAGGGACAGAAAGTGGAGGTTCCGCCGGTCCTTCCGGAGACGGAAGAAGAAAAAATGCATTTTGAGACGGCACCGGATCGAATGCAAATGCGCATTGAACGAAAAGCGCAAAGACAACGTCGATTGACGATGCGTGAGTCGAGTACGTGACAAATCACATGATGCTTTGCAAACGGCTTGAGACAGAGGTTAATTTGCGCTAACAGGAGTTGAAGTACATGCAGGACCAGGTAAACCTGGAAGCAAGTGAGGGGAATGGTGGGCCGAAGCTGTTTGGCGAACGGATCGCAAAATGGTGTATATACGCTTTAATTGCCTTCCCAATTATAGATTACGCTTTACGGCTATCCCCGATTTCTCCGCTCGGTTCGATTTGGGACAAGGTCGTTTTGATCTTGCTCGCCATTATTGCGTTGAACCGGTATATTCGGGGACATCGACCGGCGGGATTCGCGTGGAGTAAATTTGCCGGCTGGTACATTCTGTACGCCTTTGCTCTCGTACTCGTTGGTCTCGGACATCCTTCCACTGCGTTCAATGGATTTCGCATGGACATCTACTATATTTTGTTTGGGCTACTCATGCCGTTTGTGATTGAGCCCAAGGACGTGCCAAAATTTTTATACGCCCTGGGTGGTGTGGCAATTCTGATTGGTGTTCATGGTGTCATCCAGTACGCACTCAAGCCACAGATTCCATCAGGTTGGGTAGACGTCACTGAGAACGTCCGAACACGTGTTTTCTCCGTTCTCAAGTCCCCAAACGAGTTGGGTGCGTTTATGGAAGTCATGGTCCCAGTTATCTTTGGGTTGTTCATGTTCGAACGCAACCGGCTGCGTAAATGGGTATATGGGATCGGTGGATTGTGCTGTTTATTGACTCTGCTCTTTACGTATACACGTGGTGCATGGATGGGGCTCGGACTGGCAGTCCTGGTTGTGGCAGTCATTTTTGAGCGGCGATTGCTTATTGTCATCGCAGTTGTGGCTGTTATCGGCTTCTTTCTTCCGCCCATTCATCACCGGATCATGGACCTTTTCTCGCCTGTCTACATGATCAAATCGACACAAGGTGGCCGCATCGTCCGCTGGATGACGGCATTTGACCAGATGTCCAGCAATCCCCTGTTTGGTGTTGGCGTTGGGCGCTACGGAGGTGCTATCGCGTCTCAAGCTGGTTACTCAATCTACTCAGACAACTACTACGCGAAGATTCTTGGCGAGTCTGGTCTACTAGGTTTGGTACTCTTCATTTCCATGCATGTTAGCATTCTGCGTGAAATGATCCGTACAGTTGTCAAACGTGCGTCGGGCCGGCAGAGGTTTTTGGCACTTGGTGGCCTTACTGGGATCATGGCGATGCTAATTCACAATTTCGTGGAGAACGTATTCGAGTATTCACCGTCCATGGTCATTTACATCATGACGGTCAGCCTATTCCTACTTTGGGGCAGAAGTTTACAACCGGACGACGGGGGGAAACAAGATGAATAACCTCTCGGTAAAAATCCTTCGTGTTATCGGTTATCTCCTTTGGGGCGTATTTGTCAACGCGCTGGCCGTGTGGTTAATTGGCCCGCTTGTCCAGGACTTGGCGGTATACGGTGTTCTTGCAGTGGCCGCGATCGTCCTAGTTTGGTTGACATCTATTTACCCCCGAGCTCGTCGACCCTGGATTAGCTTTACGTTGTTCAGTCTGCTCTTGGGACAGGGTCTGTCCGCTTTGGCGTTTTCTAGTTTTGCGAAAACAATTGTTGTCACCGTGGTCATGGCTTTGGGGTTGTTTATCATCGCCATGTGGTTCGGTCGAGTCCGCTTCGTGCCCCTGTTCTTTGGAACGGTTGGGATTATCGTGGCAAACGCTGTGTTGCCGTTCAGCGACTGGCCGTTTCTCACACAATTCAAGGTGGTGGAGCAAAGCCGTTTACACATTAATCCTCACGACCTCGACGATGCACCGTTTTCCGTCATACACACGCCGACAGGCGATGCGCTCATCACGGTCAACGGCTTCGTTCCGTCGACTGAATTGCTTCAACAGTTGGTTGGGCAGGCGACGGATACACCAGATGCCCTGCAAAATGTACTACAAACCGCCAGCGGCGAATATCAGTTTGTCGAATTCAAGGACGTAAACGGTCATCTCGAACGCACAACACCATCACCACAGGACTTGGCTAAAGCCAATCCGTTGCAACTGATTCCGTCCATTTTCCCGTTCCAATTGGCTCATTGGTACGTTGTAAACGGGCAAGTGGATGAATACCTATCGCCCAATTTGCCCAGCAACCAAGCAGTTGAAGCAGGAATGGATCCCGCAGCTTACGCGTCAACCATGGAGGCCGTCTCGAATCAGGCTGTACAGGTAGAGCTGACAGACTGGCGGAATGCACTCAGCCAACTCGGCGTTCAGCCACAACAATCTGGTTGGTACATTCAAAGCGGGCACTTGAATGGAACGTACAACGGCAAATCCGTTTCCATCCCCGTGAACGCAACGAGTGTGGTTGGCCAGGGCCACTTTACTTCAGTCGGGGCAAACGAAGTCCTGCTCGTCGGAAACAACGATCTTCAAGTTGTCGATCTCGACAAACAACAAGTCATCTCGACGTATAGGGGGACATCGCAAAACCCAGTTCCGAATGACGTCATGTGCGGACCACTGACGCGCGGAGGAACGGACGCAGTCTTCATCAATGCATCACCGGCCTACATCTTGACGGTGGATGGAACGGGATCGTGGAAGACAGTTTACACAGCGACCAGCCCGACATTCCGATTCGAAACGGTCCTGAGCGACGCGGGTACGCCACAAATCGTTACCAACGATCCGTCAGCTGTGCGTAATGCACCAACGCGCTATTTCAGCGCCTATCACTTTGTGCCGAGCGCGAACGGACATTCTGGACAGTTACAACGTGATTGGCGAGTTTTTCGGACAAACGTTGTCAACGTGACACCTATTACACTATCGAATGGTGGTGCACACCAACTCGCCGTGTCCATTTACGGTACAGGTGAATTCTTGGTTCTGCAGAAGTACAACCTTCCCGTATTGCCCATTGCCTTGATCGTCTTGGGTGTCGTCATCGTTGGCGGATGGGTTGTCCGTATCAGGGCGAAAAAGGAGGGGGACCGCTCGTGACTAAGAAATTCCGGGTAAAAAGCGCGGTCATGGTAGCAGTTTGCCTCGCTGGGTTGACGGGATGTACACCTTCTGTTCAGCGCCCATCTATCGCTTCGGCTACGGCGACCAAAGTAACGCAAACGAACGTCTCATGGTCCGCTCTTGCACAGGCGGTGGCTAAGACAAGTGCTGCGTCGATGTATAAGATTCAGTCGACGGTCAGTTTACAAAACGGCAGTTCTCACACGAGTTTCACGGTTTATGGGACCGTCAACTTGCCGGATAAGATTTCCGTCCAAGTTCATGAAAACAACTTCAACATCAGTTTTTATCAGCAGGGTAAGGTTGCCTACGCGGATGAACAGGGGCAATGGAACCAAACGAACGCGTTGTCGAATATCGATGCGTTCGGTGGTTATCAACAAATTGTTCATGCCGCGATGGCCGACAACTTACCGCTCGAGAAGATGAATCGCACTTACGTGACAGATGAGTATTGCGATGTATACCGTGTCACAATGCCAGACAGTACAGCGACTGTACCGGCATTCTTGCAGAGTTTGAGCGCCTTGGAGTCGAAGGGCGAAGTTGCAGTTAAGGAACCGATTCAGTACATCTTTTACGTTGGGGAGACGTCAGGTTATATCCGCCAGGTGCAAACTCAATCCGTAAATAGCGTGAATCAAGTGGGACCCGTCGCAACGAACACGAGCACGCTCTTCTATGATTTGGACCAGGAAAAAGTTGCACAGATTCAAATTCCTAACTCACTGGTGAAACAGCTTGAAAACACAGGACAATAGTTGCAACTGGAATCAAATCAACGTATAATAGTTTACGTAATCCAGTCGCTGAGTTCCGAATTTGGAAGCGGAGAAACCATTCAATTGGGGTGAATCGCACGTTGTGCGTAGGGTCTCCTACACCCGAACCCGTCAGCTAACTCCGTAAGCGTTGTAGGTATTTGCGTTGTGCAGTCCAAATAGGGACTTGGCTGAATTGGGTAATTTCAGTCAAGGAGTTGGTCCGGCGTGATCAGTAAACCAGAACTTCCTGGATATGTACGTGATTTGGAAATTAAGCATGCGCTACGGCGGATGTCACCATCAAAACCGGGCAAGACGAATGAAGTAAATGACGACATGAAAAGTCGTCCTGTGGAAGAACGCTAACTATCGTCGCTTTGGAACAAAGCCACCTCGCGGTGGCTTTTTTGATTATTATGTTGGCATAAAGGGTATGAATGTGTTAAACTACGTCGGGTAATTACAGTGGTCCTCTGCCGCGATACACGGGCACGAACACTTGTGTGAAGGGAGGTCTGGCCATGAATTTGCTACGTTCAGTAGTCGAAGACCAGATCCGTAACGATGTTCCGGAATTTCGTCCGGGTGATACGGTACGCGTGCACGTAAAAGTCCGCGAGGGTCAGCGCGAACGTATTCAGGTCTTCGAGGGTGTTGTGATTCGCCGTCGTGGCTCTGGTATCAGCGCGACATATACCGTTCGTAAGATTTCCTACGGGGTAGGCGTGGAGCGTACGTTCCCGTTGCACTCACCGAAAATCGACAAGATTGAAGTGACTCGTCACGGTAAAGTTCGCCGTGCGAAGTTGCACTATCTGCGCGGTCGTTCCGGCAAAGCAGCTCGTATCAAGGAAATCCGGAGATAACCTCAAAAGGGCGGAGGGGATTGTTCCCCTCCGCGCTTTTATTCTTCGTACATCATCCATTCCCGTACATCTTGTAGTAACGCTTGGAGGAAAACGTGCGTGACCATACAATGGTATCCAGGCCACATGGCCAAAGCCCGCCGAATTATGGAGAGTCGAATTCGTCAGGTCGATGCCTTGATCGAACTTGTAGACGCTCGCTTGCCCATTTCCAGCAGAAATCCGGTGCTCGAACAATTATCGACGCGTCGTCCGAGTATCATTGTCATGACGAGATCGGACTTGGCCGATCCCGATGCGACAGAAGCTTGGCGTACATATTTTGAAACGCACGGACGGACAGCTGTCGCCGCCAACGTGCTCTCCGGCGAAGGCCTTGGCCTTGTTCGTGACGCGCTCTTTAAGGTGGCATCGGAGAAGATCAACCGAGACAAACAACGTGGAATTAAGCGAACCATTATTCGGGCTATGGTCGTTGGGATTCCCAATGTGGGTAAGTCTTCCTTTATCAACAAGAGCGCACGCCGATCGATCGCGAAAACGGGTAATCAGCCGGGCGTCACTCGGCAGGAGCAATGGGTGAAAATGGGTGACATCGAGTTACTCGATACGCCGGGTGTGCTATGGCCAAAGATCGATACGCCAGAACAGGGGCTGAGACTGGCGTTGAGCGGGGCCATCAAAGAGCAGATCTATGACGTGGAAGAGGTAGCTGCATACTTTCTGACATTTGCGTCAACTCGGTATCCGCAGTTGTTGGCGGATCGGTATAAGTTGACGGATATTACACCCATTGAATGGTCAGATATGCAGACGGTGTGGCCTCAGGTTGAACCGCTCTTTACGACCATCGGGAAGCTCCGTGGAATGCTCGTCAAAGGTGGGGAAGTGGATCTGGAACGGGTCTCGCGGATGGTGATCAAGGAAGTGCAAGATGGTATCCTCGGTCGCATCACGTTGGAATGGCCAGAACGGCAGTTGAATGTGGAGACTTGAGATAGGATTTTCGTCGATCGCGGTGAATATAATATACGTTTGACAGTAGGTGAGGTGTACATGTCTCACCTATTTGCGTTATGTTTGGTGTTATGCAATGACTTCTACTGAAGGATTCGCTTTTTTACATAATGCGGCTATGCGAATGATGCTGCCGGATGTAGACTAGAGGAAATCATCTCGGAGGTGCACTGATGAAAAAGTCAGCCGGCAATACCCACTTGCGGCGCCATCGATTTGATGCCGCTATGGCAGCGGCTTCCGTTTATGCCGGTGTGGATGAGGTGGGACGGGGATGCTTGGCTGGGCCTGTCGTCGCCGCTGCGGTCATCCCGCCAACTGACGTTCGTGACTGGACCCTCGTGGATGATTCAAAACGTTTAACTGAACGAACACGCAACGAAATTGCCGATATAATTATGCGCACAGCTGTCGGCGTCGGTATCGGATATGCAGACGTGCGAGAAATCGACGAATTGAATATTCTGCGGGCCTCACAGCTTGCCATGGGTCGCGCACTAGCGAGTCTGTCATCACAACCGGAAATTGTCTTGGTGGATGGTAATTATCCAGCACATACACATCTCGCATGCCTACCCATTATCGCCGGGGACGCTCGGTCGTTGGCCATCGCGGCTGCCTCTATTGTCGCGAAAGTCAACCGAGACACGTACATGAAGAAAATTCACGAGGCATTTCCGGAGTATGGATTTGATACGCACGTTGGTTACGGGACGAAAGCGCATCTCGAGGCTTTGGCAATGTATGGGCCGACTGTGCATCATCGCATGAGCTTCGCGCCCGTTCGAGAAACTCAAACGCGACAGGTGAGGCTGGTACTGAATGGATAGTGGGCAGATTCCGCATATCTCGTCAGTGACGGATCGTTTGTCACAATTAAGCCGAACGTCGCCTGTTGGCCGTGGTGTGGGAGAAGGGCACCAAAGTGAGCCCGCTACTTCGTCTACTTCGGGACGCGTTGACCAGACGGCCAAGACGGTTCATATGACGGCCGAACAACTGTTTGCGCTGGAGCAACACGTTCCTATTCAGATCTTACAGAATCCGCAATTGCTCAAAGCCGAATGGGCTTGGAAGTTGCTTGTTCTCCAAGAGCTGACCAAGGACGACATCTTTAAAAGCAGTGAAGCTGCGAATCCCAGTCCTTCAGTGGAGTCCGGGGCGAGCGAGGCATCGAAGGGTCCTTCGCAAGGGAACCCGTACGGTACGCGCAATGCAGACAGTGTGAATGACGTCTCCAAGGTAGTTGCTCAGCATGGGCGTGACTCAGCTACCGGCCCTATAAGTGTCCGGGAGCATGTCATGCCTTCAAATGCCACCCATCAAACGGCATCAACGGGACAGGCTCAAGTTGCGGGGAATGTTGACCGGACACTTGTACAATCTCTGGAGTCGCAAAGTCAAACTGAGCACGCCTCCAATCAACAGCAATTTCAAAATGCGCCAGAAAATCGAATGCCGGGTAATGCGGCAAGGGCCGTTGATGGCCAACAGGTACGCAACTCGGGAAGTCAAGCTTCACCTGGGGCTGCAACTACCAATCAGGCTGCGGCCGGATCGAGTGAAATGACGCACCCTCAAATGAATCAAGCTGAACTTGCGGTGCGACAACTGTGGACGATTCTTACGGCTTCCAGCGCACAGGCGCACAGGACATCGGGTCAAATACAAATGAACTTTAAACCCGATCCGCCAGTATTACCATTCTCGTCGATGAACCAAGACACCATTGCCCTAGCGCACGACAAGTCTGATGCACAGCGGTTAGAGAATTGGGTGGTTCAGGATCGACTCGTATCGAGCGTTTTGGATAATCCCTATGAACGCCAAGGGGCTGGACTCTTTTTCACGTCAGCAGCTCCGCCGACGGGTAACGAGTCGCCTCAAACCGCTGTCAAGTGGACGGCGCAGCGGCAAACAAGGGTGGGGACGGGCGGCAAACTCATTCACAGGGTGCGATTTGACCTGGAAGTGTCGGGACGTCCCTTGACTTGCATCGTGACAGCTTCTCGCCCGCAGTTGCTTGTTCATTTCGTCACTGACGACCGAAAGCTCCTCACACACTTGGAACGAGGAGAGTCTGTTGTGACAGCACCTCTCAAAGCGGCAGGATGGGAACTGATTGGCTGGACCGCTGGTCAGCCGACAACAGATGAGATGGAGGGAAAAGAGTGACAACTCGCAGAGCAGTTGCATTGCGCTACGAAAAACAGCGGGAAGAGGCTCCGCGCATCGTCGCCAAGGGTGCCGGAGAAGTTGCGGATGCAATTATCCGAACCGCCTCAAGCCACGAAGTCCCTGTGATGGAAAACAAAGAACTCGTTGACGCGCTCATTTCACTCGAGATTGATAGTGTCATTCCCGCAGAGCTGTATCAAGCCGTAGCCGAGGTGTTAGCGTATGTCTATCAATATGGAAATCGTCGCTCCCGCTAGTCTCGGAATTTTAGGGGAGGAGACGGCGTGTGTCTACTTGACGCGGTGCCTTGGCTGGAACGTGATCGAAAGGAACGTGCGCACGCGATATGGCGAGATCGACATCGTAGCCTGCACACCTAGGGAAGTGGTGTTCGTCGAGGTGAAGTCAAGACGAGGGACGCGTTTCGGTAGTGCACTGGAAGCGGTTACTTCATTGAAGGTTGCGCGGTTGACCGAGCAGGCACGATTGTATGTCCACCGGTGTCCATTTGACGTGGATGACCGTGCTATTTGCCTAGATGTCATTGGGCTCACGTATGGACAAGGGTGCTTGTTGCAGTCTATCGATCACGTTCGGCTCTTCCCGGAATAAAGCTCCGCACGAAGAATCCCAATAACTATCACACCCCCTTTAACCAGCAACACCTAGGTAAATATCCCTTGCGCTTAGACAGTTTGCCAATCGAGCGCAAAACACGCATGGTAATAATTTATCATTTCCCTTAGTAGAGTCCGTTGGTATACTCGGTCCTGACAATACTAAGCCGAATCATCACACAGTGATGTGATGTACGGGGGATTTTTGGTCTGCGGACCTGGGGTGAATCGCACTGTGCGACGGGTGTCTCGTCATCCGAATCCGACAACTAACCTCGAAGGCGTATAAACGAGAGGATTGAGTTTTTTGGGGTTTTCTAAGTTTGGTATTGGTGCAGTGACGGCTACCGCTGTCATGGGTCTGGGTCTCACTACTGTTTTCGCAGGTACAGGTACGCTTACAGTCCACCCGGGGGACACGCTTTGGAAAATTGCACATGCCCGCAACATCCCGCTTGAGTCTTTGGAACGTGCAAACCCATCGATCAACCCGTACAACATGTTGGTTGGAACTGTGTTGCAATTGCCCAATGAAGGAAACACGTACACAGTCCAACAGAACGACACGCTTTGGACGATTGCCAAACAGTTTAATGTAAGTCCATCGAGCTTAAGGGCGGCTAATCCATCACTCAACCCGGTGAACTTGTTGGTTGGTACCCAAGTGGTCATTCCGACCAAGGCGGCGCCCTTCTCGAAACCTGTGGCGCATACGTCTGCAAAGGCAGCGCCAGTAAAGGTCACGGCACAAAACCCAGCCCACTCCGCACGTGTATCCACCGTCAATCAGCAGGATCTGTATTGGTTGGAACATGTCATTAGTGCTGAAGCGAACGCGGAGCCTCTAGAAGCACAGATCGCTGTTGGTGACGTCATCCTTCACCGTATGCAAGCGGGCGGATATGGACACACCGTTAAAGACGTCGTCTTTCAAATCAGTAACGGACATTATCAGTTCACGAGCGTAGCGAATGGTTTCATTTATCACACGCCAACGGCTTTAAGCGATCAAGCTGCACTCGATGTTCTCCAGAATCACCAGGATGTTATACCGGGCGCAATGGTCTTCTACAATCCCGCGAAGACACCGGCAGGCAGTTGGGTATGGTCACAACCGACCATCCGTCAAATTGGTAATCTGGTATTCGCAAAGTAACAAGAAAAAGCTGCTTGTGTACTGTGATCTGGGGGGTGTCCCGAAAAGGCAATCGTTTAGCCTTTTCGGGACACCCTTGATTTGTTTATAGAAATATCTCAGCGCTCTCTGTGCGACTGGAAAGTTGGTCTCTCCTGTACTCGACACGATTCAGCATGAATTAATCGGTACAGATCTTGAAGAAAGTCAGCGCTTATTCCAAACTGTTCGCCTAACTCAATATAATGTCGCTCGACAACGGTTGCTCGATGCGGCTGATTCACTGGAGCATCGACCTTGTGCTTTACCTCGGCAATTTTGTTTGCTACTTGGAAGCGGCGAAAGAGGCACGCCACTAAATCTGTGTCCAGTTGGTCAATCTGTTCACGATATTCATCAAGCTCTCTAGACAATTCGTCCATTTGGCAGACACCATCCTTTGACTGAGGTGAGTTGTCCAGGTATAAAAAAAGAACCTCGTAGCCCATAGGGACGAGGTTCTCGCGGTACCACCCTAACTAAAGACAGAGATATGTCTTTCACTTCATTCGGATAACGGGATACGGCGACGTTCCCGGTTACGGTTACTCAACTGACTGAAGCAGTTTTTAACCGAACAGCTCCGGAGTGAACTTCGGTTCACAAGTTGGATCGGCTCGCACCCTCCGCCGACTCTCTGTACGAACTCATGAACGTACTCTCTCCATCTAAGCCATTTGACTATGAACCTGTGAAAATAAAAAAAAAAACGCCCCAAAAGGGACGAGATGTCAACTCGCGGTACCACCCTAAATAGAGGAAATTGCCTCCACTTCATTGTCATAACGGATACACGCTGTTTGTATCCGGCCTAGGTTAATGACCACGTAAGGTGTTCGCCTGGCGGCTCCGGAGTGAACTTCCGCTGGTTGACTCAGGTCGGTTTGCACCGTCCACCGACTCTCTTGACTGAATCAAACTCGTACTCTCTCCATCAATGCCTTTGTCGTTCTGAATTTATTGAATAAAGTACTGCAGCTGGCACATAAATGTCAAGCGGTTTTTGGGGGCCTAGGAACTTACCGCGAGTCCGAATGTGTTCAAACATTTTTAACAGGAAATACAATTGCGAATGCAGGATAGGCGTGCAGTGAGGCCGAATCGTTTTACGGACAAAAATCTTCAACTTGGGAAAGTAGGCACGAAATGTGAAGTCTTTACGTAAAATGGGTACCACTGTGGTCTTGTCTCTTTTCGCTATGACATTTCCATGCCTTGTTGGTCAAGCATACGCTGGGACCCTGCCGCGTTCATCCGGCCTCGTGCCTGCACAAGTAAATGGACATTCGTTTCCCGCCATTACAGTGGGTAACGAAGTTTACCTTCAGTGGAAGGTTCTCCAGGAATTCAAAACCCCATATGCGTATCTTGGGGATGGAAAGTTTGCCGTGACCGGAGGTACGGTTCAAGGAGTTGTTTATCAGGGCAACACCTATTTACCGTGGCAGAGCGCTGCTCCAAAAGTGAAGGCGACAAAATTACATTCCGGTGCCTTCAACTTCACTTCACTGCCTGTCTCGCATCACTATCATATTTTAATTGATGAACAGGACGGTCATGTCGGTAGCCCGGACCCATTTCAAATCATTCTGCTGGACGGCGACCAACCCGTGCCTAATCAGACCATGCAAATCCGCGTATCAGGCCAGAGTTTTCTGTCTGGATATCAAACCCAGCACTCTGTCACCGTTCAATCAGCCTACGACGGAACATGGTTAGATTCACTAAACGACACAGCGGAGGAGACGGTCACGCTTAGTGTGTCGTGGAAGGATCCAAGCGGCAAACCGCAAACTGCAACGGTTCACCCGACGTTCTCAGCGACAAGTTCCACTACGGCGGCAATACCATCAGATGACCACGTCATTACTCAAGTGCCCATTTCCATCTACGACAATGCGGTTTTGTTCAATGCACAAGCAGGTGGACAGGCTGTTTTATTTCAATTGGACACCGGTGCTTACGAACCGGTACTGACAAAACAGCTGGCAGAGTCGCTGAAGTTGCCGAACTTAGGTGACATTCAAGTACAAGGAGTCGGCGGGATGGACAATGCTTATTTGAGCAAATTCACGGTCAGTATAGGTGACGTCGTATTCAATGATGTTCCTTGTATCGTTGACGACAACTACTCTGGAACGCCCCTTTTTGGATACGAGTTTTTTACGGATAACGGCTACGACTTGCTTGTTTCACAAAAGCACCAGACGATCACGATTCTTAAGTAGGTCTCGATATACCTACTCATTACACATTTTAGATATCGTCGAGATAGTGCCCGCCTAGCGGGCTTTTCTTGTTTTTTTACAAATCAACCGAATGTTAGCCGTGTCATTTGACTCTGACAATAAGCGGATTTAGGCATTCGCACAAGAACATGGACACAAACCCACGTATCCTATGGCATCCAATTACACGGAGGTTGGTGTTAATGAGATACACGAAGGAGACTGTTCATAAGTTTGTTGGTCAGTGGATCCACTGTCACTCTGTTTATGGGGTCCACCAGGGAATTGTTCATCGTGCTATGCGTGATGGATTCATTTTAGTTCATCATACCCGCTTGGCGGACGGAAGGCCTATGGTTGATACCGATCTAGACATGGGGATTTACGGGCCAACCGACACGAGTGATATCGTTCAAACGCAGTTTTTGCCGGCTCCAGGATTATTCATTCCCTACGGTGGTGTCTACGGAATTTGGCCCAGACCGTTTATTATCTGATTGTGCATGTACGCCCCCTCGCGTTTTGGAGGGGACTTTTACATAGGGAAACGCAGTAGCAGATTCTCCATTAAAGGGGCTTAGTTCGGGTTATGACAGAGCATGGTTGCTTGATCCGGAGAGTGTGTGGATCGAGGAGCGCATGGACAGGCTTGCCAGCGGGGGTACGCAACCAATTTCCCCTGAAATGACACGTTTATTAGCTGTTCCAACTGTTTCTGTTAGTGCAGCGTTGATTGTGAGAGATGAAGAGCAGTGTCTGAAAGAAATCCTGATGGCTTTACGACATGCGGTGGATGAAATCGTTGTTGTGGACACGGGAAGCGTCGACAATACAGCATGCATCGCAAAGCAATCAGGAGCAAAAGTATATTCCTTTGATTGGTGCGATGACTTTAGTGAAGCGAGGAATTTTGCGTTATCTAAGGTTACGTCGAACTGGGTCCTGTGTGTTGATGCTGATGAGCGGTTACATCCTGATGATGTTGCATCTGTTCACAGGGCAGCCGGTCTCCTCTCGCTCTTGGATCAGCCGGTGATCGGCAGAGTTGTCATCATGGACCAAATTGGACATTTCACACTGCCTAACTATGTCGCGGTTCTTTCAAATGAAATATCAGTTCCGGTTTAAGGGTCGAATTCACGAACAAATCGGACGTGACGTGAACGGAGTCTTTACTTCCCTATACGATCACCCTGTTGTTCGAATTCGGCTATCTCACAACGGTTACTTGCCGGAGATCATGACAGCCAAACAGAAGCTTGAGAGGAATACTCGACTGTTGCGGATGCAGTTGGCGGAAGAGCCCGACGATGTCCCTTCTCTGGGCTTCCTAGGCCGGGAATTGTATTTCAGTGGCCGATTGGAGGAATCAGTCCAGATGCTCTCTCGCTGCGAGGAATTGGCACCGACATGCCCGGACTACGCGAGATTGCCTGAGGTGAGAGTGCATCTCGTCCGTGCACTTCTGAACTTAGGGCTTGCACAGGAGGCCGTAGCTGTGGCTATTCGGAGTGTTCAGGCAAACCCGGAGTATCCGAACGCATGGTTCGAACTCGCTCGAGCGCAGAGTTCGTATGCATTGACTTTGCTACGGCGGGCTCGAGATGGTTTTACTGTCGCGAAAGAGGTTTCTCCGTCCTATAGTGGTCTTGTAAATTTCGACAAGGAGATTCCCACGTGGAAATACAAAGTTGGCCTCGCCAACGTTTCCATTGGAATGGGGGATTTAGCACAGGCCTGTGACTTATATCAACAGGCGCTCGAGATCTTCCCCCAAAATGGAGGCATTCAAAGCCAAATTGAAAAAATTGAAGAGCAAGCTCGATACGTTTTGGACAGACGAATCAAGATCAACTCAGAAGCAAAATAAGTAGTTGAATCTGTTTGCCAACTCCTATACACTTCTCTGCAAGATGTGATTTTGTGACGAAAGGACGTGGGTACAGATGGCTAACATGCAATGGATGATGCGTTCAATGAGCATGCGCCTGTCGTGCCCACGGCTAGAACACCGCGAATAGTCCTGTTTTTACAGGTCATATCGAGGCGCGCGCCATGGGTATTTGCCCATGGCGTTTTTTTGTGTATCTGCATCGATCACGACGGGGAGATGATTACTGGCATGACGAAACACCTTATCACGAGCGCACTGCCATACATCAATGGGGTCAAGCACTTGGGCAACTTAGCAGGTTCCCTTTTACCAGCGGATGTCTATGCTCGGTTTCTACGCCGCGAAGGATGCAATGTCTTATTTCTTTGTGCGACAGACGAGCACGGCACACCGGCTGAATTATCTGCCTTAGAGGAAGGCGTTTCTGTTCGGGACTACTGCAATAAAATGCACGACGTTCAAGCCTCCATTCTCAAGCGATTCGGCCTTTCATTTGATCATTTTGGACGGAGCTCATCTCCACAAAACCACGAGTTGACGCAACATTTCTATCATCAACTCGCCCGACACGGATTCATAGAAAAGCGGATTATTCAGCAAGTGTATTCTAAACAGGACGGGCGGTTTTTGCCGGATCGTTATCTAGTTGGAACTTGCCCGAAATGCGGATACCAAGCGGCTCGGGGAGATCAGTGCGAAAACTGTACCACCGTCCTCGAAGGCACTGATTTACTGGAGCCCAGGTCATCTCTCTCAGGTAGCACCGACCTCGAGGTCCGCTCAACGACTCACTTATTCCTCCGTCTCAGTCAGTTGAGCGAAGAAGTTCGCGAGTGGGTTGAGTCACATCCAAACTGGTCGAGACTGACCTCGTCGATAGCGTTGAAGTGGCTGAACGAAGGATTGAATGATAGGTGTATTACTCGGAATTTGACATGGGGTATTCCAGTTCCGGAACCAGGTCTCGAAGACAAAGTCTTCTATGTGTGGTTCGATGCGCCAATTGAATACATCGCTGCGGCTAAGGAATGGGCCGATGCCGAACCTTCAACGCGTAATTGGAAGACTTGGTGGTATGAAGCCTCCGATGTCGAATATACCCAGTTCATGGCGAAGGATAATGTACCGTTTCACACAGTGTTTTTTCCTGCTATGGTCCTCGGTACACGTGAACGGTGGACGCTGCCGACAAATATCAAAAGTTTTAATTGGCTCACATACTATGGCGGGAAGTTTTCAACCAGTCAGAAACGAGGGGTTTTTCTCGATGCTGCACTCACTGTAAGGAGTGCTGATGAATGGCGTTTCTTTCTCATCTCGAATAGTCCCGAATCAGACGATGTGAGTTTCACATGGGAGCGTTTTGCCCAAGTGATCAACCAGGACTTGGTGGGCAACTTTGGGAATTTCGTAAATCGGACACTTCGTTTGACCGCGTCGCAGTTTGGTGAACGAATACCGGCGGGGGGTGTCCTCGGCGAGATCGAAGCCGAACTGCAGTCTAAATGTCAGGCCCTGGTCGAATCATATCGGGGCAACTTGCATCGGACCGAGTTCCGAAAAGCCGCCAAGGACTTGAAGTCACTATGGTCACTTGGCAACGGGTACTTGGACCAGACAACACCTTGGGCGTTAGTAAAGGTAGACCAGGGAAGCGCCGCAAGGGTGCTACGTATGGCCATTGAACTGATTCGTCTGTTTGCTGTGTGCGCACACCCAATCATACCTGCCACATGTGAACGTATTTTTGAATGCTTGGAGTTGACGAGCGAAGAGCGTGGACAGTCTTTTTTAGAAGCATGCAGTCTCACAAAGCTGCATCAAGGGCGACCATTTCGGGTACCCGAACTACTGTTTCTTCGCGTGGATAACGAGGAAATTGAGCAATGCAAAGACAAGTTTGGACCATGAAGCCCGTTTTTTGTAGAAACATTTAGGTAAACGACTTCGCCATTCGCGGGATTTCGACACATGACGTACGTGATAATCACTTTGGGTGATGACATGTGAAATCATTTGTCTATGTGTGCTCCAAATGCGGGTATGACACGGCGTCGTACGAACGTTGCTCGCGGTGCCCAAATTGTCACGATCATAAACACCTGCACCTGATTGGCATGTCCGACGATGAGGACATCAAACAGAAGCTGACGATATTGAATTCAGAGCCGTTGCACAACGCATTGAAAAAGATTTTGGCTTGATATTTAAGTGGCGCTCTCCCGCAAGAACGTTGATAAGGGGAGAGGCCTTTTTTTGTTTTAGGATTCTACGAGTGAACTTTTTTGACGGTGAAGCCGTCTTTGTACCGAGAAAAGACGAGAGGTGAAATTGTTGAGTCACATGTCAATTTTGGCAGAGCATTGGGTTCACTCCGGTGGGTATATTGGTGTGTTTGTGGCAATGCTTTTGGAGAGTGCCTGTATTCCGATCCCGAGTGAGGTAATTATGCCACTTGGCGGGTACCTCGCATTTGCTGGGCATTTAAACTTGTGGATGGTCATTATCATGGGAACGCTTGGCAATGTAGTCGGGTCGCTGATAGCTTATTTTGTAGGGAGTTACGGTGGACGACCGCTCCTCAACCGATACGGAAAATACGTGCGTCTATCTGAGCGGCACTTACAGTTGGCGGAGGTATGGTTTGCACGTCGTGGGGCGTGGGCTGTGTTCGTCGGGAGATTGTTGCCGGCTATACGAACATTTATTTCCCTACCGGCTGGAATTGGCAAGATGCCACTTGGTCGGTTTACGCTCCTTACAGCACTTGGATCGTTGCCTTGGGTCGCCGTTCTATCATTTGCAGGGTTCAAGCTTGGACAAAACTCGTCTACAATTCAACACGACATGCATTTGCTTACGTATTTGGCCATCATCTTAGTTGTCGCCTTTGTCGTGTATGTATGGAGCAGGAGAAAAAACAACCTTCATTGAGATAGATCATATAGTGGGAACGTTAAATCGTATAGGTAGGGCAGACAGTTTAGCTTCGTGGGCAGTTTAAAACGGTCGAAAGGGAAACAACCGGTGCGCTTGCACCGGCCTTTTTATATACATAGTCCATTCATCCAATTCATGACCACGAGACGTACACATTTATGGTTGAGATAATTTGCGGTTGAGATCGAGAAACATCGCGATGGACTTACTGAGGGTGTGAATGTGGTACGGAAAGCCGAAGGGTTATGCCCCGATTGTAAAAGCATATGGTCTATGCGTGATTTGGTGGCCGCAGAGTTTAGATGCCCGTCCTGCGGACATCAGTTAAAACGTGAGTCGATCGTTCCAGTCAAAAGTGCAAGAGGCAAGATTCTCACGCCTTGTACGGTGGATCGGGCTAATAAGGAGACTCGAGCGGGTCGGGCAAGGTGGACTCAGCATGGCGTACTCGTTCTCCATGACGCGCCGGAGCGTAACGCGGAGTACCGACGAATCGTGTTTAAGCGCGACAATGGTACGTGCCTGTGGTGTGGTGAACCGGCCAATACAGTGGATCACATTGTTCCCTACTCCGAGGGCGGTCCCTACCATCCGTCGAATTTGTTTTGCGCTTGTGAGTCGTGTAATCAAAAGCGCAGAAATGAGGACGCGTATACGTTTTTAGAACGACTGGCTGGGGAGGGAATTCCCTCCCCTTTTGCCGAGTATGTTGTGGAGCGTTACCAAATTGCATGTGCGTTTGTTCAACGGATGAAGGATTTTAGGGAAAAATGATGTGAGACAAGACAAAATCGTGTTCAGGGTATTGAAATGGTTCTCTGACAAATCTATGTTATTATTAGATGTGAGGAAAGGAGAGATAGCCTTTCCTTACGTGGACAATGGTACGGGGTCATCTCTAGGATACGTGCCAGAATACTTCGATAGAGTTGATTCGCGTCTGCGATGAAGCATTCTTAAACATGATCAAAGCTGAACATGCGGTGGAAATGAGCTAGAGATAAAGCTAGACATAAGCCGAAATCAAACGTATGAGCGTTTGGTTTCGGCTTTTTTCTTGGTTTTATCGTAATCACATTGTTACCAGAGAGGCGGTGCTTAAACATGGAAAATCCCCAAAGGGCAGCCTATTGCATGCGGTGCAAATCGATAAAACAGATTGATGAGATGTCTTCAGTTTTCAAAACCGGATTCGTTCGTATGGAGGGTATTAACTATCCAATGGGGATCTGTATGGAGGATAACGAGGATCAAGATACGACCGACAAAACATAAGGAACGGCCACATTTGGCATCAAGATAATCTATCAGTCGCTCTTATCAAGGTGGTTCTATGGCAGAAACGTTCATGCAGCAAAGGATTGGAGCATACATAGGTCGTTTGTTCCGGGATTCGTTTGGAAGAGGACCGAGGTCCGCGTATGTGTCCTTGGGAAATGAGTTCGTCATTATACACCTGGTTGATTTTTTGTCACCAGTGGAAGAAATATTGCTTGAAGAGGGCCAAGAACGGTCAGTTATCAAAATGCGAGATACACTCATGCGTCGATTGAGCCCAGACATAAAGGGCAGCATCGGAGAAATCACGGGTGAAGACATTGAGGAACTGTATTATGATTGGTCTCTTGTGAACCGCTCTGGACTGATTGTCGCTGTTGCCAAGACCAGGGAGGCATTTGGGCGGGTAAGGGACCTGTTTAAGGTCAATGATGAACTACTGACGCAATTTCTCGATGTCAGTGTCTTGACACAACGTGAACCTAAGGCGTTGTCTGCTTACCAGATTGACCCAGGAACGCTGATCATCGTCCGTGAGGGTATCCTCCTTCCGGTGGAAAAAGAAATCATTAATCTAGGAGACGCATCATACTTAAAGCATGTTAAACGTGGACTTGAATTACGTCACCTCCAAAATCGAACACAATTTGAGACGCTGTATGGGAGGAATGTGACAGGCACATTTGTGGACTGGGATTTTCATCTCGACAAATGTTTAACGGTTTTTAAATTGAAATAAAGAGTGGTACGTTTCTTGTTGTAAACGTCCATCGGATTAGTGAGACGCCCGCACACCGCTGTATGGTGTGCGGGTATCTTTGCTCATTAGGGATAGTTTGGGTTCAGAAGGTGATAAGTCGTCCAGAATGGAAGATGAACTGCATATTGTTAATGGAGACCACTAAGGCGAGGTGAATCACATGTTTCGACGGGTGGAAGCAGAGCTTAAACACGCGCTACAAGTTTTGACGGACATTCAGGTTGCATTAAGTGAAGCGTGTATTGTAACGATAATCGATCGAGACGGCCGATTGACGTACGTTAACGATAAGTACTGCAGAGTGACTGGATTTCAGAGCGAAGAGGTTCTCGGCCGGAACTACAGGTTTGTTTTTCATCCAAATCAGAAAATGGATATTGATCATTCACTGAACTCCACATTACTGCGCGGACGTGTGTGGAGTGGGGAAACACAGAGTCACAATAAGGCAGGCGAAACACTGTGGGTGCAGTCAACCATTGTGCCTTTTTTGAGTGACGATGGCACGCCACACCAGTATATTTCCGTCAGCACGGACATCACAGATCGCAAATTAGCAGAGGAAGCCAGAAAAGAACGAGAAAATCAGTTGTTTGCATTGATCAACGCCATGCCCGATGTCGTCGTATTTAAGGACAACCAAGGACGGTGGCTGGAAGCAAACGAGAAAGCACTTGAATTGTTCTCTATACGGGACAAATCATGGGCCGGGAAAACCACTGAAGAAATATTCGAGCACAGTCCGGTGAGCAGCACGATCATACCCGAAGACGACACGCACATTTGGAAAAATGGTACGATCGTCCGTGAAGAGTCCCATTGTTCTCCTTCAAATGGACCACAGAGCGTGTTCGATACGATTACCATTCCTATTTTCAGGGAGCAAGGCGATCGGCACCGTATGCTTGTAATTGGTCGGGACGTCACGGAGCGAAAGCAGTATGAACGGGAATTGAAGACACTGAAAGACGAATTTGAAGCTATCTTCAACTCTTCCGCAGATGCAATTTGTTTGATCGACTTAAACGGAATTTTGCAGCGCGCGAACCAAGCATTTGAAAATCTTTATGGCTGGTCACAGAAGGAAGTAGTCGGAAATACTCTACCGTTTCCAGATTCACATGACGAGATTCTGGAGTGGCTACAAGATGCTGAACAGTCCAGGAGTCCCATCTGTCGCGAAACTGTAAGAAGGCGTAGAGATGGGACCATCATTCACGTCAGTGTCACGCTGTCACCTATACGGAATGCACACGGTGACATTGTGGCCGTGTCGACGATCGAACGGGACATCACTGAGCGAGTTCAGACGACACAATTGCTCTTACAGTCCGAGAAGCTTTCCGTCGCCGGTCAATTAGCCGCGGGTATTGCACATGAACTGAGAAATCCAATGACGGTTCTGCGCGGATTTACTCAAATTATTCAAGAACATCCGGAGAAAACAGTTCAATATGCGGATCTCATGTTACGCGAGTTTGACCGTGTAAATGGAATTGTCGAGGAACTGCTTACCCTTGCCAAACCGCAGGCAGTTACATACGAAGAAAAGAATATCATCAAGATGCTTGAAGACGTCACGTTACTCCTTGAGACGCAGGCAGTAATTCGAAATATTCGCATTAACACTCGGTTCAGTGCCAAAGAAATTGTCATTCCGTGTGTGGAGAATCAAATTAAACAGGTTTTCATGAATATTCTCAAAAACGCCATCGAGGCCAGTCCAAATAACTCAGAAATAGAGTTGCACGCCGAGTGTGTGGGGGACCGTGTTCATCTTCGGTTCGTCGATCACGGTTGTGGAATACCGGATGACCAGCTTGGTAAAGTGGGCGAACCATTTCATTCCACAAAACCGATGGGGACGGGATTGGGGTTGCTTGTTACTCGTCGGATTATTTCCGATCACAAAGGTACCATGAGGATCAAGAGCAAAGTCAATCGCGGAACTGAAGTGAGAATTACGATGCCGGTTACCCAATATGCCATGGAATAAATCGAGATGATAATCGTTACGCGCGGGTACAGTTTACTCGAACATGGTGTCCCGACAGGTGAAAATAAGCACCTGTTGGGACACCATCGAGGGATTCGCCAAGTTAGATTCTTCGCTCCGGGAAGGCGAGATTGTCAATTAAGCACGACGGTTTTGTACTGGTATACGCCGCGACTCACACGTTCGATTTGTCCTTTCGACTTACTCACTAGATTACTCATCTTTACAGACGGGTTGGTTCCCCATTGAACATCATGTGTCAATAAGCGCAATTCATCTGTCTTAATAGGACGTCCCGCATCTTTCAGCGTTTGAATGACGGATTCAAGTTCTCGCGCCAGGCGTCCTTGCCCGGATGTGGAACTATTGTCACTCTTTCCTTGATCGTCAACATCACTTTGTATGTACTCAGTCTCTTTCGTATCTACCATAGTCGCATCAGGGATCGCAGTTTCCTCGGTTTCTAAGATTTCATATGCCGGTGACTGCTCGGACTCCGCAATGGATGTAGTTGTCTGCTTCATCGCCGTTTCTACGCATTGAGAAACTTGTGACACCAAGTTGGATGTAACGCGTTCCATTTCTTCCATGGCTCGGTTTAGAACTTCCTCTGTTGATCGCTTAACGGCACGCTCGACGATTTCCGGAAGGGATTTCGCAATAGCGGCTTCAACAGCTGAGGAAAAGATTAAGGAGAACGTCTCCAAACCTTCTTGCGTGAAGGTTGCAGCCACATTGGACATGTTTTGGTGCGGATACGATGTGTTTGGGGACTGGCGTTGATTTCGGTCGTTGCGACCTGTGTTTGGCTTTGTATGATTGTTTGGACCTTTATTATCCCGTGGTGGATCAATAAAAGGCGATTGATTTCCTCTAGGGGGTTGTCCTTGCGTCCAACTCATTACTATATGCAACTCCTATACAATTATAATTTGTGGATGGAACCAACAAGTTTTGGCGAAGGCCTGATGGGTGCAGTATACATGATTCTTCGTGTGAAGATTGTCGAATCTAGTAGATATACCCGAAATTATTTTGTGATGGTGACTCGTATATATTGCATTTTAGACGTTCAAACCGATCCTTTGCCAGGATGACTCCGTAACTGAATGGCTTCTTCTAAGTCCTGTAGGTCAATTGTATCGCGCTCGGCGAGTGCGGCGATGGTCTGAGAGACAGAGAGAAGCTGATGTCGTGACCGCTCCGACGTAACGATAGATCGACCAATCCGTTCGAAGAGCTTTTTCGCAGATTGAGTCATGAATCTCATAGGGAGCGTATCGTGGCGAGTACGCTGTGAACGAACCCTGTTCAAAATAGTCCGTGCTTGCTTGACTTGATCAACTAGTTCTCTTCCTGAAGTTGTACTTATCTGAGATTGCTTAGCAAAATCTTGTCGATCCAAATAAATCATTAGGTCGATCCGATCCAGCAGTGGTCCAGAACACCTTGCCCAGTACCGTCGTACGTCGCTTTCGAGGCATCGACAATCTCCATAGCCTCTCAGACCGCAAGGACATGGATTGGCAGTTGCCACAAGTAGAAAGTCTGCCGGCAGCGTTGCGCTTCGGCCCCCTCTGGTCAGATGCACCACATGATCGACCAGGGGTTCGCGGAGTGCATCGAGTGCTGTCCGGTTGAATTCAAATAACTCGTCAAGTAGCAGCACGCCATCATGGGCTAGCGTTACTTCTCCTGGTTGAGGTGGTGACCCACCTCCGATCATTCCCGCTAGCGTCAGCGAGTGGTGCGGTGCGCGTATGGGCGGACGGAATGTAATGGCATTTGGACTGTCTGCGGTCTCGTTGCGGGCGAATACGGCAAGTGCTGATTTTTCGTCGAGATCGGGAAGAAAGTCCACCAGGTGACTGGCCAGCAACGTCTTACCGATGCCAGGCGGGCCGACAAGTAGTAGATGGTGGCGTCCGGCCGCAGAGATGGCAAGGAGCCTTTTTTCAGCGTCCCGACCCAGTATGGAATCGATGGCATGCCAGGTTGATTTTACTCCCGTCAGGTCACATGGAGGAGAGGGGGCCCGTGGCGCCGTGGCCGGGTCAAAACGGCCATGTGCGAGAAGTTTGACGACCTCATCTAACCGGCTGCAGGAAATGATGTGGATAAGACTTGCGAGTTCATTGGGAACGACCTGAGTATCAGCTAGAAACAGGTGCTTCGTGTCACCGCTTCCAAGACGGAGAGCTAATCCTACTGCGGACTCGATTGACGCCAGCGCGCCAGAAAGCTGAAGTTCGGCTAGAAAGGCGGTTGTTCCGTCGTCTGCCGGTACTTGATGGGAGGCGCGGAGAATGGCGATGGCAATCGCTAGATCGAGACCGGACCCTCTTTTTCGGAAATTTGCCGGGGTCAGGTTGACCGTGATTCTACCCTGTGGGAACTGCATGCCGCTATTGCGAAAGGCGGACCTGATCCGAAGTTTTGATTCGCGCACAGCGGAATCTGGCAGGCCAACGATGGAAAAACGAGGAAACCCACTGCTGACGTCTGCCTCAATTCGGATCACTTCCGTGTGAATTCCTGTGTGAATGGCTGCCGTGGAGGTGCCCAGCATGAGAATACTTCCTTTCCGTTTACCGTTAGATATAGCAATAAGGGCACATCTGAGCCATAATGTAAGGTAATAAAGCATATCGATCTGACGCCCTGTGCGAAACAAATGAGGAGGGGAGTCTGTGGAAAACCCGCGGAAAGGATCAAATCGGAACGATTCGGATCGCCGTCGTGGACAGGTTGTGGACCTCCGTAGTTACCAAAACCGTCGCCGCAAAGATCCATCTGGAAAACGTTTACGTCCAACCTTTCAGATGGACAAACACATATACCTGCGTGCACTGTGTTATGGACTGATGGGCGCCACTGTGATTCTTGCTGTTGTTGGATTACTGCCGATTGCATGGCGAACGCAAGCGTTAATTTGGGCCATGTTTGTAGGCACCGTGGGACTCGGCTGTGGCCTTTGGTTGAATGCGGTTTCAACCCGACCCGCTTCACGAATACTGCTTCTCAATGCCGGGGCGTTTGTCATTGCGTATTTGTGTTCCTTGTTGCACTTGTTCAGTTAGGCAATTTGGCTACTATCGCCAATGAAGAAAAGTTGTAAATACGCATCATGTGTTCTATGCTGTTCATGGACAATACAGCGGACGAAGTCGCTTTCGTCCAGTTTTTTTGTCTGCTGTAATTGATGGTGCAAAGGAGGACATGGCACGTGAACATCCACGAGTATCAGGCAAAGGCTGTCTTAGCCCAGTTCGGCGTGCAAGTTCCACAAGGCAAAGTGGCGTTCAGCGCTGAAGAAGCTGTCGCTGCTGCAAAGGAACTTGGCGGCAAGGCTGTCGTAAAGGCCCAGATTCATGCAGGTGGCCGCGGTAAAGCAGGCGGCGTAAAACTCTCCAAGTCTTTGGACGAAGTAGAAGAGAATGCTCGCGAGCTACTCGGTAAAACGCTTGTCACACATCAGACTGGTCCGGAAGGGAAAGTTGTCAAGCGGTTGCTCATCGAACAGCTGACTGACATCAAAAAGGAATACTACATAGGTCTTGTACTGGACCGGGCACAAGGTCGCATTGTGATGATGGCATCTCAAGAGGGCGGCGTCGAGATCGAAGAAGTCGCTGCCACGCACCCAGAGAAAATCTTTCGTGAAACAGTCGATCCGGCGGTAGGACTGCTTCCGTACCAAGCGCGTAATCTCGCTTTTAAACTTGAGCTTCCAAAAGAAGCGATCAACAAAGCTGTTAAATTCATGACTGGTTTGTATGATGCGTTTATTGCGAAGGATTGCTCGATCGCCGAGATCAACCCGCTCGTGCTCACAGGTGACGGCGACGTATTGGCGTTGGACGCAAAGCTGAACTTCGATGACAACGCCATCTTCCGTCATAAGGACATTTTAGAACTTCGCGATACCGATGAAGAGGATCCAAAGGAAATCGAAGCCTCGAAATACGACTTGAGCTACATCGCTCTCGATGGCAACATTGGCTGCATGGTCAACGGCGCTGGTCTGGCTATGGCAACGATGGATACCATCAAGTATTACGGTGGTTCACCGGCCAACTTCCTTGATGTTGGCGGCGGCGCAAACGAAGAGAAAGTGACAGCTGCGTTTAAGATCATTCTTTCCGACGAAAACGTGAAAGGCATTCTCGTGAATATCTTCGGCGGTATTATGAAGTGCGACGTCATTGCAAACGGTGTTGTCAACGCTGCCAAACAGCTTGGTCTCACAAAACCGTTGGTCGTTCGTCTCGAGGGGACGAACGTTGAGCAAGGTAAAGAAATTTTGAACCAGTCTGGCTTAAACATTGTTGCTGCAGATTCGTTGGCAGATGCGGCACAGAAGATCGTCGGGCTTGTGTGAGGAGGGAATACCGTGAGCATCTTAGTGAACAAGGATACAAAAGTCATCACGCAGGGTATCACTGGATCAACAGGGCTGTTCCACACCAAACAAGCCGTGGAATATGGCACCCAAATGGTTGGCGGTGTAACGCCTGGTAAGGGTGGCACAACTGTCGAAGGACTTCCTGTGTTTAATACCGTTGCAGAAGCGGTTGAACAAACTGGTGCGAACGCATCCGTCATTTACGTTCCGCCAGCATTTGCAGCAGATTCCATCATGGAAGCGGTAGACGCCGAGCTCGATCTCGTCATCTGCATCACCGAAGGCATTCCAGTTTTGGATATGGTCAAAGTAAAACGTTATCTTGAAGGCCGTCACACTCGCCTGATCGGACCAAACTGCCCAGGTGTCATCACGCCGGCAGAGTGCAAGATCGGCATTATGCCTGGTTATATTCACACACCGGGCAAGGTAGGTGTCGTTTCCCGATCCGGAACTTTGACATACGAAGCCGTATATCAATTGACCGTTCGCGGCATTGGGCAATCGACGGCTGTAGGTATCGGCGGGGACCCGGTGAAGGGCACTGAATTCATCGAGATCCTAGAAATGTTTAACGAAGACCCTGATACGGAAGCAGTCATCATGATCGGTGAAATCGGTGGTTCGGCTGAAGAAGAAGCGGCTGAATGGGTCAAGGCAAACATGAAGAAGCCTGTAGTTGGGTTTATCGCTGGTGCAACAGCGCCTCCGGGACGCCGCATGGGACATGCCGGTGCGATTGTTTCTGGTGGTGCAGGTACGGCTGAATCCAAGATCAAGAAGATGGAAGAGTGTGGCATTCGTGTTGCACCGACGCCGTCTGAAATGGGTTCTACTTTGTATGCTGTGATCGAAGAACGCGGTCTGCTTGAGAAGTGCAAAACGCACTAAGTTGATTTGGTAAAGAGAGTTTCTGAGAGAAAGCCATTCAGGATTTCATATCCTGGATGGCTTTTTTCGCATGCGTTATCGCGAAGTTGGACATGTCCACTCAAAATAGAGATCAGAATCAAAGCAGTCTGGAGGAGTGGCGATGACTGATGAACGCATGCTTCGTATCTATTGGGCCATGTGCCCTGGTCTTGAGCCCTCGTCATATCGTAGAATGTTTCAGCATTTCGGCGCTGCACAGGCGTTGCATGGGGCCTCTGAAGGAGAATGGCTGAAGGCCAGTCGGTTGCACAAAGAAACTGTTCAAAGGATGGTGGATTGGCAACGTAGACCGGAAAAGGATGTCATTGCTACTGTGGACCGTCTGCATGAGACTGGCGCTGTTTCTATCGTACAGGGCGACAGTTCTTACCCTGACTCCCTGTATCCTTTATATGATCCACCCGTCGTTCTCTTCGCTCGCGGGGACGTCAAGTTGCTGCGTGCAACCCGAATTGTGTCCGTGGTGGGAACGAGACGGGCATCGAGTTATGGGCTGGAGGTGACCAGATGGGTCAGCACACGTTTGGCTCAAGCCGGATTCACCGTTTGCTCCGGTCTGGCCCTCGGGATTGACGCCCGTGCGCAAGGCGCGGCGCTTGACAGTGACGGATCGTCTGTTGCGGTGCTCGGGTGTGGTGTGGACATCTGTTATCCGCCAGGCAACCGATGGCTGTACGAGCGGCTGTTATCGGACGGACTGGTGATTAGTGAATACCAGCCTCAGGGTAGTGTCATGAAATATCACTTTCCCGAACGAAATCGTATCATCGCCGCATTATCAGGCGCGACCATTGTTGTTCAGGCTGGTGAAAAGAGTGGTGCACTGGGAACAGCCATGAGCGCCTTGGAGCTCGGTCGCGACGTATATGTAGTGCCCGGGCCCATCACGTCAAAATCCTTCCGAGGTTCGCACAGACTGCTTCTTGACGGCGCGATCCCGCTGATTGACCCTGAGGAATTCATCGCTCAGTTCACAGGTTCTGCCACAGACGATTGCGTAGAGAGTGACTATCAAAATATACCTCAGCATCTACGGGCTCTCGCCAATCTGCTGATAGAAGAAGGACCACTCCGCGCGGGAGAACTGGCGCAGTTGTCTGCGTCCCCTCCGGGACACATCTACGCTGCTCTCCTGGAGCTAGAGTTGGGATCACTCGCTAGGCGCCTTCCTGACGGACGTTACGAATTTCGGCAAGAGAATTAAGTCTATTGCGTATTGTCAATCTCTTTTAAACATCAGTCCACACATGGCAAGTGTACCTACGGCGTCGAAGTAAGCGATCATACGGTCCAACTCGGTGTGGCCGATGGTGTTAATATCAACATTCGCCCAGAAGGTAGGACTGATGACGAGATTGACAGCACACATCACGACGATACCAATACCGAGGGTGCGATATCCGTTGTATAGCGCAAACGCTCCTAACAAAATAGCAACCGGGATCACTGCCAGAACGCCCGTTGAAGGCATTAGTACAGCAAGTATAGATAACATGAGAGCGAGCAATCCGCACGTTTTTGCATAGCCAGAAGCATTCCTTACTGATTGTGGCGATTTGAACATGTCGCACTCTCCTTTCTCTGTTATCTCGCTTTATATCCAATCTAGATCGTGTTTATACGATCCAGCGAAAACTGTCTGTCATGCTTAGATGTGCTACGAGTCGTAATTCCCAACACTTCAGACAAGTGTAAATTGAGTAGTATAATAGGATTGACTTGATGGGTGGAAGAGAACAACTGTGAAGTTTCCGGAAATGAATTATTGAACGTCCTGATTTCGGCCGTCTGGAAGCAGAATTTCGTAAGTTGGTCCATGAGTTTGCTCATGCAACGTCCGCTGAAGAACAAGAAAGCCTAATTCATCAATTAAATCAAATTCGCTCCGATGTCAGTTCGATGTACACCATCGCGCATATTCGAAATACAATCAACACCCAAGATGAGTTTTACAAGACAGAACATCAATTTTTCGATCAGAACTTGCCTCGAATGGAAGCCCTGGAAAACGAATTTTACCATGCACTGGTTGGATCAACTTATCGAGTTGAACTTGAGAAACAATTCGGAACGCAACTATTTCAAATTGCCGAATTGGCTATTCATATATTTGCCCCAGACATCGTGGAGGATCTACAAGAAACGAATCAACTGTCTACAGAATACAATAATCTACTGGCATCCGCCCAAATCGATTTTTAACGGCCAACAGTTGAATCTATCTCAACTTGGAAAATTTCTAAATTCTCCGGACCGGGACGTTCGCCAGGCGGCCAACAAAGCAAAGTACGGATTCTTTTCGGCACACGCGGAACAATTGGATCACATATACGATGGCCTGGTACGCGCCAGAACGACTATCGCCGGGAAAGTCGGGTACCGTACATTCACAAAGCTAGGTTACGCACGACTGAAACGGACCGATTACGGGCCCGATGAAGTTTCGCTGTTCCGTGAGCAAGTGAAGCAGCGCGTCGTACCTCTGGCAGAAAAGTTGAAAGAGCGTCAAAGACAGTGGATCGGGGTCGATACACTCCGCTATTTTGACGAAGGAATCAACTTCACGTCGGGTAATCCGGCACCGAAGGGGAATTCAGAGTGGATTCTCGCTCGTGGGCAGCAAATGTATAAGGAACTTTCCCGGGAGACAGACGAATTCTTCAACTTATGCTGGACAATGAGCTACTAGATTTGTTGAGTAAGAAGGGGAAGCGAGTAGGCGGGTACTGCACCATCATCAGCGGAGCAAAATCGCCATTTATCTTCGCAAACTTTAACGGTACGGCGCACGACGTCACGGTCTTGACGCACGAGGCAGGTCACGCGTTTATGGCATACATGGGACGGGATGTCACGACACCCGAGTATAAGTTTCCAACATTAGAAGCTGCAGAAATTCGCCTTTTGAAGACGGGTGCGTTGAGTCGGTGGTAAAAGAGATCGAACAGTGGCTCGACAGTACAGATGATACAAACTTATAACGTGCTCCCCCGAGGGGGGGTTGATGCCATTCATTTCGAGCACCATGACTTTCGTGAATGCGAACCATATCGTAAGGTGGGCTTATCCACCACCTTACGACCCTATACAAATTGGGCTAGTTACCCGCGAGCAGAGGTAGTTTCATGGCGAAAATTGTAGACAGAGCGCTGGGTGGCGTAGGTTCATGTCAATCCCTGTCAGATCCGTTCGAAGAATCTTATTTTTTGAGAAATATCACCCGATCTGTTTACTCGTTCAACGCCAGCTTTGCCATGTGCAGGATAGTCGTCAATGATTTCGCCCCTGCGATAAACCTGGCAGGATGACAAAAAACGGCATCGTCGGCACCGGTTAATGCGTTCAGTTCATCCCCCTCTGTGCCAGCCCAAGATTCTGGTAACGGCTTTCGTGCTTCGAAGGAACCGAGTGATTTCGGAACGACCTGTAATCTGTATTCTCCAGATCTGTCTGGGAAAATGACATATAAGACCTCTGAATTGACATCAAGTTCAAATAAGGTGTCGGTCCAAGGACAGAAAGTGTCCAGAACCAGTAGTGCCTTGTCGCTCCGGTGCTCATAAGCCTCTTTGACGACGGCTGTTGCCTCGATACGACCAATTTCCGACTTGATCTGATTGACTAAAATTTGTGTCGCAAAGGAAACAGCATCCTGGAATGCGAAATTTTCGTCTGCGTCTGAATTCCAGGGTGGGTTGAAGCCTCCGACCAGTTCCGAAACTCCTTTGATTCTCGCATCTTTTTCGAGGTCGATTCCATTGTCGATGGCGTCGATGGCCTGTATTAGCTTTTCGTCGATGATATCCGTCAAACTATCGCTATTTTCTTCATTACACCCCAGGTGTCGAACTACCTTGGTGCCGAAGTCGCGCCAGACGAGCCCAGCACTCGCGTAGGGAAGGCCATTTTCGCGGAAGACTTTGTCAGTTGTGTGGTGATCGTATTCACCACGGCCCACGTCTACAATGATATCGCACTGGGACAACACCTCGGGCTCTCTTGAACGGACAATTCTTGCGTCTGGGTATAGTTGTTTTAACATGGCCACGGCAAAAACTTCATCAGCGTGAAATTTGCCGTGGTGGGTTCCGATAACCAAGATGTGTTGCCTCCTAGCCGACGAGTCGGGCAAAGTTGTCGATTCGTTCTCTTATCATACCAAGCGGTCATAGAACGACGCACGCTTTTATTAATTTAACTTGTCCAGAACGTGACGGGTTATAGGTCACCGCGTGGGAACCCGAGTTTCTCATTGGTGTACTGTAGAATCCCCAACTTTTCACATCCTTATTTCGGTACGTCCGTCGTGTCATTTCACAGTTCATGCACCTCTATAGTACACTGACCTTGGACGACCGGGAGATTGGTCTGCAGTGATCCGTTTTTGGCTTCTCCGTAGCGGTACAAGGAGACATTCATCATATTCATATAATAAGGAAGAAAACCGATATGGTGACCCGCGCGTCGGCACCGTGCGTTGGAAACGACAGGGCTTCAGTGTGACTCGATGATCCACCGGGTTACGCCCGATCTCGTCGTGATCGACAAAACTCGTCATAAGTCGGGTTTGCAATGATTTTTGTTCCGGTGATAATATGGGTTGAACCAGGACTTCCTGGAGCCACCACGGGGTGAGACGAACAAGGAGGAGACGTTGTGGCCGATTATTTAGTGATCGTCGAATCGCCCGCGAAGGCCAAGACTATCGGTAAGTACTTGGGGAAGCGATATGCGGTTAAAGCCTCCATGGGACACGTTCGGGACCTGCCGAAATCACAGCTCGGTGTCGACGTGGAGCATGGATATGAGCCTAAATATATAACCATCCGCGGTAAAGGCGACGTCATTAAGTCTTTGCGCACGGCGAGTAAGAAAGCGAAGAAAGTCTTTCTTGCAGCCGACCCTGATCGTGAAGGGGAAGCGATTGCATGGCATCTACAACACATTTTGGAGTTGAATCCGGACGACCAATGTCGTGTTGTCTTTCACGAAATCACGAAGGATGCCGTTAAAAACGCTTTTAAGAGTCCCCGCAAAATCGACATGGATCTGGTCAACGCTCAACAGACTCGCCGTATTCTCGATAGACTCGTGGGTTATCGGCTGAGTCCTTTATTGTGGCGTAAGGTAAAAAAAGGGTTGTCGGCGGGGCGTGTTCAGTCTGTGGCTGTGCGCTTAATCGTGGATCGGGAAAAAGAAATTCGAAAGTTCCAACCGGAGGAGTATTGGACGGTGGACGTGACATGTCCTGTTGACTCCAAGAAGCTTACCTCCCGGTTTTATGGATACGACGAAGTAAAGACCCCACTGCCGAATGAGGAGGCAGTCAACGAGCTGCTCAAACGTATTGAGGGTCAACCCCTGAATGTTCGCAAGGTGAAAAAATCAGAGCGCAGGCGCAACCCTGCCGCTCCCTTTACAACGAGCAGCTTACAACAGGAATCTGCGCGGAAACTTGGTTTTCGTGCTTACAAAACGATGGCCGTTGCACAGCAATTATACGAAGGTTTGGATATCCCTGGCGAGGGGACGGTCGGTTTGATCACGTACATGCGTACTGATTCAACTCGGATCGCAGAGTCAGCTCAGAGCGAGGCACGCGATTATATTCGTTCCGAATTTGGCGCGCCGTATGTTCCGGATAAACCGCGCCAGTACAGTAAGAAGGACGACGCCCAGGACGCGCATGAGGGTATCCGTCCCACATCAACGCTTCGTCACCCAGAGCAGATAAAGGACCATTTGTCCCGAGATCAGTATCGATTGTACAAATTGATTTGGGAACGTTTTGTAGCTAGCCAAATGGCGTCCGCAGTGTTGGATACGACGTCAATTGATTCAGAGGCAAACGGTGCATGGTTTCGGGCAACTGGCTCTGTTATTCGCTTTCCTGGGTTCATGGCCGTGTATATCGAAGGCAAGGACGACGGGGATGAGGATGAGGACAGCAAGCTGTTGCCGCCAGTAAGTGAGGGGCAAGTGTTAAAACAGTCGAAAGTCGTGCCCGAACAACACTTTACCCAGCCACCACCGCGATACAGTGAATCGAGTCTCGTGAAGGCCATGGAGGAACTTGGTATTGGTCGTCCGAGTACGTATGCCCCGACCATCGACACCATCTTGAAGCGCGGCTATGTGCTTCTCGAACAGAAGCGATTTATCCCAACTGAGTTGGGTGAAATCGTCGTCGAGCTTCTGGTGGAAAACTTTAATCAGTTGATCGACGTAGACTTCACGGCGAATCTGGAGGGTGAACTCGACTCTGTGGAGGAAGGGTACGCTGACTGGGTCAAATTGCTGGATGGATTTTACAACCAATTCGAGCGGGATCTGGAGCATGCAGAAGAATCGTTGGAACATGTGGAACTAAAGGACGAGGTTTCTGATATCCCCTGTGAAAAATGTGGCAAGATGATGGTCTATAAAAACGGACGCTATGGAAAATTTCTTGCTTGTCCCGGGTTTCCAGAATGCCGGAATACGAAAGCCATCACGAAGGAAGTGGGCGTGAACTGCCCGAAATGCGGGAAACCGCTTCTAGAACGGCGTGGCAAGCGCCGAAAAGTGTTTTACGGCTGTAGCGGCTATCCAGACTGTGATTATGTGTTGTGGCAGAAACCGACCGGACAACTGTGCCCTATCTGTGAACATCCAATGGTTGAGAAGCACGCTAAGGGTAAAGTGAGTGTTGTTTGCAGCAATGAGAAGGCTCACCCACATGCAGCCCCACTGGAAGAGTCGGAGAAGCGGAAGTCGTCTTAAGTCGAAAGCGGATTAGTACTATAGAAGGAAGGGGCAATTGTCGTGCGAGATCCGAACGTTACCGTGATTGGTGCGGGTTTGGCGGGCTCTGAGGCCGCCTGGCAAGCAGCCGAACGGGGTGCGAAAGTAACATTGTATGAAATGCGCCCTGTCAAACAAACGCCTGCGCATCACACACAAGAGTTTGCGGAACTGGTGTGTACGAATTCATTGCGCGCAAACAGTATCACAAATGCAGTCGGCCTGTTAAAGGAAGAAATGCGGCGACTCAGTTCTGTTATCATGCGAGCTGCCGATGAGCACAGCGTGCCGGCTGGTGGTGCACTTGCGGTGGATCGAGAACAGTTTTCGCGACGGGTAACGGAGCTTGTCAGCGGTCACCCGAATGTTGAAGTTCGACGTGAAGAAGTGGCAAGCATTCCAACCGATGGTATCACGGTTGTGGCAACAGGTCCGTTGACATCAGAATCGCTGTCGAGCGACATTCGCGAGTTTATTGGCCAAGACTATTTATACTTTCACGACGCCGCGGCACCGATCATCACCAAGGACTCCATTGACATGGAAAAAGTATTTTTACAATCCCGATACGATAAGGGAGAAGCAGCGTATCTAAATTGTCCGATGACGGAAGAGGAATTTGAGGCCTTTTACGACGCCTTGATTCACGCTGAAAAGGCATCGCTGAAAGACTTCGAAGACGAGAAATACTTTGAAGGGTGCATGCCCATTGAAGCCATGGCGGAGCGGGGCAAGCAAACGCTTCTGTTTGGTCCCATGAAGCCCGTTGGGTTGCGCGACCCGAAGACAGGGAAACGTCCCTATGCGGTTGTTCAACTCCGTCAAGACAACGGGGCTGCCACATTATTCAACATGGTTGGCTTTCAGACGCATCTGAAGTGGGGCGAACAAAAACGTGTCTTTGGGTTGATTCCAGGCTTGGAAAACGCCGAGATCGTCCGCTATGGCGTCATGCATCGAAACACATATGTCAACAGCCCACAGATCCTGCGGCCCACCTATCAGACGAAGGCAAGAGAGAACCTGTTCTTTGCGGGTCAGATCACGGGCGTTGAAGGGTATGTTGAGTCGGCCGCTGCAGGGTTGATTGCCGGAATAAACGCTGCGCGTGTCGCATCTGCAATGGAGCCCATCGTTCTCTCTCCCGTTACGGCGATTGGAAGTTTGGCCCACTATATCACGCATACATCAGCAGCGAACTTTCAACCCATGAACGCAACATTTGGGCTCATTCCTCCGATGGAGGTCCGGTTTAAAGATAAACGCGAACGCAATCAGGCTTACGCGGACAGGGCGCTTACAACCCTGGCTGATCAAATTGAAGCAATGAAGGTGCAATAGTCATGGATCTTGACGACTGCAAGCAGCGTTTTCTCGAGGCCCGGAAGCATAAGCTCAGCCCGAGGTCACTCCTAGCGTACGGGAAAGATTTGGACGCCTTGATTGCTTATATGAAAGAGCAGGGCATTTCGAATGTCGAGGATATCACGGTTCGCTCCCTGCGTTCTTTTTTGGCTAGTGAGATGACTCGAGGTCTGAGCAAGTCAAGTGTGGCTCGACGAATGTCTTGCTTTCGTTCGTTCTTTGATTTTCTTGAGGGGCAGGAACTGGTGGATTCAAATATCCCTCGTTCTTTGGCTCTACCCAAGCGGGATAAAACGATGCCGCGGTACTTCTACCAAGAGGAGGTTGCCGCACTTCTCGATCAGATTTCGGGGGACGACTTTGCAGCCTGCCGAGACAGGGCACTCCTGGAGTTTTTGTACAGCACCGGGGTGCGCGTGAGCGAATGTGTTGCACTGGATCTGGACGACGTATCTATAACAGATGGTCTCGCGCTCGTGTTCGGTAAGGGTGGCAAGGAACGGTATGTCATCGTTGGCAACCATGCTCAGAGTGCACTGAAGGCGTACCTCGAACAGCGTAGCACGCGAAGCTCCGGGACGGCTTTGTTTCTCAACCAGCGTGGTGGCCGCTTGACGGATCGCAGTGTGAGAAGGATATTGGAACGACGGATCAAAGAGGTTCCTGGATTGCGAACGTTGAGTCCACATGGACTGCGGCACACATTTGCCACTCATCTCCTAGATGGCGGAGCCGACTTGCGAAGTGTACAGGAGTTGTTGGGGCATAGCAGTCTCTCTAGTACGCAGATCTACACGCATACGACGCGGGAACGGCTCACTCGTGTTTATCAGGATGCCCATCCGCGTTCCGAGCGAAGAAAAGACTGAAAGGGGAGAAAGACATGGAACAAACGCTTCACGCGACGACGATATTTGCTGTGTTGAAAGACGGCAAGGGTGCCATGGCGGGTGACGGTCAAGTTACGCTCGGCAACAGCATGATCATGAAGCAGGGCGCGCGCAAAGTCCGCCGCCTCTATCACGGGAAGGTGGTCGCCGGGTTTGCTGGCTCTGTGGCAGACGCATTCACCTTGTTTGAGAAATTTGAAAAGCGTCTTGAGGAATATCAGGGCAATCTCCAAAGAGCAGCCGTTGAGCTTGCGAAGGAGTGGAGGTCAGACAAAGTTCTCCATAAGCTCGAAGCTATGCTCTTGGTTTTAGACGCGCAGGACTTGTTTATTGTTTCCGGCGGCGGTGAAGTGATCCAACCGGACGATGGCATTTGTGCCATTGGTTCAGGCGGTGCCTACGCACTTTCGGCAGGGCGTGCCTTGGCGCGCAACACGGATATGACGCCTGCTGATATTGCGAAACAAGCGCTGCAAATCGCGTCTGAAATCTGCGTCTTTACGAATGACCATATTATCGTCGAAACGGTCGAATAAACGGGAGGGACAGATATGAGCTTGGAACGAGAATTGACACCCAGACAGATTGTGGAACATCTCGACAAGTACATTGTTGGACAACGTCCAGCGAAGCGTGCTGTTGCGGTCGCACTGCGAAATCGATCACGACGGGCACAATTACCACCAGACCTCCAGGCTGAAGTCACCCCAAAAAATATTCTCATGATTGGACCCACGGGTGTAGGTAAGACAGAAATTGCACGTCGTTTGAGCAAACTCGTGGGCGCCCCGTTTATCAAGGTCGAGGCGACAAAGTTCACGGAAGTCGGCTATGTGGGTCGAGATGTTGAAGCGATGGTTCGCGATCTCGTCGAAACAGCAGTTCGCATCGTCAAAGCGGAACACGCAGAAAAGGTGAAGACCGAGGCTAACGAGCGTGCCAATGACCGGATCGTGGAAGCGCTCGTACCCGACCCGAACGCACGCAAGAACATGCGAAATCCACTTGAGATGCTGTTTGGTGGTGGTGCTGGCACGGCGGATCGGAACAATCACGAACCAAGTTCCGAATCTGTTCGCGAGGAACGTCGTCGTACCAAGCACAAGTTGGATATGGGTGAATTGGAAGATACGTATGTGGAGATAGATGTGGAGGAATCATCCGCCTCGATGCCGATAGGCTTTATGCCCGGAATGGGCGCGGAGAGCCTGGGTAATTTGCAAGAAGCGCTCGGCAACCTTCTGCCGAAGCAAACCCGCAAGCGGAAGATGACTGTACGCGAGGCTCGCAAGGTACTGGCTCAGGAGGAAGCGCAGCGACTGATTGATATGGATGCAGTCACGGCAGAGGCCATTTACCGCGCGGAAAACCACGGTATTATCTTCATCGACGAAATGGATAAAATCGCGGGTAAGGAGCAACGGGGTGCGGATGTTTCACGAGAAGGTGTACAGCGAGACATTCTCCCAATTGTGGAAGGGTCAACGGTTTCCACTAAATACGGAGCTGTCAAGACAGACTATATGTTGTTCATCGGTGCTGGCGCATTTCACGTTGCGAAACCGTCTGATTTGATTCCAGAATTGCAGGGACGTTTCCCGATTCGTGTCGAACTGGAGGCTTTGACCTCTGACGACTTTATTCGGATTTTGCGTGAACCGGAGCATTCGTTGCTCAAACAGTATTCGGCGCTCTTGGAGACAGAGGGCATCCATGTTCAATTCACGGATGATGCCATTGTGCGCATCGCAGAAATGGCACAGCAGGTGAATCAGGACACGGAAAACATCGGGGCCCGACGGCTTCACACATTAGTGGAAAAAGTCCTGGAGGATTTGTCGTTCGAGGCGCCTGACGTGACAATGGAGTCGATTTCGATCACGGCACAGTATGTAGACGAGAAGTTAGCCTCCATTGTAACGAATCGCGATATGAGTCAATTCATTTTGTAAAACAAGTTAATAAATTGGACACTTTCTTAGGCAGTGGCGTTGCGACAGCATTCGTCACTGCTTATTTTGTGTCAAACACGGAAATTCCAATGAATAATAACTTTAAACTGCGGATCCTGGGAGGATTATGACAAAAATCGACGAATTATAACCATGTTGTCGAATAAAAACCAGGTTACGGGTGGGGTTCCTCATATGAACACGATGCAATTGCTTCAATTGTCGTTAGATACGGCTTCAATGAGGCAGCAGGTATATGCGAACAACATAGCGAATGCCGAGACGCCAAACTACAAGCGGCAGGATGTCGCATTTGAAACGTATTTTCAGCAGGCACTTGAAAATGCACCGCAGGCAAAACCTGGTGAGTATCATATTCCAATTCCGGCGTTAAACGGGAACTCATCGACCATTCCAGATGTTCAACCAACGATTGTAACTGATGAGACGTCAAAGGTTGATAACAACGGAAACAACGTCGATCTGACATCTGAAATGACGAACTTGGCGGAGAATCAAGTGCGGTATAACGTGCTTGTGCAGGACGTTACGGATCGATTGCAAAGACTACGCACGGCCATACAAGGGAGCTGATCTGCATGTTTGATTCGTCCAGTATGAACATTAGTGCCAGTGGGCTGAATGCGAATCAGTTGTGGATGAACGTCATCTCCAACAACATTGCGAATGCAAATACGACGCGGACACCGCAGGGTGGACCGTACCGCCGAGAGATCGTGAACTTTGCTCCCTCTTCCCAGCCAACCAGCTTTCAAACTGTTTTAGGCCAGACGATTGGGTCACAGGATGGTGGTGTTCAAGTGTCTTCGATCAGTCAAGACACGAGCCCGCTCAAGCTCGTTTATGACCCAACGAACCCTGATGCAGTAAATGGCTATGTTCAGATGCCGAATGTCGATATTTCTACGGAAATGGTCGACATGGTTACGGCGTCTCGTGCTTATGAGGCAAACGCGACGGCGTTTGACGCAGGCAAACAAATGGAAATGACCGCGCTCAGTCTCGGTCGTTAAGAGAAAAAAGCTAGAGGTGGATAAATAACATGGGTGTGCAGGGAATACAGGCTGTATCGAATGTAGTGTCCGGACAGCCGCTTCAGCCATCATCAACTGTATCTGGACAAGGCCCCAGTTTTGCGGACTTTCTCGGGCAAGCACTCGATAAAGTCAATCAAATCAGCCAGAATGCCGACCAATTAGCGCAATCCTATGCAACAGGAGGACAAGTCACAGCGGCTCAACTGATGATTGCAGAACAGCAAGCGTCTCTCGCCGTCGACACAGTCGTTCAAGTTAACAACCGGGTTCAACAAATGTACAGCACCATGATGAACATGCAAGTTTGACCGACATAGAGTGAGGGTGAACCAACTTGAACGAAACCCTGCGTGGGACTTGGACGCGGGTAGTCGACCGCTGGAAAGGTATATCACCGAACATGCGCCGCAACTTGGTTGTCGTCGTCGTGGCGGCGGTCGCTGCACTGTCTGCTATCATTTGGATCGTTTCACGTCCGCATTACGTAACCATTATGAGCGGACTGGATGATAAGTCGCTAGGTCAGGTCGAAACCCAGCTCCAGCAACTGAAAATCCCAGATCAAATCCAAGGAAGCTCTGTCCTTGTACCCGCAAATCAGGCTAACCAAGCGCGTGTCCAACTCGCGATGGCTGGCCTGCCTCAGTCTGGGTACATTGGCTATTCCGGCGTCGGAACGTCAATTGGTATGACTCAGGATCAATTCAATATCCAAGTTCTCGATGCTTTGCAGCAGAGTATGAACGCCACGATTTCGAGCATCGATGGAATCGAGTCTGCTCAGGTGCACATTGTCATGCCACAACAGCAACTGTTTGTCACGCAGCCTACAACGGATGCAAAGGCTTCAGTATTCGTCACACTCGGGCCGGGTGTCCAACTGTCGTCGGCCCAAGTTGCGGGGATTCAACAACTTGTGGCGCATTCCGTTCAGGGCTTGTCTGTCGATAACGTCTCCGTAGTTGATCAGAACGGCAACACCTTGTCCGGTACTTCGAGTTCGGATCCTGCTGTAGGCGGTGCCAGCACCGAACTCGGCATGCGAGAAAAAGTCGAAAATGACATGACCCAAAAGCTGAATGCTGGTCTGCAACAAATTGTCGGACCTGGGAACGCGGTTGTTGTCGTTCGTGCAAACGTTACGTTTAATCAGACGACGAGCAACTCGCACACGTTACAAAATGCACCTGGTTCAACCAACGGTTTTGTAACGAGTCAGCAAACGAACAAATCACAAAGTAACTCAACAAACGGAGCAGGTGGTCCAGCGGGTCAAGCCGGAACAAATCCAAATAACCCGACGTACACTGCGGGCAATGGTTTTGGTGGCAATTCGACGTCGTCGCAAACGCAGACAACGACGAACTATGACTACAGCTATACGAATCAGCAGACCACATCCGACCCCATGCAGATTCAGGGCTACAGCGTAGGCGTCATATTAAACAGTAACGATAAGTCGATTAATGCAGCCGAAGTCAATCAAATTAAATCGTTCGTCACAAATGTCGTGGGACAATCGCCAACACAAGGCGCGAATAATGTCGCTGTGTCAAGTGTCCCCTTTAACCAGGCGCCGACAACGGGATTGCAGTCTTCTAAATCAAATTACCTGCTCTATGGTTTAGGGGCGTTTGTCCTGCTGTTGTTAATAGTGGGTGTTCTGATGTGGCGTCGTCGTCGGGCAAAGACTGAATCAATGGATGTGGTCGCTCGCGTCCAAGACGCGTACCAGAATGAACTTCAGGAACTACCGCCTACCGAAGACGAAGTCGTTCGTAACCAGCTCGTTGGTCTAGCTGAGCAGCGCCCTGATGAGTTCGCAAGTTTGCTCCGTACTTGGCTGAGCGAATGATTGGGTGTTAGAGAAAGAAAACGTGGGGCTTGGAGGTGATGAGTGTGCAACGACAACAGACGTTATCCGGTCGGCAAAAGGCAGCAGTTTTGCTCATTGCCCTTGGGCAGGACGTCGCGGCAAGTGTTTTTCAGCGACTGTCACAGGAGGAAGTTGAACAGTTGACGTTTGAAATTGCTAATGTTAGCAAGGTCAATTTGGAATCACGTGAAGCCATTCTTGATGAATTCCGTAGCCTTGCGATGGCTCGTGAATATATCCAGACGGGTGGTATTGATTACGCGCGTAATGTTCTTGAACAAGCCCTCGGCACGCGTGAGGCGGAAGATGTTCTTTCTCGGTTAACCTCTGCATTGCAAGTTCGGCCCTTTCATTTCGCTCGTAAGGCCGATCCCAACCAACTTCTTGGATTCATCCAGGATGAGCATCCGCAAACTGTGGCTTTGGTCCTTTCATTTCTGGAATCGGAACAGGCAGCTATGATTCTATCGGCCCTTCAGCCTGATCTACAGGCGGATGTCGCTCGCAGGATCGCGACGATGAAGGGTACATCGCCTGACGTGATCGCGGAAGTAGAAGATATTCTCGAATCCAAGTTGTCCACGATGACATCGATCGACAGCGCCCAGGCGGGTGGTATCGAAGCGGTTGTTGACATTCTCAATGGAGTCGACAGATCAACCGAGAAGACCATTTTGGAGCAATTGTCCGTCAAGGATCCCGAATTGGTAGAGGAAATCAAAAAGCGAATGTTCGTCTTCGAGGACATTATCTTGCTCGACAGTCGTGCGATTCAACGCGTCATTCGCGATGCCGACCCACGAGATTTACAGTTGGCACTCAAAGTCGCGCGGGATGACGTCAAGGAAGTCATCTTTAGCAATATGTCAAACCGGATGTCCGAGTCTTTCCAGGAGGACATGGAGTATATGGGACCTGTGCGTCTGCGCGACGTAGAAGATCCGCAACAGCGCATTGTAGGTGTAATCCGACATCTCGAGGAACTGGGCGAAATCGTTATTTCCCGTGGTGGAGGTGATGACATCATTGTCTAAAGTGTTGAAGAGGTCTAACTCGGAGTGGCTTGACGCAGGAGTGCAGAGAATTCCCCTCGCTCGAGTTCCAAAGGAAATCGGGTTTCTGGCCTCCGGCGGGCGAGCGGATCCAGACTTGGATCTGCAAGATGTTGACGTGGACGCGTTGATACAGGAGGCGACGGAACGAGCTGATGAAATGCTGGCCAGTGCCCAAGTTCGTGCGGACGCTATGGTGAACGAGGCCACTGGAAAAGTGGAGGAAATTCGCCGTGCAGCTGAACAAAAGGGATATGAGGAAGGTCTGAAACGGGGACTGGCTGATGCAAAAATGGAGTTCGATGAGTGGAAGACAAGTGAACAAGAAAAATTGACCGAGCTCGCGGAGTCAGTTGAGGCGAGTCGACGGGAACAACTTGTCGCGCTCTCTCCGGTCCTGCATTCCCTGGCGATAGCCGTTGTGGAGAAACTGATTCATCGCGAACTGGAACTTGCGCCTCCGGATATCGGGTCCATCGTCGAGGATTTACTGTCGTATGTCATTCAAAGCACAACCGTTCAAGTACGGGTTCACCCAGATGACTACATACGTGCAAGGGAAGCACATCCGAAGTGGCAGATGATGAAGTACGGTGATTGGGAGATTTCGATAGTTCCTGATGCCTCGCTAGACCGCGGGGACTGTGAAATTCGTGGTGATACTGGGTATGTTGACGCAAAAATACAAACAAGATTAGACGAATTGCAACACGCACTCAGGGAGTTCATGAGTCGCCAGGGAGAGGCTGCAAGTGGAGCAGATTCTTAAACAGTTCACCGATACGCTCCCGGACCAAAAGCTGATTCGCTTGTACGGCAAGGTTACAAAGGTCGTTGGGCTGACCGTTGAATCAAGTGGCCCACAAGCCGTTCTGGGTGATTTGTGTTCGATCAGAGGCGGAAGAGCAGTGTGTCAGGCAGAGGTCGTGGGATTTCGTGAAGGCAAGCTAATTCTCGTACCCCTTGGGGAAATGGGTGACATCGGACCGGGTTCTGAGGTACTGGCACTTCACAACAGGCTGAGCGTACCGTGTGGACCAGGGTTGTTAGGCCGCATTTTGGATGGCCTAGGCCGCCCGATGGATGGTTTAGGACCAATTCGAAATGCCAGGCCGCGCGAAATTGAACAAGCGCCTATCGATCCGTTGCAGCGCAAGCGGATCGAACATCGCATTCAAACGGGTGTACGTGTCATCGACTCGCTATTGACGGTGGGCGATGGACAACGTGTCGGTATTTTTGCAGGTAGTGGTGTCGGGAAGAGCACCCTCTTGTCGATGATAGCGCGAGGCACTGAAGCAGACGTGAACGTCATTGCACTGGTCGGTGAACGAGGTAGGGAAGTACGCGAGTTCATCGAACGGGATTTAGGTGATGAAGGTTTAAGACGAAGTGTTGTCGTCGTCGCAACTTCTGATCAACCGGCTCTTATTCGGACCAAGGCTGCTTTTGTCGCTACGGCAATTGCAGAGTATTTTTCGGATGCCGGCTACCACGTCAATTTTATGATGGACTCTGTTACGCGCTTTGCAATGGCTCAACGAGAGGTAGGGCTAGCGGCAGGGGAACCGCCGACGGCGCGCGGATACACACCATCAGTCTTTGCGCTTCTGCCGAAACTACTCGAACGGACGGGGCCCGGTGTCCGAGGGTCGATTACCGCGTTTTATACGGTTCTTGTCGACGGGGATGATATGAACGACCCCATAGCCGACACGGTGCGCGGTATTCTGGACGGTCACATTGTGTTGTCGAGGAGACTAGCCAATGCAGGACATTTCCCGGCGGTTGACGTATTGAGTAGTGTCTCTCGACTTTTTTCGACAGTCGTAGACAAACAGCATCATCAGGCAGCCCAAATCGCGCGCGCATGGCTGAGTAAGTATAGGGACATTGAGGATCTATTGCGAATTGGTGCATATCGGCAGGGCACTGATGCTGAGACTGACTTGGCCATCGCAAAAATCCCGGAAGTCAATGCAATTTTAACGCAAGCAACAGATGACTTGACGAACATGGGTGAAACGCTTCAAAGCTTGAGTGCCGTAACGGGGGTGAGTGAATGAGTGAGTTTGCGGGCTTTGCTACTCGATTTCACAAGTTGAAACAGGACTTGCAGGAAATTGAAGAGTCTCGGTATGCCCGTTTGCGGCAACGAGAAACCCTCATTCAATCGGAGTGGAAAAAGGTTCACGAAGCTCAACAACAAAACCGTCTACTGCAAGCAAGAGCACAGGCTATCAACCTGTGGCATGCGTATGAGAAGTATCACGAGTCGCTCGAACAGCGCAAAATCGAGTTGGAACGTGAGTGGGAAGCGTTAAAAGAGCATGTTAGTGTCCAACAGGTGAAATTACAAGATGCGTACATCGAGCAGGAAAAGTGGTCTCAAATCGCTGATGATGTATTGGCGAAAGCTCATTTAGAAGAACTGCGAATTCAGCAGATCGAGGCGGATGACGAGGCCCTCAAACGCTTTCGAAAGGCGGATTTGTGATGGCGACCAAAGTGAATGGAACAGCAAAGCCTAAGCAGTCCGCTAAATCTGAGGGGAAAAGTGGCGCCCAACGGATTGTATGGATCGTATTTGTCGGGATCGTGCCCATCCTTGTCGCGGTGGTTGTTGTTGGCGCAGCTTTGCAATTTATCGGAGTTCCAGTGTGGAAGACAACCATGCAGGTTGTTGGTGTATCCCATACAAAGCCTGGTCCTTCTCCACTCGACGAGGCAAACACAAAATATCAAGATGCCCAGCAGCAAATCAACTCTCTGAAGTCGCAAAATGCGACGCTAGCTGGAAAGAATCAAGCGCAACAGGGTCAAATTACAGCACTTGAAACACAGATACAGACCTTGCAAAAGGAACTCCAAGTTCAAGGAGACCATTTCCAAGCTGGTGAAAAGGAAGCAAAGGTGCTTGCTCAAATGGACCCTCAAGCCGCTGCCACCGTCCTACAGAAACTTGGGTCGGACGGCGCAGGATGGGTTGTGGCGGCAATGGGTCCAGACGTATCCGGCCCCATCCTGCAAGCCGTTCCTGCGGATTTTGCAACGGCCGTGCTTCAAAAGGCTGCGACTGATCAGGTGACGGCCAGCCAATCATCAACGAATTCCACGACAAACGGGACGGGACAGTAGCTTTGTTGTTTGTACTTAACCGTCGTTGAAAGGAGGTGATATAGATATGAAGGTAACGTCAAGTGCTGAAGGACTTCCTGTGGCTCATAAGGGAGGCAATCCGCTGCTGTCGACGATGGATCCATCTGCAGGCGGAGCTGCGTCGTTTGACGGTCTGTTGGCGGCCATGCTTGGGGGATCGGTCCAGTTGGGTCAAACGATGACCACTCAAAAGGCGTCGAGCAAGTCATCGTCGCAAATAATCGATGGCGTGAGTAGCTCCAAGGCCAGGTTGGGCACGGCTATACTAATGGGGACAAGGCAGCGGGGCTCAACGTTGGCCTCTGGCGCATCCGATTCGTCGTCGGTTGCTTCGAAAGCCGCCAGTGCAGGTGTAGTGGCAAAGGCACAGGTCGATGTTCATGGTGGTGCAGATACTTCTCTTCTGGGTCTTGTAATCTCCGGTAAAGGTGCGAAAAGCGGCCTGAATTCGGGAACAACTTCTCCGGAGGAGTTAGGTGTTTCGACGGAGATGGTTGCCGGCCAGAGTGAAGATGAACCCGGAGACTCGGTTGCGGGTGGTAAGTCAGCGGCAGTTCAAACGCCATCATTAAGTAATAAACCTGTCTTGAACGGATCTGTGGCAAATAGCCGCCCGACGTCAGATTTCCTGTCGGCCGTTTCGAAAGAAACTTCAAGCGGATCGACAAGTAATCACTCTGGCGGCGGTAAATTAGACAAGCATCAGATTGACACGAAGGATCCAGTCAGCGCGCACACGGCTGAAACGAGCACAGGCAGTTCGACCAACGTAATCGCTACGATGGGTGCGGTTACTCTCTCCTCCGGTGCGACAGGTGCAGAATCGACCGGTGCTAGCTATGAAGTGGATACACGAGACCCGAATGCACTATCTCAATTCGGCCGTCTGATTTCCGTGAAGGCCGACGCTGGACAGTCCCAACTTCACGTACAGGTGATGCCACAAGGTATGGGGCAGTTGGACGTAACGGTCACCAAAGGAGCAGACGGATTGCAAATCCAGGTCGTTGCAAACCAAGCTACTACACTCGCTTGGTTAAATCAGCAATTACCGAATTTGCAGCAAACGATGGAGGAAGCTGGAATCAACGTTTCAAGCATGCAGTTATCGTTTGGACAAGATAACCAGCCAAACCAGGGTGACGGAAGACAACAAAAGCCACCACAACAACGTCGAACGTCAGCCATTGATTCAGCTCAACCTAGCTCGGGAATCGATGGGACTGTGAGATCCCTGGGCTCGACGAGTCATACGGGCGATATTAGCTTATCCATTTAACTCGAAAGGAGGAAAAGGAACATGACGACCCCAGTTTCGTCGACCGCGTCAACAACGAGTTCATCGTCGTCACCCGTTTTGAACCAGAGTCAGCAACTTGGACAAGATGACTTTTTGAAATTGCTCGTTGCGCAGATGCAGAATCAAGACCCACTGCAACCACAAGACAATTCACAAATGCTGGCGCAGTTGGCGCAGTTCACTTCGGTTGAACAGATGACCAACGTGGCGCAGACGGAAACACAAGTGCTGTCGGCAATTAACTCTTTGCAGACGCTCATGGCACCTCAAATGATTGGTAAGAGTGTGACAATTGATGACGGCAGTGGTACACCCATTCAGGGTACAGTGGATAGTGTTAAGTTTAGCCAAGGTCAGTCGCAGGTTGTCGTGAACGGAACAGCGTATCCAACCACCCAGGTGGTGCAAATGTCATGAGTGACATTCGCAACACCATATCGAATTGGCGACCATTTGATACGCAGACAAAAGTAACAAGTGCCAAGTCGAGTCCGTTTCCAAGTACGTTCCAAACGACATTGAACGCTGCGGCGGATAGACAGGCGTCTCAGTGGAACATCAGTCAACACGCACAACAACGTTTGCAGCAACGAGGGATTACGCTATCCAATCGAGATTTGCTGGCGATGGATAAGGTAGCTACGCAGGCCGAAGCAAAAGGTGCAAAGAACGCATATATGGTACTTGGGCAAACTGGACTAGTCGTGAATCTGCCGTCAAGGACGGTTGTCACGGCGATGGATCACCGTACAGACACGGTCATTACACAGATTGATAGCGTCGTATTTGTCTAATCAAGCCGGACCACATGTGTGGAAGCTTGCCTACCGGTGACCGACAGATCCGGTAGGACGACGCAACATGGGGAGGAAAAACAAAGATGTTACGTTCTATGAGCTCTGCCATTTCTGGCATGCAGGCGTTTCAGACCGACCTTGACACGGTTGGTAACAATATTGCGAACGTGAATACGGTCGGGTTTAAGTCGAGTCGCACTGACTTTAGTGACATTTTGAGTCAGACAACATCAGGTGGTAATGCACCGTCTGGTACGGGGCTTGGCGGGACAAATCCGATGCAAGTCGGGCTTGGTGTGAAGGCTTCCGACATTGAGCTGGACATGTCTCAAGGGCCAGACCAGACGACATCCAATCCGACCGACCTGGCGGTGAATGGTTCGGGGATGTTTGTGGTAAGTCCAGATGCTAAAGACACTGCAGGGGCTACCACGGGAACATATTCAACCATGTTTACTCGTGCGGGAAACTTTACTGTCGACAATAGTGGTAATTTAGTTCTCCCAAATGGTTTTGTGGCGATGGGCTTCCCTGCCAATAGTAATGGAACAATTAATACGACAGCGTATACGCCGACCGGGACAGCCAACCTACAAAAAATGAACGTTGATGATCTCTTTACACTGAGTGGCCCGCATGGAGCAGCAGGTACCGCTATTGCGTCTGCACCCGATGTGCAAATTGGCTCGGATGGAAGCGTTAGTGTTGCTGCGTCAGACGGAAACCGTTACACGGTCGGTTATATTTCACTGGCCAACTTTCCAAATACAGCTGGGTTGCAAAAAGCGGGTGATAATCTATTCACGGCCACGGCAGCCTCAGGTCAGCCTACCTGTGGTCAACCGGGGGACACGACAAAAAATCTTGGCACCGTTACGTCCGGCGAATTGGAAATGTCCAACGTTGACTTGTCGAATGAATTTGCTGAAATGATCACGGCCCAGAACGGCTATGTTGCCAACACGCACATGATCGGAACGGACAACCAGGTGCTTCAGGCGCTAGTCAACATGAAGAACTCGTAACACTGAATGACGGGGCGTGGGCTTCATGGTAGCCCGCGCCCAAAGAGGAGCGGAAGAATGGTTCGGTTGACGCGACTGAATGGCTCGGAACATTGGCTCAACCCCTTGCTTATCGAGAGTGTTGAAGCAACACCGGACTGCGTTGTGACCATGACCAATGGTCACAAGTACATCGTAAGAGAGACACCGGACGAGATCGAGGCTATGCTCATTCAATTTTATCGTGGCATCGGCCTTATCGCTGCCGCTCCGGGTAAGGGGGATGAGTAATGAAAAAGCCGCTTGTAGTGATGTTAATTATCATCATTGCCATTGTGGTTATAGTGGGTGGTGGCGTTGGCGCGTTCATGTATCTGACCAAACACCATTCGGCATCAGCAAAGGCGTCGGCACAAGCATTGACACCGTCACAAGCTGTGGCACTTCAAGTACCGTTGCCGCAAATGACGACAAATCTGAAAAACCAAGGACTTATCCAATTTACGCTTATTTTGCAAGCTGACAGCAAGTCTACAAAGTCCGAGTTGACGGAGATGCAAAACGAGATTCAAGACACCGTCAATGAGACTATGCGTCAATTTACTCCGGACCAATTGAAGGACGATAAAGGCTTGACTACCTTAAAGAGTGCAATTTCGTCAAATGTAAACAGCAAGTTGCAGAAGGGTCGCGTGACAAACGTTTACTTCTCACAAGTACTCGTTCAATAAGTCGGAAAGGGGGCGAACACCGTGTCAGAAGTACTTTCACAATCTGAGATTGATGCGCTGTTGTCGGCCATCAGCAGTGGCGAAATCGATACGAGTGACATTCGGCCTGACGAACGCGCAGCGCGGGTCCGTTCCTACGATTTCCGACGGGCGATGCGGTTCTCGAAGGATCACTTGCGGGTTTTACGCAGGATACATGAGCAGTTTTCGCGACTGCTGACAACACACTTGACCGTTCAGCTGCGTACCGTCATTCAAGTTCAAGTTGAATCTGTAGATCAAGTTCCCTATGAAGAGTTTATCCGATCCATTCCGACACTTACGGTTCTGCACCTCATGGAGATGGAACCACTAGAAGGCCGTGTCGTACTGGAAATGAATCCGCAAGTTGTCTTTGCGATGTTGGATAGATTTATGGGCGGTGACAGCGCCAGTCCCTATCGTGAACGGGAACTGACTGACATTGAAATGACTCTGATGAAGAAATTGGTGACTCCAGTCACTGAGCTATTGGCCGACTCGTGGCGGGGTGTGACTCAGTTGGAGCCTGAGTTTGTCTCCATGGAAAGCAACCCGCAGTTTCTGCAGTTGACAACGCCGAACGAGACAGTGCTTGTCATTGCTATGAGTGTTCGAATTGGCGAAACATCGGGACTCATCAATCTGTGTATCCCACACACAACGGTGGAACCCATTATGCCGATGCTGAGCAATCGCCACATCATGGACGCTGGGCATCGAAAACACGCGGACAGCGAGGAAGAACATGCAGTCAAGTCCCATGTCCTCAAGGTCCCAGTCGACATAGAGGTTCAGTTGGGAAATACCGATTTAACGGTGGATGAGCTACTGAACTTGGATGTGGGGGACACCATCATGCTTCAACAGACCATTCACGATCCAGCAGTGGTCTACGTGGACGGTGCACCGGCGTTCTGGGGAAGTATTGGCAAGCGAAATAAAGCATACGCAGTAAAAATTCTGCGTGATTGGGAGGGGGATCGCGACGGTGAGTGACGAAATGAAACTCTCCCAAGCGGAAATTGACGCACTCTTAAAGGGCGACGCAAACAACGCGACCGGTACGGAGGGTGATGTGCTAAGCCCTGAAGAGGCCGACGCCCTTGGGGAAATGGGGAACATAAGTTTTGGGTCGGCCGCAACATCGCTTTCCGCATTATTGCAACATCGGGTGGATATTACCACTCCGAAAGTTAGTGTTATCCAAGTTGAGGATATTAAGTCGAATTTCCCAAAACCTTACGTCCTTGTCGCAGTCGAATTTACTGAGGGGTTGCAAGGATCTAATGCGCTCGCCATCGAATTAAATGACGCCAAGACAATTGCGGATCTCATGCTTGGCGGTGACGGGACCAACATCGAAGGAGATTTGAACGAGCTCCATTTAAGTGCTGTCGCAGAGGCTATGAACCAGATGATGGGTGGCGCGGCTACGTCCATGAGTCAGATGCTTGGGAAGACCACGAATATCTCGCCGCCGCGCGTCAATGTCATTGATTTTGCAACCGATTCTGACAGCGGCTTCGAAATGGATGACCAAATCGTTAATGTTGAATTTCAGTTGCGTGTTGGTGATTTGATCGACTCCAAGATCATGCAGCTCATCCCGCTCCGCTTTGCAAAAGACATGGTTCAAATGGTGATGGGCAACTCCGAACAGAGTGAGGCTCAGTCAGCGCCTGCTCAAGTACCAAGTGGGGCGAACCCGACTACGTCCGGACATCCTGAGTCAACGTCAGCCCAAGAAAGTCCTTTACCGTTAGCGCACAGCGCTCCTAAAACGACGACGGAACAGGTTGCTGCAACCTACAGCTCACGTCCAACTCAACATCCTGTTCAAGTGCAACAACCGGAGTTTATGGATTTTGATCAAGACAACCGGAGCGGAGCAGCGCCGCGGAATCTCGCTCTGTTATACGATGTTCCGTTGAACGTGACCGTTGAACTTGGTAGAGCGAAAAGGGTGATTCGGGAAATCCTTGACTTGTCAGCCGGTTCTGTCCTAGAGCTTGATAAGTTGGCGGGTGAACCAGTGGATATTTTTGTCAACAACAAACGCATCGCTGTTGGAGAAGTTGTGGTCATTGATGAGAATTTTGGTGTTCGCGTGACAGACATTATCAGTCAAGAGCAGAGAGTAACTAAGCTCTCTCAGTAATGAAAATTCGTCGGTGAGGTGGAAGTATGGCTAAAATTTTAGTTGTAGACGATGCAGCATTTATGCGGATGATGATTAAAGATATTTTGACCAAGAATGGAATGGAAGTTGTTGGGGAAGCTGCGGATGGCGCACAGGCCATCGAGAAATACGCGGAGTTAAAGCCTGACCTTGTGACCATGGACATTACGATGCCTGAGGTAGACGGCATTCAGGCATTAAAGCAAATTCGCGCGAGTGATCCGCAGGCCCGGGTCATTGTTTGTTCGGCAATGGGCCAACAGGCGATGGTTATTGACGCAATCACAGCTGGCGCAAAGGACTTCATTGTCAAGCCGTTTCAAGCGGATCGAGTGGTTGAAGCTGTTCAAAAGGCGTTGCGATAAACAATGCGGGGAATCAAAGTCCAGCTGGCAATTGCTGCAGTGCCGCCCTGCGCTTCGGTGGCTTGTTCGCCTGTCGTTCGTGCGGCAACAAAGGCGCCAAGTGGTATGCCGTCGGCAACGAGTGCCATCGCGAATCTGGTTATTGGGCTCGTTGTCGTTATTTTATTGATTGTTTTACTTGTGAGATTTCTGGCGAAGCGTTCGAATGTTCAGCAGAAGGGAACCATTCAAGTCTTAGCCGCACGACAACTAGCACCCAATCGCTCGATTCAAATCGTTGAGGTTGGTCAGAAGCGGTTACTGGTCGGCGTTGGCGAGGATGTTCAACTGATTGCCGATGTGACTGCGGATTACGATGTGGGGTCTCCCGAGACTGGAGAACGTTCACCTTTTGGGCAAGCGCTCAGTTCTGTTCTTGCAGACTTGCGTCGAAGTCACCCAGAGGAAGAGTAGAAAGCGGACGGTGAGACCTGTTTTGAAAAAATGGATGAAGCATCGATGGCTGTGGACTGGTACGGTGGTCGCACTCGTGGCATGGATGGGCATCGGCGGCTTTGCCGTTGTGCATGCGGCATCGACCACGACGACACCGATTCCGGGAATCCCAGGAATTAGTTTGGGAAACAGTAATCCGCCATCAGTTGCAAATACGGTGAAGATAGTACTCTTGCTTACCGTTTTAACCTTGGCGCCGGCAATACTCATTCTCATGACTTGCTTTACACGAGTGATTGTGGTTTTGTCGTTTATTCGAAACGCGCTGTCTCTCCAGCAGTCGCCACCGAATCAGGTATTGGTTGGTCTAGCGATGTTTATTACGTTGTTTGTTATGCAACCGACGCTGCAGCAAGCTAATCAGCAGGCCCTGCAGCCTTATTTGAACGGGAAAATATCGCAGACTGTAGCGTTGCAAAAAGCGGAAATTCCGTTTAAACAGTTTATGGCGAAGCATACTCGTATGACTGATTTGGAGCTTTTCATGCAGTATCGTCATGAATCGGTTCCAAAAGACGTACAACAGCATCCTGAACAGATTTCGTTAACAGCATTGGTACCCGCTTATACGATCAGCGAGCTCAAGACGGCGTTCCAAATCGGATTTATGATTTATCTGCCCTTCCTTGTGATTGACCTAGTTGTCGCAACGACGTTGATGTCAATGGGTATGATGATGTTGCCGCCAGTGGTGATCTCACTGCCATTTAAGATATTGTTGTTCGTTATGGTGGATGGGTGGTACCTCATCGTCAAATCGTTGTTGGACGGCTATGTCACATAGGTTGAAGGGGGAATGCCAAGTGAGTGAAACGTATGTTATGGGACTGGGTGCGCAAATTATGTGGCTTGTCGTCAAGTTGACGGCCCCTGTTTTGTTACTCGGCCTTGCAGTAGGGTTGTTGGTAAGTATTTTCCAAGCAACTACGCAGATACAAGAGCAAACATTAGCGTTTGTCCCTAAAATTATGGCCGTTATTGTTGCATTACTCGCTTTTGGTCCATGGATGTTGACAAACATTGTGAATTTCACAACCGCTATTCTAGGTCATCTAATGAATTATGTGATGTGACCAGCATGAATTACATGTTAGAGCATTTTAACTTGTTTGTTCTAGTGAGTCTTCGAATCGTTGCGTTTGTGGCCGCATCACCGTTGATATCAATGAACATATGGCCCACATGGGCGAAGATTGGGTTTGCGTTTGGTCTGGCGTATGTCGTCGCACCAAACATTTCGTCACCAGTTCCTGATGTTACGACTGACCCGGGTCAGTTTATTGTAACTGGAGTATTAGAAGCGGTTGTTGGTCTCATTCTAGGATTTATTACTACGTTAATATTTTCTGCTATATCATTTGCTGGACAGGCTGTTGATATACAAATCGGTTTTTCAATGGCCCAAATGGTCGCCCCCGGTTCCACAATACCAACGGGGATCCTGGGAACTTTCTATAATATGTTATTCTCACTGTACTTTCTTGGCATGGGTGGACTTGATGGTATGATGATGGCAATTCTTCAAAGCTATTCATTTATTCACATCGGTCAGATGCATTTACCAACCGACTTTCCGGCCATGTTGTTGCATCTTACTGGCCTGGTTATGTCGATGGGTGTCGAATTAGCAACACCTTTACTTGCATCTTTGTTTTTGAGCGACGTTACTTTCGCTTTTATGTCCAGAGCCGTGCCGCAGATGAACGTCTTTGTTGTCGGTCTACCGGTTAAGTTATTTGCTGGTTTAGCCATGTTTGCGCTCGTCATGCCAGGTGTAATCTATGTGTTTAACCGAATCTTTCTCTTCTTGTTTAGTCAGTTGCAAGTGGTGTTGCAAGCGATGGGAGGATGACCGTTTGCTGACATTGCAATTGCAGCGGTTTGCCGGGGAAAAAACTGAACGCGCCACGCCAAAACGGCGGGAAGAAGCTCGCAAAAAAGGTAATGTGGTTCATAGTCGAGAATTGACTTCCGCACTTGTTTTGTTAGCCATTATGGTCGTACTTCGCTTTAGCGGACCACTCATTTGGAACAGTTGGCAGCTTCTATTTCAACGGGATTTTACAATGAAGATTCCTGTGGAATGGACGTCCCAAACGGTTACGGAAATGCTGATAATGCAGTGGGGCATTTCTATCAAGGCGTTACTTCCAGTTGTTGGGGTTGCTGTGATCATTGGCGTGGCCGTTTCCATAATTCAGGTGCGTCCCATGTTCGTCTTGGGACTGCTTGCACCGAAGTTTAGCCGGATTCAACCGCTGGCGGGTTTTAAACGGCTCTTCGGTACTCAGTCGCTTGTGGAGCTTGTGAAGTCGATGATTAAGTTAGCAATCGTTGTTGGTTTAAGTTATAGCGTTATTGCACAAATGGCTTCCGAGATTCGTTCATCGGCTCAATTTGATGTCACCCAGCTTCCGGGGACGATAGGAAGGCTGGTATTTTCCTTAGGTGTTCGCATTGCTGCAATGATGGTCGTCCTTGCGTTTTTCGACTTTCTCTACCAGCGATTTCAATATGAAAAAAATATGCGAATGACCAAACAAGAAGTGAAAGACGAAATGAAGCAAGCCGAAGGCAACCAAGAAGTGAAGGGGCAAATCAGACGCAGGGGTCGTCAGATTGCGTTTCGACGAATGATGCAAGAAGTCCCTAAGGCGGATGTGATTGTCACAAACCCAACCCACTATGCCATTGCACTTAAATACGACAGTAATTCGATGGCTGCGCCTGAGGTGATTGCTAAAGGGGCTGACCTTTTGGCTCAGAGATTGAAACAACGAGCTGCGGAATCTGGTGTTCCCATGGTTGAAAATAGGCCACTTGCTCAAAGTTTATATCGCTTGGCAGAAGTAGGGGATGCGGTTCCTGCAGAATTGTATCAGGCAGTGGCGGAAGTTTTGGCTTATGTTTATCGCCTGCGACAGATAGCGAGGAGGTGACGCGTGATGAAGTTGTTGAAGCGACCAGATCTGTTCATTATGGTGTTTGTCCTTGGTATCATCGTGATGATTGTCATTCCCATCAGCAAACCGCTGCTTGATGTACTAATCATTGTGAATATTTTTGTCTCAATGACGATTCTTCTAGTTGCTATGAGTACCAAGGAACCGCTCGATTTTTCAGTTTTTCCATCCATGTTGCTGATTACGACGTTGTTTCGACTCTCACTGAATATCTCGTCTACGCGACTGATCCTCGGTCAGCATGATGCGGGCCAAGTGATTGCGACGTTCGGGCAATTCGTCATTGGTGGAAATGCGGTTGTTGGCTTTATCGTCTTCCTCATTATCGTGATTGTTCAGTTTATCGTCATCACCCGTGGGGCGGAGCGTGTTGCCGAAGTTGCCGCTCGTTTTACGTTGGACGCAATGCCTGGGAAGCAGATTGCTATCGACGCTGACATGAATGCCGGTCTCATTACAGAAGAACAGGCTCGTGAACGGCGGCGGAACATTGAGCGGGAGGCGGATTTCTACGGGGCAATGGACGGCGCATCGAAGTTCGTGAAAGGTGATGCGATCGCATCAATGTTAATTGTAGGTATTAACATTGTCGCGGGCTTCATCGTCGGGGTTGCCATGCAACATGTTCCCTTCCAGGAAGCCCTTAAAACGTACACACAGTTGTCAGTAGGCGACGGATTGGTCAGTCAAATTCCGGCGCTGCTCTTGTCGACAGCAACTGGTTTGATGGTTTCCCGCGCTGCAAGTGAGGGGAATTTGGGTTCCGATGTCGTGTCGCAGGTATTTGGGTATCCACGAGCCCTATACATTGTGGCAGGTGCGATTTTCTTACTGGGCCTGTTTACACCAATCGGTATTTTACCAGTTCTTCCCGTCGCTGCGGCGGCTGGAATAGGTGGGTGGCGTTTACAGGTTGCGAAACAGCGCCTGTTGTCGAAACAAGTCGAAGACAATGCGCGAACCCAACAAGCTGAAACGAAGAAGCCGGAGAACGTATTCAATTTGCTCACGGTTGAGCCGATTGAGTTCGAATTTGGCTATGGGCTGATTCCACTTGTCGACAGTAAGCAAGGTGGGGACCTGTTGGAACGCGTCGTCATGATTCGACGCCAATTGGCTATCGAACTCGGTCTTGTCATTCCGATGGTAAGAATGCGCGACAATATTCAACTAAAACCGACACAATATGTCATTAAGTTAAAAGGTGTTCAGGTCTCAGAGGGCGAAATTGTCATGGGACACTGGTTGGCCTTGAGTCCGGGTGTCGAAAATCCTGTAGTTGAGGGTGTTCGGACGAAGGATCCGGCGTTTGGGCTACCGGCCATCTGGGTCAACCAGCAGATGCGGGTACAGGCGGAGGCTAACGGTTATACCGTCGTTGATCCACCATCGGTCATTGCCACACACTTGACGGAAGTCCTGCGTCGACACGCACATGAACTCCTTGGACGTCAGGAAACGAAGACCCTGCTCGATCACGTCAAGGAGACGAACAGTGCGGCGGTAGACGACGTATATCCGAACACGCTGTCACTCGGTCAAATTCAAAACGTGCTCAGTAACCTGTTACAAGAAAAAATTTCAATTCGAGACATGGTTACCATTCTGGAGACTCTCGCGGATGCAGGACGCCAAACTCAAGATACGGACGTGCTTACAGAACAAGTCCGTCAAGCTCTCGCAAGACAAATCTGTCATCAATTTGCCCTTCCGGATGAGCCGATGTCCGTCGTCACGTTCGGGCCGGCGGTTGAAGAGCGAATTCAGCAGTCGTTAATCCAGCATGAGGGTGGATCGTTCATCGGCATGGAACCTACGGAGGCACAGACCATTATCAAACGTCTGCAGGAGGAGTCCGGGAAACTACAAGCACTAGGAAAAACGCCTATTCTGCTTGTTCATCCTCAACTTAGGCTGCCGGTCCGCCGATGGATCGTGCGATACCTTCCGGACGCTGTCGTACTGTCGTATAACGAACTAGATCCAGGTTTTGAAATTCAAAGCGGAGGCGTGGTGAACCTCTAATGATTGTTAGGCGCTATGTGGTCAAGGACATGCCAGAGGCGGTCATGTCCATTCGAAAAGACCTCGGCAAGGATGCGGTCATTTTGAGTACGAAAAAGGTGAAAGTGAAAAAGTGGCTTGGCCTTCGGTGGCAGACGTGCATCGAAGTCACGGCCGCCGTCGGGGCCGACATCCCGCTGTATCATCGTGATGTTGCAAGGCCACCCGCTCGTGAGGAACGGCTGTCGGATAAACGAAACGTACCCGCTGGTACTTCTTCGAGGGGTGAACAAGCAAATGCTTCACCGAGTTCGAGTCCGAGTTTTCAACCCGCACTCGAAAATGCGTTTAGTGCCTACCAAGCAGCGGCGAAACAGTCCAGCCCGGAAACTACTGTGAATTTGAAGGATGTTTTGGATGAACTGGCTGCCTTGCGGGAACTGGTATCGGAACAATCAAGAGTCTCATCATCAGGCAAGAGTGCGTTGCAAGAAAGCTGTGGAGCGTTTCTACAGCGTCAAGGATTGGACCAAGTACAAACGAGAGCGTGGCTGGATCGCGCTTTTGAGCGGTGCTCGGATGAATCATCGTTTGACGATGTATTGAATTCCGTTTTTAACGTAATCAATGAAGAGATTGGATCGTATACAAATCCGTTACCGATATCATCGGACAGTCGGGTTGTTGCATTTGTTGGTCCTACGGGCGTTGGCAAAACCACGTCGATTGCAAAAATTGCAGCGCTTCACGTTTTGGCGGGACAGCGCAAAATCGGACTAATCACGATGGACACGTTTCGTATAGGAGCAGTTCAGCAATTGCAGACATATGCGGATATTCTCGGTATTCCGCTGGTCGTAGCCGATGATGACGCGTCAATCAATGCTGCGGTTAATCAGCTTCAATCGTGCGATCTGCTGCTGGTTGACACAGCCGGTAGAAACTTTCGGGATGAAGCAACGGTTACACACACAAGTAGTCTATTAAACCAATTAAATCCCGATGAGACGATATTGGTTGTATCTCTAACAGCCAAGCCTGAAGACGCGGACATGTTGGTGCAGGTTTGCGAACCGCTGCGTGTTACAAAGTTTCTATTTACGAAATTGGATGAGACGGACAGTGTAGGTGTCATCGCTCGATTACTCGCAAAGTACCACCTGCCGATGTCCTACGTGACGACTGGTCAAAACGTACCAGATGACATCGACGTACTACCATTGGATGTCATTCTGTCCAAGTGGGCAGGAGGTGAGGGCCATGAATGACCAGGCTTCACGCTTACGCGCTCAGATGGGTCTTTCCGAGACGGTCAACGTCGCTCCGTCTGCTAGGAGCACGACTGCAAAGGTTATTGCAGTCGGGAGTGGTAAAGGCGGAGTCGGCAAGTCCAATTTCTGTGTAAATTTTGGACTTAGCCTAGCTCAGTCAGGTATTCGGGTTCTTATCATGGACACCGACGTAGGATTCGCGAACATCGAAGTTTTGCTAAACGTGACGCCTTCGCACACCTTACTTGATGCGATATCCGGACGTTCTCTATCAGACGTTGTCGAACATTCACCGTATGGATTGTCGTTCATCTCGGGCGGTAATGGACTCTTTGATACAACTTCGTTAGAAGATGAGGATTTCCGTCGGTTGCTTGCCGATTTAAATAAATTAAGTGGCATGTATGACGTTGTCTTACTCGACTGCGGGGCAGGCGTCAGTGAGATCAGTCGTCAATTGGTCGCGGCAAGTGATGAGTTAATTCTCGTGACAACGCCCGAACCGACATCCATGACGGATGCGTATGCCTTCATGAAACTGCTGGTTCATCGATCCGCCTTGCCCCATACAAGAGTCGTCGTCAATCGCGCTCCCTCGTTTTCGGTTGCGAAGCGTGCCGCAGAAACACTCATTGGTGTAACGACACGTTTTCTTGACGTTCGCATCGATACACTGGGTTACATTCTCGAGGATACGGCGGTCAGTGAGGCTGTTATGAGGCAGGTTCCTGTCTTGGAACACGCGGTGAATAGCCGTGCCGCGTCCTGCTATCGTCAGGTTGCCAACAATTTTGTACGTCATGACGTTCGTACGCCTCGCGTGGGTCTATCAGGATTCTTCGAGCGACTTCTACGCAATCGATCACGAGGAGGTGGTCGGGGCAGTGGACACAGTGCATAGGGAATCGGTCCGTGCGCTGGTTGTCGTCGGTGCATCCACAGGTGGCCCAAAGGCATTGAGCGACTTGTTTGTACATCTACCCGCTCTAGGTGGTGTTGCATGCTGTATTGTTCAACACATGCCAGCCGGTTTTACAGCTAACTTGGCTAAACGGTTGAATGACACAACAGCATGGACCGTTTCGGAAGGTCGGGATGGCGACATCCTCAAACCTGGTTCGGTTTACGTAGCACCTGGCGGGTTACATATGCGTGTATCAGTCGAACGGAATCATTTGTGTCTGTCCGTTCGCAAAGAAGAACCGGTCCGTGGGCACCAGCCTTCCGTCGACGTGCTATTCCACTCTACGGCGTGTGTTCCACCGCATATCCCACTGGTTGGGGTATTACTTACAGGCATGGGGCGCGATGGGGCGGAAGGGTTGTCCTATATTCGAAAACGCGGCGGCTTTACTGTTGCGGAATCACAGGAGTCAGCCGTCATCTATGGTATGCCAAAGGCGGCCGTGGAAAATGGGGCAGCCATGGTGGTCGAACCAGTATGGAAGATACCCGACGTTCTGGAGAAACACCTAAGGCGGTAACGGGTGATTGGAATAGGGAGATGGACAATGTGGATACAAGTGAATATCTTGGTGCGTTTCTTGCAGAGACAGAAGACAATTTAAGTACACTGAATGAACTGTGTTTAGCTCTGGAACAGCAGGGAGCGGACGACAATACGTTTGCTGCAATGTTTCGTGCGGCTCATACGCTAAAAGGTATGAGTGCAACCATGGGATATGCTAAAATGGCGGATTTGACACACCACATGGAAGACACCTTGGGCTATGTGAGGCAACATCCCGATGTCTTTCGGAGTGAGGTTGTCGATGTATTCTTCCAGGCCATTGATGGATTGACAAACAACTTGGAGGTACTTCGCGAACAAGGTGACGAAACAGGTATCGATCACTCCGCTGTTATTAAAGAGCTAGCGAAGATTCTGAACGAGGAACCAGAAGCTACAAATACTGTAACCGAATCCGGAACGCTCGACGCGAATGTCATGAATATGCTTCAACAGTTGGAGCGCGGTGGATCATTGGTAGGTGTATTAAAGGTTGATCTCGAGCCTAGCTGCGTCATGAAGGGCGTCCGGATGGTCATGGTCATGCGAGCGCTCGACAACTATGCTGATTGCCTGGGATCTTCACCGGATGCGCCGATTTTGGAAGAGGGCGATTTTGACGGGTCTGTCCTGTTAGCAATTGTGCTTCGTACCGGTACGTTCGACGATGTTCAACAGGCTGTTGCGGATATCACCGAGGTCAAGCAGGTTACGTTTATTGATTGGAAGCAGTTGAGTTCTCCAAACCAAGAAGTGGCGTCTACTGGCGAGACCGTTGCCGAGAAAGGCGCAAGTGCCGAGTCCAAACCTGTTGACAGTGTACAGGCACAAGATCAAGCGAAGACAGGCAGCACACAGGCATCGACGCAACGGAATCGCGAACAGACGCTTCGCGTACCGGTCAACCGGATTGACGACTTTATGAATATTTTGAGTGAACTTGTCATTGCCAAGACACGCTTGGAGATGCTCGCCAAGGATGCAGATAACACAGCGCTTCGCGATGTCAGTGAGCAAATTGGTCGGCTTTCTGAGTCTCTTCAGGACGGCGTCATGAGCATGCGAATGATGCCAGTGGAATCGTTGTTCCAGCGCTTCCCGAGAATGATGCGCGACATCCAAAAGAGACTGGACCGCGAGTTTGACTTCCAAATGACCGGACTGGAAACCGAAATGGACCGGACTGTCATGGACGAAATGGGCGAGGCATTGGTTCACTTGCTCCGGAACGCGGCAGACCATGGGCTTGAGTCTCCAGCGGAACGGGAACAGGCCGGGAAGCCTCGGCGCGGCACAATCCGCCTGTCCGCATTCGCATCCGGTGGGCATGTACACTTGGAGGTTGCGGATGATGGGGGCGGTATTCATCGTGATCGCGTTCTGCAATCTGCCATTAAAAAAGGTGTTGTCGATCCCGCTCGGGCGCAAACGATGTCGGACGCACAGGTTCACGAACTGCTATTCGCATCTGGATTCAGTACGGCTGCGACCGTGTCTGACATATCCGGGCGCGGTGTTGGACTCGATGCCGTTCGCGGCAAGGTTGAGGCACTCGGCGGCATTATTCGAATCGAGTCCACGGTTGGTCAAGGGACGACGTTCATTATCGAGCTCCCGTTAACACTGACTATTTTGCAGGCCATGCTCGTTCAGGTCGGTGAGGAATTGTTCGCGCTGCCCACCAGCGGTGTTGAAGAAGTAGCGCGCTTGACGCGTGAACATATTGACTGGGTGCATGAACGGCCCGTCCTCAAATATCGAGATAAGGTCATTCCTATCGTTGATCTGGGGGACCAATTCTTCTCCCACAGCGCGCAGAAAGACTACCCTTGGAACGCGGTTATTTGTCGTGAGGGCCAAAGGTGGTTGGCACTGACTGTCGACGACGTAGTAGACGAGCTGGAAGTTGTGAACAAGCCGCTTGGAAAATATCTGGAAGGGAACAAGATGTTTACGGGGGCAACCATTCTCGGTGATGGGCACGTCGCTCTGATTGTGGACGTTCACCAATTTTTCCAAGACCGTCATTAAGGGGGGAATAAGAGAATGGCCGAATCACAATTTGTCATGATGAAAATAGGAACGGAGCACTACGGAGCAAATATCCTCCAGGTGATGTCTGTGGAGCGCATGCTGGACATATCGCCCGTTCCGGGAACTATCAGTTATATCAAAGGTGTTGTGAATCTTCGGGGGACGATCACGCCCGTTATCGATTTGCGGGAACGCGTGGGACTATCATCACAACGACAGACGTCTGACGACAGTCAGCGTATTGTCGTTGTGGATGTGGCCGGTACAACTGTTGGAATGATTGTGGATGCTGTGGAAGACGTATGCACGGTGGACGAGAGCGCGATAGAACCGACTCCCTCTGTCGTCGGTGGTTTGCAGGCCGTTTATTTACAAGGCATTGCGCATGTTGGTGAGCGCCTCCTCGTACTGCTCAATCTCGAAAAGATTCTATCAGATGTGGAACTTGAACAGTTACAGGAAGTCGAGAAGCACGTTAAAGGATGAGTCGGATGGAGCTCGATGAAAGAACAGCCGATGCACTTCGGGAATTTGGCAATATTGGTGCCGGACATGCGGCTATGGCATTATCCGTGTTGCTTCGTGAGCGCGTGAACATGTCGGTCACGGATGCTCGCCTTTGTCCCCTGGAGGATATTGTTGATGTTGTTGGCGGGGCTGACAATATTGTTGCTGCTGTATTTATTCGGATTGTCGGGCAGATTCCCAGCAACATGTTCGTGCTTTTATCTCTGTCGAGCGTGGACCGCTTGTTGGACCGGTTGATTGAACCAGTTGAAAGTCGGGATGACTACACGGATCTTGAACTGTCAGCCATTGCTGAGGTGGGCAACATTCTCAGTGGAGCGTATGTGACGGCCATCAGTACGTTGTGCGGTATTCATTTAAATCAGTCCGTCCCGTCTGTGGCTATTGATATGGCCGCAGCCGTTCTTGACATTGGTCTCATGACGAGCAGTACAGATGAAAACGAAGCGATTCTCATCAGCACATCCCTTAGCCAAGGGAAGCAGTCAATTGATGGACACTTTTTCATGCTGCCTGACGTTAATGAGCTGGATACACTTCTAGGCATTTTGCGAGGAAAACTGGAAAATGGCTGACCAAACGGTGCAAGTCCGAATTGGAATTGCTGAAGGAGCTGTCATTTCCGGTGCCGGGACACTCACCACCACGGGTCTCGGTTCCTGTGTTGGTCTGGTTTTGTATGACACAACACTTGAAATTGCGGGTATGGTACACATTATGTTACCAACCAGCCCGAACTCAACACCATTACATCCACAAAAGTATGCTGATACAGGTATGACATGGTTGGTACAGGAGATGTTACAGCACGGTGCAAGTTTGACTCGGTTGCGGGCAAAATATGCAGGCGGGGCACAGATGTTTCGTAACCTACAGACCGAATCGCTTCGAATTGGGGACCGAAATGTGGAATCTGTTCGCCAGTTGCTAGAGGAATTAAGAGTACCCGTTGTGTCGCACGATGTGGGCGGAAGCTTTGGCAGAACCGTACGCTTCGATTTGCCCTCGCGCATGTTACATATTCGTACCGCTCGCGGCGAAGAACGGCAAATCTAGGCGGTAGTTAGGTTAGGGACGAAGAGATGACAACGCTTATTTTAGCCATTGTGTGTATTGTCTTGATTTTTGTTTTGTACGTAGTCTCTGGTGGTTGGAAGAATCATGGGGGCCTGTTTGGAATCGTGAAATGGATGCGTTCAGGTGCCCGTTTGGGAATACCTCAGAAGTCACCTTCTCCGATCCGGCATCAGACTGTTGAAAGTAATCGTGCTGATAAGGAAGCCATTAAAATTCTTCGCGAAATCCATGCAGAAATGAGTGCTCGCTATTCAGATCTGGAGCGGAGATTAACAGAACTGGAAACTGTACAACAAGAGATGAGTCATTCGCTGCAGAAGATGTCAAGCAGTGTTCATGTCCCACCAGTGGAACCAACCGTTGATCGGACTCGTGTGGTTGCTGATGAAGATGAGTCAGCAACACGGGCCGTCGAGGAACACGGACTGGAAAATCACGACAAGTACTTTGACATTCTTGACCTGCTTGATGCAGGTAAGTCAGATGAGGAAATTGCAGATCTCTTGTCTGTGCGTGTAGACGACGTAAATTACGTGAAAAGACTTATGTCTGCTCCGGAATCGCATGAAACAGAATCAGGTGAATAGTTTATTGCCTGTATGGCTATGGTTATGCTATATTAATCAGCAGTGCAATGGCCCACCATGGTGGAGAACACACGATCAACGACATTTCACCCAGTGCCGTCTCGGTTGGTGAAATGAATGAGTTGTTCGGCGGCCTAACTTAAAGGAGGAAATTGTTTTGGCAATTATTTCGATGAAACAACTGCTCGAAGCTGGTGTACACTTCGGGCACCAAACACGTCGTTGGAATCCGAAGATGGCACGGTACATCTTCACAGAGCGTAACGGCATTTACATTATCGACTTGCAAAAGACAGTTCGCAAAGTTGAGGAAGCTTACAACTTTGTACGTGAACTCGCTGCATCTGGCGAAAGCATCCTTTTCGTTGGTACGAAGAAGCAAGCCCAAGAAGCAGTCAAAGAAGAGGCTGAACGCTCTAACATGTTTTATGTGAATCAACGTTGGTTAGGTGGTACATTGACCAACTTTAATACCATCCAAAAACGAATCCGTCGTTTGCAACAACTTGAACGGATGCAGGAAGATGGTACATTTGATGTGCTTCCAAAGAAGGAAGTAATCCTTTTGAAGAAAGAAATGGAACGTCTTGAGAAATTCCTGGGCGGTATCAAAGGCATGACAAAAATGCCTGGTGCTATGTTTATTATTGACCCTCGGAAAGAACGCATTGCTGTTGCTGAGGCACACAAGTTGGGAATTCCCATTGTAGCAATCGTTGATACAAACTGTGATCCAGATGAAATCGACCATGTTATTCCGGGCAACGACGATGCAATCCGCGCTGTACGTTTGCTCACGGCTAAAATGGCGGATGCTGTAATTGAGGGTACACAGGGACAAGGCGAAGAAACTACTGCGTAATGTATTTCGGGAGGTGACGGGTGCGTTGAGCTCTCGTCACCTTTTTTGTGTAATTTTTTTTCGCAAGTCGTCAGTACATACATTGAGGAGGATTTAACACATGGCTGAAGTAACTGCAGCAATGGTAAAAGAATTGCGTGAAAAAACCGGTGCGGGGATGATGGATTGCAAGAAGGCGTTGACGGAAGCGGAGGGTGACATGGAACGTGCGCAGGAAGTCTTGCGTGAACGCGGTTTGGCTTCTGCCGCAAAGAAAGCTGGTCGTGTTGCCGCTGAAGGGCTGGTCGAATCTTACATCCATGCAGGCGGTCGGATTGGTGTTCTCGTCGAAGTGAACTGTGAGACGGACTTTGTGGCAAAGAATGAGGATTTCCGTAGTTTTGTGAAGGATATCGCTATGCACATTGCCGCAGCAGCGCCACAATACGTTCGCCGTGAAGAAGTTCCGGCGGAAGTCGTGGAGAAAGAAAAAGAAATCCTTCGTAATCAAACACTGAACGAAGGGAAGCCGGCAAATATCGTTGATAAGATCGTGGAAGGGCGAATTGATAAGTTCTTCAAGGACATCTGCTTGCTTGAACAACAATTCGTTAAAGACACGGACAAGACAATTGACACGCTGCTGAGAGAAAAAATCGCTACGATTGGCGAAAACATCTCCATTCGTCGCTTTGCCCGTTACGTGGTCGGCGAAGGCATTGAAAAGGAAGAAACCAACTTTGCTGACGAAGTCATGGCACAAATTCGCAGCTAATGATAAGTATGTCGAGGGAACACACAAGTGTTCCCTCGCGTGACGTCTACACAAGTTCTTGACGAGCGGAGGGACAGCCTTGACAGCAGCGAAATATCGTCGCGTGATTCTTAAACTAAGCGGCGAGGCATTGGCAGGAAGCCAGGGTTACGGTATTGATCCACTGACGATTGACGACATTGCGAGCCAAATTAAAGACGTGGCAGATCTAGATGTGCAAGTTGCAGTAGTGGTGGGCGGAGGCAATATCTGGCGTGGCATCTCGGGCAGCGCTCGCGGTATGGACCGTGCCACTGCGGACTACATGGGTATGCTGGCCACCGTGTTGAATGCACTTGCTTTGCAGGACGCTCTTGAGAAAATTGGTATTGACACTCGTGTTCAAACGTCAGTAGAAATGTCACAAGTGGCTGAGCCGTACATTCGCCGAAAGGCGATTCGCCATCTTGAAAAGGGGCGAGTGGTCATTTTTGCTGGCGGCACGGGGAATCCGTTCTTTTCGACTGACACTACAGCCGCTTTGCGCGCTGCCGAGATCGAGGCAGAAGTCATTCTGATGGCGAAAAATGGTGTAGATGGCGTGTACACGGCGGACCCACAAAAGGACCCGTCTGCAACGAAGTATACGTCTGTCGGGTTTATGCAAGTGTTGAATGAGGGGCTTGGCGTCATGGATTCCACCGCCGCATCACTCTGTATGGACAACGATATTCCGCTGTTAGTCTTTGCATTAAATAAAGACGGGAACATCCGCCGGGCTGTCATGGGAGAAAAAATTGGGACAATGGTTGGAAAGGGTGCTACTTATGAGTGATTCAGTGATTCAAAACGTTCAAGAGCGTATGGACAAGGTTTTGAGCAATCTGCGTCGCGAATTTGCATCTGTTCGGGCAGGAAGGGCAACACCTGCGATGCTGGATAAGGTGACTGTGGAGTATTACGGCTCTCCAATGCCCATCAATCAAGTTGCAGGAATCAGTTCTCCCGAACCAAGACTCCTCGTTATCTCTCCGTGGGAAAAGTCCATGCTCTCGGAAATTGAGAAAGCAATTCAGCGGTCTGATTTAGGCTTGAATCCTGCTAATGACGGTAATGTCATTCGTCTCAGTATTCCGGCTTTAACTGAAGAACGTCGGCAAGAATTAGTGAAACAAGTTCGTAAGTTGGCCGAAGAGGCTCGTATTTCCATCCGAAACGTTCGTCGAGATGGAAATGATGAGTTGAAAAAATCAGAAAAGAACGGTGACCTGACGGAGGACGAAGTGCGTCGCTTCATGGACAAAATTCAGCAAGTGACAGATAAGTTCATTGCGCAGGTTGACAGTTTGTTAGAAGATAAAGAGAAGGACGTTACCCAAGTCTGACTTTCAACGGATTGAGGAGGATGCGAGACTTGTTTAAGGGGTTTGGGCGCGGGCATAAAACCAGTACGAAGACAGTCGAGCATCCGCCACTCAAAATCAAACCACGCCACATCGGGATTATTATGGACGGCAACGGTCGGTGGGCACGCAAACGCGGACTGCCTCGTATGGCAGGTCATCATGCCGGGATGCTAGCTATGCGGGAAGCGATTCGGGCGTGTGATGATTTTGGTATTGAGTGTATCACTTTGTATGCTTTTTCTACCGAAAACTGGAAGCGGCCACTGCCTGAAGTTGAGTACCTCATGAGACTGCCGGAGCAGTTTTTTCGCACCGAGATCGATGAGCTTGTTTCCCGCGGTGTTCAAGTTCGGTTCATGGGGGATATCGGTCAACTTCCACTATATACACAGGAAACCGTTAAGAACTCCCTGGAGAAGACAGCAGAGAATATGGGTATGACAGTCAATTTTGCCCTCAACTACGGCGGTCGTGCGGAACTCATTTCTGCTATGTCGAAGGTTGCCGAGGATGTGTCGAACGGCCGAATCGGTGTGGCCGAGTTGACAGAAGAAAGTTTTGAGACGTATTTGGATACAGCTGGCTTGCCGCCTCTCGACTTAGTCATTCGCACGAGTGGCGAAATTCGGTTGAGTAACTTTTTGATCTGGCAGTCAGCATATGCTGAATTATGGTTTACGGATGTCCTGTGGCCAGACTTTAACAAAGACGAATTGTACAAGGCCATAGTTGAATATGGCGGGCGTAAGCGTCGATTTGGAGATGTAGAGTAGGTGTCGCGATGCTGAAGCAACGCGTAATCACAGCCACGATAGCAGGGCTGGTCGTGCTTGGTGTCCTGGTGTTGGGGAACGGGATAGCGTGGAAATGGCTTGTTTGGGTATGCACGATCGCCGCTTTTGGTGAGTTTGCTACGATGCACAAGGCAAGGTGGTACGGGGGTACGACGGTATACGGGATCCTACTTGTAACCGTTTGCGAGTGGTTCCCGCATTTTTTTTATCATCCGATCGCACTGTATGTCCTTGTTTCAATCGTCCTCGCTGTTCCGGTGCTCAGCTTAAATCGAGTAGAGATGAAGACCATGGCTCTTCAAACCATCGGTGCCGTGTATATCGGAACTGGTGGATATGCGCTTGGTGCTCTGCGGGCCATGCCGTTGGGGTGGTTCTGGCTGTGGTTTTTTTTAATCTCCATTTGGATGTCTGACACTGCGGCATATTTTGTGGGGAGACTTGTAAAAGGTCCCAAACTCATTCGCGAGATCAGCCCCAAAAAGACGATCAGCGGGGCAATCGGTGGCATTATCGGTGCCGCAGTCGGCGCCGCGTTGTTTGGTTTGATTGCACATCCGGTATATGATGGATGGGCCTATGCAGTAACTGGTGCGGTCATATCCATCGCTGGCCAGTTAGGAGATTTGATTGAGAGCGCGTATAAAAGAACGGCTGGCGTCAAGGATTCGGGCAAAATTCTTCCGGGGCATGGAGGTATGCTTGATCGAGTCGACAGCTTGATATTTGCTGCGCCCTTGGCCTTGTGGCTCGTGCTACATGGGCTGCCGAACTGGTTTCGATGATAGTAGATTACATATGGGGTGACGAGATGCAAACGGTGGCAGTACTGGGATCGACGGGGGCAATTGGCACCCGTACACTCGAAGTGATCAAAGCACTTGGGGATGCAGTTCGAGTGCCAGTCCTTGTTGCTGGCCATAACATGGTTTTGTTGGCGGACCAAATTAAATTATTTGAACCTGAACTTGTAGGTGTTGCCGACGAAGAGGCCAGTCGGGAATTGTTGGGACTCTTGGGCAGCAAAAACAAACCCGCCATTGTGGTGGGGGATGAGGGGCTCAATGTTTGTGCCGAGTATCCGACCGATGTCTTAGTCAATGCTGTCATGGGGGCGCGCGGCATCATGCCGGCACTTATCGCTGTACGTCGCGGTGCACGCCTCGCACTGGCAAACAAGGAGTGTCTGGTTGCGGCAGGGTCCTTCATCATGGCAGAAGCGGAAGCTGCGCATGCCGAAATTGTTCCCGTTGACAGTGAACACTGTGCGCTGTTCCAGGCTTTGCTAGGGGGAACACCATCAGAAGTTGAACGTTTTATTTTAACCGCTTCCGGTGGGCCATTTCGGCTGCTTGATCCCGAGAAACTACAACAAGTGACAGTGGAGGACGCACTCCAACACCCGAACTGGAGTATGGGCAAGAAGATCACAGTTGACAGTGCAACAATGATGAACAAAGGGTTAGAAGTAATTGAAGCGCATCATTTGTTTGCGGCACCATATGATAAGATTGAAGTGCTCGTACATCCACAGAGTATCGTCCACTCGATGATCGAGTATGTCGACGGCTCTGTGATGGCACAGCTCGCAACACACGACATGCGCTTACCCATTCAATATGCACTGACGTACCCAGAGCGGGTATCTCTGCCTTGGCCACGGCTGGATTTCAAGACATACAATCAACTCACATTCGAAGAGCCAAATACGGACAAGTTTCCAGCACTGAAGCTTGCTGTCCAGGCTGGGTGTCGTGGTGGATATGCACCTTGCGTGCTAAATGCTGCGAATGAAGTCGCTGTGGACGCGTTTTTGTCTGGAGTGATTTCCTTTGTGGAGATTTCGCAGACTGTGGAATCGACGCTGGAGGCACTTGGATCTGGTTCACCCACATCAGTGGATGACGTGATCGCGATGGATGGGCAAGCGCGTGACCGGGCACGAGCCATCTTAATGAAGGGCGGATGAACGATTGCCTTTTGACCTACTCTTTTACGTAAAGGCGGCCATTGCCATCATTGCCGTGTTTGCCGTTTGCGTCACGCTGCATGAATTTGGTCATTTTTACGTGGCTAAAAAGAGTGGCGTGGCAGTTCCTGTGTTTGCCATCGGGTTTGGTCCGAAATTGTTTAAGTGGGTCCGGGGTGGCACTGAGTATTCAGTGCGGCTGTTACCGCTTGGCGGTTTCGTCCAAATGGCTGGCGAGGCTCCACAAGAAACGTGGTTTCCGGTGGGCCACGAGGTCGCTTACGAATTGAATGAGTCGTTACAGATCATCACACTCGGAGACCCGAAGGACATGCCGAAAGCGTACGTGGGCGTTGTCAGGCGTGCGGACTTGACAGATAAACTGGAAATGTCCATCGAGACAGCTGAGGGCGTTAGAACATTTAAAGTCAAGCCATACGCTCGGGTTATGATGAATGCCCGATCATCCATTCCTCTTGTCGAAAAGCATGAACAGGTATTGGGTAAGCCGTTATATAAGCGAGCGGCCATTATTTTGGCTGGACCTGTGATGAACTTTTTGCTAGCGGGTGTATTGTTTGCCGCTGTCAACACCTACACCGGCGTTCGGACGACTGTTATTTCTCAGGTTGAACCGCGTACACCTGCTCAGGTGGCAGGACTGCAGCCTGGGGATAAAATTGTCATGCTCAATCATGAGCCGATAGGGAACTGGATACAGCTCGTCAATCGTATCCGATCAGGATCAGCCAGTACGACCGGTCACCCTCAGCCCCTCAACATCACCGTGAAGCGTGGAGGAGTCGACCGAACTGTAGCTGTGACACCAGAGATGACAAAACAAGGTGTTCCAGTCATTGGAATTGAGTCCGTCGTAACACACAACCCGCTGCGCACAATCCCGTCAGGCTTCTCAGCCCTGGTCCGCGACACATGGCTAACGCTTCAAGGCTATAAAAGTCTTGTCGTCCAGCACCAATATGCCGCATTGTCGGGTCCCGTGGGTATTGCGGACGTGATCACGCAGCAGGTGCGTTTTGGTTTTTGGCATGTTGTCATGATTGCCGGTGTATTGAGTTTGAACCTCGGTCTGTTCAATCTCATTCCGATCCCGGCTCTTGACGGTGGTCGACTGCTGTTTATATTGGTTGAGTTAATCCGTGGCAGAAAAGTCGACCCGCAAAAGGAGGGGTTCGTCCACTTCGTTGGATTTGCCCTTCTCATGCTGTTTGCAGTCGTGATCACATATCGCGATGTTACGCACCTGTTTTAAACGTAATCAACGAAATCGATCGCTCGATAGCCGTGCTCGCGCATGAGCTGTTGAGCGATTTTTGATTCGGGCTATTATGGTAGGACTGAGTATGGGGTCATGCGTTTGCGCATAGCATGTGACTGTAAACACTGGAACAATGTGTGTTTTGCTGCAATAGGAATTTTCCGAACCGGATTCAATATTTGAGCAGGTTGATACGACTACATTGGCGAAATTACGGAGAAGCCCATGTAAAACCAACGAACATTAGCTGCAAAAAGAGAGAGCGTTTAGCTCAGTAAACGGGAGTATTGCGGGAATCATCGGAGGGATGTTCAGTGAAATGGTTCTATCTAGGCCCTGAAGGTACGCACAGTCATGAGGCGGCAGCACAACTTCAAGCAGTCTGCGGTATGGCGGGTGAATTGGTTCCCTGCTCATCCATTCCCGCCGCGGTTGAACAAGTTTTTCGTGATGAAGCCGTTGACACGTTTGCCTGCGTTCCCATTGAGAACAGCATTCAAGGTGCTGTTACACAAACCTGGGATGTACTCATGAAAAGCATGGTGGAGACCAAGTCAAAACCGGAAGCGCCTAAAATGCTGATAGCCTTAACACTTCCCATTCATCACTATGCCATTTATCGAGACGGGACAGAATTTTCTCGTGTCAAACATGTGTATTCTCACCAACAGGCGCTCGCTCAATGTCAAAATCACATTGCGCAGCTGTGTCCGAATGCTGCACTCGTTGCAGTGAATAGCACGGCTGAGGCAGCGAGAATGGTGTCCGAGCATGACCATGCGGACGCTGTGGCGATTGGCAGCCGACGGGCTGCTGACCGGTACGGACTCTCGTATATTCCGGAACCTGCGGAGGACAAAGCGGGCAATGTAACGCGGTTTGCTCTCGTAGGGAAACGTGCAATCGTTGTTGGCGGTAAATCTGGACTTCAGGAAAATGAGTTCGTCGCATCGCTGTGCTTGCGTGGTGTTGGACATCAGCCTGGCGGGCTGGTAGGGGCGTTACAGCCATTTGCAGACTTCGGGATGAACTTGGCTCGAGTTGAATCGAGACCAGTGGGCGATCAACTGGGGAACTATGTATTCTATGTGGACGTTTCGCTCCAGCCGGACCATGTCCGCGCCGAGCAGCTACTTGTTGAAGTAATTGCTCAGCTGACGTCACAAGGAATAGACGTCGTCGTACTCGGCGCGTATCCGGTATGCCATGGTGCCTAATCAACGACTATGGACTACGCCTCTTGGCGTTTCCTCTTTTCGGATTTTTCGCGTTCCGCTTTGTTCAATACGCGTTTGCGCAGTCGAACAAAATGGGGCGTGACCTCGCATAGTTCGTCGTCTTCGATATATGTCATGGATTCTTCTAACGACATCGATCTCGCCGCCTTCAGACGTACAGTCTCGTCCTTTGTGGCGGATCGAACGTTGGATTGGTGTTTCGCCTTCGTCACGTTAACGGTCAGATCATTCTCGCGAGTGTGCTCGCCAACAATCATACCTTCGTACACCGGGGTTCCTGGTGTGACAAACATCGTGCCGCGGTCCTCCAGGTTGCCTAAGCTATAAGCGGTGGCATCACCCGTGTCCATTGATACGAGAACACCTTGACGCCGCGTTGTAACCGCACCGCGCCAAGCCCCGTATTCGTGAAAACGATGGTGCATGGTCCCGTACCCTTTTGTGAGGGTCAGGAATTCTGTACGGAAACCGATTAGACCGCGAGTAGGAACGTGGAATATGAGACGAGTCATATCCCCTTGCTCGCTCGGGGCCAAGCTCACCATTTCACCTTTGCGAAAACCTAGTGCTTCGATGATGGAACCCACTGAGTCGGACGGTACGTCTGCAACGAACTCCTCTATCGGCTCCATTCGTTGCCCGTTCTCTTCACGAACAATGACGTGAGGTTTGGATACCTGTAATTCGTAACCTTCGCGACGCATCGTCTCAATCAAGATGGACAAGTGTAGTTCACCACGGCTCGCAACCAGGAAAACGTCCGCGTCCTCGGTCTCTTCCACACGTAGGCTGACGTCAGATTCTAGCTCTTGGAACAAACGTTCGCGCAGCTTACGAGATGTCACGTGTGGGCCGTCTTGACCAGCAAACGGGCTGTTGTTGACCATGAAAGTCATTTCCAGGGTCGGCTCGTCAATTCGGAGAAGTGGCAGCGCTTCTGGATTTGCCGGGTCCGCGACGGTTTCTCCGACCATGATCTCCGGAATACCAGCCACAGCGACGATGTCTCCAGCGTAAGCCTTCTCCACCTCGATACGGCGCAAACCTTGGTGTGCAAACAACTTCTGAACGCGCTTTTGAACGATTGTCCCATCGCGTTGGATGAGCGCAACTGTCTCGCCTTGGTGAAGGGCACCACGCGCGATTCGACCGATGCCTATCCGACCAAGGTACTCGTTGTAATCGAGCATCGTCACTTGCCACTGGAGGGGACCGTCGGGGTCGACGTCGGGGGCAGGGATATGTTCAACAATCGCGTTAAACAATGGTTCCATGTTCTCGCCCTTGACATCTAAGTCATTTGTCGACGTGCCCATAATAGCCGACGTGTAAACGACAGGGAATTCGAGTTGATCTTCACTGGCGCCGAGATCGATAAATAAATCGAGGACTTCGTCGATGACCTCGAGCGGACGAGCATTTTCACGGTCCATTTTGTTGACGACAACGACCGGGACAAGTCCAGCACCAAGTGCCTTTTCGAGGACGAACCGCGTTTGCGGCATGACGCCTTCAAATGCATCGACAACCAGTAAAACGCCGTCGACCATCTTCACGATGCGTTCCACTTCGCCACTGAAATCCGCGTGGCCAGGTGTATCGACGAGGTTGATGCGGTAATCTTTATAGGGAATAGCTGTTGTTTTTGCGAGAATGGTAATGCCGCGCTCGCGCTCTAGATCGTTTGAGTCCATGGCACGCTCGTGAACTTGCTCGTTTTCACGAAACAGGCCAGACTGCCGGAGCAATTGGTCGACTAGGCTGGTTTTGCCGTGATCGACGTGAGCGACAATTGCGACATTGCGCATCCGGGTAATCTCGGTATGCATGACTTCCTCCTTAATCTTCGTGGCACCCTTGTAGCATGCCGCTAAAACGATAGCACGTAGCGTTCACGTTGTCACCTATAGGGATATTTTCGGAAAGTTCGAACGATCCGTTTTGCGTTTACAAGTCTCCTGATTCCTGCTGAATTCGTGCTGAGTCGAACGGACGAGCATTCGTATTTTAACCAATATGGGCTGAGTATGCATATAGTTAATGTAGTTAAATGCGAACTGCGTAACTGGCCGTAGAGTTTTTTTCGGGGGCAGTGAGCCATAATATGTGTGGAATGTGTGGACAAATTGGAATGAGTGGATTAGCATAGGGTTCAGTTTTTCAAAACGCGTGGCATGAGGATATGGGTGGTTCGCGCATTGTTTGGGACACGTGGTGTTTGCAGGCAATATTGGTCGATGATATAATGGAGCCGTTAGGCTTCGTATACCGCGTACGGACAAGAGTGGGGAAAATCCCACTCTTTGATTTATGCTTGGCACTTTTCGGCGTACAGGTGGGCGTTAGAAATCAAGGAGGATGACGTGTGGCAAAGGAACGTGTGACGGATATTGTTGAGCGCTTGGCGCTTCCCATTGTGGAAGCAGAGCACGTCGAGCTTGTGGATGTTGAGTATAAAAAGGAAGGCACCAATTGGTATCTTCGTGTCTTCATCGACAAGCCTGAAGGCGTGGATATCGACGATTGCAGTCGAGTCAGCGAGCAGCTTTCCGAACAATTGGATATTGTTGATCCAATTCCGAATGCCTATTTCCTTGAGGTCTCGTCTCCGGGTGCCGAGCGTCCGTTGAAAAAACCGGCTGACTACGTGCGGGCTATTGGCGAACATGTTCACATTTCGCTTTATGAACCCCTGGATGGTCAAAAGACCTTTGAGGGGATTCTATGCAATTATGACGAGTCCGTATTGGAACTGGAGATTCGCGTGAAGACGCGTACAAATCGGTTGGAAATTCCGACAGAGAAGATCGCTCAGGCGCGGCTGGCTGTTGAAATGTAACAGAACGCATTTGAAAACGTAACGCAACTTGAAAAAGTGCGGAAAGGGGGAGGTTCCCTTCCATGAACGTCGACTTTTTAGAAGCGCTTGAACAGTTGGCGCGTGAAAAAGGAATTGATAAGGAAGTATTGCTCGAGGCAATCGAAGCCGCTCTCATTTCTGGTTATAAACGGAACTTCAACTCGGCTGCCAACGTACGCGTGGACATTCACCGTGATAACGGCGAAGTTCGTGTGTTCGCCCGGAAAACGGTTGTTGAAGAACCGGAAGATACGAGGCTTGAGATCTCTCTCGACGCCGCACGTGACATGAGTCCGAGTTATCACGTGGGCGACGTGGTGGAAATTGAAGTAACACCGCGTGACTTCGGTCGGATTGCGGCACAAACTGCCAAACAAGTCGTGACGCAGCGCATTCGCGAGGCTGAGCGATCTGTCATTTATGGGAAATTCGTCGATCGTGAAGAAGAGGTTGTGTCGGGCATTGTACAGCGAATTGACCCGCGCGTAGCCTACATCGATCTCGGTGAAACTGAAGCGATTTTACCGCTCTCTGAACAGATGCCGACTGATCACCTGCACATGGGAGATCGTATCAAGGTGTTTATCGCTCGCGTAGAGCGGACGACGAAGGGACCGCAAATCGTCGTGTCTCGGAGCCATCCGGGTCTCTTGAAACGTTTGTTTGAACTGGAAGTTCCTGAGATTTACGAGGGTGTTGTCGAGATTAAGGCCGTTTCTAGGGAAGCGGGTTATCGGTCGAAGATCGCGGTTCATTCACGGAATCCTGAAGTTGACCCCATAGGTGCATGCGTGGGAACACGTGGAGCACGTGTTCAATCTGTCGTCAACGAGTTGAACGGTGAGAAAATCGATATCATCGAGTGGAGCGAAGATCCGGCACAATTCGTAGCGCATGCACTTTCACCGTCGAAAGTCGTGGAAGTTCAGATTGATGAAGAGGGAAAAATCGCACGTACTATCGTGCCTGACTATCAATTATCGCTTGCGATTGGCAAAGAAGGCCAAAACGCACGTTTGGCTGCACGGTTGACCGGTTGGAAAATTGATATTAAGAGCGAGTCGCAGGCGTCTGATTCCGGGTTGTTTAGTGAGTTGAATGACGCTGAAGAAGAAGGTTCCTTTGGGACCCTCTCGGAAGATTGGTTGAACGAGCCATAATCCTCAGGGCACACGGCGGATCATAAAGGAGGGAGAAGTCATGAACAAAGTGCGGAAAGTGCCGTTGCGTAAGTGCGTCGGTTGCCAGGAAATGCGTCCGAAGAGAGAGTTGATACGCGTGGTACACACCCCTGAGGGTGAAGTGCTTATCGATTCAACTGGAAAACGAAATGGTCGTGGCGCGTATTTGTGTCCGGACGAGAACTGCCTACACATGGCGATGAAACGCAAGTCACTGGAACGTGCGTTGAAAATGAGTATCCCGGAAGCCGTGTATCATGCACTGGAACAACAGTTAAACGAGGCGGTGAGACCGTCGTGAGTGTGAGTGGGATAGACCGCGTTTACGGCTTAATTGGTCTCGCCAAGCGTGCAGGGCAACTTGTTGACGGACAGGAGCGGATCTTACAGGCTGTTACAGCAAGGAAGGCCAAACTCGTCATCGTGACCGAGGACGCTGGCGCGAACGGTCGCAAGAAATTGCAAGATAAGGCAAATTCGTACGACGTTCCGGTCGTGACTTTTGCGGACAAAGGTTCGCTTGGTCGGGCTATTGGACGGGATGAGGCAGCGGCCATCGCGGTAATGGACCCGGGATTCGCTGACAAATTACTGGAACGGTTCGGGGAACTACACGGGGGTGGAGCGTTTGACGAAAGTCCGAGTCTATGAATATGCCAAGAAGCTGAACATGTCGAGCAAGGAAATCCTGACGATATTAGGCCGATTGGATATTCCTGTGGCCAATCACATGAGTGTGATGGATGAAGCCACGATTGGGAAAGTAGAAAACTTTTTTTCAGATGTAAAGAAACGCGCGGCTGAGCGGCATGCGCATGAGGTGGAGAAGGAAATGCGCGAACGACAACAGCGGCGTCAAGAAGAACATCGATCGGAGACAGAACGCAAAGCAGAATCCGGTGCTGGAACAACTGTTCAAGGGAATGGGGATCGTTCGCGAGAACGCCCGGTGTCCCAGCAAACGGGTCAAACGGCGAGATCGACGAGTCGAGATGGTGAACGCCCAGGATATGGGCGTCGAGATAGCCGCGAAGGAAGCGAAGGTCGCGACAACGGTCAAGTTCGGACGCGAACCAATGACGGTTCTACAGGTGCGTCACGACCTCAGGGTGAAGGTCGCCGGTACGACGACCCCCGGGGGGATGCCGGACGAGCTGGCCAGGGTGGAGACCGGGCGCGCGTCGGAGACGGCCAAAGTCGCCCACGTCAACATAGCGGTGATGGCAACTTCTCGTCTCGTGGACCCCGCACGGGTAGTGGCAGTGGCTCGCGTGACAACCGCAGCGGTGGATACACGGGCGGGAATAGCGGCGGCTCGCGCTACAGCAATAGCGGAACTGGCGGGTACGCCGGTGGAACAGGTGGCGGACGTCCAGGTGGACGTGACAACCGCGGCGGCGGTGGTTTCGGCTCCGGTGGCAGCGGTGGACGCGATAACCGTGCTGGTGGTGGTGGTCGTTTCGGCGGCGGAACAGGCGGTGGCCGTCCGGGTGGCGCTGGCCGTCCTGGTGCTGGCGGCGGTGGCCGTCCAGGTGGTGGAAGTCGCTTCGGTGGCGGAGCCGGTGGTGGCCGTCCTGCGGGTGGTGCACAGATGTCCGGTGCAAGCAAACCGACCGCACCAGGAAGTCTGCGCAAAGATAAGGAAAAGGAAAAGGGACGCGATAGGGAAGGCTTCGCACGTCGCGAAGAGTTTAACGAGACCAAGTTACAACGCTCGAAGCGTCGCGGAGGCCGTAATCAGGCACCAGTTCTGCCAACGGAAGTTACGGTTGAGGGTCCGATGTCGGTGGGCGACTTCGCAAAACTTCTTAAACGTGAACCGGCTGAGTTGATTAAGAAGCTGTTGCTGCTTGGCACAATGGCGACCATCAATCAGGATATCGACACGGATACAATGGAACTCATCGCAGAAGATTTTGGCGTCAAGGTCAATGTCGTAGAGCCGGTTGACGAGGACGCGCTCGACATGTTGGTCGAAGAAGATACTCCGGAATCGCTTCGTCCGCGTCCGCCAGTGGTGACCATTATGGGACACGTCGATCACGGTAAAACCACGCTTCTCGACGCCATTCGCGAAAGCAAGGTTACAGCGACGGAATCTGGCGGTATTACGCAACATATTGGTGCGTATCAAGCGACGGTCAATGATCGACTCATTACGTTCTTGGATACACCGGGTCACGAAGCGTTCACAACGATGCGCGCACGTGGTGCCCAAATTACTGATGTAACCATCTTGGTCGTGGCAGCAGACGATGGCGTCATGCCTCAGACGATTGAGGCTATCAACCACGCAAAGGCCGCAAACGTGCCCATTATCGTCGCTGTCAATAAGATGGATAAGCCAGATGCCAATCCGGATCGGGTGAAGCAAGAACTGACCCAATATGGTCTGGTCTCGGAAGAGTGGGGCGGCGAAACCATTTTTGCTCCAATTTCCGCGTTGAAGCATGAGGGACTCGACGAACTGCTGGAGATGGTTCTTCTTGTAGCGGACGTTCAGGAACTCAAGGCAAATCCAGATGCTCGGCCTCGCGGTACGGTAATCGAGGCGAAGTTGGATAAGGGACGCGGTTCTGTTGCAACGGTTCTCGTCCAGAATGGAACACTAAAAGTCGGCGATATCGTTGTCGCCGGAACGACTTACGGTCGCGTTCGTGCCATGGTAAACGATGTTGGGCGTCGTCTGAAGCAGGCGGGACCTTCAGCACCAGTGGAAATCCAAGGCCTGAACGGTGTGCCGAGCGCTGGTGACCAATTTGTCGTGTATGATGACGAGCGCAGTGCGCGTCATCTGGTCGATAAGCGAACAAACCGTGAAAAGCAAGAACAATTGCAGACGACTTCGAAAGTGACATTGGATGATTTGTACCGTCAAATTCAAGAGGGCAACGTTGCGGAATTGAACGTGATCGTGAAGGCGGATGTACAGGGCTCGGTGGAAGCATTGGTGCAGTCCATTGAGAAAATCGATGTCTCTGGCGTTCGTGTCAATGTCATCCACAAGGGTGCCGGCGCCATCACGGAATCGGATGTTTCCCTGGCAACCGCGTCGAATGCCATCATCATCGGTTTCCATGTTCGCCCAGATGTCAATGCAAAACGTATGGCGGAAGCCGAAAAAGTCGATATTCGCCTGTACCGTGTGATTTACAACGTCATGTCGGAACTCGAGTCGGCCATGAAGGGGATGCTGGCACCTGAGTTCAAGGAAGTGGTTTTGGGTCACGCCGAAGTTCGTGAAACATTTACCATCTCGAGAATCGGAACCGTTGCTGGCTGTTACATCACGGATGGTAAAATGTCCCGAGATGCGGAAGCTCGTCTCATTCGCGATGGAATCGTCGTTTACGAGGGAAAACTGGACTCGTTGAAACGATTCAAAGACGACGCGCGTGAAGTTCAGACTGGTTACGAATGTGGTATTACGCTTGATAAGTTTAACGACATCAAGATTGGTGATGTTGTTGAAGCGTTTGTCATGGAAGCCGTCAAACCAGCCTAACCACGTCGTTAGACGGAGGGTGAAAAGTGTCTCGAATTCGCGTTCAAAAAGTTTCTGAGCAAATGAAAAAGGAAATTTCCGACATTCTCCGAACGAGTTTGAAGGATCCGCGAGTTGGCTTCGCGACCATCACTCGAGTCGAAGTGTCGGGGGATTTGCAACACGCAAAGGTATACGTCAGTGTCTTTGGCAGTCACGACGAGAAGGAGCCGAGTGTAGCGGCCCTTTCCAAGGCGAGCGGGTTTATTCGCGGCGAAGTGGCACGTCGGCTCCATATGCGCGTGGCGCCGGAACTGATGTTTCGTCTGGATGATTCGGGAGAGTACAGCGCGCACATTGAGCGCGTTCTGAGAACCATTCACCGAGAAGAAGAATCAAAGGTGGATGGCGATTAACGGGAGGCAGAAGGATGGCAGAGTGGCAACCGGCTCCGCGGGATTTCGAAGCGGTTAAGCGCGTCTCGGACGCAATTTTAGCTTCGCCCTCGTGGCTTATCGTCACGCATGAACGGCCCGATGGGGATGCACTAGGCAGCGCCCTGGCAATTGCGCATATTTTGGATGCACTGGGGAAGGAGTGGACGCTCCTGGTTGGCGAAGTGCTGCCGGAACGTTTTCGGTTTCTCCCCATGTATGACCGTATTCGCTTCATTACAGATGGCGATCTAGGCGTCTTTTCTCGAGTCCTCGCAGTTGATTGTGCTGACAATGGCCGGTTTGCCCCTGTTGCTTCCGCATTGTGTGAACGTGCGCAAGTGGTAAACATTGACCATCACCAAACGAACCCGCTCTACGGTGAAGCTGCTTGCGTCGATCCCGATGCAGCAGCCACCTGTGAGCTGATCTACCACATTGCAAAGTACCTTCAGGTCCCTATCGCTGAGGATTTGGCTAAATGTTTGTATACAGGAATACTCACGGATACGGGTGGGTTCAGCTATCCGAATACCACTCGAACCGTACACCAGATTGCTGCTGAATTGCTGGAATGTGGCGTCCAACCGTACGACATTGCAGAACCAGCTTTAGAGGCGCGTACCAGATCCCAAATGACATTGCTTCAGTTAGCATTGCGAGACATGTTTATTTCTAACGACGGTCGATATGCGTTTATTTCGGTTGACCGTTCCATGTTGACGTTGGCTGGCGCGTCGGAAGACGATGTGGAGGGGCTTGTGGCTTTTGCAAGGTCTGTGGAGACGGTGGAAGTCGGTGTATTGTTGCGAGAGCGACCGGGCGGCTCCGTGAAAGCTAGTTTGCGTTCTAAGCGGCACGTCGATGTGGCCCGAATTGCTCAGCACTTTGGCGGCGGAGGGCATGCGCGTGCAGCGGGATGTGTCTTGAATGGACCACTTTCCGTGGCTCGGTCGCAAATTGAACCTATCGTAGCGTCGGTGTTGGAGGCGGTGCAATTTTGAAGCACGGTGGCGTGTTACTGATCGACAAGCCAACTGGTCCAACGTCGCATGATGTTGTTCAGAAGATTAGACGTAAATTACATATACGCCGGGTTGGTCATGCCGGCACATTAGACCCGCTTGCGAGCGGGCTCTTAGTTGTGTGCGTGAGTGATGCGACACGCGTTTTAGAGTATCTTACCGCGTGGGAAAAAGGCTATACCGGCGAAGTTGTTTTTGGTATTGGAACGGATACGGACGATGCTGATGGGAAAGTCGTCACGACGGCGTCCATCGGTGATTTAAATGACAGTCAGGTAGCCGATGCGGCTCGCAAGCTGACGGGAACCATTCAGCAGACTGTACCAGCCTACTCTGCAGTTCATGTGAATGGAAAACGAGCGTATGAGTTAGCACGTGCCGGGGAAGAAGTTGACATGCCCAGCCGCGAAGTACATATATCATCCTTTCGGGTGGGTGCCTTGGAAATAGATGGGGACGTGGCGAAAGCTCGGTTTGAGGTAGTTTGCTCAAAAGGGACTTACATCCGAGCATTGTGCCGCGATCTCGGGGAGCTACTGAACCTACCAGCCCATATGGCGTCGCTTCGTCGAACATCGGTGGGCGTAGCAAAATTGGCTGACGCCGTGACGCTTGATGCGTTTCTCGAAAGTGATGACCCTCTGCAATTTCTATCGTCTCCACTAGCGTATCTGAGCGCGGATCGACAAGTGACCGTATCTCGGCAAGTCATAGAGCGGCTGGCCAACGGTCAGCAAGTTTCCTTTTCGGAGGTTCCTATGGAGCCGGCGGAACTCAATGATGATGACATTGTCTTCATTTCATTTGAAGGCGATTTGGCGGCTGTTGCGTCTGTGACAGGTTGTTCAGATGGGGGACAGTTAAAGCCTAAGAAAGTGTTTTGGAAGAGGGGATAGGACGTGCAGTTGTACGAAGTGAACGGACTGCCGTGCGAAAGCAGCGTCCCACAGGTGCTCGCTATCGGAAAATTTGACGGTGTCCACATCGGCCACCAGGCCATTCTGGACCGCGCACGTCAGCTATTGGAGCCAGGGACAAGGCTGGCGGTGATGTGCTTTGAACCACATCCGACCTATGTGTTGAGCGGCAAGGCTGAGTATCTTCGTCTTTTGACACCACGTGGTGAGAAAATGCGCGTCTTGGCCGATCACGGTGTCGACGCCCTATACGTCGTTCAATTTAATGACGCGTACGCGGCGACCGATCCCGAAGTGTTTGTGAAGGAACACCTAGGTTGTCTTCACTTGAAACACATTGTCGTCGGACCAGATTTTCGCTTTGGACGCGGAGGCAAGGGGACTGTACAACTGCTCACCGAATGGGCGACAAACATGGGCGTCTCTGTGCATGTTGTTGCACCAGTTGAAGAGAATCGGGCGAAAGTGAGTAGTTCGCAAATTCGAGCACACCTGGAACAAGGGCGGGTGGAAGCAGTAGAGATGCTGCTGGGGCGCCCATATAGTGTAACTGGGCCAGTGATTCATGGAGACGAGCGGGGGAGGACGATTGGTTTTCCCACAGCCAACCTTGGTGACCTAGACGAATATGTTATGCCCAAGTCTGGGGTATACGCGGTTGCCGTGGCGATTCCAGCTGAAAACGGTGGGTCCGAGCATTGGTTTGGCGTTCTCAACGCAGGGTATCGACCCACAGTGAATGGGCAAGATTTCCGCCTGGAAGTTCACCTGCTTGGGTTTAATGGCGATCTCTATGGGAAACAATGTCGAGTATCGTTTCTTCATCGCATCCGCGATGAACGGAAGTTCTCAGGATTGGATGAATTAAAAGACCAGATTGCAAGTGATTGCACGACGGCGCGGGAACTGCTGGGATTGCCCTGATACGAGGTTAGTGAATTAAGGACTATCGTTGAAAGACCGTTCTATGGTATGCTATCATTTGTGTGTATATGCACCGATGAACTGCCTCGCGGATGTGGACGTGACCTCCCGACCACTTCTTCGTTGCAGGGATGATAAGAAATTAGGAGGACATCTTTTATGTTGTCGAACGAATCAAAGCGTGGAATTGTTGAAAAGTATCAAGTCCATGAGACGGATACGGGGTCTCCGGAAGTTCAGATCGCTATTTTGACTGAGCGTATCACATATCTGACAGAACACTTCCGTACGCACAAGAAGGATCATCACTCCCGTCGCGGGTTGTACAAGATGATTGGCCGCCGTAGAAACTTGTTGAACTATCTTCGCAAGAAGGATGTCAACCGTTACCGTGAATTGATTCAGTCCTTGGGACTACGCAGATAAGTAAGAGCTAAGCGGGCTTCGGCCCGCTTCTTTTACATAGCACTGCGTTTCATCCATACATACAGGGTAAGGTAAGGTCGAGATTTGTTGAGGAGGCTTGAAGGAGCACATGATAGTACGGCATGAGTTTGAAATTGGGGGACGTCCTTTTGTCCTTGAGACTGGTAAGTTGGCCAAACAAGCAACTGCAGCTGTAAATGTGACGTACGGAGAGACCGTCGTATTGGCAACGGTCACCGCGTCCAAAGAACCGAAGGATCTGGATTTTTTTCCGCTCACGGTCAACTATGAAGAGCGGCTGTACGCCGTGGGGAAAATTCCCGGAGGCTTTATAAAGCGCGAAGGGCGCCCGAGTGAAAAAGCCATTTTAGCATCACGTCTCATTGACCGCCCCATCCGGCCGCTATTTCCGGAAGGTTTTCGAAACGACGTTCAAGTCGTTGACATCGTGATGTCCGTGGATCAAGATTGTGCACCGGAAATTGCGGCCATGATCGGTACGTCGGCATCATTGACCATTTCCGATATTCCGTTTGATGGCCCAATCGGTGGTGTCATTGTCGGCCTCATCGATGGTGAATTTGTTGTCAATCCGACTGTGGAACAAGCCCGTAAGAGTGATTTGCACTTAGTTTTGGCTGGAACGAAAGACGCAATCGTGATGGTAGAAGCGGGTGCAAATGAAGTACCAGAGGACAAAGTGCTTGAAGCAGTTTTGTATGGACACAGCATCATCCAGCAGATCTGTTCTGAAATTGAAAAATTTGCTGAAAAAGTTGGCGTCCAAAAGCGTGAGGTTGTCCTTCACCAAGTTGACGAGGCACTAAACGCTGCAGTTCGAGCATACGCAACGGATCGTACGAATGTGGCCGTTCGACAACCGGACAAGCAAGCTCGTGAAGTCGCACTGTCTGAACTAAATGAAGAGGTTCAGGCCCACTTTGCAGAGGAATTCCCTGAACACGAGGCAGAGATTGCAGAGATTCTTCACGACATCCTCAAAGAGGAAGTCCGTAAAGCCATCCTGAATCAAGGAATTCGTCCAGACGGTCGTCAGTTGGATGAAATTCGCCCAATTTCCTGCGAGGTCGGTGTGTTACCGCGAACTCACGGGTCCGGTTTGTTTACTCGTGGTCAGACACAAGCGTTGTCCGTATGTACGCTGGGGGCTATGGGCGACGAACAGATGCTCGATGGACTCGAGGTCGAGGCGTCAAATCGATACATGCACCACTATAACTTCCCGCCGTTCAGCGTCGGTGAAGCGCGTCCGTTGCGTGCACCGAGCCGTCGCGATATTGGTCACGGGGCACTCGGTGAACGCGCACTGGACCCGGTCATCCCATCACCTGAAGATTTCCCGTACGCGATTCGGGTTGTATCGGAAATCCTCGAGTCAAACGGGTCCACATCTCAAGCGAGCATCTGCGGCAGCACGATGGCGCTTATGGATGCTGGCGTGCCGATCAAGGCCCCGGTGGCGGGTATTGCCATGGGATTGGTTAAGGAAGCGGATGAGGTTGCCATTCTCAGTGATATCCAGGGGATGGAAGATCATCTCGGCGATATGGATTTTAAGGTGGCTGGAACGGCGAACGGCGTCACAGCTTTGCAGATGGATATTAAAATTAAGGGCATTGACAAGAACATTTTGGAGCGCGCACTGCAGCAGGCGCACGCTGGTCGCATGTTCATCCTCGGCAAGATGCTCGAGGCGATTTCAGCACCGCGCACGGAAATGTCCAAGTACGCACCCCGTGTCATTTCCGTTCAGATCAATCCGGACAAGATTCGCGATGTCATTGGGCCTGGCGGTCGGGTGATCAATAAGATCATCGAGGAAACCGGTGTGAAGATCGACATTGAACAGGATGGACGGGTGTTCATTCACAGTTCGGACGGCGGACAAGCTGATAAAGCGAAAGAAATGATCGAGAACATCGTTCGTGAAGTAGAAGTCGGCCACATTTATGTGGGTCGCGTCACTCGCGTTGAGAAGTACGGCGCATTTGTCGAAATCCTCCCCGGTAAGGAAGGCTTGGTACACATCTCGCAGTTGGACGTGAACCGAGTGGCGAAAGTAGAGGATATCTGCAAGGTCGGTGACGAAATTTCCGTGAAAGTGACGGAAATCGATAATCAAGGCCGCGTGAACCTGTCTCGTAAAGAGGTTATCAAGGAGCAGATGGACTCGAATTCAACTCCACCAGCGGGTGTGCAGTGAGCAAATGTAACCCAGCCCCAGACGATGGGGCTTTTTTTATTTTCCGGGTTTGGGCAACCTAAACCGAGTTTCCATTTACTCGGAGGGATAGCCGTGCACAAAGCAAGTATCATCACTTTATCAATAACGTTGCTCGGATTCATTGGACCTGCGTTTCCGGCGACCGTGTTCGCACAGGAAACGGTACCGAATAACGTGTCTACGGTCAGTGTCGAACAACGTCTACAGCAATTTTCAAAGCAACTGAGTAAGGAACCGGTTGATGCTCGTGTCGATCGGGTATGGCATTTGATTCCCGGTCTCGCCGGTTGGGCATTGATTGAAGATGAGAGCATGCGAGCAACAAAAGAAGCCCACGATGGCAAAATACATTTGGTATGGAGGCAGGTTCCACCAAAGATCAGCGCTGCGTCGCTAGGAGCGGAACCGATTTACCGAGCACCAGACGCAGAAAAATCGATCTCTCTCATGGTCAACGTGTCATGGGGAGAGGAATACGTTCCTGCTATGCTCAAAATTCTAAGGAGTTCTCATGTCCATGCAACATTCTTCCTAGACGGCAAGTGGGTAAAAGAGCATCCTGATTTGGTGAAGGCAATGGTACAGGACGGGCATGCAATCGGGTCACACGGATCGGGTCATCCGGATTTTCGCAAGTTGACAAATGCGGGTTTGGAAAGGCAGTTAGATGGAACGAATGCGATCATAGAAAACATAACACACCGGAAAGTAACTGCTATTGCACCACCATCGGGTTCATATGATAACCGACTTGTGAAAATGACAAAAGCGCGCAAGACGTACACCATCATGTGGACAGCGGATACGGTAGATTGGCGGCGGCCACCAGCGGAAGTCATTGTGGCGCGTGCAAAACGAGGTTTGACGCCCGGGTGTCTTCTCCTCATGCATCCAACCAAATCGACCGTTGAAGCGTTGCCTCAAATCATTAAACTGATTGAAGCGAATGGCTATCACGCGAAGACAATCGATGATGTGATCGCTGAGAGACCCAGTGTGCAACCTCCGAGTGTCTTGAGTGGTGTCCAGTAAGTTTGTTATATTGAGTCTATTGTCAAGAGTCAAGTGGTGGTTACGGTTGAGGAGGCAATTCGGTGACTTATCGTGTGAAACTTCGCAACGGCATTCGTGTCGTCGGAGAGGAAATCCCTACGCTGCGTTCGGTGAGCATAGGCGTTTGGGTAAAAACCGGATCGCGTTATGAAAATGAGCGCGACAACGGTGTAAGTCATTTTCTCGAGCACATGTTTTTTAAAGGTACGGATAGGTACTCCGCCAAGGAACTCGCACAAGTGTTCGACGAGTTGGGCGGACAGGTCAATGCATTTACATCAAAGGAGTACACATGTTTTTACTCACGCGTGTTGGATGAGCACTTTACCATAGCGTTGGACACGCTGGCAAACATGCTCCTCGCGTCGACTTTTGCTGAAGAAGAGATGGAAAAAGAGAAGCGTGTCGTCATTGAAGAAATTCACATGTATGAAGACACCCCTGATGAACTGGTCATGGATATACTGGCCGAAGGAATTTACCGGGGACATCCGTTGGGTTATACCATACTGGGGCGCGAGGACAATTTATTGTCATTCACGCAAAATGACCTTCGCCATTATATCGGCGATCAGTATCAACCGGAAAACATCGTCATTGCGATCGCGGGTCACATTGACCAGGCGACGGCGGTCAAGGAGGTCGAACGACTGTTCGGAGATATGGCCTCTGGCGATGCGTCACGTTCACGGACCCTCGAAATTCCGCCATTTCACCGGTCACTTAAAACCCGTGAAAAGGACATCGAACAGGTCCATCTCTGCCTCTCGACACAAGGCTTCGCCGCAGGCAGCGACAATCTGTATCCGCTCATCCTACTGAACAATATCCTTGGTGGAACGCAGTCCTCCAGGCTATTTCAAGAGATTCGTGAAGAGCACGGTATGGCTTACTCGGTGTTCTCCTTCCATACGTCCTATCAGGACACAGGTATGTTTGGAATTTACGCGGGTACGTCGCGAGAGCATGTCGAGCCGGTGATCGCCTCGATTGTTGACATCTGCCGTGATGTAGTAACCAGATCATTCACGGACACGGAATTGGAGAAAACCAAACAGCAAGTAAAGGGCGCGATGATGCTTGGATTGGAAAGTTCAGGGAGCAGAATGAGTCGAATTGCGAAGAATGAACTGCTGCTGGAACGAGACATTCCAGTTGAGGAGACCCTTGCGGGAATTGAAGCAGTGACCGTCGATCACGTTCAAGAGGTCGCCGCCCAGTTGTTTCAAGGTGGTTTTTCGTTGTCCGCCGTCGGTCCCATCTCCGGCATCAGCTTTGAGCAGTTTGTGGCAGGTGTTGAACAGTGAGTCACGAAGAGATTCAAGTATTCATTCAGTTGGTATCACCGCACTTGGGAGAGGCGTATATCCCAAAATACGCGTCGGAAGGTGCTGCTGGCATGGATTTACATGCGGCCTTGCCAACGCCGCTGACTGTAAATCCTGGCCAGCGTGTTCGCGTTCCAACGGGCATCGCCATTCAACTTCCAGAACGGGACATGGTTGCTTTGGTTTACGCAAGAAGTGGACTTGCGTGGAAATCGGGCTTGTCCCTGTCCAACGGGGTCGGTGTTGTGGATAGTGACTACACTGGAGAAATCCAAGTTTTGCTCACAAATTTCGGGGATTCAGAAGTGTTGATTCAGCCAGGGGACCGCATTGCACAGTTGGTTGTCGCATCATTTCATCCCGTTTCGTGGGTCCAGACGGAGACGCCGCTGGCGAAAACTCGGCGTGGACAAGCTGGATTCGGTTCAACTGGCGTTCGCATAGGGGACTAGATCGCGTTATATTTTTCATTGACAAATAAGGGGCACTGCAATGAACGCTAGAACATTGCAGTGCCCCTTATTAATTTGTTTTTTCACCCCTTTGGGCGGATGCTCATAAGCTACAGCACATGTACGGAGGGGTGAATAGTGGATGCTCACAGGAAAGCATCTTGTGTTCGTTGGCGGTGATGCCCGTCAATTGGAGGTCATCGCACAAGTCATTGAAAATGATGCGAGTGCCACGCTGATCGGCTTTTCTGAAATGCATCGGTCGTTCACAGATACAGTCCACGGTGAACTCTCAGAGTCAGTTTTGGGGCAGGCAGATGCACTCGTATTGCCGATAGCAGGGATGGAAAACGACGGTAGAGTGGATACGAAGTTCGCACCTGATCCGATTTACTTAACGGAGGACCATTTTGCTTCCATGCGACCCGGCGCCTTTGTCTTCACAGGAATTGCCCGGCCAGTGCTGAGTGAGTGGTGTGCGGCTCATTCCTTGCAACTCGTCAAGTTGATGGAGCTCGACGAAGTGGCCATTTTGAATTCCATTCCCACGGCTGAGGGCGCGATCGCGATCGCAATGGAGGAAACGGACATTACCTTACACGGTGCGAAAATAGTCGTGCTCGGATTTGGACGCTGCGGCCAGACATTGGCCCACAAACTCCGTGCAATGGGTTCCAGTGTCCGTGTTTGTGCCCGCTATGCCTCCGATTTGGCAAGGGTCAAGGAACTGTCTCTCGAGTCGGTACCGCTTAAACAGATCGAAGATGCTGTGCGGGATGCTGAGATTGTATTCAATACGATCCCAGCGTTGGTCCTCTCAGCGGCCGTTTTAAAAGAGATGTCACGTGATTGTGTGATCATTGATATCGCCTCAAAACCCGGTGGTACCGACTTTCGCTACGCCGAACGACGGGGCATGAAGGCACTGTTGGCGCCAAGCCTGCCGGGCCTCGTTGCACCGAAGACGGCTGGCAGGATCATAGCGGGGTCACTGTCGCGCATTCTCGCTGAAGAGTCAGACGGGACACAAGGGGAGGAAGACATATGGAGTTAAAAGGGAAAACAATTGGCTTTGGTGTGACGGGGAGTCACTGTACCTATGAAGAGATTTTCCCGGAGGTGAAACGACTTGTCGATCTCGGCGCGAACGTGATCCCCATTTTCTCCAGTAGTGTTCTCACGATAGATACCCGCTTTGGTGATGCTGGAGAGTGGGCAAAGAAAATCGTCAACGTCACGGGCAATCAAGCCATTACCACCATTCCTGAAGCCGAGCCACTCGGTCCGTCGAAAAAACTGGACGTGATGCTCATTGCGCCGTGCACAGCTAGTTCGATGAGCCGGTTCGCACAGGCTAACACGGACTCGCCCGTGTTGATGGCAGCTAAGTCTACGCTTCGGAATGACAGGCCAGTGGTGCTTGGAATTTCAACAAATGACGGCCTCGGTCTGTCTATGAATAATATCGCGCGCTTAATGAATACAAAAAACATTTATTTTGTTCCATTTGGTCAGGACGCTCCTCATGTTAAAATAAACTCACTCGTGTCGCTTATGCGACTCATTCCAGAAACGTTGTCGGCTGCCCTCGAAAAACGTCAATTGCAACCAGTGCTCATCGAACGCTGGAAAGAAGAGCGGCCGTCCTAAAGAGGGGTTTATACGTGGAGAGAAAAAGTGCTTACCGTATTGCAGTACTGGGTGCGACGGGTGCCGTCGGTCGAGCGATGATTCAAACGCTCGAGCGGCGGAATTTTCCCATCGAGTCGCTGAAACTCCTGGCTTCCGAGCGTTCCGCTCATCAAACGCTCACATACAACGGAAGTCCGGTTGAAGTCGAGGTGGCAAAACCGGAGTCGTTCGAGGACATTGATGTCGCGTTGTTCAGCGCGGGTGCGAGTGCAAGCCAAATTTTCGCGCCTGAGGCGGTAAAGCGTGGGGCGGTTGTGATCGATAATAGCTCAGCTTATCGAATGGACAAGAACGTTCCTTTGGTTGTGCCCGAAGTAAATCCGCACGCGCTGGATGGACATCAAGGGATCATTGCCAATCCGAACTGTTCGACCATTCAATTGATGGTTGCACTGAATGCACTACGCGAATTCGGCTTAGAACATGTGTTTATTTCAACGTATCAAGCTGTCAGTGGCATGGGGCAAAAAGCGGTTGATGCCCTCAAGGACGAGATCACGGCGTGGTCGAAAACGGGGAAGGTTAAGAGCACCATTTTCCCGCTCGCGTCCCAAGATGTGCATTATCCGATGGCTTTCAATGTACTTCCACAGTGTGATGTCTTCCTTGACAACGGTTATACAAAAGAGGAAATGAAGCTCGTAAACGAGTCTCGTAAAATATTGGAGATACCGGGACTTTTGGTGAGTCCAACTGCTGTCCGCGTCCCCGTGATGAATGGTCACGCTGAGTCGGTCGCGGTTCGCTTCCGCGATGCCGTCACACCCGAGATGGCACGTGAAAAGATGCGTGCTGCCGAGAATCTCGTCGTTGTAGATGAGCCGAGCCAGTACCTTTATCCGCATCCACAAATGGCGGAGAATACGGGCGACACTTACGTCGGGCGAATTCGCCAAGACCTAGCGGATCCAAATACACTCTTGTTCTTCGTCGTTGCCGATAACTTGCTGAAGGGCGCTGCCTGGAATGCAGTTCAAATCGCGGAAACGCTTATTGCTCGTGCGTAATCATATGGATCCTTCGTTATTTCGCGTAAGTTAGTGTTGCTCCACAGGAAAAGGGAGAACAGTGCAATGAAAATATTAGTGCAAAAGTTTGGCGGGACTTCGGTTGCAACGCCGGAGTCTCGCCTGGCAGCCGTTCGTCACATTGAAAGGGCCAAGAGTGAGGGTTACGCTGTTGTTGTCGTGGTGTCCGCAATGGGGAGAAAAGGTGACCCATACGCGACCGACACACTCTTGTCCTTGGTGGACCGGTTTGATAGTGATGTGGACGATGATGCCCTCCGCGACAGAGATCTGTTAATGTCCTGCGGAGAAACGATTTCGGCTGTCGTCTTCGGTCAATTACTTCGTAGTCGTGGTCACCAAGTCACTGTCATGACGGGAGCGCAAGCTGGGATTCGCACGAACGGTGATTTTGGCAATTCGAGAATCGTCGACATTCGACCAGAGCGGATGTTATCGGCATTGTCGGAAAGCCGTATCGTTGTCGTCATGGGGTTCCAAGGGGCCGATGAGAACGGCGAAACGACAACCCTTGGCCGAGGCGGCAGTGATACCACCGCGACTGCCCTTGGCGTGGCTTTAAACGCGGAAGCCGTGGATATTTTCACTGATGTTGCCGGCATTATGACTGCTGACCCGCGCATTGTTGACGATGCGAGGCAGTTGAGTCAAGTCACCTACACGGAAATTTGCAATTTAGCTTACCAAGGGGCCAAGGTGATTCATCCGCGTGCTGTCGAGATCGCGATGCAGAGAAATATCCCAATCCGCGTTCGCAGCACGAATTCAGACGATCCAGGAACCCTCGTAACGCAGGCATCACAGCAGTTGGAACATGGCGCTCTGTATGATCAATATGTGACGGGTATTGCACACAGCGCTAACTTGTCACAGATTCGTGTCGATGGCGAGGGGATCGGAAGTTCATCGATCTTTACGCTAATGGCTGAACATCACATATCAGTGGATTTTATATCTGTCACACCACATCAGGTGGCCTTTACGGTTGCCGACGACGTTGCCGGGCTTGCTGTGAAATATCTTGAAAAGCTCGGTTACCAACCGGAGGTTCGAGCGGGTTGCGCAAAGGTCTCCGCTGTCGGCGCAGGAATCATGGGCGTTCCTGGTATTATGGCGCGGATCGTCGAAGCGCTTGCCAGTGAAGGGATTGAAATTTTACAGTCAGCTGACTCGCATACAACCATCTGGGTGCTCGTGGATGGGGTACAAATGGCTGCCGCTGTACGGGCGCTGCACCGGGCATTTCAGCTGTCAACACTCTGATGATGGAAAGGATGAGGGATGTGGATTTTGGAAGTCTTTTAACGGCTATGGTAACGCCTTTTGACGAATTAGGAAATGTCGATGAAGTGGCCCTCAAGGGCCTCGTCGACCATCTTATCGCAACCGGCACGACGTCGATTGTCGCTTGTGGAACGACTGGGGAATCGCCCACGCTCGATCACGATGAAAAGCTTCGAGTATTTGAAATGACCCTTCGAGCCGCCGATGGACGTATCCCTGTTATCGCCGGCACAGGCACCAATGCAACACGGGAGTCTATTGAGTTTTCTCGCGAAGCCGAAAAGCTCGGGGTTCATGGGTTGCTCGTAGTCACGCCTTATTACAATCGGCCGAGTCAAGACGGACTCTACGCCCATTTTGCGTCCGTTGCGGAAGCAGTAAGTCTTCCGGTCATGCTGTACAACGTTCCGGGGAGAACCAGTGTGAACTTGGACGTGGACACGGTTCTGAGACTGGCTCAGGTACCGAATATCTTCGCCTTGAAAGAAGCCAGCGGGAACTTTACTCAAATCTTGCACATCGCTGCTGAGAAACCTGACGATTTTCTCTTCTACAGTGGCGACGATAAGTTTACGCTCCCAATGTTGAGTCTCGGTGCGGCTGGCGTTGTCAGCGTTGCAAGTCACGTCGTGGGTAGTGAAATTCGGAAAATGATGGACTTGTTCTGGCAGGGACAGACGACTGAGGCAGCCGTCCTAAGCGCTCGCTTGCTTCCTGTCTTCGAGGCGATGTTCATGGCGCCGAGTCCAGCTCCCGTCAAGGCAGCTACTGCGCTTCTGGGTCACTCCGTGGGTTCAGTTCGCCTTCCGCTTCTCCCTGTCTCTGAGACATTTCAGGACCATTTGCGCGAACTGTTGAGTCGGCTGGGAAAATGCTGAAACGCAATCGGCGTATCTGAGAAAATTGTGTGAGGCCATCCCAGGAATGAGATGAAACGATCTCGTTCGTGGGATGGCCTCTTTTCTTTATACGACAAAATTCGGCAAATTCGTCTGTTGTGCATGGTTCTGTTCCGGGTTATAATACAGATCATAGTGACTGGTGCGGCTTTTCAATGAGCATATCATCACTCAGATCGATGGATGGAACGGGCCGGGCTGATCTGTGTGACCGATTGAGGCGATATTTTCATCGGCGTACGGACAGAACTGTGTGAATGTAGTGTAAAGAAGTGGTACGTAAGCGTTTTTGGTAACAAGGACGAGCTGTGTGGCGTGCACAGCCCTGTTTACTTATGTTTAAGTTTGCTTTTTTCTGGGATAGCAATACGGAGGTGCCAAGTTTGGCTAAAGGAAAATCTAGACTCTCCATCGTCCCGCTGGGCGGTGTTGGGGAAATTGGTAAGAACATGACGTTGTACTGGTACGGTAACGATATGATCGTTGTGGATGCGGGTTTAAAGTTTCCAGAAGAAGATATGCTTGGAATTGATATCGTTATTCCAGATATTACGTTTCTGGCTGAAAACCGAGAGAAAATCCACGGAATTTTTTTGACACACGGCCACGAAGACCATATTGGCGGTATGCCATATATCCTTCGTGAGTTGAATGTTCCTGTCTACGGCACACGATTGACCCTTGGGTTGGTCGAAAATAAATTACGGGAACATGGTTTATTGGACACCGCGAAGTTAAATGCTATGGATGGAAATTCAGAGATCCATGTAGGGCCTTTTGATGTGTCGTTGTTTTACGTAAATCACAGCATCCCAGACACGGCAGGATTCGCCATCAACACACCTGAAGGTGTCGTCATACACACGGGTGACTTCAAGTTTGACCCAACGCCTGTGGACGGACGCCACGCTGATGTTCACAAATTAGCGGCTTATGGCGCACAGGGAGTACTGGCGCTGGTCGGCGACAGTACGAACGCCGAACGCCCGGGATACACGCCCTCGGAGCTTACGGTTGGCGCAAAAATTGACGATATTATTGCAAAAGCCACTGGACGCGTTATTATGTCCACGTTTGCATCCAACATCCATCGACTGCAGTTAATGATTCGATCAGCTGAGAAGCACGGTCGAAAAGTGGCTGTTGTTGGCCGAAGCATGGTTAATAACATTCAAACGAGCCTTCAACTGGGCTATCTTGAATCCTTGCCCGATACCCTTATCGATGCAGATGATGTAAATAAAGTCGATCCCGAAAAACTGGTCATTTTATCCACCGGGAGTCAAGGTGAGCCGATGTCTGCACTCACACGAATGGCGAGATCGGCGCATCGGAAAGTTGAGATTATGCCAGGGGATACCGTTGTCTTTGCGAGTTCTCCTATTCCTGGTAATGAAAAGTATGTTTCTCGAACAATTGACCAACTATTTCGCGTTGGTGCGAATGTCATTTACCGCGGCGTTCACGCGTCCGGCCACGGCAGTCAAGAAGAGCTCAAATGGATGCTGCAACTGGTTAAGCCGAAGTACTTCCTGCCGGTTCACGGGGAATACCGTATGCAGAGAACGCATGCTGACCTGGCAGTGGAAGTTGGTGTGGACCCAGAAAACATCTTTATTACCGATCTCGGCGACGTCGTGGAGTTCGAAAATGGGCGTGCACGCTTAGGTGGTAAGGTTCCAGCTGGGACGGTGATGATCGACGGGCTGGGTGTAGGTGACGTTGGCAATATTGTCCTGCGTGATCGCAAGCTGTTGTCCCAGGACGGAATCTTGGTGGTCGTCGTAACCTTATCTAAAGCGACAGGCCATATTCTGTCCGGGCCTGATATTATCTCACGCGGTTTCGTTTACGTTCGGGAATCGGAAGCGTTGCTGGACGAGGCGAATAAACTTGTGGAGAGCACATTGGTCAAGCTGGTATCGGACAATGTAAGCGAATGGTCCAGCTTAAAGACGGCGGTACGCGATGCACTAGGTCGGTACTTGTTTGAACAGACTCGTCGTCGCCCTATGATCTTGCCAATCATTATGGAAGCTTGATCGGACTTTCGAATGAAGCGATGGAGACACGCCAAAATGGGTGTCTCTTTTTTGCATCTACAGGTGGCTCACCGCTCATACTACAGAAAGAGAGGAGTCGGTGAGATAATGATGCCGAACAGTGGTTCTCCATTGGATAGAAACCAACGGGGCGCGCAGATGGTGGCGAATTTGGTCGCTGCTGAAGCTCAACCTGAATTGAATCCGCCAAATCGCGTTGCACAAAACATTGAGGCCTTGGGGCAGCCGTCACCGGTCGCAACACCAGAGAGCAATATCTATTGTTTGACCATCATTGGACAAATTGAAGGGCACATGGTCTTGCCTCCGCAAAACAAAACGACCAAATATGAGCACATTATTCCTCAACTTGTCGCCGTGGAAGAAAGCGACAAGGTGAAAGGCCTCCTGCTGATTTTAAATACAGTTGGTGGGGATGTTGAGGCGGGGCTGGCTATTGCTGAATTGGTCGCATCGCTAAGTAAACCAACTGTATCCCTTGTCCTTGGCGGCGGCCATTCGATTGGTGTCCCCATAGCTGTCAGTTCGGACTATACGTTTATCGCAGAATCCGCCAGTATGACCGTTCACCCGATTCGACTGAATGGGCTCATCATTGGTGTCCAGCAGTCATTTGAGTATCTGGAAAAGATGCAGGATCGAGTGACGAAGTTCGTGACTGAACACGCCGCCATCACGGAAGAGACATTTAAGTCGTTAATGCTCAACACGGGTCAAATGGCCAAGGATATTGGAACCACGGTAATTGGTGAGGACGCGGTTCGCTACGGGCTTGTCGATGAGGTTGGGGGACTCGGGCAGGCAATGGCCAAACTTCACCAGCTTGTTAAAGAGCGAGAGATGGAGCAAGGAACGGCTTTAGGAGTGATGCAGTAATGCATTGGACCATCCTTTCCGATTATGAGATCTTCGCCTCGAATCCACCTGAATCATCCGCCGCGAGTCGGACCGAGGAAATTCGAGTTGGCGATGCGCTGTTAATTGTCGAACGCACTGTGGACGGGCACGCAACAATTCAACGAGTGATCAGTCCCAAAGCAGCGGATTACCTTCGGGCCGAGTGGCAGCCTGGTATGCCGTACCAAGGATAGTTCGTTGAACATGACGCATCAGGTCAGCCACAGCTGGCTTGTTTGCCTTTTTCAGAGCTATGGCCAGTCTAAATGAAGAAGGAAATGGATGGTGTGGCAACGAAATTCTTCTTCAAGCAAGTTTAAGACTGGTGGGTTGATCCGTGGCACGAAAACAACAACAGAAAAACATCTTGAAATATGAAGTGACAGGGCTCGCAATGCTGACCGGGTGTGCCCTCGCGCTCGGAAAACTGGGGTGGGTTGGACAGTTCCTGGCATCCATCAGTATTTACTTGGCGGGTAGTTGGTACTTTTTGATCCCGATTTTAACCGGATATGCTGCTTTATATATGATGTTCCGGAGATCCAAGTTTGTCTGGGATGGTCGGCATGTTGGTTTACTGATCATTCTGCTGTGTTTTCTCTCGTTGATTGAAATGAACTTCTACAGTGAGTTAGTAGCCTATGGTCAACAGGCGAATTTCTTTCACAACGAATTGACTGCACTGACAGAGCTTCGGCAATACCTCCGGCAACCCGGTCAAAGTGGACCCCCGTCGGCCGGGGGTGGCTTTATAGGCTACGCGGTTTTTGGCTTGTTGCACATGCTCTTTAACACGCCGGGATCGCATGAATTAGGCCCGCGATTGGTGATTTTCGCTGGAGCGCTCATCGGCATTGCACTTGTGCTTCAAGCATCGCTCGTCAATATCGTAAAGCGTGGAACAGGTTGGACAGAGGGCCTGATGGACAAGTTGTGGCAGTCTGTAAAAGGACACGTGAATGTCCTCTTTAAGTCCGACAAAGAGGTGGCCGAAGCGGAGGAAATCCCGGCTCACAAGTCACGCCGTCGTCGCCCTGAATTGGTTGTGGATGGTGAAGTTTACGATGTGTCAGATAAAAATGCGCCCCTGGCAGGTTCGTCTCCTGCTCCGGATCAGGCACCAATCATTCACGACTTTGCCCTGCGTGCCCGCCAGCACGCGGCGGAACAGGAGGCAGCGGAGGCTGCGTCTACACCTGCTCCACTAGAACAAGCGGGGAATCAGCTGGTCATGCGGTTTCCCGACGCGAAGGTGAAAAAGCCTGCTCCGACGCCTCCGAGACGAGAACATGCGCCCGACGGCGACTATGAAGTGGGTCCAATGGTTCATGACGAGAACTTCAGGTTGCCGCCGCTCAGCCTATTTAAACTACCAAAGTCGAGCGGAAAGACATTTTCACAGCGCGGGGCACAAGCAAACGCCGTAAAGCTTGAGTCAACTCTACAGTCGTTTGGTGTCCAAGCAAAGGTTTTGGAAATCAGTCGGGGTCCGACGGTAACGCGTTATGAATTACAACCAGCTGCGGGTGTGAAAGTGTCACGAATTGTTGGTCTGACAGACGACATTGCCTTGGCCCTGGCCGCGCGTGACATTCGAATGGAAGCACCCGTGCCCGGAAAGTCAGTGATCGGTATCGAAGTGCCAAACGAAGAGGTTGCTGTGGTCTCTTTGCGGGAGGTTCTTCAGGCACCCGAGTTCCAAGAGTCTAAAGATAGACTTGCTCTCGCCCTTGGTAGAGATATCTCCGGAGCCCCGATTGTCGGTAATCTGCAGAAGATGCCCCACCTATTGGTTGCTGGTGCCACCGGTTCCGGGAAAAGCGTGTGCATAAATGGGATCATTGCATCCATTTTGATGAGAAACAAACCACACGAAGTAAAGCTGATGATGATTGATCCGAAAATGGTTGAATTGAGTGGATACAATGGGATTCCACACCTTTTAGCGCCAGTTGTAACGGATCCTCGTAAGGCGGCCTTTGCCCTGAAGAAAGTTGTCCAAGAGATGGAGAACCGGTATCAACTCATGGCTGAACGCGGTGCGCGGGACATTGAACGGTACAACCAGCTGTTGAAAGAAGAGGGTTTGGAACCCCTGCCGTACATCGTTGTCATCGTTGACGAGTTAGCGGATCTCATGATGGTTGCACCGGGAGACGTGGAAGACGCAATATGTCGCATCGCCCAGATGGCACGTGCGGCGGGTATTCACCTCATCCTTGCGACACAGCGACCTTCCGTTGACGTTATCACGGGACTGATCAAGGCGAACATCCCGAGCCGTATTGCGTTTGCAGTATCGTCCATGCATGACTCAAGAACCATTTTGGATGGAAACGGCGCAGAAAAGCTCCTCGGTCGAGGCGACATGTTGTACATGCCTGTCGGTGCGGCGAAGGCGACGCGTGTCCAAGGCGCGTACGTGTCAGAGGAGGAAATTGAACGCCTTGTCAACTTCGTGAAAGAACAACAACAGGCGGTGTATACGGTCGATTTGAACAGTGGTGTCGATGATCAGGCAGATGAGCGATCCGGCGGACCTGAATTAGATGACTTGTTCTCCGATGCGGTCGATCTCGTCGTCGACATGGGCCAAGCTTCCGTATCGATGCTTCAGCGGCGATTTCGAATCGGGTATTCCAGAGCTGCCCGCATCGTCGATCAGATGGAACAGAGTGGTATCGTGGGTACGTTTGAAGGAAGTAAGCCTCGAGAAGTCTTAATATCTAAAGAGCAGTGGTATCAGGCAAAAGCGTCATTTGTTCGCGAACGAGAGTGATACGAGAGGAAAGTCGTCCATATACCTTTTTATATGAGCGTTTCATAAAAAGGTGGTGGATAACATGAAGGACAAGGTTCAAACAAGGCGTCCGTGGCAATTTTACGTTGTTACGGGCGCTCTTTTGTTGGGTGTCTTCGCGTGGGTGGATGGAAAATTGTTCAGTGCGATACCAAATTCGTTTGGAACAGGAACGTCCAGTAAAGCGGCACCGACATCGAGTGATCCGGATCCATCAGATGCCATGATCGATGACTTGACCAACCATCTGGGCAATGTGAATGGGCTTAATGATATGGTTGTTTTACCCGACGGGAAAGGCCAGGGGCAATACGTTGTATCCGCAATCGTTGACCTCTCGGAGGCAACCGACGGACAAACCTCGAACCCAGGTGTGACTCAGGAGATTAGCGCCCTTGTCGACGCGTATTATCGTGATATATACTCCACGAACGAGCCGGTGAGTGAAGCGGAGATTACGTTTATGCAAGGTGACAGCATTGTCGGATCCTCTGGGCTGGGGCGAGATGCATATGAGAAGATGGCCACGACGACGATGAATGGAGACCTGGCGTCGACGTTGGTGTCGAGTTCACCAGTGCAAAACGACAATTCACAAGATGCGTGGCTGGAGATTCAACAATAAAAAACGGGCGGCGCATGTTAATTGCGCCGCCTTGGCGTTGCACCAATTAGGTAAAGTTGCGAGATTGCTATTTTTTCTCTGCGGAATGACCGCATTAAAGCTCGAACAACAGGTTCGTGACCCGTACGCAACAGCGTGTCAACGATTGTTTGAAGTGTAAATCCTTCGTCCAGACAATTCTCTACTTCTGGGTTGTCATCCAAACAGTAGAGCCAACGTTCGTCGTATTGGCTACCGCGTTGTTCTTTGTACGCTGTAGCATATAAATGATAGATATCGAACGGCGCATTGAGCTGATCTAGGTAGAATTCAAGCTGATAGAGCGCTTTTGCGACCGATAAGTGTTCGCCATGAAAGTTCCCCAAAGTGATTTCACCCTTTCATACATATATTATGTGAGTGCAAAGGCACAAAGGCAAGAGGAGATTCAATCAGTTAGAATGCATACATAGGGCACAAGTTACAGGCTATTGCTTGATAGGAGTCGTAATGGAATGAGAGAGAAGAAAATCACCATGTCGTTATGTGTGCTTTCACTGTCCCTGCTGATGGCGGGGTGTGGGGCACCTGATCTTGGCGCAATGCGTCCACATGAGCAAAAACAAGCGGCTGCGGTAGTTGTAGTGGATCACCCCAGCTTTTTGTCATCGAGTAGTTTGCAGTCCATTGTCGATACACAGACGTCGGTTGTACAAACAGTACGATCCAGCGCCAATTCGTTTGACCAGGTGATCGACCACGTTTTACAAAACAAGGACGTGACTTTTTGCCTGGTTGCAGCAAATGATACAACCGCTCTTGCAAGTGACATATCGCAAATCGCCCAGAAATATTCCTCGGTTCACTTCGAAATCTTAAGCACACAGGCGGGTGCTGCGATTCAAGGTGCGAATGTCAGCACGATATCCCAGGATGAGAATGCCACCGCGTTTTCAGTCGGCTTCGTGGCCGGAACGTGGGCGACGAACCAAGCGGGACCGGGTGCCTATGCAGTCCAACCTACTTTCGGCTATCTTCCGAATTCACTTCCAACGTCCGTGCAACAGGCATTCTTCGCGGGATTGTACACGGCAGATCCAGGTGCCCACATCGTGCCAATGACACCACTCAATGGGGCGGCCTTACCGCCCCTTTACCCTACAGTGAGTTCGGTGATTGTTGGGAGCACGCCGACGCAACCGATGCAGCAATTTCTGCAGACTCAAGGTTACCAGATTTTTTCTTTGAGTCCGTCGCTTACGCAGTTGAAACCAGTGGCCATGCCTGGCCATATAGACGTAACACACTTTACCGATGCACTGTCACAGTTTTCAACAGGACATTGGCAAAATGGTAACGAAACAGTTTTTGATCCGACGTCCCTCACCCTACAGTCGTTGCCGAGCTCTGTGGTAAACGCCTGGAGCCCAATGGAGAGGGCCAGCCAGCAGACGCCAAACTTGTGGAAGTCGGACTATCAAAATCTTCCTCAGGCAACGAGGCAGAGCATTCGGTCGCAGTTTGGGATTGCCTAAAAAAGGGGATGTTGTAATTGTCGAATACGAACTCAACAAAACCGGTTACGGAGTATTACTTCCAGTACCACATTCGCCATGACCGGCCAGGTTTGCTGGGTGATATTGCCTCGCTGCTCGGCATGCTCGGCTTTAATATTTTGCAATTGGCGGGGGTGTCGGAACATAGTCGCGGTTTCTTGATCGAAACGGACCGTCCTGATAGTCTGGACGTGTTGACGACGATGCTCTCTTCCATGGATGATATTGAAGTCACGGCGCTTCGCAAGCCGACGCTTCGGGACCGATTGGCCATTCGTCATGGACGGTTTATTGATCGAAGTGACGCAGAAACGAGAACTTACCGATTCGTACGAGACGAGTTGGGTGTCCTTGTCGACTTTCTTGGAGAGATTTTAAAGCGCCCTGGTCGCCAAGTCATTGGCGTCCGTGGTCAGCCCCGTGTGGGCAAGACAGAATCCGTCGTGGCTGCCAGTGTCTATGCAAATAAGCGGTGGTTGTTTGTGTCGTCAACCCTACTAAAGCAGACAATTATGCGCGAATTACCGCCAAATGATTTTTTATCGGACCGTTTCGTGTATATTATTGATGGAGCGGTTTCCGCGCTGCGTGGCGATGAAGAACACCTTCGTTGCGTGGAAGAAATTTTGCGCATGCCGAATCCAATCGTGATTGAGCATCCAGACATTTTCGTTAGACGGTCCCGGTACAATTGGGACCTGTTTGACTTAATCATTGAGTTGCGGCGTGAAACGCAAGAAGAGCTACAATATGACGTGATCGAACGAGAATCTGCGGCCTGGTCGAATGAGTAATGTGGAGATCCAGGCCAGTTAGGGAGGGCAATCAGTGCGAGAACTCGGCCGCATTCTGCGCACGACCAGGGAGTCACAAGGGTTCGACCTGGACCAAATTGAGGAGAAGACAAAAATACGTAAACGTTATCTGCTGGCCCTTGAGGAAGGGGACTGGACGGTTCTTCCTGGTCGCGTATATGCCCGTGGCTTCGTGCGGAGTTATGCGGACGTTTTGGGTCTTGACGGCCTCGATTTGCTTCAAAAGTATGTCGATGGACGGGAAATTGACGCGGATTCAGGGATGAATGAAGAGACTCGGTCAGATTCGCCTTTGTCGAATGCGGGAAAACAAGCGGAAGTGAAACGTACCGACGAAGTTAGCGATAAACAAGCGGCGGAACCACGTAAACCAGCCGTGCAGATGTCAGAACCCCGTACCATCACCAACTCGAAGGAAATGCAAAAGCAAAGGCCGGTTCCAACGCGTGGTGAATCCAAAATGCGCGTACGACCCGGCGGCGCCATCGGACAAGCACTGATCATCTGTGCCGCCCTCGTGGTCGTTGGGGGAGGCTACTTCGCGTTGCGCAATCAGCTGGGAGGGCACCACACGACTGGCCAGCCTTCATCGCAGACTATCGCAAACGAGCCTCCGGTTGCGTCGAATGGAACCTCAAACAGAGCTGCAATCGGTGGCGTGAATACTACGGGGAACGGCGTGGCAAGTGCGACTGCCAATACAGTTTCCAATTCGTCTGTATCGGGTCAGAGTCAGCCCAAAGCTGTGGTCATTACACCGCAGCCACTCCAGAACGGTATTCGTACATATTTGGTCAAGAACGTTTCACAGTTACAAGTGAATCTACAGGTGTTAAGTGGACAGTGTTGGATCTCTGCGACTGTGGACGGCAACGTGACCGATGGCAATGATACGGTCAATCAGGGTCAGACGAGAACATTTCAAGGGAAGCAAACCGTTTCGCTTCGGCTCGGGCATGTTCAAGGAGTACAATTGACAGTGAACGGTCAGCAATTGGTTCTGCCCAACACGCAAAGTGCAGTTAATATTCAAATACAGAAGCAACAGGGTTGAACAAGGTCGATTAAGGATGTGACAAATGTGGCCAAAGACGCTTCGTTTGATATTGTTTCGAAGGTTGATATGCAGGAAGTAAACAACGCAGTTGTTCAGGCACGCAAGGAAATTGAAACACGGTTTGATTTCAAAGGAAGCAAAAGCGAAATTCGGTTTGAAGAAAGTGCGCTTACGCTCGTTTCGGACGACGAGTATAAGTTGTCACAACTACTAGACGTGCTGCAAACGAAACTTGTCAAAAGGGATGTTTCGTTAAAGGCCTTGAAACCCGGGAAAATTGAGCCAGCGGCCGGTGGGACCGTTCGACAGGTGTTTTCTTTGCAGCAGGGGATTGATCAAGACACTGCGAAAAAAATAACTAAGTTGATTCGGGACTCAAAAATCAAAGTTCAGGCTCAAATCCAGGGTGACCAGGTTCGCGTGACAGGTAAGAGTCGGGACGATTTGCAGCAAGTCATTCAATTACTGAAGAGCGCGGACATCGATGCACCGCTTCAGTTTACAAATTACCGGTAGGTGCGCGTTGAACAGCACTGCTGTTTCCAACTCGTAAATATTCGCCTTGGATGGGGGCTGAGCATTTGAATCTGGCTAATCGTATCACCTTAGCCAGGATTTTTCTGGTACCCGTCGTGAGTTTGGTTCTCCTCATCCACTACGACTTTTGGTCTATCACCATTAACCATCAGACGACAACGGGGAGCGAAATCATCGCTGCATTGATATTTATTGTGGCTGCGAGCACGGACGGGCTTGATGGGTATATTGCGCGGAAGCGGCAGATCGTCACGAATTTCGGAAAGTTTCTCGATCCACTTGCAGATAAACTGCTTATTTCCGCAGTACTCATCAGCCTTGTGCAAATGCACCGATTGCCAGCTTGGGTTGCGATTGTCATTATCAGTCGGGAGTTCGCCGTGACCGGACTACGGTTAGTTGCGGCTGCGGAAGGGATTGTCATCGCGGCCAGTAAGTTTGCGAAGCTTAAAACTGTGACGCAAATCATCGCGATGGTTGCGCTGATCGTGAACAATTTTCCGTTCTCCGTGGTCGGTTTCCCATTTGCTGAAGCAATGTTATACGTCATGGTTGTGACGACGGTACTATCTGGTTTGGACTATTTTCTGAAAAACAAGCGCATTATTCGTGAAACTGATTGAGTACGGGAGCTGATTTTGGTGTCTGATGCGTGTCGTGCTGAACTTTTAGCAGTGGGGTCCGAAATTCTGCTAGGCCAAATCAGTAATTCACATGCACAGTTTATTTCACAAGAGCTTGCCAAACACGGGCTGTACGTGTACCATCACGGTGCAGTCGGTGATAACGAAGCACGGATTCAAGCAGCGTTCGAAGCTGCTGTGAAACGGTCGAATGTCGTCATTGTTACGGGTGGGCTAGGCCCAACCGCTGATGACCTAACCAAAGAGGCACTAGCGAAATTTTTGGGCCGCGATTTAGTTCTGTCGGAAGAAGCACTAGCGCACCTCAACCAATATTTCGCCGGGCGCAATCGTAAGATGCCAGATGAAAATCGAAAACAAGCCTATTGTATAGATGGTGGCACCCTCATCCCGAATGAGAATGGGACGGCTCCTGGACAATACATTTTTGCTCGTAATGTTCATTTCTTCCTCCTGCCTGGTCCACCACTTGAGATGCGACCGATGCTTACCAAGTCAGTCGTTCCGCAGCTTCTCTCGGTTTTTGGTGGAAAGCAAGCGCTCATTTCCCGCGTGTTGCATTTTTGTGGTATTGGCGAATCGGATGTCGATGAGCAAGTTCAAGATTTGACGGCAAATGAGAACCCGACGGTCGCCCCGCTGGCTGGTGAGGGTGAGATGTTGTTGCGGATTACTGCGACATCGTCAACTCGTGATGCTGCCCTTGAAGCCATTGCTTCCGTTGAGACGGACATTCGGAGTCGATTTGGTCCGTACATTTACGGTGTGGACGACGACACATTACCGTCAGTGGTGGGCCGTGTACTTCGGGAGCGAGCCGAGACACTCGCCGTAGCAGAGAGTTGTACAGGCGGTATGCTCGCGGGCTTGCTGACAGACATTCCTGGCAGCTCGGATTATTTCCTTGGTGGCGTCGTGGCATACGATAACCGAGTAAAGGAGTCACTTCTCGACGTTCCGAGCACGGTTTTAGAGCGTCACGGAGCTGTTTCGGAGGAGACCGCGAAGGCCATGGCTGAAGGCGTACGGAGTCGCCTTGTTACAACGTACGGTATTGGCATAACGGGAATCGCAGGACCCAGTGGCGGTACGCCGGAGAAGCCAGTAGGGCTTGTCTATGTTGCAGTTTCGGATTCTTTTGGCACGGAAGTTCATCGGCTGCAGTATCGTGTCTCACGGACCCAAGTCCGTGTTCGTACATGTAAACAGGCATTGTGGCGGCTTTTAAACCGTATCCAAATGCGGTCATCCGAGAGCCCCCAGTCGTCGTCTTAAACCGGCTTCATTACATTTTTGATTTAAGAAAGGTGAGAGCATGTCATCATTTGAAGATTTTGGATTACATCGCCGCGTGTATCAGGCGATTCACGATATGGGATTTGAAGAGCCATCCCCGATTCAGCAGGCCTGCATTCCCATTGTGATGGAAGGCGTTGACGTCATTGGGCAAGCGCAGACCGGAACGGGCAAAACAGCTGCATTCGGAATCCCCCTTGTGGATCGCGTCACGTCTGATCCACATGTTCAGGCTATCGTTCTGACGCCAACCCGTGAATTGGCCATTCAAGTAGCTGGCGAGGTTCGGAAAATCGCTAAATACAAGCGTGTCAAGTCGTTGCCAATCTACGGTGGGCAATCAATCGGACACCAGATTCGGGCCCTCAAACAAGGAGTCCAAATTGTCATTGGTACACCTGGACGTGTCCTCGACCATATTCGGCGTGGAACGCTTCTCTTAAGCCAGGTCACTGCGGTTGTATTGGACGAGGCGGACGAAATGCTCGACATGGGTTTCATTGAGGACATTGAGAGCATTCTTCGAGAGACGCCCGAAGAGCGGCAGACACTTCTGTTTTCCGCCACGTTCCCGAATGAAGTCAAGCGTTTGTCCGGTCGCTACATGAAGAACCCCAAACACGTTACCGTCAATCGGGGAGAAATGACAGTTCCACGGATCGATCAGGTTTGTTATAAAGTGCTGGAGCGAAACAAGTTAGAGAGTTTATGCCGCATAGCGGACAGTGAAGAGGTACAGTTGGGCATCATCTTTTGTCGTACCAAGCGTGGTGTAGACGATCTCGTAGAGGCACTCCAAGCTCGTGGATATATGGCTGACGGTTTACACGGTGATTTGAGTCAGGCCCAGCGGGATCGTGTCATGCGCCGTTTCCGCAAGAATGAAATTGAACTACTTGTTGCAACGGATGTTGCTGCGCGCGGCATTGATGTTGATGATGTCACACACGTCATCAACTACGATATCCCGCAGGACCCTGAATCGTATGTTCACCGAATTGGACGAACCGGACGCGCAGGCAAGCACGGGTTGGCCATCACACTGGTTACACCCCGTGAATTCAAGCTTTTGAAACAAATTGAACGCGAGACCAAAGTGAGCATGGACCTTCGAGAAGTGCCGTCTTTGGAAGATGTGGCTGAACGCCAGGCTGAAATGTTGCGCAATCGCATCCTTGATACAATTAACCAGGGTGGGTTGGCTCATTATCGGGCTATCCTGGGAAATCTCATCGATGAACACGATCCCGTTGACATCGCCTCAGCACTGCTCAAGATTGTGACGGCGGGAGAAGGTCAACGCGGAGACGGGGATGATTACGACTTTGGTGACACGGGTGCCCGACCAGGTATGGTTCGCTTCTTTGTCAATATCGGCAGAACGGCTCGCATGAGCCCTGCAGATTTTGTGCGCGCCATCTCCGAGGAAGCGGGTGTTCCGGGGGCAGCTGTGGGCCGGATCGACATCTTTGATCGGTTTACGTTCATCGAAGTAGAACAGGAAAGTGCCCCATTTGTGTACGAAGCTCTGCGTCAAAGCCGGATCAATGGAACCAGGGTGAATTTGGAGCCCGCAAAGCCGCGCGGTAGCCGGTAATCCGTCTGGTAAAAAGGTAGGGGCTGTCCCGCATATCATTCGGTGCAGGGGCAGCCCCTTTTTGTCGTGGGCGGGATCGAGCGCTGCGGAAGGGAAATCGGGGCTGGGCGGTTTGACGGTTTGGCGGAGCGGTGGCCGTTTGGTTAAGTGACTGTCAGTCCCTTAAAGGCACGCAGTGATTACATAGGATTGACTAAAGGAATTGGGTACCTCTATAGGGTCAACTCTGGGGAGCAGAAGGTTCGGTTGGTGGAAACAACGGACTCCGAGTATCTTGTCTGTTTATGGAGGGGCATGGTGGTTTGGATTTGGGAATTAAACTCCGCTCTTCACGCGCCATTCTGAGCTCCATCACAGCCCCAGCCCCGGGCCACCCGCGACCTGACTGGGACAGCCCCCTTCGGAATGCGAACAAATGTTTGCATTTGTTGATAGACTTGATACAATAGTTTCGAAGGAAGATGCGTTCTGGTCGCGAATTGATACGATAACAATGGGATAGATATTGAGGATGGTGTGTCATGGGAGATAAGCGCGCGGCGCTCGATATGGCCCTAAAGCAAATTGAGAAGCAGTTCGGCAAGGGTTCCATCATGAAACTGGGAGAAGCGTCGGCATCGATGAATGTAGAGACGGTTTCCACAGGATCGATTGCTCTAGACGTTGCGCTGGGAGTCGGCGGATTACCTCGCGGGCGGATCATTGAGATTTATGGGCCCGAGTCATCCGGTAAGACGACGGTCGCTTTGCATACCGTTGCAGAAGTTCAAAAGCTGGGCGGACAAGCCGCATTTATTGATGCGGAGCACGCGCTTGATCCGGCTTACGCTCAGAAGTTGGGTGTGGACATCGATGAACTTCTGATCTCTCAACCGGACACGGGAGAACAGGCTCTCGAAATTGCCGAGGCACTCGTTCGCAGTGGTGCAGTGGATGTCATTGTCATCGACTCCGTGGCAGCGCTGGTTCCGAAGAACGAGTTGGAGGGCGATATGGGTGACTCCCATGTCGGGCTGCAAGCGCGTTTGATGTCACAAGCGTTGCGTAAATTGGCTGGTGCTATCAGCAAGTCAAAAACGATCGCCATCTTTATCAACCAAATCCGCGAAAAGGTCGGCGTTATGTTCGGCAATCCTGAAACAACCACGGGTGGCCGTGCTTTAAAGTTTTATTCGACGGTGCGTCTAGAGGTCCGTCGTGCTGAGGCCATTAAGCAGGGCAACGACGTCGTTGGTTCGCGTACTCGAATTAAAGTTGTGAAGAATAAAGTTGCTCCGCCGTTCCGTCAAGCGGATGTCGATATCATGTTCGGCGAGGGGATGTCACGAGAAGGCAGTATTATCGATATGGCTTCGGATATCGACATCATTCAGAAGAGCGGCGCATGGTACTCATTCAACGAAGAGAGACTTGGCCAGGGACGTGAAAATGCGAAGCAGTTTCTGAAAGAACATCCGGAAATTGCGGCTGAGATTGAATTGGCCGTCCGCGAACACTACCAAGTTTCCGTGTCAAAACCGGTTGGAGCCGCTCCACCGGAGGATGACGTGGAGGACGTGCTTGAGCTTGACCTCTCCTAATATTGATGAAATTGTAGGTCGTGAGCCGGTACCAGGGGACCCGAACGCTGTTCGGGTTCTTTTTCACAATGAGCCGCCGCTTGTCCTCTCCATTTTCGATTGGGTGAACCTAGGGTTGAAAGTAAACCTGGGTATATCTGAGGCACTCCGAACAGTCCTTATACACCATGCGAACATTTTGATCGCGGAACGAACGGCCACGGCATATTTGACGGGACGTGTTCGAACAGCCTCTCAGGTTCGTGCTCACCTCGAACGTAAAGGTGTTTCGGAAGTGCTGACGAGCGAGATCGTGGAACGGTTGCAACGCCGCGGAGTTATCGATGACGAGCAGTATGCTCTGATGTATGTTGAACAGCAAGGAGAACGGTATAGTCGAGGACAACTGATTTCGAAATTACGGAGTCGGGGTATCGACGCCCAAACGGCGAAGGACGCGGTGGTCAAAGCGCTATCATCTGACGTTGAATACCATGCGGCAAAACAGGCAGCAGATAAATTTGTCCGACGTCATGGGCCGCTGGGGGATCGAAAGTCGAGTATGAAGCTCATGCAGTATTTGTTCCGTCGCGGCTTTGAGCCGGATCTCATTCGAAAAATTGTTCAAACACTGGAAGCGGATGCACATGATGAATGAATACACAGGTGCGTTTTTCCCTTTGTAATCGTTTCGACACAACTTGTCCTTTCTTGACCTGATATGGACGAACACTTAGAATGTATATTGCGTATCATTTACGGCCTCTAGCTCGAATCCGTCAAAACATTGACGCGAACGGTTGGTTATTCCAACTGGAGCAGGGAGGCATTGCCTTGTGACAGTTCCCATTTGGTTGTGCATTGTCATAGCGATTGTTGTATTGTTTATTGGCTTAGGCTTTGGTTACGTAGCTCGGCGTATGATGGCCGAGTCGAAAATTGGCACTGCGGAGACGCGTGCCTTGCAAATCATAGAGTCCGCGCAACGTGACGTAGACGCGCGACGCAAAGAAGCCATTCTAGAAGCAAAAGAAGAAACACATCGAATCCGTCAAGAGGCTGAGAAGGAACTTCGGGAACGTCGTAACGAGCTGCAACGCTTGGAACGCCGTGTGTTACAGAAGGAAGAATCTCTTGATCGGAAGCTTGAAACACAAGAACAAAAAGCGGAAGAACTTCGTAAAGAAGAACAATCACTGCAAAGTCTGAAAGACGAAATCGAATCACTCCGACAGGAACAAGTGCGTGAATTGGAGCGCGTTTCGGGATTGACACGCGAGAGTGCTCGGGAGCTCATTTTGAACCAAGTAGAACGAGAGACTCGTCACGATGCAGCAGTGATGGTGAAACAGATTGAACAAGAGGCAAAACGCGACGCAGAACGTCGTGCTCGCGATATTATTGCCAGCGCAGTACAACGTTGTGCGGCGGACCACGCGTCCGAGATCACTGTATCCGTCGTTACTTTGCCGAATGATGAAATGAAGGGCCGAATCATTGGCCGTGAGGGCCGGAACATCCGAACGCTCGAGACTTTAACGGGCATTGATCTGATCATTGATGACACCCCGGAAGCCGTCATTTTGTCAGGGTTTGATCCAATTCGCCGCGAAATCGCGAAAGTTGCGTTGGAACGGTTAGTTGCAGATGGTCGAATTCATCCAGCGCGGATCGAGGAAATGGTTGAAAAGGCAAGACGCGATATTGATGACTTGATTCGCGAAGAGGGCGAACAAGCAACGTTTGATAGCAATGTACACGGCTTACATCCGGATTTGGTCAAACTTCTTGGACGGCTTAAATTCCGTACGAGTTACGGCCAGAATGTTTTGAAACACTCCGTGGAAGTGGCTCATCTCGCTGGAATGATGGCAGCTGAGCTAGGGCTCGATGTTGCACTCGCTCGTCGAGGCGGTCTCTTGCACGATGTGGGTAAAGCTATCACACATGAAGTGGAAGGTTCACATGTCGAAATTGGTGTGGATTTAGCACGGCGCTATAAAGAACATCCAGTTGTCATCAACGCCATTGCTGCCCATCACGGAGACGTCGAATTTTCTTCACCAGTGTCTGTTATCGTGGCGGCAGCCGATGCCATTTCGGCCGCTCGCCCGGGCGCCCGCCGCGAAACCTTGGAGATTTACATGAAGCGGCTGGAAAAGCTTGAGTCCATCGCGGAATCGTTCAGCGGTGTGGAGAAGAGTTATGCCATTCAAGCAGGGCGTGAGATCCGGATCATCGTTAAACCTGAGTTAATTGACGATGCGGAGTCAGCGTTGGTGGCAAAGGAGATATCCAAAAAGATTGAAAACGAACTGGATTACCCAGGTCAGATTAAAGTGACTGTAATTCGAGAAACTAGAGCCGTTGAATACGCAAAATAGAGTAGCCAAATGGCTACTCTATTTTTCATCAGGAAAGTCGGGATTTCGGCTGACCTCGAAGGGGAAGGAAAGTGTGCTGTGAGAGTCTTGTTTCTTGGGGATATCGTTGGCCAACCTGGACGCAAATATGCTGCGGAAGTATTGCGTGAACTCCTCCCGCAGGTGCAACCAGATTTAGTGATTGCGAATGCTGAAAATGCGACAAAAGGTCGGGGGCTTACGTTCAATTCCGCGGACGAATTATACGATGCCGGGATCGAAATTCTCACCATGGGAAACCACACGTGGGATCAGAGGCAAATTTTTGATTTCATTGATGACGACGAGCGAATTGTAAGGCCGGCAAACTATCCCGCGGGGACGCCTGGTCGTGGCTACACCATCTGCAAGGTGGGGCAGGCTGAGGTGCTTATCGTGAATGTCATGGGCCGCACGTTTCTGAGTCAGTTGGATTGTCCGTTTGATACAGTGGATCGCATTTTGGCCGAACACAGTGAAATCCGGCATGTCATTGTTGATATGCACGCGGAAGTCACATCTGAGAAACTGGGAATGGGCTGGGCATTTGCCGGGCGCGTGTCAGCGGTCTTGGGTACACACACGCATGTCCCAACTGCCGATGCCATGATTCTCCCCGGTGGAACAGCATATCTGACGGATGTGGGTATGGTTGGACCTCGAGACGGCATCTTGGGAATGAAGCGAGATCAGGTGTTGCGACGGATGCGGACACAACTGCCGACGAAATTTGAGGTAGCCGACGGGCCGCGACAGTTTTGTGCCGCGGTACTGGAACTAGATGACGTGACGGGTCGCGCAACATCCATTGAGCAGATTTTTTGCCACGAATCTCTGGGATAGACGGACTTTCTTGTCCCCCAATTGGCATAAACGGGATGCTCAAGCAATATCGATATAGTGTCCTACTGCCGAAGGGGATAGAGGAGGTCATTTCATCGTGGATGTATTAAAGGTCTCGGCTAAGTCAAATCCGAATTCAGTTGCGGGGGCTTTGGCAGGGGTATTACGCGAACAAGGCAGCGCTGAAATACAAGCTATCGGGGCAGGTGCCTTAAATCAGGCCGTGAAAGCGGTCGCCATTGCTAGAGGGTTCGTCGCACCGAGCGGCGTGGATTTAATTTGTATTCCAGCATTTACGGACATCCAGATTGACGGTGAGGATCGAACGGCGATTCGCTTGCTGGTCGAACCGCGCTAAACAAGAAGTGGCTTCGTGTGCGGCGGAATGAGAGGAGGCAATTTAGATGGAGCAGTTACTCGTTGCGGATGCGCATGTTGATGTGTTGATGAAACTTTTGGATGAACAGATTCGTTTTGCGGAAGCAAGTCCGAAGCTGTCAGCGAGCTACCCTTCGCTCGCAGCAGGGGGGGTTGCCACCCAAGTCTTTGCTCTCTACGTTTCGCCGAATGCGGACGCCGGTGCCCAACTCCATGATGTGCTCCGCGAGCTTGACGCCTTTTATGAACAAGTCGCAACTGTCCCAAGTATCCGCCTCGTTCAATCTCGCAGTGACTTACGGGCTGCACGATCACAACGGCAACTTGCAGCCCTTCTCTCACTGGAGGGTGGCGGGTGTCTGCGCGGCAAAGTCGAAATCCTGCGAATGCTTCATCATCTAGGCGTGAGAGGGATGGGACTCACGTGGAATGATGCCAATGAATTGGCAGACGGCTGCGGGGAATTGCGTGGAGCCGGTCTCACGCGCGCTGGACGAGCGGTCGTTCGGGAGCTACAACGGTTGTCCATGTGGATCGATCTCGCCCATTTACACGATAACGGTGTCCGCGACATCCTCCGTCTTACGGACGGCCCTGTCATGGCTTCGCATGCCAACGCGAGAGCGGTACACGAGCACCGACGTAATTTAACAGACGACGTCATTCGAGAAATTATCCGACGTGACGGGTGGATCGGGTTGACCTTTGAGGCTAGCTTCGTAAGCGGCTCGTCGAGGGTTACGACGGATGACGTGTTGCGCCACTTGGATCATGTTCTCGAACTCGGCGGGGAAAAACACGTCGGCTTCGGCTCCGATTTTGACGGAACGTCTCATTCCGTCGAAGGGCTCAGTGAGAGCCAGGACTATGCACCGCTCGCAGAGCAACTCGTTGAACGGTACGGTCGCGATGTTGCGCAGCAAGTTCTCTTTCACAATTTTGAATCATTCCTGATACGGCAACTTCCGGCTTAAATGTCGGTCGTGAATGGCGCTCCTCGCCTTGGGGGGCGCTTTTTTGCGTTGAGACAAGCCTATCTTCCGCGTTTGGAGCCACCTTTGTGCGCACGAATGTGGGCGTTCGCATAGGATGTGCTGTGGTTGCGGAAGGGCGACTTATTGGGACGGATTCGGCGACACGGCGTTCACCACTTTCCCAGGCCCCGCATACCGATACAGTATCAAACTCGGGCGAATGCCCCAAGGGGCATTCGCCCGATGAAAAACTAGAGGAGGTTGCCGCATGGTGCTTTCAAACAAAGACCTCAACTACCGCGAGATCATGGCGAACGCGGTCTGCGGCAGGGGTAACAAGTACGCACAGACGACATACACAGTCCGCCCCACGCATCGGCCCAGCACGATTGGTGGTTGTTGGGTAATGAACCACGTCTATGAAGCAGAGTTGGTTGGCGATTATGTCGAAGTACACGGACGCTTTGACGTAAACGTCTGGTACTCGTATAACAACAACTCGGAAACAGCAGTCGCCAAAGAAACGGTCACATATGTCGAGCAGATTGCCCTACGCGATCTCGACACCGAATGCATTCGCGATACCCGTGAGGTTCAGGTGAGCGTGCTGCAAAGCCCCAATTGCCTTGATGCTACACTCACGGGCAATGGATCAGAAGTGCTCGTTCGCGTGGAAAAGGAACTTGGTGTTGACATCATTGGTCAGACGAAGTTGTGTGTGTTGACGGCGGAAATGGTCGAGAAGAAGGACGAAGATTTCTTCGAGGAAGAGAGCCTCTTGGAAGAAGTTGAAATCGAAGACTGACGTCAGTCTCTGTCGTATTGGTCGAGAATGGGGCGTTTATCGCCCCATTTTCCAGTTTTAGAGGGGGCATCAGTAATGCGTGTGTCTGTTCAAGTCACGGATGAGCTGCGTGGGCGCAATGTGTCGGTGAGTGGTTTGGATAAGGGCGCAAGTCTGCCCAGCCGCCTTGTATTTGGCGGCCGAGCCTGCACAATTGCCGCGACGCGGGCGAAGGGCCCTCAAGGGACATACAGGCTGTACGTGTCGCGTTCCATTGGCAAAGCCTTCGGATTGAACAGAAATGCGATCATTCATGCACGTGTCCAAGGAACCACTTGGTATTTGGGACCGATATTAGGGTTGTACGTGGACCGGACGGCATCGTTGGATCGCCCTTTTGGGGAACAAACACGCATGTTCGAGGAATTGACTACATACGGACGTTCGCTTGGCGTTCATGTCGTAATCTTGACGCCTGGAGACCTCCAGGCGAAGTGCGTCAACCGCTACAACACGCACGCGGAATGCTGGATGGTGAACGAGAATCTCATCCCTGATATCGTCATTCGACGCTCAGGGTCTTTTACGAAATCGAACGCGGAGCAGGCGAAATGGGAGCTCCTACAGTTTCAAAAGAGTGGCCGATTGCATACCCTTCCCCGTGAGTGCAGCAACAAGTGGACCATACATCAAATTCTTAGCAACACGACTGACTTGAAAGACCACCTACCGCGAACTACGCTTTGCACATCTGCCGGGGACCTGTTTGATGCCGTGATGGCCAGACGGGACGTCTATGTAAAACCGCCTGGGGGTGCCCAAGGCGTGTCTATCTACCATCTCAAGCGGATGGGTAAACAGGTGCAAGCGAGTTGGGAACGACGTATCGTACCCAGGCAGACCGAGCGGGTATCCAGTGTGTTCAAGCCGGAGACCAAGTTGTTGTACCGGAACCTTTCTTCGCAAATGGACTTTCAGAAGTTCTGGAAGGCGTCGCGGTTGAAGCGGGCGATTGTTCAAGATACCGTCCCGTTACCAAAAGTGAACGGCGCGCCGTACGATTTTCGTTGGCTCGTACAGGCGAGTGACAGCCCAACGATTATCGCTCGCGTGGCCAGAGTTGGTCAATCGGGTGCTGTTACGACGAACATTCATACGGGCGGGATCGCAAAGTCAGCCGAGGATCTTGTAGAACGAGCGGTTGGATGTAAACGCAGGGACGCCATGCTGGAAACAATGGACAGCATCGCAACGGGTGTTGTGCGAACGCTGAAACACAAGTATGGCGACTTTGCTGAGTTGGGTATTGACTTGGCTTTGACACCGGCGGGGGAGATCTACATTTTCGAAATCAACGCGACGCCGGGGCGTCGCATGCTGCGCATGGTTTCACCCGGTGCCCGACGTCTGTCACTTGAGTTACTGCTTGAATATGCTATCAGGGCAACTGGCTATTCGGGCTAAGGTGCTGGAAGGGGGCCGTGAATGATGGAAGGGGAGCAAACAGAAATTCGGGTGACAACTTTCCCGAGTGCGGAGCCACTTTTGCGACTGAGCCCTTCTGCCGGTCAAAGCGCCGCAGTAGGATACTTTTCCGAAATTGAATGTGTACACGGGGAGCGCCGAGTGAATCTCTATTGTGTGATCGACGGAAGTCTTCCGAGAGATTCGATTTCCATGAGCGTCCAGGCCGCACGACAGTTGAAGCTAACTGAATACACGTGGCTGATGCCCGCTGGGCTGTCCAGCCACCGTATCCAATTCGGCCCACTCATCGGGATCTTGGCGAATCCACAATGGGATAAGGAAAAGCGGACTCTGAAGAAGAGCAAGCAGTTGGAATCGCTCGAACGGCTCGTGGAAATGGGTCGCATGTACGGAGCCGTATGTTTCCTGTTTAGCATCAGTGGAGTTGACTTACGAGCGGGAACCATTCGTGGTTACGTGCAAAACGACGGCAGATGGCACCGTCGAGTCCTCCCCATGCCGGATGTGATTTATGACCAGTTGGTCTCACGCAAACTCGAACGCGATCCTGCGGTTCAAGACAAACGTCAAGCATTGTCACGCAGGTATGGACGGAAATTCTTCAACGACGGATTTTTCGACAAATGGCAGGTCTATGAATGGTTACAAGAAGATTTAGAGGTGCGTGCTCACGTTCCACACACAGTCAGACATACGACTATACCTGCTGCCGTTGCGTTTCTGAGCAGTCACCAGACGGCATTTCTCAAGCCGCTGCACGGGAGCTTGGGACTTGGGATTGCACGGTTTGTCAAGCAACGTGACGGCAGTTTTCTGTATGAATTGAAACAAAACACATCGTATGTGACGCGGGGCAAAGCTGCATCCGCCAAAGACGCCGTGCAAACCTTTCGCACCCGTTTGAAGAATAGACCGTATATTTGGCAAGAGGGGCTCTGGCTCGCGACATACCAGAATCGTCCGGTCGACATTCGGATTCTGATGCAGCGAGATCACACAGGGAACTGGAAGCGTACCAAGATGTTCGCTCGTGTGGCGAAATCTGGAGATTTTACGTCGAATCTCACGGGTGGCGGCGATGCGATGCCAGTAGACGATGCATTGTTAGAGTGCCTTCCGAAAGTCGAGCAGCGCACGAAGGCGAAAGGACAGATTCGGCGCCTCTCGCACAAGATAGCGGAGGCGATAGAAAAGCAGTCAGGAAGGACATTTGGGGAACTTGGGATCGACCTCGGCTTGGACCTGACCGGCAAGGTATGGGTCATTGAAGTCAACTCGAAACCTCGGAAGGCACCATCCACTGAAAAAGGACGTAAGGACCTCGTCGATCTCTCTTTCGAGCGTCCAATTCGATATGCCATCTATCTCGCGAAGTCGACAAGCTAAGAGACCGATGAGAAAGGGGGATGTCGGGTATGGCGTACTATTTATTACATCGTAACCAGCCGTCTGCCAAGCGACTGTTGACAAATGTGTCACGACTTTCGAGATATACGCCGACGAATGCGGTAGGAGATTCGGATGTACTTCTGCGCTGGGGAGCGCTGGATGAGAACGATCCAGCGAAAGGGACCATTGTCAATGCCAAGGAAGCTGTTCAACGAATTTCATCGCGAGTGCAAATGGCCAAGTTCTTACGACGGATCGGTGTTCGCGTTGCATCGAAGACGACCAAGTCGGGAGAGGCAACCACGTTTAGTCGTCAGTATCGAATACCCATTTTCGACATGAAAGCAATCGCCTGTTTTCGATCCGATTCAGGAGCCAATTGGCCTCAGGCACGAATATCGCGTGTGCATGCGTCGTTCCAAGAGATCAGTGTAAGCGAAGACAAACAAACTCGTCTAGCGGTGCTGTTAGCAACTCGGACACTTCATGCACTTGGTCTCGACTTTGGTATGGTCAGTGTTGGCGTTGGGCCCAAAGGTATGTTGCACGTGATGGACGTGACTGCCACACCTGTGCTCGAAGGTCGCATGTTGGACGTATTCAAAGACGCAATGAGTTCATTTGTTGAACGAGAAGAGCAACTAAAGCAGAACTCACCGTCGAATGTGACACTTGGGACAGACTTAGAGGTCATGCTGCGCAATGCACAGGGGAAAATGGTTCTCGCAAGTAATTATTTCACGCGCAAGGGTCGTGTTGGATGTGATGACCGGAGTGTGAATTTCGATGGAAAACGCCTGCCTCTGATGGAGTTGCGACCCGCTCCGGACAATAGTCCAAATGGGTTGCTTATCAATCTTCGCGCAACGATGCGGGAAGCGACCAGTCGGATCAATCGCCAGATGGTCGAGTGGCGGGCAGGAAGCATGCCGTTTCGTCCCTACTGTACAGGCGGACATATCCATTTCTCTGGCATCCCCTTTACAAGCCGCTTTGTCAAGGCGCTGGATAACTATTTAGGATTGCCGTTAATGGCCGTGGAAGACCGAAAATCAGCGAACCTACGAAGACCGAAGTATGGTTTCTTAGGGGACATTCGCCACAAGGAATACGGTGGATTTGAATATCGCACACCCGCAAGCTTTATTTGCAGCAGAGTGGTCACGACTGCAGCCTTTCACTTAGCTCACTTCCTGGCACTGAACTATCGCGATCTTCCACTCCCTGACATCTACGTTCAGAGCACCCAGCTCGCTTTTTACGAAGGCCAAGTTGGGGTCTTGCGCCCATTTATTTTGCGCAACATTGAAACGGTTCGCCTCCACTCCGCATACAGTCAATATCGTGAGTACATTGAGCCGTTCTTTGTCATGATTGAACAGGGGCGCACATGGGACGAATCTCGAGATGTTCGTGCCGAATGGAATGTGCCCTCAGGTCGCGCACAGAGAAAGCCAGGTGCGACAAAGACACGGAGAGCACGAGTGACAGGTTCTTGACGAGGAAGAGAGGTCGCTGGTAGTGAACCGTGAAATGAACGCAGAACTATGTTGGATTAAACAGGGTGAACGAATTGACTGTGTCGTTCGACCGATTCCTAGAGATATAACTATCGGATCGATGCCTATGGTTGCAAGGTTTCGCGGTGATGGATTAACCGTACCCATTCGCACGGAAGCGATTCGGGAGACGGTCATTTATCGCTGTCCAACAACGCTGACAGTGACCGATGAAGAGGCAATGCTCGGTGAGGTATATGCCATCTTAGCGGGAGAAGGGCACGACGGCTTTACGGGCGCGCGCTTAAACTTTCGCGATATTATCGAAACTGCCAAGCAAGAACGGGTATTCATTTATGTCATTCCTACGCCTCATGTATCAGAGCTAGGGCCGTGGCAGGGGTACGTGCGACTTGGTTACAAGCGATGGCAGCGCATTCCGTGCCCGAAACCTGAGGCAGTCTACAATCGAATACCGACCCGCGCTCTGGAGCACCGCCAAAGCGCAACTCGTGCCCGCCGTACTCTTCAAAAGCTAGAGATTCCTGTATTTAATCCGGCGTATTTTAGTAAATCCCGTATCTACGAGATCATTACGGAAAACGGTCTGACCAGCTATTTACCGGAAACAGCAGGTCAGCTAGAACAATCTACTTTTTTGAGCATTCTACAACGGCATGGAGCTGTATATCTGAAGCCTTCTGGGGGTAGCGTTGGTCACGGGATGCTGCGTGTAGAAGCGAGTAAGGGCAGTTGTTGGCTAGTCCACGTTTTAAAGCATGGTCGCACAACTCATCATACGTGTGCCAACCTCCAAGAAGTTTGGAACACGGTCAATCGAGAACGAGTACCAGGCCGATATGTCGTTCAACAAGCTATACCATTACTGGAATATGGAGGGAACCCGTGCGACTTTAGAGTTCTCTTGCAAAAACAGAATAATACTTGGCATATGGTTGGTCGTGGTGTCCGCGTCAGTGGGGATGGCACCATCACGACCCACGTTCCAAACGGTGGATCCATAGCGAACGCCGACGCGGTCCTCGTCCAGGCGTTCGGGACTGCTGCAGGGCGTGTACAATCAGAATTGGAACAGTTTGTCGTTCAAGCTGCAGAAGCCATAGACAGTGCGAATGACGGTGAACTTGGCGAAATGTCGATGGATATCGGGATTGATAGAAAAGGGCACCCATGGTTTTTTGAGGCGAACGCGAAACCAATGAAATTCGACGAACCTGACATTCGGCGCAAGTCCCTGCGCGGTATCATCGGGCAGTTGCGCGAGCGTGCGAGGTCAACATGAGTAGGTTCGGGGAGCACGCTGTCGCTGTGGTCGCGCGTACGTATGTCCTGGGAATGATGAGGGACCGGCGCGCGCGATCACGACGACGCGAGAATCCAAGAGTTTATACGAGAGGCCACGGAAGTGAAAAACGTCGCTTGCCCTTCGTGATGAGCTGTATTTGATGAAATGGGATGTAGTACCATCGACTGTCATATATTAAGAGTGCTTGATGGGCCCGGATAATACGGTCTATGTCCGGCAAGTCACTTGCAAATGACTGCTTATCCGGTGCCACAACAGCCCCGTCGTACACATGTTCCTTACCGACAACGGAAACCTCGAAAGTCGGAATGTTGAGTTTGTCCGACACGATACAACTCCTCCAAGTTCACTTCAATCTTCACGGATACGTTCAGTATCGCAGATTCTCTCGTTTAACACGAGAGCTTGGCTTCGTTGTACCATGACAATGTGATGACAAGAGACCAACCGGAATTACATCTTGAGAAATGGCGAAGTCTCTGAGATCAAGCGCTTGAGTTGTTCAGCGGATTCGGTGTAGCTGGTTCTTGCCGCTTGGTTTTCGGTCTGCATGGCGAAGCTCTCCAAGTCTGACTGAATTTTCTTCAATGACGCCAATAATAAGAGCTTTGATTTCGTTGTGGGGTCGTTTGGCGTTTTTTTCAACACGTCATTTTTTAAGTCCACATACAAGTTGTTCGAGTTGTCAAGTTGTGCGAGGAACACTTCGTCGTCACTCGTGGCGCCCTGCTTTTTGGCTTCGCTTAAGATCCAACCTTCTACGTACCCATCCTGCAGGAGACCATTGTAATTGACCACACCATCTTCGATCACGACTTTGGGCTCCGGTTCATTCTGCACCGCTATACCAGCTGTCTTCGGTGTGACCGGTTGGCTATCCGCCTTTTTCATGACACTGATTTGGCCATCGCTTTCCAGTGCTGCAAATTCCACTTCAGCCAGCTTGAATGCGTCTTTCTCCCGCAAGAGAGCCAAGAGATCGCCAACAGGCATGCGCAGTTTTTGCAGGTTTTTTCCTACGATGTTGCCCCCTTGGATGAGAGGGGTCGCTTGTCCGTTGATGAGATTTTGCGCGGGTTTCGATTTAATCACGATCCACCCGAGTAAAACCGTGAGAAGACCCCATGTGCCAAGTGCAATCAAGCCATCGATCACCCTCACATTTCGGTCAACAGCAAGAAACGCCGCCAAGGCGCCGAACACAACCGGCAAGACAATATCGACCCGTTTACCGATGACTCGGCATACAGCGATAAGGGCGATAAAGGATAGGATCGACTTCAACAGTGTTTCGACGTAGACAGGCATCATGACATGTCTCCTATTGATGATTTCAGGTTCCTGGACGTCGGGTTATAGAATGAAGGACGGAAGCAAGTTACGCAGCTTCCGTCCGACCGTTTAGCTATTGAAGTTAGAACCCTTTGTACTGGGGTTCTTCTTGCTCCATTTGTCCGACACGTTGTTCGAGAGTGTCGACAATGGTTTGTGTTTGGCTTGCCGCGTCCGTATAAAGTTGTTTCGCCTGTTGGTTTTGGGTTTGTAGTGCAAACTGTTCGAAGCTTGCCTGTGCACTCTTTAACCCCGCTAATGTTTGTTTGACCTGGCTAGCTACCGTCATAATTTCAAATTCCTCCTGTCCTATGTTTGTTCCTCATGGAATTGGTCCACTATTAAACAGTCTCGTACAGTTTACATATCAGACTGTCCAAGCTGTCATAATGTTGGCTGGTTGCTTATGATTTATACTGTACGGCTACTTAGATAAAAATGGCTTAATCAGCGGGTTGTGGGAACAGCCTCATCGTTAAACGGAGACGGGTCCTTGTGAGGTGAACACCCGGGATGGTGTTACGGGAGGATTCCCCAGGTTTTTGAACGTGTTTGTCATCAGCGGTTCATGTATAATTAAGAATGGATTTTTGTCGAAGGGTGGGTTTGGGTTTGTCGATTGTCAATCCCGAGGACAAAGTGAATTTAACAAAGTTAAGTATAGATGAGTTGGAAAAGCTTGCACAGGTCAGAAGGCCCAAGCCGATAATGAGTAACTTGGACCGAACCTCTTACGAGATGCCGGACGAATATCGGTATACGGGTTTCAATACAGATGGTACGCCGAAAAAGTACTACTTACGAACATATGGGTGTCAGATGAACGAACATGACACAGAAGTTATGGCGGGGCTCCTACAAGGAATGGGTTACGTTCCCACGGATAGTCAGGAAGAATCTGATGTCATTTTGTTCAATACGTGCGCCGTTCGGGAAAATGCTGAGGACAAGGTGTTCGGCGAAATTGGCCGGTTACGTCCCTTGAAACAGCGCAATCCTGAGTTGGTCTTGGGGCTCTGCGGATGTATGGCACAGGAACAGGGCGTTCAGAAAATGGTTTTGGAAAAATTCCCTTGGGTTGACGTTGTATTTGGAACGCACAACATCGACCGGTTACCGGCCCTCCTAGCCGAAGCTAGAACCTCCCAAGCCACGGTTATGGAAGTGTGGGACAAGGCCGCGGAGACAGTTGAAGACATGCCTAAAGCTCGTAAGGATAACGTCCGGGCATGGGTCAATATTCAGTATGGCTGCAACAAGTTTTGTACCTACTGTATTGTCCCGTACACGCGGGGCCGTGAGCGCAGTCGGCAACCGGAAGACATCGTTCAGGAAGTTCGCCAACTGGTTGCAGATGGGTTTAAGGAAATTACTCTGCTCGGTCAAAACGTCAATGATTACGGCGTTGACTTGGGAACCAGTTCGTTTGCTAAGTTGCTTCGAGAAGTCAATGACATCCCTGGGATCGATCGGATTCGATTCACGACATCCAATCCGTGGAACTTCAGTGATGATTTGATTGCTGCCATTGCCGAGTGCGAACATGTAGTGGAGCACGTTCACCTGCCGGTTCAATCTGGGAACAACGAGATCTTAAAACGCATGAATCGTTCACACACTCGCGAGTACTATTTGCAACTCGTGAAGAAAATTCGTGCCGCTATTCCGGGAGTCAGCTTGACAACGGACATTATCGTTGGATTCCCAGGGGAAACGGAAGAACAGTTTGAAGATACCGTGTCGCTTGTGCGAGAAGTTCAATTTGACAACGCCTTTACTTTCATTTATTCACCGCGCGAAAATACGCCGGCAGCGCGGTTCGAAGACACCTTGACTCTAGATGAGAAAAAACAGCGACTTTACCGATTAAACGAAGCCCAAGCTGAAGTGTGTCTCAAGCGCAACCAAGATTTGAAGGGTGAAGTCGTCGATGTTCTCGTTGAGGGAGCGAGCAAGACGAATGCGCAGGTTCTGTCGGGTCGCACGCGGACCAACCGCTTGATTCTCTTTCCAGGCAGTATTGATTTGCGAGGGCAGCATGTGCAGGTTGAAATTACACACCCGCAGACGTTCCTTCTCAAGGGTCGCATGGTGACAAGAGAGGAGGAGGTTTCATGACAACAGCGATGGAACAGACATACCAGCCCTTGCTCGAAAAAGCGGATGTCATTGCGCGGACAATCTCCAGCTCTGAAGCTGCACAAATGTATTGGCAGGCTCGGGATAAAATGATGAAGCACCGAGAAGCGCAAGCCCTATTTGACGAGCTGAAGAAGAAGACAAACGGGTTGCTCGTTTTGAAAGGGCGGTTGGGTGAAGAAAGCGAAAAGTATCAACGGATTCAAGAGGAAGTACACAAAGTTGAGGACAAGCTGACGGAAATTCCAGTCGCTCTTCAGTACAAAGCGGCACACGACGAGTTGAACGGCATGTTACAAGAAGTCATTCTCGTCCTTCTTGCCCGGCTCAAAGGGGAAGTACCTGTTGAAAAAGGGCCTCGTCAATGTGGCTCGGGCGGGAGTTGCAGTTCGGGTGATTGCGGATCCTGTTCCGCCCACTGAGGATATCCATGCGGTCGCCCGCTGCGGCGGCCGCTTTCTGTATCGTGGCAAATTAGGCAAGCCCTGCGGGGAGGTACAAACATGGCGCTGACGCCAATGATGCGTCAATACCAAGAGATCAAAACGTCGCACCAAGACGCATTGCTGATGTTTCGTTTAGGTGATTTTTATGAACTATTTTTTGACGATGCAGTCACTGCAAGTCGTGAACTGGATATAACCCTAACAGGGCGTGATGCCGGGGAAGCCGGACGCATTCCTATGTGTGGCGTGCCCTATCACGCAGTTGAGCAGTACCTTGAGCGTCTCATTGACAAGGGGTATCGAGTGGCAATTTGCGATCAGGTCGAGGACCCGAAGGCTGCCAAGGGTCTTGTTCAGCGGGAGGTTGTCCGAATTGTAACGCCGGGAACGGCACTATCAAAGGAACAATCTAATCGTTTCTTGGCGGCCATTGGATGTGTCGGATCGCACTATGGTCTAGCGATGGTTGACGTAGGCACAGGAGAGGTATTCGCAGGTGAAGCGGGAGAAGTGGAATGCGCGCGACAGCTTCAACTCTGGGAGCCCATCGAGATCGTTGCAGTCAAAGGACAGATTCCGAATTGGCTCGATGACTTTATTGCTGAGACAGGCACGCTGCTCACTTATAGACCGTCTGGCAGAATTGATGTAATCCAGACACAGTACAGTGTGGCCAGTTCGGCAGTCCTCGGCATTGGGGAGAACACAGCGACGGCCGTAGCAGTTGCAAACGTGCTCCAATACATACAAGAGACACAGAAAATGACTTTGCGCCACCTGCAAGAGCCACGTCCTTTGTTTGAGCAGACACACCTCGTATTGAACCAGACGGCAATGCATCACTTGGAGCTCACGGCCACAGCACGCGATGGGTCTCGCAAGGGGTCACTTCTGGGGCTCCTGGATGCCACCGTTACTGCTGCCGGCGGAAGAATGCTGCGGGCGTGGCTGGAACGGCCGCTGTGCCAAATCGACGCCATCAGCGAGCGCCACGAAGCGGTCGACGCGCTTGTCAATGATCTCATTGTGCGAGAAGAAGTCCGTGAAGCGCTCCGGGGGGTACACGATCTCGCCCGACTCGTCGCACGTTTCGCGTTTAACAGCGGCAATGCACGTGACCTGCTCGCCTTGGCGAATTCTTTGGCAAACGGTCAGTCCGTAGTGGACGCCTTGAGTGCGGCAAAGCTTCCTCCACTTTTGCAAAATCTCTTGGCACGGCTGCCAAACGTGAAGAGGCTGGTCGACGGCATCACGCAGCAAATTGTCGACGATCCGCCCGTTCAGACCCGCGAAGGGGGGCTGTTCCGGGAAGGCGTTGACGATGAGTTGGACAGACTGCGAACACTCCAGTCCTCGGGACGTACATGGCTGCGTGACTTGGAACAGCAGGAACGCGAACGGACAGGCATCAAGTCCCTCAAAATCGGCTACAACAAAGTGTTCGGCTACTATATCGAAGTCTCAAAGACACACTCGGCGAACGTACCGGGAGAGTACGAACGACGCCAAACATTGGCAAATGCTGAGCGTTTCGTTTTGCCGGAGTTAAAGGCTCGGGAGACGGAGATTCTATCGGCCGAAGAGCGGGCTATGGCAAAGGAATATGAACTCTTTCAAGTATTTCGCGAGCGCGTGCTGGAGTACGGTGGACAGATTCGAGTGTGGGCGGATGTGTTGGCCGAGATCGACGTGTTGCAGTCGCTTGCACATGTGGCCACGGAACGGCGATTCGTCCGGCCAGAAATGAAACTGGAAGCGGGCATTCAGATTACGGGCGGACGCCATCCTGTCGTGGAAATGCTGACGCCGGGCAGGTTTGTGCCGAATGATACGGTGCTTGATCCACAGCAGCACATGATTGTCCTCACCGGCCCGAACATGGGCGGGAAAAGCACGTATATGAGGCAAACGGCCATCATCGTCATCATGGCGCAGATGGGCGGTTTTGTGCCCGCTGAGTCCGCAACGGTTGGGATTGTGGACCAGATCTTTGCTCGCATCGGCGCTGCTGATGACTTGGGACGCGGACAGAGTACGTTTATGGTGGAGATGATTGAACTCGCGGAGATTCTTCGCCAATCCACGGGGCGGAGCCTTGTGTTGCTGGACGAGATCGGGCGCGGTACATCCACGTACGATGGACTTTCCATCGCCGAAGCGGTGCTGGAAGAGTTATCGATTCGCGAAGAAAAGCCGCTCACCATGTTTGCCACACACTACCATGAACTGATCCAGTTCTCGGCGCAGTTTGAACGGGTGCGTAATTACTCGATGGCGGTTGAAGAAACGCGGGACGGAATCACGTTTCTTCACACAGTGGTCACACGTCCATCGGATCGGAGTTACGGGATTCAAGTGGCGAGGCTTGCAGGATTGCCACAGCAAGTGGTTGCGAGGGCTGCCGAGTTGCTGCGCGCTCGGGAAACCACCGGACCTGCTCTTGATGAGGTCGCGGTGACCGGGGAGGATCGCCCCGCAAAGCAGGACGAGCGCGGCTCCGTCTCGGAAGCACCGGAAGTGAGGGAAAAAGAGGGGGCTTTGGCTCTATTTGATGGTCCGTACCGGTCATTCGCGGAAATGGTGGCCCAAATGAACGTCTTGTCAATGACACCGCTCGACGCGATGAATCGTCTCAACGAAATAGTGGAGAAGGCGAGGAGGATGCTCTAATGGGAACCATCCGACTGATGTCGACCACGCTGGCCAACCAGATCGCGGCGGGTGAAGTGGTTGTACGCCCGGCCTCGTGTGTCAAGGAACTGGTTGAAAACAGTCTGGACGCGGGGGCCAAGACCATCACCGTCACACTGCGGGAGGGTGGCATTTCTGAGATCACCGTACAGGATGACGGCATTGGAATGGACGAAGCGGATGCCGTCATGGCGTTTGACAGACATGCGACGAGCAAAGTGTATGACGAACGCGATCTCGTTCGGATTCGCTCACTCGGCTTCCGTGGCGAAGCACTGGCGTCCATTGCCGCAGTCGCAAAGGTCACGCTGACGACCCGGACAAGGGACAGCGAGCGGGCTGCCGAGGTGACCATTGAAGGAGGCGAAATGGCTCCTTTGCGTCACGTTGGTGCGGCCCCGGGAACACGTATCGAAGTTCGCGACTTGTTTTACAACACGCCGGCTCGCCTAAAATACATGCGAACCGTACAGACGGAGCAGGCAAAGGCCGTGGAGGTTGTCCAGAAAGCGGCATTGTCCCGTCCCGACGTCTCCTTTTGCTGTCAAACCGAACATCACGTGCTTTTTCAAACACCGGGAAACGGTGACGTTCGCACCGTCTTGGCATCCCTGTACGGCGTTGGCGAAGCAAAACAGCTCCTTGCCATAGAGGAGACGACACCCGACTACAAAGTGTCCGGCTACATCGGGCGACCGACTCAGGGAAGAGGAACGCGCGCTCACGCCCATCTCTTTATCAACGGTCGCCCCGTTCGCCATATTGGCGTGCACCAGGCGGTCATCCAAGGCTATCGAAATCGGCTCATGGTCGGTAAACAGCCTATCTATGCCATTTCCATCGAAATGGATCCGGGACTCGTCGACGTCAACGTTCACCCGCACAAAGCGGAAGTCCGGTTCAGTGAGGAGGCCGACGTGACGCGTTGTGTTGCCAGAGCAGTGGCTGCGGCACTTGACAGTACATTACTCGCGCCGACTCCCGAACGGTCAACGAATCGACAAAAGTCTGAAGTGCAGCCGCTTCAGTTGGAGTTTCAGAATGAAAATGCCTCCGAGAATCCGCTGCCACACGGGTCGGGCGGTTCTCCTGAACCTCGTTCGTCGGGGACGGGGTTGATGCAGGAAGCGAGATCGTTTTCGTACCCGTCTAGACCCCAGTCGCATCCGGCCGCCTCAAACTCCAAATACGCGAGTCGTTCGAGAGATCAGGTCGCCGCTGCGCAGGAGGCTCAAATCGTCTATGGAGAGACGAATCGGGTGGCTGCGAGTGGTGAAGCTCCGGACCACTCAGTGGTAGACAGCACGCAAAGTGTACGTCAGCCTGCTGCGCACGAAGTTCGTCCGGACATCAGGAGGCAAAACTGGACATTGCGGCCGATTGGGCAGGCACTTGGCATGTACGTCATCGCGGATGACGGAGATTCCCTGTACATCATTGACCAGCACGCTGCACACGAGCGGATCTTATTTGAGTCATTTTACAAACGTTTGGTGGACCGCGATGTGCACGCCATGCCCTTACTGGCGCCGCTGCAGTTGACGTTAACACCGTCTGTGTTTGAGCGGGCCATGGCAAACCATGAGCGGCTTTCCAGTTTAGGTTTCACATTCGATCACTTCGGCGCCTACGATATTCTCGTTCGCACGGTTCCGGACATTTGGGAAGGCTTAGATGTGGACAGGCTAAGTCAGGAAACACTTGAACAGCTGTCGGAATCGAGGGACTCGGATGCATTCTACCAGAACATGCACAACGTCATCGCAACACGTGCGTGTAAAGCCGCAGTAAAAGCGAACTGGCATCTTTCGCAAGAGGAGCTGCAAGCACTGTGCAGCGCTTTAACAAAACTTGACGATCCGTTTCACTGTCCACACGGACGACCCATTTTTCTCCGGTTTACAGATAAACAGTTGGAGAAGGAGTTTCGACGCATTGTCTGACCTATCGCCTCATCTTGACGTCACACATCTTCAGGCCGTTGCCACAACCCCGCGAAATCGTACCCCTGCGGATGTGGGACTGGCACAGGAGTTGGCTAAGTGGTTTTCCGTGCCCTATGTTGCACGCGACGACCGGAGTCTGGCGCAGATGTTCACTGACACTGGAGCGGAGGTCATGATCATCGCTGGTCAGCCCGTCAAACTTCTTCACCGGGATGCGACACATCCTTTGTTCTTCCATCCGAGTATGGCGGCACAGCGAATTGAACGAATGGCACGGGGAGAGGAAGATAGGTTGCTTAGAGTAGCCGACGTTCGGCGTGGCGACACGGTCGTCGATGCCACCATGGGACTTGGTTCGGATGCACTCGTGTTTGCTCATGGGGTCGGGATCGCCGGAAAGGTTATTGGGTGCGAACAGAGTCCGCTTGTGGCGCGCTTACTGACGGCAATGCAATGGGTGCCGAACGCCTACTATGGAGAAGCGGTTGATCTATTGAAGCGTGTCACAATCATTGCAGAGCACCATTTGCAGTGGCTCTCAAAACAACCAGCGGACAGTGTGGATATCGTCTATTTCGATCCGATGTTCCGCTCGCCAGCGGAGGAGTCGGCAGGACTTGCGCCGCTTCGATCATTTGCCGTGGCTGAGCCCCTTCGCGCAGAGTCCGTGGCGCAAGCAAAACGTGTCGCACGTCGCTGTGTCGTAGTCCGCGAAAGACCATTTTCTGGCGTGTTTCAGATGTATGGACTCAAGGCCGACAACCCAAAACGAAAAATTGCGTACGGAGTGTGGCGGAAGTACGATGACTAAACAACGTGTCTTATGCGTGGTCGGTCCCACAGCTGTCGGGAAAAGTGATTTGGCAGTCGACATATGCCTCAAGTACCATGGTGAAGTCATCTCTGCCGATTCCATGCAGATTTATCGCGGAATGGACATTGGCACCGCCAAGTTGACCACGGCCGAGCAACGAGGAATAACTCATCATTTATTGGATATTGTTGATCCAACGAGCTCATATACGGTTGCAACGTGGAAAGATGAGGCAGATAAAACGATCAAGTCACTCGGCAAACGCCATTTGTTACCCGTGGTCTGTGGGGGAACGGGGCTATACATTCGTGCCATAACAGACGACTTGCAGTTTCCCGAGCGACCTGATACATTACAAATTCGTGCCCGCTGGTACACGTTTCTTGAAACTCATGGTCCACACGCTTTGCACGAACAATTAGAACGAGTGGACCCACTTAGCGCAAAGCGCCTTCATGAGAACGATGTGAAACGCGTGATCCGCGCCTTGGAGGTCGCCGAGACAGCGGACAAACCGCTCTCGGAAGGATATGATTGGTCGCCGAAAACGGGTCGTTACGATGTCCTACTCATTGGGTTGTTCATGGAGCGTGAGGCGCTGTATGAGCGAGTCAACCGGAGAGTCGACAGGATGGTCGATCTGGGACTGTTCGCGGAAGTTCGGAAACTTTTAGAGGCAGGCGTAACACCGGAACACACAGCGCTTCAAGCCATCGGGTACAAAGAGGTCGTTCAATGTCTACAAGGAGAATGCTCAGCAGAAGAGGCCATTGAATCCATCAAACGGAATACTAGGCGCTTTGTCAAACGGCAATTGTCGTGGTTTCGTCGGGACCCTCGGATTGAGTGGTTTGAGCGGAACGTAGATGGCACATTTCCACCTGGAGAAGAAGACCGTCTCTGGCGAATGATCGCAGATTATCTAGAAGGAAAAAGGACCATGCCTCACGAATAATTTCTGAAGGCCGAAGATTGGAGTGTGGAGCCACATCATGACGAAACAACAAATTAATATCCAGGATACGTTCTTGAATCAAGTTCGCAAGGACAAGATTCCGGTTATCGTATATCTTGTTAACGGATTTCAAATCCGAGGAATTGTTCGCGCATTTGACAATTTCACCATCGTGGTGGAAGCAGAGGGAAAACAGCAGATGATTTACAAACATGCCATCTCGACGTTTATTCCCATGCGACAAGTGTCACTTGCGTCGGAAGCAACTGGTTCTGAGTCAGAAGAGTAAGTTGTTTGATGAGCTCTCAGCCAACATCGATATTGTTGCGAGGAGGAAGCGGCACGTTTGTGTCGCTTGACCTCTTCTCGCCATACTATGGCTATGGCACATTTTTACTCGTTGACAAATGAGTTATTCCTATGTTAATTTAAACCCTGTCGCCGCGCGTGCCAGCGTAGCTCAGCAGGTAGAGCAACTGACTTGTAATCAGTAGGTCGCAGGTTCGATTCCTGTCGCTGGCTCCACAATCGGAGGGGTACCAAAGTGGCCAAATGGGGCGGACTGTAAATCCGTTGCGGAAGCTTCGAAGGTTCGAATCCTTCCCCCTCCACCAGTTTTATAGGGGCGTAGTTCAGCTGGTAGAACGGCGGTCTCCAAAACCGCATGTCGTGGGTTCGAATCCTGCCGCCCCTGCCATTGTCTACCTTGTGGGGACAAGGTTACGGGGGTATAGCTCAGCTGGGAGAGCACCTGCCTTGCAAGCAGGGGGTCATCGGTTCGAATCCGTTTACCTCCACCACACGTTCCTCGATAGCTCAGCGGTAGAGCATCCGGCTGTTAACCGGAGGGTCGTAGGTTCGAATCCTACTCGGGGAGCCATATAATATTCTTTCTCATATGGGGAACACGCTCCCATAGCTCAGTTGGCAGAGCGCATCCATGGTAAGGATGAGGTCACCAGTTCGAGCCTGGTTGGGAGCTCCATACGGGCGTTTAGCTCAGTTGGGAGAGCATCTGCCTTACAAGCAGAGGGTCGGCGGTTCGAGCCCGTCAACGCCCACCAAGTCTGAGAGGCGCAGTCATTGTGACTGCGCCTCTTTGTTGTGTTCCAGCGATTACGACCCTTCGGAAAAACGCATGATTTGGGAGTATCTGGGGAAAGAGTAAAAAGGATAGCCATCGAGGGGAGTAGTCCAATGCCGAAGCAATTACCTGAAATTGAACAACAGAAAATCAGTCCTAAACTCGAAGAGAATGTCAGTTACATCAACAACCTCGTCGGTGTCGGTACAACATGGGACATTTTGGCGAAACCCTTTAAATTTGGTCGCTTAAACATGATGTCCTATCTCACGAACGGATTCTTCCTAACGATGAATGTTGTGCTCATTCTGGAAAACCTGCAGAAGTGTATTGAGCAGTTTGAACGTGAGCACGAGGGTAAGTCTTACACGCTCGAGGATTTGGTCGACTACTTGAATACCAATGTGTCTTTCGTGCAGGTCCAAGTCTTTGACAAAATGTCTGATGTTGTTCGTTTTATTTTGTCTGGACCACTTATGACATTTATCGATGGGTACGACAAGTGTTTGATGATCGATGTGCGTATCTATCCGATGCGCAGCATCACGACACCAATGATGGAACGTGTTGCCCGTGGAAATCATGACGGCTTCACTGAGACCATGTTGATGAACACCAGTTTGATCAGACGCCGCCTTCGCGATCCCAGGTTGCGTGTTGAGCTGATGCAAGTCGGTGAACGGGGACAAACAGACGTCAGTTTGATGTACTTAAAGGACGTCGCTGATGAAAAACTTGTACAGGATATACGGACAAAACTGACATCATTGAAGACAGGCGGCCTGATGCTGGGCGAACAACAGGTGACTGACTACATTGGCCGGATCAAATGGAATCCGTACCCGATTGTCAGGTACACAGAACGTCCAGATGTAGCCAGTGCTGCACTCGTGGAAGGCCAAGTCGTGATTGTTGTTGACACGACACCCGAAGTCATCATCGCACCGACAACGTTTTTCCAACATCTGCAGCACCCACAGGAATATCACTCTTACCCCGTTGTCGGCACATATTTGCGGTGGACCATCATGCTCGCCGTCTTCGTAAGCATTTTCATGCCAGGTGTATTTCTGTTGATGAACGCTCACCCATCGTGGATTCCTAAAGGCATGGCTTTCTTCATTGCGAACAAGAAGGACCCGCTTCCCCTTTGGGGCGAGCTCCTCATCGCGGAAATCGCCCTCGATACATTGAAGTTAGCGGTCATCAACACACCCACTGTCCTGGCGTCTGCCGTCGGCATCGTCTCCGCTTTGTTGTTTGGACAGTTCTCCACGCAGATCCAATTGCTCCAACCTGAGGTCCTGGTGTACATGGGATTTGTGATGATTGCACAGTATGCGACATCATCATACGAACTGGGATCAGCCAATCAAATTTCACGACTGTGGATTATGCTTTGGACGGCTGCGCTCGGGTGGATCGGATTTGTCATCGGTACAGTGTCTTGGTTCGTGCGATTGGCAACGACGAGATCATTCGGCAAGCCTTATCTGTGGCCACTCATTCCGTTTCGGTGGAGAGACGGTCTCAGAGACGTTGTCATTCGCTGGCCAAGCTACAAGTTGGGCGGTGTTCCAGAGATTCTAAAGCGAAGAAGAGGGCGGATTTAACGTTTCACCACCGTACGTTTCACCACTGTACTGCGGACACAAGCGGCCTGGGGCAAGCCCAGGCCGCTTGTGTCCGTTCTAGGCCATCACCCAATTTCGCATTCATGCATAGGTTGAGGTGTTAGGCGGCCGCTCGGGCACAAAGACAATAACGTGAGGTGGTCCATATGAAACCGAGCACCCAAAACAAGAGCCCCATTCGAAACACGAAACGGTCACTTCAAGTGATTGATGAGTATGAGCAAGGTCAAATCGCGCTGTCGGAAGCATTACAGCAGCTTTCGGGTCATCCGTCCGGAAGCGGATCACACGGACGTCCGGTCATCGAAAAAGCACGACTCCACTCCTTACTTAGTGAACTGGATGACCTAATCGGACTACAAGAGGTGAAGCGCGTTGTGCGCGAAATCTTTGCCTATGTTTATGTACAGCAACAGCGAATGAGACATCATCTCAAGGCAGAGCCTATTGTATTGCACATGGTTTTTTTGGGGAACCCAGGGACAGGAAAGACAACGGTCGCTCGTATTTTAGCTAAGTTGCTTTACGAATGTGGCTTGTTGACACAGGGACATTTGGTGGAAGTCGAACGCGCCGATCTCGTTGGAGAATACATCGGCCACACAGCTCAAAAGACACGGGAACATATTAAGAAAGCACTCGGCGGCGTTCTCTTTATTGATGAAGCATACTCCCTTGCGCGTGGCGGTGAAAAGGATTTCGGCCGCGAAGCAATTGACTGCCTCGTCAAGACGATGGTTTGAAATGTAATGTCTTTTCAATTGCCTAATAATCCGAAGGATTTTCCAGTGTATTTTAGACCTCCTTCCACAAACTTTGTGGAAAGGGAGGGACGACTGTTGGGTCACATTTTACGCCGTACACTGGCCTTTATTCTTGCTATATGTACCACGTTGACAACGTTTGACGCCAGGTTATGCGCAGAAACAACGTCCAATCAAGTCGTTCATCGAGCCACGTATCCAGTTTTAACAGAAGGGGACAATTCGCCGGCGGTTTTAACGCTTCACGAAATGTTGGCTGATTTAGGTTATCTTCCCGTTGAATTTCATCCGATCACCAAGGTGGAGTCCTACTTTGGTCCCTCGCTGGATTCTCCCGCCGCAGGAACTTGGTCTTGGCGGTTTCACGTGGTACCGGATCCGCTCAGGCAACTGTGGGACCCAACTATGTATACTGAAATGACAAAAGCAGCTGTCATGACATTTGAACGCGAACACGACTTACCTATAGATGGATTCGCTGGTCCACGCGTTTTTCGAGGTCTGCAGACCGCAATCGCTGTAAACTTGCGTTGTCAACACGCATATACATACCTGCTGGTCCGGCAGGCACTTCCACAGACACTGACTGTTTGGCAAGATGGGCGGATAGTCTATACGTCCACCTGCAGTACGGGTGTCAAAGACGCGGCAACACACGTCGGTACACACGTAATATATCTACGGAATCGCCAACAGAAGATGGAGGGAACAACCCCAAGCGGTGCACACTACCGGGTGGAAGGGGTTCCGTATGTAAGTTTCTTTCGTAAAGGTGAAGCGATACACGGATTGACCCGCGCTAGATATGGCTTCCCACAAAGTGTCGGTTGTGTGGAATTGCCAATTGAAAATGCAAAGAGGGTCTGGGAATTAACTGATTACGGCACGCTCGTCACTGTGACGCAATAAAGGACGCCAAGGGCGTCCGTGGTCGCTTAAAACATACGTTTAACCGTCGTAATGTGCTTGTACCAGTATGAGCCTGGAGCTAGTTTCAAGTAGCCCACTTTCCCAAGGCCGCCGCCTTCTTGAATCATTTCACCGTGCCCAGCGTAAATCCCAACGTGCCGTCCGCTATCGAAAATCACTAAGTCGCCTGGACGCATGGAAGATTTCGCGACCTTCCAGCCGACGGATCGAAACTGGGTTTGAGATGAAGTGCTCATGCGGTACCCGAGGGCATGATGGTAAACGTACGAGGTAAAGTTAGAACAGTCAAAACCGTATTGCCCGCGATCTTCGTTATGACCCCAGACGTATGGTGTCCCCAGCTTTGAACGGGCTACGCCGAGGACAGCATTCTCCTTTGCGACTACGCCTGCTGTTGTTGAAGCTTGTGCGTGAACCGATGGATCCAACGACACGCCAGGTGGTAATGTATTCGCCTCTGCTGTTCCTGGTGCTGCAAAGATCGTCAAAGCGAATGACGCAGCGATACCGACGGACGTCAAACCAAACTTGTGTTTCATAAAGTTGTTTATCCTCCCATAAAGCCTCCGAGGTTAGCTGTCGGGTTTGGGTAGAGGATTGCATCCTTGCGACTGTATCGCATTCACCCCAAGTGCTTTGAGTACACAGAAATTGTTCCCCCGTACCTGATTTTGCAGGATTCGGCTTGTCTACCGAGGGTAACATAGCCCATCATTTGAGGTCATTATGAAATGGATGGATCCCTTTCTTATACAGTTCCATTTCCTGTAACGAATGGCCTATTACAGAATGTCACCGGGGTGGCGTCGTACCAAAGCGGGAAGGTTGATGTATGTGGGTTTGTTCGCGCTTGTCTCTTGAATACACATTGGCTGAGGCCAGGTGTAGAGGGGGACTACGATTGAAAAAGCGCGACAGACATCAATTTTCCATTACCGTGATCCCTTCGCAAGACGGAACATCATTGGATGAACTCGTCCATAAAATGTCACACCTCATTCTCGACCTACTGGCGCAAGCGGAAAATGCACATCGATCACCATCACAAACGGAAAACTCCACAGACGGCCACACGTCTCACCCTGAAGACCAGGGTGGTGATTGAATGCTCACCTTGTCCATTGACCGCGGATACACAAGCCCCTTTTCCAGGCAAGAGTTGGACTCCTTTACCGCCACCGTTAAAGTCGTTATTTATGCACGGGTCTCTACACAAGACCAAGCACGACACGGCTATTCATTGACATCTCAAGTCGAACGGTGCGTGCAAATGGCAAAACAACGGTACGGAATCGAAGAAGACGAGATGATCGCGTTTGTTGAACAGGGAGAGATGGGGGATGACCCAAGTCGACCTGCATTAAATGAGGCGTTACGGTTTATTGAGCAGGGAATTGGCAGGGTGTTGGTGGTGTTGCACCCGGACCGTTTGGCACGCGACTTAAAACTGCAGCTGTACATTACGGAGCGGATTTGGAACGCTGGCTGCGAAATCGCCTTTGTTGAAATGGATGTGGACCCGAACAACCCGGAATCGCTCTTACTGTACAACATCCAAGGGGCTATTGCTCAGTACAACAAGGCGAAGATTCTCGCCAACTCTAGGCGCGGTCGTAAAGCGAAAGTGATGAACGGCAAGATACCAGGTATCCGGAGAGTTTATGGATACGTCTTTGACAAGGAGCGGGACACGCTTGTCGAGGAGCCACTAGAGAAGGAAACGTACCTGCAAATGGTCGAGTGGATGTTACATGGTAAGGACGGGCATGACATGAATTTTACATTAATCGCCAAAGAATTGTCGTTGCTCGGTATTCCGGCTCCGATGGGCAACCACTGGTACCAAGCGACGGTCAGCCGTATTCTCAAGAGTCCGGTGTACACGGGAAAGTTCTACTACGGAAAGACCGAATATAAACAAAAGGCGGGTCAGACCGAGATCGTGAAAAAGCCACAGTCGGAGTGGCAAATGGTTCGTGTACCTGCCTACATCACGGATGAAACATTCGAGCAACTGCAAAGGCGCATACAATCACTGACGCGGCGGAATCGAGGTGCAAAACCGCATACGACTTACCTGCTCAAGGGGCTCGCACGGTGCGGACGATGTGGTGCGGCTGTCGTGGCCGGCCCGCCTTCGCGGAACAAAGAGACAGGGGAAATCCTCTACCACTACTATGTTTGTTCCGCCAAAACACGAAAGGTTTTTGAAGTGGGTTCCGGAAAACAGGTTCATCGGTGCACAGGCAGGAATTGGCGTAAGGACGTGATCGATGACTGCGTTTGGCGGGTGGTCGTTGCTGTCATGGTGCACTCGAGTGACAGTATCGACACCATCGTGAGTGAACGGGACAATTCGCAACGTGTAGGGAAGTTGATATCACGACGGGATCGCATATTGAAGGCACTCGAAGAGAAGCGCAGGGAACGGGCACGTTGGCTGCAACTGCGTGTAAAAGATCGAATTACGGAATTGGAGCTTGATGATGCCATGGGGGCTTTGGATAGGGATATTCGTACTTTGCAAACGGCGGTCAGTTCAATCGATGTGGAGCTGACGGCTCACGAGCGGAATGTCGATGAAGGAGGTGGCCGACCGAGGACGACACGGCTTTTACGGTATTTAGTAAACGGAATTGGAGACGAGGACAAAAAGGCACTCGTCGACAAGGTTGTTCGACAGGTGGTCGTCGGTGAGGACGAGATTCGCATTCAGTTGGCTGTCGACGACTCTAATAATTTCTTCTTTGGGCAAGGGCATGGAGGATTATAAAGACCAGTTCATTACAATTCTTGCGGGTTATGAACGAGAAATGAAATGGTTTCTCAGTACAAATCCAGGATTGCCGAGTCGGTTTCCCATTCAGATTCATTTTCCGGACTATGATGCACAAGCATTGTTTCAGATCGCGAAGCAGGCTGCTGCGAGTCGACAGTACCGTCTGAGTACGGACGCCGAGCTCAAGTTACGCCGTCACATCAAACATGCGCTCACGGAAGGGGCGGGAAGCGAACCGTTCAGTAATGCAAGGTGGGTGCGAAACATGATTGAACGCGCCGTGCGTCAACACGCGGTTCGCTTGTTTGATGTTCAAAGTCCACAACGCGACGATCTCTTGACGCTTCAAGCTGTCGATTTCGTATAGGGGGCGATGAAATGAATGGCGACAGCCTTGTCATCGGGCAAACCAATGCTGGAAAGACATCGTTCTGCCTCAGATTCGCACGGTTTTTGGGGCTACGAGAACTACAGTGGATGGTAGAACGAACAGACGGCGTTCGAGAACGCCGTCGGATGCCCTTGAGCGAAGCGGAGCAACTGCTTTCATCGGGGGATCCACATCGAACGCGAGAGTTGCAGACACTATTTTTGCCCGTCCCGCGGGGGAAGGCGGATCGAATGGTCAAAGTGACCGATAGTGCAGGGTTGGCGGATGGATTGCACCAAGATCCTACCGTTCGGAAAGCGATGGCCCAAACGCTTCGGTCCATGGTCGACGCTAAGGCCATTATCCACGTGATCGATGCGGCGATGATCGGACAGGAGTTACATGCCATGCGCGACGGAAAAACGTTTCGATTGCACGCTTTGGATGAGCAGATGTTGGCTTTGGGACGATCTCGATCCGCCTACATTGTACTCGCGAACAAAATGGATTTGCCTTCAGCAAAAGATGGCCTGCGGTGGCTGAAGCAGTACTTCGATAAGGAAAAAGTGATACCCATATCGGCACGAGAGGGAAGCGGATTTCATGAGGTGAAGCGGTATGTTTGGCGATTGGTCTGACGTGGTTCACGTGTTTATCGCGCTGTTGTTCGCTGGGGCTACCGTCAAGCTCATGGATGACGCACTCGACGCTGACTACGATCTCTGTCGTGGAAAACGCACGCTGGCTGCTCGGCTGGGGCGGGCTTGCTTACCGTACAGCCTCGTGTGTTTTGCCATCGCCATGATGGCAAACGCGCAAGTCTCACTGGCTGTGTTTCTAAGCAGTTATGCTGTGGGGATGTTTACACGGATGGACGAACGGCTCCCGTCCCGGTTACCAGCATATATGGAAATCGTCATGGCCGTTGTCCTCTGCGTGATGTTGGTAGGTTGGCGGGACGCCCTCTGGGGTGTTGGGATGATGAGTTTCATTGACTGGTTGGACGATGTGATGGATCGAAAGAAAGATCTGGAGAGCGGGCAAGTAAACGTTGTCGTGCGATTCGGAATGGGGGAAGTCTTGTTTGCGATACTCATTGTCTTTTGTTTGGCCATTTACGCACAGGTATCGTGGACATTGATTGCGCTCATTGCCTTGGTGGTGTTGAATATCGTGTTTGATTTGACCACGACGAAACTGGTCATGACGGAATATGAAGGGATGGATGACTTTTGACCATCGTGCTCTGGTTTGCGTGTGCGCTCACGGTACTTCTCGTGGTGTATCGGATGGGACGAATCTCGGGACGCAGAGAAGGGAAGCGACAGGCCGAGGCTGAGATTCCCATCCTGCTGCGATCCCAAGTGCAACTTGAACAACACTGCCCGATTTGCGATGATAGACAGGTATATCCATTCCTACACTCGCAGAATCAGGGGTGAGTCCTGTGCAGGCTGATGAAAACCGCGTCATACTTGCCATGTGTCAAGTCGGTCAAGAAGCGGATGACCGATTTGCCTACCGTGAGCAAGAACTCAATGGACTTTGTGAAGCTGCAGGGGCAACCGTCATCGCTGTCGTGATGCAAAAGCGGGCGCAGGTGGACGGACGGACTTTCCTCGGGGCGGGCAAGATTGAGGAATTGTCAAACTTGGCTGAAGTGAATGAAGCGGACTTAGTTGTGGCGGATCGAGAGCTCTCGCCTGCACAAGTTCGCAACTTGGAACGATTGCTTCCGTGCCGTGTCATTGATCGGACGCAATTAATTCTAGATATCTTTGCCAAACGCGCGCAGACACGTGAAGGGCGCGTTCAGGTTGAAATGGCACAACTCAACTATCTCATGCCACGACTGACTGGTCGTGGCGTCGAATTGTCAAGGCTTGGCGGGGGAATTGGGACACGTGGTCCTGGTGAAACGCAGCTGGAGATGGACCGGCGGCGGATTCGAACACGCATGAGTTACCTCCGCAGAGAACTCACGGAAATTGAAAAGCAACGAAGTACGGCTCGCAAGCGCCGGCGTCGGGATGTCCCGGTTGTCGCCTTGGTCGGGTACACCAATGCCGGTAAGACAACCCTGCAATCCAAGTGGGTTCGAGATAAAGGCAGGGAGACGGTGGTCACGGGGCAGAATCGCCTGTTTGACACGCTCGATCCCACCGCCCGACAAGTTCAAACGAAACTAGGAAATCCGTACATCGTCATCGACACAGTTGGGTTCGTTGAGGACTTGCCGCACCACTTGATCGAAGCGTTCAAGGCGACGCTGGAGGAAACAAGGTACGCGGACCTCATCGTCATTGTTGTCGACGCTGGACATGAGCCAATGTCTCACCTCGAGACCACCCGGCAGGTTCTAAGAGACCTCAATGCCTTGGACAAGCCGGTTATTACGTTTTTCAATAAAATGGATGTCGCAGAGGGACAACCGGCTCCGGACGTACATGCGTTGGAGACACTGTACGGATCAGCCATGGGGGAGTCTCTCGATGCTTTGTATGCTGCCGTTGAACGGCAGATCATGTTGGATGAAGTCCGCGTGACGCTTCATACTCACCCGGATGATGTCATTTGGGACCAACTGCTTCGCAATGGACGAATTGAGTCAGCAGATCCGGTTTCGCCTGAGGAGTGGCTTGTCACGGCTGTGACGAGCCGTCGGGATGCACACATATGGCAGCAACAGCGACAAGATGGGAGTACGAATGACAAACCGAATTCATGAATATATCCGTAACTGCGAACGGGACATTGCGGAACAAGCAGAACGTGTAGGGCAAATTGCCCTAACCAATCAAGAACGTGTGTTACAGGCCTTTTGGGCAAATCAAATTTCACAGATTGACCTGCAGGGCACGTCTGGGTATGGCCTGTCTGACGTTGGGCGAGAGAAATACGAGTCAGCGTTCGCAATGGTGTTTGGCGCAGAGGCGGCGCTGGTGCGGCCGCAGATCGTTTCGGGCACACACGCCATCACACTCGGTCTATTTGGGGTTCTGCGCCCGGGTGACGAACTGGTGTTTGCCACCGGGTTGCCCTACGATACACTTCACGGCGTGACAGGGATACGCGACGCAGTGGGCAGCTTGGCTGAGTGGGGCATTTCGACACGCGTGGTAAACTTGCGGGGCAACGGCGATATCGATCTCGACGCCCTCCATGCCACCATCACGACCCGCACGAAACTAGTCATGTTTCAACGATCGCGAGGGTATGGGGCACGTCCCGCTTTGACGGTAAGCACCCTCGCTGCTGCTTTTGCTTCTATAAAAACGTTTCATCCGCATGTGTTGATCGGTGTTGATAACTGTTATGGCGAATTCGTAGAAGAACAAGAACCATCCCATGTCGGCGCTGATATGGTCATGGGTTCCCTCATCAAAAATCCCGGAGGAGGCATTGCCCCTACAGGTGGCTACATCGTGGGAAAGGCATCGGTTATCGATCAGGTGGCTGCTCGCCTTGTCGCGCCAGGAACGGGTGCCGAATACGGGCCGACTGGACCGTATATGACACTTTTCTATCAAGGACTCTTCTTAGCACCACACACGGTTTCTCAGGCTGTACGCGGATCGATTTTGTTCGCACGGGCGCTCTCTGGACTGGGCTATGATGTTTCACCAAAGCCGAGCGAGCCTCGTACGGATCTCATCTTATCCGTTCAACTTGGCGATAAAGATCGGCTTCTCCAGTTTTGTCGTGCGATCCAGTCGACAGCACCTATCGACTCACACGTCGTCCCGTTTGCAGACGCCATGGCTGGCTACGAGGACGCTGTCGTCATGGCGGCGGGGACATTCATACAAGGTGCTTCACTAGAACTGTCGTCCGACGCCCCTATGCGACCGCCGTATGTTGCGTACATACAAGGCGGACTAACGTATGAACATGTCGTGATAGCCCTTCACAGAGTGATTCAACAAATTGCACCAGAGCTATGTTAAAAAACCTGACATAGCTTATTGTCGCAGTTTCGTAACCATGCTAGGATGTTATACAAGAGCACGTGAGATGGGGGACGCTCGATGGATTTAAATGACCGTCGCCAACTGCCGTTGTTCTCAATCGGCACAGTCCAAAAACTGACGGGATTGAGCGCTCGGCAAATTCGGTATTACGAAGAACATGAGCTCATTCAGCCAGCCCGCACGGCGGGAAAACAGAGGCAATTCTCATTCGCCGATGTTGAACGACTCATGCTGATTCGGGAGTGGCTTGACGAGGGGCACAACATGGCAGGCGTCAAACGCAACTTCGCGGAGATGGAAAGCCGCAAAGCCCGCAACAAGTCCATGACTAAATCAGAACCATCGGATACCGAAGTCTACAAATGGTTGGAACGCGAAATGCTGCATAATCGCTCGCAGACTGAGTCGCACTTCCAAGGAGACCTCTCTCGCTTTTATCGAAAACGTTGATGATGGGGGATTACGAGATGCGCAAACAGTACGAGAAGGACGAGATTCTACAACACGCTGAGGCCAGCAATGTCCGCTATGTACGTCTACAGTTTACCGATTTGCTTGGTATTGTGAAGAATGTAGAAATTCCAGTCGATCAACTTCCAAAGGCACTTGATAACAAAATTATGTTTGACGGCTCGTCCATCGAAGGCTTTGTGCGCATTGAGGAATCTGACATGTATCTTGTGCCGGATCGCTCAACGTGGCTCGTGTTCCCTTGGGACACACCACAAGGAAAAATCGCTCGTCTCATTTGTGATATTTATCTCCCAGATGGATCGCCGTTCCCCGGGGATCCGCGTTCCGTTTTGAAGAATGTTCTTGAGCGCGCAAAAAACCTTGGCTTCACTTCTTTCAACGTGGGTCCAGAACCGGAATTCTTCCTGTTCAAGATGGACGCTAACGGCAAACCGACCGATCAGGTGAACGACGAAGGTGGTTATTTCGACTGGGCGCCTGTCGATCTCGGCGAAAACTGCCGACGCGACATTGTCCTCACACTGGAGAACATGGGTTTTGAAATTGAAGCGTCACACCACGAAGTTGCGCCTGGTCAACACGAGATCGACTTCAAATACGCGGATGCCGTCGAGGCAGCGGATAACATCGCGACATTCCGATTGGTTGTCAAGACCATTGCACGTCAACACGGTCTTCACGCCACATTTATGCCAAAACCGCTGTATGGTATCAACGGTTCTGGTATGCACGCTCACTTGTCGCTGTTCAACGGTGAGAAGAACGCGTTCTATGACGAGTCTGACGAGTTGGGCTTGAGCGGTACAGCACGCCATTTCTTGGCGGGCATTCTCAAGCATGCCCCTGGTTTCACGGCGGTCTGTAATCCGACTATCAACTCTTATAAACGCCTTGTCCCTGGCTACGAAGCGCCAAGCTACATTGCATGGAGCGGCAAGAACCGTTCACCGCTGGTTCGTGTTCCGGCAGCGCGTGGACAAAGCACACGGATTGAGGTTCGCAGCCCAGACCCATCCTGTAACCCGTACTTCGCTATTGCTGCATTGCTCGCGTCTGGACTGGACGGGATCGAACGCAGTTTGGAGTTAGCTGACCCAGTAAACCGGAACATTTACATCATGACAGATGCCGAGAAAGAAGAAGTTGGCATTCGCAGTCTACCAGCCAACTTGAACGAAGCTATCGAAGCGCTTGTGGCTGACGAAGTCTTGACAAATGCTTTGGGTGAACATGTGCTGGTACACTTCATCGAGGCAAAGCGCATTGAGTGGAACATGTTCCGCACGCAAGTGACGGAATGGGAACGTGAACAGTATATGACGCTGTACTGAACAGCAGGCGTGCGGAAAGCCGAAGGAAAGCTGCCCTACAGGTCTCCATGGCCTGGTTGGGCAGCTTTTTTCTTGAGCCGGATCACTTGCCGTCAAGTTGCGGCACCTTGACCGCGGTCCAAACGGCCGACGCCCCGGATTCCATTCGTCAAGACCAATATTCACTAGTTCACCTGTTTTTCCTAGAATATATAATATGTGTACGACAGTCTTAAGGTGGTGACTTGGTGAATAGGAAATTTGTACTCGCAGTGACTGCAGCAGCGACCATCTTTCTCGCTTCTGGATGCACGAACGACGGGAACAATACCACCACTACGGGTGGCGGTGGTACGAAAGTGAGCGGCGCGCACGGTGGCTTCGGCGGCGATGAAGAGGCAGGCGGCCACGGTGATACTGGAGGGTGACAAGTTGATTCGGGATGCAGCGTATTACAAGGAGTGGAGTACGCTCAACGATCTGCTGAAATTACAAGGGTTCACTTGGGGATACCTCGAAGAGAAGGGGATCGATTATCAGTATTACTTGTTAGATCTGTATCGGATGCACGTGAGCGAGTATGAGCGAATCGTGAGAGCGACAACGCGAATCGCGGACGTGCTGAACCGAACGGTCGCCTTTCTTCAAAGTAGCCCAGGACTGTACCGCGATCTCCACCTGCCACAGAACACTTGGCAAGCGGTACAAATTCCGAGTCAGTTGTTTAGTTACTTTGCTCATCTGGACCTGATTGTAGCAGGAGATGACATTCGAGTCATCGAGCTCAACTGTGACACGCCAACAGGAGTTGTGGAAAGCGCCGTCTGCAACGAAGCAGTTTGCCGATATTTTAAGGTGGCATCTCCAAATAGGATGGAAGACGCCATTCGTTTGGCGTTTGCTGAGCTTCGCAAGGCTTACGCTATTCCAGAGACAGATACAGTTTATTTTTCTTCATATGGGTGGCATGAGGAAGATAGAATGACCACGAAGTTCGTTCGTCGCAACTCCGGTCTGCGCGAGACACAATATGTGCCGTTGAGCGACATTCGGGTCTCATCTGAGGGTGTTTTCACTGCACGGGGTGAGCCAATTCGCTGGTTGTACCGATTGTACCCGCTCGAATATTTCAGTCGAGATAAGGGCGAGAACGGCCTTGCAATCGGAGATATATTCTTGGAGCATGTCGCAAGTGGTAAGGTTCGACTTATTAATCCTCCGAGTGCGGCTTTGTGTCAGGCCAAGGGAACTTTGGCTGTCATATGGGCGCTGCATGAAGCAAATCATCCAATCTACACAGAAGAGCAGCACCAAACGATTGAAACATATTTTCTTCCGACGTACGTTTCAGCGGAGGCGTTGACTGGGAAAAAATATGTTCGCAAGCCCGTGTGGGGGCGCGAGGGGGGCGGTGTGTCCATCGTCGATGAACAAGGCCGCATGACGGCTAGTGACAATACCCCGTACTATGCCACACAACCCATGGTCTATCAAAAATATACGCCAATGCCACAAGTTACTGTGAAGACGTGGGAGGGGAGCTACACTGGCTCAATGCTTGTTGGATCGTTTCTCATTGGAGGGGTCCCTTCGGGACTCTTTTTGCGTGTGGGGAGCCCCATTACGGGAAACTTGTCCATGTTTCTCCCTATCACCGTAGAGAGTGGGAGATGACCGACGACCTATGTCACGCGTGATGGGCTCGCGCTTTAGTATTCAAACCGTAGCCCACCGTCGACGGCCAGTGACTGCCCGGTGATCTGGCACGCATCGTCCGATGCCAAAAATAAGACGCATGAGGCGATGTCGTCAGGAGTCTGCAAGCGCCCGAGCGGTATCTTAGAGGCTCCCGTTACCATCCAGTTTTCGGGTTGTCCTGCTTGCAATTGAATATCCATCTCGCCCTCCGTAACGACCCATCCAGGATGTACGCAATTCACACGTATCCCGTGTTTTGCTAAAGCACGAGCCAGGTTCATTGTCAGGGTAGTGACGGCCCCTTTGGATGTAGAGTAGGCAAACAGGTCTGGTGTACCTCCAAACGCATTGAGGGAACCGATATTAATAATGACACCGCCACCCTGGTCGATGAGCGCGGGTACGACTGCGCGACACGCATGGTACACACCTTTCAAGTTGATGTCCATAATTCGGTCCCACAGATCATCTGTCGTTTCTTCCAGTGTGCCTCTTGGGAATATACCGGCACTATTGACTAAGATATCGAGTCCCCCAAAACGATCTTGCGCCAGATCAACTGCTTTTGTTAAATCCAGCGTATTTCGCACGTCGGCCATTGTAAATTCAACACGTTGGCCTAGCTGTCTGCACGCTTTCGACAGTTCATATCCAACAGGAGAATTATCGGCAACCACCACCGCGGCACCGTGCTTGGCAAAACGTTTTACAACAGCTTTGCCGATTCCACTGGCCCCACCTGTTACAAGAGCGACTTTGCCAGTAAAAGGACAGTTCATGAGGTCCCTCCTAATCGTTCAACTATCACCCGAATAATCAAAATATAATGCTACTTGTTTGCTACGTATTCGGCAGTTGCTGGAGGAATCCCTCGCTTACGTTGGTCGCGTTGTTTCAGTGGATCCTTCGAGGGGCGCTTTCGGAGTCAAGCTGGGTACAAGAGGTGAGAAGGATAGATTAGATGTACGAAGGAAGCCCCGTGAGAAATCTCCGGGGACTTCGTGACGTTATTGGAGGTTTATTGCGTATCTCATCTTAGGCTACGAAATACGCCAATCACTTTCCCGAGAATCACCACGTCTGGATAAATGAGCGGCTCCATTTGACTGTTCTCGGGCTGAAGACGTACGTGGCCATGTTCCCGATAAAACCGTTTCACCGTGGCCTCGTCATCCTCTGTCATGGCGACGACGATATCCCCGTTCACCGCATCTGCCTGGCGGCGAACGATGACCATATCCCCGTCGAGGATCCCCGCCTCGATCATGCTGTCCCCAACCACTCGCAGCACATAGACTTCGTCATCTCTCGTGAATTCTGATGGAAGAGGAAGGTAACCCTGGACATCCTCGAACGCCGTGATTGGTAAACCAGCGGTTACCCGGCCAATGATGGGGGCCATGGTTGGCACCGATTCGTGCCCAGTTCGCCCAATATGGTTATGATGGTCAGAAAGGATCTCAAGTGCCCTTGGTTTCGTTGGGTCTCGACGGATAAACCCTTTCTGTTGTAATCGTTCAAGGTGGCCGTGCACCGTTGAGCTCGAAGCTAGACCAACCGCTTCGCCTATTTCCCGAACGGAAGGAGGATATCCCTTGTCATTGAGATTTTTGCGAATAAATTCGAGAATCGCCTCTTGCCGGGCAGTGAGTTGGCTCACGGTTGCACACATCCCTTGCCTTCTTTTGCCGTCATCGTATCACAACTTCGTCACAGATGGCAAACATTTGTTCGCAATGGCAAGGGGAGGCTGATAGGAGTAACTGCGTTAAATCGTAATGAGACCTAGTTCTGCGAGTGCCTTTGCAACACCGTCTTCGGTCGCGCTTGCAGTTACACGCTTTGCGGCTTGTTTGACATCGTCCGTTGCATTTCCCATTGCATATGAGTACCCAAGTGTTCGGAACATACCGATGTCGTTGCCACCATCACCTATGTGGACGGCTCTGTCGGGTGATATGCCTAAACGCTTGAGGAGATGAAGGGCCCCAATGGATTTGTCGGATTTACGACGCTGGAAATCCACTGCATGTCGATCCCAACGGTAGATATAACAGGCGGGAAACCGTTCTTCAAAGTCCGTGTCCCATTCCTTTGTCATAAATGCATTGATTTGAAATACCTTCAGTTGTTTGAGCGCGTCTTCCCCAGCCTGGATGACATCGATTACTGGAAAGTCGAACGACCTGAGCACGGGGTAGTAGCGCTCTGGTACGGGTTCAAACGCCAAGGCTCGGTCATGTGTATGAATCACCGTTGAAATGTGATTCGCGTGCGCGTATTCATAAATGGCGCGAACGTCCTCTTGCTCGAACGGCGTGGAGAACAGTTCCTCCTGTAATGACTTGACAAGTCCGCCGTTAAAGTAAATTCCGTACGGCACTTGTAGGGCATCTTGAACGGACTGTGCGTGTAACACGGAGCGGCCAGTGCACAGGGCCACTGGAATTCCTTGTTCAAGTAAAGACTCAACAGCCTTGACGCCACTCGGCACCAATTTGCCATCCACATACAATGTTCCGTCGATATCTAAAAAGACCATCTGGATGTCTCTCTCTGTCAATTGTCTGAACTCCTCTCCGCCACGCTTGTCGTACGAAACGTGGTGAACCGTTCTCCATTATACACGTCCCGTAAGTAGGTTCACACTGACGATTGTATGGTTAAAACTCAATTACAATTGATTCGGGAAGCAAACTTCCAGTATGATAGCCGTATTGAATGGTTACGGGAGGAACGATATGCAAACGACGATGGATCAACTTGTATCATTAGCTAAGCGCCGGGGATTTATATTCCCGGGCTCGGAAATTTACGGGGGGCTCGCGAATACGTGGGACTATGGTCCCCTCGGTGCTCAGATGAAGCAAAACATCAAACGCGCCTGGTGGAAGCAGTTCATCGAGCAAAACCCGTACAATGTGGGATTGGATTCAGCCATTCTCATGAACCGAAACGTATGGGTGGCTTCCGGACACGTGGGGAACTTTAACGATCCGATGGTCGATTGTCGTCAGTGCAAGTCTCGATTCCGGGCCGATAAGCTCATTGAATCCGCTGCTGAAGCGAAGGGCGAAGAAATTATCGTCGACGGACTTCCATTTTCCAAGATGGATGAACTGTTGCAAACGTACGATGTCGCTTGCCCCGACTGTGGGGCACACGACTTTACGAGCGTTCGCCAGTTTAACATGATGTTCAAAACACACCAAGGTGTCACTGAGGACGCGGCAAGCGAAGTGTACCTGCGTCCGGAAACCGCGCAGGGAATTTTTGTGAACTTTAAAAACGTACAGCGCACCATGCGCAAAAAACTACCGTTCGGTATCGGACAAGTCGGGAAGAGTTTCCGAAATGAAATTACACCCGGCAACTTTACGTTTAGAACGCGTGAGTTTGAGCAGATGGAGCTTGAATTTTTCTGCGCGCCTGGCGAAGACCTGAAGTGGTTCCAGCACTGGCGTCAGTTCTGCTATGACTGGTTGCTGTCCATCGGGATGAAGGAAGAAAACCTGCGCCTCCGCGACCACGAAAAGGAACAGTTGTCCCACTACAGCACCGCAACCACCGACGTCGAGTACCGTTTCCCGTTTGGTTGGGGTGAGTTGCTCGGTGTTGCGGATCGTACGGACTTTGACTTGCGAGCACATGCCGAACACTCGGGTGAGAACATGACGGTACAAGAGGAGGGCACAGAGCCGTTCATTCCGTACTGCATCGAACCGTCAATTGGTGTGGATCGCTTGTTCTTGGCTATTTTCGCCGATGCGTACGACGAGGAAGAAGTGGGCGAAAACGATACACGTGTCGTAATGCGTCTGCATCCGTCGATCGCGCCGTTCCACGCAGCCGTTTTCCCGCTCTCCAAAAAGTTGGGCGACGGGGCGACACAACTGTTCCAACAGTTGTCCAAGCAGTTTAGTGTCGATTATGATGAGACAGGCTCAATCGGTAAACGGTATCGGCGTCACGACGAGATCGGGACACCATTTTGCATCACTTATGACTTCGAGTCCGAGAGCGACCAAGCAGTGACCATCCGTCATCGGGATAGCATGGAACAGACGCGTGTGGCCATCTCTGAGATCGCGGCTTGGCTAAACGAGAGGATTCAAGCCTGATCATGTGACGGATACATGACCTCGTCTGTCATCGGGTAAACCATAGTGGGGGTGGCGTGATGTCAGGTCAGCATACTGAGAATCATAATGACAATTTTGCTTTCGTCGGTGCGCTGGAACAGAATCGTCATTTCGAATCGTTCGTCGAACGTCGAAATCACATGATGAGTACTCGATTGGATGCGGTTATTCCGTGGAAACAGTATCATCGCGCGAACATCAAGCACGGACGACGACAGTCAAATGGTTGACAGACGAATCACACCTCTCGACAGGGCTGTCCGCACCGGGCAGTCCTTTTTCTATGCCCTTCCTCATTGAATCATCCAGTCATGACGCTTATCAGTTAAAGGGAAGGGGTGGGTGCGCATGGAACGCCGTTCATGGCTGTTCATTCTTCTGTTCGCATCAATTGTTGCTATGCTACCGAATTCAATTCTCTTTCCTGCGGAAAGCGTCTTGGCGTCTCACTTACACCAACCACTTAATTTTATTGGGTGGATGATCACGCTGTATGCTGCAGCTTATGTTTTATCAACACCTGTGCTCGGGATAATTTCCGATTTTTTGGGTCGCAGGTCTGTGCTGACGTTGGGCCTGATACTATTTGCGATTGGCGGTACGGTACCGGTTTGGACGGGTGATCCACTTCTCATCTTGGTCGGTCGTGCCGTGATGGGTGTGGGATCGGCCGGCATTCAGCCGATGGTAGACAGCATGATCGGGGACATCTATCCGCCGGGGAAAGGACGAAGACAGGCTTTTGCGTACTTTGGTGCTGCCATTGCTGTTGCAGAAGCGCTCGTGCCGTTTCTTGGGGGTTCGGTTGCATCAGTGTGGTGGAAGGGTGTCTTCATTCTTTACGGGACTGCTCTGGTATCGGCTGCACTGTGCCTTCGTTTGAACGTGCAGCGACAACTTGACGGGGGTGCGGAGAAACTGACTGTATCTTCCTACGCATTGTCTATGCGAGTAGCTATGAAAAGACCGGGGCTTGCGCTAACTGTCGTTGGTGCGATGGTATTTGGTGTTGTCTATTTTGGTGTCTGTGCACTGCTCCCTATGGTGCCAACTGGTGGACACAGTTCCTTTTCAAACGGTCTCTTGTTCCTGCCGCTCGGAATTCTGTGGATTAGTGTGTCAGCATGTTTCGCTCGATGGAGTCAAGTCCGAAATCTTCATCGGCTGATAGGGGCGGGTACACTGCTACTTGCTGGTGCCACACTGCTCCTAGCGCACGCACACAGTTATCCAGTCGTTTATTTGACGAGCGCTTGCTGGGGCATTGGGTCCGCAATCTTATGTACTCTGTTCACGTGGGTGGTGAACGACGAGTCTCCGGATGCCGTTCGCGGTGCTATGAATGGGATTTACAATGCAGCTTACGTACTTGGTTTTTCCATTGGGGCACCACTCTTTTTACAATTGTCGGATCGCTTCGGATTAACGCGGGCCGTGGATATCGGTGTAACAATCCTCGTCGTCCTAGCGCCAATACTATATTTTGCCTATCGTTTTGGACTCCACCAGCGCGCCGCAACACGCACAACGGTAACAAAAGCCTCATAGTCTTACCTGTCTTTAGGTCCTATGCTACAATGTTTGCAATATTTGTTCCTAGATTGTGAGTGAAAGCCTGTGTCGCATTCTATTCAATCAATCATAAAAGAACGTATTCTCATTCTGGACGGCGCCATGGGCACGATGATACAACAAGCGGATCTCACGGCTGATGATTTCGGGGGACCCGAACTTGAGGGGTGTAATGAATACCTCAATGTCACCAGACCAGACCTCATTCGCAGTATTCACTCGGCTTACCTCGCGGCTGGAGCCGATATTGTAGAAACCAACTCTTTCGGGAGCACACCGCTCGTGTTGGCGGAGTATGAGCTCGGTGACCAGGCGTATGAAATTAGCCGATTGTCAGCCCTGCTTGCCAGGGAGACGGCGGACGCGCACAGTACGGCTGATCGGCCCCGTTTTGTGGCCGGATCGATGGGACCTACGACCAAGAGCCTCTCCGTAACAGGAGGGGCAACGTTCGACGAGTTGGTGGAAAGCTATGCGGTTCAAGCTGAAGGATTGATGGTTGGCGGGGCGGATTTTCTCATGATTGAGACATCTCAAGATATGCTCAATGTCAAAGCCGCCGGGTTGGCAGTTAAGCGGGTGTCTGAAAAACTGTCCCGTCAAATTCCCGTCATGGTGAGTGGCACCATCGAAACCATGGGTACCACCTTGGCTGGCCAGTCTATCGAGGCGTTCTACCTGTCTGTGGAGCATTTACATCCGTTTGCAGTCGGTATCAATTGCGCAACAGGCCCTGAACTCATGCGCGATCACGTTCGAGCGCTCTCCTCATTGTCTGAATGTGCAGTAAGCTGCCATCCGAACGCCGGATTGCCGGACGAAGAGGGTTGCTATTTGGAGACACCGTACGCGTTTGCGAAGAAGATGTCTGATTTCGCGCGTGAAGGATGGTTGAACATCGCCGGTGGCTGTTGTGGCACCACGCCGGAACATATTCGTGAACTGGCGAAACAACTAGAAGGCCTAGCCCCAAGAGCGCTTGCGGAGGCGCACCCGCACGCGGTTGCGGGAATGGATGGACTCGTCCTGGATGACGATATTCGACCAATCATCGTGGGCGAGCGGACGAACGTCATTGGCTCTCGAAAGTTTCGTCGCCTCATTGCTGACGGCGACTTTGACGCTGCGGCTGAAGTTGCACGGTCGCAAGTCCGCTCTGGGGCTCAAGTCATCGACATTTGCCTCGCTGATCCCGATCGGGATGAACTTGCTGACATGCGGAGTCTACTGCCGCTAGCGGTCCGTAAAGTCAAAGTGCCCATCATGATCGACTCAACCGATGCAGCTGTCGTTGAATCGTCTCTCAAGCACATCCAGGGGAAATCCATCATTAACTCGACGAACTTGGAGGATGGGGAGCCGAGGCTTGCGTCGTACGCGCAATTGGCCAAGGCGTACGGGGCGGCACTTGTCGTAGGTACAATCGATGAATCCGGCATGGCTGTCACGCGGGAGCGGAAAGTGGAGATTGCTCAGCGGATCGTATCACTGCTGGTGGAGAAGTACGGAATGCGCAAAAGTGACATCATCATCGATCCGCTCACGTTCCCAGTAGGTACGGGCGATGAGAAGTATATCGGATCCGCCTTGGAAACGGTTGAGGCCATCCGCATTCTCCGTGAACGTCTGCCGGAATGTCCGACAATTCTCGGTGTAAGCAATGTGTCGTTCGGCTTACCGCCAGCAGGTCGCGAGGTGTTAAATGCTGTTTTCCTCTATCACTGTACGAAGGCGGGACTGACTTACGCCATCGTCAACAGTGAACGGCTGGAGCGGTATGCGTCTATCCCAGAAGAGGAACGTGTCTTGTCCGATAGACTCCTGTTTGAAACGACGGACGATCTCGTCGCTGAATTCACAGCCCGTTACCGCGAGAAGAAAGTGACGTCAACGGTCGCTGTACAGGATCTCCCGCTTGCGGATCGTTTGGCCCGTTATGTCGTTGAAGGAACAAAGGATGGACTGTTTGCGGACCTCGATGAGGCTCTGATGTCGTCTCCACCCCTCGATATCATCAACGGACCGCTGATGGATGGCATGACGGAAGTTGGACGTCTGTTTAACCGGAACGAACTAATTGTGGCAGAGGTCCTGCAAAGTGCTGAGGTGATGAAAGCGGCGGTCGCTTATCTCGAGCCGCACATGGAAAAGTCCGGGACTCACTCGAAAGGTCGACTTATTTTGGCGACTGTGAAGGGTGATGTGCATGACATCGGCAAGAACTTGGTTGAGATTATCTTGGCCAACAATGGCTTTGACGTCGTGAATCTCGGGATCAAAGTCGCACCTGAGCAACTGATCCAAGCGGTGCGGGAGCATCGGCCTGACATGATCGGTCTGTCGGGACTCCTCGTCAAGTCCGCTCAGCAGATGGTCGTCACTGCGGATGACTTTCGCCATGCCGGGATCGACTTGCCGCTTCTGGTCGGAGGAGCTGCCCTGACGAAAAAATTTACGCTCACGAAGATCGCGAATCAGTATGACGGTCCAGTGATCTACGCGAAGGACGCAATGGAAGGCCTGGATTTTGCCAATCAGTTGATGAACGAAACTCAGCGTGGTGAGCTGTTGGCACAGAACGAGGCGGACAGGCAGAAATTTCTCGACGGAGCATCAGCCGTGCCGACTCCAACAACAACGACAACACGCGCGCGGTCGGATATAAGCCGTGATGCACCAGTGTTTGTTCCACCAGATTTGGAACGACACATATTGAGAGACTATCCGCTTCGCATGATTCGGCCCTATCTGAACTTGCAAATGCTCCTGGGGAAACATCTCGGACTCAGTGGAAACGTAGAGAAGCGGATAGCGGAAGGCGATAGGCAGGCGCTGGACCTCCTCGACATGGTGGACGCGCTCATTTATGAGGCGGAAGCAAAAAACTGGATCAAAGCCAACGCGGTCTATCAGTTTTTTCCTGTTGAAGCGGATGGTAACGACGTCGTTGTGTACACGGCGGACGGGAATTCCGTGCGAGCGAGAATTCCGTTCCCTCGCCAGGCGAAGCCGCCGCATTTGTGTGTAGCGGACTTCGTTCGCCCTGTCGGCAACGGCACCAAGGATTATATGGCCATGATGACGCTGACGACGGGAAGCGCAATTCGAGAAGAGGCGGAGCGGCTCAAGACAGCTGGGGAGTACCTGCGATCGCACGCCCTGCAGTCCATTGCACTGGAACTCGCAGAGGCGTTCGCGGAGCGAATGCACCAGATGTTGCGCGACATGTGGGGATTTCCCGATCCGGTCCATATGACCATGCGAGAACGTTTTATTGCGCGGTATCAAGGGATTCGTGTTTCCTTCGGCTATCCAGCCTGTCCGGACTTAGAGCAGCAGGCGACATTGTTCGATTTACTGCATCCGGAGGATATCGGCGTCCAGTTGACGGATGGATTCATGATGGATCCGGAAGCGTCCGTTTCCGCGCTGGCATTCAGCCATCCGGAAGCGAAGTACTTTAACGTTGAATGACTCACTTTCACGGCTTGTCCCTACCTGAGGAAGAGGAGGAGAGATTCGACATGAGCACAGAAGCTGGGCACCGCTCGCCACAAGGAATTCGTGTTGGAAGTCGGACGTATGTCGTCGGTGATGGTGCAATGGCCACCTACCTGCATCAATGTGGCGTACCAATTCGGGTCTGTGCGGAGGAATTGAATCTTTCTTCGGCAAAACTAGTAGAAGAAGTCCATCGCTCGTATGTCGAGGCTGGTGCCACCGTCATTCAGACGAATACGTTTGCGGCCAATGGGCGAAGTTTGGCCCGGCACGGACTGCGCGAGCAAGTGAGCGCTGTGAATCGTGCGGCCGTCGAGATCGCCTTCCGGGCGGCCGGTGAAAGAGCTTCGGTCTACGGCACCATTGGCCCGATCCAAGGTGCGGGACGCTACGGGGGCGCACTGTTTGACGAGGAGCGGGAGGCACTTGCAGCGGAATATCGCGAGCAAGCGGAAGTTTTGCTCGACGCCGGTGTCCAAGGCATCGTCTTGGAGACCTTCCCGGATCTAGAAGAACTGATGCTCGCACTTCGCATCGTCCGATCGCTGACCACATTGCCAATCGTTGCGAACTTATCACCTGAAGAAGTTGGCGTCACGCGGGATGGGGTTCCTCTACAGGAGTCGTTTCAGTCTTTGCGCGAGGCAGGTGCTGACGTAACCGGCCTCAACTGTCGTCTTGGCCCGTACGGAATCCTTGTCGCTTACCGTTGGCACATTTGCGGCAGTGCCGAACGGGGGGATTTTGCAACGAAGTGAAAACGACGCATTGTCGTACACCGGTGACGAGCAAAATTTCGCTGACGTCATGCTTGAGATCGCCAAGCTTGGTGTCACATGGTTAGGTGGCTGTTGCGGTACCACTCCGGCGCATATCCGTGTACTTGTCGAGAGACTGCAGGAACTGGGTGCGGTGGGGGAACTTGCGGACTTCAATTCGCCGGTGAGAAAGCGCGAGTCAGACGCGAATCGAACGCCAGCCCGGGTTGTGGAAGAGACCCCTTATGAAGTGATCCGTCCCATGGGTGAGTCGCTAGTCGACAAGTTGAAGACGCAAGCCACGGTCATCGTGGAGCTCGATCCGCCTAAAACGCTCGAATGCGAACGGTTTATTCAAGGGGCTCGCGAGCTGCGAGCGGCCGGTGCCGACATGATCACGATGGCAGACAATTCGCTGGGTACGGTGCGTGTGAGTAACATGGCGCTGGCGAGCATGCTCAAGCAGTTCGGCATTGAGCCGCTGGTGCATGTGACATGCCGGGATCGAAATTTGATAGGGCAGCAGTCGCACCTTATGGGGTTGCATGTATTAGGCATCCGCAATATTCTGCTTATCACAGGAGATCCATCTCGTTACGGAGACCTTCCTGGTGCAAGTTCCGTATATGACGTCTCGTCAATCGACTTAACCAAGATGGTGAGACGGCTGAACGAGGGCGTCGGCTTCTCGGGTAAGCAACTCAAAAAGCCGGCTCAGTTTGTCATTGGCACGGCGTTCAATCCGCACGTTCGCAACTTTCCCAAGGCGGTGGAACGGTTGCGACGCAAAGTTGAAGCTGGTGCCGACTACGTCATGACGCAGCCAGTTTACGACGAGCGAACCATGGAGCAAATTGCCCTTGCCACACGCGACTTGGGTGTTCCAGTGATGATTGGCATCATGCCGCTCACGAGTCTCCGCAACGCTGAGTTTCTCCATCACCAGGTTCCGGGTATCACCATTCCGGAAGACGTTCTTCTGGCCATGCGAGAAGCGACACCGGACCAGGCGGGGGAAGCGGGCTACCAGCTGGCCGAACGGCTCTGTGACGCAGCGCTGTCGTATTTTCGCGGTATCTATCTTGTAACGCCGTTTCTCAAGTACGATCTCACCGTTCGCCTCACACAGCACATTCGAATGGGTAGCTTGGTCACGCCGTAGCGTAGAGTGGGGTACTGGCGCAGAATGAACTCATCGGATAAGCCGTTTGCCGGTTTCCAATTCGTATCAGTCATTTCCTATGAAACATTGCTGTTCGCACGACTTTAACCTAAATTGAACATATGGTGACCTAGTAGCCGGTTGCTGCTGGGTCTTTGTTTATTCGGACAGGTTGAGTACAGTGTCGAATACAGTAATGAACAAAGGCGTGATTCGTTTGAACCGATTGTTTACCCTGATTTCATCGGGGGTGTTATCCCTTCTACTCGCTTCGGGTTGTGCAACGGTTACCAATGGTACAGATACGACGACAAATGGGACAAGTGCGGCAAAACCGAAGCTGGCTTTTCAAAATCGCACGCGTGAACTCGTGGTAACGCCAGATACAAAGGTCGATCCATCACCAGCTACCGACGTTGATTATACGCATGTCTCTGTACTCACCGCAGCGGGGAAGAGAGTCGTGTTGGATGCTCGACAAACACCTATTCTCTTTGTCGCCTATTGGTGTCCGCACTGTCAACGTACGTTGGAGTTGCTCTCTTCACATAAGAGTGAGTTGAGCCGTTTGCCTGTTATCGTGAACGTAGGGTTTCCTAAGAACACGGAGCTGCAAGAGGCAGTTCAGGTTGAAGCGGAGGAAACGAAACAACTCAATTTGCACGGATTTCAGATGTATTACGCTTTGGATCCTGCCGCAGGCGATAAGTATGCGCCACAAGGCTATCCAACATTGGCATATGAAAACGTACGAGGAATACAAACGCTGTTCGGAGAGCATACGCTTTCGGTCTGGACAAGTGTCCTTGGCCTTTAGCCCTGCAAGCTAGGGTGTATTTTTAGCTGTGGTATATTTTAGATGATACACGGGTCTTTGCACCGATTTAATCCATAGTGAGTGGAGGGAGTATCTCTGGTTACCGTTATACTCATTCTATTGATTGTCGTGTTTGCAATACTGGTTTTGGTCCCGGTTGGTGGACTGCTGTATCTTTACTTTTTGTCTAGACGGCCTCAACACTCCATCATTCGGGCCCACCCCTATCTCGGGTGGATGCGATATTTGCTTGAGAAGATGGGGCCGGAGTTTCGCCAGTACTGGTTTGACGGCGATACGCAGGGCAAACCGTTTTCTCGGGCGGATTTTCTAGCGGTTGTCTTTGCATCAAAATATCGTACGGACTTAATTTCATTTGGTGCGAAGCGGGACTACGAGAAACCGGGTCTCTACCTGTCAAACGATTTGTTTCCGAAACTGGTCGACGAATTACAGGTTGATCATTCCTCGGCTGAGGAAGGCCGTAAGTATCGAATTGTCCATGAGGGTCTGTTCACACGGCGTGAACATCAAGAGAGGGATCAGCCTAACAAGTGGATGTACCCTGACAGGGACGCCATTGTCGTTGGAGCGGATCGGAATCATCCTTGGGTTGTCAAAGGCATGTTCGGAGCTTCGGCGACTTCCTACGGGGCTGTGGGCGAGCACTATATTCAGTCGACGGGCAATGGTGCGCGTATGGCCGGCGGATCGTGGATCAATACCGGTGAAGGTGGAGTCGCACCTGACCACTTGGCTACTGGTGTGGATGTGGTAGCACAAATTGGCCCGGGGCTATTTGGGTATCGGGACGACGAAGGAAATTTTTCCGACGAGGCATTTACGGCGTTGGCCCAACACGAAAACATCAAGGCATTTGAACTGAAGTTCCACCAAGGTGCGAAGATCCGCGGCGGACACCTCGAGGGCTCGAAAGTAAACCATAAAATCTCACAGATTCGACGCGTTCCCATTGGGAAAACAGTTAACTCTCCAAATCGGTTTCCATTTTTGAAAAATTCAGCGGATGCATTACGTTTCGTTGAGCATCTGCAAGCCCTGGGTGGAAAACCCGTCGGAGTTAAAATTGTCATTGGCGACGGCACGAAGCTGGATGACTGGTTTTCCACCATAAAGAAAATGGATATCTATCCCGACTTCATCACGGTCGATGGCAGTGAAGGAGGATCGGGTGCAACGTTCAAAGCGATGGCAGACGGTATGGGCCTACCGCTGTTCTCCGCGCTCGTCCTGCTCGATGACGCTTGTCGCCGATACGGTGTACGAGATCGAATTCGCATTTTCGCTTCTGGTAAGCTCGTCACATCAGACAAAGTGGCGATAGCACTGGCCCTTGGGGCAGATTGTGTAAACTCCGCACGAGGGTTCATGATGGCAAATGGCTGCATTATGGCCATGCAATGTCATACAGGCAAGTGTCCGACGGGTATCACAACAACCGATCCGAGGTACCAAGCAGCTTTGGCGCCCGAAGAAAAACAGTGGCGCGTGATGAACTACGTTCTCCAGATGCGCGAAGGCGTATTCGCCCTCGCAGCAGCTTGTGGACTAGAGAGTCCACGTCAATTGACACGGGAACATGTCGTATTTAAAAACGAATACGGGCGAACGGTCCGAATGTCCGAGTTGTTTCCGTATCCAGACACTCAGGAGACCGTACTTGAAAGTGAAACGAAAGGTAATCTCGCATGAAACAAAGGCCAAGGCTGACGCGAACATCTTTTTCGTGTCAGCCCGTTTTTGAGGAATCAACTCGGAACGACGAGAATGTGCCTGCCCGGACCAGCATCCACCCCGAACACAGTGCACTACAAACCATGACGAGACCGCCGACAGCACCAAGAGTCCGCGGATGGACGTGTGTCAAAGCCAATCCGGCAAGCAACATGGAAATACCAAGGATAAAGTCGGACGTTGTTCCAAATAGGGCGAAAATACGCCCTTGAACCCGTTTGTTCACCGTCTGCATTAAAATTGTTGTGATCATGGCGTTGCTGATTCCGGCCCCGAGTGTTGCGATGAACAGGAACACTGCGCCGATCCAGATATTCGGAGACTGTGAAAGAGCAAAGTGACAGGATCCTTCCATGAGTAGACCAACAAGAATCGTCGGACCTCCGAATTTTGTGAATTTTTGTGTGAGCATGCCCCCGACAATAAATCCGACACCCAGGCTTCCATACAGTAACCCTACCCCCTGGTTCTCGGCATGAAAGACTTGAAAGGCATAAACACTGAGTAAAACGTTGATGATACCACCGCCAACGGGCCAGATCACCTGCATGAGAAAAATTGCCCGCACGGTACGAGAGGATATCAATAGGCCCATTAACTTTTGGCTCGTTCCTGCCCGCTCATGTGTGCGTTCACGTACGGATTCACCCATCGACTTGGGGTGTATGGATAGGCATAGTGCCGCCGAGCACAAAAACGAAAGTGAATTGATGATGAAAGCGACGTTGACACCCCAGATAGCCGTTATAGCCCCACCGGCCAGTGATCCCACAGCCAGTACAGCACCAAAAGTTGACTTTTGAGGTGCATTGGCCAACGACAGATTTGACGCGCGAACAACTTGTGGGACAATGGCAAATCGGGCCGGATTAAACAGGGATGTAAACACGACCAAAGCAAATGTCGCTGTATATGCAATCCAAATTTGATGTTCACTGTGTACGAACAAAAAGGATAATGCGACTATCGCTCTTGCAATGTCAGTTACAACTAAGATCGCTTTTCGATTCACCTTGTCCGCTAGTACGCCGGCAATTGGCCCTATGAAAAGGGATGGAATTGTCCGCAAGGAGAGCAGGATTGCAATGGACAACCCACTGTGTGTAAACAGCAGGAGTAGACTCATGACGGCAACGGAATTGAACCAGTCGCCGACGCCGCTAACCAACCCACCCATGGTCAGCCGCAAATAATCTGGTTCCTGGCGGAATAGTTCAAAAAATCCTCTCATTGGCTATCCCATTCGATCCGCCAGTAAATCCCATCTTTCCGGTCCATCAAGCGGTTGCCGACGAGTTCTCGGCGCAGCGTTGCGAAGTCCGGGTGATGGCGCCCGATGATTTCGTTCACTTCCGATTCTTGATACTGGCGTCCGTACTCAAACTTGTCAGCCAACCACTTGAGAATCACCGTGCGTTTCTTTCGACTGGCGGGTATTTCTTTCAATTCCTGCCCGTTCAGGAAATCGCGCAGTACTTTTCGGTCCCATTCATCACCGTTCACGTCTGATACCATGTGTGATAGTTTCTCTGGTGTAAGGAGTTCCCGATTCATGCGAAGCAACGTTTCCGGGCGGAACTCATAAATGTGCGTGTTTCCTTCCGCATACATGGACACCAACCCAACCTCCCGTAATTTGTTGAGATGATGCGATACTGTCGGTGGCTTCAAATTCAAATAAGCAGCTAGCTCCTCGACGCTTGACTTGCGGGTCGCCAGCATACCGAGAATGCGCAGTCGACTTTCATCTGCCAAAACTTTTAAGTGTTGGACAAGCTGTTGAATGTCTTGTTCCGTCATCGTGCAACCCCATTCCAAGATCAAATTTTATGATTAACAAATTAGATCATCATCGAATTAGTGTCAATACGTGTATTTGAGACAGGTGCACCATTTTTGGAGAAAGTGGTCCTCTGTCCCATTGCCGCCATGATAGAATAAAGACATCTGGTAGATTCGTACGTAGTGAACACTGGAAATTGGTGTTGATAGTTTGAAGGGAGTTTTCTTGTGGACAATCTCTTGATCCAAGATGCCCAAGGTGTTCGAATATTGACATTAAATCGACCGGATCGGTTAAATGCGTTTGACGATGGCCTGAGCAGTAATCTCATTCAAGCCCTCAATGATGCTTCCCGCGATGACGACGTTCGGGTCGTCATCATCACTGGTCGGGGTAGAGGTTTTTCTAGCGGCTTGGATTTATCTACTTTTACCAACGGTGATCTTTCGCCTACTAGTAGGTTTGGTCGACTCGATGAGCTTGAATGGGTGGGGCGGTTAATTGAAAGCGTCGTTCATAATGACAAACCCATCATTGCTGCCATTAACGGGGTTGCTGCCGGTGCAGGGCTGTCCTTGGCCCTCGCGTGTGATTTCCGATTTATGAGCGAAGAGGCCAAGCTAACGACGGGCTATATTCGTCGTGCCCTCAGCCCGGATGCAGGAATGACGTACTTTCTGCCACGACTTGTCGGGCACACGAAAGCGATGGAACTCATTCTCACCGGTCGTGACGTGGATGCAGCCGAGGCTGATAGATTAGGCCTGTTAAACCAGGTAGTCGAAGGGTCACAACTGCTTGAGACCGTGCAGGCATTTGCCCGTGAGCTCGCATCTGGTCCGCCCATTGCCATGACGTTGTCCAAGCGACTGGTTTATTCAAGTTATGACACGCCACTTGTCCCTCAGTTAAAGAACGAACTAGCGTTCATCAGACAGTGTTTCGGTACTGACGATGTTCGTGAGGGGATTCAGGCGATGATGGAGAAGCGAAAACCCAACTTTCAGGGTAGATGACAACCTGCAATGCCTATTGAAGGACGATAGAGCCGCTGACAGCGCAATGAAAGCGGTATCCATCAACGTGGATTAAGTGGTGGGGTGGCTTGAGATGAATGCGTTCTGCCACTGATGATAAGTCGCGCCGGCGAGGCACAGATGTATTTGGTCGTCGGTGTGATCGATATGGATAATCTCAAAAACATCAACGATGTACACGGGCATCCCGCCGGTGATCAGGCCCTGCGAGATGTTGCCAGTGTACTGACGAATTCCGTGCAGCCGGACTGGTTGGCCGCGAGAATCGGCGGCGACGAGTTTATCGTTGTCTTCCCTTCGGATGTGACTGACCCGGGTGGTACCTTGTCCCTCATTCAGACAGCGGTTGTCGAACAGTGTCCAGGCAATTCAGTGAGTGTAGGTGGGGTAGTATGGGGCATTGACGGGGAAACATTTGACGATTGCTACAGGACTGCGGACGTTCGACTATACGATGATAAACGGGCTCGTAAAGTCAACCAATCCGGACAATGACGACGATGTCACTTCTGAATCATGAGATGTTTTCTACTTATTAACTCAACTTTCGCAGCCCGAAAAACGAGTTAAAGCCATGAACAATGGTGCTTTACACCGATTCGAAAAGGATGTTTGACAACATAAAAACACCACTCCGTTTGGTAAAGTGAATTTGCGACAAAACACTACCATTCGGAAGAGGTGCTTTCCCTAATGATAGGGCATCAAGTGGAGAACAATCAATTGCCAATTGAAATTCAACCTGTTTTTCGGGAACTGAAGGTTTTCAAATACTTGCGTAAGGCTGGAATCACCAAGAAGTTCGGATTTACATGTGCCTATCTGTTTCAAATCGTCTTTGTCCTGATTTTCCATCATCGAAACTGGTTTCAGCTTCTGGAAAGTTCCAAGGGAGAGTCGTTTCCCGGGAAGGATGCTGTGTACCGTTTTTTGAATCACAGCGGTTTTGCATGGCGTCGGTTCTTGTTATTTCTCAGTGTAGAAGTTGTGAACAAGACAACTTCTCTGACGTCCTGTGAGCGGGTCAGCGTATTTGTTCTGGATGATTCGATGTACGAACGAAACCGAAGCAAATCCGTGGAATTACTGGCTCGATTCAAGGATCACGCCCGAAACTGTTACTACAAAGGGTTTCGCATGCTGACACTGGGTTGGTCGGACGGACATACGTTTATTCCTGTGGACTTTTCCCTGCTTAGTTCACTGAAATCGCAAGTGAATGGCATGATTGGCTCGATTGACAAACGAACACACGGGTACAAGCGGCGAATGGAAGCACTTCGTCCCACACCGGAATTGATTCCTGCCATGATTGAACGTGCCCTGGCTGCAGGAATGGGCGCCTCGTATGTCTTAATGGACAGTTGGTTTACGCATGCACCACTCATTCAATCCATTCTTGACCGGGGACTCGATGTCATCGGCATGGTCAAGGCTGACAACAAACGATATGTGGTCGGAGGACGCCGTTTGTCCTTAAAGGAATTGTATTACGCTGCGACGCCTGTGCAGGGGATGAAGAAAACCATCTTACGTTCCATTCATACTCAATTAGCCCCGGGAATACCCGTTGTCATGGTGTTCGTTCGTCACCGAAGTAACAAGAAGGAATGGTTGGCCGTCCTATGCACCGACTGTTCCCTAACAGAAGAGGAAATCATCCAGATTTACGGCATCCGTTGGGACATAGAGGTATTCTTCAAATGCACCAAGTCGTTGTTACGCCTGCAGAAGGAATTTCAAGGTCGCTCGTACGACATGCTGATTAGTCACACGACGATTGTATTCTCACGGTATATCTTGCTGGCTTGGCAGCACCGCCAAAGTACTGATGAGCGTACGTTGGGTGGTCTGTTTTTGGCTCTCTGTGACGAGGTGAACGAATTAGATTGGGCAGTTGCATTGAGCCAACTCGTCGAATTGATTAACGACGTATCCAAGAAAACCAGCAAGAGACTTACAAAACTGATTCAGAGTCAACTCCAGCAGTGGATTAACGATTTACCTAGTTATATCAGGGCCTACTTGTCCGATCCGCTCTGCGAAAGTTGAGTTATTAATATTTTTAATATTTGTCAGAAAAGTATAGATGATACTCTGCATAACTGATAGGATGGATACATAGGGATATTTTGGTTGGACTAAAAAGTAAATGTCTCTAAAACCATTCGGGAGTGTGATCATTTGTGATGAAGTTACGACGTGTGGGGGTCGGGGCCGTTGGCGCGATGTTGGTTCTTGGCGCTGGCTACTCGACTGCCCTCGCGGCAACTGATACTCCGTCAAACGCGACGACGTCTGCGACAAGTCCGGGGTCAAGTCCCCAGCAGCCAAAGGTGTCGCAAACCGATGCGATGAACATCGTTACTAAGTTATTTCCAAGTCTATCGAAAGAGATCCAAAACCCAATGGTGACCTTGCAGTCTGATCCATCTCAATCTACCCGGATGGTCTACGAGGTGAACTGGAATCAAATGGCATTCCGTCAGCAGGCAGGACCGAATCTCAGTTCCAATTTCGCACATGCCACGGTGGATGCGACCACGGGCGACGTGCTGCAATTTAATAATAATAACGGTCAAGGCTGGGACGCTTCCAAACCTGTCACGCTCAGTGCTGCGACGAAAATGGCGAACGACTGGTTGAACAAGCTCGCGCCAAGCAAGGCGGCAAAATTAACATTACAACCCACTTCTGGTGCAATGAACAGCGGATACTCATTTCTCTTTGTAGAAGAGGTCGATGGCATTCCTGCCCCTTTTAATCAGGCCGAGGTCGATCTCGATAGCTCCGGCAATCTGGTGAACTATAACCTGAGTTGGCATGATGTTAGCTTCCCAAGCAAGCCCTCTTCGGTACTTGATAAGACCACGGCCCAGCAAAAGTTCATCGATAACCTGCAGTTACAACTGCAGTACCAACGATCATTCAACATGCACGGTTCAAGTCCCATTCAGTTGGTCTACCTTCCTGTCTCGGCATCAAAGTCAGTGTACGGTCTTGGCGCACCCATGATCGATGCGACCACAGGGCAGTCAGTGGGCGTTGATGGAAAACCGACCAACGACAGCCAATCGGCTGCTACGCCTCAGCCGATCGTCCCAGGCGGTCCTGCAACGTTCCCCACACCGAAAACGGAGTCTATGACACAGTCTGATGCGGAAAATGAGGTGCGTAGCCTCCTTGGACTCACTGGCGATGCCTGGACGCCGTCTGGTTCTGGACAAGGCACAAGTTATTTTGGCGGTCCGTTTTCGGGTCACCAGACGTGGAATGTCAGTTTGACAAATCAAAACAATGACAATGTGTCGGTAACGGTTGATGCCACTGATGGGGTAATTCTCAGTTATAACTATAATAGCCAGCCGAGTTCCGCGAGTAGCGGCGCTTCATCTTCGCTGTCGGACGCACAAGCGCAAACTGTTGCTGACGACTTCGTGAAGAAACTGTTTCCAACTATGACGGGTGCGATTGCGCGAGATCCAAACAGCATGATCTTCGGTCAACCGGATACGGCTTACGAGCAGTATGTGTTTCTTGTAAATGGCATTCCCTTCCGGGGATTACAAGTCAGTGTCAACGAAGTAACTGGCCAAGTGGAAAACTTTAATCTAGATGACGATGTCAGTTCGCAATTCCCGGACCCATCGAAAGCCATTTCTGCTCAAGCGGCGAAATCAGCGTACATCAAGCGCGATCCCGTCGTTCTCCAGTACGACCTACCTGAAACGCTGCCCACCTCAAAAACCGGGCCGTTTCAGATTTCCTATGGTTCGACTGCACAGCTTGTTTACGCAGGCGCACCAATGCCGTATGGTCCGGGTACATTAAACGCCTTGACGGGGAATTGGATCACGCAGCAGCCGTTTGGGGATTTAAATCCGTCCGTGCCCCTTCCGAAGGGTACGACTCAAGCCGACCAAGCTTTGGCACTCCTAAAGGAACACAGTATCATTGTGCCCGGGGACAAGTCGCTCTCTGCAAAAGATCCGATTAGCCGAGAGCAGTTCATTCAATGGCTCAGTCGGGCTTACAACATGAACATTGGCAGTACGCCGTCACCACAATTTCCAGACGTTAAGGCGACTGACCCGTACGCGTCCGACTTGTCCGAGGCCATCCTGCAAGGGTGGTTGAAAAACAACGGAAACGTCAATCCGTCTGCATCTTTGACACGTCTCCAAGCGGCCCAGTGGATCGTTCAGTGGATGGGTTGGAGCGGACCAACGTCGAACGCTACATTCTTCAAGTATCCGTATTCCGATTCGAGTGCCATTCCTTCATCCGAACGCGGAGCGGCAACCATCGTGAGCGACGAGGGAATCATTCCACTTGTCAGCGGCAAGTTTGAGCCGAACAGCAATTTGTCGGCAGGTGATGCAGCGATCGCGCTCGTCAAGGCTATCAAAACACTGATAGCCGCCGGCAACTAATTCGCCCCATAACTCGCGACACCGCTTGTTTAACATGAAAGCAGGGACTTCCCACATGGAGAGGTCCCTGCTTTGTTTCCTGCCACGCATGAGGGAGATTTGCAGCTATTGTAAAGGATTGGCTGATTGACTGGCGGTTAGTAAGATTGCGCTATCTGAGCTTGCTCGGCGGCTTCCCAAACAGGAAGGACCGTAAAGCCGTCCATCTCCGCATCGTGCCAATATTCATCGTCTGTCCGGAGGCCGATGAGAACATGGATACCGTGATCGCGCAAAAACGCAGCCCGTTGTCTCGAAGAGGCATCTCGGTATCCGAGAATGGCGATCGTTTTCCCGCGATAACATCGGATAATGATTTCCCTAAGTTCTTTGTCTGTCATGAGACAGTCCTTCTTTCATCAGAGACCTCTTGAGATCAATATCATCCCTGTCACGCAAAATTATATGGCAATTTAGTAAAGTAACTCAAATAAATAACTGTAATTGCACCCATAGAGAAAACCAATACCGAAAGAAGTATTAATTTTCTCTATGGGTACGATTAAAACAAACAATTTGAAACCGCTTAACTCTTCCGCGAGAATGAACAGCAACAACTCGACATGATGGGAGAGAGGAATATGCTATCTTACCAAGACAATAAAACGTTGACCCAAACGGGGGCTGGAACACCGATGGGTGAAGTTCTCCGCCGTTACTGGATACCAGCTCTAATGACTGAGGAACTCCCGTATCCCGATTGCCCACAAGTCCGGGTGAAGTTGCTGGGCGAAGAGCTCATCGCATTTAGAGACACAAGTGGAAGAGTTGGATTGGTCGATGAATACTGTCCGCACCGCAGAGTTTCACTTTTTTACGGCCGCAATGAAGAGTGCGGGATCCGGTGCGCCTACCATGGGTGGAAATTTGATGTAGAGGGAAACTGCGTAGATCTCCCATCTGAACCCGCCGAAAGCAATTTCAAAAACAAAATTCGAATCAAGTCTTACCCTTGCGAAGAACGCGGTGGAATCATTTGGACTTACATGGGCGATCCGGCGTATAAGCCAGAACTCCCAGAGCAGGAATGGATGATGGTCCCAGACAGTCAACGTTACATCTCAAAAAAAATCGAAGAGTGCAATTACTTTCAGGGCCTAGAGGGCGGGATTGACTCGAGCCACGTTTCTATTTTGCATTCGGGATCGGTGGGCAATCTAGGGGTTTCGAAGCAAAGCAGCAGTACAACTCTACTCGCTAAAGACACAGCACCGCGATTTGAAGTGATGGAGACAGATTATGGGTTGCTTATCGGTGCGCGTCGGGACGCAGACGAGGACAATTACTACTGGCGAATCACGCAGTTTATCATGCCGTGGTATACGATGATCCCACCATTTGGGGGCGCACCTCGTGGAGGTCACGCTTGGGTCCCCATTGATGACGAAAATTGTTGGGTATGGAGTTGGAGTTGGACACCAGGACGGGATTTGACAGAAGAGGAAGTTGAGCAGATGAAATCTGGTGTGGGGATCCATGCCAAATTGATTCCTGGGACATTCCGTACAGTGGCGAATAAGGAGAATGACTTCCTAATCGATCGCGATATGCAAAAGCGCAGAGAGTCCTTTGCCGGTATTTTTGGTGTGGGAATGGAAGACCATGCGGTACAAGTTAGTGCTGGGCCAATCGCGGATCGTTCACTTGAGCGACTTGGGACGAGTGATACGGCGATTATCAAAGCGCGTCGTTGCCTGTTGGATGCGGTTCGCTCGCACGAAAAAGGTGAAATATTGCCGGCACTGGATGCCGAAAGCCATCGTGTTCGGGCTGCATCTGTCTTACTACCGAAAGGTCTGCCATTTCACGAGGGCGCACAAGACGCGCTAAAACTAACAGAGAAGGATTTTGAGGCAGTCTGACATAGAACGATTATGGTGTCCGAGAGCAACCTGGTAGGGTACTGATCATCGCACTTCAAAAATGTTTGTTGGAGATGAACTATTGTGAGTGAAAAGTCGCAATCTGCGGTGGCAATCGGTGTGTTGGAAACGGAGATTCGCGAGCTTGAGCTTCCGAGGATAGCGCCGGATGCGGGGATTTTGAGAGTTGAAATTGTCGGGGTCTGTGGAACGGACGTATCTCATTATCGGAATTTCAGTGCACCGATGATTTTGGGTCATCATGTCGTTGGTTATGTTGACCGCATTGGTGAAGTCGCGTCACAGCGTTGGGGTATCAAAGAGGGTGATCGGATTGCAATGGAAGAGTACATTCCTTGCGGACAGTGTGATTTGTGCAGAACGGGTTACTACCGACTGTGTTCGGAAACAGATCCGCGGACGGGCATTCGGTACGGTGCGACACCGATTGACGTTTCACCGAGTCTATTTGGCGGTTTTAGTCAGTATATGTATCTGCACCCGAACGCAGTTGTACACAAGATTCCTAACCATGTGCCCGCTGTAGAGGCTGCTCTTATCCTGCCCGTGTCGAACGGGTTTGAGTGGATGAGCACGGTGGCTGGTGTTGGACCTGGCCAGGTTGTCGTCATTCAAGGCCCTGGACAACAAGGCTTAGCATGTGCGCTGGCTGCTAAAGCAGCGGGTGCCGAAACCGTGATCGTCACTGGTCGAACCAGCAGTATTCGGCGATTGGAATTGGCTGGTAGGCTCGGAGCTGATTATACCGTCAATGTGAGTTCAGAAGATTTAGTTGAGAGAGTGGCGGAGATAACGGGAGGAAGGATGGCCGATGTCGTACTGGATGTCACCAGCGGAGGCACCGAACCGGTTGTCAGTTCGCTACAGGTAGCGAAAAAACGCGGAGTCGTGCTCCTGGGAGCCCTCAAGAAGAAACTCTTTCAAGACCTCGATCTCGACGTCATATATGAAAAGAGCCTTACGGTAAAGGGTGTACGTGGGCACAGTTACCATTCCGTCAAGATGGCAATCGACTTTGTAGCCTCTGGTAAGTTTCCCCTCCGTGTTATGAACTCGCATGATTATGGCTTATGTGATACAGATTTAGCTCTTCGCACCGCAGGTGGGCAAGGTGAACCAAATCCGTTACTAGTTACTGTGTCACCATGGAAGTAAGATGCTATTAAATGCATCGATCTCAAATGGCTGTACGCCAGAGAACTCAACTTGATGGTAGCGTGGTGACATGTATTTGGAATTAAAGAATATTGAAGCGTTTCTTATGGTGGTTCAAAAGGGGAGTTTTTCTGCCGCAGCAGACGCCCTGTTTATCAGTCAGCCTACAATCAGTGTTCGTATTCAACAACTTGAACAGCAACTGCAAAGCACGCTGTTTCAGAGAGAGAATGGCAGGAAAATTGTCCTCACGGATGCCGGGAAAAAGGTTCATCCGTACTTTGAACAGGCGTTTCAGTTCATCCAGCAAGGGCTGGATGTGTTGAAGGAAACGTCTGTTGCTCCAGAAAGGATCCAGATATCCTGTCCCAACCATATGGGCGTGGAGATCATGCCAGAGGTTCTGAAGGTTCTCTACGATCAGTTTCCAACCTGTGAATTCAAATTGAGAATCAGTGCCAACGAGCAATTAATGGAGGAAATTCAGCAAGGAACAGTCGACTTGGGATTTACCTACTTGCGTCCAACAGAACCGGTTGAAAATGTGTCTTTCATTCGTGTTGCGAATGAACAAAACATCCTGGTCTGTGCACCGGATCATCCATTGGCTAACATGCGCGAGGTGGATTTTTCGGATTTGGAAAGCGAACGAATCATTGTGTATAACCGCGAGTCCTTTACGACAAAATTGATTGCTCATCATTTGGAAAAACATCATCTAAAAGAGTATCGCCAGGTGGAAATCAATAATGTTGGCTGGTTGAAGATGATGGTGCGCAAGGGGCTTGGCGTTGCGTTCCTTCAGAAAATTATCGTTCAGGAAGAATTGGAGACCGGAAAACTTGTACAAGTTGACCTTGGCAAGACACTCCCTCCTACGCCAATTTACTTAATGGCCCGCCCTAACGTAAACGATCGCATCAAAGAAACGATTATCCAGACTTCCGAGCGAGTCTTTTCCGGTAAGCAGAGCCGACGAAACCAGTTGTTGAAGTTGTATGCGAGCATCGCTATCTGGAGTTTTACGGCATTCGATTCAAAGGCCGTACTGCTCATTTTGTCACAAGCAAATCCATTCTTAGCTTCTTTGATGAAATTCTCCATGTGACCGCGCTGACAGTAAAAGCGAATGACGTTTTTGGGCTGCAGCGTCATATTGGTCACGATAAATGTGAATTGAAACAAGAGTTCTCCTGCTGGACGCTCCATCTTAACGACCACTCGGCGGGCATGTTCCCAACTGGATGCTTGATACATGAATTCCTTGTAATGAACTTGTCGTTCATGTAACCTTTCAGGGTTTAGCAGTGGATCCGCCATGACCTGCGCAATAGACTGTAGACGGGCGTTTGATTTCAAGCGTATTGCATATTTATGGCTATTAGTCTCTGCCAACTCAAACAGTCCTGGAACGGCAAATCCACTGTCGCCACGAATGACAATGAGCGAGTTCGGTGACCATGTCTCGTACCGTTTCAGAACGGGTCCGACAAACCGGACGACTTGACGGGAAGTGAACACGTTCCCCGCACGGAGCTCGGACCGCAGGCAATCACCTATCAATCCGTCGAAACAAAACAACGGATGAAATCCATGTTGCTGATAGTGGTAATTGAAATTCGCGCCATGCTGTTTTCCGTAAGCAGCAAAGCCGGATGAATCCATATCAAAGACGAATTGATTCTGGGGCTTTATAGCATACACGCGGCGCTGCAGCGTTTCATTCACATGTTCCAGAGATTTTACAGTCTCCATATCCGCCTTATCGTTAAAACGAGACAGCGTGGGTTGTGAGGCCAAGCGTTCTTTTCCCAACTGCGCATTGAGCAACGGCTCAACGGCTAGATCATCTGCGTGGTCGTCAGTATGGTAGCCAGCTATATGCTGATACAGTTTCTGAAGAACCACGTCACTGTTCGGATGATCACGATGTAAGACCGAATCATGAACTACAAGTAGGTCTTCCACAGCCTCGAATAGACCCAATTTGTGATCAAATTCTTTGTATAGGAGTAGTCCAGCATCCGAGGTCAAGTCACCGCCGTCAAAATTCACCTTCATCCGAGGGTTGAAGTTCATGACATTCTCTTGTAGGCTTTTCAATAGAAGAGCACTCCTTTGTTGTGTTTGGCTTCGACACCTTAACACTACCAAAGGTTGGGCTCTTTTCCTATGTGCTCACGTCACCTTTTAAGTGAATCGACAAATCCCTCCTATAGACTTGTGCCGCTTGCGTTTACAGTCCCTTCGCGATCACGCTATGAATATTTCAGGATATAGACTTGCAACCATATCTTTAAATTGAACTAACTGGTGCGAATGCGCAAGATTGAATAAGGGTGCAGAAGATTTTTGACCAGTGGAAACCGAATTGATTGTGGAACCTGCACGAAAATGGGCAAACGTTTTGAATTGTGGTACGGGGTCAATATGATATACTGAATGTTCAGGATCGCAACCTGTACAGTACGACGAATTAGCGTATGATACGGGAGGCGAAATCGAATGTTATATCCCTCAATTGATTCATTGACCGACATGTTCGGTAGTAAATTCTCCATTGTGATCATGGCTGCTATGAGGGCACGCCAGTTACAAGCAGGTGCCAAACGGCTATCGAACGTTGAAACAAGTAGGAATGTAACCATTGCTTTGAATGAAATACACGACAAACAAATTAGCTTCTATCAGACCACAGAGATTCCAAGAAGAACGAAATAAAATTCACCACAGTAAAAATGATGGGCTATAAAAACACTCCAAATCCGGGGTGTTTTTTTGTGGTTTTTCTCATTGAACTGACTGGTGCGAATGTTCAATATCCAGCCGTCCATTTGGGGCGGCTTTTTGATTTGGGGTGAGACATTGGCGGTCGCTTTAGTCGGTTCCTCGTCATGGAATGACAGCGATGGCATGGATGGTTCAACCGGTTACGATAGCACTACTCAGTCTGACGGGACACAAGATGCATCAGTGTTTTTGAGATGACTGGATAGCGACACACTTCACAGCGTATCAGCCGTCCGGTACCCGCGACTCACCCCCCATAAGTCTAGATACTTATGGAATCGTCGAATCCACATCTCTCCCATGGTCCTCGGATATCCCGGTGGGAACGAATGTCGCGATGAGCGTGAGTGTTGACGGTGGGAATACATTCGTCCCGGGATCACACGGAGAATCTATCCCGATCATGTTGGGGGCCGGGAGTGATAAACAAGCTGTCATTCGAACCTTCTTTATCCACCGACAATGGAGAGACCAAGTTCGCCCTTGATACGTATGACGTACGCGGAAGACATCATTACCTTGGTCGACGATTGGACAGGCACGAATGGGAATTATCAAGTCAAGACACAGAACATCCCCTTTAAGGCGGGGAACATGATGACAGGCTCAATATGGCGTGTGACAGCAGTTGGTTCGTAATGCAGCAACCTCCGATGACTGTTGAACAGTTTTACCGGGTCTTCAAACAGAAGGTTAGGGGATGGTTCAGCGAATGGCTTAGAGAGGAGGAAGTGTACAACAGCCAAATGTGGATGGATGGAAAAGTGAATGCCGTGGCTTCGGATGGACTCCATGCGGACGTGTGCACTAACGCGGCATCGACCGTGACGGCATCGGTGCCAATCGCGAATGGGATTACATTAGCCGTTGATGACGAGGTAGTGATTTTCAACCGAGCCAAGAAGCGAGACCTCATCATCATGTACAAGAAAATTGTAGCCGATGGCCCCATGGGGTTATTTTTTAGGCCATCTACGCAATAAAGGTATGCGTTATTTTATATCGAAATTATCCACTTGACGAGGAGGTGTACATCTTATGGAAATTTCAAGTGCTGCGTCGGCCGCACAGCTGATTGCTTTGTCCGCAGTCTCCGCTGCAACAAGCCAACAACAGTCGGATGCTGCTAGCCTTGCATCGGGTCAGTCATCCGATCTCAGCTTCATGGGAATAGGTCAAAATATCGACGTTCAAGCCTAAGTTATCCGTTCCAAACTATGTTAAGGCCAGACTGCGATTGTCACATGCGATCTGGCTGTTGATTTTAGCGCGCCCAGAGGCACGCGCTCCTCTAGTCAGTGAGAGTCTGACCTCGGAAAGTACCAAGACATCTAAGTAGCTAGGATGCCTGCGTACGGCGAAATCTGTGCGTAGAAGCACATCGACGAAAGTACCTGTCAGATCACAGGGCGAGCGATGAGACGCGACGAATCAAGTGACGTATTGGAAAAGCGCAGGAAATGATGCGGAAAATACGCCATGAGTCGATTGAGTCGCAGGCGAAACAAATCAACCAGGTGCTTCAAGGACACTATGCCTACTACAGAGTTGCCGGAAACATGAAGTGGCTCCTCAACATGTACCAAGCTACCCGGTCACTCAAATGATGATTGGACCGAATATTCGCATGGTTCGCGTGATAGTTAAAAATTGGATGACCATAGACCACTTAGAGGGGGTTTTAACGAGATTCCAGACAGAGGATGCATCCAAAGTGCTCGATCACGCCGATAATAAAAAGCTCTCGTAGGGAGAGTAGCCTTCATCAGAACGTATGTTCGATATATGCAGCACTCAAACTACAATTGACCTGCCTCGATTTTCATATTATTAGTTTAAATCACAAAAAATTATAAGTCTATACTTGCTCTGAAAAAGAATTTATGCTAATGAAACCCGCGGGAATAATAAAGGGGAGCAGACGCGAGCATATGGTCAATTTTAAGACAGGGGCACTCTCTAGTTCCCAGTTCCGATGGTTTTACTTTGGTCGTACCATTTCCTTATTTGGTAGTGCCATGACACCAGTGGCTCTAGCATTTGCCGTACTTCAAGCTCGACAAGGTCAACATCTGTTGGGATATATTCTTGCTGCAGAAATTATACCTAACGTTTTGATGTTGCTTGTCGGTGGCAGTATTGCGGATCGTTACCGTCGAGACAGGCTGATACTGATTAGTAACTTAGGTTCTGGACTATCGCAGACAGGAATTGCCGTCATCACCCTGAGCGGGGCGAGTCTAGACTGGCTTTTCCCGTTGGCCATTGTAAATGGCGTGCTGGGAGCTTTTACGTCACCGGCTATGCGAGGCATTATCCCAGAGATAGTGAATAGTAAGCATATCAAGCAGGCCAATACACTGCTGAGTACATCGAGAAGTGCTGCCAGAATGGTCGGACCAACAGTTGCGGGCGTATTGGTTGCAACTGTTGGTGGGGGTTGGGGGATTGCGGTGGATGCCGCTAGCTTTTTCATCGCCGCTGTTTGTCTGACACGAGTTCGTATTTCTGCTCATCCTGCGGTTGCTGGTAGTTCACTGCTTCAAGATATGCGCGAAGGCTGGTCGTATTTCAGACGTCGGCGTTGGATTTGGTCGATAACAGCTGCATTTGCGTTGATGAATTTAGTCCAGATGGGTGTGTGGCAAGTACTTGGGCCGATTATTGCCATGAACACGTTTGGTTCCGCGGGATGGGGACTGACACTTGGCATAAAATCAGTCGGTCTTTTCACCGCAAGCATAGTGATGCTCAGACTGCAGTTGCGGCGTCCGCTTCGTGACTGCATGATAGCCATCGCTATTAGTGGTATACCGATGATTGTTCTCGGTCAAGGTTACGGCTTGCCGTATTTGGTCATTGCTGCCGCGTTTGCAGGAGCTGGGTCGACGATTTCAGGCATCGCATGGGATACTTCATTACAACAAGCTGTTCCAAATGACAAACTCTCACGCGTATGCGCATTCGATGACTTTGGGTCCTACATCACTATCCCTATCGGCGAGATACTGGCAGTTCCATTGGCGGAAAATTTGGGCTACCAAACGGTCGCCACGGTCGGAGGCATCGTCTTCATTATCGCGGCACTTCTTCCTTTGACACAACGGTTGGTCCACCAGGTAACACCAGAAAATCTGCTTCCCTTAACTCCTAACGTCCATGAGGAGTGAGCGTGTGATTAGATACGAGACCTCGGTTGAGGCCATTAGCGTGGATATGATTGCAGATGGTTTCTTTGAAGGATGGCCAAATCCGCCATCAAAGGACGTCCACATGCAAATATTGAGACGCAGCAGCTACGTCGTCCTTGCTGTGGATGATGTCACCTCAAATATCGTGGGATTCATTACTGCCATTTCGGACGGTGTTTTGTGCTCATATATTCCACTACTGGAAGTGTTGCCGAGGTACAGACGTCAAGGCATCGGTAATCAGTTGGTACACACGATGATTCGTCAACGGGTGACTACTACATGATCGATCTTTCATGTGATGAGCACCTCCAGACATTTTATGAGAGGCACAATATGCATCCGGCGTTTGCGATGATAAAGCGCAATTACCGACGTCAATCTGGTTCATAGAACCTTGGTTCATCACGAAATGGAGTCCACTTTAAGTCGTCCAGTCCATCTTGGAAGCGTATCAACTATTGCGTCCTCACCATCTTCGGAATATGCTCTTCTAAAGTTCAGTTGTCATAAAGGTAGGATTACGAATGGTCGTACGCGATGCAGTCATCGAAGATTTGCCGTACCTGTTAGAAATTTATAATCAAGCCGTCCGCAACTCTGCGGCTACATTTGATTTGGAAGAGTCATCCCTTGAACAGCGCAAGGTGTGGTTTTCGCACTACTCAGATAGTCATCCACTTATTGTCTGCGAGGTTGACGGGGTGGTCGCTGGCTACGCCTCCCTATCTCGTTTTCGAGACAAAGCTGCCTATGACAAGACAGTTGAATCATCTGTATATGTTGATGAAGCATTTCACGGACAAGGAATAGGTAAGACCCTGATGCGGGAAATCCTTCAACGGGCGCGGGAGATCGGACATCACGTGGTTATCGCCGGGATCACAGGCGGTAACGAGGCAAGCATCAAACTTCATGTATCACTCGGCTTTGAATATATTGGGTGTTTCAAAGAAGTGGGGTTTAAGTTTGGAAGGTGGCAGGACGTACACTTTTACCAATTGCTCTTATCATAATCGATTATAGATAGACCACAAGCACATCTGTTGCGTTAATAAACGATAGCCCAGAATTTTCCTTAGTCCGTTTGGGTCGGTGGACCCCCACATCGACGGAGTAAGACTCGAAAACTGTCGAAAAGACGGTTTAGAGGATGTGCGCTTTTATGACTATCATGATCGACTTCGGGACAAGCACACTACGGATTCGGACCTCGAAAAGAGAGGACACGGTGGCAGAAGCCAGTGTTGTTGCCCGAAGGGCGGAAGGTGTGATCGTTGCTGGAAACGACGCACTGAAAATGGAGGGGCGTGCGCCTCAATCAGTTGACATCACTAGACCGATTGAAGCTGGGGCCATCAAAGATGCTGACGCAGCAGTATTGTTGCTGAAGACGGTCGTTGAACAGAATTTTGCACGGCTTGCAGCATTGCGGATGCCCATGCTCATTGCCCTTCCGTGGGATTTGTCGTCCGTTGAGCAACGGGGGATGGAAGAGGTGGCTCACAACGCTGGCGCAAAAAATGTGAAATTTTTCGATTCACTGGTTGCGGCTGCCATCGGTGCTGATGTCCCCATGGATGCGCCGTCTGGATCACTTGTTGTCGATCTCGGTGCAGGCACAACAGAAGTCGGCCTGTTGTCCATGCGTGGTATCGTTTCCGCCCGTCGTATGACGCGTGGCATGTTTGGAATTGACGAAGAAATCATGGACGCGATTCGTCGAGAGTATGGTTTTTTGGTCAGTCGTCACGCGGTTGAGTATGTGAAGAACGAGTTACTCAACGAGGAAAAAGATGAATACGAAATGACAGGACGCAGTCTCGCAACTGGGTTGCCGTGTAAGGTTCAGGTCCGTCGGGATGTATTTGTCGCGCCGCTGATGTCGCACTATGACCAAGTCATCGAACTCGTGAGGGGCGCTATTGAAACTTGTCCACCAGAACTCGTGGGAGACATCATGGACAAGGGTGTCGTATTGGTCGGCGGTGGAGCAAATGGTTATCGGATTGAGCAAGCACTTGGCGACCGGATCGAAGTACCTGTCACCTTAGCTCAAGACCCAGGTTCAGCCGTCATCCGCGGCTTAGCTAAACTGGCTGCGGATGAAAACAAGAACAGTGGCGACATTCGGCATCGAGCCTTGCGTATGTTGAAGACGAGTTAACTAAAAATCCACGTATACTTGGGGGTGCCTGGGGACTCGGTTAACACTTGTTTCCCCAGGCTTTTTTCTGCCCTATATCGATCAGCGTCCCATCCAATTGATCATACTAATTTCGTTTTGCGACAAAACCATTGGTGCGATTTCGAATACAATAGAGATCACAGAGGGACGATATACAGGGCTAAGGATGTGGAGATACATGAGAAGCATCAAAGGATATGAAGCGATAGAAATCGCGGAACAGTACAATCTGCCACTTTATGATCAATACTATAAGAATGATATAACGGTTCGAGAGGCCAAACAGTTCATTCAAAGTCGCAGAGATCCCCAGTCGTTTGTGCTGGAAAACTGGCCCGATACAGATGAAGAAGCAGAGCAAATGGTGCTGAACCTGTTCAATAAAGCGTTGGCCGAACATGATCTTTCGACAGGTCAAATCAGTGAGCTTTCTCAGGCCATGGGTTCTCTGCCTATCAACCAATATGCAGCCGAACTGGCCGCACAGCGGTTAGTGGCGGCTGGAAAACTAGAAGTGATTGACTCGGAAGCAGAGTGGAAATCTTACCGAGTGCCCAGGAAATTCTATCTCCGCGAGTCGTTTCTGGACCAATTATCAGATATGGTTTGCCACGAATGCGCGCGTCTGGAGTTAGATGGCCCCTTTCACGAAGCGTGTCTGACGAAAATCATAGACTATTTGTCCAGTTCGTCAGTAAGCTTTGATGATATTGCTGAGATGCGTAATCAACAAAGTGTGAATAATCGATTGGCGAAAATAATCCGCCCAGGTATGGGGCTGCTCTCAAAGGGCGTTTCAGAGACCAAATCCAGGTGGCAGTCCATTTTGAAGCCTATTTTGAATCCGGATAATGAGGTTGAGGCGGATCGGAAATCAGGTATTTCTAGCGAAAAAAACATGGATGTCGACATGAGTAGTACGCTCACGATGGTAGCTCACGAACGGCTGGAACCGATAGAACCTGCGAATCATCAAGCGGAGAGTGCTAGCTCAGTCATGGAGGATACGCTGGAGGAAAGGGACACTATGGAGCGAACAAAAACAAGAATTACGAAAGAAGACCTCATTGAATATCTCCGCGGAGTTGAAATCCTTGATGACACTGGAGAGCTCATGCGACTTCAACGAGAGCGTACAGAGTTGCGCAGACAGATTGCCGAGCACGAGCGTGAAATCGCCAAGTTTGAACAACAACGGACGTATTGGGAAAAGCAAATCGAAGCAATGAATCGGGATATGGATACGATGATCGCGGCCATGCAAATTGCTAAACGTCGGGCTGCGAAATCAGATGCGACTGTGATCGATGCGGACATTCACACGGACAATGAGGATGAAGTCCACCCACGATAACTGCGGACAGCGAGTACACGAACGCATTATTATCGGGCCCCCTGTTGGAATAGGGGAGCCCGATTTTGCGCGATTCAAGATGTGAATGAAACTAAAAAAGCCCTTACTCGACTGAGTAAGGGCGATAGAATTAATTTGGGAGGAGAAGTGAACTTCAAACCTACGCTCAAGGTTAGTTCACCTCACAGAAACATTGTACACGGTTAGTTTACATAATACCATGGTGTTAAATTGGGGGTGTTGGCGAATCATTGGAATACATGAGGTGAAGGATAGTCTGGAACCATATCGATGATGATGCTCGTGGAGGCGTATGCGTGGAAAATTGGTCTAGCTCTCATCGACAATTTCCTATTCCGAACAGGCCATGGGTCATGAAACAGAGTTGGATGAACCTGGGCTTTATTCACTGGCCCGTACCAATACATCACATCGAATCGATGATCCCGGCTGAGCTCACTCTCGATACATTCGAAGGACAAGCATGGATCAGCCTGGTACCGTTACGAATCGTCCACATGCACGCTAGATTCGTTCCCGCGTTCGGCTTTCACGGATTCCCAGAGGTCAATCTTCGGACCTATGTCGTACGAGATGGTCGACCCGGCGTGTTCTTCTTTCGTTTGGACGCAGAACACAGGCTCGTCGCGGCACTTGGACGTCGCTTTCTGCACGTGCCGTATCACGATACTTCCATTCATGTGGATCGTCAGGATGAGTGGATCCACTACCGTCTTCATCCATCAGGTTTGTCCCTATCATCTTCTCAATTGGAATTTACAATCCGACCTGTTTCTGACGTGTTTGAATCCAGTAAACATTCCATTGATTCTTGGCTCACGGACCGCTACTGTTTTTATACGACTTTCCGAGGGCGAGTTTACCGCGGAGATATCCACCATGGACCATGGGCGCTGCAGACAGCAGAAGTGGCGTTCCACATAAGCTCTGCCCTCGTCGACTATGGGTTTGGCTCGTCTCAGCCAGTACTTGCACATTTTTCAAGGCAGCAGGAAGTTCAGGTGTGGCCTTTGACCCGGAGCTAAGAACGGTCTACGATAATGAATGTTAAATAGATAAAGAAACAGGTGGAGAGAATGAGAAACATCCTAGGTATCGGCATCTTGGTATTGATGTCGCTCATTGGTGACGCAATAGCTATCGTCACGCATATCAAAATTCCCGGAAGTATTATCGGCCTCGTCTTGCTTTTGCTCCTGTTACAATTTCGAGTGGTTCGACTGGAGTGGGTCCAGTCGGGTGCTAACGTCCTCTTGTCCCAGATGCTCTTGTTTTTTGTCCCATCGGCCGTGGGCGTCATTCAGTACCTTCCACTCATGCAAACGGAGGGCCTGAGACTGGTTTTAGTCATCGCCCTAAGCACCATCGCAGTCATGATTGTCAGTGGCGGTTTTACGGAGTTGTTCTCAACGATGAAAGCGAGAAGACGACATGGTCATTGAGCTCGCTAGTCTCGTCATCACTGTGGTGTTTTTTATATTATGCCGATGGATATACAAGAAAACCAAGTTTGACGTACTCACGCCCATTCTGACGACGCCTATTCTGCTTGTAGCAGTACTTCTTATTACGCGCATTCCCTATGCAAATTACCGTGCTGGCACAAACATCGTCACGTATTTTTTGCAACCCGCAACCGTGGCGTTTGCTGTGCCGTTATATCAAAACATAAAGTTGCTCCAACGGAATGTTGTGCAGATGCTAGTGAGCATCCTGTCGGGTGTCGTCATCGCGATCACGGCCGCATTTTTCCTCGGTAAACTGTTAAACGTCAACTTAACGCTCATCAAGAGCATGGTGCCAAAGAGCATTACGACACCGATTGCCATGGACGTATCGACAGCTATTGGCGGGAATCCTACGCTTACAGCAGTGTTTGTCATCATCACGGCGCTGACCGGCATCACCATTGGACCCCTAGTCATTCGACTATTGCACATTAAAACACCAATCGCGAGAGGTGTTTTATTCGGCACCAGTGCACACTCTGCCGGGACGAGTAAAGCATTTGAGTACGGTGCGGTGGAAGGTGCAATGAGCAGCATCTCCATGATTATCGCAGCGATTGTGACGCTCTTTATTGCACCGTATTTGGTTCCAGCGTTGTAGACCCTATATTAGCTCTGGTTGGCCGGTGGTAGTACGGTCACGATCAACGTTGGTAAAACGCGTCTTCGACCGGACCTGCACTCGGCAGGATTCGTCGTGAATGAGTTTGTATAAGTTGAGTGCAAACTCACTGTCGAGCCCCAGTGAACGGGCCATGGCCAAATAGTGTTGTTTCACCTCAAGTGCGCGATTCGGTTGAAACACGGGTGCGTCCGTTTTTTGCTTAACCATCGCGATCTCAAGGGATAATTCGAAACGCTTTGCGAGGAACTCGATCAGGGATCGATCGATTGAGTCGATTTCGGTACGAAATTGCTTCAGGGAACATGCATCTGTCATCTGAATCTACCTCCACGAATAAACGAATTTGGGTACCAAATGCGACGTAAATAAAAAAATCTCGTCCGACAAGGGACGAGATTTTCTCGCGGTACCACCCTACTAAAAGACAGCTGTCTTTCACTTCAGTGTGATACCGAAAACAAAAAAGCTCATCCCCAAAGGGACGAGCTCACTCGCGGTACCACCCTAAAACAAAGGCAAAATGCCTTTCTTCGTTGAGATAACGAAAGCACAGTGCTTCCGGCTCAAGCTAATAGCCCATAGGGCGTTCACTCGGCAGCTCAGGAGTGTATTTCCGATGAGTGCTTCGTTCGGTTTGCACCAACCACCGACTCTCTAAGCAAAAGCAAACACGTACTCTCTCCATCGACGCTGTTTCCGTATCAAGTTAAATGCAATTTACAAGACGAAGAATGGATTGTCAAGTCCCGCGAAAAAATGATGACGGAAACTTCCGATTACACAGTCTCTTGCTGATAAGGATGATATACTATTTTGTAATCATAAAAGGAGATGCTCTCAATGGCTGATACCCTTCGCATCGTATTAAGCGATAGCAAGAAAGAAAAACCTCAGGCAAACGCGCTTGGATTTGGGAAGTATTTCACTGACCACATGTTTGTGATGGACTATGTAATCGACAAGGGGTGGTATGATCCAAGAATCATTCCGTTCCAAAACATCAGTCTTCATCCAGCAGCTAAAGTCTTTCATTATGGCCAGACCATATTTGAAGGGCTGAAGGCATATCGAACTTCTGACAACCGTACTTTGCTGTTTCGACCACGTAAAAATCTGGAACGGTTAAACCTTTCCAATCAGCGTCTCTGCATTCCGCCAGTTGACGAAACAATGGTACTCGAGGCGTTAAAAGAGCTCATCAAAATAGACGAGGAATGGATTCCTGCAAGCGAAGGGACGTCGCTTTACATTCGTCCATTCGTGATCGCCACCGAACCCGATCTCGGCGTGTCACCGTCAACTCAGTACAAACTGATGATCATCCTATCACCAGTTGGTGCTTACTACGCAGAGGGTGTCCATCCCGTAAAGATATACGTGGAAAATCAGTACGTTCGGGCCGTCCGTGGTGGAACGGGAGCAGCAAAAACGGCAGGCAACTACGCTTCTGGACTCGCGGCTCAAGAAGTGGCCGGTGGGAAGGGATATGCGCAAGTGCTTTGGCTCGATGGCGTGGAAAACAAGTACGTCGAAGAAGTTGGCAGCATGAACGTTTTCTTTAAAATCAATGGAGAAGTGGTTACCCCGGCACTTAATGGAAGTATCCTCAATGGCGTGACAAGGGATTCGGTCATTCAGCTTTTGAAACATTTGAACGTTCCCGTGGTTGAGCGGAGCATTTCAATTGACGAAGTTCAAAGTGCTTATGACAACGGGGTGTTGGAAGAAGCCTTCGGAACCGGGACAGCAGCGGTTATCTCTCCAATCGGTGAATTGAACTGGCGTGATCGTCAAATGGTCATCAACGATGGGCGTATCGGTGAAGTTGCTCAGCAGCTTTACGACCAGTTAACGGGCATTCAAACTGGGCGTCTAGACGATCCGTTCGGTTGGACAGTGGAAGTAAAGTAACCCAGAAAGAGTCAGTTTCCTTTGTGGAACTGACTCTTTTTACATGGCGTTTTGATGGTTATATTCAATCCTCGACTGTCTCACGAATGAATGACGTATGATGTGATTTCTTCAGGATGGGGTGTTCGGGAATGCTGTTGGTTTTAACGCCGAGATCGACATGTGTGGCAGTCAATCCGTGATGGCTTAGGTCCAATCCGAGTTCTTCTTGCGACTTGGTCACCCGTAAAGGACTGACGAGACGAATTAACTTTAGCGAACCCCATGTGGTAGCCATACCCCACACGCTGACCGTCACTGCACCCAGGCACTGGACGGCGAGAAGGTGGATGTTTCCGGTCGTGAACAGACCCCCTTGTTGCGAGAAGAAGCCAACCATGACGGTCCCAAAGAGTCCATTGACGCCGTGAACGGCGATGGCTCCGACTGGATCGTCAATTTTAAGGATGTCAAACCAGGTGGTGGCCCAAATCATCAGGACACCGGAACAAGCCCCGATGATGAGCGCGGCAAAAGGGCTCACGTATGCACAGCCCGCGGTGATGGCGACCAGACCTGAAAGAATCCCGTTCATCGTTGCGCTGACATCCGCTTTGTCATTGCGGAATAATGTGTATAAAAGTGCACTTCCGCCGCCCGCAATGGAAGCGAGCAGTGTGTTCATGGCAATTTGTGATATATCATTTGCTTCTGCATTCAGTGTACTTCCCGAGTTGAATCCGAACCAGCCAAACCAGAGAATAAAGGTGCCGATGGCGGCTAGGGGAATGTTGCTGGGTGCAAACGGTTGTGATCGACCATTTTTATCAAACTTCCCGATGCGCGGTCCGACCATTTGAGCGGCTACCAAGGCGGAAAAACCGGCCATCGCATGAATGACAGTCGAACCAGCAAAGTCTTTCATCCCGAGCTTCCCAAGCCACCCGTCTGCCGCCCACACCCAGTGTCCAGAGATCGGGTAGATAACCGATGTCATGATGATTGCGAATAGGAGATAGGCCTTAAAGTTCATACGCTCCGCTACGGCACCGCTGACGATACTGACGGCTGCCACTGTAAATGCCGACTGGAACAGCCAAAACGCAGAATGCGGGATGGTCGTCGGCAAGTGAGAGAGGGAGCCGGACAGTGCAAAACCGGATCGTCCGAATAATCCTAATGTATCTTTGCCGAACATCAGTCCGAATCCCACTACAAAATATGCGAATACTCCAAAAATTAGGTCAGCAAACACCTTCATGATAATGGACACGTGGTTTTTGGAGCGAATGAATCCCGCTTCTAAGAGTGCGAATCCGCCCTCCATAAAGAAAATCATGGAGGCGGTCAGCACAACCCATATTGTATTCAGTCCAACGGAGAGTGATGGCTGTGGCATGTGTCCTCCTCCAATCGCTGTATAATCTTATTATTATGCCGATTGGATGGATTGAGCAATACGATATGTAAGTATTCCTTACATACAGATAAACTGTAAGCGAATTCATTTTTGGGTGCATAGGACGAAGTTGCCGTAGAGAGGTATTATGCATCTCCCAGCATCTTTCCCACAAGCGTACATATCGTGAACTGGGGAGGGATGTATATTGAGGTTAAATCGCCCGTATCTCATCACCAGATCACTATGTCCAGAAAACATGGAATCCCCGATTCGTTTCCTTCGTGGCCCAGTTACTCCGACAGAGTATTTTTATCGCCGCAACCACTTTACCTACCCTGATTTATCGGCTCAATCTTATCAAGTTCATATTGATGGATTGGTTAATCGTCCGAGGACGTTCACCTTCGAAGAAATCCGTTCTCTTAAGAGTCGTGAGGTGACGACAGTTCTAGAGTGCGCTGGAAACAGAAGGAATTACTTTAGGCCCAGGGTGTACGGAGAAAGGTGGGAAGATGGTGCTCTTAGTCAGGGAGTGTGGCAGGGCGTTTTCCTTGGGACGCTGTTGGCCGCTGTAGGTATGCAGGATAACGTACGAGAAATTGTTTTTACAGGTTGGGACCATGGTGAATCAAATAACGTACCTGGACAGTACCATTTTCAACGTAGTTTGCCGTTGAATGCGGCCCTTGACCCCGATACGATAATTGCACACAGCTATAACGGTTTGTCGATCCCGGTAAAGCACGGACATCCATTACGGCTTATTGTCCCGAAGTGGTATGCCATGGCATCTGTCAAATGGCTAAAGCAAATAACAGCCATTGGTGATTCATTTGGGGGCCCTTTTCAAACGGTTGATTATAACTATTACCCAGATCCGGTTACGGATGTTGGGAAATACCCAGTAACAACCATGCACGTTAACTCTGTTATTCAATACCCATTAGACTATTCCGTATTAAGGCTAGGCATACACCAGGTTGAGGGGATTGCCTGGACAGGAAAAGGCATGATTACAAAGGTTGAAGTAAGTTTAGACAATGGGATGACTTGGAGCGAGGCCTTTTTAAAACAATCTACTTCCAGGTATTCATGGAGAGAATGGCTATTTCCATGGGAGGTTTCTGAAGTGGGAACGTATACAATCATTGTACGGGCACGAGACTCAAGCGGACGAATTCAACCTTTTGTACCCATGTGGAATCGCATGGGTTATGGGTATAACGGCATGTCAAAAGTACATGTCAAGATTTTAATTTAGTAACCAAGCACGACGTCAACCAATTAGGCATGTCCTAAACCAGCTAACGGAATGCATATACTCTGGTACGGAAACAAAACAAACATGTTGTAAGCCGCATCAATGAACACGAAAAGCAGGGATAGATGTGCTATTTGGCTGGAGACGAAAGCGCATTGAAGAAGAAGTTTTACAACGACTGGACAGAATCGCACAAGTGCTTGCTGTGGTATCGGATAAGGTCTCAGAACATAAAGTTCAAATAACAATTGAGACACTGCATGTGGATAAAGCATCCTTAGAACAACTAAGTTTTAAACTGGACCATTTGGATATCGACGAATTAAGTGGTTCCTTAAATCTTGGGAACAACTTTGGAACAGACATTAACCGTGTTCAAAAGGACGTTCAAGTAAGAAAAGATAAATTGGACGAAAAGCAGAATACTACAGCGCAATCGGAACCCGAATCCGTTCGAAGCGGAAGGATGGAGAAGCACGAACATGGATATAAGGTTTCATTGCATAATTAAGTAAACATTTTGTCATTGACAATTTGGAGTGGGTCAAGAACTGGAGGCATTCGTGATGCCGAATGGGTTATCACCGAATTTTATCATCGGTTCAATCCGTATTGGAAAAATAGAAGGTGCCTCGTGCATGAATATGGGGAACAATTGGGTGTCAAATTTTCGTAGTTTCAAAAAACATAATCAGGGATTTGGTTCCGTTCATGGCGACAACAACGTGCTTCGTGATACACGAAGTTTGCTAAATGACCCGGATAGTATTGACATGGTGAGTGTATCAGGTGAAGAGTTACCCGATTGGATCGGAAAATTAATCCAGACCACAAAATAGTGGCTAAGTTCGAAAAGCAAATCCCAATAACGTTCATTCGTGGGGGATATAGATGACTTCATTCAAGTATGGGAGCCTACAGATTGACCGAGTAGAAAACACGTCTGGGGTTTTTTACGGGCGAAATGTCCATTTCGATTTTGTGTCCAGACAGAAAATCAACGAGGGTGTTGGCGACTCGCACGGTATCAACAATCAATTCGAGGAGAACAGATCGGTGGTCATCGACGGTGATTTTCTGGACAGTTTCTTTGAATGATTGTCTCCCCAATAACCTTGATATGCATGTGAGTTCAAATCCGATGAGAGTTGGGAGGGGGAGAACGTGGTATCCAAAAACAATCAGAATCCTTTTGATATTTTACGAAATTTCGGAGACATGGCTGACATCCAGAAGTTCTTGGGACCCGATTTTTTTAAGAATATTCCTCTTCCCAATATGCAAAACGGGTCGTTCTTCAATGATTCAGCTCGAACGGAAGATAAAGAGGATGAATTCCCACGCGTGGATTTATACAACCGGGGCAATGAGATTGTTGCCGTGATTGAGATTCCCGGGTTGTCAAGCAGCTCTGATGTGGCATTAGGTGTTCGTCCCAACCTTTTATCGGTCAAAGGAACAATTACCGCGCGTTTTAACCTCCGAGACGATACGGTCCTGTTGTCGGAATGTCATCACGGAAATTTCGAGCGTGAAGTGGAATTACCGATTCGTGTGATCGCAAATGAAGTCAAAGCGGTGTATCGGAGTGGCTTATTGGTCGTGTATTTAACAAAGGATAAGTCACATGATGGTCCGGAAAGTCTGGTGTCAATCGATTTTGGTGAGGAATAATATTGCGTCTCGTCTGGGTGGATAAAACGCCAAACTTGGCACTGACATAAGAAACCGCACCGAAACGGCGCGGGTTTAGTCGTGCGTATTTCCTGATACCCCTTAACTATTTAGGAATATACCCTGCTTATAGTCTTGGTCATGAATAACTCCGTCGACGAGATCTGGATCATGTACCACACTAACGTTTCCTAAGCTCCTATTGTTGGTACCATATACACTCCCATAGCCTACGTTTTCCTTCTCGTGGGTGTCTTGTCCGTTAATGTTTGATTGCCCCACAAAAACACCGCTATTTTGTTGCATAGAATTCACATTGATTTTATCAAACCCGATAATTTGAGTTGAAGGTTCTTTCTTCTGGTTTTGAACAAAGGCATGAACATCGCGGTCATCAATGAGGGTATCAGCATAATCGCTGTCAAAGATAAAAGTAGCATTGTTTTTTATAAAATTGGATGAATCTAGGGAACCAAACCCGATATTATCTTTCCCGTGTGAACTCCAACCGTAAATCACATTTGAATCAGAAATAAATATACCGGAGCAGTGGGATATAACTTGAACGTTAATATTGATTGGCGGGGATTCACGTAACTGACTCTTCATACTTGCCCACTCAAGCTTGATTTGACATCCGAGTCGAGGATCGGAGCATCAATCACCTCTAGCCCATCAAACATATAATTGAAATTTCCGTTAACGATAAAGGCTCCATATGTTCCTGTTTGACCAGCGTTCTGTTTTTGATTCGCGTCTAGTCCGTTAATGTTAACTTCGCCGATATATGTACCGGAGTTCTGTTGCGGCGAGTTACACGTAATCATGTTGAAGGCGATAAGAGATGGCATGTTTAGGCGTTCTCCTTGTCAATTTAGTTTAAATATCTCCATGACGGCTGAACGTTCGTAGTGGAGTATATGCTTGAGTCCAGCAGGTGATTCAGAAAACAAGGCTTACAGCACAGCCGGATCGAGTGTTTTGTGCTACATCTCGAAATCGCTCAGTGGAACTCGTATCATCTGATGCCCACTACTACAACACTTCAGAGGATTAATGCGAGCTAGGTGAACATAAACAGTATCCAGTTTCTTAAATAGATTGTAAAATAATCTAGAGGTTTCTAACATATCTCCGGAGGTGTTCCATTGCATTTCCCGGTGTATATTCACATTGGTCCGTGGACTTTGCCGCCACATCCTGTGTTTGAATCTTTGGCATATTTTATCGGGGCGCGTCTTTATTTTTTCAACGCTAGACGTTCGAAGCCCATTCCCTTTGATCAAGGGGTGTGGGTGCTCGTTGGGGCCGTGGTTGGTGCGGCCACGGGTGCCAAAATTCTGTCTTGGTTGGAAAATCCCATCGCCCTTATCCACAACTGGTCGAATCCAACATATTGGATAGGTGGTGAAACCATCGTCGGCGGTCTGCTTGGTGGCTTGGTTGGTGTGGAAGTTGCCAAGAAATGTGTGGGGTGGAAGCAATCAACCGGAGATTCGTTCGTGCTGCCGCTCATTGTTGGTATGTGTATTGGACGTGTCGGTTGTTTCCTCGCGGGTTTGCCGGATCACACGTACGGTACCCCGACTCATTTCGTGACTGGCGTCGACTTTGGGGACGGTGTTCGCAGGCATCCGACGCAACTATATGAGATTGCTTTCCTGATTGTCCTCGGAATGTTCTTGTGGATTTTCTCCCGGTGGAACCGTTCGCGTTTTCCATGGAAACTTACAAACGCAGTGCAGGTCGACGGTGACAACAGGCGCTTTCCACCCGGAACGTATTTCCAAATGTTCATGGCTGCCTATTTGGGCTTTCGCCTGCTCATTGAATTTATTAAACCAACTCCACACGTTTACTTCGGGTTCAGCAACATCCAGTTGGCATGCATCGCTGGACTTGGCTATTACATACCCAAATTGTGTGTGACGTTGACTTATGGCGCTAAATGGCGGATGGAGGTCAAACATGCCCAATAGACCCTATATCTTTTACGAGCTGACCAACAGCATCTGTGCAACGTGCCTTCGTAAAGTAGAAGCAAAAGTGATCTTCCAGAGCAACCATGTCTATCTGTTAAAATATTGTCCAACACACGGGCGAGAAAAAGTGCTCATCTCGACCGATATCGAGTACTTCAAGAAGTGCCGGGAGTTCCTTAAACCTGCCGAGATGCCGTATTCATTCAATACACCGATTCAGTATGGTTGCCCGTATGATTGCGGCCTATGTCCGGATCACGAACAACACAGTTGCCTCACGCTTGTCGAAATCACCGATAAGTGCAATCTCGAGTGTCCAATTTGCTACGCGGCTTCGTCGCCACATGCCGGATCGTGGCGATCACTAGAACACATTGAGATGATGTTTGACGCCGTGGTCACGAATGAGCGGGAGCCCGATATTGTCCAAATTAGCGGCGGAGAGCCTACCATTCATCCACAGTTTTTTGAGATTCTCGACATGGCGAAAAATAAGCCGATCCGCCACCTCATGGTCAACACGAACGGTCTGCGCATCGCGAACGACAGAGAATTTGTACACCGGTTGGCGACATATATGCCTGGATTTAAAATTTACCTGCAGTTTGACAGCTTCGACGGCGAGGCATTGCGTGAACTGCGTGGCGTCGACTTACGGCACGTTCGCGAGCGAGCCATTGCTCATTTAAACGAATTCAACATCTCGACGACACTGGTCGTAACCCTGAAGAAGGGCCTGAACGATCACGAAATTGGGCCCATCATTGACTACGCCATTAAACAACCTGCGGTCCGCGGTGTCACGTTTCAACCCATTCAGGCAGCGGGACGACTGGAATCGTTTAATCCGGCAACGGATCGATTGACTCTCAGTGAGGTCCGGCAGGGTATTATCGACCAATCGTCATTGTTCAGTGCTGAAGACATTATTCCCGTCCCTTGTCACCCAGACTGCCTCGCAATGGGTTACGCGCTCAAGATGGGCGAAACGGTCACGCCGCTGACAAGTCTGATCCCACCCGAGGTTCTTCTGGAGGGTGATCGCAATACGATCGTCTTCGAGCAAGATGAAACGCTGAAAGACCGCGTCTTCAATCTTTTCTCCACCAGCCATTCACCTATGTCGTCTGCGTTGTCGCTAGAAAAGTTACTGTGTTGCCTACCGATGATCTCGGCACCGGAAAACATCACATACGAAAACGTATTCCGCGTCATCATTATGCAGTTTCTCGACCCGCACCACTTTGACGTTCGATCCGTCAAAAAATCGTGCGTCCACATCGTCCACCCAGACGGGCGTATTATCCCGTTCGACACCTACAACATTTTCTACCGGGATGATCGCGAGGCTACAGTGCGAACCATCCGCGCTGAGCTCGACGCGGCAAAGTTAGCTGTTGCTTCACGAACCAATGAGGAGGAGCACCGTGGACGATAACCGGAGCAGGCGTAGGGAGTTCATCGTTGCTTTGTGTAGCACAGCCGTCATCAATCTAGGGCTTGGGCTTATCTTCGGATGGTTTTTGATTTGGGTACTTTAATTACTGTACATCGTACCCATCTCGGTCTTTTTTTTCCTCACGAATCGTAGGCACATCGTGGCGGCCATGTACATCCTTGCCGGAGTCACCGTCGTACTGGATATGGCAACCTGCGGTTACGCTGCGTCGAGCGGAGGGATTCATTGAGATGTTGGCTACGCATAACCTGGGGACGGGGGCTGGAATTTATAGCATGATGTGAGATGTAATCCGGTCTTGATGACGAACACAAAAAAACTAATTGGGTAGAATAATTTTAATTTTTAGAATTTATATTGTCAAATTTATAGCGCTCGTTTAATATAAGTTTATAAGTTTGTTTAACATCCAAATAAAAGGTGAGGGATCGAATGTTGAAGAAGCAGAAGGCTTTCATTTCGACAAGCGTAACCGTCGTTTTAGCGGCAGGTGTTCTCGTCACTGGGTGTGGGAATACGAGTGCGGGAGGGAGTCAGTCTAACAGTAGCGCATCAAATGCGTCGGGCAAGGCATCCATTACGATTTGGGATATTCAGACTGGTCAATCGCAACAAGTTGTGAAAAACATGTCGCAAGCTTTTAACCAATCCCATTCAAGCATTCAATCAAATGTACAATTCTTCGAGAATGATCCATATAAGCAGAAAATTCAAATTTCAATGGGGGCACATAACCCACCAGATATTTTTGTCGGTTGGGGTGGCGGCGTGTTGAAGTCCTATATTGATGCGGGAGACGTGTACGATTTAACCTCAGCACTCAATTCCGATTCAAGTTGGTCAAATCGTTTTCTTCCATCCGTTATGAAACCGGTTACTTTTAACGGTAAAGTGTATGGAATTCCAAATGATAACGTTCAACCAGTTATGTTGTTTTATAATAAGCAGCTATTTAAACAGTACAATCTGACACCACCAAAAACGTGGGATGACTTGTTGAATGACGTGAAAGTCCTTAAATCCCACAACATTACTCCGATTTCTCTTGGCGGCAAAGATCAGTGGCCGGATTTAATGTATGAAGAGTACTTGGTGGATCGTGTCGGTGGACCGACTGTGTTTAATAACGTCGTCACGGGTAAGGCCAACGCATGGTCCGATCCAGCTTTTATGAAAGCGAATACAATGATCCAGCAACTAGTCAACGCCGGAGCATTTGAACAGGGATTCAGTTCTGTCAGTTCTAATCAAGGAGAAGATGCCGCACTCCTGTATACCGGCAAAGCTGCGATGGAATTGATGGGCAGTTGGGGATTTGCAACGGTTTTGTCTGACGACAAATCGTTCATCGAACAAGGGAACCTTGGTTTTGCCACATTTCCCACGGTTTCCGGCGGCCAGGGTGACCCGAATGACATCGTGGGCAATCCATCTAATTATTATTCTATCTCGAACGATTCAAAGAACAAATCCGCCGACGTAACTTTCCTCAAGGATGCGGTATTGAGTTCGCAAAACGTTAAGGACTGGATCAGTATCGGGGACGTACCGCCCGTACAGGGCATCGAATCTCAACTGAAGCAAGCTACTTACGGTGATTACCTGTCCTTCACCTACGATATGGTTAAAAATGCACCGAACTTCCAGGCTTCCTGGGACCAAGCCCTACCTCCTAGTGAGGCTCAGGAATTGCTCACCGACCTCAGCAAACTGTTCCTTAACCAAATGACACCACAACAATTCTCGGATGACATGAACAAGTATATCAAGTCGTGAGTTCGTGAGAGATGGCCTAGCGGCCATCTCCGCGTATATCACTGGTTGGGAGTGAATAAACGTGGGGACCAGGATGAATTGGCAGAGGTGGTTAATGGTTGTTCCGGCCGTCCTATTTTTCGTGGTATTCGCGTTGTTTCCTATGGCCATAGCCGTGTACTACAGCGGGCTTCAATGGAATGGCATTGGAGCCGCCAAGTGGGTTAACTTGATGAATTGGCAGCAGGTACTTCATGACGGTGAGGCTCTTCACGCACTTCGCTTAACGGGTGAAGTGATGGTTCTCTCGTGGGTTTTCCAAACACCTGTAAGTCTGATGGTTGGTGTTTTTCTTGCTGGTCGGCAAAAACATCGAGCTGTTTTTGGGGTGTTTTACTTTGTTCCACTGCTATTTTCATCCGTAGCCATCGGGGTCACTTGGTCGTACATGTTAAATCCAAACTTTGGGTTGATCGATGCGCTGTTAAAGTCACTTCATTTTGGCAGTGGCAATCAAAACTGGTTGGGGAACACGCATATTGCCCTTTTGGTTGTCAGCATGATCATTGCATGGCAGTTCATACCGTTTCACTCGCTGTTGTACCAAGGCGGTGCCAAGCAAATTCCCGATTCCCTGTACGAGGCGGCCACAATTGATGGTGCCAGTGTGTGGAGTAACTTTTTCTCTATCACTCTGCCGCAACTGAAGTACACCATCATTACATCGTCGGTGCTGATTTTGACCGGGTCACTTACGTACTTTGACTTGATTTACGTACTCACAGGCGGAGGACCTGGTGAATCGTCGACTGTCCTCGCAATGGATATGTATAAACAGGCTTTTGTTAACCAGAATATCGGACTTGGCAGCGTACTCGCCGTCATTCTGGCTGTGGCTGGCGTCCTCTTGTCGATTTTAACGCTGCGGTTTACCGGATTTAATCGAATGGAAAGTCAACTGGAGGGTATGTGATGGTGGTCACAGATACGGCAACAGCGAACCCTCGCACCCGCTTGCAGAGAAAGCGACGTCGGCGTCCTACATGGTACAACACCCTGTTTTCTGTAATGGGAGTTATGTGGCTCATCATAGCGTTCTACCCCGTTCTGTATATGCTCATGACGAGCCTACGTTCACAACAAGGGTACCTCGTAGGTATTCCATGGCTGCCGTCGCTACATCCGACATTTGAAAACTACAGAACGGTTGTACAGGCAGGCTTCACGCATTATTTTGTGAATAGTTTGATTGCGTCTCTTTGTTCGGTTGTGTTCATTATTTTCTGTGCTCTTCTATGCGCCTACGTGGTCGTACGGAGCAGAAGTCGCATTATCCGCTTGATCTTTGATGTGTTTTTGGTGGGACTCGCCTTACCAATTCAAGCAGCTATCATTCCCATTTATGTGCTCATCACGAAAATGGGACTATATGATACACTGCTTGGTTTAATTCTCCCGTCTGTCGCCTTCGGGCTTCCACTAACATTATTAATTCTTGTAAGTTTTGTACGTGATATACCAAATGAATTGTATGAGTCTATGGGGCTCGAAGGTGCAAGCGATTTTCGACTACTACGACACTTGGTGATTCCGCTAGCAACACCAGCTCTGATTTCCGTAGCCATCTACGACTTTGTTCAAGCGTGGAACAACTTCTTGTTCCCGTTAGTATTGACCCAAAGCGAGCAAGCGCGCGTCATGCCAATGGCGATCGTGAGTTTTCAAGGCCAATATACCATGAATGTTCCAGTTACCATGGCAGCGGTTATTCTATCAGCTTTGCCGTTGATTCTAGCTTACATCTTCGGGCGTCGCTATTTACTTCGAGGAATGCTCGCTGGATTTGGAAAATAGCAGTGAAATTTGGCCGTGATCCAAGATGCGAGCGGGTTACGTGAGAATGGAGGACTGTCTATGCGCACCATTTACGGGGATTCGACAAGATCGATTGACGAGCGAGCCACGATGTTGCTGAACGAGATGACTATTGAGGAAAAGGCTTCCCAACTGACGGCAGTTTGGGCCTATGAAGTAATGGACGGTCTGGAATTTTCGGAAGACAGGGCGGCGACTCGCTTCCGTAACGGAATCGGGCAGATCACGAGAATTGGTGGAGCAACGAATCTTGGTCCCGCAGGTATAGCACGGATGGCCAATCAGATTCAAAAGTTTCTCCTCGATCACACCCGTCTCAAGATACCGGCAATTGTCCACGAGGAGTCATGCAGCGGTTACATGGCGAAAGGGGCGACTTGTTTCCCTCAATCCATCGGTATTGCGAGTACATGGGATGAGGATATTGCAAGACGTGTTGGGGAAGTAATCCGCCGACAGATGCGTGCTGCAGGTGCTCATCAAGCACTCGCGCCGCTTCTCGATGTCACCCGAGATCCGCGATGGGGCCGGATTGAGGAAACATTCGGAGAGGATCCCTATCTGGTTGCCCAAATGGGCATTGGATATGTTAAGGGATTACAGGGAGAGGAGTTGACGGACGGCGTCATTGCGACCGGAAAGCACTTCGTCGGATACGGCATCTCGGAAGGTGGAATGAACTGGGCACCAGCGCACATCCCGGAACGTGAGCTGCGCGAAGTGTACCTGTATCCGTTTGAAGCCGTTGTCCGGCAGGCCAATTTAGGAAGCATCATGCCAGGCTATCATGAATTAGACGGTATCCCGTGTCACCACTCTAGATATTTGCTTTGCGACCTGCTTCGCAACAGGTGGGGTTTTGACGGCCTCGTCGTTTCAGATTATTTCGCTGTGAACATGTTGTACGAATACCACCACGTGGCGAAGGATAAACGTCAAGCTGCTCAATTTGCTGTCCGTGCAGGCGTTGACGTGGAATTACCAAGCAGGGATGTGTATGGGACAGCACTCGTCGAGGCACTAAGAAGCGGATTGATCCACATCGAGGAAGTGGATCAGTTGGTACGCCGAGTCCTTACTATGAAAATGCGGCTCGGGTTGTTTGAGAACCCGTTCGTGGACTCGGAGAGAACGCTAGAGGTCTTTGATAACAAAGAACAGAGGGCATTGGCCAGGTACGCCGCACAGAAGTCAATTGTTTTGCTGAAAAATGAACAAGGCATGCTGCCCTTAAGTAAGTCCGTCAAGAAAATCGCGATCATTGGTCCGAATGCCAATAGTATCCGGAACATGGTAGGCGATTACGCTTATGCATGCCATATCGAGTCACTGCTCGAAATGCGGGACCAAGGCAATGTCTTCGATACACCGTTGCCAAGTGAGGTGCAAGTTGACGACCAGTTTGTCCCCATGCAGACCATTCTCGCAGCCATTCAAGAGAAAGTAGGCGCGGGACGAGTCGCCTTCGCACAGGGATGCGGTGTCACTGAAACGAACGAATATGGTTTTGACGAGGCACTCGCAATCACCCAAGGTGCTGATGTGGCGGTTGTTGTGGTCGGTGATCGCGCAGGTTTGACCGACAAATGCACAACGGGTGAATCGCGCGACAGGGCTACGCTCGGACTACTCGGTGTTCAACAAAAACTGGTCGAAGCGATTGCGGCGACGGGAACGCCGACGGTCGTCGTATTTGTTAGTGGCCGTCCGCTGGCAACACCCTGGATAGCACAACATGTTCCCGCAATTATTGAAGCGTGGTTGCCCGGTGAGGAAGGCGCTGTGGCGGTTGCGGATGTCTTGTTTGGCGATTACAACCCAAGCGGTCGTTTGCCAATTTCTGTTCCGCGTTCAGTGGGGCAGGTTCCAATTTACTACGCCCATAAACCATCCGGGGGCCGTTCACACTGGAAAGGTGCGTACGTCGATGAAAGTAATGAGCCGTTATATGCATTTGGCCATGGTCTCAGCTATTCAACGTTTGAATACAGCGAACTCACGTTTTCTTCAGCTACGGTAGATGTGAACGGAACGGTAGACATCTCGTGCCAGGTGACGAACACGTCGGATCGAACGGGTGAAGAAGTTGTCCAACTGTACATCCGGGATGTGGAAGCAGATGTGACGAGGCCCATGAAAGAGCTTCTCGGATACATCCGAATCTGTTTGGAGCCAGGTGAAACGAAACTCGTGACGTTTGCCCTGCACGCACACCAAGTCGGTTTTTACAATCGAGAGATGCAGTACGTTGTCGAGCCAGGCGTAATTGAGGTGAAAATTGGCTCTGCTTCAGACGACATTCGACTTGAAGGTCACTTCACACTATGTGGTGATGTGACAAATGCAGAAGCTACGAAGATTTTTTCGACACCGGTCAAAACCTCATCAACAAATGGGTCGGTACAATGACCTACTGTCACAGCACCGGGCTAGATGACTGACATGGATTCGAACGGGGGAGGCGCCCGATGAAGACTGCACTGATTGTCTATGGTGGCTGGGAAGGTCACTACCCGAGTGAAACAGCCAATATATTGAGGGAATTACTCGAAGCGGAGTACTTTTCTGTCACGCTTAGGGACAGCTTAGATGCACTAGAAAGTGTGGAAAGATTACAAGATTACCAACTTATTATTATCCATTGGACTCAGGGCGAAATCACATCGGCGCAGTTCGATGTGTTGCGACAAGCCGTGTATGGTGGCGTTGGTTTAGCAGGAATCCACGGGGGACTTGGTGACGCCTTTCGGAATGTCCCAGAATACCAGTACATGGTTGGAGGCCAATGGGTGGCTCACCCGGGTAATGATGCTGTCACATATGACGTGCATATCTTGGATCAGGAACATCCAATCACGCGCGGCATTTCCGATTTCTCGGTTACTTCGGAGCAGTACTACATGCATATTGATCCCGCCATTCATACCCTGGCCACAACCCAATTCGGGGACACCACGATGCCAGTAGCGTGGACGAAAAGGTACGGTTTCGGTAAGGTGTTTTACCATTCTCTCGGCCATAAGCCTGAGATTGTCCGAATGCAAGAGGTAAGCAAGCTTACACGACGGGGAATGTTGTGGGCAGCATCTGACAAAGAAGCAAGTCCTTGGAGGGAATGAATGTGCAATCCTTGAACGTAGGGATTATCGGATGCGGACACATCAGCGGGATTTATTTGAAGAATCTATCGGACTTCGCCAATTTGAACGTACTCTCTTGTGCTGATATCGATGTAACCCGTGCAACAAACCGAGCCCGTGAATTCAACGTCCCAAGGGTCTGCTCCGTTGAGGATCTCCTGGCCGACGATGCAATCGACATTGTCGTCAACTTGACGATTCCGCAGGCGCACGCCGAAGTCTGTCATCGAGCACTAGAGGCAGGTAAGCATGTCCATGTGGAGAAACCATTAGCAACCAACACGGTGGCGGCAGGCTCGATTTTGGAGTTTGCAAAGGAAAAGAACCTGCGTGTGGGCGTAGCGCCTGATACTTTTCTTGGTGCTGGACTGCAGACGAGTCGCAAGTTAATTGACGACGGATGGATTGGCCGCCCCATAGCCGCAAATGCTTTTATGATGTCGCACGGTCATGAGCACTGGCATCCAGACCCGGCGTTTTACTACCAGTCTGGCGCCGGCCCGATGTTTGATATGGGCGTTTATTACTTGACTGCCTTCGTTCATCTATTAGGTCCAATCAGCCGCGTTACGTCTTCTAGCCAGATTTCATTCGAGGAGCGAATGATTCTGAGCGAACCAAAGAAAGGTCAGAAAATTCAAGTGCAAGTTCCTACCCACATTGCGGGCATTGTGGACTTCGAATGCGGGGCAGTGGGTACAATTGTCACAAGTTTTGATGTGTGGCATGCTAATGTCCCTCGCATAGAGATCTATGGCTCCGAGGGAACGCTAAGCGTCCCTGATCCCAACACGTTCGGAGGTCCGGTCCTCGTACGACGGTACGATACCCCCGAGTGGATCGAGATGCCCCTGACTCATGGTTTTCTGCATAATAGTCGCGGATTAGCTGTGGCTGATATGGCGAGGGCCATTTTAGACGGCGGACCCCACCGTGCTAGTGGAGAGCTCGGCCTTCACGTGTTAGAAATCATGGAGGGTTTTCATAGAGCGTCAACAGAGGGAAGGCATCAGGCCGTGACAAGTCGCTGTTCGAGGCCGATGCCCTTGCCTACGGGATTTTCGTTATATTAGTTTGTTTAGTAAACCGACAATTAGACACACATGCTCAAAAAACTGGTAAACTACCGTGGAAAGGTGATTTAAAATGGCATACTTCCCAGACGTCGAGAAAGTCACATATGAGGGACGGCAATCTCGAAATCCTCTTGCTTTTAAGTACTATAATCCGACCGAGATCGTAGCAGGCAAAACGATGGCTGAACATCTTCGTTTTGCCGTTAGTTACTGGCATACGTTTACCTTAACGGGCACAGATCCGTTTGGCCAGCCGACGATGGTTCGTCCGTGGGACGGTTTTAGCGGGCTAGACTTGGCGAAGAAACGTGTCGAGGCGGCATTTGAATTCTTCGACAAGTTGGGTGTGGCGTATTTTTGTTTTCACGACCGGGATATTGCGCCGGAAGGCGACACACTTCGCGAGACAAATCGAAACCTTGATATTATTGTGTCAATGATTAAGGACTACATGACAACGTCGGCGAAGAAGCTGTTGTGGAACACACAAAATATGTTCTCCCACCCCCGTTTCGTACATGGTGCAGCGACATCGCCGAATGCGGACGTATTTGCCTATTCGGCAGCACAAGTGAAGAAGGGGCTTGAGGTGGCCCTTGAACTGGAGGCAGAGAATTATGTCTTTTGGGGTGGACGAGAAGGCTATGAAACGCTACTGAACACGAATTTGCAACTGGAGCTGGACAATCTGGCACGGTTGCTAAAAATGGCGTGCGATTATGCGGACGAGATCGGATTTAAAGGGCAGTTATTAGTCGAACCAAAGCCGAAGGAACCTACAAAGCATCAATATGACTTCGATGCAGCGACGACCATTGCGTTTTTGCAAAGATACGGGTTGAGCGACCGATTTAAACTGAATGTTGAGGCAAATCACGCATCCCTTGCAGGACACACATTTGACCACGAGTTGGCCGTCAGCCGGGTGAACGGAATGCTCGGGTCGGTCGATGCGAATCAAGGGGATGCGCTACTAGGTTGGGATACGGATGAGTTTCCTACGGATCTTTACAGTACAACGCTGGCGATGGTTCAAATTTTGAAAAACGGCGGACTACATTCCGGGGGGCTCAATTTTGACGCGAAAGTGCGGCGCGGCTCAATGACTCCGCTCGATCTCTTTTATGGCCACATCGTCGGCATGGATAGCTTTGCTCGCGGTCTCAAAGTGGCGGCTAGACTCATTGAAGATGCTGTATTCGATGATGTGATTACAGAGCGATATGCAAGCTACCAAAGAGGTATTGGCGCGGACATCGTTTCTGGTAAGTCCACCCTGAAATCGCTCGAAGAGTATATTCTTGATAAGCAGGTCACTGTACAGGAATCGGGTCGGCAAGAATTCCTGCTTGCAAAGTTGAATCAATACTTGTTGGAAGTGGAATGAACATCGGCTCTTCGCTGGTTGAGATGGGTTGAACAAGTCAATCATGGAGGTATAAAAACCCATTGGCAAACCAGAGTTAGGGTCAATGCCTCCTTGTTGTCGGCTTGACATGACTTGTAGGATGCCAAGTTGGGCATCCGTCAAGAGCTTTCGCGGCATATCCTCCCGTTGGTCGGTATTCCACGCTCTCTTGACGTAACAGGAGGTTATCCAAATGTCCGATCCCGTTCTTGACTTGTTCAATCACTCTATTGGCGTTCAATCTCCCTGGCATGTTACTTCGGTTGAATTCAGCAAAGAGAATAAACGTCTTGACATCACGGTCGACTACAAAGATGGAACCAAGTTCCCATGCCCAAATTGCGGCAGTCAGAACACGGACATCTACGACCGCGACACTCGCTCATGGAGGCACCTCAATCACTTTGAGCACGACACATACATTCACGCCAAAGTGCCTCGAATCTGGTGCCATGATTGCTCGAAGGACAAGGGGGTGTACGGACCATCGAAGTGCCCTGGGCACGCAAACGCGGGCATTTCTCATACGGCTTCGAGGCATTCATCCTTCAACTGGTTCGCGAGATGCCCGTTCTGGCAGTTGCACGTCTAGTCGGGGAACATGATACCCGTATCTGGCGTATCGTTCGCCACTATGTGAATCAGGCTCGCGAATCACAAGACTTCTCAGATGTTCACCACATTGCGGTTGACGAAACCTCTACAGCTCGCGGTCATCACTACGTGACCGTTGTTGCAGATACAGAGCAAAGACGGGTAATCTTCGTCACGCATGGCAAAGACATGAGTACCCTTACGCGATTCGTCGATGATTTCACGCGACATGGCGGCGACCCAGATGAAATCGAAACTGTCTGCTCCGACATGTCTCCAGCATTTATTGCTGGTGTTCACAAATACTTTCCTGACGCTTCACTCACATTTGACAAGTTCCATGTTACGAAAGTAATCGGTGAAGCGGTGGACAAAGTACGCCGTGAAGAACAACGCACACAGCCCATGCTCAAACAATCCAGGTACATTTGGCTGAAGAATGAGCACAATTTGACAAGCAAGCAAAAAGAGCGATTACAGGAGCTTCGGCACTTAAATCTCAAGACGGCAAAGGCATACCAGATGATGCTGACATTCAAAGAGCTTTGGATACAGCCAAAGTCCCTTGCCAAGCCGTTTCTGGACAAGTGGTACTTCTGGGCCACGCATTCGCGGCTCAAACCAATGATTGACGCCGCTAAAACCATTCGCCGCCACCAAACTGGCATACTGTCTTGGTTTGATAGCAGAGTGAATAATGCCCTGATTGAAAGTATGAACAGTCTCATCCAAGCCATGAAACGAAGAGCGAAGGGTTATCGCAACGTCGAGAACTATATCTCTATGATTTACCTGTTGCTAGGCAAGTTGTCCTTCGCTTTACCCACCTAAAACAGCGAGGAGGCTGAACATCTGATGAGAAAATTGGAAGTTGTCCTAGGAATCGACGTTGGGACGTCAGGTACCAAAGTCATTGCTGTGGATGCGCACGGCGACGTTCAATCTTCGGCGTCAGCAAACTACGAAATGGACGTGCCGAGGATTGGCTACGCTGAGCAACACCCCGACTTGTGGTGGGATGCGACGGTACAAGGCGTTCAAGAGGTGGTTGCCGCGCTCAATCGCAAGGGCGTGGACTATTCAGTCGAAAGTATCAGTTTTTCGGGTCAAATGCACGGGTTGGTCGTGCTTGATGGCGACGGTAGACCACTGCGTCCATCTATTATTTGGTGTGACGTGCGAACCATAGATGAGGCAGCGTGGTTGGAACAGGTTGTAGGTCGGGATCGAATCATCGAATGGACCAGCAACCCGCCTTTACCGAACTTTACCGTCACGAAACTGCTCTGGGTAAAAGAGCACGAACCAGAAGTGTATCGTCGTATTGCGCACGTCATGTTGCCGAAAGACTACGTGCGTTATAAGATGACAGGCAACGTTCATACGGAAGTTACGGACGGATCGGGTACGTTGTTGCTCGACGTCGGTAAACGTGAATGGTCCACGCAGTTGTGCCAAGCACTGTCGGTTCCAAGCAGTTGGCTTCCAAACGTGGTCGAGTCCTCCACAATCTGCGGGTATTTGACAGAGGAAGTCGCGCGGACGTTGGGTTTGCAGCCAGGTATTCCGGTTGTCGCGGGCGCTGGAGATCAGGCAGCAGGTGCCTTAGGTGCTGGTGTACGTCGGCAAGGGCAGGTATCCATGGTACTGGGGACGTCGGGGGTGGTACTCACTCCGACCAAGCGTCCCCTTGTCGATCCCTCCGGAGCCTTGCACAGCTTCTGCCACGCCATGCCCGACATGTGGTTCTTGATGGGCGTGACGCAGGCGGCTGGGGGATCGCTTGAGTGGTATCGCGAGACGTTCGACGCAGCGACAGAGGCAACTGGGGAGCATGAAGACGCATTTCACGTGTTGCTCCGTGGTGCTGAGCGAGTGGTGCCAGGGAGTGAGGGACTGCTCTTTTTGCCCTATTTAATGGGTGAACGAACCCCTATCCTCGATCCGCTTGCGCGAGGAGCGTGGATCGGTCTGTCCCGTCGCCACGGGCAGACTCATCTGATACGCGCTTTGCTTGAGGGTGTTTCGCTCAGCCTAAAAGACTGTTGGATGGCGATGGGGAAACAAGGTGTGACAGCGACGGAGTGGCTGGTTTCGGGCGGGGGTGCGAACAGTCGGCTGTGGGTGGAGATTCTCTCAGCCTGTGTCGATAGATCTCTCGAAGTGGTGCAAGCCCGCTACGGACCGGCTTTGGGCGCAGCGATGATCGCCAGTGAAGGCGTCGGATTCGGCCATCGCCGTGACGGTGTCTTAACATGGGGCAAGCCCGGCGACAAGGTCCAAGGACCATCTGATTGGTCACCAAAGTACGAGCGGCTCTACGAGCTGTATCGCAGCGCCTATGTACAGCTAAAGGGTGTATTCAACGCACTTTCATATGAGATTTAAAGACACCGAGGTGATGAGCCGATATGACACGGACCGCTGACCCAGCTTTTATGAAGGCAACCAACAAGCATATCGTGCTCGACAAGATACGCTTTCACAGTCCCATATCGAGGGCACAAATTTCTGCGGAAACAGGACTTAATAAAGCGACCGTATCAGCCCTCATCGATGAACTCATTCAAGAGGGGTTGGCGATAGAAGTTGGACACGGACAGTCTCGAGTGGGACGGAGACCCATTATGCTCTTGTTCAACGAACAGGTGGCCAACGTACTTGGGGTGGAGCTCGGTGTCGAATACATTCGCATTGTGGTTACCAATTTAGCGGCAAAGGTGCTCAAGACGTATGATTTTGAACTTCCACATCATATGGATCCGACAGGAGTGATTGAGACGGTGATGTCGGCCGTCCATGAGGCTATTGCGGACGCCCCGCCGTCGAAACATGGAATCATCGGTATCGGCATTGGGGTACCGGGATTGGTAGACTATCACCGAGGTATTGTTCTTAAGGCACCGCATCTAAATTGGGATAATGTCCCCATCAAGGCGATGCTCGAAACCAGGTTCGGAAAGCCCGTATTTGTTGACAACGAGGCTAACGCTGGTGCACTGGGCGAGAAGATGTACGGTGTGGGCACAAACGTCGAGAATCTGTTGTACATCAGTGCGGGGACAGGAATCGGCACGGGGATTGTGCTCCACAACGAACTACTGCGCGGGGCTGATGGAGTCGCTGGGGAGTACGGGCATATGAGTATCGATCTCAACGGTGCGAAATGCCTCTGCGGCAATCACGGATGTTGGGAACTATACGCGTCTGAGCGAGCGCTTGTCGCAAACTTCGAAAAACTAACCGGTCGTCAGACAGACTTCAAAAGCATTGTGGCGTCTCTGGAAAACTCGGATCCCGCTGCATTGCAGGCGTTTCGTTCGGTCGGGCAGTACCTCGGGATCGGGGCGACAAACCTCATTAACGGGTTGAACCCGTCCATGGTGATTCTCGGGAATAGACTCGCCCGAGGCGGGAAATGCGTACTGGATGGGCTTCAACATGTCATTCAAACGCGATGTTTTATCGCCCCGTACTCGAAATTGTCCGTTCAGGTTTCCGCCCTCGGACGAGATGCGTGTCCGGTCGGGGCTGCGGCACTGGTGTTACACGACTTTTTTGCCGGACCGAAGGCGGAGGTCTAATCGCCACCTATCTAGAAATCAACTGTCATGAAGCGATGGTGATACAAATCTGCAAAAAGAGAGGAATGGGCTGATATGTCTAACGACTCGCGTCGCGAGGTTGGGATTGGCATGATTGGATATAAGTTCATGGGCAAAGCGCACAGTCATGCATACCGTGACCTACCCTTTTTCTTCGATCCACAGGTTGTGCCTCGGCTCCGGGTCATCGCCGGTCGCGATGACCAGGGCGTCCAAGCGGCAGCTCTGAAGATGGGATGGCAGTCGTTTGAGACTGATTGGCGCAAGTTGCTCGAGCGCAAGGATGTCGACGTCATAGACATTGTTACACCAAACAACACGCATGCGGAGATGGCCATGGCGGCGGCCAAAGCCGGGAAGCACATCATCTGCGAAAAGCCTCTGGCGATGAGTCTGGATGAAGCGCAGAAAATGGTCCAGGCCGTGGAGGAAGCCGGCGTCGTTCACATGATCTGTCACAACTATCGGTTTGCACCGGCTGTTCAACTAGCGAAGCAACTCATTGAGTCGGGAAAACTCGGTCGTATCTACCACATTCGTGCAACCTACTTACAGGATTGGATTATGGACCCAAGTTTCCCCCTCTCTTGGCGTCTTCGCAAGGACACTACCGGCACAGGAGCGTTGGGAGACATCGGGGCACACATTATCGATCTCGCCCGTTTCTTGATTGGCGAATTTACGGAAGTGACCGGAATGATGGAGACCTTCATTAGAGAACGCCCAATTGGAGAGATGAACGGCGGCTTGTCGGCGACCAGTTCTGGGAACGAGATGGGTACTGTCGATGTGGATGATGCTTCGGCGTTTCTAGCTCGATTTGACAACGGTGCACTGGGCGTCTTCGAAGCAACTCGCTTTGCCGGCGGTAATCGCAATGGAAATCGTTTTGAGATCAACGGGGAAAAAGGTTCTATCCGATGGGATTTAGAGAACATGAACCTGCTCAGGGTGTACTTCTCAGATGATGAGCCCGGATTGCAGGGGTTCCGCACCATTAATTGCACCGAAGAGACTCATCCGTACGCGGGTGCGTACTGGCCATCAGGTCACATCATCGGGTATGAGCATACCTTTATCAATCTCTTTTCCGAGTTTATGAATGGCATTGCGGAGGGGAGAAGTCCAAACCCAAATTTCTACGACGGTTTCCGAAATCAAGCTGTTCTCGCAGCCGTGGAACAATCTGTGCGAGATAAGTCCTGGGCACGCGTGCAATCATGATTAACCGGGATGGATACTGAAAGAGACAGGAAAAAAATAAGTGGAGAATACTCTTCGGCCAACGGAGAGTATTTTTTGTACTCTCCCGTACTGTCCCTTGGTCTCCACACTTTCTCCAAACGGTCTCCAACCAACTGTCATATATCGCACCTATAATGGGGAACGAAATAGTCACTAGTCAAAAGAGAGTAAGAGGAAGGCGTGCCGTAAAATTGTTAGCTCAAAAAACCATCGGAATCGACCTTGGGACAACGAATACAGTGATTTACATTGAAGGAAAAGGTGTTCTTTTGCGAGAGCAATCTGTCGTCGCTTTCAACTCTCTCACAGAAACGATTGAGGCAGTGGGGGACAGTGCCAAGGAGATGATTGGGAGAGCACCTCAGGACATCAAGGTCATTAGACCGCTTGAACGCGGCGTGGTTACTGATTTCCATGCGGCAGCTATCATGATCCGGCAGTTTCTGAAACAAGTCATTCACTCAAAGTCGCCATTTATTACAAAACCCCAAGTGACGCTCGCAGTACCGACAGGGGCGACCGCCGTCGAAAAACAAGCGGCTCACGACGTGGCCATCGAAGCGGGTGCGAAGCAGGTTCATACAATTGAAAAGTCGCTAGCTGCTGCAATCGGGGCGGGACTCTCTGTTTCTGAACCCAAAGGAAACATGGTTGTTCATATCGGAGCTGGTACGACTGAGGCTGCAACCATTTCCCTCGGTGGGATCGTGACATCGACATCGGTCAGGGTTGGTGGTGACGATATGGACCGGGCGATAACACAGTTTGTCGCGGATGCATACAACCTGTTGATCGGTGATAGAACGGCTGAGGCGATCAAAATGGCAATTGCCACGTGTCAAACAGCTAACGAGTCGGAGACAATACAAATCCGTGGGCGGGATGTTGTCGACGGTTTGCCCAAATCCATATCAGTGAAAAAAGATGAAATGATTGCGCCATTATCTAAGGTCGTGGAGAGCATAGCGGCCTGTGTGGTACAGACATTGGAAAAGACACCTCCTGAGTTAGCGGCTGATATTTTTTCCAAAGGGATTGTTCTCACAGGGGGTGGGTCGCTCCTGCTTCAAGTTAAGGACGCTATCTCTGCCGTTACGGGCTTAGCTATAACACGAACAGATGATCCATTTGATTGTGTAGCGATTGGAACAGGGCGGTACATGGCACGCAGTTCGCAAGTCAGTCACGATTCTAAGCTGAACTGGAGATTGTTAGGGGCACGCGCTTAGTTGTACTAGTCGACGGTAAACACCATTCCAGAAATGTGCACAAGGCGGCGAGGCCAATGTTAAAATTCGTCACTGTATCATGTTTTGCCACTATCGGCGGCGTAATGGGCTATTCGTTTACGCCAGAGTTGTTCAGGATGTTCGGATTCAGTGTGTTTCCAAGTTCTTCACGATGGATTGGAGCCATTTCACTAGCAATCATTTGCCTGCTCTTATCTATATGGCTTGTGAAGTATGTCGTGTCCTTCGTCAGTTGGGTAGAGACGAGACTGAAACATACGCCCTTTTTAAATATCGCTTCGGGATGTCTGGGTTTGACGATAGGACTTCTTATCGCCTACATGGTGGGGCCGGAGATTCGCTTGATTCCGCTTATTGGTGGCGAAGTTCAGTTTTTTGTCAGTGTGGGCCTGGGGTACTTGGGTGTCCGAATCGGACTTGTCAAACGCAGCGAATTATTTAAGTTATTCTTTCAGAGAACCGTTCAAAAAAGCCCAGAAACACAACTTGTGTCCAAAGAACTAGGAAATCATTCAATGGATAAGTTGTTGGACACAAGCGTCATCATCGATGGGCGCATTGTGGAGTTAGCACGGACAGGTATCATTGATGGGTCTCTGGTCGTACCATCGTTTGTGCTCTATGAATTACAACATTTAGCTGATTCATCAAACGATTTAATTCGAAACCGTGGACGACGCGGTTTAGATGTACTTAATACGATTCAACGAGAGCAAAAAGTACACGTTGAGATCCAGGAAATTGATTTTGAAGACGTAAGCGAAGTGGACAGTAAATTAATTCGTCTTGCGAAGCAGCGTAATGCGACGATTTTCACGAATGACTTTAATCTGAATAAAGTTTGCCAAGTACAAGGTATTCCAGTCCTTAATATGAATGACTTGGCGAATGCCATCAAGCAGGTCATTCTGCCCGGTGAAGAATTGGACGTGGCTGTCGTTAAGGAAGGTAAAGAGGCGAATCAAGGCGTGGGCTATTTGGAAGATGGTACAATGATCGTGATCGAAGGCGGCCGGAGGCTAATCGGGACAAACGTGCGGATATATGTCACATCTTTGTTGCAAACATCATCTGGCCGAATGGTCTTTGCAAAACCAAAAATACAGTCTGCCATGTGAAATGTATTGGAAAGTTGAAGGTGATGTCAGGTGGCCCAAAGTGTTCTCCTTGTGGATGACGAACCAAAGGTCATCGACGTAATCAAACCCTTTCTTGAACGTGAAGGATTCGAAGTTCACGTTGCGTTTGACGGCGGTTCAGCCATTTCGCGTGTGGAACAGGTTAAACCGGATTTGGTTATCCTCGATTGGATGTTGCCTGGGATGAGTGGTATAGACGTATGTCGCCATCTTCGCTCCACCGGGAATCTCGTCCCTATCATCATGGTCACTGCGAGGACGGAAGAGGTTGACCGGGTGTTGGGATTGGAAATGGGCGCTGACGATTATATTACAAAGCCCTTTAGCTTACGGGAACTGGTCGCTCGAGTTCGATCTGTGCTCAGGCGTTCGCAACAACAGCCAAGTGGCGAATCTGTGTACGTTCGAGGCAATCTAAAAATTGACGAGTCGCGTTTTCGAGTGTGGAAGGACGATGCAGAAATCGTTCTCACACCTGCAGAGTTTCAGATTTTAGTGACATTGGCAGCCAAACCCGGTGTCGTATACAGCAGACTACAACTTCTTCAAACCGTTATGGGGAACGCATACATGAATTACGAGCGCACAATTGATAGTCACATAAGCCATCTTCGAAGAAAGCTCGAAGACGACCCATCCAATCCCAAGTTTATCCAGACTGTTCACGGCATGGGTTACCGTTTCGGTGATAACCTGTGAAAATCACCGTTACGAGGAAAGTTTTCCTCATTATCGCGACGTTGATTGCTTTTATGTCGGGAGCGTTTTTTACCCTTGCTCACAATGATTTGGAAGGTATGTTCCGCACCTATGCCAGTGAAGCCCGCCACCGGACAGCCGTCCAATGGGCAGACGTCATCAGTTATTTTTATCAAACGGAAAATCACTCGTGGGTTAATGTAACTGATAGCTTAACGAAGATGATGTCTCAAAACAGGGCGCAGCACGATCTCCCCCAACAACTCATCGTACTTGATGGCCAAAATCATATTATTGTCCAAGCCGGCGTCCAAACGGGGATGAGGGATAGAAGCATGTATACCACTGTGCCGATTATGGAGGGGGATCGGCAGATTGGTACACTGCTTATTTACGGTGAGGGCTTAGATCCCTTATACGAGATTGAGGAAACGGTCATTCATACGATGACGCTCGCTACGATGTGGGGCATTATTATCGCCTCGGCCCTGGCGTTATTGTCTGGTGCGTTGATGGCAAGGCGCATGACTCGCCCCCTCAAGTTCATTTTGAAGGCCATCAAGCAAATTACGCGAGGAGAACTGGACACACAAATTCCGGTTACATCCACAGATGAGTTTGGTCAAGTGGCCCGTGCATTCAATGAGATGACAAGGCAACTTGCGGCTACGGAAGAGGCGAGAAAGCATTTGGTTGCTGATGTCGCACATGAACTTCGTATACCGCTTACGATCATGCAAGGTCAGTTAGAACTCATTCAACAAGGTGTGCGTGGACCAAAACCTGAAGATTTATTGCCAATTCACGACGAGGTCATTCGGCTTTCGCGGCTCGTGCAAGACCTTCATCAACTGTCCCAAGCTGAGGTTGGGAAACTCCAACTACGAAAACAGCCTACGGACATCGTGCACTTTCTTCAGCGGCTTCTTGAGAACTTCGAAGTCGAGGCGATGGATAAAAAAATCAAGTTGGAATTACAAACGATAGACGAGCAACTCCCGATGTTAAAAGTTGATCCGGATAGACTCACTCAAGTATTTGTAAACCTGCTGGGCAATGCCCTCCGGTATACTCCGGATGAAGGTACGGTTCGTGTCGAAGTGACGCGATCGGGTGATTTTGTCGAGGTTGCCTTGTCGGACACAGGTCCTGGAATAGATCCAAATCATGTTCCATTTATCTTTAATCGGTTTTATCGCGGAGACGAAGATCGATCCAGGGGTACAGGTGGCACTGGTCTCGGTCTCGCGATCGCGAAAGAATTCGTTGAAGCTCATCAAGGGAAAATTGAAGTCACGAGTGAATTGGGTATGGGGACTACATTTGTTGTGAGCCTGCCAATCAATTGACACACAGGTCAGCTGTCCTCCAATTTCCATTTCCGTAGAGACGCTCCGTTTTAAGCCGTCACACTGCGGGTGGCGGCTAGATCATCCCCCGGTTAAGCATCCCTAAACACAAACTCAAATCAATATCCATACAATCTCCACGTTTATTTCAAACGTCTTTTTTATAATGACAGTGCTTATTTCCCGTGTTTTGCACGGGCTTTTCAGACCATCATCACTGACAGCCTGCGAGTAAACAGGTCTCTGACATTGACAAAGGGTGGGTTAGATGAATCTCGCTTATATGATCAGTACCTATGGCTTTCTAGGCCTCTTCGTCATGCTATGTCTTGAGTACTTAATATTGGTTGTACCTGGTGAAACCATCCTTACAACAGTGGGCATGCTGTCGCGTTCGGGTACATATCACTTCAGTTTGATTACGCTCATTTTGGTAACGGGACTGGGAACATTTGCGGGCTCCGTGATCGCTTATGGAATAGGGCGACTATTTGGTCGCCCCATTTTACTCAAGTACGGCAAGTATGTATTTTTGACTACAAAAAGATTGGAGCAAAGTGAAACCTTATTTCAGAAGAGGGTTGTCTTAACCTTACTAGTGTCGAAGTATATTGCCGTCGTCCGCGACATTGTTCCCTATATCGCGGGGATGAATCGAGTCCGTTTACAGCTTTTTATCCCATTGTCACTGGTTTCGTCATTTCTCTGGACGGCCACATTTATTGAAGCAGGGGGAATTGTGGGGAGGCTTTGGCAGTCGCTTCATCGTCATTGGCGCGGGGAATTGTTACCCATCGTTTTGATAGCCCTAAGTGCTGGGGTTGCATACTGGTACATCCACAAACGTTTGACGAAACTGATGGGACATCCTGTAAATACGGATACACAGGGTACAAGTAAATAGAACTACCAGCATTGGTGAAGGGCTATTCGGAGCAACGTACTTCGGGTAGCCCTTTTCGTATCCTGCTGCACATGTGGGGCTTGTAACGATTCCTTCAAAACAGGTAGTTCGGAATCTTCGTCTTATATGTCTTTTTTGAATTGACATCAAAAACCGTTTGTTCTATGCTTCGGTAAATCGGAAAAACATGTAGGAATAGTGAGTTTTAGGACTGAACAGGATACGAATTGCGAGAGTGGTGTTGGAAAAAAGGGGGTAACATGGATGGACAAAAAGCTGTGGATGGCGACAATGGGCTCCGTCGTACTTTCTCTTGGTGTCTTGGGTGGATGCGGAACGAACACGAATTCTACAAGCTCGAAACCGGCTACGACAGCGGTGCAATCTGGTGGGAAAATTGTGATTGATGAACCAGATGAAATCAGTTCACTCGATCCCGCCATTGCGTACTCCCTGATCAATGACGAGATCGTGTTTCAACTGTACGACCAACTCGTGACCTATAAGCCGGGCACCAGTGAAATTGCGCCTGATTTAGCGTCGAGTTGGGACATCTCATCCGATGGTAAAACGTATACATTTCATCTTAAAAAGGGCGTCAAGTTTTGGAACAGGGATGACATGACTGCGCAGAGTTTTATCGATGAATTTGAACGAGTTTTAAGTAAAACCGTCGATTCGCCCGGTGAAGGTTTTCTCGATCCCATCGTGGTTGGATCGACAGCGTTCCACGACGGCAAGGCCAAGTCAGTTTCTGGATTGTCGGCACCGGACCCGTACACACTTGTGATCAAACTGACGAAGCCGGAACCATTCTTCTTGCAGGTACTTGCTCAAGAATTCTTCTCACCTGTGGACAAGAAATATATTGACTCTATCGGAAATGACGCGTTTGCCTTCAAGCCAATGGGCACAGGACCTTTCGAGTTAAAGTCGTACCAACAGGAACATCAGCTTGTTCTGACAAAGAACCCGAACTATTTTATTCCTAATAAACCGAAGCTGGATGAGATAGATATTTCCATTCAGACAAATGAAAGCCTGTCCGCTATGCGCTTTCAGCAAGGCACCACAGCTTTTATCGATTTCAATCAAAACATCGACTCACAGGATTTCGTCTCGATGATGAAGAATCCAAAATATAAGAATGATTTTTACAAAGAGACCTTAAACACACTAGGATTTCTAAACATCAACAATCAATCTGGTCCATTTAAACAAAAACTCGTACGCCAAGCGGTCAATTACGCGGTGAACAAACAAAGGTTAGTACAACTTCAGAACGGTCGTGCTTCTGTTGCCTATCAAATCTTACCTCCCAACATGCCTGGTTACGAGTCAGATTTGCCGAGCAATGTGAAGTATACGTACGATCCGGCCAAAGCCAAGGAGCTACTCAAGGAAGCCGGTTATCAGAACGGGTTCAGCACTGAAATTCTCACGCCAAACGATGAATCAACGGTCAAACTCGTTCAGTCCATTCAAGCTGATTTGGCTGTGGTGGGCATCAAGGCTTCCATTAAGCCTGTTCCTGCCAGTACATACAGCCCGCTGGCGCAGTCTGGTAAGGAGCCCCTCGTCTATGAAATCTGGTCTCAGGATTTTCCTGATCCGTATGACTTTCTCGACAGTTTCTTGAACAGTCGCAACATCCCGGACATTAACCGGTCGTTCTACAGCAATGGGGCGATTGACAAAGAGCTCAATCAGGCAGCGAACATGCAACAGGGCGATGCACGAATTGCACTGTACCAAAAAATTCAGAATCAGGCGTTGGCGGATGCGGCGCTTATGCCACTGTACTACCCTGTACAATATGCTGTGGTTCAACCATGGCTTAAAGGGTTCTACATGAATCCTGTGCATCTCGATCCGCTACAGGACATCTCAGTTCAGTCGCATTAATTGACTCGTCTGGACGTGATTATTTTTCTTAAGGAGCTATTCCGATGACCATCACGAATAAGAAGATTATGCTGTTTGTCGCGCATCCAGATGATGAAGCATACTGCTCAGGGACCATTGCGAGGCTTGCAGCGCACGATAACGAAATTTACATGGTGATTGCAACGGAAGGGAACAGGGGAACACATGACCCAACCGTTCGACCGGAGCAACTTGCCGCACAGCGCAAAGCTGAAATGGCGAAGGCGGCCAAAATTCTCGGTATTCATGAAGTGTCTTGGCTTGGGTACGAGGATGGTGGACTTTGGAACGCACCGGATTTTAAAGAGAAAGCCTTCGGCGTGATTCGAAAGTACCGGCCGGATGTGCTCATTACATTTGATCCATGGAAAAAGTACGATTTTCATTCCGATCACCAAACGACCGGGTTCGTCGCAACAGAGGCTGCCTATCTTGGAAATTGTGTCTGGTATTTTCCTGAACACATGGACGCTGGGTTAGGTGGTCACGCACCGGAGGAAGTCTACTTGTTCCAACCCGAAGAAACAAACTACACAGTGGATGTCACTGAATTCCTTCAGGCGAAACTGGCCGCCGCCGCTGTCCATTTAAGTCAATCTCAAGACGCGGGAATGAACCATTTAATGCGGATGCAAAAGCTGTTTGACGAGTTGAATGGAAAAATACGTTCCGACGGTGGAGATTTTAAACAGTTGCTGAGTGATTTCTCTAAGCTGCAAGCCGAGTGCACAGAGCACTTTCATAAAGTCTATGACTCCAATTTGTACATTTGATAGAGGATGTTGACCAACATGTTGTATGACACGATCGTTTTAGGCGCTGGGTCCATGGGACTTCCAACGGCTTACCAACTGGCGCTAAGAGGGCAGAAAGTATTGCTTTTAGATCAGCACGATGTGCCTCACGTATGGGGAAGTCATCACGGGACGACCCGAATGTTGCGCGTCGCGTACACGGAGGGTGCGTCCTATGTGCCGATGGCACAGCGAGCTCGGAAACTCTGGTTGGAGTTAGAGGAGAACCCAGTTGGGCCAAGCGAAAGGATATTTTCGCCCGTTGGCGTCGTCAGTGTACTGCGTCCAACGTCTCAAAACAATGAGATAGAGTCAAGTATTAAACAGTACAACATTCCACATGAGCGGCTGTCTGCCGACGAAGCACATAAACGATGGCCTGGGTTGTTCGTACCGGACGGTCACATTGTGTACTTTGACCCGCAGGGTGGCGTCGTCTTTAGCGAGGCGGCCTTACGCAAGTACAAAGCTCTCGCTCAGCAAGCCGGGGTGGATTTTAAAGTAATCGGTGAGCTTGAAGATATTTCCCTGCAGAATCACGCCGTGTCCGTACGATTTGCCGGGGCAACGTACGCAGCAGAGAATTTGGTTATTACAACGGGTGCGGCTACTCGGAACATTCTTAAACAGTGGTTCCCGGAATGGGGTGTTCCGTTGCAACCGCTCCGTAAAGTCGTGGGTTGGTATGGCGTGAAACGTTCTTCCAACAACCCATATGCTGCGGAGGAGTTTCCGGCGTATTCCATTGAAAGTGATACGGGATGGTATTACGGATTCCCGGACTTTGGCGATGGGGTCAAGGTTGGCCGTCACGATGGAGGCGAACCCTGTGATCCGGCAACCTTGGATCGGACGATTGAAGTCGGATCTCCGGAGGAGCTAGATTTACGGAAATTCGTACAACATTATCTTCCGCAGACAACCGGTTCAATGAGTTCAGGAAAGGTGTGCATGTATAACATGACCCCCGATGAGCACTTTGTCATCGATAAGCACCCGCAACATTCGAATATTGTACTCGCCAGCGGTTTTTCAGGACATGGATTTAAGTTTGCCTCGGTCATAGGGGAAATTGTCTCTGATCTCGTCATTGGTGGCAAATCTACGTTTGACTTGTCATTATTTCGATCTAACCGCTTTTCTTAAAGATTCCTTGAACTTGTTCACATTGAACCTGATTGCCGGATCATAGACTAGAGATAAGACCGTTATAGGTATGGGAGGAAGAAGTATGTCAGAAGAGATGAACTATCAAGCCGAAACGCTCGCAGTCCACGCAGGGCAAGAAATTGACCCAACGACACTTGCACGTGCTGTTCCGCTTTATCAAACTACGTCTTACGGGTTTCGCGATACAGACCATGCCGCAAACTTGTTTTCTCTCCAAGAATTCGGAAACATCTATACCCGGCTCATGAACCCTACGACAGATGTTTTTGAGAAAAGAGTGGCCGCGCTTGAAGGCGGATTGGCCGCGTTAGCAACTGCTTCAGGGCAAGCGGCCATCACATATTCTATTTTAAACATCGCTGGTGCAGGAGACGAAATTGTTTCGTCGACCAGTTTATATGGCGGAACATATAATTTGTTTTCACAGACTTTTGCGAAAATCGGGATTTCGGTTAAGTTTGTGGATCCAGAGGACCCGGAAAACTTCCGTCGAGCGATTTCAAGTAAAACAAAAGCATTGTACGCAGAAACGATTGGGAACCCAAAGGGAGATGTGCTCGACATTGAGCGTGTAGCTCGGATCGCTCATGAGAATGGGATACCTCTGATAGTCGATAATACTTTCCCAAGTCCGTACCTGTTGCGACCAATCGAGTTCGGCGCGGACATCGTTGTCCACTCGGCAACGAAATTTATTGGCGGTCACGGGACTTCGATTGGCGGAGTGATCGTGGATAGCGGGAAATTCGACTGGAGTCAAAACGATAAGTTCCCTGGACTTGTCGAACCAGACCCTAGCTACCATGGTGTGGTCTATACGCAGGCCGTCGGCCCAACCGCCTATATCATCAAGGCGCGTGTTCAACTCCTACGGGATTTGGGTGCCACCATATCACCATTTAATTCTTTCCTTCTGTTACAAGGACTAGAAACATTACATTTGCGCATGGAGCGGCACAGTACAAATGCGCTGCAAGTGGCGCGTTTTCTCGAAAGTAATGAGGCTGTTGATTGGGTGAACTACCCTGGTCTGGAGAGTCACTCGTCATACCAATTGGCGAAAAAATACTTGCCAAAGGGGCAAGGAGCAATTCTCACATTTGGCATCAAGGGCGGAATTGACTCAGGGAGAAAATTGATCGGTGCGGTGAAGCTATTTTCGCACCTAGCCAATGTCGGCGACTCAAAGTCACTCATTATTCATCCCGCCAGCACGACGCATCAGCAGCTATCGGAGGAGGAACAGTTGGCAGCGGGCGTATCACCAGGATTGATTCGTCTTTCCATCGGCACAGAAGCAATTACGGACATCATTGAGGATCTGGAACAGGCGATACGCGTGAGTCAAAACTAAATTGGCTGAGTCGATGATCATAAGACATTTTTACACTCCACGGCTGTTTAGTCGTGGAGTGCTGTCATATTCGATTTACTGCCATGAGTAAACTGAATAATTTGAATGATATTATTCGCCACCACACTCGACGCGTGCACAAACCGTATCTAGCTAAACGGAACCTGGGAAGGCGTTCGAAGGGGTAGCACCATACTGACATTGTGCTGGCCCCGTGAAACTCGTTCTTACAACGTGAGCAGAGGTGAATCGTCATGGTGGTCAATGCTTATGTGAGAGCAGATGGACGAGTCGGCGTGCGTAATCATGTTCTGGTCCTTCCAGTCTCTTATGAGATGAACCAAATTGCAGAGAAGATTGTAGCTAAAGCCCCGAAGGCCGTAACGTTTCGAAATCAGCATGGCGTCAACCAGGATGGCGCTGATCTTGAGCAAACAATGAGAGTTTACGAAGGGTTTGCGACGCACCCAAATGTCTACGGCGTCGTCATTCTGGCATGGGGACACGAGCCCATTGATTTAGAATCCCTCGTAGGCCGTGCTCGTACTGCTGGTAAGCAAGTTCAATTAGTCTCTCTCAGCACGGTCGGAGGCATCCGCAAGGCCATTGAGGTCGGAACGGAATTTGTGAACACTTATCTGGCTGAACGAGATCAAGTCCGTCGCCAACCCGTCCCTTTATCGTCTATTATCCTCGGCACGGAGTGCGGTGGCTCCGATGCTTGCTCTGGTATTTCAGGCAATCCAGCGTTAGGCGTAGTCAGTGATTTGCTAGTCGCGGAAGGTGGTATGTCCATCCTGTCCGAGACCACCGAGTTGATTGGCGCAGAACACCTGTTGGCACAGCGGGCCAGTACACCTGACATTGCTGCCCAAATACTTCACATTGTCCAACGACTTGAGGACAATGCCATGAAAATGGGTGTCGACATCCGCGGGGCACAACCCTCTCCCGGAAATATGGATGGGGGCATCACCACCATCGAGGAGAAAAGCCTGGGGTGTATTTACAAAGGCGGAACGACACCCATACAAGAGGTCATTGAATACGCCGAACGCCCGACTAGGCAGGGCTTAGTCATCATGGATACCCCTGGTCACGATATTGAGCAAATCACGGGTATGGTCGCAGGTGGTGCACAAGTGGTCATTTTCACGACGGGTCGCGGTACGCCCACTGGATCGCCAATTGCTCCATGTATCAAGGTAGCGACCAACACGGACACATACGACAATATGGCGGATAATTTGGACTTTAACGCCGGCTTAGTCATAGACGGGCTGGAGACCGTCGAGGAAACCGGGCGGCGGTTATTTGACAAGATGATTGACGTTCTGAACGGAGAAGTGACCAAGTCTGAACTTCTCGGGCACAGAGAGTTCGGCATTTACCGGATCGGAAAGAGTTTGTGAGGAGGTCGGCAGAAGCGATGAACGTGCATTGGATTCTTCAAAAGAACGTCGACGATGTGGCAACCGCACTCAAACGACTGCCCGCAGGAACCAAGGTGACGCATGCAAACCCCGACTTTGACATCGTGTTGCGCCAAGACATTCCGTTCGCGCACAAGTTCGCCGTTCGCGATATCCCAGCGGGGACTGACGTACACAAGTATGGTCAAGTCATTGGGAGAGCAACGCAAGCGATCTCGGCTGGAGACCATGTTCACGTACACAATCTTGAGAGCCTTCGAGGGCGCGGAGACCTGCAAGGAGGTGAAACGGGCGATGTCAAACGTTCGAGTCTTTCGCCGAAATGACGGAAGCGTAGGCATTCGTAACCACCTGTTCATTTTACCCGCTGTCGTGTGTGCAAATCAGGTGGCCATTGATGTCGCTCGCCGGAACCCAAAGTTCAAATACATTGAGCACCAGCACGGATGTGCGCAAATTGGAGCGGACCTGATTCAGACCCAACGGGTCTTTTCCAACTTGGCGATTCATCCAAATGCGTATGCGAGTTTGTTTGTCGGCCTCGGATGTGAAGGGATCATCGCCAAAAATTTATACGAAGACACCAAAGCACGTACGGAAAAGCCGCTTGGTTTTGTCAGTATCCAGGGTTCGGGGGGAACCTTGAAGGCGCAGTCCAAGGTGGAAATGTGGCTGGCGGACAGAGAAGATGAGGTGCCGCATGTCCCTCAAACAGAGGTGGACTGGGGGGAAATCCGTATTGGGCTTCTGATGGACCAACCGTTCCTAGAGAACGAGTCCAGGCAAGTTCACCGTGTGATCGACAGCCTGCTGGAGACGGGGGTTAGCCTTGTCCTGTCGAGTGATGCCGAACGCTACGTACCTCACTCCTTTGCGCACGTCAATCACATCGATCACGGCGACATAGCCAGGGACCAGTTGAGTTTAATGCGTGCCGGATCGAACGGACTGGAGACGGCAACGGGACTGACGGCATCCGGTGCTCACCTGATTGTTCATTTGGCGAGCGAGCCGCACGCGTTTGGCACGCCTCTGCTACCCGTTGTTCGATTCTCTCTCAGCGAGGCATCGTTCGGCGCATGTCCGGACGATTTTGATGGCCGATTATTGACGGATGCGGATGTGTTTGACCTCATCAACGAGACTAGGGAAGTCATTGAAGGCAAGCCAGCCGTTGCAGAATCACTCGGGATGGATGATTTTGCACTGTATCGCATTGGGCCAACAGTATGAACTTGCAGGCGCACGGATGACGTGCGCCTGATTCATTCTCATCGAAAGGTGCTAGCAAAGAAGAAGACTGCATGTACTAACATAGAGACCGTTCTTTCGCAGGGGAGGGATTATGGCGATGAAAAGCATTATCTGCCGGGTCCACGTTTATTACCCATAGAGCCACGCTTGACAGCGTTGTCGACACGTTTGAGGGTTGGACGGATCCCAAGTCGAACGTCATGAAAGCGATGATCGAAATCTAGCACAGGCATGGACAGGGAGGAATTGGCCTTGGAAGTGGCATGGAACAAGTACCATCAGCTCTTGGAACGGCTGGAAACATTGCAATCTGTTGTTGTCGCGTTTTCAGGCGGCGTGGACAGCACGTTTCTGTTGAGAGCTGCCGTAACTGCGCTGGGCATTGACAATGTGCTCGCCGTGACAGCCGACTCCGAGACGTACCCTGAACGTGAGCGAGATGCGGCTATCGCCCTAGCCGAAGAAATGGGCGCGAAGCATGTTGCCCTGAAGACGAGTGAACTAAACATCCCGGGCTATGCAGAAAATCCTGTAAATCGTTGTTATTTCTGCAAGAACGAGTTGTTCTCCCACCTCATCCCCATCGCAGATGAGTATGCTCTCAATCAAGTTGTGTTCGGTGCCATCGCGGATGATTTAGGAGATCATCGTCCTGGTTTGCAAGCTGCAAAGGAGCGCGGTGTGCTTGCGCCTCTGCAGGACGTCATGCTCTATAAACGCGAGATCAGGTACCTGTCCAAAGAATTAGGTTTACGCACGTGGGACAAACCGTCCTTGGCTTGTTTGTCATCGCGTATCCCGTACGGAGAGATCATCACTGAAAGAAAACTGAATATGGTAGATCAGGCTGAATTTTTCCTAACACAACTAGGGTTGCGCCAGGTGCGTGTGCGACACCACGACTCCCTAGCGCGGATTGAAGTACCTCGTGAACACATCGTCGAAGTCGCTCAAATGGCGGATATGATCACGACGAAATTGGTGGAGATAGGATACCGGTACGTCGCACTAGATTTGGCCGGCTACCGAACGGGCAGCTTGAATGAAGTGTTAGACGGACGATCCACCGCAAATTCCAACGGACACAGTTTGGTCTGACGAGGAGTCGCAGTCGAATGAAAGATTACCGAGCGATTTTAGAGGCAGTGCAGGATGGTCGGATGAGTGTGAATGAAGGTTTGGAAGACTTGCGGCGCCTCGATGTAGAAGATTTGGGATTTGCCCAGCTAGATCATCATCGAGCTTTGCGACAAGGGTTCCCAGAAGTGGTCTACTGTGAAGGAAAGACACCAGAGCAGTCGGCACAAATTCTTCTGCGCCTCATGAGAAATGGACACGGGCCAGTTTTGGGTACCAGGGCAAGCGAACAGGTTTTCGAGCTTGTGCGGGCCGAGGCATCCGAGTTTGAGTACGATCCCCTGTCTAGAACGATTGTCTTTCGGCGAGGGATTGGGGCTCTCAGTGGAAACGTAACGGTTGTATGTGCCGGTACTTCCGACTTACCTGTATCGGAGGAGGCTGCAGTCACCGCAGAGCTCATGGGCGCTCACGTCACCCGCATTCAAGATGTTGGCGTTGCCGGAATACAGCGCCTGTTCAAGCACCTGGATGCCCTTTGTGAAGCACGGGTTCTGGTCGTGGTTGCAGGTATGGAAGGTGCACTTGTCAGTGTCGTGGCGGGGCTTGTTGACCAACCCGTTATCGCCGTCCCAACAAGTGTCGGGTACGGTGCCAACTTCTCTGGCGTGACGCCTTTGTTGTCGATGTTGAACTCCTGTTCGTCGGGTGTCGGCGTGGTGAACATAGACAACGGATTTGGAGCGGGGTACTTAGCGGGGATGATCAATCGAATGGGGATGTCGCAATGACGGTGGCCTATATCGAGTGTCAAGCAGGAGCGAGCGGCGACATGTTTCTCGGGGCTTGGTTGGACTTGGGCATAGATGCAAGAGAATGGACAAATCTTCTCGGCAAACTATCCGTGTCGGAGTACGACCTATCATGGCGTACAGTGTACAAAAACGGCATGCGTGCAACGAAGGTCGATGTCATGCTCGAAGAGACTGTACACGCCAGCACACACGAGCTCGGACAAAAACTAGATTCCCACCACCACGTTCATGGCGGCAGACACGCACATCGTCATTTGCCTGATATCTACAATATTTTAGAAGCAAGCCAATTACCGGAACCAGTTCTCGCGAAGAGCAAAGAGGCGTTTCGGCTCCTGGCTGAAGCAGAGGGGAGAGTCCACGGAGTACCCGCAAACGAGGTCCACTTTCATGAGGTTGGTGCAGTGGACGCCATTGTCGATATCGTTGGTTCCATATTGGGCTGGTACTTGGCGGGTATGCCCGAGTGCTACGTTTCCAGTATTGAAGTTGGTGGCGGAACAGTTTGGTGTGACCATGGCCTCATGCTAGTGCCGGCTCCGGCCACTGCAGAGTTACTGCGAGGTTTTCGGACTCACTCGTCTGGCAACTGGGGCGAAACGGTGACACCAACCGGTGCAGCCATTATCAGAACACTGTGTAAATCCGAACGAGTCCAAGGAATCATTGCGGACAAACTCGGGTACGGCGCGGGCACGAAGGACTTCAAGATAGCAAATGTCTTGCGAATTCAGCTAGGGACGAAAAGTGACTGTGATGTGATCACCAACTCGAAAAAATTCGAATCGGTTTGCATACTCGAAACCAATTTGGATGACATGACACCGGAGTTGGCCGGATACGTCGCAGACAAGTTGATGGAACACGGTGCGTTGGATGCTTGGTGGACGGCCATTGTCATGAAGAAGGGAAGACCAGCCATCCAACTACAGGTATTGTGTCATCCTCGTGACAGGAATCTTCTGATTGACCTCATACAGGCGGAAACCACAACGCTGGGTGTTCGAGTCCATGAAACCACAAGAGCCGTTCTTGACCGAAGAATTGATGAAGTCGAGACGAATTTTGGTCGGGTTCGTGTAAAAGTCGCGTACAGCGGCGATATGCTGCGGAATGTTGCCCCCGAATACGAAGACTGTAAGCGTTGCGCCGAAGATCACGGTGTTCCGCTAAAACAGGTCTATCAAGCAACATTGGTTGCATACCACAACAAATTACAGAATTGAAGGCGAAGACGTCATTCTAGTACCTTCTCAGGTCGGCACTTTTAAAGCGAGGAGTGATAGGCAATGAGTATCGTTCGCCAATTAGTCGAGTCTGTTCCACTGCCGAAAATGGTACAAATCCGTCAACGGTTCCTAAGTCCAACTGTCGAAGACATCAATGATGCGGTCAAGAACGCATTTGCTGTTGAAGATTCGAAGATCATGTGGCCAACATCTGGAGAGATCGCCGTTGTTGTAGGAAGTCGGGGTATCTCACAAATCAACGAAGTGGCCAAAGCAGTCGTGTCTGATTTGAAAGCCCGCGGGTATCGGCCGTTCGTCGTTCCTGGTATGGGAAGCCATGGTGGTGCGACAGCGGAGGGGCAAAAAGAAGTACTGGAAAGCCTCGGCGTCACGGAAGAATTCGTTGGTGCGCCCATTCGATCATCCATGGAAGTCATTCAACTCGGCGACCTTCCCAATGGACTTCCCATTTATATGGATAAATACGCGTACGAGGCAGACGGCATTGTCGTCATCAATCGCATCAAACCGCACACGGCGTTTCGAGGTCCTTATGAAAGCGGGATTGTGAAAATGATCGCAATTGGACTGGGAAAACAGAAAGGGGCGGAGTCCTGCCATAAACTAGGATTTGGTCATATGGCGGAACACATCGTTCAAGTCGCTGAGGTGTCAATGTCGACTGGAAAAATCCTGGCTGGTGTCGCTGTCATTGAAAATGCTTACGATCACGTCGCTGAGATTCAAGTCCTCCCTGCCAGCGAAATTCTGGCGCGGGAACCGGGACTGCTGGAACGAGCGAAGCGTTACATGCCTCGAATTCTGGCAGACGAATTTGACGTTTTAGTCGTTGATGAGATCGGTAAAGACATCAGCGGAGACGGTATGGACCCGAATATCACGGGTCGTTATGCAACCCCTTTTGCCACGGGCGGACCGAAGATCACACGAATTTGCGTCCGGCGGCTGACGGAACGCACCCACGGAAACGCAAACGGAATTGGCGTCGCGGATACAACAACAAAACAGGTATTCGAAGCGATTGACTTTGAAAAAACATATCCAAACGCACTCACCTCCACTGTCATCGAGCCAGTAAAAGTTCCCATGGTGCTTGCAAATGACAAGCTTGCCATTCAAGCAGCCATCAAAACGTCCAACGTACTTCGAGACGAGGATGTCCGACTGGTTCATATTCGCACTACACTGGGAATGGATGTCATACGCGTATCGGAGTCGCTGCTGCCTGTTCTCAAACAAAGAGACGACATTGAGATTCTCTCCGACGCGGTAGAGTGGGAGTTTGACGAGACGGGTGCCCTGGAGGCCAGGCTGTGTTGGCAGGAAACCAGCACGACGAACCAGGTCCCGTGAACGTGCGCGGCGGATCGCATAACACAATGAAACCGCAAGGCAGCATCAATGCCTTGCGGTTTCATGTCGATGTCGTTCTTAGCCCTCTTTGCTGGCGTATCCGTAAACCTCAGGCAGAACAAAAATGGCCGCAAGTAGACCGAGAAGCGGGAAGATACATGTAAAGAGTGTCGCGTTTCCCTTGCCAATGGCCGAGAAAAAGGAAGGGAAGAAGAAGATACTCAAGAACCCGGACAACTTCACAAACATGTAGGCAAACCCGCTCGAGGTACCCCGATATCTTGCAGGGGCAACCATCGACGGAATGGTCATGGTGTTCTCAGCATCCCAGTAGTGCCCCCAAAGCATGGCGCCTGCGGCGAACGGCAACAATATCACTTTTCCCGTATAGATGGCTGTTGCGGCCAAGAGTAAGGCCCCAAGGACAATCGAAAACCCAATGATGCTCAGTTTACGTTGACCAATCTTCGGTGTGATAATCGGCCCCACCCACCCAGAAATCAGTGCGACGAGGTACACAGCAAGTGTCAGTAGGTCGGTTTGCATAATACCTGAAACGTGCAGTAAGACGAATAATACCGGCAGGTAGAAAGCAAATGTTGCAAACTCGCCATTCTGCATAAAACCTGCGATCCAGCCAAACAGAGTGGCCCGCCAACGAACCCTGTCTCGCCGTATCTCCCGCAAAAATTCTCGCAACTTTGGACTGGGGATGTCGTAATCCACGTCGGGCAGCATATCCAACGAGTCTCCATACATTTCCCGAGTTACCTCTTTAGCCTGACGAAACTTACCACGTTGAATGAGCCATATAGCGGTTTCAGGTAGGTTGAAGCGGAGAAAAAACAGGATGATAGCGGGTAAGCCCGACAATCCTAAAATGAGTCTCCAGAGCGTGCCGTGTGACATGCCCAACGCTAGAAATAAGAGGACCATGGCAATGGCAACGACTTCTCCGACGGCGAACATAAATTGCCACCGGTTGCCCATTACCTCACGCTTACCGCGTTGCATAAACTCCATAATGTACGTATACCCGTTTGCAATATCGGTACCCAGCGGGATGCCGACAATAAATCGAATCACGACAAGTACCGCCATATTCGGAGCAAATGCTTGAGCAACGCCAAAAATGAAAAACATGATCATCGTGCCCAAGAATACGGCTCGTCTTCCAATCTTGTCAGTGAGCCATCCGCCTGCCAGGGCTCCAATGAGTGCACCGGCTTGAGTTGCCCCAGCTGCCAATCCGAGAACCAGCGAAGACGGATGATAAATGTCCTTGAGGAAAATGAGTACAAATGAGATGGAGTACAAATCCCACGCCTCGATAAAGATTGAAGCGATCATCAGCCAGCCTATTTTGTTTCCATTCGGGCTGTATTTCCCCACCAAGTGCTCGATTGCTTCGGACATTTTAGCGTTCAATCCTGCAACAGCTTCCATAGAAATCCCCCCTTAACAGATGTACGCGCTTTCATTTGTTTCCAGAGATGAGTGCTGAACAACTTACAAGACCAACTGGATTCTAAAACTTGCATGGAAACGTATAACTGTTAACAGTTATATTATTCGTACACCACGAAGATGACGCATTGCTTGTCACGTGAGCGGATTTTTCTGTATCGTCACAGGCAGACAGCGATGGGCCCAACTTTCGTTTTGAATAGCTGTTTCCTAAATCCAGTCGTCAATAGGGAAGATGAACTGAAATGGACCACATTGGTAAGGTGTATCGTACGAGATTAGGCCACGAAATCGCCAAACAGCTTAAGAAGTCGATTCTTTTGGGTGAAATGCCGTCAGGTCAACACTTGTCCGAACCATTGCTGGCAGAGCAATTTGGAACAAGTCGCGGTCCTGTTCGAGATGCGTTGCAAATCGTTATCAGAGAGGGGTTTGCGCAACGCGAACTAAATGGACGCGTCGTCGTGTCTGGCCTCTCACCTCCAGATATATCGGATCTGTTTGACACGCGGCTCCTGTTGGAAGTCCACGCGATCCGAAAGATCTCGCGCACTGGAACCAAACAGGACATTCTGCAATCCATGAGAGATACGCTTGACCAAGCAGCGAGTCAGACCATCAGTGAAAGCGAGTTCTGTGATTTGGACATGACATTTCATGAACTTATCTTGCACTTGGCGGGCAGCAGGTTTTTATCCCAGTCGTGGCAAGGCATACGCGGCATTATTCGAAGCATTTCGGAGGTCACAAACAGGGATAATCCAACAAGTTCAATTCACGAGGAACATCGCCAAATTTTATGCGCGATATGTGATGAGCAATTCGTCACTGCTGAATCGGTCTTGACCACACATATCAAGTTGGGTGAGACAGCAATGATTGCACGCCTGACAGCGCTTCGGAATCGCTCCATAGCGGCTCCATCATTTAATGACCTTACAAATTGACATCGAACACGGTTTGTGACCAATTACATACTTATACGCTTTCGTGAAACACTTTACCCTTGTCGTTCGTCAAATTGATATACGACTGAAGTTACGGATCGATGAGGAGAGAGCCCTATGCAAGGCCGTCAGCAACTATTCATCTTAGGAACTTTAATATTCTTGGGTGTCAGCCAGACAGGTTGTGGTGTAATCAGTCGTTTGACTGGTGTCAGCCTGCCCACATCGTCGACGCGCGGTATCGCGGACACTGGCACTGGCACCAGGGCAGGGGTCTCGATCTCTCCCCTCGCGAACGGAACCAATACGACCGAACAACCGTCGACGAATCAGACGGACACGCCAACACAGCCCGTGTCACCTTACCCATCCTTCGGACTTGACTCGTCTGGACCAGAAGTACTTGCACTCAACGAGCGGCTTGCGGAATTAGGCTATCTTCCGGTCGCAGTCGACGGAGACCAGCAACCGACAATTACCCTATCGAATCTGGACTCTCCACCGCAAGATTCTTTTCACTGGCGTTTTGGGAATGTTCCCCCGGAACTCTCTTCACAGTGGTCGCCGGAGACATATACGCAGATGACGCGGGCGGCTGTGATCGCAGTGGAGCATGCGAATGGTCTACCCATTGACGGCATCGCCGGCCAAGCGGTGTGGAAGGCGATTCTCGGGCCAAGCGCATTGAAAAATCCCAATCCGTACACGTATGTGCTTGTCACGGAGAATCCGGCGCCGGAGAAGCTTCGCGTTTGGCAAGAGGGCAAATGGGTCTACCAGTCCATCGCCAACACTGGCGTATCCGGTGCGCCATCGACCGACGGAACATTTGCGGTCTATGAGCGTTTTCTTTCGCAGACAATGAAGGGCACGAACCCGAATGGGACGAAATACGTCGATCCAGGCGTACCCTATGTCAACTACTATGATGGCAGTGAAGCTATCCATGGTTTTTCACGTGCGTCCTATGGGTTTTCTCAAAGCGTGGGATGCGTCGAACTGCCAGTCAGCAACGCAAAGGTTGTCTGGTCGCTGCTTGACTACGGGACACTGGTGACAGTGGAAGGTAGTTACACGTCTCCGTCCCCAACACCAGCGCAAACAAACAAGCAAGGGAACGGACAGGGGACGAGATCGACTACGACGACGTCACGCACTGGTAACGCTACTGATAACGGTACGAGTCCGTCAAGTCAGTCGAACGGTAACTCCACAAGTCAAAAGACAGGCAGTGGTACGGGCAATAATACTAACAATACTACGACTTACACTGGAAGCAACACTCCAGGTAAATCTGAAGGCAACACTTCAAGCAACAACACGACAAGTAATACCACGGATAATGCCGTAAACAATACAGCAAACGTCACATCGACGCCGATAGGTAACACGATCGGCACGAGTTCCGCCTGATCGGGTGTAAACGATGCCAGGGTGGGAGATGAACGGTGTGGTCGTGAAGTTCGCACCGTCTCTACGGACATATGGGATTCTCAGTCGTTATCCAAGTACATTTCTGGCTCCGTAATAACGAGACGCGTACCAGGGGTTGTTGAGGATATTATGTAGCACGACAACCCCTTGGTTTCGAACGGACGAGGATTCGATGACGTCGCCGTGCCCGATGTACAAAGCTACGTGTGTTACTTGGTTTGAGCGATTGTGTTGATAAGTGTCGGTGAAGAACAGGAGATCTCCTGGCTCAAGTTGAGATTTGGGGATGGCCGTGCCAATGTCTGTTTGTCCACTCGCAGTACGTGGCAGGGAGATGCCGTGGACGCGGAATATGTATTGGATGAAGCCGGAGCAGTCGAAACCAGTTTTTGGGCTCGTGCCTCCCCAGTCGTAATGCAGGCCACGCAACGCGTCAGCCGTATGGAGTATCTTGGCGCGGAGATCTGTATGTGACTTTGCATTGTGGACTATGGAAGCGGGGCTAAGTCTCGCAGCGTGTATCTGGTTAGATGCTGCGAAAACGGTTTTACTCGATGTAAGAAAGATGGCGTTGACGGCCATTACTGTGATGAACATCGAGGACAGTGCAGAACGTATCGTACCTCCTTATAATATTATCTAGAACTTTTCGACAATTTGTGTCAATATATCACGTTTTCGGATGTTATATCAAATCAGAGTCGTGTGAAACTAGAATAGTAGTTCGTTTCGCACGCCGCAGTCACTAAATTTGATGATCGGGGGATAAAGGTGGCAAGTAAATTGACGATGTTGGCAGTGCCGTTGATCTTAACTTCAAGCCTATGTTTAGCGGGGTGTAGTACCAGCCATTCGTCAAATCAGACCATGACCAAGACGTATCACGTTGTTGATTTTCTGAAATACAAGGGGACGTATGTCGGTGACAATAGTGCTGTAGGAAACATACTATCAATGTTACCTGCTCACAATTATATGGCGGGCTTCAGTTTGCAAACCGAACACAAGCCTTATGGAATAACGGTTAATTACACAGAGAATCAGAAATTAGGTCCAGACAATTACTACGACTTTTGGAACAGCAAAAAACCTGATGAACTTTTGGAAAGAAATGCAGCGGCATTGTTTTCTCTTGTACAAAATGTTGATTCTATACAGTTTCATGTACAGGACGTAGGTAATTTCACATACAATCGGGCTGATTTGCAGCAAAAATATGGGGACCTAAGTAGTTTGCTTCATGACCAGTCTTCGTTTAATAACTTCTTAAATGGTTAGGGCACTGGGCGGTGTTGAGAATGAGTTGTTTCATTTGTTATAAGCATGAGGGATTTCATGGCAACCCCTTGATGGGTACATTACGGTGAACATATGACTCCCGGGTTGCCGATTGCGCAGCGACTGGTTGATCAAGATCACTAGAGATGATTCCCAAAAAGGTGGACAGGCTATTGCTTCAACCTATTGATAGCTCATTTTTTGATATGCCCACGCTTGAGCTTGCACGCTCTCTGCTTGGAAAGTTACTTGTGAAGGAGACGAGGGCAGGCATCACTGCAGGATGGATTGTGGAAACAGAGGGTTACATAGGGCCAGCGGATCGCGCGGCTCATAGTTATGGAAATCGACGGACAGCAAGAACGGATGTGATGTTTGGTCCTCCTGGGTACGTGTATACGTACGTCATGCATACACATTGCTTGATTAACGTGGTGAGCGGACCGGTAAATCATCCTGAGGTTGTTTTGATTCGGGCACTTGAACCATTTTGCGGGATTGAGCTGATGTATGCCCGGCGAGGTACGGATAAAAGGAAAGAGGAGCTCACAAATGGCCCTGGAAAACTCACTAAAGCACTCGGCATAGAGAAGGCTGATTATGGACGACCTCTGTTTGCACGGCCTTTGTTTGTAGCTGAAGGGAAGGAAATCGAAAGTGTTTCTGTTGGTAGAAGGATCGGTATAGAGAATAGTGGGGAAGCTCGGGATTATCCGTGGCGGTTTTGGGTGAGCGGCAATCGGTTCGTGTCAAAGACACGACGTCAAGGGGAATGAACTTTAGCAAGTACGACATTTCTATTGATCAGCTATAAGAGAGGGGCTAGCGCGTGTACATACCGAAATCATTCGAGATGAACGATTCGTCAGAGATCGATAGCTTCATCCAAACTCATAGTTTTGGCATGTTGGTAAGTATCTGTGATGAACGACCTGTGGCCACTCATGTTCCTTTCATTTATGATCCGGAGCGACATGTTCTCCTCGGGCACATGGCAAAAGCGAATCCTCAATGGCGGAATATAGACGGCCAAACTGTGCTGGTGACATTTTCTGGTCCGCATGCTTACATTTCTCCTTCGTGGTACGAAGTGTCCGCTTCTGTGCCGACGTGGAACTACGTTGCAGTCCACGTGTATGGTACGTGTGCCGTGATCGAAAATGAGGATGAATTAGCGAGCCTACTCGATAAAACGATACGGTTTTATGAGCCAGATTCCGAATTGTTATCCCAGGCCAACGATCCGTTTTATCGTAACATGATGAAGGCGATTGTCGGTGTTAAGATCCACATTACGAGCGTACAAGGTGCAGCAAAACTCAGCCAGAATAAGCCGTCGGAGGTTCAGCAACGTGTTATCACAAAATTGCGCCAATATGAGGACCATGGGGCTAGAAGCGTAGCCCGACTAATGCAGGCGCGGTTGGATGGTACGACCGGAGGTGGTCATACTGGAGAATGATCAATTGGGGTGTGGGAGTACTTCGATGCAGAATGTCGTGCAAATAAGTGAGGTCACGGAATGCAACGGCGAAGATTTGAACTCTCTCTGCTCATTGTTAATTGCTGTTGTGAGTGATGGGGCATCCATTGGTTTTCTGCCACCGCTCAGTAACGAGGATGCTCGTAAATACTGGCAGGGTGTTATGGCCGCAGGGGTGAAGGTGTGGATCGCCCGATCTCATGGCGAGATTGTTGGAACGGTGCAACTTAATCTCTGTACAACACAAAATGGGGATCATCGGGCGGAAATAGCCAAATTGATGGTTCATCCGCACAAACGGCGATTGGGTATTGCACGACGCTTAATGGTTGCAGCGGAACAGAAGGCTGTTGAATTGAATCGATCTCTCCTTGTTTTGGATATCCGTGTTGGCGATCCGTCGAATGCGTTGTATCGATCATGCGGATTCACTGAAGCCGGCCGGATTCCACACTACGCTAGGTCAGCGGATGGCACGCTGCACGACACCGTGCTACACTACAAGCTGTTAACGTCACCAGAGGTGGCCGTTCCAGAGAATTACGTCCCAATCCAAACTGGAGCGTTTCATCATGTGGAAATCAACGTGTCCAGTCTGCGTACATCGTGCGAATTTTGGGGCTGGCTTCTCGAATTTTTAGGTTATGAATCCTATCAGGAATGGCCCGAAGGACACAGTTGGCGAAAACGAGATGCATATCTTGTACTGGTTCAAACTGATCCCAAGTATACAGGCTCCGGATATCATCGGAAGCGAATCGGGTTAAATCACTTGGCCTTATATGCCGGCTCCCGTAGACAAGTGGACGAGTTGACACGTTTGTTGCGAGACCGGGGTGTGCAGATGTTATATAAGGATCGACATCCATATGCCGGTGGTCCAGACCATTATGCTGTATTCTTCGAAGATCCGGACCGGATTAAAGTGGAAGTCGTGGCACCTTAAGGTAGGTGATTAGCTTGTGAGACTGTGAGCCTTGAAAATCATCGTCTTAGGGACGGCGTATTCACGGCTAGAGCTTGTTCTCGGTTTCAAAAATGAGAATGGCTTGATGTTTCTGATTGTCTGGAGTACCATAAAAACATGTTCAAGAGCCATCGTGCTTATGATATAAAATATTGAGCCGTTCTTTCTGCGCCTCATGTGGAAGCAGAACAGGACGGTTTTCATATTTTAACAGTTGAACAATCACTTGGTGCTCATTGAGCACTCGGAGGGATTTTTTTGACTCAAGGAACGGTAAAATGGTTTAACTCAGAAAAGGGTTTTGGGTTCATTGAAGTTGAAGGCGGGGAAGATGTATTTGTACACTTTAGCGCAATTCAAGGAGATGGCTACAAGTCCCTTAGGGAAGGTCAACGTGTGACGTTTGATATTGTTCAAGGTCCAAAAGGTCCGCAAGCAGCCAACGTTGCATAAGCAAAATGGATTCGTGAGGAACCACCAAATGAAAAGAGTTCGACGTTCTGTTTATCCCCCATTTTGATACAGGTTCGATTCGTTTTGGCTTTAAATCCCCAATCGCGCTTTTCGATTATTTCCCGAAATCAAGACCTTTGGGCTATGTACCCCTTCTGTTTGAAACGAGAGAGGAAGATGGTTATAGGCAGTCACAAAGAACAATCCAGTTGGAAAAGTGACATTGCGCCTTATCAAAGTTCGAATATCAGGAAGAGCCTGTGGCAACTCATCAACACGATCGTGCCGTTTTTTGTGCTGTGGTATTTGGCGTACCTGAGTCTTTCTTTGTCCGTGTGGATTACACTGGCCTTGACCGTTCCGGCATCTGGTCTTTTGGTTCGGATATTTGTCATATTTCATGACTGTTGTCACCATTCCTTCTTCAAAAGCCGTTGGGCCAATGAAATTGTCGGAATGCTTACAGGTTTGCTTACTTTCTTTCCCTATCATCAGTGGAAATACGAACACAGCGTACACCATGCAACAAATGGTAACTTAACTCGCAGAGGCACAGGGGATATTCTCACTCTTACCGTTGATGAGTACTTGGCATTACCCCTGTTTCGCCGAGTCTATTATCGACTGTATCGGAACCCGTTTGTCATGTTCGGACTGGGACCCATTTTGATTCTTTTGATTCTATACCGGTTTAACAGAAAGGGTGCCGGACGAAGAGAGCGCTTGAGCACCCATTTAACAAGTGTGGCTCTTATCGGCATGGTGGGACTGTTTTGCTGGCTGTTAGGTTGGCAGTCGTTTCTTCTGGTTGAAGGACCGATTCTCTATCTTTCAGGAATGGCGGGTATTTGGCTGTTTTACGTCCAACACCAGTTTGAGGACAGTTACTTCGAGAAGACGGAGAATTGGAACTATGTATCTGCAGCCCTTCACGGCAGCTCATTTTATAAATTGCCGAAGATATTGCAATGGATAACAGGGAATATCGGATTTCATCATATTCACCACCTTGGCCCTCGAATTCCCAACTATCATCTACAACGGCTCTACGACGATCATTTGTATCTTCAGGATGTTCCAACAATCGGACTGTTCTCCAGTTTACGTTCACTGCGATACCGTGTTTGGGACGAAGAGAACAAGAAATTCATCGGATTTAAGCACATTGTCGAACTAAAATCTAAGGTGAAGATATAGGATCAGTGTTGATATTCGTCACACGTCCATCGTGTTATGTTTGGGGTCTCAGCTGAAGGAGAATGCATTCTGCGACAGGACTGCTAATTGAGCGTTTTGCAGAATAGCCTTCAGCACCTCAACGAACGCTACATATAGCGTTCTAGAGACATATCATGCGCTATATACATTCGGATTAACTTCGAAAAGATAATTCTGCAAAACCCTCAATTAAATAGCAAACTGTAATACAGGTCAAAAGTTTCTGGCCTGTATTACCGCTTTGAACCATAATGGGTGCTTCGTGTCAGCATGCAACTAAGGAATGTTGCTGGAGGCTAGTGACTTTCACCAACTCGTCTGCTGTCCGTCGACAACAAACGGTTGGCCAAGTCACACCTCTGTCGGTGCTCTCTCTTTCGGTCATCAGATGACTAGTTAAAGCATAACATTTGGTATGATTGGAGCGAGAGGCCCAGATTGACACTTACGTAATATTTTTATAATTATCTCATAAAAGAGCCTCGAGCAATTCCTCCCGAACGGGGGTGTGATTCCAATCCGAAACTCCGTTCTGTATAACAGAACACCGTGGGTCGATGTGTTGTCTCCTTTTGCGCGGCCCATGTGCGACGAGGTAGTTTGTCACTCGAAAGGAGGTAGGACTTTATGTAAGCGTTATCAAATCGTGCGAGGACATTGTTTTTCATGTGAATGGAGGAATGTCATTTGCATTGGAGTCAGTATTATACGCCTGTAGCGCATAGCGTAGGGTGGTCGGCATTGTTAGCCGTCGTTCCAATTCTGTACTTTTTTTGGGCACTCGCAATCAAACGAATGAAGGGCCACACCGCGGCGGTGACGACCGTTATCCTGGCTATTATCGATTCCGTTGTCATTTTTCGCTTTCCGCTTGGTAAATCGATCTCGTCCACTATCTATGGAATGTTTACCGGTCTCTGGCCAATAGGCTGGATTGTCGTTGCTGCGGTATTCTTGTACAAAATTACAGAAAAGACAGGCTATTTTGATATCATTCGTCAAAGCATCTCCAGTCTCACGGAGGACCGTCGTATCCAGGCGCTGCTCATCGCATTCTCATTTGGAGCGTTTCTGGAAGGTGCAGCTGGATTCGGAGCCCCTGTGGCCATCGCAGGCGCCATGCTGGTTGGGCTGGGATTCGAGCCGATCTATGCGGCTGGTATATGTCTCATTGCCGACACAGCACCTGTCGCCTTTGGTGCCATCGGAATTCCCATTACGGCCATGGCCACCTCCACGCACTCAAATGCGATGTTCATCAGTCAGATGGTTGGGCGTCAGTTACCAGTCATGTCACTGATCCTTCCGTTTTGGTTGGTCGTGGTCATGTCGGGTTGGAAAGGCCTTCGCGATGTGTTTCCGGCGGCCCTAACAGCGGGCTTATCCTTCGCAGTTACACAGTATTTGATCTCGAACTTTGTCGGGCCGGAACTGCCCGATATTCTAGCATCGCTGGTTTCCCTCATTGCCGTGGTCATTCTCCTTCGATTCTGGCAACCTAAGCATATTTTTCGCTTTCCTGGAGAGCAGGAGAGCAGTCGATCCCAAATGGCCGCATCCCTCGAGCCGGGTTTGGCTGGTAACAAGCCAAATCTCACTGGCGGCAAGGTATTTCGCGCGTGGTCGCCGTTTCTTGTCTTGACGGTCGTCATTATCATCTGGACATTGGACCCGGTGAAAAAACTGCTTGCTCACGCCACCATTACGTTTAATTGGCCCGATCTCGACAAAGCAATCCTAAAGGTCGCCCCCATTGCGGCCAAACCAACGGCGCTGACGGCAAGTTTCAAATTTGACATTTTGGGTGCCACAGGCACCGCCATCCTCATCGCTGCGTTCATCACGATGTTCATCTGTCGTCAATCGTTTAGGGGTTGGCTTGCTACGCTTGGCAGAACACTCTATGAGTTGCGCTATCCGATGTTGACCATCGCTTGTGTCGTGGGCTTTGGTCAATTGATGAACTACTCCGGGATGTCCGCGACAATGGCGATGGCGCTCGCCGCAACGGGCGTTCTCTTTCCGTTCTTTGCGCCTTTGCTGGGCTGGATCGGCGTCTTTCTCACAGGTAGTGACACGTCGTCGAATCTCCTGTTTGGAAGCCTGCAGCAGTTGACTGCGCAACAGCTTCACTTAAGCCCGTACCTGACCATGGGTGCAAACTCGTCAGGCGGTGTCATGGGCAAAATGATTTCTCCGCAATCCATTGCGGTCGGCACATCTGCGACGGGATTGGTCGGTCAGGAAGGCAATCTATATCGCTTTACCATTAAGCACAGTCTCTGGTTTCTCCTAATCGTTTGTATCATCACAACGCTACAAGCCTATGTGTTCCCGGGGATGATCCCGAGTTAACCAGCCTGTCCAGAAGAGGCAAGGGGTTGTGCGACCCTTGCCTTTTGACTCCCCAAGAGAAGGAGGTTACAAAGTGGCGGACCAACGTGTTCAAGATTCGTCTTCAGTCATCGCAAGGGAACTGTCCTCTCTGGTTGGTGCCCAGTTTGTCAACATCGAGCCAAACGCATATGAAACCCTGGACGGGCGGCCGAACGAAGTTGTCGTTGTGGAACCCAATTCAGAAGATGAAGTTGCTCGCATCCTTCAATTAGCCCATGCCAGCGGGTGGACTGTAAGTCCTACTGGTGCTGGGACACAGACGGGGTTTGGAAACGTGCCCAATTCAGTCCAACTCGTTGTGAAATCGACACGTATGAATGGGATTCTAGAATACTCCCCGTCCGATCTCGTCGTCACCACGCAACCCGGCACACCCCTTTGCGAACTCCAGCAAGTGCTGCGCCAGCATGGACAAATGTTCCCAATTGACCCCGTGTGTCAACCGAACGCAACGGTAGGCGGAATCCTTGAAACGGGTGTCACAGGTCCACTCCGGACGATGTACGGCACACTCCGCGACCTGACGATTGGTCTTCGATCCGTATATCCGAATGGAGAAGTGGTTAAAGCGGGCGGGAAGGTCGTGAAAAATGTCGCGGGTTACGATATGACGAAGCTGTTTATCGGCTCGTTGGGAACGCTTGTGTTCGTTACCGAAGTCACGGTGAAATTGCGGCCTTTGCCTGTCCATACCGAGCTGTGTCTGCTTGCGGGATCCGCAGACCAAGTCGGCCGAGTAACAGCGCAGATTATCGATTCGCACCTCATTCCGAGTCGCATGGAAGCACTGCATGGCGCATACGAGGGGCTGGGGGATGTCGGAAGATGGGCGCTGGCTGTGGAGAGCCATGAGAACCCTACGGCAGCAGCGTACCAGTCATCTGCATTAAAGCGACTTGCAGATGAGAACGGCCTCACGTATCAGGTGCTTCAAGGAAACGATGCAGAGGAATTCTGGCAAAGCTACCGGTCAACAGCCGCTGCAACCGACCTCTGTGTCCGTTACTCGGTGCCTCCGAATCGTGCGCTTGCGCTGTCAAACGAAGCACTGTCATTCTTGCCCGGAACCTCCAAGAATGCGTACTTTTCAGTGACGCCTGCAGCGGGCGTGGCCCGTGTCTTCGCATCCGGAATGTCGGTGGAAGACGAGGTAATCTTCGTCACGAACCTACGAACGGTGGTCGCTCGATACGGTGGCACGGTCGTGATCGAAAATGGATCAGTTGGACTTCGACAACGAGTGGATGCATTCGGTGCCGCGGGATCCGGATTCGTCATTCACCAGCGGATCAAGGAAGCGATTGACCCACAACACATCATGAATCCGGGTCGATTTTTGGGAGGGATATGATCGTGGCCGAGATACAACTTGACGACCAGGCGTCACCGGCATGTCAGAGCGCTTTTCAATGGCCCGACGCACCGGAAGAAGACAAGTACTCCGTGTGTGTACACTGCGGCTTTTGTCTCGAAGTTTGCCCCACCTACCAACAACTTGGCGATGAGAACGAGTCCCCCCGCGGGCGCGTGTACCTCATTAAGGCGGCTTCTGAAGGTCGGTTGTCCCTTGACGAATCCGTCATCGATCCGGTTTTCAACTGTCTTGATTGCCGCGCCTGCGAGACCGTTTGTCCGTCGGGCGTAGAGGTAGGTATTCTAATTGAAGAGGCGCGCGGGCAGGTATTCCACGCCGAACCGGCAACCGGAATTCAAGGATTTACGCAGAGGTTGTTTCTAAGGGGAATTTTCCCCCATCCGAAACGACTGCGTAAAGTCGGAAAGCTCTTGCGTTTCTATCAAAAATCAGGCATGCGTTCGCTCGTGCGCGGGACTGGATTGATGAGAATCATGCCGAAACACTTACAGGAGATGGAGGCCATTATGCCATCCATTCCCGCGGAAAATGCGTTACAAGGCCTACCGGAGCGAATTCCGGTCAAGCGCGGTCCAAAGAAGGCGACGGCTGCGCTGTTTACAGGATGCGTGATGGATGTCATGTTCTCGGACGTCAACATGGCGACCGCGCGGGTTGCGGGCCGCAACGGTCTCGAGGTTGTCGTGCCGAAACAGCAACTTTGTTGTGGTGCGTTGCAGGTGCACGCGGGTGATCGGGATCAGGCACGGGAGATGGCCCGACAAAACATCGATGTATTTCTAGAGTCTGGCGCGGACTACATCATCATCAATGCGGCGGGCTGTGGTGCGGCACTCAAAGAATACGCAGAATTGTTCCACGATGGTCCGGTGTATTTGGAGAAAGCCAAGCAATTTTCCAGCAAGGTCCGGGACATCTCGGAACTCCTTGTAGAAGTGGGTTACGAGCCACCGAACGGGCGGGTGGATCGAACCATTACCTATCACGACGCTTGTCATCTCTGCCACGCTCAGAAAATACGCCAGCAGCCTCGGGAATTGCTGAGATCGATCCCAGGACTCACACTCGTCGAAATGACCGATTCCGATCGCTGCTGCGGCAGCGCAGGCATTTACAATTTGACGCATCCGGACATGGCTGGCCAACTGCTTGAACGCAAAATGGACGATATTCCGACAGGTGTTGATGCGATCGCCATGGGCAATCCAGGCTGCATGATGCAGATCATGGTCGGTGTGCATCGCCGTAAGACAGATTTGGAGGTTCTGCACACTGTCGAATTGCTCGATGAATCGTACCAGCGGGAGGAAAGGATGTCATGACCCACGACGAACTGATTATGGCCCTGGAGAACATCCTTGGACAACAGCGCGTTCTTCATAGAGAACATCAGTTGCTTGCGTACGAGTGCGACGGCTACGTTGCACAGAAGGCGCGGCCTCGCGCCGTGGTGTTTCCGGAGACGACCGACGAGGTGGCAAGTATCGTAAAACTCCTTCACGAACACAAAATTCCATTTTTGCCCCGTGGGGCTGGGACTGGGTTGAGCGGCGGCGCGACGGCGCTCAACGGCGAAGTGATCATCAGTTTGGTGAAGATGGATAAGTTCCTATCTGTCGACTATGAGAACATGCGGGCGGTGGTCCAACCGGGGCATATCAACCTCCAGCTTACGCGCAAGATCGCGCCTCAAAACTGGTATTACGCGCCGGATCCATCGAGTCAATCCGCGTGTACCATCGGTGGCAATCTGGCTGAGAACGCGGGCGGCTCACACTGCTTGAAGTACGGGGTAACAACCAACCACATTGTTGCGGCGGAAGTGGTTCTGCCGACGGGCGAGATCGTGAACGTTGGATCCCCTTTCGGCGATGCGCTGGGCTACGATGTGCTCGGACTGATCGTTGGCTCGGAAGGTACAATGGGGATCGCGACCGCCATCACGGTTCGCATTCTCCAGAAGCCGGAAGCAGTCAAGACCATCATGGCCATGTATGACAACGTCTCGGATGCATCCGACACGGTCAGCGACGTGATTGCTGCGGGCATCATCCCGGCCGCCATGGAGATGATGGACCAACTTGCGATGCAGGCCGTCGACAAGAGCAACTACCATGTCGGCTACCCGACTGATATCGACGCCGTACTGCTCATTGAAGTGGACGGACTTCGCGCTGGTGTGGAGGAATCGGCGGAGCTGATCGTCGAAATCTGCAGAAAACACAATGTGCGGAGCGTTCAGGTGGCGGGCTCAGATGCCGAGCGATCGCTGTGGTGGAGCAGCCGCAAAATGGCCTTTGGTGCCATGGGACGGATTTCACCGGACTATATCGTGCAGGATGGGGTTATCCCCAGAACCAGGCTCACGGAGGTGTTGACTCGTATTTCAGAGATCAGTCGCGAGTCAGGGTTGCGGATCGCCAATGTGTTCCATGCTGGCGATGGGAACCTACATCCGCTCATCTGCTACGATTCGCGTGTGCCCGGCGAGACTGAGCGCGCCGTCGCGGCTGGGTCAGCCATTCTCAAAGTGTGCGCAGATGTCGGCGGCAGCATTACAGGGGAACACGGCGTGGGTGTCGAAAAAATTGAAGAAATGCGCTTCGTATTTTCCGACGCGGACTTGTCAGCACAAATTCAGATTCGCAGTGTCTTTAACCCGCTGGACCTGTGCAACTCGGGAAAACTCATTCCCAAGCCGGGCCGGTGTGCGGAGGTTCGGCAAGCGAAGCGGATCATTGAGCAACATGCAGAGATTTTTGATGGATTCCAGGAACAGACGATGATCGCGTCCCCTGGTAAGTAGCAGGGGAAACTGGGCCATTTGACGGGCAGGAGGCCTGTTGACATAGTGGATGAATACGCAGTGAAATCAGTTGATAAGGCATGTTATCTGATGGAAGTTGTCAGCGATTATCCGGAGGGTATTGCGATTACAGAACTAGCCAATCAGGTCGGCATGTACAAGAGTACGGTACACCGCCTGCTAACGACGCTAATGCATCGAGGCTACATTGAGCAGGACATTCGAAGCGGAAAGTATAAGCTGGGTTACAGATTGCTCGATTTGGGCATGAAGCTCTTGGCTTCCATTGACTTGCGGCGGGAGGCTATGCCGTTTTTACAGGAGCTCGCTGCGGCTTCAAATGAAGTCGTTCACCTAGCCCTGGTCGATCAGGGTGAAATCGTATATGTGGAAAAGGTAGAGAGTCAGAACACCATCCGCATGCATTCACGTGTTGGCAAACGCGTACCAATCCATGCAACTGGACTCGGTAAAGCCATCTTGGCATATCTGCCGGTGACGGAGGCCATCGGGATCGTCGAGCGATATGGGCTGGCTCCGTTAACGGAGTATACAATCACGGATCGCGATCGTTTTCTGAAATCATTGGAAGAAACTCGTAAACTCGGCTACGCGATGGACGTGGAGGAAAACGAGCTTGGTATCTGCTGTGTAGCTGCGCCCATCTTGGATAATAACCGCCGCGCCGTAGCTGCCTGCAGCGTGTCTGGACCGAATATTCGCATGACGACGGAACGGCTTCGGGAACTGGCGCCACACGTGACCGAAACTGGGATACGCATATCGGAGCGGTTGGGTTACCAAGTTTGGAAGACCCGCTGATATTGCAGGATGAAAATCCATCCGCGCGTTCAAAGGCGTGAATTTGGTTCGGAGAAGGGCACGGGTGTCAGAATTCCCGGCTTCATGGGAGATCGGCCCGGGCCTGTTCTACGGATAACTTTGTAGGAGGTTCAATGAATGAGGGGAGAAGTATTTTGATTTTTGAATCAAAAGATTTATACATAGGCTTGGTTAAACCGATCGATATAGATGATGTAGTCAAACTGTACAATTCGAACACGCACTTCTTAGAGAATCACATGCGTAGCAATCAGGTTAAATTTCGATGGGTCGTCAACGAACTTGAATCCATGAGGAATGCTGGTTTTTGTTCCTGTAAAGTCGTAGAAAAGGATTCGGGCAAAATAATTGGGATCATTGATTTTAAAGTAGACCAAGAAACCTACTTGTCCTTGCTCATGATACACCGGGATTATAAAGACAAGGGATTCGGTACACAAGTCTACCGTGCATTCGAAGAATATGCTAAGTCTAGACAGAGCAAGTACATAAGACTGGACGTAGTCGTTGGTTATAGCTCTCACGTACTTAATTTCTGGACTAGCAATGGATTTGTCAAATTTGAAGACACTACACTGAATTGGACGGGAGTCATATTGCCTGCTGTGACTATGAAAAAGAAACTGAGTCCGTATTGTTTAACTTAATCGATGTATCAGTGGTCCATTGTTCAGCAACGCAGGATCATACCTCGCTCTCGCACCGGCACAGGACTCCTGGTGACGATTCCTACGTATGTGGGACAAAGTATGATTATGCCAGTGACACGGTAGTAATTCATATGCATTGCGGTTCACGAGATAAATCGGGAGTGGCAAAATGGTTGAACTTCAGTATTTTGAACGTTCGGATTTTCAGCAGTTAATCGAATGGATTCAGTCTCCTAAATTTCTCTTGCAGTGGGGCGGCCCCAGATTTAATTATCCTTTAGACGACAAACAGTTAGAACAGTATATTGCTGAAGCAAATAGACCTGACTCTAACATCTTGGTATTCCGCGTTTATCATTCATATAGCGACAAAATTGTTGGACACATATCTCTAGGTCAAATCGACATGAAAAATCAATCCGCCCGAATCGGAAAGGTATTAGTCGGAGACCCCTCAATGAGAGGCCAAGGGATTGGTCAAAGTATGATGAAGGCGATATTGAAAATCGCATTTGAAAACTTACAACTACATAGGGTTAGTCTTGGCGTATTCAATTTCAATCAATCAGCCATCGCGATGTACGAGAAAGTGGGCTTCACAAAGGAAGGCGTCTTGCGTGATGCTCGAAAAATCGGCAATGATTATTGGGATCTTTGCGAGATGAGTATATTGGCTCATGAATGGAAATACGTGGAGAATCGTAGTGGAGGGTGTCGGCGATGAAGACTCTATTTCAATACAACTGGCAGGTTCGTAATGATTGGTTCTCTTGGTGTAACGATGTATCAGAAGAGGAATTGCTCAAACCACGTGTTGGAGGTGTTGGTGGAATTCTCCAGACACTGTTCCACATCATTGTGGTCGAATACAGTTGGATTTGTGATTTGAAAGGACGTCCTGACATAGATGATGACTTCGATCAACATGCGAGTCTTGCCCGAATCATCTCGCTATCCAAGAGGCTTCATCCTGAAGTCAGAGACTTTGTCTACGGCTGGACGGATAAACAGGAACTGCAAACTGTAAACGTTACTCATCCAGCGACGGGTGTATCGGAGACCTTTCGTCATGGAGAGATATTAAGCCATGTCATTGTGCACGAAATACACCACATTGGACAGATCTCTGTGTGGGCGCGTGAAATTGGTAGGCAGCCTGTTACGGCGAATCTCATTCACAGAGGACTGTTCGAATAGCGTCAGTATGATATCGCTGACTGGAACAGTTTAAAGATGCGAAGGCTACGGAGATTTAATCAGGGTGGAGCAATTCGTGGGAGAAATGGATATGCACGTGACCAATAACCATAAGTGCTCATAGATTAAAACCGTACCGACGAGGAGGAATGAGAATGAAAATTGCAATTGATCAAGGAAACCAGTACGTGAAAGCCATCTCCGAAACCGGGGAACGGGTGCTCTTTCGGTCCGTAATAGCAGAAGGGAAACGTCGTCAACTGTTCGCGCTGTCCAAGACAAAGAGTGTACTCACAGACTCATTGCAGGTTTCGTTTCGCGATGGCGTTCAATCCAAACACTATTATGTTGGCAAGATGGCGGAACGCTTTGGAGCCCTTCCGGAATATGTGTTCGGGAAGGAGAGACTTAAAACAGAGTCTGCCGAACGAATCATCTGGACAACGCTTGGGCTGTTGGTACGTGACGACGAACCAGTAGACCTTGTACTCGATTTTCCCTACAGCCAATTTGGTATGGTGAAGGATCAACTCACAGCGCGATTGGATGGGGCAACACAACGTGTTGATGTGCTGGGGCGCGAACCTCGTAACATAACAATCCGATCGGTGACCGCGTATCCCCAAGGACTCGTCGCAGCATACGCACTTGCTAAAAAATATAAGGACCTGTTTACCTACAAAGATGGATATGTCGCAATCGTCGATATCGGTGGTGACACGGTGGATGTGGTGGTCCTGGAGCCCATCGGTGACGCCCTCATGGTCCATGAAGAACTATCCGGTACCCTTTCACACGGGACACGCGACTTGACGCAAACCATTCGTCGTTGTTTCGAGGCGCAAACCGGAGACATGCTGGACCGGGATCTCGCAGATCAGGTACTTGAGAGGGGCACAGTATTTTACGGGAATCGCGAATGGGACTTTACACGCGAAGTCAAGCAGGCCAAACAGAACCTGGCCGCACTCTTGAAATCACAACTGTCGGAATTGTGGGGAGCGCGTAAAAATCGCATTCGCGGCCTGTTTTGGATAGGCGGTGGTGCCACCTCATTGGAAGCTGAATTAAAAGGATTCCATTTCAACGAAGTTCTTCAGGAAAACGCACAATGGATGAATGCCATCGGCTGTTTAACTGCCGGATCGGCATTCTCGGACGAAGTACAACCGGAAGAAGCATACAACACAGTTGAGACATCTGGAACGGTTCAGAACGATCCGCCGATTGAGGAGGAACCAACTGAAGAAAACCTGGAAGATGCTTCTATTTTGGAAACTGAGCACGAACAATCGACATCCGATACACCAAAATTGGAAGGACGGGAATGGAAAGACACACACACGCCCGTAAAACAAACGCCAAGCTTGCGTCGTCAAGTCGGTCGTGGAGCGTAACAACTAACGCGTGCGCGAGAGAGGATTTAGGTGCTTTCATCTCTCGCGATCACATTGAATAGCAGAATCAGATAAGGGGCATCCAAAAGATGCCCCTTAGGAACTGCTTCGGAATCGTTTCATGTTAGTCGATGTAGTCGTAGCCTGGTAACGTTAGGAAGTCAACAAACTCATCACTCAGTGTGATCTTGGTGAACAGGTCACTGGCGAGATCGAATTTACCAGCGTTGTACTGGTCCTCACCGATAGCCGCCTTTACCTTGGCAAGTTCCTCCGTCAACACCTGATTGAATAATTCGACAGTTACTTTGCCGCCGTCGGCTAGGATGCCGCGCGGGTGATGAATCCATTGCCAGACTTGGGCGCGCGAGATTTCCGCGGTGGCTGCATCTTCCATCAAGTTGAAGATTGGGACAGCGCCAAACCCGCGAAGCCATGCTTCTGTGTACTGAACGCCAACGCTGACGTTGGTCCGAAGTCCCGCCTCGGTAATGGGGCCTTCCGGAACCTCGATCAATTGGGCGGCGGTGACGTGAACGTCTTCCAGTTTGCGATCAACTTGATTAGGCTGTGGCATCAGTTCGTCGAATACGGCCTTCGCAACAGGCACCAGCGCCGGATGTGCGACCCACGTTCCATCGTGGCCGTCGCGAGCTTCGCGTTCTTTGTCCGCACGAACCTTGGCCAGGGCTTCTTCATTGGCGACTGGATCGTTCTTGACAGGAATCTGGGCAGCCATGCCACCGATACAATGAGCATTCCGCTTATGGCAGGTCTGAATGGTGAGTAGTGTGTAGGCGCGCATGAATGGCACGGTCATCGTGACGAGCGCACGATCCGGCAGAATTACATCCGGCTTGTTCCGCAACTTTTTAATGTAGCTGAAAATATAATCCCAGCGGCCGCAGTTAATTCCAGCCATATGTTCGCGAAGCTCATAAATTATTTCGTCGATCTCGAAGGAGGCGAGTATTGTCTCGAGCAGCACAGTTGCCTTGATCGTACCTTGGGGTATTCCAAGTTCGTCCTGGGCCATGATGAACACGTCATTCCACAGGCGCGCTTCTAGATGGGATTCGAGTTTCGGCAGATAAAAGTACGGTCCAGAGCCATTATTCAGGAGCGTTTTCGTATTGTGATAAAAATACAAGGCGAAATCAAAGATGCCACCGGGAGCTGGCTTGCCGTCGATGAGGACGTGTTTCTCAGGTAAATGCCAGCCCCGCGGCCGAACGATAAGTGTGGCAATTTTGTCATTCAACGTATAGTGTTTGCCCTCTGGGCTTGTGTAGTCGATCCGGCGATTGATTGAATCGCGAAGGTTGAGCTGCCCTTCAATCGTATTTTCCCATGTTGGCGAGTTGGCATCTTCAAAGTCTGCCATGAAGCAACTCGCACCGGAGTTAAACGCATTGATGACCATTTTTCGATCACCAGACGGACCTGTGATTTCAACGCGACGGTCCTGTAAATCGGAGGGAATTGGAGCAACTGTCCAGTTACCTTTGCGGATGTTCTCCGTCTCAGGCAAGAAGTTGGGCATCTGGCCCCCATCGATCTCGGCCTGGCGCTCGGCACGTCGTTGCAACAATTTTTGGCGTCGGCCGTCAAACGCACGAGTGAGTTTGACGACAAGCTCCAACGCTTCAGGTGTTAGGATTTCCGCGTATTCTGGTTTAAAATCACCGACGATCTGAACGCCTTCTCGACAAGTATATTGACTCATTCAACAATACCTCCTTATTCGGCAAAGAATAATTTAGAAATATTGCTTAATTCACACTTTGAGTATATCAAATGGTTGTGTATTAGGAAACTGTGTTCTGCATTGTGGAACAAACGAATTTTACGTTTAAAAACACAAGGACGTTTCATACTTAAATAGGGTCTTGCGGAGGCTGATTTTGTCCACCGGTTCAATGTACTAGATGACTTATTAGACACGTATACGAACTGCCGAGTACAAAAAAGGGGAATGAAACTTTGTCAATGAACGAGGAAGTCCCACGCGATAAAAGCCTCGATAACAGTCTTGCTCTACTGCAAGAGGGATACTTGTTTATTAAAAACAGGACCGAAGGATATCGGTCGGATGTATTTGAGGCGCGCTTATTGGGCCAGAAGGTGATTTGTATGAGTGGAGAAGAAGCGGCCAAGGTCTTTTACGATCCGCAACGATTTCAGCGATATGGTGCCGCGCCGAAACGAGTTCAAAAAACACTATTTGGCGTCAATGCGATCCAGTCTATGGACGGTGAGGCGCATATTCACCGGAAGCTTCTATTTATGTCGCTCATGACGCCACCACATCAAAAACGACTAGCTGAGCTTACCATGGACGCGTGGCTAAGCTCGATCACGCGATGGGAAAAGTCGAAGCAGATCGTACTTTTTGATGAAGCCAAGAATCTTTTATGCCAGGTAGCGTGCCAGTGGGCTGGAGTTCCCTTACAGAAATCGGAAATTAAACAGCGCGCGGATGACTTCAGTGACATGGTTGACGCTTTCGGAGCGGTTGGACCACGGCACTGGAAAGGAAGAAGAGCAAGAACCAGGGCGGAAGAGTGGATCAAGCAGGTCATAGGCGACGTCCGAACTGGTGAATTGAAAGTTCCGGAAGGCTCCGCACTGCAAGCGATGGCTTTTTACACTGAATTTGGTGGAAGACAGTTGGATACCCAAATGGCCGCAGTTGAACTCATCAACGTATTACGGCCCATTGTAGCTATTTCAACATTCATTACTTTCACGGCTTTAGCGTTACATGAGCATCCGGATTGTAAGGAGAAGTTGCAGACAGGTGACGACAAGTACGCCGAAATGTTCGTACAGGAAGTGCGACGCTTTTACCCGTTTGGCCCCTTTGTCGGTGCAAGGGTACGAAAGGACTTTGTTTGGAATGAATGTGAGTTCGAACAGGGCATGCTCGTCATCCTTGACATGTACGGGACGAACCACGATTCTCGGCTCTGGCAGAATCCAAATGAATTCCGGCCGGAACGGTTCAAGGAGTGGAAGGGGAGTTTGTTTGATTTCATTCCCCAAGGCGGAGGAGACCCAGCTACTGGACATCGCTGTCCGGGCGAAGGGATCACAGTCGAAGTCATGAAGGCTACCTTAAAATTCCTTGTCGAGAAGATACAGTTTGACGTTCCGCCCCAGGATTTGACCTATAGTCTCACACGAATGCCAACGTTCCCCGAAAGCGGATTTGTGATGACTAATGTTAGGAGAAAATGAATTGTTTTCAGATACAGACCGCGCCTGAAATGGTTGATCATCGGCGCGGTCGTTTATTGTCTTGAAATTATATATACCCCTCAACGCAGGATAAAAGGGAGAACTTGCCCAAGAATCAGACTAACAATTATGCGATAGACAAAAAATGCAACAATGGGCGAAAGATCGATTCCTCCCAAGGGAGGAATAAAGCGTCGGAATATCGAGAAGTACGGATCGACCAGTTTTCCGAGTAGCGTACCGATCCTGGAATAACGCATGTTCGGTATCCAGGACATGATGATCCAAACCAACATCATATATGAGTAAATTCGGAAGCAGTAACTTAGTACCATGTAAATGGTTAGAGCCATAACAGTTTCCTTTCTTGATATCATGATTTTTTTGAAGTTTAACCTTGCAGGCTTTTGTTCAGTCAATTCGCTAACATGCCCCGATTGAAAACTCGTTTCTTATGGATCGTACCATTTTTATGTCGCTTCTAGTTAGATTAATGTTTTGGGATTCCGTTCAAATGTCCAATCGTTCAAATGTCCAATGTGGGATTAGAGAGGTAACCCACTCGTGGGTGCGAAAACATGGACGAGCCATGACAGCCACGTATGGGAAAAATTGAGGCAGAAGATAAGCATTTACGAATGGCCACTATTACTAGACGTTCTCCCAATAAATTCGTATGTCGTTGTGGATAGGTGAAAAACTGGTGGGGGAACCTGTATCGAAGTCGAAAAAGGAGGGGTCTGATGAAGAGGAAAGTATGTGCACTTGTGCTTACGTGCTCCGTTTTGTTATCGCTAGCGGGTTGTGGTAATGCTGTGAATAACACCGCCGGTGGTTTCGCTGGAGGAATCGGAAACGGAATTGGTCAAGGAGCAAACGCTATCGGAAATGCTACTGGCCTGGGAAACGGTGATACCAGAACGAACACAACCGTACGTACAACAGGATCCACTGTTGGGCAGCACACAGTTCAGGTGGATTCGGCAAACAGGACGATTTATTTGCGATTCGCTAATACAGGAACAGCCACAAACACAACTGCGGCTATGACCAGTCATGTTTCACACCTTACGGTGCCTACTGGATGGGTAGTTCGTATACAGGGACCAGCTAACAACAACGTTGCCGTGACTGTAAACCAACATGCAGGTGCAGGACCGGCCGATAATACGCAAGGAGGACGTGGTAGAACTGCGGCGAACGGCGGGGTTAACCAAGGGAGATTCGCCAATGCGACACTCGGGGGCACGATGCTGCCGGGATCGACTGATATAGGTGGAATTGGTACCGCCGGACGCGGTGCAGCAGGTGGTACTGCAGCGGGTGCAGGTGCTGGAACGATAGCAGGAAGGGACACAGGTATCGATGCGAACGCCACGGGCCCGGCGAACAATATAGCGGCGATGACGGACCATGTATTTCGAGCTACAAGAGCTGGTCAATATGCAGTCGTACTAAACGATGGGAACAGAAGTTCACAGGTAAGTACGATTACCGTCTCAACAAGCGCTAGACTTCCATCCTTTACGTCTTAAGCGAAACGGCGATGGGATACAGAATCTCATCGCCTTTGCTGCACGTGCAAGTAAGGGAGGGAGTGCATACATAGAAAAACTTGGATCGAATATGCCACAAAGCCCCCTATGAGTTCCACCCGGTCGAAAAAGTCTGGGTAATGCAGATTACGTCTTAAAGTAACGGGAAATCCATCGAGATTATAAAAAAGTTGTAACCAAAATTTTTCCTCATGAAAAACACCCACAAATCAAGCGCTTCGTACAGAATAATCGAATATTACGTACAGCATCTTGAATATCATATACAAGATACGACAATCGAGCATCGCACCTACTTCATCTGTGCCTAGCATCTGTGTCATCTAATATGGTGGCCTGGACTTGTCATTCAAAAAGGAGGAGGGGGGTACTTGAAACATTCAAATATGGTGGTCGCCCAAACTGTGAGCTCTATCGTCTATGAGCGAATCCGCGAGTTTGTTTTAACCGGGCGATTTCTGCCAGGGCAGTGGTTAAGGGAGAAGGAGTTAATTGAGATTTTAGGTGTTAGTCGAACACCAATTAGGGAGGCCTTTAGGCGCTTAGAGCAGGAACAGTTGGTGGAATCGGTTCCGAGGTATGGGTTTCGTGTGCGAACCTTCAGTAAGGAAGAGATCCGTGACTTTTTTGAGTTACGGGCAGAACTGGAAGGAATGGCCGCTGGCTTGGCGGCTGAGCGAGCCACCGTCAATTCTGTACGCGAAATCTCTGAATCACTTACGCAGGCGCGATTGTCTTTAGATGAAGGTGATTCAGCCGATGTTATACGGGCAAATAATTTATTTCATGACAGAGTTGCAGAATCAAGTGGTAATCAGGCTCTAGTCCGATGTCTCAAGCAACTTCGTGCTGGTGTCAATCTTCAGCGCGTGTTGACTTGGTCTAAACACAAGGATCGCCCGTCGGCAACCCTGGGACAGCATTTCGAAATCTATAGAGCGATAAAAGATGGGGACAGTCGTTTGGCGAGAACTACGGCAAGTAAGCATGTTCTTGATTCGTTGGAACTCGCGTTAGAGACGATTGTGTTTTCTGAACATTCTACGAATCCAGACTGAGGTGCGATAAGTTCCAAAGGCAAACAACGACCAGCGAAGATAAACAATACCTAGGGACAACGACTAACCGATATTGAATGGGGGAGAGGAATGAAAACCGGAAGTGAATTACTTGCCGAACTGCCTTTTCGCTGGGGTACGCAAGGAAAAATTTTTATCATCGGTGGTCTAGGGTACATGTTTGATGCCTGGGATGTTGTTTTACCAGGATTTGTATTGCCGTTGTTGGCACAATCAAGCTGGCACCTGAACAGTTTGGAACTGGGGATTTTCGGGACAATTGGGCTAATTGGGATGGCAGTGGGTGCTTTTGTCTGGGGCAGCATAGCAGACTTGGTCGGACGCAGGAAAGCGTTTTCGTGGACGGTTCTTTTGTTTGCACTGTTCTCGCTACTATCAGCCGTGGCACCTAGTTATACTTGGCTGCTTATTTTCCGATTCATCTCAGGATTTGGTTTAGGAGGATGTGTTCCAGTTGACTACTCGGTTGTTGCGGAGTTCATGCCCAAAAAAAATCGGGGCACCATGCTTACCCTGATGGATGTTTGGTGGCCGATAGGGGCCACCTTAAACGGATTACTTGCTTCGGCGTTGTTACCTTTTCACAACTGGCGAGTTCTCTTTCTAATCATGGTGGTACCAGCCCTTCTCGTGTTTTGGATCAGACGCGGAATCCCCGAATCGCCGTTATACCTGGTTCAGTCCGGGCGCCGTGCCGAAGCGGATGATATCCTTTCCCGACTGGCCAAGCGAACTGGCGTAACGCTTCCGGCAACCTGGTCCTGGAGTGAAAAGGAAGAGAAGGTCAAAGTTCAGTGGTTGGGCTTCATAACGAAATTTCGGGATATTTGGACGTATAGCTGGAAAATAACGCTATCTGTTTGGCTGATTTTTCTGTCGAACCTTCTACTATATTACGGTGTGCTAATCTGGCTGCCTTCTATTCTCGTTCATCAAGGATACAGTGATTACAAAGCATACTTAGCTGCCACTGTCATGACGGCGATTGGCGTGATCGGAACATTATTAGCCGCTTGGCTCGTGGAAGCGTGGGGACGCAAGCCTGTTATTGTCATCGGTGGTATATTAGCGGGTCTGTCCATGGTTGGTTTTGGCTATCAAATTCACTCGCATACTGCTGCGTACATTTGGATTCTCGTGTTCGGTTTAACTAGTGAAATTGTGATTCCAGCCTTATATGCATATGCACCCGAGGTTTATCCAACGAGAATCCGGGGAACCGGATTTGGTTGGGCTTCCGCGCTCAGCCGTGTTGGCTCAGGGTTTGTCCCGGCAATCTTCGGGTCCATCCTGTGGCCGATCTTTGGCCTTGCGAACACCTTTTTAGCGATGACAATCTTCATCACGATTAGTGTGCTTTTCATGAGCATCTTCGCTCCCGAGACGAGGGGTACAGCGCTTGATGAAGTCATCGTTAACGCGTCGCCAAAGCCGCAAACTAATTACGAAGGGTGATCAAGTAATGAGTAGATTCGTAGACCTGACCATGCCCTGGGGGCCCGAGGTTCAAGTGTTGGAAGGGCACCCGCAGATTCAATTTCGCCCGATTACGACGCACGAAGTAGACGGACGATCTAATACTGAGGTCAAGTTTAGTATTCACTCTGGCACACACATCGACGCGCCGTATCATTTTTTTGCTGGGGGAAAGTCGATCGCTCAAATGCCACTCACAACATTTTATGGTGAGGCTCGATTAGTAGATCTGCGAGAAGTCGGATCGCCAAATCATGAAATTTCACTAGCTGAACTCAGAGAAGTAGGAAAGCTTAGCGCCGCCGACGTACAAGGGAAAAGGATTGTTCTTAGAACGGACTGGGCGGCAACAAACTGGAATCAGCCAGTGCTCTATGCCGACAATCCGTACTTGGAGGAAGAGGCGGCGCGGTGGTTGGTCGATTCGGGCGTCGTGGCACTGGGTTTGGACTTCGCAGTTGACGGCGCTCCCCCTTATCCGAATCATCCGATTTTCCTCGGTAATGAAATACCACTCATTGAGAACCTGGTTAATTTGGACCAAATCGCAGCCGAGGAATTTACTCTTATCGCATTTCCGTTGCCTGTCGTTGGCGGAGATGGGTCACCCGCAAGGGTTGTAGCGTTAGTCAATGCCTAAGCACATGGTTAAGGAGGAGCAGTCAGGTGGATATCCAAGGTGAAGTCGTCGTTGATGCCAGTCAAGAAGAAGTTTGGCGAGCTCTTAATGACCCGGAAGTTTTACAGAAGGCAACACCAGGCTGTAAATCCTTGACTGAGGTAGAACCGGATGGGTACAAGGCGGAAATTACTTTGGGAATTGCGGCGGTTCGCGGTGAGTATGAATCCGAGTTAAAGATCCTCGAGAAGTCACCACCGAATCAATACCGGTTGATTATAAACGCGGAAAGCTCCATGGGCTTCGTTCAGGGGGACGCTCTGGTCACGCTCAGATACCAAGATGATAAAACGTACATTCAATACAACGGGACAGCTCAGGCTGGTGGTTTAATTGCTTCCGTCGGCCAACGGATTCTATCAGGAATTGCAAAGTTAATTGTCAAAGACTTCTTCAAGAAGATCGTGAAGGAAATCAATGCCGCGAAGATAGATTCGTAACCACCCAAGGTATAGGGGTGCAAGAAACGATAATCCAATTAGAAATGGAGCGAAAATGCGATGGAACTGGGCCTAAAAAATAAGGTTGTATTTATTACGGGGGGAAGTAAAGGCATTGGAAGGCAAACAGCACTTACCTTTGCCAAAGAAGGTGCTCGTGTTGCGCTCGTTGCACGGAGTCAAGAAGGACTTGAACAAGCGCGAAAGATGATTCAGGAAGAGGTAAGTAATGCGGAAGTTCTGACCATCGCGGCGGATTTGCAGAAGGAAGAGGATGCGGTCCGGGCTGCAAGAGAAGCCGTAGACACTTTCGGTCAAATTGACGTTCTCATCAATTGTGCGGGTGCCGCACCAGGCGGGCTATTATTAGAGCTCACTGAGGAAGACTGGGACTTTGCGATGGGGTTGAAATTTCGAGGTTATGTGCGGGTAACCAAAGCGGTTGTTCCCCAATTTCTCAAGCAGGGACATGGCGTCATTGTGAATGTTGTAGGAAATGATGGCGTGAAACCGTCGTGGTGGGAGTTGACGGGAACCGCCGTGAACGCCGCAGACTTGGCTGTGATGTCAGCACTCGCAGATCAATATGGGCGAGAGAATATTCGAATCAATTGTGTCAATCCGGGTCCGGTTGACACGGGGCGTTGGGACGGACTGACCTCAGCCTATTCGAGAGACATGAACGTTTCGAAGGAAGTTGCAGACGAGTTTGCGCGTAAATCCATGCCGTTTCGAAGAATTGCGTCTCCACAAGAGGTAGCCGATGTGGTGGTTTTCCTGGCGTCGGATCGCGCAAGTTTTGTTCATAACGCCGTAGTGAACATTGATGGAGGCCAGCGCAAGGCTATCTTGGACATCAAGCAGCAGGAAATCGGTTAATTCCGACTAGCGATTAAAAGGGCGCGATCGACATGAAAATCGGGGTTGTTCAGACGAAGGTGAAGTCCGGAATCGAACACGTCAATGAGAATCGTGTGATCAACGGACGCATGGCTGAGACTCTTTTCCGTCAAGGTGCACAGATTGTAGTGCTTCCAGAATGCGCGAATCATCAATATATGATGTCATCACGTGATGAAGTGACGAGATTCAGTGAGCCGTTGAATGGTCCCAGTGTTCGCTACTGGATAGAACTTGCACAAAAACACAACGGTTATGTCATAGCCGGTATGCTGGAGCGCGAAGGCGATGATGTCTTTAATACGGCCGTCATCGCCGGGCCCACCGGTGTTGTGGGACATTATCGGAAGATTCATTTATTTGATTGGGAACAGAACTATCTTTCTCCTGGGAATCTTGGTTTTCCCGTGTTTGAGCTGGAAGGTATGAATGCTCGAATTGGGATGCTGATCTGTTATGACTTGCGCTTTCCAGAAGCTGTACGGTCGCTCATGTTCATGGGGGCTGACGCGATACTCGTTCCCACGACATGGACGTCGATCGGGAAATCCGTTTTGTGGGATGCCCAGGGTTATTGTCTGGCGAACTATACGGCCATCGCGCATGCGTATTGCAACAAACTGCCCATGGTCTGTGCCGATCGCGCCGGGCATGAAGGGGACGTTCAGTTTCTTGGCGCAAGTTTGATTGTAGATCAAAATGCAATGGTCATTGCGGGACCCTGTTCTGGTGAAGAGGCCGCTTGCCTGTTGGCAGACATTGATTTGCAAGCCTCCAGGAGTAAGCAGGTTGGACGAATGAACAATTTGGTCGCGGACCGAAGACCTGGGTTCTATAAGCACCTTGTCTAACGATTAAATTGAGGTTGAGTTCAGTTCTATATATGTCTGCTCCAACTCTTCACCCGTTATATGGAAGCAGGGAGTGGGTTATTCGTGTCTGTAGAGCGTTTAGACCATATAGGCATCGTTGTCTCTGATTTAGAACAGGCAGTTGGACAGTACGAGACAGTTCTCGGAGTGAAATTGCACCACATCGAGGACTACGGAGAGGGTTTACTGCGGATTGCTTTCTTACCACTGGCGAATGTACTGCTCGAGTTAATCCAGCCCTTAAGGCCGGGATCGGCCGCGTGGGACTATTTGCAGAAGAACGGCGGAGGAATTGAACACATGGCTTTCCGAGTTAGCGATCTCAATAGCGAGATTCACCGCGTTATTAAGCAGGGAGTACCTGTACGGGATGAAACACCGCGGCCAGGCGCCGGGAATACGCAGATTTGCTTCCTCAATCCCGTGGCTTTGTCCGGCGCTCTAGGGGAGTTTGTCGGAGATGTAGATGAGGCCAAAGCCGAGAATGCAAACTCCACTTCGTCAAGGAAGGAGGGAAGCTGCATTGAAACCCGCAAGGTTTAATTACTTCAAGCCGGAAACACTTCAAGAAGCATTTATGCTGCTAGACGAGTATGGATACGATGCGAAGCTCCTCGCGGGAGGGCAGAGCCTCATACCGATGATGAACATGCGGTTGGCCCGCCCGCAGGTTGTGATCGATATAAACGGCCTCAAAGAGCTGAGTTACATTCGCGACGATGGTGATTCACTTCGGATTGGGGCGCTCACTCGGCACTTTATGGTCGAACAATCTCCGCTTGTCGCTGAAAATTGTCCATTGTTGTATGAGGGGATTCAGTGGATTGGCCATTCCCAGATTCGATCGCGCGGAACCATCGGCGGAAGCATTGTCCATGCCGATCCGACGGCGGAACTTCCCGTCATTTTGAGTGTGCTTGGTGGCAGCGTAACGGTGGCGTCCCGTGATGAGGAACGCACCTTGTCACCCGATGAATTCTTCCTGACCTACATGACGACGACTATTGAGCCCACTGAAGTTCTAATTTCGGCGGAGTTTCCGAAGTCCTCCGGAATAGCGGGTCACGCGGTTGAAGAGTTTGCGCTTCGAAAAGGGGATTTCGCCATCGTATTGGCTGTAGCAGTGGCAACATTGAACCCTGACGGAACCATACAAACGCTGGGCCTAAGTCTCGGTGGGGTAGATGGTGCGCCTGTACGGCTGGACGAGATCACAGACTCGTTAATCGGACGTTACCCTGACGATGCGCTGATTAAACAGTGCTGTTCGCAAATTTGGGAACGCGTTGAACCCGAAGGGGATATTCATGCCAGTGCGGACTACCGCAGAGACTTAAGTGTTACATTATCCGCCCGTGCTCTTTCAACGGCTGTGAAACGGGCGCAGTGCCAGATGTAACAGACTATGAGAGCTTATTATACCGAGGTGTCTGTATGACAGAAAATACGCTTATGACAATCCAATTAAAGGTAAACGGGAATGCTCATACCGTTTCGGTGGAGCCGCGCATGCTTTTGTCGGACGTTTTACGGGACGAGTTGCGTTTAACTGGGACGCACGTCGGATGTGAGCACGGAATCTGCGGTGCATGCACCATCTTAATGGACGGTCGCCCGGTACGGTCCTGCCTACAACTTGCCGTTCAGGCGGCAGGGTCTGAACTGTGCACCGTCGAGGGACTCGCCGATGGTTCAGAGTTACATCCAATCCAAACGGCTTTTTGGGAACATCATGCCTTACAATGCGGGTTTTGTACCCCAGGCATTCTGATGACGGCCGTGCATTTCTTGAAGGAGCATCCACACCCGACACGGGAGGAAATCCGTGAAGCAATTTCCGGAAATCTATGTCGGTGCACTGGGTATCAAAATATCGTTGATGCGATTGAAGCCGCAGCAACGATGATTGACAAAGATGTTTCATGAAGCAGGTGAAAAATTATGGCCATCGGTGAAAGTGTCAAGCGACTAGAGGACCCGCGTCTTCTTACAGGCATGGGGTGTTATGCGGGAGACGTCGTGCTCCCGGAGCAGTGCGAGGCTGTCCTTGTTCGTAGTCGTCATGCGTACGCGAGAATCACCGGCATTGATGTTGAGGGTGCTCGCCGTCTTCCTGGGGTTGTCTGTGTACTTACGGCCAAGGATTTGCCTGACGACTTGCTGCCAATTCCGATGCGCTTATCTCCAGAAAAATCACTCGAATACGCCTTGCAGTACCCCTTGGCAAAGGATGTTGTCCGATACGTCGGTGATCCAATTGCGGTAGTCGTCGCAGAAAACCGCTATATCGCTGAGGATGCGGCGGATCGAGTGACGGTACAATATGAGACGCTCCAGGCCATCACAAGTGTCGATAGCGCACTTGCCTCATCCTCGTCTGTACTACACGAGCGGATTGGGCGTAATGACCTGTTTCGGATTCATTCCACGAAGGGTGACATCCATAAGGTGCTATCCTCCTGTGAATACGTATTTGAGGAAGATTTTTATGTGCAGCGCCATTCCGGAATTCCCCTCGAAACAAGAGGAATTATCTCGGTGCCTGGTCCAGATGGGCAACTGCTCATTTATGGTGCAGCCAAGGTTGTTCATTTCAATCGCTCAGTCCTCGCGAAACTACTGAATAAATCGGAAGCGGATATTCGCATGATCGAGCTTGACGTTGGCGGAGGATTCGGTGTTCGTGGCGAGTTCTACCCTGAAGACTACCTCGTCCCGTATGTCTCCCTCCAAGTCGGCAGGCCGGTACGGTGGATTGAGGACCGGTTAGAGCACTTGCAAGCGATCAATCATTCACGCGAACAGAAACACAAACTCACCATTGGCTATGACAAGACAGGGCGAATACACGCGCTTCGGGATGAAATCTTTGTCGACATGGGGGCATACATTCGCACGCATGGCGTCACCGTTCCCGAGTTAACTCAAGGCATGCTGCCCGGCCCCTACGACATTTCTGCAATTGAACTCGTGACCCATGTTGTCGCCACTAACAAGACCCCTACTGGGACGTACCGTGGTCCCGGGAGATTTGAGAGCACGTTCGTTCGAGAGCGAGCTATCGATTGTATTGCACAGAGGCTGAACATCGACCCGGCGGCTGTGAGGGAGCGAAATCTCATCCGACCCGACCAGATGCCCTACAGCAATGGAATTTTAGCCCTGGGACAGGAGATTGAGTTCGACAGCGGCGATTATCCGCAACTGCTGGACCGCGCTCGAGAGAAGCTGGATTGGGATGGCTTTTCGGATCGCAAACGCGAATCTGAACAGTCAGGTCGTTTGCGGGGCCATGGGTTAGCCATGTTTGTTGAAAAGTCAGGCTACGGTCCGTGGGAGTTTGCGGAGGTCAGTCTGTCACCGGACGGCAAATTTTATTGTAAATCCGGGTTGGCTGATGTCGGTCAAGGTGTAAAAACCATGTTAGCGCAAATTTGTGCGGATCAATTTAGCGTGCCATACAACGAAATTCGTGTTGTTCATGGGGACACGGATGTTGTGAAAAAAGGTAATGGTTCATTCGCCACACGCGGCACCGTGGTCGGCGGTAATGCGGCTTGGCACGCGGCGGGAGAACTAAAAGAGCAAATTCTCGACCAGGGATCGCGAATGGGTAACGTTAACCGTGATCGGCTGGAACTTGCGGATGGTTATCTGAGAGAGTCCGACACGAAGAAGCCGCTTATGTCTCTTCACGAACTTGCCACTAGGTGTGCGGAGCAAGGAATCGAGCTCAGGGCGGAACATACGTTTTCGGCCCCACACATGACGTACCCGTATGGAGTACACGCGGCGGAAGTTGAGATTGACAAGGAAACGGGTGCCGTAAACATTCTTAAGTACTACATTGCGTATGACATCGGCCGGGCTGTTAATCCAGAGACAATCCGTGGGCAACTTATGGGCGGTATGGCCCAGGGATTGGGCGGAACGTTTTACGAAGAACTTCGCTACGACGACTCCGGCCAGTTGTTGTCAGGAACCTTTATGGACTATCTCCTTCCAGGTGCGACGGAGGTACCGGAAGTAGAAATCGAAATTCTGGAAAACGCCCCGTCACGCTTCAATCCGCTGGGATTAAAAGGAGCCGGGGAAGGCGGTACCGTGGCAGTGGCCCCGGCTCTTGCCAACGCGATCGCCAATGCAATTGCCGGCGACGACGACGAGACGGTGCTCACATCACTTCCGCTCCGTACAGAAACGATTCGGACCATTTTGCGGCAAAAGGATACGAGACCTGCGGGGGTGGCGGAATGAAATACTTAGGTCAGCCGCTCAAACGTAGGATTGACCCCGGACTTTTAACTGGACGCGGGCAGTACATTGCTGACTTGGATTTACCGGGTACCCTGAGTGCAGCATTTCTTCGAAGTCCCCATGCACATGCAAGAATCCGGGACATTGATTTAGACCCGGCTCGAAACCTTCCCGGCGTAGTCGCGGTCTTTGGGCCAAAGGAAGGGGAGGAATTTCCGCCGCTGCCGCTGATTTTTCCACATCCGAATCTGACACCCAAGACACAGCGGCCTCTGCAATCCGTGGTTCATCATGTTGGCGAGCCTGTCGCGATGGTTGTTGCGGAGAACCGTTACATTGCGGAGGACGCCATAGACTTGATCAAGGTGGATTATGAGCCCTTTCCCGCTGTGTCTTTGCTAGAAGATGTGCGAAAACCGAATGCACCTCTGGCACATCTAGATTTAAAAACGAATCTGGCTGCTCATTTCAGCCAATCAATTGGGGATGCCTCTGTAGCCATGAAAGAGGCGCCAGTCGTAATCACGCAAAAGTTTGAGATTGGGCGCGTTAGTTGTTTACCCATAGAAACTAGGGGGCTGCTGGCGAACTGGAAACAAGGTGGCCTGGAACCGTCACTGGAAGTCTACGCAGCAACCCAAGGTCAGCATGAAATGCGTGGGATTTACGCGAGTTTGTTTGGGTTGTCGGAGCAGCAGGTTCATGTCATTGCACCAAATGTCGGCGGTGCCTTCGGTGCCAAAGCTCCGTTCTATACCGAAGACTATCTCGTCGCATTTGCTTCAAGGGAAGTTGGCGCTCCCGTTCGATGGATTGAAGACCGGATTGAGCATATGCAAAGCTGCATTCATGAAAGAGAACAGTTTCATGAGGCGACGCTTGGGGTCGATCTCGACGGAAAAATCATGGCAGTCACTGATTCCCTGTATGCGAATACTGGTGCCTACGTACCGTGGGGAATTATCGTGCCTCTGATGACATCGACACTCATCCCAGGTCCCTATAAAGTGCCGAACTATCGATGCGACGTGGAGGTTTACTACACAAACACCGTTCCTCATGCCCCCTTCCGCGGAGCCGGACGGCCGCAAGCGGCTTTAATCATGAATCGTTTGCTCGATCTCGCCGCAGATCGGCTCAATCTCGATCCGGTGGAAATTCGAAAGAAAAACTTGATTCACGCAGACGAATTTCCCTACAAGACAGGGCTTACCGCCCGTGACGGCAGTCCGCAGATATACGACAGCGGGGATTATAACAAGCTCGTTAACGAACTGGTCGACCTTGGTCATTACCAAGAATGGCGCGAGAAACAGGATGAATCGCGGAAGCGGAAATTTGATCGGCAAATTGGCATTGGCGTTGCTGTAGCGATTGAAAACACGGGTTATGGATCGTTTGAGGGGGCGACAGTACGAGTCGAGACGAACGGGGAAGTTTCGGTTTTCACTGGTGCGGCATCCCAGGGACAAAGCCATGAAACCACGCTCGCTCAAGTTGCAGCCGAGGTCCTGGACCTACCTCTCGACAGAATATCGGTCCGCGAAGGTGACACCCGACTGTTTCCGTATGGCACAGGCACATTTGCGAGCCGAATTGCCACGATTGCAGGGACTGCCGTGTACAAGGCGGCCTCTGGCATTAAAGACAAAGCCATCCAGATTGCGGCTCACGTGCTCGAAGTCCCTAAGGAGCGACTGGAATATCACGAAGGCATCGTCCGCGTTGTTGACGCCGTGGGGAAGGGGTCGAAGGAACTGACTCTCGGCCAAATTGCACAGCATGCTAGAGGACTCTTTCCCGGAACAACGATCACGTTAAACATACCACCGGCACTTGAGATTACAGAGTACTTTGCTCCCCAAGGGCAGGCTGTGACGTCTATGGCCGATATGGCCGTTGTAGAAGTCGACCCGGAGACATGTGAAATGCGGCTCTTAGGCTATGCGAGCGTCCATGACTGCGGTCGGATGCTGAACCGCATGATTGTCGAGGGACAAATTCGCGGCGGGATCGTGAACGGTATGGGTACCGCACTCTACGAGGAGATAGTTTACGACGCCCAGGGGCAACTTCTGACGAGTACATTGATGGACTATCTTGTTCCCTCAGCTTGTGAAGTACCAGATATTGCACTTTCACATGTCGAAACCTTGTCTCCACTGAACCCCCTAGGTGTCAAGGGGGCTGGGGAGAGCGGGGCCATCGCGGCTCCTGCAGCAATTCAATCGGCCGTTCAAGACGCATTACGGAACTGGCAAGTCAATGATGTGACTCGAATTCCAGTGAAACCCACGCGGATACGTGAACTGTTCAAACGTTCAAGTGTCAGATGATCTGCGCGGCTGGAGGTTCGACGCTGTAGTGGCGGTAAACGATAAACACGTGATTTGCTTTCTGGGATGCAACGCGCCGAAAGTCCGCATCAAGCACTCAAATACAAGAGACCGGAGGTAATTGATGATGGCGAACTTTAAACTCTACGAAGTGGCTCAGCGAATCCTAAGAGAGTCCGTCAAACTAGAGGCGGGCGAAACGGTTTGTATCGTATCCGACACAAACACCCAAGAAATTGGTGAAGTGTTCGCCTCATGTGTTACAGCGATGGGCTCGGAACCGACTCTTCTTGTAATTAACCCTAGTAAGACACATGGTGTCGAACCTCCGAAAACGGTCGCCGCTGCCATGAAAGTCGCGGATGTTGTGTTACAGCCAATTACTTATGCCATCACCCACACGGATGCGACGAAAGCAGCACTCGAAGCGGGAGCGCGCGTACTGGTCATGCGCGGAGTGACGACCGACGTCATGATTAACGGGGCCGTTGGCGCGGACTATCAGGAAATTGACCGCGTTTCTGAACTGGTCAGACAAAAAATGACTGAAGGCCGTCAAGTCCGTGTTATATCTCCTTCAGGAACCGATATCACGCTAAGTATTGCGGGACGCGCTGCCCTTACATTGACGGGTATCGTTAAAGGACCAGGAACTTTCGCTGCCATGCCGGATGGCGAATCTGCCATTGCCCCAGTTGAAGGTACAGCCAATGGGACGATTGTAGTCGATCATACAATGGATGGTATCGGACTCGTGGACTCTCCAATCTACTTAAAAGTCGAGCAGGGAAGAGTTACGTCGATTGAGGGGGGACGTTCTGCTGAACGGCTACGTACCTTAATAAACGAAGCGGATGAGGGAGCAACAAATATCGCAGAGTTCGCGATTGGCACGAATCCGAAAGCGCGTTTAGTAGGAAATATGGCAGAGGACAAGAAAAAGGAAGGCTCTGTCCATATCGCTATTGGTGACAGTCATGTCATTGGCGGTACAGTAGTGAGCTCCGTTCATCTGGATGGCCTCCTGCTATCGCCAACAGTGTGGATCGACAACGAGTGTGTAATTGATGAGGGTAGGCTGCTTGTGAAGTAGAGAATGTTCATATACTGGAGACCTATTAAATAAGCCATTTCTTAGGCCCACGTTAGACGATTGGGGATACTTGACGCCCGTTCGGGCTGGCGCAACGTGAATTGATTTTGTCTACTCTTCAGTCTTTAACAAAGTACCATAAGAAAATGACTATCGTACGACAGGTCGAAGACCATATTCGACCTGTCGTATGGGAGTATCCAATGTTTATGTAACCTATGCTAATTTGAATTAAACTCTGATAGTCGCAGTGTCCGGACAGGAAGGAGGAGAGTGGTATGAAAGCCTTGCATGGGTGTACCGTGATCGATTTCACACGCGTATTGGCAGGACCGTTTTGTACGATGAACTTGGCTGATTTAGGGGCAGAAGTAATCAAAGTCGAGTCTGTGACGGGCGATGATACTCGCGCTTGGGGACCCCCGTTTGTAGGTACGGAAAGTGCCTATTATCTGTGTGCCAACCGAAACAAACGTTCCTTAGCGGTCGATTTAAAGGCATCGGATGTACGCCATGTGATCACTGCCCTAATTCAAAAGGCGGACGTTATCATTCACAATTTCAAGCCATCTTCACTTAAGGCACTTGGACTGGATTACGATCAAGTCCATTCCATCAACCCACGGGCTATTTATTGCGGAATATCCGGCTACGGACTGACCGACAATCGACCGGGCTACGACTATATTATCCAAGCTGTCAGTGGACTGATGAGTATTACGGGTCCTACGGATGGTGCACCGCATAAGGTAGGGGTCGCCGTTGTCGATTTGTTTACCGGTCTTTACGCAGCCGTTGGAATTTTGTCCGCGCTGCGTCAACGAGAGACAACCAATGTGGGTCAACAGATTGACATTGCACTCTATGACGCAGGCTTATCTATACTGGCGAACGTTGCAAGCAACGTACTAGTTGGTCGTCAAGAAGCTAAACGCTTTGGCAACGAGCACCCAAACATTGTGCCATATCAACTGTTTTCAACGGCAGACGGAGAAATTGTGATTACAGTTGGAAATGATCGCCAATACAATGATTTTTGTCACGCTCTAGGGTTTTCTGATCTTGCTCAAGATGAGCGATTTCAAACCAACGCGTTGCGGGTGACAAATAGGCGGGAACTATGCGCTTTATTGGAAGACAGGATACGATTTCTCTCAACTCAAGATGTGTTGACTAAGTTATCCGTAGTGGATGTTCCCTGTGGACCTGTTAACAGCGTTGCAGAGGCATTGGAGTCGCCTGATACGTACAAGCGAAACATGGTATGGCAGACTTACGATGCGTTTGGAAACGTTTTGAAGTTGGTTGGCAGTCCACTAAAACTCAGCGCTGCAAATCCTTCCTTACAATCGAGACCACCACGACTCGGTGAACATACACAAGAGATTTTAGAGGAACTTGGGATATCCGACTCACAAATTAAACATATGAAAATGAGAGGGGTTATCCATACATGCTAGATTTTTCCCTAAGCACAGAACAACTTGAACTTCAGTCGGTTGTTCGGAAATTTACTAAGGCTGAAATCCTGCCGTACATCAAACAATGGGATGAAGATCACCACTTTGATTTGGACGTTGTTAGCAAGTTGGCCCGGCTGGGTCTGATGGGTGTCTGCATACCGGAGCAATATGGGGGCGCCGGAATGGACTACAACTCTCTCGCGATTGTGTGCGAGGAACTCGAGTATGGAGATACTGCCTACCGGACAGCGGTATCAGTACACACCGGACTAAACAGTATGACACTGTTGCAGTGGGGTACTGAAGAACAGAAACAGGAATATCTGGTTCCACAGGCACAGGGGAAGAAGCTTGGAGCGTTTGGGTTGACTGAGCCGGACGCCGGATCGGATGCAGGGTCGTTGCGAACGCGAGCCATTCGGGATGGACACGACTACATTTTAAATGGGTCAAAAATCTGGATATCCCTTGCTGACCATGCTGACAACTTCCTGGTGTTCGCGACAGTAGACCCGGACAAAAAACATCGCGGGGTAACGGCCTTTATTGTAGAACGTGCTTTTCCAGGCGTCACTACACGACCCATTCGCGGTAAACTCGGCATCCATGGCGGAAATACGGGTGAAGTCATCCTGGAAAACGTACGCGTTCCGACCAAGAATCGTTTGGGTGAAGAAGGTGAAGGCTTCAAGATTGCCATGTCGGCGCTAGATAACGGTCGGTTTACAGTCGCAGCTGGCGCGATGGGTCTTACACGCGCTTCCCTTGATGCTTCCGTAAAGTACGCGCATGAGCGGAAGACATTTGGTGTGGAGATTGGAAGGCATCAATTGGTGCAACAAATGATAGCCAAAATGGAAGCGGGCTATCAAACTTCTCAACTGCTGGTGTTTAAGTCCGGGTGGCTCAAAAACCAGGGAATTCGCAATACACGCGAGACGTCACTAGCGAAGTGGATCGCTTCGGATATCGCGTTCAACAGTGCAAGTGACGCCATTCAGATTCACGGTGCCTATGGCTACTCAAATGAATATCCAGTGGAACGATTCATGCGAAATGCCAAAGCGTTGGTTATATATGAAGGAACTCGTGAGATCCACACGATTATGCAGGCGGAGTATGCACTCGGTTATCGACAGGATAAACAATTAAACAAAATGTTGCCTGAGTGGTCAGGATTTGACGAGTAACCTGGAGGAAAAATCTCTGTGGCGATGGATAAATCATGAGCCACGTATACGTTGACCCGCGAGCGACTATGACTAGACTAGAAGGGGAACGGAAATTTAGAACTGGCAAATTGGTGGGTTTGTCAACAACGGTCGTTTATTGCAGACAGTAGTTCAGTTGAGCTACCCAGACCAAAACCGACCATGCGGACGTACTGATTAGGCCTCTCTGCGTATACTCTAGGCGTGGATTAGACAGAGCTGCAAGCACTTTAACAGGACTTCATTAGTATTTGCCATTAGGGCCTACAGCCAGGAAGAATTCGTTGACGGGGCGTATGCAGTTGCTACGCCCATTCCCCACAAAGGAAAGCTAGTGGGCGGACTCGCAGTGGCAGCGCATATCGTCGTACTGAATGTTCATTATACGAATCGGTCCAAGTGATCCGACGTTGCAGCAGTGCGCTTTCGAAGGCCGTTCAGTTCTAGTATTGAACTGGAGTGTTATCCTATTACCAATCATTCATTACGGGATGATATGTAAACGAGCAATCCTGACGTGATGCGCTCTGTCTTTGAGAGCGTCCGTATAGACGTTGAGTAAATCGTAGACACCTGCGTGCAACTGGATAATCCGTAATGACGGATACAACGCCCTTGACACGCAAGCTTCCCATGAATCGTTGAGCAGCAGTCGATCATCATTCTTCTGATTCGAATAATTCTCTGAGCATACCCTGTCTGTTTAACAAGAATTGCTTCGTTATGAAGTAGTGCTCCGTTTCCTCATATCGAATGTGAGACAGAGGGCTGGTATCGAAATTGAAAATTTGACCGTTTGGATATCCAAGAAGGATGGGCGAGTGAGTCGCAATGATGAATTGGGCCTGCCCGCTCTGTTCGTGCTCCCAGATAACTCTCAGCAATGCCAGTTGGCGGGCGGGAGAAAGAGCTGCCTCCGGTTCGTCGAGAAGATAGAGAGCTTTACCACGTCCACGAAAGCGATGCGTAAACAGGGATAAGAACGATTCGCCGTGGGACTGCTGATGAAGTGATTTCCCGCCGTAAGCGGTGTATCCGGTCGGGCATTCACGCTCTAGCGTATCGATGTAACTCGCAAAATTGAAAAAGCTCTCGGCACGCAGAAAGAATCCCCTTGTCACTTTTGGTAGCCATGACAATCGAATGTGGTCATCGAGCGATGATTCGGTATTCGCTGTCGAAAATACATTGTATCGGCTACCGCCTTCAGCATTGAATCCGGCGCACTTTGCGATCGCTTCAAGTAATGTCGATTTCCCCGAACCATTCTCACCAACGAAAAAGGTAACAGGTCTTTCAAAGCGAATATTGGGTAGTCCCTGGAACACTGGAAGATTAAATGGATACCTAATAGAGTCTTGTGGCCAATCCGTAAACTGAATCTCCTTCAAGAACAAACGATCACCACATTTCTAAGTATTAAGAGACATTATATACAGACTTGCACCCAGATGTCTGGCTGTTCCGATACGAACAATTCATCGTTACTGTGACCCAGAACGTACGTTATCTTTCGAAGTAACAATAGGTCGCAATGAGAGGGGAGATGAAAGCACCACCGCTATATTTACTCGTCCGAAGGGAACAGACGATCAACCAGTTGTTCCAAAGTTTTCATAAATGCTACAGCGGCCTTGGGGTGGGATGATTGTGCTCAGTATCCCACTTGCATGTACGTTTGCATTTTTGACTTAGGAGTATACCAGTGCAGGTAGCGTCTCAACCTTTGTTGAGAAACCCTTTGGTCGATATGCGGGCGCACTCAGTGGCTGGTTCCATTTCATACTGCTTCAACCGGAGAGTTCATCGTACCAGTCATTGGTGGAATCAATGTGACATACATTTTTCATCTGAGAAACACTATTCCGTCGTCATTTCTGTAGTACTACTCCAAACTCCCACACCTCATTGATACAAATATAAGAATGTAATATATTACTCATATCAGCATGGCGAGGAGAGAGTACCGTGCCAATTCCACGAGGGTATTCAAGCCCTGAACGAGTATCTGCGAAGGAGCGAGCGTTCCTTCAGATTCAACACTGGATCGTCGATGGAACCTTACAACCGGGCGAGAAATTAAACGATGGTGAATTAGCTGAGGCACTAGGTGTCAGCAGAACGCCGATCCGCGAGGCCCTGCAGACGCTCGAATTGCAGGGCTTCGTGGAGATGCATCGAGGGCGTGATACGAGAGTAACCCGAATCACCAAGGATGATATCCATAAAATCTATCCTCCGTTGGCGTCTCTTCAATCCCTGGCGGCGGAACTGGCAACAGGGTTGGTTACAACGGAATTCCTCGAGCACCTCCGGCACATCAATGGGGCATTTGCGTCTTCGCTGGAGCGAAAAGCATCTTATCAAGCGATGGAGTGGGACGAGGAGTTTCATAACGCAATTGTTGAATGTACCGATAATGCATACATTTCGTCCTTTGTATCCACTCTGCAACTGCATGTGCGTCGCTTGAAGTACGTGTTCTTTCAGGATGCCATGTTGTCAACCAAGTCGGCACTTGAACACGATCAAATCATCATCGCTTTTGAACAGCGGGATTCCAACAAAGCTGCGGAAATTATGCGGAAAAATTGGTTGCGTCCTATGGGAGAACTGTGTGAGACTATCGCATAAAGCTGAGGAGGAAAATTGAGATCCTCCCATGGATTGCGACATTTTTGATAACTGGTTTTGTTACATAGCATTGGGGGCCTGCAGGATGGAATATACCATTCAAAATGCTGAGTTGGAGTCGCTACAGTCAACAGGTGCACGAAAGTCACCGGTTGTTACGTGGTGTCGACATGCGTGGAACTCACGATGGACAGCAGACATTTCCTTGCTCCTTGTCGCACTTATTTGGGGAACATCTTATGTTGCATCTAAAGATGTTGTATCAACAGTACCCGTTTTACAGTTCCTCTTCATCCGATTTTCTTTAACAACCATCCTTATGCTGCCACTGACAATCGGCGCCATTCGGAAGGCGGATCGCTCAACATGGGAAACAGGTGTTGTCTTTGGTCTATTCCTGTTGGCCATTTTTACGCTAGAAACGTTCGGCGTAGCGCATACTTCCGCGGCTAACGCTGGGTTCATTATTAGCTTGTTTGCAGTGATGGTCCCGTTGATTGACAGTATTGTGTATCGCAAACGGCCAAAGATCGCTTTGTTTGGAGCCGTGGTCTTATCTATACTTGGCACAGCATTACTGACCCTGCATGGGTTTCACGTTAACATCGGGGATTTTCTCGTCCTCGGAGCGGCACTCTGTCGAGCCATTCAGATGACGTTCACAAAGAAAATGACTGAAGGGAAGCGGATGGATTCCGGAGCAGTCACCACTATCCAGCTCGGCGTCGTTGCAATTGGATCCGGGATTGTAAGCATCTGTAAACACCCATCTCTGGTAAACCTAACGCCTTCATTTTGGCTCATTACTGGATACCTTGCAGTCTTTGCTACGATGTTTGCCTTTTTTGTTCAGCTCACCATGATTCGGAGAACTTCGCCAGCTCGAGTGGCGATACTCATGAGTAGTGAACCCATTTTTGCGGCGATCTGTTCCGTTTTGCTCCTGGGCGAGCACATTTCAGTCATGACCATGGTGGGGGGGATTTGTATCGTGATCGCCATGCTATGGGGGAGAAGGATTTCTTAACAAGTGTGTAGCTGGGGAGAGGGAATTTTGGAGCAGATAGAATCGAAACTGAACTTTGAAAATCGGTTGCAAACAAGCTCGTCCACCGTAAATAAGTCCACCACCGTAGCAGGAAAAAGATTTGAGCATTTTAAAGGACTTTCGATGGTTCTGCTGGGGGCTGTACTGTGGGGCGTATCGGGCACTGCTGCTCAAGTGTTGTTTCAACGCTATGGATTTAATCCTGGCTGGCTCGTCATGGTTCGTATGAGCAGCGCTGGGGTGTTACTTTTAGCGGGTATTTCAATTAGATTGGGACTTACCCATATATTTGAGGTGTGGAAATATAGAAGAGATTCATTGAAATTGATTCTTTTTGGGATAGTGGGCTTGCTCGGCGTCCAATATTCATATTTTGCATCGATTCGGTATGGCAATGCCGCCACGGGAACGATGCTTCAGTATATGGGTCCAATATTTATTACGACGTATGTGACGTTACGAAACCGCAGAATGCCGAGCACCATGCAGATTGTGGCTGTTTTATTGGCGCTTATTGGCGCCTTCCTTCTAGTGACAGATGGCAATTTGCGTGCTTTCACTGTGTCGCCCTTAGCTGTATTTTGGGGAATGATTTCGGCTCTGACCCTCGCATTCTACTCTCTGTACCCTCAGAGCCTATTGCACAGGTACGGTTCCGCAACGATTACAGGTTGGGGGATGCTCATTGGTGGGGTTGCAATGGGTGTCATCAATCCACCGTGGCAATTTTCCGGTCACGGCTCGTTAGGTACATGGGGTCTCGTAAGCTTTGTCGTTTTGTTCGGAACACTCATCGCATTTTACGTTTACATTGCCAGCCTCAAATACATTTCAGCCTCCGAAGCAAGCGTCTTATCGTGTGGTGAACCACTATCCGCGACAATTATCGCTGTGGCATTTTTGAATTTGAAAATGGGGTTGCCTGCAATGCTTGGAGGGCTGTGTATTATTGTGACGGTGACCATCTTGGCCCGCAAAGGTTCCTCAGACTGACGGCTTAGCTGTCTGGATGCACCGTATCCGACTGACGGATGAATGATATCCGAATTAACGTCCGATAATATATATTATGTTAACTGTTAAAGCTCATGTTTAACCAAATGTTTGATATCAATAAGCAAAAACATGAGCCGTTCCACGTTCTCTATGGCATCTTGTGAGATAAAAAACAACGGGCCGGTTCCTAGAAACCTTCCGTTGTTCTTATAACTTATTTGCCGGTATACAACGACTTCCTTGTTTGCGCCTTATTGCATTAAAGCCCCCATATGTGCAATAAGCACTCTTCGACATTTTTAAATAGATGTAATAGTCCTTCGGTTTCACGCATATCGGGAATGAAAGCCTCCTTGAACTATCCATGTCTATTATTTCCCATTGGTTATTTCTCAGTTTTTTACAAATCATTAACGGAAGACAGGTGTATCTTTTACAGAACAATCATATTTCCTTTATAGAACAAGCCTATTCTAGATCTTGTAATTTAAAATCCCAATCGAGAGGAATTGACGACGAATGAAAATGAAAAAGGCGCTCTATTCACTCTCCGCCATTGCCACTGCAACGCTCTGCCTTGCAACAGCAGTTAATCCTGCGTACGCGTCTTCTGCCAGCAGTGAACAGAATGCACAAAAACAAAATTCCAAAAATCCATTCCAGCACGTGTATGTGATTATGATGGAAAATCACGGAAATGCGGATATTATTGGCAACCCATTGATGCCAAACATGAACTCGTTGATTAACAACTACGGATTCGATGACAATTACTATGGTGTGACGCATCCAAGTCTCCCCAACTACGCCGCGTTAATCAGTGGTAGCAACTGGAATACTTACGACGATAACTCGAGTGATCGATTCGATGTGCCAAACCTCGTGGATCAACTAGAATCGAAAAACCTGACCTGGAAGGGTTATATGGAAAGCATGCCTTCCGTTGGATACACCGGTACGGGTTCGGGTAGTCTGTATGCGATTAGGCACAATCCGTTTATGTTGATGACAGACATCGCGGGTAATCCTGCTCGATTGCAAAACATTATGCCGTTCACCCAGTTCCAACAAGATTTAAACAATAACACCGTGCCGAATTTCTCCTTCATCACGCCAAATCTGATCAATGACATGCACGGAGTTAGTGGCTCCACTGATCAACAACTGTACCAAGCTGGTGACAAGTTTGTACAAGATACTGTCCAAGAAATCATGTCATCGAAGAGCTGGAAAACCAGTAAATCAGTGATTTACATCACTTTTGACGAAGGAGATGATTCGGGGGAGGGTCCAGCTGCACCGGGTCCGAATGCAAAGTATCCTGGCGGAGGTAACACTCCACTCATTATGATTGACAACACCTATCTGCATCCGTTTACCATCCACACTTGGGCTGACCATTACTCACTGCTTCGAACCATAGAACAAAACTGGGGTCTCAGCTTTTTGGCAAACGCTGCAAATCCACAAGTTACCACCTTGCCGGTTCCTGGAGAACCTAAGCTTAACCAAGACAACAATCAAAACAACAACTAAGACACCAATTACAGCAAAGGAAAGAAAGTAACCAAGTGTTATAGGGTATTGAGTCTCACAATCGGGTCACCCACTGGCTAGGTTTAATAGTTCATTGGGTGACCCTTTGTGTTAGAGGTTTAATAATTTCGAATCGGTTTGAATTCCTGCCCTTGTGCTGTATAGAGTCAGTGGAAAGGTCGATGCTGAAGAGTACACTTCATGTAACAGCCTGTTGTTTTCTTCACCCCAATATCCAGGTTTCTCATAGGTGCTCATCCTTAGGTTTTCACCACCGGATGCCTGCTAGCTACGAGTCGGCTTAGTCCCTACCTCGGTTGGACTTCCATCAACAAGTTGTGCTCAACTTAGCTGGGCGCACTGTTCAGCATAACTGCCCTTTAGCTGAATAAGAATCCAGTTCACTTTTTCATTAATTTAGGAAAGGAGTACAATCCTAAAGCAACCCCTAAAGCGACTGAAAATGCGGTTAAAACGTCTAAATGGTGTTTGAAAATAGCGTTAATAATTAGCCCACCAATAAAAAGAACCAAAAAGTATATTACAAAACTCAACATCCTGCGTTTCAAATGCTTTCCTCCACGCGTCTTAATATGTCGTTATTTTGCCCGTTAGTCCCGCAAGCCTTGTTCTGTATTAGCCCCCTTAAGCGACAGAACGGTTCATACCCCGAGATACCTAATTCATTTCTGATTAAGTGCTTTATATGCCCTACCCTCATCTTCAGGTTTCACATAAAAGTTGTATTCTGTATGATTATTCAGGTTACTCCATTGGGAACCAAGAAACTCATTACTTCGTTTACTTTTAAGAACGTAAGGAACGCCCTCCGCATCCAATTTGTTCATAACAGCCATGTAATCAGCTTCATTAAAGGTTGAGAAAATCAACGTTTTTTTCACGAAAAGTGATTTAAACCATCCCAAGCCCCTTCACTCCATTTCACACAGGAATTAAATTACTTTCCTAAATTTAATAGCCATGGTATTGCCCTTTAGTACAATAAGGCAGCCCATTCCAGAAATCATTTACTCAAGGAAACGGGTTTTCGGTGTCCAGAGGAAATCAACGAGATGGCTTCCCCATCCACAGTACTGGTGTGGCAGCGCGCATATAGGGCCGGGTACCCTCGAACGACAGACCTACTGCTTCCAGAAGCTTGATATTGCCAGTTGACGCGGCATCTAACAACATGGTGGCTCGTAAGCGGCGTAAAGACTGTCCACAATTTGAGAGGATTTTAAATATAACCCTTGCTTCGAGGGGCTTTTTGGTTTTATAAGATTCTCTTGAGACGATAAGGTACTCAACGTCAGCGCCTTTACACAGTTGCTCACGCCACAAGAGATACCTTTCCAGAACAGGACATACAACAGGGTTGAGGACGATGTTAGTTGGACGTCCCTCAATGTGGATTGTTATCTCATTGATGAACGCTTCCAATTTGAGAAATCTAATTTCTTCGGCTGAGCATCCATAGATAAGGGCCAAGATTCCAATAATTGCTTCTCTCGGATCACATTCATCAGACATCCATCGTTTAACTAACTCTTCTTGTTCTGCAATTGTAAGAGGGGCTGTGAGCTGATAATAATGTTGGACTTCAATGTCTTTACATGGATTTGCGAAAATGAGGCGTTGTTTATATGCCCATGTAAACAGTGAGTTCAGTTCCCTGAATCGTGTATAGACGTACTTCTGGGCACCCCCACCTGATTTCAAATATTGTAAATAGTGAACGATACAGTCTTGGTCAATTTGTCGAATGTCTTTGATATTCAGAGTATTATGTACGAAGTCAAAGAAGTATTTAAATGCAAATGCCAACTGGTATCTGGTCCAGTGTTTCATTTTCCGTCGCGATTTTAGAACCTCAAGATACCTCTGAACAGTTCCTTGGAAACATTCGGGTATCTCTAATACCTTGTTCTTGATTTTCAGTTCCTCAATTTCATCTCTAAGGTTAGACCGTTGTTCAATAAATTTAACAAAATGGTACATAGCAGTCTTCTTCTGAACGGACAGGTGTTGCCGGAAAGCTTCTAATTCTGCTACATCATCAATACTCCATTGCAATTTGGCCGAGATATCGCCACTCTCAAGGAATTGGTAGACGTACTTCGTACGTGTTGCAATCTCACGCTTCTGATCACCGTATGCCGAATCGAGATAGTCCATGAAATCCCGCATGAGGATGGACGATGGAGAATTATCGAGAGAAAACTTCTCCTTAAACTCGACATATCTTTGTTCCATGTATTTGTCTGTTTCACAGGTACGACAAAGCCGCCGTTTGTCCCTAGCCGGCCTCTCCCCACATACGATACACAGCTTCATAAACATCACATCCCGTCAGTTAAGATCTTAGAAATCCTCATCAGGAAACAGGCTGTCTACTTTATTGGTGTCTTTTTTTGATCGTGCATATGGACGAATCGGACCTTCCCCCACCGCTTGTATCCCTTTCGATTTTGTTGCGGATGGGTGATACTCAATTAAATCCATCGGTGTGCAATCCAGAGCTACGCATATCGCTTCCAGCGTTTGAAATCTGATGGCCTTGGGTTCCTGCTTAATGAGCTGCATAACTGCAGTATGAGATATGATGATCCCGGCCCGTTGTTCAAGTCTGTCAAGTAATTCCTGCCCAGTCCAAACACCTTTAGATGCCATTACTTCTCTTAACTTCCATTTAATCATCGGGGGAATCCACCCCTAAGGAGCTTAGCCTTGCATTCGCCCACCGCTCCAGGCTGTCTTGCAAGAACTTCTGGCTCGGTCGTATATATCTTTGTGTCGTCGCAAGGTGTTCATGTCCTAACATTCGCCGTATAATCTCCAGCTTTGTTGGATCATCTTCAAAGTGATGAGTAGCAAAGGCGCGGCGAAGGTCATGGCAAGTAAAGCGTGGGACTACTACACCGTGACCGTTGGCCTCATCGATTAAATCCTGTAACCGACGTTTGATAGTTGCAGAACTTATTCGACTACCACGCTCAGACAGGAAGAGTGCCTCTGATCTATCCGAGTTAAGGAAGTGAGGCCGCACTCGTGTCAAATAGATCTTTAGGATCTCAGCCACTCCATGCAACACGATTGGAACCCACCGTTCTCTCTTCCCTGAACCGCGGGAACCCTTACCGAAACGAACATGGATAACACCCTGTTCAAAATTGACGTCCGATATATCTAGCATTCGGCATTCGTCTTGGCGTATTCCCGTATGGTACATCAAACTAAACATCGCGTAATCTCTGTGCATAATAACAGGTTTTACGGATCTTTCGGCTGTCTGGCGAATGAAACGAAACAGAGTTCGTAAATGATCTCGGCTAGGAAGTGCGGAGCGGACAGTTGTATCGTCTGAGGAATGAATCGGCATGAACCATTTATCCACTGGTTGAGACAACTTCACACCATACTTCCAGTCAATGCGTTGCTGAATCTTACCGGAAGCCCGTTCCAATGGCGTCATTGGAATTTCGGGGTGTGAAAGAAGAAACGCATAAAAATTAGAAATAGTATTGATATAACCTCTTCTGGTCCGAACCGAGACACCTGTGTCAATCAAGACTTCCTGGTATTCGTTAACATCATCTGCCTGAACTTCCCAGCAAAATCTTCCAGTTACGTCGAAAAATTTAGATAACATTTGTCTTGATCTTATGATGGTTCCGGATGCATGATTTCGGAGCTTCTTTGAGACCAGGTAGTTTTCTACCATCCTATTGTGGTCTTCTCTCATTTCCGCATAAGTGTTATTCGAGGCGGATGAAGCGGAGGTAGTGTCATATGTACCATTAACGATTATGCCGAGATGATTTGATACACGAGCCAACTCTCTCACCCACTGTCTATCAAACTTTTGATTTTATAATACAATCAAAAGTTGCATAGATCAACAGACTGCTGATATGGTGGCCTATCTATTGTGACTTTTATCTTAAAGAAACATTAGCCGAATCCAATAATTTGAATTTGCGTGTTAGGGGGTTGTACTGCTGGATGAACAGTGTGGTACTCATCAATACCACTCTAGCTGTGGATGACCACCAGTCGTAAACATTATTTCACTTCGACCTTCTCCTAAAGCTGGCCAATTTTTGCACTTTGCCATCTAGACGGTTGTCCACTAAGGCTTAAGCGAAGATTTTACCTCATTTATTTCCTTCGATAAATCCGAGACCATACCGTTGGTTTTTCCAACGATACGAATTAGGTCTGACACCATCGTTTCCATGCGGTCGAACTTTTCGGTTATCGTTTTTTCAAACTGCTCAAAACGTGAATCCACGTACTATTAACTCCCATAATAATACATCCCACATGTCTCAAGCAACGTTCAATACGACAGTGAATTACTTTTGAGAATACAAGTCTTGGACGTTGAGTTAACATTACGCAATGGGCCTAAGACAGGAGATTAAACTAGATTGCGTTGTTGATTTATCTAGAACGAATACGGTTAAAGCATAGCTAGATCTACCAGTTGGTCTTTACGTGAGTCATTCTGGACTAAGTTATAATGTACCATTTTATGTATCCTTTTCGATGCTCAATTCGAACACAAAAAAAGGGGCATAATGCTAAAGTATCCAGATCGTAAGAGACTACCGAGGGAGTCTCAGCTTGCTTTCCTCCAACTGTCAGCCCTTGGGTCGATCCCCTACCATCTACGTTTACTTTGGTTGACATCATGCCCCACCGCACATTTTCAAGTCTAGCAGCCATCTAGACCGTCATAAATACCCGGACGATTAACAAACGTGATCACGTATTTTGAGTTCGACGCGGTTTCTGGACCTATCGAATTCCTGAATCATTACATATCTGCCTATCTCGTTTCACGTAGCTATGTTTCCGAAAGGTCGTTCCATCGGGCTTTGAGTTACAGTTTAACCAAGGGCTTAAGGACTTCCCCTTTTGTAAAGCTCATGAATGCCTTTTGTAGCTGATCCAGAGAGACTACAGTGTCTGTAAATGGAGTAAAAATATCGCGTTTGGTTAGTAACAGATTAACATTATCGGAAAACTCGTTTATGGGAAAGTAGAACGAGCGAATGTAGTAACAATCTTTGCGGCGCAACGTAGGCGACGGAGTAATTGTCCACGGATCGTTACTTTCGCCCAAAAACACAACGCTTCCTCCAGGTTCTACTGTTTCCATCGCGTGATTACGGGCTGTATGATTGCCACTGGCTTCGATTATCAATGGAAACTCTACTTCCTCTTCACTACCTTCAAAACATGAAGCACCAAATTCGAGTGCCATATTGATTCTTGACTCGGCTGGGTCGGTCACGTAAATGGATTCAAACCCCATTGCCTGCAACACGAGAATGCTACCTAACCCGAGTGGACCACAACCTTGGACAAGAACTGCTGAAGTACTGTTAATGATTCGATTGTTCCTAGTTGCCAAACGAATCCCATGAGCTGCCGTTCCGATTGTATCGAGCAACAACACGGCTTCCTTTAAATCCAATGAATCAGGAACCTGCAAGAAATTCGCTCTGGGAACCTTTACAAATTCCGCAAATCCCCCGTCCAACTGCCAGCCAATAAGTCCTGTCGTGTTCTTGCATCGGTTGGTATAACCCGTGGCGCAGTGATGGCACTTCCCGCAAAACAAGGGTATATAGATTACACCCCGTGCACCCTTTTCTACATCGGTACAGCTACCAATATCATGCACAGTTCCTGCAATTTCGTGTCCAGGAATCACGGAATGACCGTCTCTAAATATTCTCTTGTCAGAACCGCAAAGTCCACAGTATCTTACACGGACAATGATTTCATCACTTTCGAGTTCTGGCATTGGGGCGTCAGGGATGATTTCAATCTGCCCTTGTCCGGTGAACCGAGCACACTTCATTCTACCAACCCCTCATTGGATTAATATGTTACAATCACTTTCATTCGAAAAAGTATCTATTCCGCAATGTAAGCAGCAGTCAAATAATTGTCTGTACGTTAATCATTTAATTAGTGGTTCTAACCAGTCATAATAAGATCTATCTACTCCAAAATCATCATTTATCAATGACAGTGGCATGCATCGTTCCATGCCCGCGACATTACCTAACGCTGTTATCGTGTACCCCACATGGTAATCTGTGTCTTCAATACGTTCGAGGGCCACCATTACACCGCTCATCCCCCTATGAAGTAATTCACCCGCAAATTCACCCACTTTGCATGCTTCATCATAGTCAAGAGAAGAACTCCCTAGTCTCGAACATCTCTGTAAAATACCAAGAGTTTCATCACGGACAACGAGTCCTGTTTCTTGACGCAATATTTTGGCTAACTTTCCAGCAACCCGACCGGGGACCATGGGACCACTCTCCCCGAGCATTATCCCCCCGGTAATAGTTCCACACGTACTTTTGGCCCCTTCACCGATCACGATAGTTGCCATTCCATCTTCCCGTACATTCTCTTGAACTCTAGCGATACATTTACGTAAATCAAATGGCCTTTCAGGAAGTAAAAGAATGGTAGAACGCGCCGAATCGTCAAAGAAAGCTCCCGTTGCGGTTAGCCATCCAACGTTTCGTCCCATCGCTTCAATCACCCGCACGTGTTCAAACCCTTGCATGGAACGTAAGTCCAGTCTAATATCAGCAACCGCGTACGATACGAACTTTGCAGCACTTGGGAATCCAGGAGAGTGATCAATCCCCTGAATATCGTTGTCCACCGTTTTGGGAGCACCAATGATTGACAGAGGCAGACCCCTGTCCGTACACAGGCTGTTTAACTGACCAGCAACCCACATTGTTCCATTTCCACCAATAAGAACTACTGCATCCGCGTGGAATTCCATCAATTTCTCTAAGCACTTTTCTATTCGCTCAGGCGACGCTTCGGTTCTCCCGGATTTTAACATAGCCCCAGGTAAGTACCTGCTGTTTAGAACCGAATCACTAATTTCCATAAATATACCCTCAGATAATCCATGCATTCCGCTAATGGAACCATATAACTCCCAACCGTACTTATGCACTGAAGTATATAATCCGACTAGAGTGCTGTTGATGACTGCGGTTGGACCTCCGAGTTGTGCTGCGACAATGCGCTTTCTCACGAAGTGTACCTCCTCTCTTCTTGGAACTATCGAGTGTTTTTCCCTGAACTTACAGTTTGGACAGAATGCCGACTGCACCAATGTCGATGAACTTTTGCCTCATATAATGCACAAGTTCCGTTCGAGCACAGTGGATATAGTCCCATGGTTGAACGTTTGTTATATCGGTTAACTGACTACGAAGAGCATTGGCAAAAATAATCTTTAATTCTGTGCCGATATTCAGTTTTGCAATACCACAGCGTATGGCACGCGTAAGGTCTTCAGGTAGTATTCCTGAACCTCCATGTAATGCAAGAGGAATCTGAGTTATCTGTGAAATTGCTGTAATCCTATCAAAATCTAAAGAGACCTCATTTACATACATACCATGTTGATTGCCGACGGACGGCGCTAGGCATTGGATACCCGTTTCATGAACAAATTCCAGGGCTAATTCTGGCGCTGTAAGATACGTGTCATCATTTACGTAGTCATCTTCAACGCCACCGATTCGGCCAAGCTCAGCTTCCACCGATGCCCCATAAAGGCGCGCTAGGCTCACGGCACGTCGTACGAAGTCAACATTTGCTTCGTAGGATAGCTCGGAACCATCAGCCATGATGGAAGTGTAGCCAGCACGCAAACAGCTCTCAATTGTATTGAGATTTTTCGAATGATCTAAATGTAAGACAACGGGCACACCATACTGTTTTGCGGCGGCTTGACAGATTGCGGCCATAGTCTCAAGCCCAGCATAAGATATCGTCTTTTCGGATATCTGGATGATCACAGGAGATTCCACTTCTGCCGCTGCCATCACGGCAGCCTGCAACATTTCCATGTTATGTGCGTTAAAGGCTGGAATAGCGAATTTGTCTTTCAGGGCCAGCGTGAATACATGCCTTGAATCAATTAGTCTCACGGAAATGTCCTCCTCCCCATTTTGAACCGTTTAGCAACCGGAGCGCAGAACCTGCTCCCCCGCTTAAATTTATTGGACATTTCTCCCTTTCCTCAATTGCCAGTCACTACCGAACAAGTTTTGCCTGTTCATCGGATTATACGGATGTTGAGAAGCCGTAGACCGGCAAAATTCAATACCCAATCCTGGTGCCGTCGTGACATCTATATAACCGTTTTTTACACAAATTTCGGGAGAAATCAGGCCCTTGGTCCACTCCTCATCAAAATCACCAAAGTACTCCTGAATAAAAGAATTAGGACAGACGGAACTCAATAATATGCTCTCAATTGACGAAATTGGACCTTGGGGATTGTGAAATGCGACTGGAACTCCAAACGATTCAGCTAGGGCAGCAATCTTTTGTGCCGGACGGAGTCCTCCAACATGCACGATGTCTGGCTGTATCACGGCTAACGGTCCGCATTCGAGTACCTCCCTGAAGTCCTCAAGTCGGAACAATCGCTCTCCCGTGCCAATCGGAACTGGAGATTTATGAATAATTTCTCTCAGTCCGTGTAAATCATAGGGAAGTACCGGTTCTTCAAACCACAATACGCCAAAATCAGCTATCCGCTTCGCGATTTCATAGGCAGTTGCAAAATAAAATCGTGCATGGCCTTCTATTATCAAGTCGATTCCGTTCCCAGCAGTTTCTCGCACAGCTCGTATGATTTCTAGTGATTCTTTCAATTCCTGAAAGGTTAGCGTATACTGGCTTGAACCAAACGGGTCAAACTTAAGTGCTGTGTAGCCTTTATCTATTACTGCTTGGGCAGCTCTAGAGAACCCTTCAGGTGTCCGTTTTACCCTATACCAGCCATTGGCGTAAACTCGAACTTTTGGACGGAGACTTCCTCCTAGCAATTGTGTAACGTTAAGACCCGAGACTTTTCCTTGAAGGTCGAGCAAAGCTGCTTCAACGCCTGCTAATAGAGTGTTGATGAGGATCCCTGGGGTATATGTCTCACGTCGGATCTTTTCAATTATAGAGTTGGAATACCAAATATTCGTGCCAATTATATCTGGCTTTAGATCTTCTAAGGTTTTCACCAATCCCATCGTTCGGTGCTCCAGCGTGGCCTCCCCAAATCCACTGATACCTTCATCCGAAGTCACCTCGAAGATAATCCAATTTTTCCATTTGTTTCCTACGATGTGTGACCGTACATCTGCAATTTTCATACCATTGCACCTCTTTCAATAATTTTGGTTGGGCGTTCGTTAGACATTGACATCTGACACTAGCCCTTTACTGCTCCTGCCGTTAATCCGCGTACCAACCAACGTTGAATAAACATTACGAGAATTAGAGCGGGCAGGCTTATTAGTGTGGCAGCAGCCATTAGTCCTCCCCAGTCAACTGATGCCTCACCAATGAAGTTAAAGGCTAATACCGTCAAAGGAGTGGTATTAAAGCCTGCCAACACCAATGCAAACAGGAAATAGTTCCACGAGAACACAAATGCCAATACTGATGAGACCGCTATACCGGGCATTGCCATAGGAAGAGATACTTTTAATAGGACTGCCCATCTGCTCGCTCCGTCTACTCTTGCTGCCTCTTCGACTTCATTTGATACATCATCAAAGAACGATATCATTAACCAAATAATCACAGGTAACGTAATGACCGTGTGAGTTAAGATGATGGTGAACACATGATTGGTCATTCCCCACCTCGATGCGATGATAAACCAGGGAATGAGAAAGAGATTTCCAGGTGCCATGCGCGCAATGAATGTTAAAAAGGCATACTTTTTCATTAGAAATTTGGATGCTGCATATGCCGCTGGCACGCCTAGAATCAAACCTAAAATCGTTGAACCGAATGAAATGTACACACTGTTCAGGGTGTCTTGTAAAAACGGGTAATTCTTAAATATGTCAATGTAATTATTTGTCGTTGGTGTAAAAATGATCTTTGGCGGTAAGGTCTGAATGTCCACATCATTTTTGAACGATGAAATCAACATCCAGAACACTGGAAAAAGCGCAATGATGAGAATGATCACTGCTTGAACGTAAATGTGCCTGGGAACTCTCTTGACTGATGTGCTCTGCCCGAAACTCCTTGATTTTATCATTGTGCATACCGCCCCTTTACCGCGTTTAGCAATGCCATCACGGCAAACACGAGAACTAATAACCCCAGCATAAGAGCGCTAGCGTACCCTAAGTTTGAATATTGAAAAGCTTCGAGGTACGAATACACATTGAGCGACAAGGACGAGTTATTTGGGCCCCCTTGCGTCATGATGTAAATGGAATCAAAAATCCGTAATAAATCCACTGCTCGCAACATGACAGCGACAAAAATGATTGGGCGTAACAAAGGAAGTGTAATGTAGCGTAAGGTTTGCCACGGAGTCGCTCCGTCTATTAGCGCTGATTCGAAAGGTTCTTCCGACATTGACTGCATCCCACCGGCTACGATTATGGCAATAAAAGGGGTCCATTCCCAGATGTCTACTATTGCCAGAGATAGCACTACAACATGGGGATTACTTAGCCAAAGAACCGACTTTACTCCAAATAAACTTAGGAAATAATCTACAAACCCCAGACTAGGGTCAAATAATTGGACCCAAATCATCCCCACAGCAACGGGAGGAACTATAGAGGGAATGAACAGCAGACCCCTTAACATACCCATACCCCGGCCGTCACGCCCAAACACGATACCGCAATAAATTCCAAGGACCACCTCAAAGAGCATGGACAGTATAAATATTTCCATTGTTATTCTCGTTGATTTCCAAAATGTTGAAGACCCAAGCATTTGCTCATAATTGTGTAAACCAACAAACACAGAAGAGCCAGCACCAATATGCCACTGAAAAAATGACACATAGAGTGTATAAAGAATTGGAAACCCAATCATCAGTATGGAGAAAAGGAGAGCCGGTAGCATCATGGTCCATGCTACCGTCATATCAGAGGAATACAGTGAACTTCTACTATTCCATTTGAGAAGACCCTGTACTCCACGTTGCTGATAGGCTTCTCTCTCTAGATTCATAGCATCCGCTCCCTACTGTCCACTGATGACTTGGTCAATCTGATTGTCGGCCGATTGAGCTGCCTGTTCAGCTGTGGATTGCTTAAGAATTACCGAATCTACCATATTTCCAATTATCGTTCGCACTTGTGATTCATTCACTGCAGGCGGCCCGACATTGGGATCCCCGTTTTTGAGTGTCTCAGTAACCGCGTCTGCCCATTGTTTGTATTCGTCGTTCTTTAATGTTGCTTGGAACTGAGGGTCGCTCCAGGAAGAAGTTCTTGGACTCGCGATTCCCTTCATTGCCAACTTTAGCTGCATTGACTGGCTGGTACTCCACTGCATAAATAACCATGCGGCGTCTTTATGCTGAGAAAACGAATTCATGGAAATGCCCCATTGCAATTCGGTAGGGTGGTTTCCCCCGGGCCCTGCCGGAAAGGGGATGACCCCAATATCATTACTAACTCTCGATTGTTGTGCGTTTGTAAGTGAAGAAAATTCATTACTTGAATCGAGTTCCATACCAACTTTGCCTTGCTCGAATAGCGACGAAGATTGAGTGAAAGTGTAATTTACAACACCCGGAGGACCATACTGGCTAGCTAAGTCGGCATATAACTGCAAGGCCTTCACGCCGCTTGGACTTGCCAAATCAGACTTCCCATTGCTGTTGTACCAATGTGCTCCCATATCGTGAAAAAATGGTCCGTAAGTATATGCCACTGCTGCAGGAAGCCCTCGTAAAGTAATTCCATAAATACTACCGTTTGTATCTTTCTCAATTTGTGCGGCCGCAGTGGTTAGATCGGAAATGGTTTTTGGAATCGGGATATTGTATTTAGAGAAAAGGTCTTTCCTGTAGAAAATGACAGGTCCTTCGACGATAATCGGCAACCCCACTAATTTGTTATTAATCGTTTCTCCAGCCAACGGACCGTTTTCAAAGTCAGACAGATTATAACCGGGGGCAGTAAGTTTCGGATTATTTAAAAAAGGAGTAAGGTCCGTGTAATATCCGGCCTTTTGATATTGAAGCCCTTCTAGTGACTTTAGAGACATAAATACGTCAAAATCCGACGAATGCGATTGTAATGATATCAATGCCTTTTGCCGTGCTTGTTGCTCTGGATAAATTTCTAGGTTCACCTTAATTCCAGTCTGGTTTTCGAATTCCGAAATGTAGGGCTTTATAGCAGTTGTCCAGGGGTGCTGTTCCACTAATAGATTAATCGTTTGGCCCGAATCTTGTTTCCAGTTGAAACCATCGCCGGTTTGGCTTGTATTCTGGTTGTTCGATTGGCCAGAATTTGAGCTGTTCGATGAATTTCCACCACAACCTACCAGTACAAAACAAAGAACTGCTGACAAACCACTGACATACAGATTTTTCTTTCGAATTTTTACGGCCATATTAAAACCCCCTTGTGTAATTGGGCTCGTTCCACTAGTTGAAGGAATATTTAGATAAATATTCGTCTTACTAATCATTGTGACGAATGAATCGCCTTGAGAAGCGATATTCACTGTACTCCATGGTCGTCATGAGCCTGCGGTATTCCATAACAAACTATACTGTGACAATGTACTTGAGAGTCTAGAGTCGTCCTTTAGGGCTGAGAGCGAAGGAGAAAATACATTGCGACTACCTGCTCCCATAAGTTCCTGTGCTAGCTTCCAACCTCTAAATCCACCTAACGACCTACAGATGTCCCCTAAGTCAGCCAACGAAGTTTGAAGTTCACGAGCGAGAACCCAATTTTCATCGTCAATAGCTCTGTATAGGTCGGAAATAACATGCGGTACGATATTGGCACTGGCACAAATTGTCCCATGCCCGCCTACAATTGTTGATGCTAGCAACATATCGTCGGATCCCGTCAGTACCTTAAATTCTAATGTCCTTGTACGATTAACCACACGCTGAAAATACGCGAAGTCTCTACTACTGTCCTTGATCCCAGCAACTTGGTTGTGTGAAGCCAATTCCTGAACGACATCCTCTGGAATAGAAACTTTAGTAAAACTCGGAATGTTATAAATAATCAAAGGGAGTAATGACTTATCACAAACATTCAAGTAGAAATGGTAGACTTCTTTCGAATTCATACTGTAGTAAAAAGGTGGAGGTAGTAGCACAACATCTACACCGGACTCTGCAGCATCCTCAATTTCCTCGAGAACTTCATCTACAGAACAACCGAACACGCCCGAAGAAAGCAACATTTCCGGTGATTTAAGCAAAGCAACATGTCGACGAACCTGACCTCTCATCCGTGGGGATAAACTAGGCCCTTCACCTGTCGATCCCAATACCGAAATTCCAGTGACTTGCGTATATCCTTTTAACCATTCAACCTTACGCTCTAACCGTTGAAAATCGACTAGGCCCTGATCGTCCGTCGGAGTGATACACGCTACATGTATCTCTCGCCCTTCAGGTTTCATGCGTCTCCCTCCATGGTGTTAATGAGTTGTTATACACCTGTTACAAATTCACCAGAGTCTACAACCTCGACAAATTCATTTTCCACGTCTTTTCCGTTTGGATCCCACTTGATAATAGCTGCAGCAATCAGGCCTAGAAGTGGGCAGACTATGAGAATTATCAACGTGTATGAAAGCCCTAGGGAAGCAAGAAGTACCGGAAAGAAGAAAAATCCGATAATACTGCCGACTCGACTAGCAGCCTCGGAGCCACCTGTTCCAAGTGCTCGAAGTGTCGTCGGATAGGAGAGAGCCGCCATGGTTTTGCCTTGGGCACCGGGTCCCATCGAATGTCCAAAGATAAACGTCGCAATGGGCAAAGCCCCAAGCAATAATGGAACATAGCCATTCGTTAGCCCAGCGAATAACAAGCTGGCAATGACGATCAGAAAGCCCCAGATGGCCAGCTTCCGCATACCATAACGCGTGCTTATATACGCGCCAGTGAACCCGCCAATGATACCAAAGAGGTTGAAAATAATCGTGCCCGTGACACTATGAAGCAATCCCTTGCCAAAAACAAATGTTGAAATGACGGGAATGTAAAAGCCAATCGCATAGTACTCCAACGACTGCGTGGCTGAGATGGTCATGGCAAGAAGAGAACGCGATCGATATTTTTTACTAAATAGAATTGAAAATGGGACGGTTTTGCTTCTGTTGACCGACTCGACTGTGCTTGCCTTGACTTGTACGGTTATGCCATACGTTCGTTCGACGATTTTCGCTGCGTCAAAGAGCGGAAGATTGTTTGCCGCCCACATTGGACTTTCATTCATGTAGAGATACCTTAAAATAAGCACAATTAAGGCGAGAAAGCCCCCAAATCCTACGGACCAACGCCACATGGTTGCGCTTACACCCAAGAAATAAAGCACTAAGGCAAGGATGCCTGAAAATACTGTGGCGATATACCAAAAACCTTGCCAAAAGTTAACGTACCGACTCTTCTTGTTTAAATTACTGAACTCTGAGATGAAACTGAGAGCTACTGGCATATCCATGCCGACTCCAAATCCCATCAAGAATCGGAAGATAAGCAACCAGGAATAGGTCGTTGACAGTGCCGCACCTAATGCGGCAACCACTAGTAAAACAAGATCGAGCATGAAGACCAAGTTCCGCCCGTACTTGTCAGTAATACGTCCGCCAACCAATGCACCAATGAGTGCACCAAGTGCCATGATAGATGTCACGAAGCCAAGTGTGAATGCTGATAGGTGAAACAGTTGTGTAATTTGATTACTTCCTATTCCTAGGCTGACGAAGTCGTAGGCATCGATAAACACACCGCCAAGCGCAACAAAGATCAGTAAGATGCCTCTCCTTTGCACTGGGTTGGAATTGACAAATGCAATAATATCGGCCTTTGAACTGACCATCAGTTGACCGGAGATCATGCTTCTTCCTCCTTAGATACCTCGCGAATCAGTCCCTCACTCCTACTGTCACTCGATCTTCTTGCTGACGCCACATCACTCTTATGCATTTGTCCTCAGTTCAACACATGCCGAATAACCTTATATACAGCGTTCGTGTCCTCTTCTCCATACCCCTCTGCTTGGGAAATTTCGAAATACTTCAGGGCCAACTTACTGAATTCTGCTGGGTGTGACCACGCTTTGGCCATTTCTACACCAAGCCGGAGGTCTTTTACTGTAAGGTTTATGGAAAATCGAGGTGCATAGTCTTCCTCCAACAACCATGGTCCCCTAAGACGCAGTTGATAAGAGTCTGCACCGGTTTCCGCTAATAAACCGTGCAGCAACCGCGCATCAATACCTGCACGCTCACCGAGCCGTAGTCCTTCGGCTAAAATCGCCATATTGGTCATTCCTATTAGATTGCTAATAATTTTAAAGGCTGTTGATTGTTCTACATCCCCTAGGTAATAGACTGGAGTGCCAATTTTCTCGAGCATTGCTCGGTGTTGCTCAAATACTTCTTTACGTCCTCCGGCAAAAATGGGCTCTGTCCCTTCCTCCGCTTGTTTCGGCCCTTTTCCTAAAGGACACTCGAGGTACTGAATTCCCCTTACTGCAGCAATGTCGGATAAGCGTCTTGCCGTCAGGGGATCGATCGTGCTTACATCAATTACAGTCGACCCCTGCTTCATGTATGTCATGACACCACCATCACCAAGGAGCAATGATTCTAAGTCAGCGGGCAATGGTACGCTAGTAAATACAACGTCAGCGTCTGTAACTGCCTCCGATACATTGTGTGCCTGCTTTCCACCAATAGCGGATGTGATGGAAGTGATGGCTTCCTCTCGAATGTCGTAAAGATGTACCCCAAAACCATTACGTATCAGGTTCTTTGCGAGTCCACTGCCCATTCGACCAAGACCAATAAATGAGATCTTCACGATAGCTTTACCTCCAATTTCCTCAGTAGCTGATAGAGACAAACTTTGTTTCCAGATAGGCGTCCATGCCCTGCCAACCGCCTTCTCGTCCCCAACCACTTTCCTTTACGCCACCGAATGGAGCTTGCACAACCGTTGGTACTGGGTCATTGATACCGACGATGCCATATTCGAGTGCTTCAGACACTCGGGTAATGCGACCGAAATCCTTTGTATACGCGTAGGCTGCGAGGCCGTATTCGGTATCGTTCGCCAGACGCAACGCCTCTTCTTCAGTGTCGAATCGGCGAATACCAATCAGCGGACCAAACGTCTCTTCCTTGGTCAGCAGCGCATCGTCCGGGACATTAGCAATGAGGGTTGGTGTATAGAATGCTCCCGGTAGGTCAATGCTCGGGACACTGCCACCTGCCACGACGCGACCACCCCTTGCTATAGCATCCTCCACTTGCCGAACGACATGGTTGCGAGATGCCTCATCAATCAGCGGGCCAACTTCAATATCTGGCTCCAGACCGTTTCCCACCCGAAGTGACCTTACTGCTGCAATCAACTTATCCTCAAAAACGTCGGCAATCCCACTTTGTACATACAATCGGTTGGCGCAAATACACGTTTGACCTGCGTTCCTGTACTTTGACGCGATCACACCCTCTACAGCTTTATCGACATCCGCATCGTCGAAGACGAGAAACGGCGCATGTCCCCCTAATTCCAATGACAACTTTTTAATCTGTCCCGCGGCTCCGGTTATCAACGAACGCCCTACTTGTGTGGACCCAGTAAAGGACACCTTCCGGACTGCTTGATTGTTCAGGAATTGGTTCGCAATCATCCGAGCGTTTCCGGTAACGAGGTTTACCGTTCCGGGTGGGAATCCAACTTCGTGGAAGATGTCAAACAAAGCAGCTGCCGTCAAAGGTGTTGCGGATGCAGGCTTTAATACAACCGTGCACCCCGCAGCAAGGGCTGGGCCAATCTTTCGAGTGACCATAGATGCAGGAAAGTTCCACGGCGTAATTGCGCCGACCACTCCAACGGGCTGACGGATGACTTGCAGCCTTTTCCTTCTCGTGGAAGCCGGGATTATCTCGCCGTAGATGCGCTTGGCTTCCTCACCTGACCACTCTAAATAATCAGCCGCAATGGTCACTTCACCACGAGCTTCTACCAATGGCTTACCTTGTTCGGAAGTCAGAATGCGGGCTATCCTTTCGATATCCTCCATCATTCTTTGCGCTGCGGCCTTTAACAACCGTGCCCGTTCTTTCGCTGGTGTTGCAGCCCACTCGGGGAATGCCTTGGTCGCTGCGTCAATCGCGGCATTTACAATACTTTCATTTCCTTCCGGTATTCTTCCGACGGGTTCGAGTGTTGCTGGATTGATTACCGTAATCCACTGCGGCAGTTCCTTCACCTTGTGTCCACCCACGTACAAACCATAATTTTTAAAAGTCACACATCATACCTCATTCCGTATCGATGATTCACCAACGTTCACAACGCACGAGCATCTTACTCAGCACTGACTGTGCAAAAACGATGGAGCTCTGGCAGGACAAAACTCGCCAACTTTTCTTCGTCAACCTCGATCCCTAAGCCGTGTCTAGCACCTAAGGTCGCTTGCCCGTTTTTAATACTCCAGTCACCTATCATTGTATCGGATAAAGGATTTTCATTTGTATCTATCTCGACCTTTGTCACGACATCCTTCCATGCGGCTGCGACGTGTAAGGCAAAGGCATGGCTCACAGGTAATCCAAGAACGTGGAACGCTACTCCGGTTATTGTTCTGGGGCCGTGTAAAATCATTGATTTAGCGGCCCATACACCCCCAACTTTACACAGGTCTGGTTGGAGCACACGAAGTTTTATCGAAGAAACAGCAGGTACCGTGGGGACGTACCAGTTCTCACCCGAAGCGACAGAGTCATATTTTTCAGTAATGATTCGATATCCCTCTGTGTCATACGCTGAAATGGGCTCCTCGATCCAACCAGCACCCGACTCAGTATAGAAAGATAACTCATGCCCTGCAGTAGTGCGGTCCCAAGCCTGGTTTGCATCCACCATCACATTCCCATCACCAACCATTTTGACTGCGGACTTGAAATGATTTCGGTCTTGCTGTGAATCAAAACCTATCTTGATTTTGACCTCTTGGAACCCAGCACTCAAAGCATCTGTGATTCTTTGCTCCAGATTACTGGGATCAATACCGCTTCCGTAAACAGATACACGGTGGACGTTGTCTAAGTTTGATGGTTGAAGCAGTTCGTACAATGGAACACTTTTTCGTTTTGCTTCCAAATCCCAAAGTGCACACTCAACTGCACTAACCGCCTGGGAGTAGGGCCCAATACCTCCCCATTGAATCACCTGGAGTAAATATCTTGCGTAAAGGGTTGGTATATCGCCTGGATGTATTTCCTGTCCCACAATCTCCTTCAGCAAGTACGATAAGACCATCGTTCGTTCTGCAGGCCCCCAAGGTGGAAAGTTAACCCATGATTCTCCCCAACCAGTAAGTCCAGATTTATCCTTTAATGACAGGAGAAATCCCGGGCGTTTTCGCATTTCGCCAAAGCTAACGCGTATCGGATGATGTAATACGGCTTGCATCGGCCAGATTCTAGCTTCAATAATCTCCACGATAATTTCATCCCTTTGAACAGGAAGGTCACCGGATCGATTGGCGGATAATTTACTCCCAATGCAACTTCATGTATTATGCATTATATATTATTACGAATCAGATTATTATACAACATTAAAATTATTCAGTTTATTGATGTTATCGTTTTTTATTAAATGAATAAGATGGCTCATCGTTGAGGCACTGAAGGGAGATTGCCATATGACATTTACGACCTTAACAGACCACATCTATAACGACATCCGCAATGAAATTATTTCTGGAGAATTTAAACCGGGTGAACGATTAAAAGAACTGGACTTGGCGAAGCGCTTTAATGTAAGTCAGACCCCCGTTCGTGAAGCTCTTGCACGGCTATCGCAAGAAGAATTAATTCAAATTGACAGGTATCGCGGAGCAACCGTGTCCGTTTACACCGCACAGGATTTTCAAAATCTGTACGACATTCGGATTTTTTTGGAACTACCAGCCATACGAAAGGCAGCGGAATGTATCACGGACGAGCAGCTAGGCTTCGTACAGTCACTTCTAGAGCAGGGTGAGTTAGCCCTGAAGGCAGGAGATCGTTCCCAATTTGAACACGTCGACCTCGAATTCCACAAAGTACTTACCGAGTGTGCAGAAAACCCTTACTTATCGAAGATGACACGTTCCAATCAAGAAAAACTACAAACTATCCGTAAGGTGATTGCAGTTACACAAATTGGCCCAAAGTCGCAGCGTGACCACGAGTTAATTGTAGATGCCCTAGTAGCACGGGATTCGAAACGCGCAGAATCCACACTACGCGATCACATTCTACGAACCAGAGATGAAGTACTAGATATAATAGCATCCAGCATAACCCAATCTGGACAAGAGTTTCTTTCGAATTAGAAGTACTAGAAAGATGGATGCATATGTTGAGTTAAAAGCATTGGAGTACTCTTCTTGATACGGACGCACATGGTACACTCAAGTAAAATACACGCTACCCTAGAACGCCGAGCGGACTAGGTCGATCAAGACAGCGGTAAACAAGCATTTTAAAAATTGTCAAAGAAGTCAGTCGGTTCATCGGGTTTTTTGATTGGGGCCGAAAAGGGTGCTCTTCTCTGTTGGGTTCTGGTGCAAAGATTAGGAGCCACTTGAAAGCCATTCTGATGTACCAGCTTTACACACGTAAGGACGAGACAGGTCGTAACAGGTCGGGTTACAACACTCACCTGTCTTCTCTAAACAATACCACTCCCTACGCCGTGGCTCTGTTTGGTTGATACCGCGAGTCAACGCGCTACGAATCGTTGGCAGCGTTTTGGAGCGTTGCCATGCATGGCACAACTTTGCCTATTGCGCGCGCTCCATAGCCGGACGCATTGTGGTTATTATTATCGTTAACATGCTGACGTTCAAAATCATGTTCATTATTTCGCTTGGGTCCCACCAATAAACAGATTTGAGTGGTCTCACGTTGCATGCACGAACGCTTGATGGTTATAATATACATAAGTTGATCATTAACGTCAGTGGCTGTTACGTGTCCACAAAACGGGGCCACTCGGTGCTGGTAACACCAAGTGACCCTAAATGTACCAAACAGTCGCCCTTCAAGGGGGCTGCTTCTCACGGGGATAGACCGCAACCTTTTGTCGGAGGGCGGTCTATTTTACTATATCGTTAACAGGCAAAGCCTGAAGGAAACCTCATTTCCTCCTATTGACTGCCAGCAAAGGTACGATGAGAGTAGCAAAGCTAATCATCAGTGTTAGGGTTTGAAACACTGTCAACAAGGCCTCACCTCCCCTCCTCAGAGGTGAAGCAACCCCCATGAAAGCATTACTGTTGATACCAATTTAAGTATAGCATAGGCGTAGATTTGCCAATAGGGTTCATGGATTCAAGCTGGATTCAATGTCTGAAGTGTACCGTACATCCTAGCATTAAACACGCATGGCCATCCAAAGCGAGGATACATAGTTGAAGAAGTTTGTATGGATGACACTCATTTGCTGCCTATGCATGGGAGTGGGCGCACTGCTCGGTTACCACAGCGTGCTATCTGCCCAGTCATCATCGAATGTGAGCGGATCGCCAGAAGTGACAGTGAAGACGAAAACGCCCGTTCGGGTCATGGCAATCGGCGGATCGGCGGCTTATGGGGAGAAAGACACCGTCGGTAACGGTGGATATCTAGGTCGGGCCATGTCAACATTGTCGAAGAAGTCACGTGTACAGTACGACTTTACCAACGAGTCACGGATTGGCCAGGGGCCGCATTATTATGTAAACCGAATGACTGCCTTGCTCCGTCAGGACAAGCCTTCCTTAGTGGTCATCTCGTTTGGTCTACTGGACGATCTTTACGCCAAAACGCGTCAATCTAAGATCAATCAAGACATTATACAAGAAATAATGGATGCCCTGAAGGTTCACGCTAAGGTCGTAGTCATCACCCCACCAGTGACCGGTGCATCCTACGTGGAGTTTGCTGATACCGAGGGCCCCGCCGTTCAGTCCATGGTAAACGCCATCCGGAATCTGCATGAGTCAAATGTCCACGTCGTCGACCTATTTTCCCAAACGAAAAGCTACCTGGCGTCCCATCATCAGACCTGGAAAACGTATGCGGCCGATGGTTGGCACCCGAATCCAAGCGGCTATGCATTGTATGCTTCCCTTTTGGCCAACGATCTGCAGAAAGCCACCTGGCTGCCCAAGTGATGCGTTGTACGCGGTCGAATTACTTTTCCCCTACTTTATGGCGTCAATCGTCAGTCGGCAGCCCCCTATGTACACCTCTTGATTACTTCTGCGTGACGGGGGTCTCCGGTGTCATGTGTGCGCGACCCTTGAGGAGCCCGCGGAACAAGTGCAAGTTGAGCAAAATAACGCCGCCAATGATGGCAATGGCGCCGATGATGGTCCAGCTGTAGATAGGTTCTCTGAGTGTAAACCGTCCTACGATCACGGCAATGATCGGGGATATGTACGTCCACGTCGAGGCCAGCAAGGCACCAATTCGCTCGATGAGCCAGTAGAACAAGGTTGATGCGATGATTGATCCGAAGATGGTCAGGTAAACGAGTGCCCCTATTCCAGCTCCAGCTTGATGCACTGTGCGAACAGGAAGCTCACCTGTGAACACGGATAGCAACAAGAGTCCAATACCTCCAAACAAGCATTGAAATCCATTGACGACAAACGGGGACATCCCATCCGCCAAGGCACTACGTGACTGCAGTGCACCAACGGAAGCCATGATTTGCGCTACAAGCAGGACAAAGGTGTTTAGCAACCAATGTGGGACACCGCTGTGTAAGCCCGGCCAAGCGACTGCAAATACACCGACAAAACCGACTGCCAGGCCTACATATTGCATGCGAATGATAGTCTGCCGATACACGAGACGACCAAGAATCATCACGATAAATGGCATCGTCGCAGACATCAGAGCTGCATACCCGGAGGGGACATATCGCTCCGCGTCATAGACGATGGCAAAAACGCCTGTAGTCGTAAAGAACCCGACGGATGCGAGTCGAAGGTACGAGCGAAACGACTGCGGAAATGATTTTCGATCTCGGACGGCTACAATGAATAGAGTTACCAGTCCAGCCGCGCAAAATCGAATGGCTGCGAATAGAAATGGCGGCATGCCAGCGTTGTCCCCCACCCGAATGCCCAGGAATGTCGTCCCGTAAATCAAACACATGACTATGTAGGCTAGACCCACCATCTCCATAACCTCCAAATGTTGACGTCGCTACATTCCATTTTCTATGATCTTTGGTATAACAGTAAACACTTGACCATAACAGTTGGCGGTGACCGATGTGTTCCACATTTATCGAAATGGCGCGCAGTCCTTGACGGAACAGATAGTGCGAGAGATTTCGGGCCGGATCGAGACTGGAATGCTTGAGAAAGGCGCCCGTCTCCCGTCGATCCGGCAGATGTCTAAGCAGCTTGGTGTGGCCCTGGAGATGTTGTGGCCGTCGAAGCGCCGACCTACCCCGGAGCGTTGGATGTGTTTCGAGCACGCGGGTCCGTCATTCTACCTGTACCGATGGACGAATCCGGGATGCGAATGGATATCCTCGCGAGACAGGCAGACGAGACGCCACCGAAATTGATCTATACCATGCCGGCCTATCAGAACCCGACGGGACTGGTTATGTCGCAGAAACGGCGAGCTGAACTTCTCGACTTCGCGGAAAGTTACGGATGCATCATACTGGAGGATGATTCCTTTGGCGACAGCGTACTAGAAACGGGGCCGCTTCCCATTAGGGCCATGGATCGGCAAGGGCATGTGGTCCACATACGGGGGTTCAGCAAAGTCTTTTCCCCTGCTTGTCGGATGGCTGCCGTGAGTGTCTTCGGTAGTTTACGAAATCGCTTGATTGCGGCAAAATCCATTTCCGACTTAGGGAGTCCCATTTTGACCCAACTGGTCATGTCATATTACCTAAATCAAAGTGATTTGCCAGAACGGCAACACTATCTCACACGCGTTTCAAAGCAAACTAAACACAGTACTCACGACTCTGTCGGCATACGCGCCACAGGGAGTACACTGGACGAAACCCACCGGCGGTTTTAATGTTTGGTTGACGTTACCGCATCATGTAAACACGGACGAGTTGCTCATTCAGGCCATCAACCAGGACATCTCATTTTTGCCGGGATCCATGTGTTATGTTGACGGTGTCCTTCACAACCAGTTACGGATTTCCTTCTCTTATCTGTCCGATGACGATCTCGCCCAGGGCGTACGTCGATTGTGTACCTTACTTCAAGAAGCTATGCAATCGGAACCACACAGTCACTCCCCTACCATTTAAGAAGTATCCGTGCTCTCGCTCAATCCAAGAGACCGGTCGTCAGGCACTCGCAGTATATAAGGGAAAAGGTTGTTGGTCGACTAGGAGACACCATGGAGGGTTTGATGGATGGAGTGGACAATGGGTCCATCGGTAGAACGGGATCATCAACCCATTGTCCGTTGATCGACTGTCACGAGGGTAGATTCAAGCTGGCCAGTCAAATAGACGGTCGATTACCTCCAGCGACACGTAAATTGACTCCTTGCGCAGCAAAACCTCAGATCATGGCAGCGATGCGCTCGTGGATTTTTTCCTTTGGGAGAATAAACTGCGTGACCGTTCCTTCCCCAACCCGTGCCCTGTCATGTTCAGCCCAGACGCGACACACCACTTTGTTGCCGGCCACTTCGGTTGTCTCAGCAACGAACGTGACTGTTTTCCCTTCGGGTGCGGGAGCCAGGTGATGGACGGCGATGCCGCCGCCGATACCTTCCTCCCCTTCCTCCAAATAAGGCAGAATGACGAGTCGCGAGACCCACTCCATGTAATGCACCATGGTCACTGTAGAAAGTGTCGGGTGCAGGCTTGTGCCTTCAAAGGCTGGAAACATATCGTCCGTCACCGTGACGTCTAACCGTTCCTGATGTCCGACTGATAAGCCAGGCTTCACACATTTCCCCTTCTTTCGACCTCACTGTCAGCAGATTTTACTTGCCTCGAAACTGTGGTTTGCGTTTTTCCAGGAATGCAGAGATTCCTTCGTGATGGTCATACGTTTGGCTTGCACGTGCTTGAAGTTCTGCTTCGTTGTCCAACGCTTCACTTAGCGTGGACACCATACCTTGATAAAACGCGCGCTTTGTTAGGCCGATTGCACGGGTCGGCAATTCCGCCAAACGTGTGGCCAATGCTGTGGCCTCGTCGAGAACCGTTTCGTGTGGTACGACGCGATTGATGAGTCCAACTCGGAGTGCTTCGTCGGCGCTGATGCGCTCTCCAAGCATGGCTAGTTCCATGGCCTTCGCCAGACCGACTTGTCGGGGTAGAAACCAGGTGCTTCCCGAATCAGGAACGAGACCAACGTGCACGAACGCTTGCACGAAAGAGGCTTTGTCGGAAGCCACTTTTAGATCACAGGCAAGTGCGAGACTGACTCCGGCTCCTGCGGCAACACCGTTGACCGCCGTGACAATTGGTTTCTCAAGACCAGTAAGTTTTTCAATGATTGGGTTGTAACCTTCTTTTAAAAGCGCTTGATAATCGATGGACTCGCCCGTTTGAACGGCGGTAAGGTCTTGGCCAGAACAAAATGCTCTCCCGTTCCCTGTGAGCACGACCGCACGGACATGGCTGTCCCCCTCGATAATCGTAAGTGCATCAACGAGTTCTTGATGCATCAGCGGCGTGAATGCATTCAGTTTGTCGGGACGATTGAGCGTGATCGTTGCGACGGCGTCGTTTGTCTTTAGCGTTATTGTTTCGTACATTCAATCAGCCCTCGACGACGTCGCCTATCATCATGTAGACAATGTTGCCAGCGAATCCCATGACATCTTTGGCAGCGGCCTTGCCGTCCGGAGTAGACATGGATGCCTTTAAGGCTTCTTCATCAGCAAAGTACATCTCAGCCATGATATAGTAGTCAGCATCCGTGCCCATCGGCGTGCCGAGGACCTTTGTAATTTCAATCTTTTGAAGACCTGGCATCTTTTTAGCAAGCGGTAGATGAACATTCGTGTAGTGATGGTCAAAAGCAGCCTTATCCTCCGGCTGGCGATACATTGCGATTAATTTCACCATTTTTGTTGTCCTCCGTTTCAAATGAATGGAAAGTGTCTAAGGCCAGGGTACCATTTGTTCGAATATTTTCATTAGGCTTGATAGAGTTTTCTCTTGTCGACCACACGCACTGCTTTACCTTCACTGCGGGGTAGCGTTCCTGGCTGGCAAAGTGTCACACTTGCCGCAACGTTGAGCGTATGCCGAATTGCTTCATTCAATTCCTCGTGGAGTATTCGAAAAGCTTCGTGATGGACATCGAATGTGCCCACTTGGTGAATGAACGATTCGGAAACCTCGACTGAGATACTCAGTTCGTCAAGTGTGCCCGATCGGTCGACGATAATTTGATAGTACGGCGAGAGTTGGGAGTTGGATAGCACGACTGCCTCGACTTCAGACGGGAAAACATTCACACCCCGGACGATGAGCATGTCATCGAGCCGCCCTTTTACCCGTGACATTCGCACGTGCGTCCGTCCACAGCGGCAAGGGTCTGGATACAAGAAGGCGATGTCTCCCGTCCGGTACCGGATCATGGGCAGTGCTTCTTTCGTCAGGGTTGTGAAGACGAGTTCTCCAAGTTGTCCATTTGGCACGGGCATTCCCGTTTGCGGGTCAACGACCTCAACGTAAAAATGGTCCTCCACAATATGCAGGCCATCCTGTGCTTCCGCGCATTCGATCCCGACACCCGGACCCATCACTTCCGACAAACCGTAGACATCAATGGCTTTGAGTCCCAGTTTCTCTTCGAGCTGCTTACGCATCTCCTCTGACCATGGTTCCGCACCAAAAATGCCATAGTCAATACTTGTCTTCCGTGGATCTTTTCCCATTGATTCCATTGTTTCAGCGATGTTTAGGGCGTAAGACGGAGTGGCCGCAATGCCGCGCGGCAGGAAATCTTCAATTAAAGTGATTTGGCGTGTGGTATTTCCTCCAGACACAGGAACAACTGTCATGGGCACTCGCTCGGCGCCATAATGGAAACCGAGTCCACCTGTGAACAGTCCGTAACCATATGCAACGTGAAACACATCATGCGGACGTCCACCCGCCGTTACAATGGCGCGTGCGACACACTCCGCCCAGACATCGACATCGTGTCGCGTATAGCCAACCACCGTTGGCTTTCCTTTTGTTCCAGATGATGCGTGGTAGCGTATGACATCTTTTTGGTTGACGGCAAAGAGCCCAAATGGGTAGTTATCTCTCAAATCCTGCTTGCACGTGAACGGGAGCCGGACGATATCGTTTAAACAGCGGATGTCATCCGGATGAATGTTTAAACGGTCCAGTCTGTGCCGATAAAACGGGACACATTCGTACGCGAGTTTGACTGTCTTCTGCAAGCGATTAATCTGCAACTGAGTCAGCGTCTCTCTTGGAATCGTTTCGACATCTGGTTGGAACATGACCGAAGTCACTCCCTTGACGGAATCTGGATTCTCGACTACTCACCCCAAAGCACATTACACGCGCTTCATGGCCTCAAACGGTTGGCCACAACTGTTGCAGTAGAAAATTGCCCGGCAGGCAGTCGGACCGAACAAGTTCTCCACGTTCGTGTCCCCTTTGCCACAGTAGGGGCAGGTTGGGCGTATCTTTTTATCACCTTCGCGTACGGGAAGTGCGATGCCAAATCGCCTCAGTTTCTCGATTCCATCATCCGTAATGCGATCAGACGTCCACGGTTCAGTCATGACAAACTGAACGGTTACATCTTGTGCGCCTTCGACCTTTGCGATCTCGCCTTCGACATTTCGACGGATGATTTCAAGTGCCGGACACCCAACAAATGTTGGCAACATCTCAATGGACACATGTCCGTCAATCACGTCGACAGACCGCACCATACCGAGTTCGCGCACACTCACCGAGGGAATCTCTGGATCCTTGATGGCGTCAAGTTGTATGAATACGCTTTCGGAAATCGTTTGATCATCCAATCTGGTCTGCTGTACCACCATCCGTCACCCCCTTTCAGTACAGTCCTTCTACCAGCGGGCACCTGGATCCGAGAAGTAAACTTCCCCCATGATCTTTAGTAGTTGATGAAGCGCGGGGGTATGTTCCCCTCTTCGACCGCTTCGAGTGGCAGGCGCGCCGAATGTTGCTTCGGGCCAACTAAGGCCAGATTCCTGTAGTAGAGATCCGATTCGCTCCAGCCACATGTTGCGAAGTTGTTCCTCCGAACGATTTAAGATTCCAGTTTCGAGGAGCGCGTCACGATGTGGGCCGAGATCGAACAAGTCTCCCGCTAACGGCAATAGCCGCTGAACAGCGTTTTCCAATCGACGCCGGGCTTCTCCCCCAGCCGAGGCAAGCCGCTGGAAGTACGTTTGGATATGCAGGAGATGGTAGTACTCCTCGCGCATGATTTTCTGGGCACCCTGAGCGAGCGGCTCATAGCACGACTCAAGCAATGCGCTTAGACGATTCTGTTCAAACACCTCGTAGAACAACCTGCGTGTTATGGTTTCCGCCCAGTCGCCATTTTCCGATTCCAAGAAGCGGGCATTCCTACGCGTGGCGACCGGGCGCGCGAACGCAAGTTCATCGGCAGACCCTTCGCCGAGCGTCTCAAGCAAACCGTAGAAGAACGTTGCATGACCGATCTCGTCTTGCGCCATACTGGCGAAGGCTACGTCTTCCTCAATGTCTGGTGCCATACCAAGCCATTCGGAACTTCGGTGGCCCACGATGAGTTCATCATCCGCGAGTTGGTAAATAAAGTCCACGAGTGCCATCGACGCACTTGATGCACCTGCTTTGAGAGAGGCTTGGCTCTGTACCACGGCTAGCACCTCCTTTCTCATGGGCTTAGTTCATCGATTGTCATCATTTTCTGTTTAAACGCCTTCCATCGACGTGCGTTGTCGGCGTATCCTCCGACTTCGCGATAACTCCGATCAAACTCCCGTGCAAAGAAGTGCTCTTCGTCGTACGACGTCCCGTGGACTTCAGTCTGCGGCACAACCCATATGTTGACGGCTTTGTCGCGCCTCAAGAAGTTCTCCCTTGCGACTTGTAAAGCGAGCGTTGGGTTTGGTGCGAGCACACTTCCGACATGCACATGGGAATCCAGTTGGCTTTTCTGGACAAAAACCTCATAGACAGGATAGTGTTCTTCGCTGTTTGTGTCGGACATGGCTAGTCTCCCTCCTAGTACCGGTAGTTGCCCATCTCTTTCGTGGACACGAAGGGTGCAATACTCGGTTTGAGCAACGGCGTGCTAGCCAGCTTGTGATTCAGTTCTCATGCCTTTAGACCCAACGAGGGCTTGACGGACCCATGTGTGGTCTGCGTGTGCGTGGCGCCGAAGTGCGATGCGCTCTTGTGATTTGGGGCCTTGATTCTCTCGTACCATGTAGGAAAATTTCTCCCAATCTGGTTCTGTGAACTTCCATTTGCCTGTTACATCGTCGTATCGAAGATTATCGTCCGGGATGGTCAATCCGACGGATTTGATACGCGGAATGTAGCGACTGAGGAATTTCTGTCGAAGCTCCTCGTTGGATAGCGATCGAATTTTATAGACCGTCATTTTGTGAGCCGCTTCGGATACCTCCTCAGGTCCGAAGAAAAACAACAGGGACTCCCACCAACGGTTGAGGGCATCCTGGAGCATTTCACGCTGTGCGTCCGTCCCTTCCGCCAGAGACAGAATGATGGACTCGCCGTGCTGCATGTGAAAGCTCTCCTCAGCACAGATCCGCTTGAGGACACGCGCGTAGGGTCCATACGAGCAATCGAGCAATGCCGTCTGTGTAATGATGGCTGCACCGTCAACCAACCAGCCAATGAGACCCGCGTCGGCCCAGGTTGGCGCATCCATGTGAAAGACGTTGTGGAACTTGATTTTGCCCGTAAAGACGTCGGTAATGAGGTCATCCCGCACTCTTCCGAGCGGCTTCGCGAGATCTTCTGCCACGCGCAGCAGAAGTTGGCCATGACCAATTTCGTCCTGTACTTTCGCCATCAGGGACAACTTGCGACGCAGCGTCGGTGCTTTCGGAACCCATTCTTTTTCAGGGTACGCGCCCATGATTTCGCTGATGCCATGCATGTGTATGAGTCGCAACAGGAGGATGCGGTATTCGTGCGGCATCCAATCGGTTGACTCGATCTTCTCGCCGCGTTCGATCCGCTCCATAAACCGCGTCATTTGCTCTACCTCGGTCATTTTGTACCCTCCTCACTCGGGACTGGTTTCAAACCATCTACAATGACGTCTGTAAATCGTTCGGCGATGTCTGATGGTGAAAGGTTTCCAGTGGGTCGGTACCACTGATACACCCAGTTTGCCACGGACAAGATGAGCAGCCGTGCGAACTTGGGATCCCGTGATGCAAACACGCCTTCTCTTGCACCAGCATCTAATATCGCAGCCCACTGAGCCTCGTATTGGTCGCGTTTTTTCTGGATCATTTCCCGCCTTGGTTCCGATAAGGCCTGCCATTCGTGAAAGAAGACCGTCGACGCGTCCAGGTGTTCTGCAATAACTTGGATGTGTGCGGCGAGGCCGGCACGAAGCTTGGTCACGGGATCAGATGGGCTGTTCACGATGTCCTCAATCGAGTTGAGAAATGCCATCGCGCCTTCGTCCACGATTTCAAATAGTAGGTCTTCCTTTGACTGAATGTGTGCATACAGACTTCCTGACAGAATCCCTGTCTCTTCAGCGATCTCCCGAATCGTCGTCGCATGATATCCCTTCTTGCTGAACAGCCGTCCAGCAGCCGCCAGAATCTGTTCCTTTTGACTTGGCCTACCCACTAGTAGTCTTCCTTTTCTCCTTGGTTTATAGCGAATTTAAAACAAGCGATTGCTTTGCTTTATGCTATACAAAATTGTCTGACTTTTCAATTAGCGGGGTTGCATTTTTCGCAGAAGCTAAGTTAATTCCAAAAACAATTGATCCGGGTCCTCGAGCAACCCCTTCATTCGATTGGTAAAGCGAACTGCTGTGGCACCGTCGATCAATCGATGGTCAAATGATAAGGAAATGTTCATCATGACGCGAATGACGCTTTCCCCATTGCGAACAACGCTTCTCGGCTCCATTTTGTGGAGTCCCAGAATGGCCGCCTCTGGATGGTTAATGATAGGAGTCGCGTAGAGTCCTCCGATAGGTCCAATATTGGTGATGGTGAAGGTGCCACCAGTGATTTGATCGAGCGTCAATTTTCCTTCTCGTGCAAGAGCCGCAAGTGTCTGAACTTCACATGCAAGCTGGAACATCGTTTTTTTGTCGGCGTCTTTGATGACCGGGACAACCAGTCCATTGTCCGTATCGGTGGCAATGCCAATGTGATAGTAGTGCTTTTGGATGATCTCGCTGTGTGCATCATCCAAAGATGCGTTCAGCATAGGAAATTCTTTCAGTGCGATGACCAACGCCTTAATGAAGAACGGCAGAAATGTCAGTTTCACATTTCGAGCCTCTGCGTGCGGTTTTAGCCGGTCCCGCAAAGCGTGAAGTGCGTCCATTTCGATCTCGTCCACGTGCGTCACGTGCGGAATGGTCGACACAGATTTCACCATGTGCATCGCGATTTGCTTGCGAATTCCTCTGAGTGGAATGCGCTCCTCGCGAGCGCCGCGCTCTACCGTCATGTGAGCGCGAAGTCCCTCTTCTCTTTCTTCTGAATCGACAGGCCGTTCCGGTAAAGCACCCTGTTCAGATTGTTGTCTTTGTACCTTATCTGCGAACGACTCTAAGTCGGACTCGGTCACCCGGCCTCCGCGACCAGTACCTGTGACTTGTTCGATGTCAATTGACATGCGCCGCGCAAGACTGCGAACATGCGGCGTCGCAATGACTCGCTGGGCCGGCCTTGTTGTTTTCGGAACACCGACTGATGCTGGTGTGGGCACGGTTTCGGTGTAGGGCTGTTGGGCGCTCTCCCCATCGCCAGTCTGAGTCACCCCGACCTGCGGTTTATCGACCATGGTGGTCGCTGCCGCGCTCACTTCTGCTTCGGAAGCCTCATCGATGACAACAATCGTTGTTCCCACTGTGACTGTTTGGCCTTCCTGACACAGAATTTTGCTGATGACGCCAGAAACAGGCGACGGCAACTCAGCGGTAACTTTGTCGGTTTGAACCTCTACAATTGGTTGGTCTGCGCGCACTTCATCTCCAACTCGTACGAGCCACTTCTGAATGTCCCCTTCGTGCATGCCCTCTCCAATGTCCGGTAACTTAAATTCAAACATGCTCTGCCCCCTTCGCCTGCTGCTGCACGAAAATCTAAGGCATCTCCGTCAGAACAGCATTGTTTCTGCAATGCCTGCCTTCACACGTGCGGTAGTTGGCATGTAATCGTCTTCGAGTGCAAATAACGGAACTGGAACGTCAAATCCGGATATCCGCTTGACGGGCGCACGCAAATACATAAGTGCTTCATCGTTGATTAATGAAACGAGTTCCGCTCCCATACTGGCTGTCTTGTGCGCTTCCTGGACGACGACCGCGCGGCCAGTCTTTTTTACAGATTCGATGATGCAGTCCCTGTCCAACGGGTAAATCGTGCGAAGATCGATCACATCACACGTCCATCCTCGTTCCTCTTCAATCTGTTTGGCAGCGCTTACAGCGACAGGCATCATGGCTCCCCACGCGAAGATGGATATGTCACTGCCCTCTTGAACAACTTTTGCCTTGCCAATGGGTACGCGATACAACATTTCCGGAACGTCTTCGCGGAAGGAACGGTAGATTTTCGTTGGCTCAAGGAACAAGACAGGATCCGGATCCTCGATTGCCGAAATCAGAAGCCCTTTTGCATCGTACGGCGTGCTTGGTACAACAACCTTCAATCCAGGTGTCTGGGCGAAAAACGCTTCGACACTTTCTGAATGCAGTTCCGGTCCGCGGATGCCAGCACCATATGGTGTCCGGATAACCATCGGCAGTGTGTATTCTCCACGACTGCGATGACGCATACGAGCAGCGTGCGACAGAACTTGCTCGAGTCCCGGATAGAGAAAAGCGAGAAACTGAATTTCTGCAACGGGAATCATACCGTTGAGCGCGAGACCGATGGTTGAGCCCACAATCCCTGACTCAGCTAACGGCGTATCCGCAACGCGGTCGGCTCCGTATTTCTCCAACAAGCCGTCCGTCGCCCGAAAGACACCCCCATTGGTACCGATGTCTTCGCCTAGGAGCATGACACGACGATCATCCGCCAGCTTTTGATCCAATGCTTGTGTAATAGCCTGAATAATGTTCAATTTCTGCGTCACGACTGCATCCCGTCCTTCCGCAAAATTCGGTTCAACTCCTCACGTTGTTCGGCGATATGCCATGGGGCCTCTGCATAGACGTGCTCAAACATGGCTTCGGGTTGTTCCGGTGGCAGACTCAACACTTCAGATATCGCCTGATCAATTTGCTCCGTGCAGTCCGCTGCAAGTTGAGACTCCTGACGCTCATCCCAAAGATCTTCCCGTTCGAGAAACCTTCTCAGTCGGTGGATGGGATCCCGCTTTCTCCACTTGGCCAGCAGTTCTTCCTGGTCACGGTACTTCTTGGGATCATCCGCCGTCGTGTGAGCACCGTAACGGAACGTAACCGCCTCGACGAGAGTTGGACCTTGGCCCTCAAGTGCACGCTTTCTTGCTTCTGATACGGCCATGTACACACCAAATACGTCATTGCCATCCACGCGGATACCCTCGATGTCGTATGCTGAAGCTCTTTGCGCGATGGTCCTGGAGGAGGACTGTTTGTTAAATGGGACGCTGATGGCGTAGCCGTTGTTTTGACAGAGGAAAATGACTGGTAATCGGTTGACACCAGCAAAATTTAGTGATTCGTGGAAGTCTCCCTCAGATGTCGCGCCGTCTCCGAAGTACGCGATGCTGACAGCCGCTTCGTGCCGAATTCGGCTGGCCCATGCAGCGCCAACTGCGTGCAGTAGATGCGTTGCAATAGGAACCGACGGTGGAAGGATATGTTTCTCACGATATCCGACTCCTCCGTCCAGTCTTCCTTTCCAGTACCTGATGACGGTTTGCAGCGGTTGACCACGAGTGACGGTGGCCGCGTGCTCACGGTACGACGGAAACATCCAATCATCATCAGAAAGTGCCAAGACACTTCCAATTTGCGCAGCTTCCTGCCCTTCAAACGGGGCGTACGTACCCATTCGACCTTGCCGTTGAAGCGAGATACATTTACGGTCGAATGTCCGGGCGTAAACCATATGCCGATACATACCAACTGCGAGGGAGTTATCAATCATTCCGTCAATGGGAATCAGAAGCTCGCCCTCAGGCGTGAGTACTTGATAGAAGTCTTCGTGCGGTTCTGAACTGATTCTTCGAAGGCTTTCTTCAATGATCATCTGAATCTCCCTTTCCTTTACTGCAAATGGCTGAAACAACATGAAAACGCTTACAAATCTGTTCAAATAAATGCAACTGCGGTTTCCAATCGGCCTGCAAATCGTTGGACGTGATTCACAAGAAGAGACGGCAGTTGTGGACGAGTTCAAAACAAGCGCTTGATTGGTTATAGTATATAAAATTACTCGCTAATTTTCAAATAGCTAAAAGTTTGAGTTTTACAGTCCGACCGTGGTTGGGGACGTCAGGTGTAGGTCCCTACGCCCAGTCCGGCGAATTCTAACATCATATGCAGGAAGCGAAGACATCGTCACCAAAACGGTAGGAGCTGCCCATCTGGTCACGGCCAAATGGTCAGCTCCTTCATGATTCATGAAATTCTCTGCACTTTAACGTGTTTATTTGTCATGGCTGATGGATTACGACCGCCTGCTCTGTTTCCGACGAGGTTCTGGCAGCCTCGTTGATCAGCGTCAAGTGGAGTATGTCCTGTCTTGTGATGGTCGGTTCCTCCCCCTCCTCGATCCACTTAACCCATTGAGCAAACGGTGACGCAATCCGATCAGGGACATCGTTCGGAATAACCCACTCAGTTGGTCCCGTTGCCTCAGAGCGAATTCGAATCTGTTCATCCTCGATGAGCAAGGTTCCTTTGGTGCCGTACAGTTCAAGCAAGAACGGACTGCTACCCGACGAAAATCCTGCCTCCATGATTCCGATCACACCGGACTCATACTGAACGGTTACCACGGAGTTGTCATCTACCGGGAGATCGAGAATCCCAGATAATGTTGCGTTCACAACCTTTGGTTGACCCGCCAGACGATTGATTAGGTAAATTGGATGGGCACCTAGATCGATAAGGGCTCCTCCACCGCATGAGACCGGATCGAAAAATGTCGCGGGCAACCATCCGTTCGGGTTCTCCTTTGTTGATACCGCCCCATTGTGCGACAAACGGCAACGGATGGTATTTACCTTGCCGAGGAGTTGGTCATCGACCGCCTTTTGTGCATACAGGTAGTACGGATCGGTGAGACGGGGCAGGGAGAGCATGAGCTTGACTCTATTTTCATCGACTGTGGAAAAGATTTCTTCGCAGTCTGCGACGGTGAACGCCAGGACTTTTTCGGAAAAAATGTGCTTTCCGTGCTTGGCAGCAGCTATGATCACGTCTTTATGTAACTGCGTGGGCGTATCGACGATGACCGCATCAATGGTATCGTCTTGAAGTAGTGTTGCGAGGCTCGATTCAAACGGTACGCCGAGTTCGTCAGCCCATTTGCGGCCTCGCGTTTCATCGTCGTCCCAAACTCGTACGATCTCAACGTGCGGATGTTCCTTGGCTTGCCGTGCATAATCGTTCGCGTGAACGTGCCACCGACTCAAAAGGGCTGTCCGGATCATTTTTAAACCTACCTCCACCTCATAAAGGCTTAACTAAGCGTTATCGCCGCGTAGGGCAAACGGTGAGAATGCGCAGATGACAGCGTCGCGGAACATGGCGGATCGGGTGATGTGTCCGTGAGTCAGGATGCCAATGGTCCCTTCTCCCTTTGCCACGTCGTGTCGGCCGGCCCAGTCATCGATAACGTGGCCGAGTTCCCGGCCCTGGCGTACTTCCGCTGCAATGGTTTCCGGGAGAAGCATGCGAACACCCCCACCGAGACTCACGGGTTCCTGGGGGCTGACAATTGCACACCAGTTGCTCAGCATCATGCCGTACTTCGTGTCCACCACACCACCTTCTAAGCCGATACCAAAGTCGTACGCTCCGGCGGCGAGTGCCGCAGTGGCCCGGTTGATTGCCCCTCGCACTGTCTCGTCGTCGGAAAACGGTTGATCGGACACGTCTGAGGGTACATTTACGCCTGTTATTGTCGCGTTATACCCCATTTTTTCAAACGCGAGCGTCACAGCTTGAAGTTTGGCCGGATTCTTCGTACCAACAGCAATTTTCAACAGAGAGCCTCCTTGATTGTCGTGCAGTGTATACGTCCTTCCACACGTCACTCGGAACCACCTGCTAGTTTGGCGTAAACTTTTTGCTTCGTTGCGTGGTCGTAAGTCACCAGCGACAGGGCACGATTCGAAGCCCCTAAGTAGAGAGCGTCTTTACTTATCTGTACTGACGGGAACCTGGGCTGTTAACTGTTCCCTCCTTTTGCGAAACTGAACGTTCATCACGAGGCCGACGCTGACAAGAATGATGATGAGGGCCGCAATCAGTCGCCACGTGAGTGGTTCGTGGAGGAACGCCGCACCCCAAACTAACCCGAAGATAGGGACGAGAAACGTAACGCTGATCGTTTTGACGGGTCCCACTCGCTGCATGAGCTGGAAATAAAACAAATACGCTAGAGCTGTCGAGAGAATAGCTAGAGCCAGAACAGACACGAGAACGGTGGTCGTCATCTGTTTGTGCGGACGCCATACCAGGTCCAGAGGCAACAGCCAGATACCAGCCGCGAGTTGCTGTCCGATTGCTAAATTCATGGGCCGCTCTTGCTTAAATGCACGCGCCGAGTAAACTCCACCGAACCCATAGGAAAGCGCTGCTAATAGTGAACAGATAGCCCATGCTACCGGAGATTGACCATGTATGATGGAAGTCCCGCCAACAGCAACGAAAACCCCAAATAACCCAAGAATCAAGCCTACAATTTTTCGCCAGGTGAAGGTGTCACCGAGCCAAAACCGAGCGACGACGGCCGTAAACATGGGTGTTGTCGCGTTCAAAATCGCGGCTAACGCGGCTGACAATTTCAACTCAGCGATTGAAATGAGGCAAAAAGGTATCGCAGCATTAATGGCTCCTAAAATCATGTAGGACTTCCATTTCTCAAGAATTTGAATGCGATGACGCATAGCGGCTGCGTAGACAACCAGCGACGCTGCGGCAATGAGAACACGCATGTCAATCAGAAGAAATGGCCCAAGAATCGGTACAGCAACCCTCATGAACAAAAAGGACGCACCCCACAACGCAGCTAGTCCGATAAGCATCAATAAGTCCACCACGGCCAACGTCAAAGACCTTCTTTCATCAATATCACACACTGGTGTAGGTGAAGTGTGCTGTCACATTCTTCCCTTATTGTAGCCGATCCTCGCCGGTTGTGACGTATGTAAGTTCCGTTAAACGGCTGTGCGCGCGCGTGCGTAACAAACGTCCAATCGGTTATGATAGGACCAATTGCATTTTCTTCATGGCTTTATCATTTCGATTCAATCCAGTTTTCTTAATAACTCTAAACTAGATAAGTTTGTACATTTAGGGGATCATTCTAGTTTGTGTTATTCTGTTTCTTGCTTGCCTATGTGTTCGAAACCTTCATTTCGGTAATTTATAAGTCAAGTTACAACGGACAAAGCTTTACATTTAAGTGTTAGGAGGCGTTTCGTTTCGTGAAGCGCATGCATTTTGATGTGGTCGTCGTCGGTGGTGGCTCCGCTGGTGTGGCGGCGGCTATTGGCGCGGCAAATTCTGGGGTGCGAACGATCCTCATTGAGAAGAATCCCTATTTCGGAGGGGCTGCAACGCACAGTTCTGTTTTGACTGTGTGCGGCTTATTCGCACAACAGGAACCGCTTTTGCAAGTTGTCGGAGGTGTGGCGAATCAATTCCTGGATACCCTGCAGCGACTGGGTGCGTACCCCGGCCCCTTCCGAAATCCTGGTTCCGGCAACGTCATTGTTCCCCTTGACGCGGAAGCGACAAAGTATGCCCTGGACCAGTGTGTTGTCCAAGCAGGTGTCACACCTCGGCTTCACTGTAATGTGACGAATGTGGTCATATCCGACGGATCGATTCAAGCCGTCCAGTGTTTTGATCATAGTGGGTCATTTGAAATCGAGGCAGCAGCTTTCGTAGACGCCAGCGGCGAAGGAGACTTAACGTCACTCGCAGGCGGTAAAGTCAGATTTGGAGACGACGAAGGTCAAGTACAGGCGGCTACGCTCGTGATGCGCATTGGCGGGGTACCTGCAGATGCATCCTTATCTCGTCAAGCGTTTGCGGACGCCGTGCACCTTGCCAAAGCCGCTGGAGATACGGTCTTGACGAAAGAGAAAGGAATGGCGGTTCGACTCCCTGGTTCCGGACACATTCTCGCGATGTTCGCGGATGAGGTGGTCAATGGTCTTGATTCGGCAAGTCTTACAAAAGCAGAGATGTCTGCACGGAATCAGGCATGGCATTATCTCGATGTCTTTCGCAGCCACATGCCTGGATTTGAACAAGCGTACCTGGTTCAAACGGGTCCGTCTATTGGCGTTCGCGAAACACGTCACGTCAAGGGCCATTATACGCTGACCGGTGAAGATGCCTTGAACGGCGTAAGACACGAGGATGTCGTCGCCCGTGGAGGCTGGCCCGTTGAGATTCACCAACCTGGTCAACCCGCAGTTTATCGCCAAATCAAAGACCGAGCCTATTATGATATACCTCTCCGATCACTAGACGTTGAAGGGATTGAAAATCTCTGGTCCGCGGGCCGGATCATTGATTGCGATCCGGTCGCATTCGCCTCTTCGCGCGTCATGGGGACATCATTCGGAACCGGTCACGCGGCAGGCGTTGCAGCAGGATTGTATGCGGCAATCAAGCACGCTGATATTCGCGACGTACAAGAGGAGCTTCGTCGCCAAGGTGCATATATCTAACCCTTGGCCACGAAGCACTGTTCCCGTGATGGTAACGTCGCTCGTTTGACTTCCCCAGTGAAAAATGTCGACTAAAAAATAACTTTGATGCCCATGTACACACCAAATAGCATGACAATTGTCGATATTGACCAGACGATATACTTGTATACGCCTGTCATGCGCCATTCCTTCGGTAAAACTTTCGCTTCTAAGACAAGTAGGAAACTGAGAACAATGGGCAACAAGAGTGCGTTCATGACTTCCGTATCAACAGCAAGGTTAACGAGATTGATGCCGCTGAAAACGAGAATCGCGCCTCCAACGTGTGCGGCCGTGTAAATTAGATAGAACCATTTCGCGTCCTTCACCTTGTGATTGACGCTGTGTTTAAATCCAGCAACCTCCCCAATCCCCCAAGCGCCTGCCAAGGATACAACCAATGCAGCAACAAAACTGGCACCGAGCATTCCGAGTCCAAAAATAACCTTCGCTCCTGTTGCGCCAAGGAACGGCAGCAGTCCCTGGGAAATCTGCGCCACGGTGTCGAGCGCCTTTCCAGGATCATGCCGGCCAATGGTCGCAGCAATCATAACAACCACGGCGATCATAACGATTTGCGTGAGCAATGAACCGACGGCGGTATCGATCCGAGCGCCCCGCAAGTGCTGGCGCCCCAGCTTTCGATCCACCACAGCAGATTGTTGATAAAAAATCATCCATGGCATAATAACGGCGCCTACATTTGCTGCCAAGAGGAATACGTAATTCGGATTGTCTAGCGGCAGTGTGCCCAACCCCTGAACCAGTTGTTTCCCACTCGGGTGGGCCATCAATGCTGCGGGTACCAGGAGTAATTCAAATAGGCCCATGGCGATCCCAATGCGTTCGACACGCTTATAACTTCCGGTCAGACCCATCAAGACGAGGACGATGGTTGCGACGGATACGCTGTAATGTGGAGAGATCCCAAATAGCTCCCCTACCCCAGCTATTCCACTGAACTCCGTAACCAAAGCGCCAATTGCGGATAGAAACAATGTCGACACAGAAAAGATAGCCCACTTGCGCCCAAAACGTTCACGGATCAAGTCACCGTGCCCTTTTCCTGTCGCAATACCAAGTCGTACAGTAATCTCTTGTACCAAATAGACGATAGGAATTAAAATAATTTGGGGTAGCACCATCGCATATCCCCACTGCGCACCAGACTGTGCGGCAGTAATGATACAGCCGGCATCTGTATTTGCGAGCATCACGATTACGCCTGGGCCAAAGGTGGCCAAAATGGTTATCAGTCTTCGAAAAGGCTGTTTTGACTGTGACTGAAACAGTACTCTCATCGCCATACCTCATATATAATTCGTGTTATCTAACAACATCAGTTAGTATAGTCTAACTACAATGTTGATTACAATAGTCAAGATTCTAGTTGTTGGGTCCATATTTTAGAGTTGTACAACTGATGAGTATGTCTTTTCCGAAAGGCGGCAGATTATTGTGGCAACGATTGATGATTTTTTAAAGCTTGATCTTCGTGTGGGTACAGTCACCGAGGCAGTGCCTTTTCCGGAGGCTCGAGTGCCAGCCATTAAAATGAAAATTGATTTCGGGCCTTCAATCGGTGTCAAGCAGTCGAGCGCACAGATTACAAAGCGATATACGCCCGACCAACTCGTTGGCAGGCAGGTGGTCGCTGTCGTTAATCTTCCACCCCGTCGAATCGCGGGATTTCAATCCGAAGTACTTGTGATGGGGGGCGTACCCGAAAAAGGAGACGTTGTTTTGCTGGGGTTGGATGAAGCCGTGCCAAACGGAACGCCAATCGCCTAATGTAGCACCAGTTGTGGACGAGGTTCCGTTGTGGGAGAGGCCATGGCTACATCATGGCTAGAAGCGCGACTACGCCAACTTGTCTCTAACGGCTGAATCAAGCCATGCGAGAATGTCTTGGTACACTGTCTCCCGATTGATTTCATGAAGGAGTTCGTGTCTAGCCTGAGGATAGATACGATAGGAAACAGCTGTCAGTCCCGCTTTTCGATAGACATCGATGAGGCGGTATATTCCTTTGCCTTGGTGACCAACGGGATCGGCCTCCCCAGCAATGATAAAAATGGGTAAATCTCGCGGGATTTGGCTCATACGCTCACGGCGGAAGATTTCGCCCAATTCTGTGAACATGTCGTGCATTGACGCCGCGGACAGCGGAAAACCGCACTGTGAGTCCGATAAATACGCTTGAAGGGCATCCGTGTCGCGGGTCAACCAGTCAAATGGTGTCCGATTCGGACGGAATGCGCGGTTATATGCACCAAAAGTCAATTTCGTCAAAAGTTTGCTTTCGGCATGAACTCCAAATTTTCTCGCATACCTCTTGGCCAAGTATCGAGCGACGAGCAGCAACCGTCCTTCGGGTCCGTTGCTGCCGCATAAAACGCATGCATCAATTTTTCCGGCATGGCGCGACAAGAACGATTGTGCAACGAAGGACCCCATACTGTGCCCAAAAAGAACCACTGGAACGTTTGGATGTGCATCTTTTACTAAGTGCACCATCTGGGCAGCGTCGTCTACTAGTTGCTGAAACCCGTTCGGGCCAAGGTAGCCATGTGATGTTGTAGCCTCACCCGTTTTGCCGTGACCCCGTTGATCATGGCCATATACGACATATCCTTCGCGATTAAGAACCTGTGCAAACGATTCGTAGCGACCAATGTGTTCACCCATTCCGTGGAGAAGAACAACAACAGCAGGTATCGATGATCTGGATTCTGGGGACCAGACGTGACCGAACAGCGTTGTGTTCTCATCCACTTTTAGCGATACGGAATGTTTTGGCAATACGACCACCCCTAACCAAGTAATGGTTCCTTAGGCACAATCAGACCACGACTGTTGTACTCTGACGCAGTTGTGCAGAATGAACCGGGTAGAAGTATGGGTAAAAATCGTGCATCTGGTGTTTATCATATAAGGACTGACCTGGTGTCGGGTCCTTGACTTCAATTTCTTGTCCTAGGGACGAACCATAATGACTGAACACATCCCCCTGGTAACGATAGTCCTTGACGTGCGTCACGCCAGAAACGTCTGGATGAAAGTGCGTCCCGATAGAATCAAACACAGTCGCCCCAGCCACATGCCAAGCTGGATATTTATTGAGATACGTCACATACATTCGTTGTGCCAGCCATGCACCCATGGAATGTCCAGTGAACACCACTTGATACTGACCCTGAGGTAAGCTTGACCGAACTTGATCCACGAAATGTTGTGCAGGTGCTAATTGATCAATCCATTCTGAAACCTGCAGATATATTCCAGCGTCCGACAACAAGTCGGCTACGTCATTCGTCCCCCGATAGGCGATGACGATAGTATTTCCCTTTTGATAGGCTACGGCGTAAAATCCAACCTCAGTTTCCTCATCGTCCGTTGCAATAATTCTCCAGTCCTTCATGTCGGAGAAAAACAACTGATTCGCAGCGGGATACGGAATATGCCAGTCATGATTGTCAACGTATTCAACTTGCTTGTATACACCACTTGGACCTTTGTATTTGGCAGACAAGGATTCCAAGTCCCCGAGTGTTTGATGCCTATAGGGGTTCAAGTCTGCATAAGACAAATCCGACATCTTCATTAGGACGCCGTCATACACCCCGCCGGTACTGTTCGTGCTGGTCACTTCCTGATTCGGTTTCGCGTTCTCGACTGCCGACGGATCAACCACGGCATTGACAATGAGAAACCGAAAAGGAATGACGAAGAGAGCAGATGCGACAGTGAATCCGAGTAATCTTCTCCAGTACGCGGAAGTCCTCATTACAGTTGCCGAGTACACCCTCTCTTGGCTTGCATGGTTTTATCAACATCAAAATTCGGAGCACACTAAAGTGCGATTTGTACCATAGTATACCATGGCTGGTGGACAAAATGTTGTTCATTAAAATTTCCAGTGATCCAAGTCCGCATCCGTGTACAACTTGCGAACTGGATAATACGGACACTCAAGGTAAGAATTACATACGAGTAACATAATAAATGTTTTGTAAACTGCCGTGTGATAAGCAGTTTACCCAAAATACAGAGCTTAAGAAAGGTGTCGTACCATAAAAAATCGGGCTATCCGAAACGTGAACATTTCGGATAGCCCGTCCCGTTATGCGTTACAGGTTGTTTGGTTCTGGCAGTCGATGATGAATGTAACTAAAAATGGATTGTAATCGTTTCACCCGCAGCGAAGGTTTTCCGTTTCTCGACAAACCATGACTGGCATTGGGAATCCGCAGGAGTTCAGCGTCCTTCCCCGACCGACGAAGCCACGTATAAAACTGCTCAGCCTGCTCAATTGGACAGCGCAAGTCCTGCTCAGAGTGGAGCATGAGAATAGGTGTCTCAACGTTTTGGACATATGCTAAGGGAGACATTTCCCACAGCCTTGCCAGATTCCCCTCCGCGCTATCAACCAACTGTGACTCCACAAACAATGGACCGATGTCGCTGCACCCGAAGAAGGATATCCAATTTGAGATGGAACGCTGTGACACAGCTGCAAAGAATCTGTTGGTGTGACCAACGAGCCAGTTTGTCATGAATCCCCCATAGCTTCCACCGGTTACGGCAACACGGCTGCCATCAAGGAAATCATACGTCTTCAGTGCTGCGTCCAGTCCATTTACCACGTCGGCCGCATCACCTTCACCGTAGTGGTGACGAACAGCATTTACGAACGTCTGCCCGTAACTCTTTCCCCCACGTGGGTTCGTGTAGACAACTGCATATCCTTGAGCAGCAAACCACTGCATTTCATGGAACATGGCATAACCGAAATTAAGCTGTGGGCCACCGTGAATTTCTAAAATGACTGGATACTTTTTCCCGTCCTCAAACCCTGTTGGGCGCATCACCCACCCTTGGACCCACCAATCGTCGGTGGATTGATAAAAGTACGGCTCAGGTATGGAAAGTTCAACTTCCAAAAGGAACGCTTTGTTCGGGTCGTATAGTACCGACTCGTTGTCGCCCCATGGTACAGGGTTTTCTTCCACACTAGACATGGGCTCCCAAGGGCTTCGACCTGGGCGGACCGCGTGCGGTGTCACGTGAACGGTTGCAGTTGAAAGCGTGCTGGGATTCGTTTGAGTGGCGTACGCGAACGCGATCGTCGAATCGGTCACGATGTCAAAAGCGTATATGTCTCGCAATCCTCCAATAACGATCTCGCCTTGCGGACTGTCACCAGCTACATCAAAACGCACAACTTCACTTTTTCCTTCTCGAGTCGATAACACATATATGTAGTCACTGTCCACGGACCAACGAAGCACTTCGTCAGCGACATTAGCGCGTAGATCCGTTAAACTTGAATCCGTTAAATCATCGGGAAAATCCGCAGTCAGATGAGAAATGATTTTACCGTCTGTGGTCAACAAATATAACTTTATGTGTGAGGCACTTCGGTACTCATAAAATGTTTGGTCCATGGCAAGTGCGGCTAGATAGTCGCCATTTGGAGAATACACCACCTGCCGGTAAATCAGCTCGTCTGAGACGAGTTGAATTTCACGAGATGCCAAGTCGATTTTGTATAAATCGGAGAACCACCACTGTGTGTCCGGATCGCGTCCTTTCGTGAAGAGTACATATCTCCCGTCCGGGGACGGAGTTGGGTTACTTAGGGACTCGTCGCCATGCGTAAGTTGGCGGAACTCCAAAGTGTCCAAGTTTATTTGAACTAGCTGGGTGTATCGTAGTTTCGATAGACCGGCACCGTCACTTTTATAATACAGTCGGTTATAACGCTTCGGGGATTCCGACCAGGACTTCTCATCACTTTTAATGGACTCTTCAATGTCTGAAGTCTTTACGTCCTGCGCATAGGTGGACACGTCTTCGTGAGGTCCAGCGTATACTAATGCAAAAATTGAACGATTGTCAGGAGCCCACGCAAAGTCCGCTATACCATGACGAAATCTCGTTAAGCGAACTGCTTCTCCACCGTCGGCGGGCATTGTCCAAATTTGCGTACCCAGTTCTCGATCGCTGAGGAAAGCAACTTTCGAACCATCTGGAGCCCACTTCGGGAGCGTGTTTCGCTTTCCGTTCGAGGCGAATGGTCGGATGCGTCCGGTTTCTAGATCTGCAAGCTTAATCTGAGTGTGGTATTCATCGTCCTTTAGGGCTGTAGTCTGTTCCTCAAAAAGAACGGTGCGTCCCTTTGGCGAGGCTGTTAGCTTCCCGACCAATTTGAACCTCGCAAAGTCTTCTACTGTGATGGTACGCTGGGTCATCGTTGAATATCTCCTTTGTCATAGATGAATGCTTGTTTGTCCAGCATGACATAATTATCGCAATAATCCATGTAAGATGGAATAGGATCGCCTACCAAGCAACTGACATGACGTTATACGGACCACCCAGCGCCCCACTACACATGAAATTTTCGAGTTCTGGAGTTTAGCCTATCTGTGAGGAGTTGTGAATCGAGATAATCGCGTGGACTGATGGTGGGGGTTGTGACTGTGCTCTCCGCCGCAAATGTGAGGAATAGCCGCTTTGGCTTACCAAACTCTTTAATGACACTCGACTTCGACATTCCATGACGCTTCGTACAATGCACGGATGTAAGTTCTTGCAAGAGCTCTTTACAAATTGGACAGGTAACCACCTAGCATTCCTCCTCTATTGCCTTCTCGGCAATTTGTTTTCGGACAGGAACTTCAGTGATGAACACCCTCATTTTATCGAAAATACAGAGAAAGATACATTGAGGAATTGTTAAAATTTTATGATGCTGGAACGAGCAACATGATTCATACTCTTTCTAAGTCCATTTGGTTAAAATCATTGTATAAACCGATCGTGATCCTGTTGCCTCCCTTTGACTTTGCCTGGCGCTTTAGCTCTCCCGAGTAGGCTGCAAGCGTTTCTTGTGTAACGCCGGTAAACGGGGGCTCACAGTGTAAGATGGAGATGGAGAGAGTTAGACCGGATGTTTCGATGATTGCTCCCTCCCTGCTGCGAACCGTCCAATTTCTATTCTTCAACAACGGAAATTGTTGGTTGATTTCATCGTCGAATTTCGTTCGGACGGACTGAACAAGAGACAGGGCATCGGAAGGTGTGAACAGTATAAAGTCGTCACCCCCAATGTGACCGACGAATATGTCTGGTAGTTGTCGTTCCGTCAGAACCCTTCGAATTACATCCGCTACACATCGAATGGCCTGATCACCTTTTTGAAACCCAAAGGCATCATTAAACCATTTGAAATGGTCTAAATCAATGTATATTACGGAAAATGGCTGTTCAGCAGACACACGTCTGGACAACTCGAGATCGATCCGTCGGTTGCCCGGCAGACCCGTCAGCGGATTTGCATCCCGTGCTAACTCCAATTGCGCATTGGTAACTGTATTTAGAATCGTTTGAACCGTCACACCACCATGTAGTGCCCCGTTTCGCGTGACAATGATGAGATCGTATAACTGGTCGACATGGCGTCCCATCGAAAGCACGGATGAATTCTCGACGGACACAGACTCGTCCAAAATAAGTGGTTGCCGATCCATCACTTCATCGATACTGCGGTTCCAGAATAGTGAAACGCCATACTTTGTAGCCAGTTTGCGAAACAGTTTCTCGCGCATAACGAGTCCAATCGGGCGATCGTTTTGCGTGACCACAATACCAGTCACATGTTCGTTTGTATGAAAGAAATCAACCACTTTACTTGCTTCGACATACGCTGGAAACGTATGTACGTCCTTGGCAATTTGGCCAATCGTTGTCACGTCGACTGGTGGGCGAACACTCGTCATGGCTTGTTGCAACATAGCAGTTACCCCTGCCGAAATTGGACGTACATTAGGTGTCGGACGGCTCAACAAGAATCCTTGAACGTACGGTACGCCTAATTGGGCAACGCGCTCCAGTTCTTCGTATGTCTCAATTCCCTCCGCAATAACCTTCGAGTTACAAGCTATAGCTGCTTGACATAGTGATGCTACTAGGGTCTCCTTCACCCGATCTCGATCAATTCCATTCACAAGGCTCCGGTCGATCTTGATAAAATCCGGCTTTACCTCGGCAATCGTTTGTAAACTGGAATATCCCGCTCCGGCGTCGTCGACAGCGATGAGATAGCCACTTCGTCGACACCGTTCCAGAATTCGTGCAAACTGCGCAAAATCGGAAATTGCACTACGCTCTGTGATTTCCAAGACAACATCGTACGGTTTTAGTTCCCGATGTTCAAGAATGGAGAGTAAGCGATCGACGACGAAATCTTTTTCAGTAAACGTGGACGAATTGATATTGAGAAATAATTTCGTGGCCGCGGGGGCGGGTTGAAAGTGAACCATGGCCGATTGTAGTGCTACTTCCTCTAGCGCATGCAGTTGACCTTCTCGTTCGGCGAAATCAAACAGTCGGAGTGGTGATGCAAATGGCGTGTTCTCTGGACCACGTGACAGCCCTTCGTATCCGAACGTGTCTCCGGTCCATAATGATACGATTGGCTGATAGTGGGTACGGATACGACCGTGTTGAACAATGTCCATAAACTCTGCCAGTTGTTCTCGGTGATTTGTGTCACGACTGAGTTTCGCTTGAAACAGGACGTCAATCATTCCTTTGTATAATAGAGAATCGATTGCAAGGTCAGGATGGGGTCGAACAACGGTTGTCCCGAAGTGAAAATTGATACGTTTCTCCCCCACAGCCACAATAGAGTCGAGAGATTTGACGAGGTGTGATTTCAATTCCTCAGCTGCGTTATACAGTATGGTCGATAAGTTTAAACAGGAGTTAGGAAAACTAACCAAGACAAATAGGTCGTCAGACACAACCCGATGTGCGATGACGCCGCAAGCGGCGATTGAGAGAATGGATGCCACCCGTTCATCAATGCGCCTGAGAATTGCTTTGCAGTGCTCAGTACCACCTTGTTCCCGTAATTGATCCATCTCCGTGACAGTCATGCAAATCAGTCCGATTGGCTCACGGGATATATATTCGCCAATGATGGAATTGACAAATGGATTTGTGGTCTTATTTAATCGTCGAACCGTCTGCATGATGAAATCCCGTAGTGACACGACAAACGCCTCCCGTCAGTGACGTTGTCAATTTTACAAAACATATACTAAGCGTTTGTAAAGTTTCTGCTAAAATTCCACGTTATCCAACAGAATTCTGACAGCAGTTTGACAAAAGAGATCTGATCTCTTCATGCTACGACAAATTTCGTCAGTCAATCATACTAGGCTTTCTACAACTTGCTCTAGTTGCATGCCCCGGGATGCTTTAACCAACACTGTCGAATTTGAATTAACCCAGCGATCAAGGTGGGCTAACGCCTCTTTCACCGTTTCGGAATGATACACCGTCCTGACTCCACTCTTCTTGGCCTCTGAGGCAATCCATCGTGCTTGCGGGCCAATGGCTACCAGGGTGTCGATGCCGACACGCCCAGCATACCTGCCGACTTGTTCATGTCCTTCTTGTGAATAGTCACCAAGCTCATACATATCGCCGAGAACAGCCACACGTTTTCCCGCCTCGGCAATGTGAGACAGGACGTCGAGGCTGGCATTCATGGAAAGCGGACTTGCATTATAACAATCATCAATAATTTTCATACCTCGATGCCCTGGCACAATGCGAAGGCGGCCACTTAGTTCTTCCAAACCCGCAAGTCCAATTGTGATGTCGTTCATAGACACTCCAAGAAGACGTCCTGCTGCAACAGCAGCCAGGGCGTTCGAAATGTTGTGTAGGCCGAATGTGGGAAGAGACATTCTGGATGATTCCCCCATGGCATCAACGGTAAATTCCATACCATCTGCCGTCCACCTCACGTCACGAGCTCGAACATCTGAATCCGCAGAAAATCCATACCCGATAACTTCGGCACGGGACTTGGATCCTAAAGACCTTAGCCAAACATCGTCTGCATTCAAAATGGCGTGACCATCTTCTGGTAGGGCTTGAACTAACTCACCTTTTGCTCGTGCGATTCCTTCTTGACTTCCCAGTAGTTCAATATGACTTTGTCCGATGTTTGTGATAATCCCGATATTCGGTCTTGCAATCCGACATAAATCCGAAATTTGTCCGAATCCGCGCATTCCCATTTCCAGAACGATGGAACGATGGGCGGGCGTTCGCTGTAGAATAGTTAAGGGTAAGCCCAATTCATTGTTGCGATTGGCTTCGGTGTATAGGCAGTCACCTAATGACCCCAAGACGGCTGCAACCATTTGTTTCGTCGTGGTCTTGCCATTGCTGCCCGTAATTCCGACAATTGGTCCTTCAAACGCCGTTCGCTCATGCATCGCCATTTGTTGGACTGCTGTTAATGGGTCGTGAACATGTAAAATTGCTCCGCGATCCGTCTTGACGGGCTTACTTACAATCGCTACACTTGCACCGCGGTCAAAGGCGTCGTTAATGAAGTCATGACCATCGACGCGCTGGCCCTCGAATGCGACGAATGCATCGCCGGGTCGTACTTGGCGGTTATCCGTAGCAACGCCTGTGACCTTCGTGTCTAAGTTGCCAACGGCTAAAGTAGCGGAGAGCAAGTGAGAAAGTTGATTCACCGTTATGGGCGTCAAGGTAATCTATCCTTTCATTGAAACTTTATTTGGAATTAAAGGAGTTGCGAGACGTGCCTTCAAAACGTATCAAGGTAGGCGTTATATTTGGTGGAAAATCTGGTGAACATGAAGTGTCTCTCCAAAGTGCGAAGTCTGTGATTGAGGCATTAAATCCTCACCAGTATACCATTGTTCCCATTGGAATTTCGAAATCAGGTAACTGGCAGGTGGGTAAAAACGCGCTAAAGGCCCTGGAGGAAGAGCAGAACACGGCAAAAAAAGTCTCCTCATCCTCGTCGGTTAGCTTTATTAACCACCAAATTGGCGGTTTAACATCCGTGTCCCCTCAACCCTCAGCCCAACCCGTTCCATCCGCGTTGGTTAACGATGTTGATGTCATTATCCCAGTCATGCACGGCACATACGGTGAAGATGGGTCCATTCAAGGGATGCTCGAGCTCATGGACGTAGCGTACGTTGGAGCAGGCGTCCTAGCTTCTGCTGTTGGCTTGGATAAAGTCGTTATGAAACAAGTGTTTGGGTCTGTTGGCCTGCCTCAGGTGCGCTATACTTCTTGTACCCGCCAGACGTGGAAGGCTTCTCCCCTACAAGTCATCCGTCAAGTTGAGGACACGTTCGGGTACCCCTGCTTTGTTAAGCCGGCAAATCTTGGATCGAGCGTGGGTATCAGTAAAGCGAGGGATCGCGAAGAGCTTCAACGAGCCATTGAGCTAGCAGCTCAATACGATCGAAAAATCATCATCGAAGAAGGCTTGAACGTTCGCGAGGTTGAGGTTGCCGTTTTGGGAAATGACGTTCCTCAAGTATCGGTGGCTGGCGAGATCGTCCCGTCCAGTGAGTTTTACGATTACAAAGCGAAATATGTGGGTGGAACGTCTAAGCTGATTATTCCCGCGGAACTGACAGACCGCCAGCGGCAAGAAATTGAACAATACGCTGTAGAAGCGTTTCAAGCCATTGATTGTTCAGGGCTCTCCCGTGTGGATTTCTTCATCGAAAAGGAAACTGGACGGGTCATCGTCAACGAAATCAACACCATGCCTGGCTTCACACGATACAGTATGTATCCAAAACTGTGGGAGGCCTCCGGGATGTCGTATACCAAACTGTTGGATACACTGATTGAATTGGCGATTGAACGACAGAACGAGAAACGTCAACTTATTCGTACGTTCGAGAACGAATAAACACGGGATGAAAAAATGGGGCTAACCTTTTAGGTAGCCCCATTTTTTTCATCATGATTAACGTTTACCGTGAACGGGATTGGATCAACATCAAATGAGTCGTATAGACGGCCTGGGTTTGTGCAGACGTTTCCCTCGACAAGCATGGAGAGCTGGTCCCGAGTCAAAGGGAACTTACCCGTCCACCCGAAACACCGAACCATCGCCTGGATCAAAGATATGGGAATCTGCAGATGGGGCTTTTGAATATCCAGTGCTGCTTCAATTTTGCTCATGATGTCCTGATGCGAGACCACATTAGGTCCGCCAACCTCAAACGTCTCTCCGATGGTGGTGTCAAGAGTAAGCGCCTGTTCGAAGACCCCTGCGATCGTCCGCGTGTGTACAGGCTGTAACGGATAGTTACCGTCGCCGACGACTGGAATGACCGGTAAACGGGTTACGTCGACCAACTGTGACAAGAAATTCGGTCCAGGTCCTCCGGGGCCAAAGACCACCGATGGACGAAAAATGGTGAACTTCAGCCCACTTTGTCGCAGGCATTTCTCTGCTTCCCATTTCGTTCGATGATACGAACTGACTGCATCGGACTTGGCGCCAAGCGCGCTCATGTGCACGAACCGATATACGCCTAAACGCAAGGCTGCGGCAATGACATGACGGGTGCCTTCCACATGGACTCGTTGCATCGTCAAACCACGTCGAGGCTGTTCTCGAATGATTCCAACCAGGTGAATGACAGCCTCCGCTTGATTCATTCCCAACTTGAGTGCTGTATCGTCAAATACGTCACCTATGACTATCTCAACGCATTTCGGAAGACCATCTGAACGATGCTCCGATCTCGTCAAGAGTGTCACGTGGTGGCCCTTCTCGACTAGTTGACGCACGATAGGTTGACCAACGTATCCAGTACCGCCTGTCACAAAGACATTCACCCTTGCTCACGCCTTTATCAGCTATCAGGAAACAACTGATAGAAATTTGCATACCGTTCGTCTTTCGACGGTTCCTTGGCCGACGACTGACGTTCCGAAGGTCGACGTTTTGTGCTGTCATTTGTCTTACGGGAGGCCGGTGCTTGTCCTCGCTTTACGTCTGCTTCCCGAAGACGTTCTCGATACTGTTGTCTGTACTGCTCCAGATCCTGTCTGGATTGAACTTGATGTCGCTGCCAGTCGAAAAGAACTCTATCAATGTATTTAAAACTGTACTTGTTAGCGAGTACGGACTCCCGCAACGCTTCAACAACCATCCATTCAGGATACCCGTCTGGACCAAGCCATGTGCGCACTTGATCGCACTCGAGTGCAGATAGCGGTCGCCCAAATTCCTCCTCAAACATGGTCAACGGATCCTGTCGCCATGTCTGTGCCTTTGGTTGAACGACCGGTTTACCGCGCAGGCGCTCCCACAGCGGCTGGAGATCGAAATATGAGACATGTGCGCCACTGTCATCCCAGCGTTCCCCAATGCCTAAAAATCCTTCTCGAACCAAGCGTTCTACGGATAGCATGATTTCCTTACTGCTCATGCCGCACAGATCCCCCAAATCCTGTGCGGACAACTCAGTCGTACCATTCACTTGCCCGCTGGCAAGAATTTGCATCAACATGATCATTTCATGCGCATGAATACCGAGACCGGCATAGTTGTTGAGCAGATCATAAGGCACTGAAATAAAAGGGGTACTGAGAAAATCTCCGTTCGCAGCTTGCCTAGCGGACGGTTTCATATGCCCTTCCCCCTGTCTCCACGTCATTATGGATAGAGTCGATACAACATGCGCGGGAATGCAATAGCTTCTCGGATGTGCTCAATTCCTGTAATCCAGGCGATTGTTCTTTCCAGCCCCAAGCCAAACCCAGAGTGTGGAACGGATCCGAATTTCCGAAGATCCAAATACCAAGCATAAGTATCTTGGGGCAAGTTATGTTGCTCGAAGCGCTCTTTCATGAGGTTGTAGTCATGAATACGCTGGCTCCCGCCGACAATTTCACCATACCCCTCCGGTGCGAGCATGTCTGCACAGAGAGCAACTTCTGGACGATTGGGGTCGGGTTGCATGTAAAACGCCTTAATGGCCGTCGGATAGCGTTCGATGAACAGCGGTTGATCGAACTGGGCGGACAAGGCCGTTTCATGCGGCGCTCCAAAGTCATCGCCCCACTTGATATCGAAATCGTGCTTCTGGAGCCATTTAATCCCTTCATCATAGCTCATGCGCGGGAAAGTGCCCGGTACCTTCTTCAATTTGTCAATGTCTCGCCCCAATGTGTGCAGTTCTTCTTCGCACTCGTTCAAGACATGGTTGACGACATGGGAGACAAGCTGCTCTTGTACACGAAGATTGTCCTCATGTTCGTAATAAGCCATTTCAGGTTCGATCATCCAAAACTCGATCAGGTGGCGACGCGTTTTTGATTTCTCAGCACGAAAAGCAGGGCCGGCAGAATACACTTTGCCGAGTGACATGGCCACAGCTTCCATGTACATCTGGCCACTCTGCGTCAAAAATGCCTCTTGGTCGAAGTACTTTGTCTGGAACAGCTCTGTTGTATCTTCGCACGAAGACGGCGTTAGAATGGGCGGATCGATACGAGTAAAGCCGTCGCCGTCCAGAAAAGCCATAACGGCACGTTCCACTTCGGCCCGAACACGTAAGAGTGCACGTTGCCGAGGAACCCGAATCCACAGGTGACGATGGTCCAAGAGGAAATCAACACCGTGCTCCTTGAGCGTGATAGGATACTCCTCAGCAATTTGAACTGCCTCGACATTTTGCACGGTGATTTCATATCCGTTTGGTGCTCGATCATCGGCGCGAACCGTGCCAGTTACGCGAAGAGATGATTCCTGCGTCAACGACGCACAGGTTTCGAAGATATCTTCCCCAACTTCTGCCTTGACGGCAACACATTGAATGAGGCCTGTCCCATCACGAACCTGGAGAAATTGAATCTTCCCGCTGGATCGCTTGTTGTATAGCCAGCCTTGCAGCATGACAGTCTGTCCAACGTAGTCACCCACGCGGCTAATCGTAGTTGTTGTACTCACCAAGTTTCCCTCCACTTAACTTGCATGTCGGATCAATTATATCAAAGGGATGAAATCACTCACAATCGTATAAAAAAAACCGAACAACCAAAAGCTGGTCGTTCGGTCTCCTGTGTCCGTTTCCGGTAGATTACATAGATGGCGAAACCTCTGATGTGGACAGTTGTGGACGAGAAACTGCTGCAGACGCAAGTGACTGTGGCTGCATGCTCTCCATCCACTTTCGAAACTCTTTGCCATCAACACTCTCTTCTTGAACAACGTGTTCTGCAAATCGTTCGATATCCGCTTTATACGGGCTCAATAATTCTTGTGTGATCTTTTCTTGTTCCGATAGAATATATCGAACTTCCTTTTCCAGGAGCTGGTCAGGGAGATGTTCTTCATCGACAATACCCAAACGGGACAAGCCGCACTTCACAAGCGTTCTAGCCAAAGAAGATGCTTGCACAAAGTCGTTCTGCGCACCTGTGCTGCGATCCCCATAGTGGAGTTCCTCAGCAAGACATCCCGCCAAAGCCACGTTGATTTGTTGAGCGAGTTGCTGCTTTGTATACAAGTACTGATCCGCTTCCGGAATCTGACGGACGAATCCCAGTGCATTTCCACGCGGTGCAATGGTGATGTGAGACACCGTCCCCGGTCGCATCAGTTCACTGATAATGGCATGGCCTAACTCGTGAACAGCGACGCGTCGCAGTTCTTCGTCAGTTGGCCTCCGTCCCGTCTTTTCGCCCATCAGGACCTTGTCTACAGCATCTCGGAACATTTCCTGTGTCACGGTCTTTTTGTCTTGGCGCAATGCGATAATTGCCGCTTCGTTGACGAGGGATTCTAGCTGTGCACCCGAGAACCCGTATGTCTCCCTGGCGATGTGCTCTAAGTTTACATCTTCTGCAATCGGCTTATCCTTCGCCATGATCCGGAGAATGTGTAGACGTCCATCTTTGTCAGGCAAGTCGACCTTGATTTGACGATCGAAACGACCTGGCCGAAGCAGTGCCGAGTCCAGAATATCCGGACGGTTGGTAGCTGCCATGACTAACACAAAAGGCGTTTGCGTCGTGTTCATACCGTCCATTTCAGTGAGCAACTGGTTTAGGGTCTGGTCATATTCTTGATGGCTATGCTGTCCACGGCGTCCACCAACAACGTCGATCTCATCGACAAAGATGATGGCGCTGTCCTTATTTTCCCGCTTAGCCATCTGGCGAGCGCGGCGGAACAAGTCACGTACACGTTGCGCTCCGACGCCGACATACATTTCCACAAACTCTGAACCTGTAGCAGATAAAAAGACAGAATCCGTATACGTAGCCGCAGCTTTTGCCATCAAGGTCTTACCGGTTCCCGGCGGTCCCGTGAGCAAGATGCCTTTTAGCGGTCGAATACCGAGAGATTTAATTCGATCACGGTAGCGCAAGAAATCTAAAGCCTCTTTTAACTCGTTTTTAGCGATCTCTTGACCACCAATTTGTTCAAACGAAATGTCGTGGCGTACAGATACATCCCTCGTAGTCGGTGTGGCAGCCGTACGACGGTCCATGACAATCCATAAGAGGACGCCAAGACCGAGCAGGAACAAAACTGGGAGAATGTTGACGTGCAACAATCCGAGAAATGCGACGAGCGCAATCCCAATTCCAATTAACCATTCTTTTATCAAGACGCGGCACCCCCTTGATGCGTAGAATACGGGATCACATCATATAAGTAATGGCTGCCTTTCGCCAATTGAACGTAAATGTACTGTTCATCCATTGTAATTCTCGCTTGAATTCCTTGTTTCTTGGCCAAGCTCGACACTTGGGAGATCATGTCTGTGTAATTGCCCTTATCTTTCCCTTGGGCCAAAATAGGATAGTAATCTCCCTCATATACTTGGGTAAGTTGCGCACCGTGATCGTCCGACAAATTGAGTTTGACGCCACTTCCCAGTCGTGTAGACACCTCATTTGCAATAGCATGGTACGTCTGTTGCAAATCGCCGTTCTCCAATTTGTTAAACGGGCCTAGGTGAATTGTCACTTCATCGGGGCTACCAGTAGCAATATTCACTGTCTGGACACCTTGCACACTCTGAAGGTTCTTCTTAAGGGGATTCAACAGATTGAAGTGTTGATACGCCTGCCATCCACCGAATAGCATGGCTAAAGCCAAGATGGCGATTAAAACAATCGGCACGAGGCGAACACGCGACAAGGAAACTCGCCTCCTTCAAGTTCTTGTATTGACATTGGATAGTATAACACGAGAGCCGAACGTATGTTCACAGTACATATTTCCATAGCACATGACCGTTTGTGGCGTCCACATAAATAAATGTCGTTTTGCTGTCGACAGTGTCAGTGCCCCTGACCTCATAAACAACATTTGACGAGGTTTGCAGAGTACCAGAAGCTTGGTCCGTCACGTAGCCGAGTGTGCATTGCTGGCTATGTATATTCTGCTTGAGCAGATTCCCTTCGACTTGTTGTTGACTGACCAAATCACGTGCTCGAATGCTGAATACGCGATTACTGCTCGGAATGTAAAACGCATACCACTCATTGTCGAACGTATCCTTCCCTTTAAACACATCCTCTAAGCCGGACGCTGTAAAGACATTATATGTTTCGATCCGATTGATTGGAGTGTGATCAAGCACATATTGTGCGGCCCTTTCTTCTGGGATCCAGTTCGTGGAGAGATTCTGCCACAACCAAGCCACGATGGTCGCGCCCACCATCACCAGCAAGACGGGAATGGTGATGAGCCATATTTTCCAAGTCTTCATCGAGTATCCGTCCGGTACAGCGTAATTTGCATTTTTTCTGGATGTTCATCGGATTTGGATAGACCAAACACAATGTCCTTATCCTTTAAATTCCTGTTCAAGAAATCCACTAAGAGGTACAGATCTTCGGTCTTGGAACACTGATGTGTTGCAATGACATTTAAGCCTTTTTCCACACTTCCACCATCCGTCGGTGCTTATTGTTTGATTTGTTTGTAGTATTCCTCATTTGTAAAGCGATATCGTAGCGGCGTAATGCTGATATAGCCGTTTCGAACAGCAGCCACGTCCGTCCCTTTAGTCTCTCGTTCGTCGACGATATCCCCACCATAACGATAAACCTGAACCCCGTTTTCGTCCAGTTCTGACGCAAACTCGTCGTGATATTTCCGCACGCCAAGCGTCGTCCATGCGTACTTCCTGGCGTTCGGCGAGGGTGGCAGATTGACACTCAGAAATGTATCTGCCGGTACATCGACATCCTTGAGGACTTGATACATGTCGTATGTCGCTTTGATGACGTTGTCGTTGAACGTGAATGGCGGGCCGACAAGTGAAAAGGCAATTGATTTTAGGCCCTGTAAGCTGGCTTCACCGGCAGCGGCAACGGTACCAGAGTATAGGACATCCGTTGCCAAGTTGGCTCCTGCATTGATCCCTGACAGCATCAGGTCAAACGGGCGTTCCCGATGCAAAACGGCAAGGGCCCATTTGACACAGTCCACAGGTGTTCCCGATGTTTTGTACGCCTCGCTGGCACCGGGCACCTCCATTTTTTCGACACGAAGTGGTCGATGAATGCTAATTCCGTGGCTTGATGCACTACGCTCTTGATGTGGTGCGACAACCGTTACCTGTGCATCCTTGGAAACCGCCAAACACAGTGCGCGAATCCCCGCAGCGCCAATGCCATCATCGTTGCTTATCAGTATGCGCATGGAATGTCCCCTCTCCTGCCATCATTCGTGTGACATACGCGCGACCTCACCGCTTATACTAGGAGTACTTCAGCGGGAGGTGGTGTTATGACAATGCATTTACCTGCCGCCGATGCAAAATTTGCGGAGGCGACTACACCATTCGAGCAATGGGAGCGAGCAATGTTGTTTGCAGCCCTGCGCGAAGAAGCTGGCCGATGGTGCAGACAAACAGTGACATTGCGCACCCCAAACTTAAGTGAAGATGACCCGTTCGACCCAGACAACGTTTAACGTGTGATATGGTCTTTAAACCGTTTTACCTCATAGCGAACACGTTCCGTGTCAATCGTCACTGGCTCTCCGTCTGACACGACGTGGTGACCGGCGACAAACACATCCCGTACGTCATCCGCACCACAGGCATACGCGACGTCAGACAGCAAGTTATGGCCTGGCTGAAGATGTGGACTGTGCGCATCCAGCAGAACCATGTCGCACTCGGCACCCGGCTTAAGCCGCCCCAGCCCCTCGGCTAAAAAACACGCACGTGCTCCCCGTTCAGTGGCCATTTGAAAAGCGATATTTGCAGGAATGGCTTCGGCGTCTTGAGCAAACCCTTTGTGTAGGGTTGCTGCGAGGCGCATTTCTTCGAACATATCGAGGTTGTTATTGCTGGCGGCACCGTCCGTGCCAAGGCCTACCGTCAGCTGTCGCGCCAACATCTTCTGCAGCGGGGCAATCCCAGATCCTAGTTTTAAGTTGCTCTGCGGATTGTGGGCCACCCGTACATCACGTGCGGCCATTATGTCGAGATCGTCATCTGTCACGTGAACGCAGTGGGAGGCCAAAACAGGTACGTCGAACAATCCCACATGATTCGCCAGCGCGATTGGTGTCATGGCGTGATCGCGAAGGCAGTTCTCCACTTCTGTCCGCGTTTCACTCAAATGGATCTGAATGGGTACGTGTAACTCACCGGCTAGCGCAGCGATCTCCGTCAGATAGTCAGGAGGACACGTGTAAGGTGCGTGAGGTCCCAATGTAACCGTGATCCGTCCACTTGCTTGTCGGTGCCAATTTTTTACGAAGTTGCGGCTTCGGCTGATGCCGTTTGACCGTGACAAATCATCAAATCCCACGACCCCCACGGAAAGAACAGCTCGCATGCCGGATTCTGCAACAGCTCGCGCCGCATTGTCCATCATCATGTACATATCCGTGTACGTCGTCGTTCCGGACAATAGCATCTCCCAAACCGCTAATTGTGTCCCCCAGTAAATTGCATCCTCGGTCAACTTGTCTTCCAAGGGGAAGATCCGATCGTTAAGCCAATTCATGAGAGGCATATCATCCCCGGCACCCCGTAAAAGCGTCATGGCCGCGTGTCCGTGGGTGTTAACGAGGCCTGGAATGGCAATTCGATTCGGTTTACGAACGACCCTCGTGTCCGGTGTAACTCCTTGCGATTGATAGTGGCCAACCTCCACGGCCGATATCAGTCCATCTTCCACGACAAAATGTACGGGTTCTGTCAGGACTGTTTCATGGTCGAGTATTGCGCCGCCAACTTCGATGATGGTTCTCGTTGTCATTCGTTTGCCTCCCCGTTCTTCAGCGAACGCAATGTCGACTCGTAAGGTGCGGAGACAACGCCTCGCTCCGTCACGATACCCGTGATGAGTCCACCTGGTGTGACGTCAAATGCAGGATGTAGTGCTGTCGCCCCTTCTGGGGCAATAGCTTGACCGAAAATGTGCGTCACTTCTTCCATGTTGCGCTGCTCTATTGGGATGTCTTCGCCCTTTTCCGTGTCCAAGTCGATGGTACTCATAGGCGCTGCGACATAAAACGGGACCTCGTGATGGTGTGCAAGGACGGCGAGTGTGTACGTTCCGATCTTATTCGCGGTATCCCCGTTTCGAGCGACACGATCCGCCCCCACGATAACGGCATCCACCACGCCCTGCTGCATGAAGTGTCCCGCCATGCTGTCTGTGATGATGTCAAACGGAATGCCCTCATCCGCTAATTCATAGGCTGTCAACCGAGCACCCTGAAGATATGGCCGTGTCTCGTCTACGTACACGTGCTGAAGTTTACCTTGGTGATGGAGGGATCGAATGATACCCAATGCCGTTCCGTAGCCGACGGTCGCCAGCGCACCCGTGTTGCAGTGTGTCAAGATACGGGTTGGCCGGTTAAATAGTTGTGCGCCATAATCGCCAATGGCGTGATTTGTCTTCACGTCTTCTTCTGCAATCTGCAACGCCTTGTTGTAGAGAATCACCGGTAATGCTTCGTCACTCGTCTCGTCGATGAGCTGTCGCATCAAATTCAAGGCCCACGCGAGATTGACAGCTGTTGGACGGGCGTCGTGAAGTACTGTAATGGCACGTTCCAGCCGTTCACGCATATCGGGCTGACCCGCAAGCCTACGCGCTTCAATGGCGACCGCAAATGCCCCCGCCGCACCGATAGCCGGAGCCCCCCTTACTTTCATAGCTCGAATAGCGTCAGCAATTGATGTCGCTTCGGCATACGTTTCCCACACTTGCTGGTGCGGCAATTTCGTCTGATCCAGCAATTTTAGTTCTTCAGGTGACCAGCGAATGGCGTCCATCAATGCTCCTCCTGTCCAAGCGGAGTTTGACCACCCACTGCTTCCTTACAGGAGCATGTCCGCGTACTCGTATCACGTTCAATAAAATTATAGAAAAGGGAACGAATTTTCCCCACGTTGTCACGCATGGTGTCGACCACTTCCTGATGGGTAAGCGGGTGAGACGATAAACCAGCAGCGTAATTGGTCACCATGCACACCGTGGCGTAACAGAGCTCCGCTTCTTTCGCGAGCGTTACTTCAGGTATGCTGGTCATCCCGACCACACTTCCCCCAAGCCGGGAGTACATTTGAATCTCTGCCTTGGTTTCAAACCGCGGTCCTTCAGTACAAACATAAACCCCACCGTCATGGACGTGGTATCCTAGGTGATCAGCCGTGTCCTTCAGATGTTGACGCAATCGCCCACAATATGGGTCAGACATATCCACGTGGACGACTCGTTCCGCGTCGAAAAATGTGCTGATTCGCGATTTTGTCATATCGATGACGTCATCCACCAAAACGAGTTCACCTGGCGCCAAGGCGAGTTGTAAGGACCCCACCGCGGCTGTGGCTAGAACTTGTTCCACACCGATTTCTTTCAACGCCCAAATATTCGCGCGATAGTTAATCCGATGAGGTGGTGTCGCGTGACCCTCACCGTGCCTTGCCATGAATGCGACGTGCTTTCCCGCATACGTCCCAATTGTCACCGTTGCTTCACCGTAAGGTGTATGTATCTTATCAGTGCGAGCGTCATCGACTTGACCTGGGTCATAGACGCCGGTCCCACCGATAATTGCATATTTGACCGCCATGTTCTCACTCCCGAAACTCCGTATCCACTCGATTATACGAAATTTACACTGCACCTGCATACTCATTGCTTTTCTTGCAGGAGTTTCACGACAGGTCTTGCGGATGATGGTTCCGTTGAGGCAAACAAGTCACCAATTTTGAGAAGGCGATCCGGCACGTTCCGTATCGTAAAGTCGGTGGGTTTCGCTCCATTCTCCAGCTCATGCCAAAACAGAGGCGTGGAGACGGTCGCTTGTGGTGTCGCCCTGACGCTATAGTGCGCAATCAGTGTTTTCGTTTTTCCGTGCTGCGGTGCGTCGACATAGACTTTACTGCCCCGCTCGCGTACAAGGCGTGCCGTCGTGACCAATTTTGGCCACGACTGTTCCATATATTTTGCGATGAATGTTACCAGGAGTTTTGTCTCTGTAAAGGGAACTTCTTCGGACAGCGGAACAAACACTTGAAGCCCTGACGCACCCGATGTTTTCACAATACTGTTTAAACCGAGTCCAGAAAGAACGTCTCGAAGGTGCAGAGCCACTTCTCGAACCGGTTCGAAGTCGCTCGTGGAAGGATCGAGATCAAAGGAGAGCGTCCTGGAACTTTGACTGCCCAAATGAGAGATTGTAGCGTGAAACTCGATCGCACCAAGATTCGCGTAATACAGCAACGTTGCGATGTCAGGGATGACTATTTCCTCCTTCTCCTCCTCGCCGACAACGGACTGAAGCCATTCTGGTCCCCCAGGCAAGATGTGTCGCTGGTAAAACCGTTCGCCCATCACACCCTCCGGACAGCGCACGAGTGTGATTCGACGGTCCCTCAAGTGTTTGATCATGTTTGGTGCAACTTTGATCAAGTAGTGTGCATATTCCAGCTTTGTCGTTGGAGGCTCGTCGAATAGCAGTTTGTCTGGATGTGTTAGTTTGACCGGATGTTCTGCCTGTAGTGTAATGGCTTGCAACGCCAAAATCCGTCACCTTCTCCTTCGTGACTAAGTTGAACCTCTAGGCATATATAGTCTGCACTTGTCAGACACTGACATGAGCGTAAAAACTGTGTGGGGGAATGTTCATGCGTTTGCAACCAGTGATCCCGTTCGAGCCAATCCAAACGAATACGTTTCCTTCTGGTGAACAGTGGGTAGCTCAAGTCAAGTGGGATGGGGTTCGCATGTTGGCTTACAAGGATGGGAGTGACACGCGACTTGTCAATCGGCGCTTGAATGATCGGACACTGCAATACCCTGAGATAGCCAACATCGCATCCTATTGCAACACAGACAGCGTCATCTTGGACGGCGAAGTGATCGCGCTGGATCACGGAAAACCATCGTTCTACGAGGTCATGAAACGAGACAGAATTCAATCCCAGCGATCAGTCCGAACCGCTATGTTGAAGATCCCTGTCGTCTATATGATTTTTGATGTGCTGTACAGGAACGGGACGTGGTTGATAGAACGGCCACTTCAAGAGCGACAAGACATCCTACAAACCATTGTTACGTCCTCACCGCATGTTCAACTTGTCGAGAATTCGGATGATGGACCCGGATTATTCGCAGCTATTCAGAATCAGGGAATGGAAGGCGTTGTGATCAAGGATTTGACCAGTCCATACGCTATCGACGGGAAAGATGATCGGTGGAGAAAAATTAAAAACATTCACGACCTCATTGCAGTCATCGGTGGCATGACAATTCGTGATGATGCCGTCAATGCGCTGCTCCTTGGGCTGTATACAACGGACGGCGAATTGCATTATATAGGTCACGTCGGTGCGGGAAAACTTTCGGTAAAGGATTGGCAACAGATTACGAGTCAAGCGGATAAATTGGCAGTACAAACCATACCTTTCGCCACAGTCCCGTCAAATTTGCGTTCTCAAACGATTTGGCTTGAACCCGTCCTCACAGTAAAGGTGACCTACCTTGAATGGACGTCCAAGAAAACCCTTCGCCACCCTGTACTGGAAGCATTCGTGGACGTCCCACCAACAAATTGTCAATTTACAGAGTAGGCCATCACAGCCAGGCCTTTATGATGACTTCTTTTTTCTGCCCCGCTTACTCTTGACTGCCGGCTGAGCCATTTTGATGCTTTTTTGCAGGGCATCCATGAGATTGATGACATCTGCCGACGCCGCGGGCGCAATTTGTACAGGCTCTACCGTCTCGAGGTTTTTCAGTTTGCGTTCGACGAGCGTTTCCACTTGCTCTCTTCGTTCGTCGTGGAAAGCGGCCGGATCGAAAGGTCTGCTTAGTTGGTCAATCAACTGGATGGCCATTTTCAACTCCGCGTCGTCCACGGCTGGAGGCTGGTGAACATACGGCAATTCAGCGGTCGCCCTCACTTCATTGGGCCAGTACAGCGTCTGTAACAAAAGCACGCCGTCCTTCATCCTAATACAAGCGATGCTTTCATTGTTACGCAGGACCGTTCTCGCCACGGCTATCCTATCCGTGTCCCCCAACGCTTGTGACAGCAGTGCGTAAGCTTTCCGCCCGTTCGCTTCCGGGGCGAGGTAGTAGGTGTTGTCGTAATAAACGGGATCGATCTCGGCTTGATCCGCGAAGTGCACAATGTCGAGCGTCTGTGAACGGGTCTTGGTCAATGCAGCAAGTTCATCCTCTTCGACGACGACAAACTGGCCTCTCGCGTATTCGAAGCCTTTGACAATGTCCTCGGCCTTCACTTCGACCTGACACGTAGGACAACTTTTATGATACTCAATGGGCGTGTTACAGGCTTTGTGCAGTTGGCGAAAACGAACGGTCTGTGATTCTGTTGCCTTAAACATCCGAACTGGAACATTGATGAGTCCAAAGCTGATAGACCCTCTCCACATGGTGTGCACTCGTCCCCACACCCTTTCAATGAATTTGTGTATAGGGTGGGTCCACGCAACCGTGCCCATGCGGAAGACTACGATGAAGATTGCGCCAAAAATGTTCGAATGTGCTTCAAAACCTCCTGTTCGGTTGCCACAAACGGTCGTACACCGGGAAGAGACTGGATAAACGTCTGGCCATAGCGCTGCGTGACGACGCGCTTGTCGTATACAACCACGACGCCTTTGTCCTGGCGGGTACGAATAAGACGGCCAAATCCCTGGCGGAACCTGACAACGGCCTCTGGCAGGCTGGCTACCCAAAAGGGACTTTTTCCGTTCGCAGTCAATCGCTCGTGTCTCGCTTCTGTCACTGGATGCGACGGCGGAGCAAAGGGCAAGCGAACGATGACAAGGGTCGTAAGTTGGTCACCCGGAAGATCAATACCCTCCCAGAAGGACTGTGCCCCCAGTAAAATGCTGCGTGGATTTTTGCGGAAGGCGTCCAACATGGCTTGTCGTCCACCGTCGACATCCTGTGCAAAAACAGACAAGTTTTGTCGTCTGAGTGGTTCCCGCACAAGCTTTGCTGTTTCGCGCAGCATTTGATGGCTCGTAAACAGAGCCAGCACACGTCCTTGACTGGCAACTGCCAGTTGATAGAGTGAATCAGCCAACCATGCCGCTGCGTCCGAAGCCGACATCTTGGCCAGTTCAGGTACGTCGCTCGGTACACACAGCCGGGCCTGACGACCGTAGTCGAATGGTGAAGAGACATTGGCAGTGATCAGTCGATCTTCCTCTGCAAAAGGTTTGAGCCCTAACTGGCTCACCGTATAGTCGAAATTCCCTTTAATAGACAAGGTTGCTGACGTGAGAACGACTCGTTCGAGCGGCTCAAACAGCGCATGACGCAACGTCTGGGACACGTCAATTGGTGCTGTGTGCACACTGATCCGCGGTCGGCTCGTGCCGCGCTTCTCAATCCAGGTCACCATATCAGGACTGAGCACTGTGATTTCTTCCAGCATTTCAACACCTTGAACCCATTGGTCTAAAAACCCAGCTGCATCGAGAATACGACCCGCTGCTTCATCCGTAGATGCCTGTTTGGACCACTCGTGTAGGGCTTTGACCAAGTCCCTCATGGCCTTGATTGGTGCTCGTAAGTCAGCCATTTGTTTGGTGAACTGAGTGAATGCCTGTTCCTTGCACACTTGCGGTGTCAGACGTAACTCGCCCTTGCCCGGTGGCACCAACGACCCCAGCAACTGAACCGCCACATCGGCACTACGGCTGACTTCGTCGACCCACTCGCCGGCACGTTGAAGACGCTCCTCCATGGCGTACGGCATCGTTTGATCCGTCTGATACCTGGACAGCAACTCGGGAATGATTCCATTCTTCCCTCGATCACGACTCAAACGATGCGCCAACGCACCCAGTTGCGCGCCGTGCACCTCTCCGCCAAGATGCTTCGTAGCCTGCTCTTCCAAATGGTGTGCCTCGTCGATGACCAGCGCGTCGTATTTTGGCAACACCCGGTGGTCGGCTTTTAAATCAGAGAGCAACAGCGAGTGATTCGTCACAACGACATCCGCCACCTGTGCTCGTGCCTTGGCGCGAAAATAGTAGCACGGTCTAAAAAACGGACAACGTTTGTTAATGCACGTGTCCGTTTCACTTTGTACCCGTGTCCAAAATCGGTGATTCACAGCGTGCGCCGACAGTTCTTCGCGTACGCCGTGACGGGTCTCAGTGAGCCAGGACAACAGGGCCATGACACTTTGGATTTCTTCGGCTGGGGACGCAAAGGAGAGCAAACCGGCCTCCGAATTCACCTTTCGTAAGCAAACGTAGTTTTTGCGCCCTTTCTGAACGGCCAAGTTTAACTTGCCGTGAAACAACTGTTGTAGCGTTGGGAAATCCCGTTGCTCAATTTGGTCTTGCAGCGCGAGTGTATGTGTACTCACCAGAACTCGACTGCCTGTTGACGCGGCGTACAAGGCGGCGGGAATGAGATAGGCCATGGATTTCCCTGTACCGGTGCCTGCCTCGATGACGGCGTGCTTACCTTCTTCCAGCGCCTCACTGACCTTCTCAACCATTTCGAGCTGGCCTTGACGGGCTTCATAACCCGGCAGTGTCTGACTGAGCGGTCCATTGTCAGCGAGCAACTCGTAGGCCGCAGATCCGATACCGCCCGGTGTGAGTTCCAAGCGTGAATCATCCAGGTCACTTGGGTCAGACGCATCCATGGTTCGAGCCGTGTACGTGAGACCATCGCGAATCTCCAGGCTCTCATGGATCCGATCCCCACGGTCCGCGAAAACCTGATTAGCTAACTCGCCAAACCAGGAACCTGTGAGAGGAGAAAATAAACCTGCGAGTTGCGCGAACTGCTGTACAACCATAAGAGGTAACGTCGCCGCTCGTTCAGACAGCTTGCCAAACACTTGGGCACAAGTCATCGCGTCATCTAATGCCCGGTGCACAGTATCGACGGGAACCTGCAAATGTGCGGCAACTTCCCCTAAACGATGGCTCGATAAAGTTGGCAGTAAGATACGAGACAGGACAAGTGTGCACAAGCCATCGGTAGTCGGCAACGTATATCCATAGTCCTCATATTTTCGTTGGAGAAATGGTACATCAAACTCTAAGTTATGGGCCACCACGGGCGCATTGCCAACAAATTCGAGAAACGCCAAAAGGACGGACTCTGCATCCTCTGCGTTTTCAACCATATCGTTCGTAATCCCCGTCAATTGGGTGATGGTTTCAGAAATGGGGCGTGTGGGCCGAATGAGTCGCTGGAATTGTTCCCCCATCTGGCCGTCCGTGACGCGGACGGCACCAATTTCGATAATTTCGTCTGCGGCAGGATCGAATCCAGTTGTTTCTATATCAAGTACCACGTAATTCAATGCTCGGGCCTCCTGGCCAGTCCGACTTTCCTATCCTTATTCTAGCAAACGGAAAACGGGACTGCACATGGGGAAAGCTGGCCAATCAGAGACTAGTTCACATCGGGCACAAGATATCGATCAACGGCATACTGCTTGGCTGACTGAACGACATCATGGCTAATTCCATACTGCATGGCACGTTCAAAATGCGCGTTCGCAACATTTGGTGACCCTTGCGCAATACTGACCATGCCCTGGTATAGTGCAGACAACCTCCGAGCATATGTCCGTGGATGAGAGGCCAACTGGCCAAACCGAGTCGCAGCCTGTGCCATATTTCCGTCCATCATGTCGATCCGCCCGAGAATGAGTTGAACTACAGCCGATGGTGCCACCATTGATTCCGTCCAGATCAGTGCCTCCCTGGCGTGACGTAGATCCCCATGAAAATAACTGCAAATACCAAGAAGTGCCATTGCGGAGATTCGGTTAGGACAGATTGTCAGTGCGCGTTTACAGAGGGGCAGACTTAAGTCCGGGCGATTAAGTGCAAGAAAACAAAGGGCTAGTAATTCATCCCCAATCGGCAGGCGGGGATGTTCTGCGCGGAACATCGCTACCGTCGCAATCGCTTCATCGACACGAGCGACACTCAACTGTACCACGACGTAAAGCGCTATCGTTTCCGGTGACGGGAATTGTAAGGTGAAGGCAATTTGCAGAAGTCTGTAGGCCTCATCCCGCCGATCCGTCAAGGACAACGTCAACGCCCTCCACAGAGCCGCTTCCACGTCCGCTGATTGGTCGCGCATGGCCTTGGCAAAGCAGCGTTCCGCTGCCGCGAATTCGAACAAGCGCAAATGGCAAACGCCCAAATTGAACCATATGTCCTCATTGTCCGCCTGTAAGGACACCAACTCGTAGAGGACGTGAATAGCTTGTTGCCAATCGTCGCGTGCTGCGCAAATTTGAACATCCAACTCGAGAACAGCTTGCGCTGTAATCTCGTCCTGAGCCATAGCTCGTGCTTTATTCACTTCCATCGTGGCTAAGTCAATTCGGCCGGCTGCGAGATGACTGAGTGCTAAATAGATGCGTGTTGCGGGGAGATCGTTGTGAAAGACAGCGTCTGAGAGCGCGTTGGCCGCCTCGTCATACATGTGTAAGTCAAAATAACCGAGCCCTTTCCGCAAAAGACAGTCAGCCTTTAACGACAAATCAAACCAGGTCTCCACTAGATCGACAGGTCCGCCCATCAGATTGTCTTGGCGACCACCAGAGCGGATTCCGTTGGTTTGTGCGGTCCTCGAAGGAGTGGCAGGGATGGTCACTTGTGACGGTTCATCGTCCTCGTCGCATAACTCGACACCAAGTTCCTCAAGGGCCTCTTCAATTGCATCATCTACTTCCATCCACGCATCCAACACAGCTATGGCCATGTTCCGAAGCGCAGACAGTTCTATCAGGTACTGCTGCCGGGCTGAATCATCGGCACCAGGTAAACATTTACGGATTTCTGCAATGGTTTCTGCAATGGCCTTCAATTCCGGATTTTCCACGCTGTGGCCCCCTTTATAAAACGCGTCCGACAAGGTCACAGGTTGTTCGGACAACATCTTACAGCTAGCCATAGCGTGGAATTGTTTCAGCCGGATTATGCGGTGGACTCAAACCTGTTCAGCAGCAGAGAACAGTACTTCACCGCTGTGGATGTGGTGTTTCTCACCAGAATCGTCGCACAAAATCAGAACACCGTTATCGTCAACGTCTTCAGCGACACCATGGATCACGGTGTTACCCATTCGAACTTGTATCTTCCGCCCCAGTGTATGGGCATTCGCCTTCCACTCCTCGCGAACCGTGCGAAAGCCACCTACTCCTTGTTCCAGAGCACGATAGATGGTGGACAACTCATTGATGATATGTCCGAGCACACGTGGGCGAAAGACGGGTCTGCCCAGTGTGTCAAGAATGGTCGTCGCATATTCCCTCATTTCTGGTGGGAAAAGTTCAGCGGAAAAGTTCGCATTGATTCCGATGCCGATGACGGCATACTCAACGGTCTCCCCATCGGTTCGCATCTGAGCCAGAATCCCGCACACCTTTTTGCCGTGAACGAGGATATCGTTTGGCCATTTAATTTGCGCCTGAACACCCTCGCTAACTAATGCGCGATGCACGGCAACGCTGGCCAGAAGCGTGAGGTCTGCTGCTTGTGAGAGCGCACAAGGCTCGCGGACGAGAACAGAAAACCACATTCCACCGCTCGGGGATGTCCAAATTCGGCCCTGTCTTCCTTTGCCGCCACTTTGTTGCCGAGCCGTGACGACAATGCCGTGAGGCGAACCGTCACGAGCGAGCGCTGTGGCGGTTTGGTTGGTCGATTCCCTATCGGGCGCCCAAAGCACTGTATGCCCCAAGGTCGATTCGTTCGCAACGTGCATTTTGACAAGTGGTTCCATGAGTTCATCCGGTGCGAAAGTCAAGCGGTAGCCAATGCGCGGCGATGCTTCAAACTGAAACCCATACGATTCAAGCTGTTTGATTTGTTTCCAGACAGCAGTCCGGGACAAACCCAGTTGTTGACTTAGTTGCTCGCCTGATACAGCCTCTGACTCAGAATGTAAGAACATATCGAGGATGTCATTTTGAATTTGATTTCCATCATGTCGTTCCGTCATGTCTGTTTCATCCTATTCCCTACTCATTCCGCACACACGCCGGTAAATCGCCTCGTACTCACCGACTTTATCCCTGATGTGAAAGCACGTTTCCGCTCGCTGTCTTGCATTCGCACAAAAGTTCACGTAAAGGGACTCATTGCGCAGTAACCGAAGTGCATCGCTCGCCATTCGCTCTACGTCTCCGACCTCCCTCAAAAAGCCCGTAACACCATGCTGAACGACCTCTGGAATGCCTCCAGCTGTCGAACCGATGACCGGAATTCCGCAGGCCATCGCCTCCAGTGCGACGAGACCGAAGCTCTCCTTGGAAGACGGCAACAACAAAAGGTCTGCCGCTGCAACCAGTGGGGCCACTTCGTCCTGCTTGCCTAAGAAATCGACCGATTCCATGAGCCCCAGGTCTTGGACGAGATGGCGAGCTGCACTGTATTCTGGACCTTCACCGACAAGCACGAGGCGCGTGGGAATTTCCTGCTCTACCCGTGCAAAAATTTGGATGACGTCACAGATTCTCTTCACTTGCCTGAAGTTCGAAATATGTAGCAACACGCGTTCCCCAGGTTTCGCCAAGGAGCGTCGAACATTCTGTCCTGCATTGGGACGGAAAACGTCTGTGTCGATAAAGTTGTACACGCATTCAATGTGTTTGTCAGTGTCGAATAGTTCGTTGGTTTGCCTGCTGAGACTGTGACTGACAGCCGTCACCACATCGCTTTTTTCAATTCCGAGCTTCATCACCTGCTTGAGGCTTTCGTCTTGAGCGAGTACCGTTACATCCGTGCCATGGAGCGTTGTTACGACTTTCACATCGCGTTTGGCCATTTGCCGGGCAAGGAAGGCACACACTGCGAAAGGAAGGGCGTAGTGTGCGTGAATGACATCCAACTGATAGTCGTCAACAACCTTGGCCATCAGGGCCGCAAGGGAAAAATCGTATGGGGGGGTATGTAAAACCGGGTACGTAGCCGTGTCGATTGCATGGATATACACATGTTCAATGAATGTGCCGAGTCGAAACGGAACGTCTGTGACGATAAAATGAACTTCATGTCCTTTGCGAGCCAGTGCCTTACCCAGTTCGGTCGCTACCGCACCTGAGCCACCGATGGTCGGGTAACAGCTGATCCCGATACGCATTCCCTCGCCCCCTTACCAAAGCAAATTTTCAAGTCCGTAAACCATCTGTTTTAAATCCATGACACCGCGACACGCCATTACGACGCCAGGCATAAAGCTCTCACGACTCAACGAATCGTGGCGAATTGTCAACGTTTCACCAGTGCCCCCGAAAATGACTTCCTGGTGGGCAACTAAGCCCGGCAGGCGCACGCTATGAATAGGCACCTCGTAATCCGTCTCCATTTGCGCGGCGGTGCGCATGGCTGTGCCCGACGGCTTGTCCTTTTTTTTGTCGTGATGAAGCTCGATGATCTCAGCTCTTTGCATCCATTTCGCGGCCTCGCTGGCAAAGCGCATCATCAAAAGTGCACCGACGGCGAAGTTTGGACATGCGATTCCGCCAATTCCCTTCGCTTGCGCGAGATCATTCCAGCGGTCAAGGTCAGATTTCGTATAACCGGTTGCCCCTACCACAGGACGCACGCCGTAATCCAAAACCAAGTCGGTATGCCTCGTAACGCTTTCCGGTGTCGTGAGATCTAACCACACATCTGGCTGCTCTGTATCAAGTAGTCGGACGGGATCGTCATATAACGCAACGCTTGTAAACTCCTCTTTGAGACCCGGGCGAAGCTCTCGAACCAATGCACCAGCCAGACTAAGGTCCGTGGCGTTGGAGATCGTTTTTACCGCCTCACGCCCCATTCGACCGTTCGCACCGGCGATGGCAACTCGAATCGTCTGTTCCTGTGTCACGTCTTTCCTCCTCAAGTTCGTCTTTCAGTTCTGGATGAATAGAAATGATTTCACGTACATATGTGAACGCCTCTAAGTGCAGTGGGTCGGCGTCAAGTGCCTTACCGTACAAGGACAACGCTCCACGAATATCTCCTGCAATATGCGCTCGTTTTCCTGCCTCGAACCATTTTGAAGCCATGATTCGACCCAAGTGCGACCGATAAATCGGATATTCTGGGCAAAGTGACACGGCACGCTCTGCCAGTCTCCGCGCTTCATCATAGAAACCGCTGCGATGGGCGGTGATGGATGCATGAAAGTACGGCTCCGGATTATCAGGATCCTCCGCGATAGCACGTTCAAAAGCCGCCTTCGCTTCGTCGTAATCGCCGATGTACAAATATGCATAAGCGGAGTTCATAAAACGTTCAATAGCCATGTGGACCACCTCCCTGCAGTCTATGGAGGCGGAACAAAAGAGGTTTGTACCTTGGCCTAACCCTGCTCGTTCGGATCGGGTTCAGTGTGAATCCTGGTCCAGCGATCTTTGTCTCGCGTTTCAAACTTGTGCATAACCGCCTCAAACGCGTCGGTTAGATTAATGTCGAGTCGATTGGCCAGACACGCTATCACAAACAGCATATCCCCTAGTTCCAGGGCAATGTTCCCTTCTGGCTCATCTTTCTTTTTCGGTTTTTCTCCATAATGATGATTGACTTCACGAGCCAGTTCACCGAGTTCCTCAGACAATCGGACCACAAGTGTCATCGGTTGAAAGTATCCCTCTTGAAACTGCCCTATGTACTCGTCCACCCGTTTCTGCAAGACCTGAATGTCCACACAGTACGCCCCTTCGCAAACGATGTAGCTCCATTATAGCCCACAGTGAACGCGAAACATAAACGTTCAGCTTGGACATATGAATGTATGGACAATCGCGGACCAGCTCGGATCGTCAGTCTGGCTGTGAAAAAGGAGTGATGAGCTTGAGCCGAGGCAAAAAAAGCCACCTATCTACCCTGCTGCTGGCCGTGATGGCGATCATCTTTACAATCGCGCTCGTGGTCTACCCAAAGCAGGCGTTTGAGGCCGGTATGTCGGGCTTAAAAGTGTGCTGGGAAGTTATTATTCCGTCACTTCTGCCCTTCTTCGTGCTCTCGGAAATTTTGTTGGGGCTGGGTGTCGTTAGAGGATTTGGCGTGCTTCTCGAACCACTCATGCGACCATTGTTCAGCGTACCCGGTGTTGGCGCGTTTGCACTCTCCATGGGCCTTGCTGCCGGATATCCAATGGATGCCGTGATCACGGCACGCTTCCGGGAGACAAACCAATGCACCCGAATCGAAGGAGAACGACTTCTCGCATTTACAAACACAGCCGATCCGCTGTTCATGTTCGGTGCCGTCGCAGTTGGCATGCTTAAATCACCAGCGGTCGGCGGTCTACTAGCAGTCGCACACTATATTTCCTCGTTTCTGGTGGGGGTTCTCTTCAAGTTCTGGGGACGAAATGACAAAACGCATCTAGCGGAACTGCAGGCACGAAACAACGTGCGTCCGCGGGGAAACCTGATTAAACGCGCGTTCCAAGAAACACTTCGAGCTCGAGACGAGGATGGACGTCCGTTTGGCAAGCTGCTCGGCAATTCTGTAACGGAGTCGATTCAAACGATCCTCATGATCTGTGGTTTTATTGTGTTCTTTGCGGTGCTAATTGAGATCCTCCACATCAGCGGCATCATGGCCATTGTTGCTTGGCCAATTGCGCTGGTATACCACTTGTTCCATATCAATGGAGGCTTGGTCAATCCCACTTTAGCAGGTATTCTTGAACTCGATATCGGCAGTGCCCAAGCGGCTGCGGCAGGTTCGGCACCGATGCTGCAAAAGCTTGCACTCATCAGCGGCATTATCGCCTGGAGTGGACTGTCCGTCCACGCGCAGGTTGCCAGTGTTTTAACACAGACGGACATCCGGATGAAACCGTATTTTCTGGCGCGGTTTCTGCACGCTGTGTTGGCAGCAGCTTTAACGGTAGTACTCTGGTTCTTGGGCATGGGCCAAACGGCAGCCCAAGCATTTGCCCACGTCACATCGTTCACTGCTGTTGGTGCGGCGTCGACCGGCCATTCGTTCTGGCACGTCACGAAGTACGGATTTTCTTTCTGGATTATTGCTATCTGCGCCATGCTTGGCGCTTCAGTCATCTTTGGTATGTTCAGACGGGTGCGCATCATCAGCTTTCATGCTCGCATAAAATAGGGATCAAACTCCGCCTTGGATCACATATCAGTACAATGAACAGTCCCCTTCACGTCGTGATGCGTGAAAAGGGGCTGCTTTTCTTTTGCAGGCCACGGGCTTGGTCAGCCACTACACCATTAAATCTGGTCGCTAAACCTATGCACGCCATCGTAGCTTCCGCGGCGATCAAACAAAACAAGGTCGACACTGGTTTCACAAATCCTTGTCAGTGTCGACCTTGTCCCATTAAGGAAGGAGAGAAGGGAAATAGTGGTGGCCAACCAGTTGGTCATACAATACAAAAGCGGCCAACACCCATGTGTAAAGGGCGAAAATTCGCATGCGACTGCGGTTGACCAACCAACGCGTACCGATGACTGCGAAATAGCCGGCAATGGCAGCAGCCAGTGTGCCCGCCAACATTTGACCCCAGGGCAAGGCCAGCGCTCCGGCCGGGTTTTCGAAGATATCATCCAGCTTGACGAGCGTTGCTCCTAAGATGGCTGGAATGGACAGAACGAAGGAAAAACTCGTTGCGGCATCCCGGCCCATCCCCCTCCACAACCCAGCCGCAATCGTTAACCCAGACCGCGATAACGCTGGCAAAATGGCGATTCCTTGGAATGTCCCGATCCATAAACTATCCGATACGGACATCGTCGACTCGTTCTTCTTCCCAGTGGCGACGCTGTCCATCCACCAAAGTACGACACCTGTGATGACAAACTCGAAGCCAATCGTGATTCCCGAGTCAAATAAGCTTTCAAACCACTCTTCACAGATTGCCCCAACGACTGCCGTGGGAAGTAATGCTACGAGAATCATCCAGGTCGTTCGCGACTTTGGGTGCGACATGAGCCAAGCGACCTCTTTGCGCATGGCGTACAGCACTGCAACCAATGTTCCCAGGTGAAGCAGTAGAATGAATAGCGTGTCGCTTTCAACATGGATATGCCATAACTTTTCCACGAGGACGACGTGGCCTGTACTGCTGATGGGTAAAAATTCGGTCACGCCTTGCACGATTCCCATGATAATGGCCTGCAACGTGGTCATATCCACCCTCCTTTATAAAATTGTCAAAGAACAGGACATGCCTACTAGATGTATATGGCGTGCATGCATGAACATGTCCAATCGTCAGAACACCTGGCATGATTCTGTGTTCTTGTCCATATCTATAAGCGTGCGTGTATGGGGGGGTCTGCATGTCGAAGCGATTAATGAGTATTCAAGTCGCCTGCGTCTATATTGGTACAGTGGTCGGCGCAGGGTTTGCCTCCGGGCGTGAGGTATACGAGTTCTTTGTCCGGTTCGGTCCCGTCGCCTATTTGTCCATCGTCTTTGTCACAGTTCTATTCGCATGGCTCGGGTATCGACTTATGGCGCTTGGAGCCGTTTTGAAAGCCTCATCGTTTCGCGATCTCAACGCTCATATGTTTGGCCCTCGTCTTCGGCGTACGATTGATGCCGTTTTGCTCATCATGCTGTTCGGCGTTACAGTCGCCATGCTTGCAGGGACGGGTGAGTTGTTCAAAGAACAGCTCAGTATGCCATTTACAATCGGTGTATTTGTTGGAATTATTGCGACATTTGCAACCATGGCATTTGGAATGAACGGTCTCATGAAGGTCAACAGTGTCATCGTGCCTATGCTTGTCTCGTTTGTCCTATACACGGCCATTCACACATTGCTCCATCATCATCACGCCGTTCAGCCAGCGCTGCATCATACAGGACCAACCAATCAATTTGGGTTTCCGGTATGGCTTTCAGCCCTTCTTTATGCCGCAATGAACATTGGATTGTCTGTCGGCGTGCTGGTTCCCTTGGGTGGACAAATCGGGGAGATCAAAGTACTCAAACATGGTGCGGTGTTGGGTGCGATTGGTCTCGGTGGAATGCTGCTTGCTGTCGCCTTCGCCCTGTTCACATACATGCCTGAAGCAATGCTGTACGCCATCCCAATGGCATACATCGCAGGTCACTTTGCGCCTTGGCTAACGGGGTGCTTTATCGCTGTCCTATTCGGGGAAATATACTCAACGTTAGTCGGGAATGTCTATGCATTGACCGCGACGGTAGCGGCAAGTCGCAAGCAACTTCTCATAGGCAGTGGCGTGACCCTTCTGCTAGCCGGTGCTTTCAGTCATTTTGGATTCAGAGCTATTGTCGCCTATGCATATACGACATTTGGCTGGATCAGCCTGTTTTTTATTCTGGTTCTCGCGTTTCACAGAAGTCGATTGCCCCAATCATAAGTGCTCCGTATAATAGCCACGGAGACAGGTCAACATTTGTCTCATACGGATTGATATCGAAGGAGCTTGCAAATGTTGTATAGGAGTCCTGTTCAGTGGCTCATGATTCTTGCCGGCAGTCTCATCTATTCCATTGGCCTTAATGGTTTTTTGATAACGAACCATTTGGCCGAAGGCGGTTTTGTCGGCATCTCGGTTCTGCTTCTCTATCTGTTTCACCTTCCTGTGGGTGCAACGTTTTTCATCTTGAATATTCCTCTTCTGTTTATTGCGTGGCGGATGTTCGGTCGCCAGTTCGTCTTAAATACAGGGGTTGGAGTAATCGGTGTGTCTGTTTTCAGCGAATTGACGAAATTTATTCACATTCCGACCGAAGACAGATTGCTGGCTGCGCTCTATGCCGGCGTTGTCACGGGAATCGGTCTTGGACTCATTTTTCGAACAGGTGGCACAACTGGTGGAGCAGACATTATCGCACGTATTCTACGCCACTATCGTGGTGTTGGAATGGGAAGAACACTGTTTTCTATCGACCTCATCGTCATCTTGATGGTTATTGTTGTGATTGGAAAACAGGTAGCGATGTATTCGTTGGTGGCTCTGTTCGTCTCAAGTCGCGTTATCGACTTTGTCATCGAAGGTGCACAGAGCGGTAAAGCGTTGACGATCATCTCCGAGAACCACTCGGCGATTGTGGCGGCCATTCACGAGCAATTGGAACGCGGGACGACACTGCTACAGGCAATGGGAGGATACACCGGGCAATCACGCCAAGTGGTCTACTGTGTCGTAGCTCGGGAAGAGGTTGTTCGCGTACAACGAATTGTCCACGAAGTAGATCCAAAAGCGTTTGTAACCGTCAGTAACGTGCACGAGGTGCTCGGTGAGGGGTTTACATACGATGTGACAGTCAATTCGCCGTTAAAACGGCGTTTTTTAAAGAACAAAAATTAGATTCCCAGGTGGGACCCCTAGCCCCTGAACAAGCCATGAGCACGTACGCCCAAAGACGTAGATGAGCCTGGTTTAGGGACTAGGTACCATCTCAAAGCCTGACGTGTGAACCTCTGTTCTGACACGGTCCGAGGATGGGCTTCGTGTTTAAATGCCAAGTGGCGCTAGCTCACTCTGGTCAAACTCGATGAGCTTTTTGCTCGCTATAATAAAAGCTGTTCTATCCCCTGAATCCAACGCCTCATCCACTGCCTTCATCAGTTGCTTCCGGCAATGAGCACGAAGTGCTTGATCAATCACCCATTCTGCTTGTAGAGACAAGAGTTCACGGACAGCTGGATCCATTTCGGTTCTTGCTGGCTCTTCAAGCACCGCTGCAAACTCGGGGCAGGTTGAACGCTCCTTGAAGAATAAGCCAACGTATATGTCTTCATCGGGATGTTGATAAAGATCGATAAACGCTTGTTCAACGTCTGTTGTGACCGGCTTATTGCGGCGATAGAAGCGAAACGGAGCAACGTGAACACAAGTGGTTGAGATGACAATCACGCGGGAAAAGTGACGAAAGTTATCGACGAAATGAACGCGCTGCAACACGTTTTCACGAGTCATCATGTAACGCAACAACATTTCAGCCTCACGACTTTGCAAATCGTAATTGGCCAGAAACCAGCGCAGAAAATGTTTCTTCTCAGCAACGGATACGATGGTTCCCATAGCCATTCTCCTCCCTGTTTCACCATGTCTCCGATAATACGGCCGAGCTTCGGTGCCACAAACAAATTTTCGAATTGTTTGTTTATTGTATTCTGGCACATACTTTAGTTTTCCTGCAGACGTCCGTTTTTCTAAATTTGTGTGATCCGCCGTGCCATTCAGCCGATTATCAGGAACTTAAAGGACGCGACGACGACTGATGTGCAGCCTGCCATTCAATGAGGGTCCGTTCCACATTTCCAGGGATTGGACCAAGGCTGCATTTGGTCAACATGTCACGCCAGGCAGTGAAGTCGTAACCTGCTTGGAATCCCCGTTCAACCGTCCTCTCGAGAATGCGATAGATGCGAATTGCTCCAGCACTCTTCAGATCAGCGAACTGAGACAGGACGGCTTCGGTTTTGCCGTCGTGAACAGTGACCATCACTTCAAAATTGGGTTGGACGATGAGTGACGCTTGACTGGTTGTTTTGTCTACTAAATCCATTTCGTCTTGCGTTAGTAATTCTTGACCGAGATTCGTCATTTGAAACCATAAATCATCAGATTCTTGATCAAAACCTGTTCTGAGAACGCCCAAGTGGGTCAGCATCTTAACAATGCGGGTATTCCATACATCTTCTTGCGTGTCATAGTAAAACGAATTGACCATCAGATCACAAGCGGCAAGAACAGACGAACTGGAAACCCAACGATCCGCGACTCTGCGAATCACTTCAACAATGTCCCGCAAGCGCGGAATGGGACGACGATAGAGGCTGAGATAGAAGTGAACCATTCTTTGCAACTGACCTGGCCGAGACTTTTCTCGCCAGGTCATCCCTGCCTCGGAAACCTGTAGCGTTAGGTTCGTGCTTTCGACCAGAATACCGTGTTGGTAAGCAAAATCATACAGCAAAGCAAGTCTGTCCGGGTAGTCATGTGTGCGCCGTCCATAGCCAAAACGCCATTCAGAAACCTTTAAGTCCTCCGGTACCTCGAATAGCTCCATCAACTGTTGCGTATGCCGTTTGTACATAGCACCGTCAGTCGTCAGTTGGACTTCGTGGTTTAGCACATAATCAATGAGGGTGTGCAGATCATTCACCAGGGCATGTACTTCATCTCGTTGAATGAGTGGCTCCGTCTCCCGGTTAACTACTTTACTGGTAAAATCACGAAACAGACTGGCTTGAATGGCCTCGTGGATTTCCATTGGAATCACGTAACGAGGCCGCAGGGATCGGTCTTGTCGAGCAAACATCCACCCTTGTCCCAAAGCCCGATTGATGTCGTCCCGATTCATTCCCGTTGCCATGAACAAGGCTTCGATTTCCTCTGATGAAAATTGCGATCGATTAGACATTCCAATACGTAACAGAACCTCTCCCCACTCACCGAGCCAACTCCTGACCAGCCTCTCAACCTCTGACCGAATCTGCAAGTTGTATAGGATGGATTGATACAAGTCGTTTTTGGAATGCAATGAACAGGTCAAGTCTTGGTGAATGGCAATCGATCGCAATGTGTTCACAGACGCATGATTTAGACATTCATTGAGTTTCAATTTCATTCGTCCCTTCGCTGAAGTCAGCGGCGGTACATTGATTGTAGGCAAACCCGTGTTCGACCAGGAAACGCTGTCGGTGTGCTGCAGTTTTCTCCTCGATGGTTCCATCGCTTACCAACGTGTAAAAATGACCTCCCTGCGCCTTCGGCCGCAACAATCGTCCCAGACGTTGAGCCTCTTCTTGCCTAGATCCAAACAATCCGGAGATTTGGATGGCCACGTCCGCATTCGGCAAATCAACTGCTACGTTCGCAATACGGGAGAGTACTAAGATCGGAAGCTCGCCCGCGCGAAACCGCTCGTAGGTCTCTAAGCGCACGTTTCTCGGTGTTTCCCCACTGAGCATGGGACAGTTCATCGCATCTGCGACGATTGCCAAAAACGCCGTATAATGCCCCATAATGAGAATTTGGTCCGCACGATGCTTTGCGCAGATGTCTTTCACGACGTCCAGTTTCGCTTTGTTGTCCGCTGCAATTCGATGACGCATACGGACCGATGCTTGTTCGTACTTTTGTCGTGTCAAGTCGTCAAGCGGAACACGGACTTCCGTGCATCGAACATGTGACAGATACCCTTCACGAACGAGATCTTCTGCATATATTTCAAAACACTTTGGTCCAACGAGTGAAAACACATCAGATGCTCGTCCGTCCTCGCGGATAAGCGTCGCACTGAGCCCCAGTCGCCTGGCGCCTTGGAGATCTGCTGCGAACCGGAACAGAGGGGCAGGCAGTAAATGAACTTCATCGTAAATGATGAGGCCCCAGTCGCTCTCCGTGTAGCGGTGAAACTGGTGATATTCGCCCGATCGCCTTTTGGCTGTGAGGCGCTGGTAAGTCGTGATGGTCACTGGACGAAGATCTCCCTTTCCATCGTCGATACAGACGTCCTCTTCTCTCAATGTCGTCCATTTAACGATGTGTGTATACCACTGGGCAGCGGCCGCCTCATTCGGTACTAAGACGAGTGTTCGGAGCTTTAGTCTCGTCATGACGCCCACACCGACCACAGTTTTTCCAGCGCCACAAGGTAGAACCATGACACCGGACGTCGTTTCCTGTTCGGTAAAGGCATCAACCGCGCGGGCTTGATACGGACGGAGTGTGACGTGTTCGCGTAGCCAAATGTCAAGGTGAAGTTTCTCCTCCTCTGCTCCAGTCCGTTCATCCTCACGGATTGAATAGTTCTCTGCAGCGAGTGCCATTTTGACAGAGAATCGGGCGCCCTTAGAAATGATCACCTCACCCGATCTCACTCTCTTCAGAAACTTGGACACGGAGGGGAGTGCTTGAATCTCCTGTAGAATCTGCGGTTCACCGACAAGTCTCAACCCTTTCGGATGTGGAACAAAGGCAAGACACTCGAACCGTTTCATCGTGTTGACAATGTACGTTTGCATGGCGAGAGGAAGTGGAGCTGCAGCGAGATTTCGTAAACATTGAATGACATCCAGTGCCGTGAGACCTTCTCGGCATGCCCCCCAAAGCCGCTCGTTGGTTATTTGGTAGACATGAATTGGAGGCATAGCTTGTATCCGCTCAGCAAACTGATGAAGATCGAGAATTGCCGGCGTTCTATCCACACTATCCACATCGTGTACATACAAGGTGTTTTCTCCTTGTGGGTAGAGAAGCAACAATACCCTCCCCATTCAGTGGTTTCATACTATGTATTTTTCATGAAATTGGGGGAACGTATACAGCGTGTTGAACAAAAAAAGAGGAATCCGCTTTCACGGATTCCAAACAGGAGATTCTGCTAGGAGTGGAGAGAAATCAGAACATAACACCCTTCGAGAGTTAGCATATCTCATCATGGAAACGCTGTCAATACCAAATCTTCTAGTTAAGTTCGTGTAGTCAGTGGCGATCTCGATCGCCATTGACATGACGCCTTGATTCCCATGTAGATCTCGCGTCTTTCGCAGCGCGTAAAAGACGTTCCAGCTCCTGTACGTCTCCGTCTTCCAGAACCTGTTCGAAGGCGAGAATTTGGCGCTTGAGCGCAAGCAAGTACCGCTGTACATTCGGTTTGTTTGTCATGAGCGTGTCCACCCAGAACTCGCTCGGAGACGCTGCCAGTCTGGTGATGTCCCAAAACGCAGGACCCGCGATGGAAGGTCGGCTATCCTCTTCTGCCCCACCCTGTTCGTGACTGGCCAGCATAGCGGACAACGATGCCAAGTGGATACCATGGCTCACTGATGCCATCCACTCATCGTGTGTCGCCGCATCAGCGACGAACGTCGGACGCGCTCCAAGCGAAACGACAAACTGAATGAGTGACTGAGGCGTACTCCACGATTCAAGAAAAATCCAGGGCCTGTCCACGAACAAAGCAGCTTCAGCATCTTTAGGACCACCACTTGCCTTCCCCGCCATAGGGTGAGAAGGAACAAATTTGTCCTGCATTTGCGCCAACTCCGCTGCCTCGCAAATCGGGGATTTGATACTGCAGAGATCGACAATATAGTGACCCACGTTCGCCAAGCGAGGTAACATCCTAGAGGCTACGCCAGGAGGTACAGCCAGAAACGTCACATCATAGTGATCTTGAATATCAGAAAATGTCTCGTATATATGGGAAAAACAACCGTGTTCCGCGGCCTGTTTGCGATGAGACTGGCTTACTTCCATCGCATCAACGGTGGTGCTAGGGCACGCCCGCTTGATTGCGAGCGCAAGCGACGTGCCCATTAAACCAGCACCTATGATCAAGATGTTTGGGAATGAGAGGGAATCCACAATTACACCACACTGTGTTGCTTTGTGAAGGACTGAACTAACTCGAATGTTTGACGTACCTGCTCCGCCATATCCGAAAACTGATCCAGCGTGAGCGTTTGGCCTCCGTCAGACCACGCCTCTTCCGGTTTTGGATGCACTTCGACAATGACACCCGCAGCCCCGGCGGCAATACCTGCCCTGGCCATCGTTGTCACGTAGCGAGCATAACCAATTCCGTGGCTTGGATCGACAAGAACGGGTAGATGTGACAGATGCTGTACGACCGGCACTGCGTTTAAGTCTAGCGTGTTGCGAGTATATGTTTCAAATGTGCGAATGCCGCGTTCACATAAAATGACGTTGGGGTTGCCTTCGGACATGATATATTCTGCGGACATCAGCCATTCTTCGATACTATTTGCAAAACCACGTTTGAGAAGTACGGGTGTTTGGGTCTTGCCCACAGCTTTTAAGAGGGCAAAATTCTGCATGTTGCGTGCGCCGATTTGCAGAACATCGACGTAACTGGTAATCATGTCGACAAGCCCCGGCTCCATAATCTCGGAGACGATGGCAAGCCCGGTTTCTTCGCGTGCGGCCGCTAAGTATTTGAGACCTTCCTCACCAAGCCCCTGGAACGAGTACGGGGACGATCTCGGTTTAAACGCCCCACCACGCAGCATCTGTGCACCACTTGCTTTGACCGCGCGTGCAATTTCCAAGAGGCCATCTTGCGACTCGACCGAACACGGACCAGCCATAATCGTCGGTTCGCTGCCGCCGATGATGTGGTCCCCTACCTTGACTGTCGTGTTATCTGGGTGAAACGCACGGCTTGCGAGTTTGAATGGGTTGCTGACCGGTACGAGTTTTTCAACACCAGGCATACCTTCGATGCCTAATCCTCGAACACGCTCTTTGGGACCAATGACACCCACAATGGTGGTTTCTGCACCTTCGGACAGGTGAACACCCAGTCCCTTCTGCTTGAGCACATCCATCACGCGTTCAACTTCGGCTTTTGTGGAACCTTCTTTCATCACAACGATCACGGCAATCTCCCTCTCCAAGCATTTTGTCAATTATTTTTCTGAAAAGTCTATCACAGTTTTCCGTGCGAACCAACCAGTAAATCATTTACATGCAGGCGATCTTTAACTCCGCTGTAAATGTTCTCACGTCCGCCAACGTCTGCTCCAGACCCTGCTCAGCCACTTTTTCGATCCGCCGTACATATGCACTCCCGACAATGACGCCATCTGCATACCGACTGATTTCTCGAGCGTGCTCAGGCGAACTGACACCGAAACCAACGCAAGCCGGGACTGCCGTATACCGCTTGATGCTCTCCACCAGGGACTCGACATGGGCAGAGACCGACGCCCGTTCTCCCGTGACACCAAGCGAAGAGACACAATAGACGAAACCGCTCGCCTGCGTGCATATTTGTCGCACTCGGTCGTCACCCGATGTTGGGGCGACCAGTGGAATAAACGAAATTCCATTCTCCCGTGCGATATCCGCTAGTTCAGGCGCCTCTTCGAGCGGAACGTCGGGGACAATGACACCATCGCCACCTGATGCGGCCAGTTGTTCGAAGAAGGTACGAATACCGTATTGCAGGATGGGATTCACGTACGTGAAGGCAATCAGCGGCTTATCCGTCTGTTCCCGAATATCCGATATGAGACGCATACTATCAGGCAGTTGAAATCCTCTTTGCAGACTACGCACGGCTCCAGCCTGGATGACCGGGCCATCGGCCAGGGGATCCGAATAAGGCAAGCCTATTTCAATCATATCTGCTCCCGACTCCAGAATTCCCTGGATAAGCCTGCGAGAGGAATCAAAGTCGGGATCGCCTGCTACGACAAAGGGAATCAAGGCAGCACGCCCTGCAATGGACTTAAAAGTTCGTTCGATCCGGTTCACGCTGGATCCCCCCCATTCAAGTTGGCAACTTGTTCGACGTCTTTGTCGCCGCGACCTGAAAGACAAATGACAACATGGTCATCTTTCGAGAAGTTTTTGGCCTCCCTCATGACGTAGGCAACAGCGTGTGCACTCTCCAGCGCCGGAATGATTCCTTCGGTTTTTGAGAGATAGTAAAAAGCCTCCAAGGCCTCCTCATCTGAGACAGGTACGTAGGTTGCTCGCCCGGACGCCGACAAGTGCGCGTGCTCAGGACCGATACCAGGGTAGTCCAATCCGGCAGATATAGAGTGTGCCGGCGTCACTTGTCCGAAGTCGTCTTGCAGCAACATCGTTTTGGAACCGTGCAAAACGCCTGGACGGCCACGATTGATACTCGCAGCGTGCTCTTCCGTGTGAATACCCCGTCCAGCGGCCTCGACACCAACCAGGCGAACAGAGGTGTCCTTTACAAATGGATAGAAAATACCCATGGCATTACTGCCGCCACCAACAGCGGCCACGATGACGTCTGGTAACCGTCCTTGTTGCTCCTGCAGTTGGGACTTCGTTTCGTCTCCGATGATCCGTTGGAAATCCCGCACCATCTTCGGGTACGGGTGGGGGCCGACGACTGAACCGATAATGTAGTACGTGTCATCCACGTGCGACACCCAGTGACGAATCGCTTCATTCGTCGCATCTTTGAGTGTCCTTGTGCCGGAAGTGGCCGGAACCACCTCTGCCCCGAGCATGCGCATCCGGAAGACATTGAGTGCTTGCCTGCGCATGTCTTCTTCGCCCATAAACACGGTGCATTCAAGACCGAATCGAGCTGCTACAGTGGCTGATGCCACGCCGTGTTGTCCCGCGCCTGTTTCAGCGATGATGCGTTTCTTGCCCGTGTGAACAGCAAGCAAGGCCTGTCCGATAGTATTGTTGATCTTGTGTGCTCCCGTGTGGTTCAGATCTTCCCGTTTTAAATAAATCCGAGGTCCGCCCAGAGCAGACGTCAGACGTTCCGCGAAATAGAGTGGCGTAGGACGCCCAGCATACTGCGTTAAGAAATACGACAGTTCTTGTTGAAATGTATCGTCAGCACGCAATCTCAGATAGTCTTTCTCCAATTGGATCAAAGCCGACATCAGCGTTTCAGGAACATACCGTCCGCCAAATTCACCAAATCGGCCATTTATATCGGGAAAGGAGTATGTTTCGCTCATCAACCATTCACCGCCTCTAGCAATTGTACGATTCGTTGTGTGTTTTTTCTTCCGTCGACCTCAACACCGGATGATACATCGACGCCGGTCGGCTGGCAGGAATCTAACAGGCTTCGCACGTTGTCTGGACCAATGCCGCCCGCGACCCACCAATTCATGCCTACCAAGTGGGGGGTCAATTGTTGGAGACAACTCCAGTCAAACGTTCTTCCATACCCACCCGTCACCTTTGCACCAGTCGGTGGTGATGCGTCCAACAACAGTCCGTTCGTCACATCCGCGTACAATTCAATCTCCCTAGTAAGCCGGTCGAGATCTGCTCCCTGGGTAACTGTCGTAGGCACCTTCAGTACCTTCCACACGTCTAATCCAGCGTCCCGCAGGACCGTGCAATCCGCCACGGACTCATCTCCGTGCAGTTGCGCGACGCGAACGCCACTTTCCCGGACGACCTTCAAGACATCCGCCATCGGGGCGTTTGCGAACACACCCACCGTCCGGCACGAGTGATGCACGTTCGACGTAATGGTGCGAGCAGCAGCGGGATCGACATACCGCTTTGAAGGAGGCACAAAGATGATGCCGACGTGTGTGACGAACGGGTGCGCTGTGAATTGCAAATCGTCACCAGGACGCAATCCGCATATCTTCACTTGCGCTTGGGTCGTCATCGAACTTCCACTGACGCGGGCGCGAACGGAACTTGCAGGTCAGATAGGCATTGTGCCACATTCGCCAGGTCCTTGTGCCGCATCAGCAACTCCCCGACGAGAATCGCGTGTGCACCAGCATCGACCATGCGTTGCGCGTCGTCACGTCCGAAGATTCCACTCTCTGAGATGACCACTTGGTTTTTCGGAAGGGCTGCGATGGTTTGTTCGGTGATGCCGAGATCGACTTCGAACGTGTGCAAATTCCGGTTGTTAATTCCGATCACACTTGGCGAAGCGGCGAGTGCTGCGTCCACTTCATGAAGGCCGTGAACTTCAAGCAACACGTCCAATCCCAAAGATTGCGCGTAAGCTGATAATTCACTTAGGCGCCGCGGAGCAAGTGCAGCTGCGATGAGTAGAACCACGTCTGCCCCAGCGGCGTACGCTTCGTCAATCTGAATTTCGTCAATGATGAAGTCCTTGCGCAACACAGGAATCGTTACGGATTTGCGAACCTCCCGTAGATCTTCCATGGATCCACCGAAGAAATCCCGATCCGTCAACACAGAAATAGCCGTTGCACCCGCTCTTTCGTACACTTTGGCCCGCGCTATGGGATCGATTTCTGATTGAATGACCCCTTTTGACGGACTCTTTCGTTTGATCTCAGAAATGACGCCAAGCGACGACCGCTGTAAAAGCGCACCTTTGAATGAGCGAAAATCACGCTTTTTGCTTGTATTGAAAGACGCGCGGGCACGTTGTAATGTTGCGACTTCGGCCCGCTTGGTCTCTAAAATGTTATCTAAGAAACTCATCCACCGATCACCTCCGCTGAATACGGAGCAAATTCGTGGCTAGCACGGACGAACTCCTGTAGCTTTTGCTGTGCTGCACCTGAATCAATGACCTCACGGGCTCGTTTCACACCGTCCGTCAAGGTTCGAACATGGCCTCCGACGTACAGTGCTGCGGCAGCGTTCAGTAGAACGATATCTCGTTTGGGACCGGGCTGGCCAGCGAGAATGTCATCGATGATCTCGGCGTTTTGCCGTGCGTCACCGCCGCGAACCGCGGAGATATCTGCGCGGTGTAGGCCGACTTCTTCCGGAAGAACGGTAAACAGATCCACCTGCTTGCCTCTCACTTCAGCAACTGTAGTAGGACCGGAAATGGACAATTCGTCTAGGCCACCTGCACCGTGGACGACAAGAACGTGATCGACACCGAGTTCCGCAAGGGCATGGGCCACGGTTTCTACGAGATTTTCACGAAATACACCTAACACCTGCCGCTTAGCGCCTGCCGGATTCGTGAGGGGCCCTAGGATGTTAAAGATGGTGCGGAAACCGAGTTCTTTACGAGCCGTTGCTGCATGTTTCATGGCCGGGTGAAAGACGGGAGCAAACAGAAAGCAGAGGTTGGTTTGCGCGAGAAGTTTCTCACACGTGGATGCATCCAAGTCAATTCGGGCACCCAGCGCTTGCAAGACATCCGCGCTGCCACTTTGACTGGACGCTGCACGATTGCCGTGCTTGGCGACCGGGATCCCCGACGCAGCAGCGATGAGCGCCACCGTCGTGGAAATATTAAACGTGTCTGCTCCGTCACCGCCCGTACCACACGTATCAATGGCATTTGCGGGCGCCGTCATCTGCATGGCATTTCGCCGCATCGCACGAGCGAATCCAGCGATTTCCGACGGATGCTCGCCCCGGACCGCCATTGCACTGATGAGGCCAGCCGTTTGAACGGATGAGACACGTCCATTCATTAACTCATTCATAAATTCTTCTGCCACGTCCACGTCCAAAGCGTGTCCTGTGGCGACCGTACGCAATGCGAGATCTACAGTGCGATTCATCTCAACAAAAGCTCCTCTCAGGAACCATGCACAAACACGGACATGCCGACGAACCAGCATGACAATGAGGAAAAATATGCATAGCTCTCACTCAACTCATCTAACTCAACTAAAAATCACATGCAGCGCTCGCTACATGTGATCATGGTATATGCCAAACCGTCTCACGTCAACCGTCATTCGCCTAGGACCACTCTGCTTTATGATGACAAAGTGTTAGTCGGTGGCTAAATCGGGTCGCAGTTGTACGGCTTCTCCCAAATAAGCGTGGACCAATTCATCCTGGCGCTTATCCGTATTTAAGTGAATGAGGATACGGATGCTCCGCGCCAGTGCGCCCGGAACACCAATTTCTCGGGCGCACATCAGTGGCACCCACTGCCACCCCGGCAAACTCCTGACAGCCTTTGCTGGAAACGCAGCGGACAAATCCGGTGTCATGGTCAATAGAACACTCGCGACGTCGTCCACGTCAATGTCGTTTAAACGCACGACTTCTTCCATCAACTCTTTTGTTGCCTCGAAGATATTCTCACTCGTGTCAGCGGGCACAGTGGTTGCTCCGCGCACTCCCCGAACTTTCATGGTCAAGCCTCCCTTGTATATTAAGAGCAGCTACCGATTTGGTTTACATAAAACCAGATTAAATAGTTACTCTTATAAATTTCTGTTCCTTGAAAATTAGTAGGTGGAGGATGTAGCCCAAGCGTAAGCGCGGGAGCCGTAAGGAGTCCATCCACCGTGACCATCAACTCAAAACACAGACTGTTTGCGACCTTGGGCTGACCTTGGGACAATAGCCTTAGGTGTTTACCAAGGGAATGTTCCAATGCCCCCCGTTGCCCCTTATTTAAGGGTGTCTTCCGAATTGAGAGTGTTCCCCTGGCCCCATGGAATAGACCTACACGCTGACTGTTTCCCGGTCAGTCATCCCTCCTGCCAGCAGAGGGAGGCTCGTGCACCGATGACGCCCGGTGTATTCCAATAGCTCGCAAGGCTGTCGTTCATGGGTTTCCCAGGGTCATCCCAAGGCCGTAGACATCTGCATCCCAGCCGAAGGAGGTGATACCATGCCCTCTCCGTTATTTGTCGGAATTGATGTAAGCAGCGAAGCCAACGTGGTTTGCTGTTTGACGCGGGACGATGAGAAACGACCAGTGAGTCGATTCACTGTTACCAACAATCGTCCCGGTATTTTAGAGTTTCAGGAGCGCATCACCAAGCTGGCGAAACAGCTCCAGTCTGAAGAGATTCTTTTCGGCCTCGAACATACGGGCTGTTTCTCAACTCATGCCGCCATGTATCTGCAACGTCACTTGGACTTCGGCGTTCCGCGTAAGGTGTACGTCTTTAATCCCAGCCTCATCCGGGAGTTTAAGAAGTCTCATTTCCTGAGCGCCCCCAAGAACGACAGAGTGGATGCCTGGTTCATCGCAGCCAAGCTTCGGACAGGCCTTCTCCCGCATCCGTTTACGTGGAGCGAACCGCTCATGGCGCTGCAACGTCTGACACGTACTCGCTATCACCTGATGCAGGACCTGACTCGGGAAAGCAATTTCCTCATGACGAACCTGTTTCTCAAGTTCAGTGACTATACCATCACTGGACCCTTTCGTAGAAACAAGCTCTCTGCCACGTCATTGGCCGTCATGGAGGAATTTGAATCCGCCGAGGAAATCGCTGAGATGTCCTTGGATCGTCTCATTGACTTCCTTGTCGAGCATGGCAAGAATCGTTTCGAAAACCCCGAGGCAGTCGCTCAGGCCTTGCAGAAGGCCGCTCGCTCCTCGTACCGGTTGCCGCAGTCGATGTCGGACTCGGTGAATCTCGCGATGGCGTCCAGCATTCGCATGATTCGCACGGCACAAGAGCAGCTTAAGGCGCTGCGTAAGGCATCGAGGACCACTTGGCGACGATCCCGCAAACGCTCGATTCCATTCCCGGTATCGGTCCCATTTTCGCTTCTGGCATTGTGGCTGAACTGGACGTTAGCCAGTTCAAGAGTCACACGGAAGCAGCAAAGCATGCCGGGCTCGCTTGGACAGTTCACCAGTCCGGGAAGTTCACAGCAAACCGAACTCGACTCATTCATTCTGGCAACCGCTATCTCAAGTACTACATGGTTGAAGCGGCCAACAGCGTCCGGGTGCACGACCCTGTTTTTGCCGAGTACTATGCCAAGAAGAAAGCGGAGCCGAAAGAATTTGCCGAGGGACGTGCCCTTGCGCTTACAGCCCGGAAACTAATGCGGGTGGTCTTCTATCTGCTAAAGACCAACCGACTCTACACTCCGGAGGTGATCCGACAACGCGCATAACATAAACGTGATCGGTACCAGGGCCACCAGTTCCTAGCTTTACAGGAAAAATGTGAAAAGCTAGGTAGGGTGGGCTTAGTTGAGTGTTGCTAAATTCGGCACCACCTCCAAAAAAGCAGCGACTCTAAAGATATTATGTTAACTTATGGCCTTGACATCGTACCGCTGCTCTCAGCGATTGAACGTATACCGCTTCTACTTCCTCAGGTCGAACATCGCTTACAACTCGCACGTCGCCGATCGCGACAGGTAGGGCAAACGTCCAAAGTGCGCTCCCGTGTTTCTTATCGACGTCGATAAGTCCTCGCAGTTCGGAAAATTCGTCGGCCGGCGTGCGAACGGGTAAACCGTGCGCCTCAAGTACAGAAACAATCCGAAGAGCATCTGCTTGAGCCAATAGATTTCTCGCTTGCGCTAGCTTTGTTTCGAGGACCATACCAATGGAAATGGCTTCGCCGTGTCCCAACTGGTAGTGTGATCGCTGTTCGATTGCGTGCCCAATGGTGTGCCCCACATTCAGAACCTGTCGTCGACCCGATTCTCGTTCGTCCGCTTGAACGACGTCCACTTTCACTTGGATGGCTGCGGCAAGAATTGGCTCGAGTGTATCGGGTAGAGGACACTCCGTCAACGGTTTCGCTTCTAAATTCGCAAATAATTCCGGATTTGCAATAATCCCGTGTTTAATCACTTCCGCCATCCCGTTTGTCCATTGACGAACAGGCAGATAGCGAAGGGCAGACAAGTCATACAAAACGGCGCGCGGCGGATAGAAAGCACCCACCAAGTTTTTCCCTTCGGGCAAATTAATGCCGACTTTACCGCCGATGCTGCTATCGTGCGCCAATAATGTCGTTGGCGCTTGCACAAATGCGATTCCACGCAAATAGGTGGCCGCTACGAACCCAGCCAAGTCACCAACGACTCCGCCGCCTAGCGCGACGACGAGATCGCTCCGGCGCATCCCGAACTTTAACAAACCCCGGTACAAATCTATGGCCATATCCATCGACTTGCTACTGTCACCCGCCGGAACCGTGAGTGTCTGGGTAACGAATCCGGCTTCGTCCAAGGATGTGAGTACGGTATCGGCAAACGGAAGAGATGCTACAGTATCATCCGTGATGATGGTCACTTTGGTGCCCCGGCGGAACCCCAGTTCCAGCACCAGCGAACCAGCTTGCGTGAAGACGTCCGCCCCGAGCATGATGGGATACGTGCCCGCGGCGCTTCGGACTTCGATACGTCTCATCGTCTGCTCACCCGCTTGATGTACTGGTCATAGTTATCCTTCATTTGCTCTAATGAGTCTCCGCCAAGCTTTTCCGTCAACGCGTCGGCGATAACCCATGCCACTACATTTTCTCCCACGACAGACGCGGCTGGCAGGGCGCAGTAGTCGGAACGTTCAATTTCAGCGAGTTCTGTTTCCTTCGTCTTCATGTTCACACTTGGCAACGGTTTGTAGAGTGTGGAAATAGGCTTCATAGCTACGCGAATGACGACATCTTCCCCGTTTGTCACGCCGCCTTCGAGACCACCAGCCCCGTTCGACGAACGCAGGTATCGTGAGCCGTTGTGCGCAATTGGATCGTGGACTTTCGAGCCAAAGCGTCGTGCAGCCTCAAATCCGAGGCCAATCTCCACGCCCTTAATGGCTTGGACGCTCATGAGCGCACCAGCGAGACGACCATCCAATTTCCGATCCGGCATGGCATAGCTACCGAGCCCAATGGGGCACCCACGTACGATGACTTCAAAGATGCCGCCAACCGTATCGCCGTTTTTCTTCGCCTCGTCGATACGCGCAATCATCTGTGCTTCCGCTTCCTTGTCAGCACAACGGACTTCCGATGCATCTGCAGCTTCGATCAGGGCGTCGAGATCATCTGGCAAGTCTTTCGCTACAACGTCGCAAAGCTCAACCACATGAGCCGTGACTTGGATGCCGAACTGCCCCAGGAGCTGTCTTGCCAGCGCACCAGCTGCTACGATTGTCGCCGTGTTTCTGGCACTGGCCCGTTCGAGCACGTTGCGGATGTCTTCGTGGTCATATTTGATGGCACCGGCGAGATCGGCATGACCTGGTCGTGGACGGTAAATTTCCTTCAAGTCATCTGGCTTGTCTCCGAAGACAGACATCCGTTCCGTCCAATTCTTGAAGTCTCGGTTCGCCACATTCATCGTGATTGGCGTACCGAGTGTCTTGCCAAAACGAATGCCGCTCGTAACCTCAACCGTATCGGTTTCAATTCGCTGCCGGAACCCGCGTCCGTACCCCATTTGACGACGACGAAGCTGGTCGTCAATAACGTCTTTGGAGACGGGGAGATTGCTCGGGAAGCCGTCTATGATAATACTCAGACCTGGGCCGTGCGATTCCCCTGCTGACAAATACCGAATCAAAAGAAGCCCCTCCTAAATCAAATCCTAGATAAAAAACAGATAAAGCCGATTGAATAGCCCGTATTATATCACAGCACACCACTCGAGGCGGTGTGCTGCCGGATCATTTCATTACGCCTGTTTGAATGTTTTTGCCGCCGCAACTGTCAACTGCAGGACTTGTTCAACATCTTGCAAATCGACGACCGTTTGTGTCGAACCAACATAGCGTGCTGGATACGAAACGCCGCCGATACGAATTCCATCGACAGACAACTGAACAGACCCAACATCCGACTGCCCACCTGGCCAAACCTCATATTGAACGGTCAGGTTTGCTTTTTTAGCCGTCTCAATCAAGTGGTCCTTCACATCGATGGGGACAATTGCAGTCCCATCCATAATCTTCACAGCCGGCCCACCGCCCAGCTTCAGTGACGTGCGTTTCCCGTCGGGTACGTCGCTTGCCGGTGCAGCGTCGATAATGAGAGCGAGATCAGGCGCAATCTGATAAGCAGCCGTGCGAGCCCCACGTGCACCGACGACGCTTTGAGCTGTAAAGACGAGGGTAACGTTTCGGTTCGCCGCCGCTAATTCCCGAAATGCTTGGATGGCTACAGCACAACCAACCCGATTGTCCAAAGCGCGGCCGACCAGTTTCCGTTCACCTAGCTCCGTCACATCGTTGACTACGACGCCCGCAAGACCTATGTAAACGCGGCCGAGTGCGTCTTCCTTCGATGTCGCCCCGATATCGACGAACAGGTGGTCATATGTAGCGTCCGCGACTTTGACTTTCTCCTCCAGCTCAATTGATCCCCTTACGCCATTTGTGAACGCGACTTGACGATGCAAAAGATGCTTCGGATCCAAGTTTCCCACAGCGATGAGACGGAGAAAGCCCTCATCATCAATATCGACAACCATGACGCCCGGCTCGTCCGCGTGTGCCGCGAGCATAATATGTGGCCCCTCACCGTTTTTGCGAGCGATCCCGTTGCCAAGCGTATCGACGTGAACGTTGTCCGCAACGTCCTGTACTTCCGCCAACAGCTGAGATTGAAATGCGCGTTCCGATCCAGATGGCGCGATTTCCTTTGCGAGTTTAAGAATCAACTCCTTCATGCCGTAAAACCTCCTCGTCCAATTTCCTGTAGAATCGCCTGCAAGAGACGCAGTGAGTTTTCATAGTCGTCCAGAGATGCGATTTGCGCTGGCGCGTGAATGTAACGTACTGGCACGGAAATTGCACCGCCGATTACCCCCGCGCGCACTTTGTGAATGACACCAAAATCGTTACTCCCACCCTTGACTCGGCGAAGTTGGCAGGGAATACCGTTCTTTTTTGCTACTTCCATCATGAACTCGAGAAAGCGTCTGTCAGCCACAGTCTGACCATCCTGAATGGTCAGTGCAGGCCCTTGACCCATGACAGTTGATTGGCCATGTGACGCAGCCCCTACGACGTCGAAACAAACGGTGCCTTCCAGAGCAATGGCAATGTCGGGATTGATCCCGTAAGCAGCCGCCTGGGCACCGCGTAGTCCGATCTCCTCCTGCACCGTGAAGGCACCAATGAGGGGCATGGAGTACGTGTCTTTGAGGGCTTCGATGAGCAGAGAACAACCAATACGATCGTCGAATGACTTGCCCTTGACGGCCCGCTCACCAATTTCGCCAAACCGCGTGGCAAAAATGGCTACATCGCCAGGCTTGACCATCTTTTTCGCATCCTCCGCGTCTTTTGCCCCGATATCAATATACAGGTGGTCCATTGGTAACGGTTTGCGGCGTTCCTCTGACTCCTGCAGGTGAATTGGTTTCGCCCCGATCACGCCCGGAATGCGGTTCTCGCCAATGAAGACAGGTTTGGACACAAGAACCCGTGGATCGATCCCGCCAAGGGCACGGAACTTCAATAACCCGCCATCCTTACCCCCATCACAAACCTCTACAATCATTAGACCGACTTCATCCATGTGGGCGTCAAGCATGACCCGTGGCCCAGGCTTCTGCTCGCCCTTCACCGTGATCAAGTTGCCGAGCACGTCGGTTCGGACACCGTCCACAAGCGGTGTCACTTCGGCTCGAATCAGGTCCCGAATTTCATCCTCAAAGCCCGACGGACCCATGGCTTCGGACAGTTTCTTTAGTAGCATGACAATCCCTCCACTGTGTCCCCACCGACGTCGGCGATATAGTGGGCCAAAAGCCGTGCACAGGCGACAATATCACGGTATGAGCCCGTCTCGACGGACGTGTGCATGTAGCGAATGGGGATGCCAACGAGTGCGGAAGCGATGCCCGCGCGAGCGATCTGGAACGCTCGTGCGTCCGCACCGACGGGTCCCTGAGACAGCTCAATTTGATACGCAATGCCTTCTCGTTCCGCAACGGAGGTAAGATGCCGGAATACTTTCATGTGTAGATTTGGCCCAAACGAAATGGCGGGGCCACCCCCGAGGACAAATCCTTCGTCAGACGCTTGTCCCGGAAACGCTCCAAACGTCACGTCAATGGCGACAGCGATGTCCGGGTTCAAGCCATAGGCGACGGTCGCCGCACCGCGAACCCCAACTTCTTCCTGCACACTGGCAACGGCGTATACATCGGCAACATGCCGCAGGCCCTTTAATACCTCTAGTGTCTCTAAGATGATGGCAACGCTGGTCCGATTATCTAGAGACTTGCCCGCAATGCGATCGTTCTGCAGATCATAGACATCTCGCGACAAGGTGACTCTGTCGCCAACGTCAACTCGTTCCCGAACATGGTCTTCGCTTGTGGCGAGATCGATAAATAAGTCTTCGAGTGGGGCTGCTTTCCCCCGCTCTTCGGGAGCGGTCAGATGCGGTGGTTTCGATCCGACAATGCCAAGCAACCGTCCGCTTTTTGTATGTACGAATACCTCCTGCCCAACAAGCGTTCGTGGGTCGAATCCGCCAGCCTGGGCAACGCGCAAAAATCCGCCTTTTTCAATGTGTGTCACGACAAGGGCGATCTCATCCATATGCGCGGATAAGAGGATGCGTGGTCGCCGCCCTTCTCCCTCTCCTTTGATGACCCCAACGAGATTACCTAGGGTATCCACCTGAATATCGTCGGTATATGCTCGAAAAGCCTGTTCAATTCGAGCTCGGACGTCATGCTCGAAACCAGGTCCACCGTGAAGAGTCACAAGTTCCTTTAGCGTATCAAGATGTTTAAAACCGGTCATGACAACACTCCTTTCGACCGTCATAAAGACAAAAGTCTCCTTGTAGTTTACCAAAAACAGAAACGGATGCGGATTCCATTCAGCTGGAGGCCCGTTCGGTCAATTCGCGGAGACGAACTGCCCCACCAAAAAGTGACCAAAGTTCCTCCAATTCAGTTGTCGGAGGCGCATATACATCGTGCTCAACGTGATTGGTGGGAATTTTCCACCGTAAGCGGTACGCGTGGAGTGCTTGATGCGGTAGTACACGTTCATAATAGCGAGCTTCATCGGTAGGTGGTTCGCCACTGAAGGCATATGTATAGTCCCTGTCCCCAACCAATGGCATTCCACGAGATGCCATTTGTAGCCTAATTTGGTGTGTGCGCCCGGTCTCCAACTGAAATACACAAACGTGGAGATTGCCAATCGAGGCAATTGCTTGAACATGTGTGACGGCCATTTGTCCAGTGTTCTCATCCCCAATCACTCGGCGGGATGGCTTGTTTGGGTCTTGCGCAATGTAATCTTCAAGCGTCCGCTTCTCCCGAGGTACCAGCGTGTCGTCCGCTATGTAAACGAGCGCTACGTAATGGCGGTGAACTAAATTCGATCTCAACGCCATATCCAGTAAGTGATGGGCATGAGCGTGTTTCGCGTACAGAATGGCACCAGACGTATATTTGTCCAGCCGGTGAACGGAATGCGGCACCAGTCCTTGTGGAGACAAGTACGCGGCAACGCCTGCAAGAAGGGACCCCGTCCGTTCACGTGCAGATGGATGGGTGAGAATTCCCGCAGGTTTGTTAACAACGAGAACGTCATTGTCCTCATAGCAAATATCGAGTGTCATGGCCTCAGGTTCTACATTCGATACCTCTTCCGGAAATTCTACCGTGATTTCATCTCCAGCTTGTACGACTGCGGATAACATAACCCTTTGGCCATTCCGTTTAATTCCGTCAACGCCAATTGACCGACGTATCAACCGACGAGACATCCCGTGTTGGTTGGCAAGCAGCGTCGACAATTTTCGCCCGGCTTCCTTTTCAGTTACGGTAAATTTGTACATCGAATTGGCACCTCCGGTGGCTGCCCTTCATTATGCAGGGCTGCGCCTGTTTGTGCCAGTGTCAGAACAAATGATTTGTGCCAATTAAGAGATACAAAAGTCCAATGACGACCAAACCTCCGAGTATTGCCGTGTACAATAGCTTGTCAAGTGTCCGCATTTATCTCACCTTCCGCCTGTAGTTTTTGCGAAACGGGTACTGGTAATTCTCATCGTACCAAACCGTGGCTTCTCACTCGCTTTCTTTGCCAGTCATGATCCTGTACCTCCACGGGTACGTTAGCTCTGGAGGCGATATCGATGGGAAACAGCAACACGTTTAACTATCCAAAGGCAAATCGACGAAGCACAAGCTCCCAAGCTGGTCACAGCAGCCAAGTTGAGAAACCGAAGAAATCGTGTCACCAGCCGCCCTCCTTCCAACCAGACGCAAAGTGATCAAAGACAGGCGGCCACGTTTAAGGGCCGCCTGTCTTTCTGAGACTTCCATATGTAATCCTTTGTCACCGTGCCAATACGCAAGGCATGTTACCGGGGCAACGAATGATGAAACGACCATGTCCTTCTTGAGACAAAATATATATTTAAACCTCCGTCTAGAGCATTGTGCCCTAGACGGAGGGGATTCTTATCCCCTCGTCGCTTCCTAGGGCAGTGTATGATACGTTTGCCAAAAGTGTTATCGGTCAAATATTGATATTGTGGCCTGAATTGAACTGGACGAACAAGCACGAAGGCCAGGAAAGGTGTTCTGTATGAGCCATTACGACTTTCGAATTTTGGGTAAAGAGCATGCCGCGTATCCAAATCAGTTGGATTGTACACACAACTGTACATATATCATTCAATTGTTAAACCCCGCCACAGGTGAAATTGAACTGGAACTCTGTCCGTTGTCAGCAGAGCAATTCGTTGGCGTGCTCCTGGAAGTAATCGAGTCATGTCATTTGTCCGCATAAAAAATCCGCCCTCATTTGGGCGGATTTTTTAGGGTCACCTGTGCATTCCCTTAGACTATGAGCGATTTTTGAACTGCACAGCTGCCCAGATTGCCAAAATTAAAACAATGACACCGAAAATGATACTGTTCCACAGCGCACCGGCTTGGCTTGCGTAATTATAGATCCACGGCGAGATGATGAGCCAGATTCCAATAAGACCGGTCAACCACAGTTGCCACATGGTTCGCTTCGCTTCCTTTCGCGTGCTTGACGATACATCCGTTGCACAGGCGACCCACAATGACATTCTATGTCCGACCAACCGACCGTATGTTTGGACGAGCATCTATTCCTTGAAACGGAGGCATGTTTCCCTCTTTCCACGCGTACATCTTCTATAGACAAGCTCTCGAAAGGAAGATGTGTGTGATTAGGCAGGTTCGGACAGGCCTCTCTCTTGTACTCGCATTCGTCTTAGCAGTCGTTGCCTTTACGTATTTCCTAGGTGGCTCGTTGTGGACCAGCCGAAGCGCTTCATCCCGTCAAGAAGCGAGTTCTCGAATGACTGACAGTGAGATGGACACGCATGTAGTCACAAGCGAGACGGGAACGAACACCGGATCGGGAACAAATTCCGGGACACATGATGAAACGCCTATCTTTCCCGACTATATCCATACGCATTCACTCTCCCATCAACATCGTTCGGTACCTGTCTCACCTAAACTTGTCATTCACGTACAATCAGGTGATTGTTTGTGGTCCATAGCCAAATCGCATGGAACAACCGTTGCTGCATTAGAAGCGGACAATCATCTAACAACGGATCTCTTGCAAATTGGACAAGCGCTGCGAATTCCGAAAAAATTAGTGATGACAAGTGGATCGTCGACAACAAGCCAAAGTAGTCTCATATACACGGTAGCTCAAGGTGATAGCTTATGGGGTATTTCCGTTGCTTACGGGGTACCCATCGACAAGTTACGTGCCGACAACGGCCTGAGTATGAATAGCAACCTGTATGCTGGTCAGAAACTGACGATTCACGCGCGACAGGCTACATATCACCCTACTGAGGCAAGTAAAAAATTGATATCTAACGCCCCGAAATCGTTAATTCCCGTCTACCAAGCATCCGGAAAGCGATATGGAATTCCTTGGACTGTGCTGGCTGCCATTCATAAAGAAGAAACGGATTTCGACACGAAAGGTTTCGACGTGAGCTTTGCAGGAGCTATCGGCCCCATGCAATTTATGCCCGAGACATTTCGGATCTACGCAGTTCCTGCACCGGGACACAAGTACCCCAATATTCACAATGTGCAAGACGCCATCTATACGGCTGCGCATATGCTGAAAGAAAAAGGGTTTAACAGGGATCCATATCACGCTATCTATGATTACAACCACTCTGTCTCGTATGTGTCTGACATTTTCCACATGTCAGCTGTGTAACTCGTTGGTTACAGAACCGACCGTTGAATCAACGTCGACAGGACTTTGTCCATTGCTTTCGGCAACTCGTTTATGCCGGGGACAACGAGACAACCGGGGCCGTACATCTGTTTCATGGCCTCAACCAGACGCGTATCGTTGTTTTCAATTAAGCACAAGTGCATAACGTGCACGCCTTGACTGACAAGCGTGCGGACTGCGTTTTTCGTGTCTAAGACGGCGTCGCGGTAATCCTGGGCCGCTGGCTCCCCGTCCGACAGCACAATCATCCACTTCTCCCGTTCTGGACGAGCAAGCAGTAATTTGCCCACTTCACGTATGGCAAACCCGTCGCGATTATCCAATTGCGGCTCCAACTCGTCAATGTGTCCAGCAACATCCGAGCGCGCGCCGTCGCTCCACGATATGGCGTGCAATAAGTGGGTCACAGGTATACCGGTTTGAGCCACAGACGTGGTCAGGGTATCTTCCCAAAATCCACATACGTCATGGGCAATTTGGAGGCGTCGGCACGTCGCGTGCAACAAATAAATGAGCGGTTTTAGTGCTTCCAGCTTGTCGTACATCGACCCCGAACAATCGACAAGTACTTGTACCGCTACGTCGAATGTATTGTCTCGCGCAGCCTTGTGGTAGAACAAGTGAGGATGAGGATCCGTCAGGAGCCGAGTCAATCGCTTATCCAGTCGTCCGTATCGCGCGTTATGCTGGCGTGCCTGCATTTTGTGCAAGAGAACTCGGTCAAACAACTTGACCAGTTTTCTTTGACTTGCATCTGTTTCTGCGTGCCAGTGCCCGACTTTCTCCCGTGCTTCCCACGTGACGGGTTTTCTGTCCACAGTCTTCAGTCTCACTGAATCTGGCGCGTTTAGACCCTTCTCTCCACCCAATACAACCGATGTTTCCCGATCCGCTTCCCCAGAATCGTCGTGTCTACCTGCGTCGCTATGACCTCTGCGCGTCTCCACTGACGTTGGACGATCACTGCCCATGCGAGCACGCGTATCACTTGAAGGACTGGATTCGTCATCATTCGTCTCCATAGAAAAAGCACCCGGTGCACGACTGTTCTGCTCCTGTGTCCACACTTCGATTTCTTCCCTCTGAGCTGCGTCAGCCTTGAAACTATCACGCAGATCTTTTGACTTACGAGCAGCAGATTCGCTGTCACCGCCATCAACATGCTCTTGGTCTCTCAGTCGCAGGTGGCCAACGTCAAAAGCGAATAGACTATTTGTTGCATCCGCGTCGAGTAGATGGAGACATTCAATTCGTTCCATTAACTCTACGGATGCATCTACGACAGCCGTCGTATCCTTGGCGATGCATACCCGACGGCAAAACAAGGAGATCGCTTCGTTTAGTGAAACCGACAGCGGATCGTTCCGGAACTTCCCGAGTTCGGAATCCGCTTCCCCAAACGGGATGATCGCTCTGTAAACATCTGCAAAAACGATATCAGCTGCTTTTTGTGCTTGTAAACGACTGCGGCGGTTTTGATGCAAATGGTTTGCATACAAAATGGCACGGGCACGAAGCGATTCTTTAGTCCCTGGCCTAGAATGGACAATCCGATTGACGAGCCGACTGTCTTCAGCTGCACACACAATCTGTGTGAACAATTTCGGGAATTTCGATCCCTCTGCTGCATTCAACGCCAACATAATTTTGTCCCAATCTGTCCACAAGCGGTTCCCAATGACGCGAAGATAGACATCCGCTTTTTGCGCCAACAAGCGCTGTTTGATAGGCAGTGCCTCCCAAAACGTGGAGATGGTCACTTCGTTCGTCACTGGCTTAAAAACAGAGTGCAAAGCATAAGAGACCTGAAGCCCTTCCGTACCGCTAAGGGCCACTGCTAAATCAGCCAATTGGGTTTCGGCCCACCACGTTTCATAAGGATCGTCAAATCGAAATGTCTGCATGGCTCAGGCACCAGCCGTCCAACCGGCGAAATAACTCTCGGCGAGGTTCAATACAAGTTGTTGTTCTCGCTCGTCTTCCAGTTTTGATGCGATGGCTCGTGCTGCGGCGCGAAGTGGTGGGATATAGGCAGCAAAATCACAAGCATCTAACAGGGCACGAATGGAAGCAGCTTCGTCACTCAGCTCGCCGAGTTTGGTTGCTCGGACGAGATCTCCAGACAGCTGTACAAACAAATCAATGAGTTCACGGTTCTGCAGCCGACTACGCGACTGGATCAACAGAGCAAGGGGTTCGCCCGTGAGATAAGGAACGTCAACAATCACGAATCTGTTTTTCAGGGCCTCGTTCATGGGAAGCGTTCCGACGTACCCCTCATTGATGGCAGCTATCACCCGAAATTTATCATGTGCCACGATGGTTTCGGCGGTGAACGGGTTCATCAGTTGGCGCCGATAGTCGAGGACGCTGTTTATAATCGGCAGCGTTTCAGGTCGGGCCATGTTGATTTCATCAATGTATAGTAGATGCCCTTCCCGCATGGCGCGAACCACGGGGCCTTCGACGTAACTAACCACGGTCTGGCCGTTTTCCGCAGTGAGCGTTTTGAATCCGAGGAGTGATTCGGCGTCGAGATCGACAGAGCAATTAATTGACTCCATGGGCAACCGAAATTTTTCTGCTAATGACTGTGCCAACTTGGTCTTTCCTGATCCCGTAGGCCCCCGTAACAGCAAGTTTTTTGACAAGCTTAACGCCAGGACTGCGTCGTTGAGGAGGTCTTCCTCTGCTGCCACAAAGCCTTCGTCCCTGACAGTGTCCCGATAGCTCGCGACGGTCAGGGGTGTGGCAACTTCCTGTATCTCTATGTCATTCAATGTCCATTTACCCACAATGATTCAAACTCCTTTTGAAACCTGATCTCTCACTACCGTCGCTTACAGATGAGGGAAAGTCAAGTCAAGACTAGGTCGGCACGGATACTGCACGACGTTTAACGTGAGTCAACCCTAAAGCGCCAAAAAGCGGTGTGCCAGAACAGCACCCCGCTTTTTGGTAAAAAGGATTTCGATTGGAATCAGCGACTCTTTAGCTGATCCAAACGAATAGCCCGCTTGTGGGCCGTGTGATACCATTTTCGGTTCGACCTCGTGAAATAGGCCTGTAAGGTAACGGGCCCCCATGTCCACAAGAAAAACGGAAGCGTGATTAAACCGAAATAAGCTCTCCAATTTACACGTTCGAGCAACATTGCAATGGGCATCTGAGCAAACAACAGCACGTTCACGGTAACCCAAACACTGGTTGGCATTAATTGCCACGACGATGTATCAATCGCTTGTTTCGGCATCACGTATTGCACAACGAACATAACCATTGCTGCGACAAACAAAATCATCGATCTCATCGGTTGAAAAAGGTAAATTCCTGTGTCGAACTTGGCCAAGTTCCGTTCCCTAATCCCGTCTTTGAGCAAGGGAACCATATGTTCCTTGGCACACTGAAAATGGCCTTGCTGCCAGCGTAATCGCTGACGAAATGACGCCATAAAACTCGTTGGCTTCTCATCATACACTTTCGCTTCGTGTGCCCACATGGGAATAATGCCGCGATTAACACATCGGACGCCGAATTCCAAATCCTCCGTGAGTCCAGTTGCCTTCCACCCCATCTCTTGTAATAGGGGGTAATCAATACACAGACCCGTGCCCCCAAGAGCACAGGAAATACCAAGGTTTTGGCGAGCTTTCTGCCACATTCGATTGTCAAACCAATAAGTGATGGCCAAAGACACACTTACCCATGTGTCGAACGGATTCTTCACCCCGAGATAACCTTGGATGACTTTGTTTCCGCGACATAATTTATCGTTCATGATGTTGAGAAACTCTGGGTCGACCAGATTATCAGCATCAAACATCACGATTGCGTCATAGCGCTCACCTGAAGCAACAATCTGTTGAAGAATCCATTCAATTGCGTATCCTTTACCCTGTTCCTCATTGTTTGTCCGCTCATGCACAATAGCACCGTGCATCCGACCGACATCTGCAGTGTGGTCTGTGCAGTTGTCAGCTATCAGATGAATGTCAAACAACTCGGACGGATAATGCTGTGACGTCAGACTGTCAATGAGTGGTCCAACGACACGTTCCTCGTTGTGAGCAGGGACAATTACTGCAAAGCGTTTTGTCGGGCCGTGAATGATTTTTTCTTTTTTGACCCAGAAGCCGAAAACGGACAGCGCCAATTGATATATTGCTATTGCCCCAGTGATAATCTGCATGATACTGTAAAGGCCATTTAGAACACCGTATACTAGGGACACATGTAACCCTCATCTTTCCGCGTCAGCATTTCACAGTCCGTCATCTGACAGTTGACGGACAGGTCCACCCATAATCCTCCCGAATTCCGAGTTCCTTGTCAACGTTAATTACGGCCGAAAAAGTGAAAGACGTTTAACAATCAAGATTTCTGTACCGTTCCGTCATGATTATAACGAAAACCGTGTAGATGAAGTGGAGTCAGTGGTGAAATTATGTGGAGAAGTTCTTGAATGTATGAGGAAATCGTAATGCAGTCATACCCGCTACAGTCTTGATCAAAGTCAGAGACCAAATGAATCATTCGTGTAAAGTAGCCGTGATCTTGCCACAGACATGTGTATACCCTGCTGGTAACAGTTGTTTAGGGGGACACACAGATGAATGTTGTCGAGAGACATCTACTTGTGAACAACCCCAAAACGCCGTACTACGTGTTAAAGGGCAGGCGCGGAGGGCCGACCATTCTGGTTACAGCCGGTATCCACGGAACGGAAATAGCTGGCATCATAGCGGCTACACGGCTGATTCATGCACATATTGAGAGCGGTACAATGATTGTTGTGCCCACGGTAAACATCCGGGCCTTTCAGCAAAGAAAACGCGGAACACCGGATTTAAATCGGACTTTTCCACGTCATGCCAAAGGTAGAGCACGTCATCGTATCTCACAACAGCTCCTATCTCTTGTTAGCGAGTATCGACCAAGATGGTGCATCGATCTGCACGAAGCGAATGGGTTTTATCGTCTAAATCCTAGAAAACTCGGTCAGACCATTATCGTCTACCCGAACAAATTGGCCGTTCCAACGGTCAATCGGACGATTCACGCCGTAAACCGCACCATCTCGGACCAAAAAGCGAAATTTTCAATGAGACAAGGGAAACTCCAAGGCTCGTTCCGGACATCCGTCGGACAGATGTTTGGTATTCCTGCAGTGACGGTGGAAACGTCAATGCAGCAACCTTTGAAAATCCGCGTCGGACATCAGCTCCGTATAGTCCGCGCGATATGCAGTGAGATCGGAATCACGTGGTAATCATCCATCTCAGTCGATCGCTCTTTCACCCGGTAGTATAATTATCCTTTATTTGGAACATGATATGGTTCCAATGGTGAAGGGCCGTGCATACTTCAAAAAATAACATCCATGTGGCACACGGCACCTTCACCGTTGGGACGAAGTTACGGCTCCCACACATTGCATTCGAAGAGTGGGAGCCCTTTCGTTTGTTTGCCTCCCAACAACATTTCAATCGTCTAACTTCTAGCCCAACGATGCTAAACGCTAGTCCATGGTAGGTGTCCGTCTTGGACAGATTACCCCTTGGCACATAGTGTATCTTACGACTGCTAGTAGGCGTAAATTCGGTGGGAAGAGGGGTATTACAATGTTCAGTTTGGCAGGAGGAGATTTGACGCGGTTTTTGTTTGGTATGGTCGTGCTTCTCGCGGCCGCGAATCTACTCGGGTATATTGCTGAGCGCCTTGCCATCCCCAGAGTGATAGGTGAGGTTGCAGGTGGATTGCTGCTCGGGCCAACGTGTATGGGGTTTCTATTCCCATCAGCGTTTCATTGGTTGTATCTTGGCTTTTCTTCGGAGGGGTCATTGTTCGGGCTAGTTTACCAGTTGGGCATGATTCTGTTGTTGTACAACGCAGGATTAAAGTTCCAGTCCCGTTTTGAGAAATCGGACGTCAAAACGGGGGTTGCCATCATTATCGGCTCGACCGCAATTCCGTTCGTTATCGGATGGCTCTCAACCTATCTGTTCGATCCGGCACAGTTCCTGGGACCCGCACACAGCGTGGTCGCCCTGAAGATAGTCGTCGCCATTTCCATTGCCGTGACGTCAATTCCGGTAATCTCAAAGATATTTTCCGACCTAGGGATCATGCACAGTCGATTCGCCAAGATAGTCATCGCTATCGCAGGCGTACACGATCTCATTTTATGGGTTGCGCTCGCCGTGGCATCGAGCATCGTCGCGTCTCACAACGGGATCAACTTATGGATTATTACAAAAAGCCTCATCGTCACGTTTGCCTTCCTTATTGTGTGCATCGGAGTTGTTCCTTGGATGCTCAAGCGGGTCAACACGAAACGGGCAAATTTGCTGTTCCGCGCCTCGTTTCTCGGGTACTTTCTCGTCATTTTGTTCGCCCTGTCAGATATCGCGGGCTACCTGAATGTCGACGTGATGTACGGTGCACTCATGGCAGGGATCGCGACGAAATTTGCGTTGCCAGCGAAACTGTTTAAGCGCGTCGAATCGGGTGTCAAGGAGATTTCCTTCGCTTTTTTCATCCCGCTGTATTTTGCCATTGTCGGTTTACAACTGAATTTGGCAAAAAACTTTAGTGTCGGCTTCTTCATTCTCTATCTGCTGTTCGCAACCGTGGTACAGAGCGTGGTCGTCTATCTGACGTGCCGAGTCATCAAGCGCGACAAGCTCACGAGCGTAAACTTCGCCGCGGCAATGAATGCCCGAGGAGGTCCGGGTATCGTGCTCTCTACAGTTGCGTACTCCCTGGGTATCATTAACCAAAATTTCTTTGCCATCCTCGTTATGCTCGCTTTGATGACGTCCTGGATGGCGGGAGCTTGGTTGCGTTATGTTCTGCACAAGGGCAAACCGCTGATGCCGGGCGACGAACATCTCGTCATTGAGAAGTCGCAAGAAGAGGTTCGATTGGATACCCTTTCAGCAACAGAGCTCGCTGAAACGTAAGCCCTTTCCCTACGTATACGTACGATCTGTTTACTCGGACCCGTCTGGGGTATTAGACACCTGACAAAAAAGCACCGATGGCTGTTGCATCCCCTACGCGACAGCCATCTGGTACATCTTCTGCCTATCTGCCTACAGCGTAAATCGTTTTGTCGCAGATAAGAGTCGATCCGCCATTTGCGTCAACGCGGCACTAGATGCGGCGATCTCCTCCATCGAAGCGAGCTGTTCCTCACTCGCTGCAGCGACGGTTTGCATGCCCTCGGCAGTACGCCGCGAAACGTTTTCCACATCACTGATTCGCCGTGCGAATTCAGCGATTTCCGTGCCAATGGCAGCTGCCAATTCCTTTACGTAATCCGTGTGTTCACGTGTCTTGATGACACTCTCTTCGACAACAGCAAACGATTCTTGGGTATTTTGCACCTCACGTATCCCGTGCTCAACTTCCTTCGACGACAAACCCATCCTGTCGGCTGTCGTGCCAATCTCGTGTTGGATACTGTGAACAATATCTTCAATTTGCTTCGTGGCGTCCGCTGATTGTTCGGCAAGCTTGCGAACCTCGTCTGCAACGACCGCGAAACCTCTTCCAGCCTCACCTGCCCTAGCAGCTTCAATTGACGCGTTGAGTGCCAGCAGATTTGTCTCGTCTGCAACACTGCGAATGACTTGAATGATGTTTCCTATTTGTTGAGATCGATCCCCAAGGCGCTTGACGTCCTCGGCAAGTTCCATCACGCTGGATTGAATTCGGGTCATTTGCTCGCTAGTCTTATGTACTGTTTGTTTTCCGTTATCCGACGCACTTAGTGTCCCATTACTCGTCTGGACGACGAGATCGACATTCGAAATAATGGCCTCAATTTTCGATCCGACTTCTTTGAAACTCGCCTGTACCGCTTCCGCTTGCTGAACTTGGATTTCAGACCCCTCTGTTGCCTCCTGCACGGTTCGAGTCACTTGTTCCGTTGCCTGCGTTGATTCATCTGCACTCGCCGTAAGCTCTTCAGCCGAGGCGGCCAGTTGATCACTGGCTGATTGAACGTCACGAATCATTTCCCGCAAATAGGCCGTCATGGTAACCATGGCTCGTGAAGCTTTACCGACTTCATCGTTTGAGAAGGTTGACTCATCGAGGGCCAATCGCCCTTCCGCGACCTGCTCGATGGATTGAACCAGTCGGTGCAGTGGCCGAATGACCATCCAGTGAACTGATGCCATCACGAGACTCGTCGTCACGATGATGCTGACCAGAGCATTGACATATGTACCAATATGGAACTGATGCAGTGATCCGACTCGGTTAATCGCATTCGAAACCTGCGTGGAAATTGGCGCACTGATGACAAGACTGATCAAAAGGCTGACGATAGTGACGATCATGATCTTGTTGCGAACGCTAAAACCTGCACCTCTGTTGGCTTGACGAACCACCCCGGTGGATTCGGATACAATTTCGCTGACCATGTAAGTTCTCCTCCAGTTCCGATGCAATATTGTGCGTAGCTATTCTTATGTAATGGTTCGATTTAGGGAATTCCACAAAAAGCCGCTAAATCCTTCACGAGGGGTAGATCGGAATCATCTATAAGTTATAGGGTTTCCGTACGCACAACACAAAAAGGCCGTTCCAACAAAGCAGTGGAAGCTGCTAGAGGAACAGCCTTGCGCGTATGTAATATAGTCACTACCTATTCATGGACCCAGCCATGTGGCTGATCCACCAGCCCATCTCACATCAGACCGTCTCAATGCGGCAAATGACATCGTCCATCGACGCATTGTCACCGGCTTTAACAAGGATTTCCTTCAACGTTCCAGTGTGATCCGATGGGACCTCAATGGTCACCTTGTCCGTTGTCACTTCGAGTAACGGCTCGTCCTTTTCGACTTGGTCGCCAACCTGCTTCAACCAGGCAGTGACAAGCGCTTTGTCAACGCTGTCTCCAAGTTGCGGTAACTTCACATCTACCATAAGAAATATCCCCTTTATCTCGTACGACGTGCTGTTTTCAATCTACACGTAAAAAGTAAACGCGGCAACTGTTTCACGTGTCTCCGGTTATTTCCTCAAACGCAACGGCTCGCTGTAAATCTCCTTCGACTGAGACAGGGTGATCACCCCGGCGTCTACCATGTTTTCCAAGACGATGCGTTGACGCTTGCGCGCCAGAGAGATGGCCCGAAATGGGTCGTAGGCCGAAGGCGCGTTGGGAAGCCCCGCAAGCAGGGTCAACTCGGAAGCGTTGCACGCATTCGGAGTACGTCCGAAGTAGGTCTCAGCTGCATTGTACAGTCCATACGCGCCGTGGCCAAAGTAAATGACGTTCGTGTACAGTGTGAAGACCTCTTGTTTGGACATCGTGTCGTACAATCCAATAGCGTAGACCATTTGCACCGTCTTTCGATGTAAGGTTTTCCGCTTTGACAGGAGTGTATTGTCTACAAGTTGTTGCGTGATAGTCGATCCGCCCTCAATATAGCCATCCTTTTGTATGTCCACGAGAAGGCTTCGTGCAATGCCAACCGGATCGATTCCGGGGTCGTTCGAAAATCTTCGATCCTCAGTCGCAATTATCGCCTGACGGAATGTCACAGGAATCTGCTCGTAACTCACAGGATGGACGTGATGATCCAGAATCTGTTGCTTTGCGGCTGTGCGAACTTTGACTGCGACCGGATCGACAAATCGAAAATAGCCGTTTAGTGCGAATAGGGCTAAAGTCATCAAGACGAGCAATCCGAATAGGGATTTGACCAATCGTTTCAAGCACGCCCACCTCGTGTCCAAGAGTCGCTGTTTACCTAGATGCTACGATGGCCGTGAAGATTGGCGAATCAAGTTATGTAAAAATGCTAGAATTCCGCGTCGAGCCAACAACCCAGAAAACTGACCATCGCTGTCTTCGACACAAAGAAACGGGTTATCAATACTCAACTGGAGGGCCCGAATGAACGTTTGGTCGTCCCCAATCCGCGGCACGTCGGTGTTCATGACTTCCTCAACTGTGAATTGCGACAGAGATTCGAATTCGATCCGCTGCAAACCAAGAATTCTATCGAGAATGAGTGTCTTGCTAATAATGCCTGCAACGATACCGGAACTCGCAACGACTGGAATCGCCGAATACCCGGATTTAATGAGGACTAACAACGCATGTTCGGCCGAATGCGCCGGATGGACACACGCGACGTCTTCCGCGTCGATAACCAAGCGAGCGATTTCGTCATCCTGTAATGTCAGGGTTTCAATAGATTGCATAGGATTCAAGTTGACTCCTTTCGCCGGCCATGATGCTTTCTGCGGCGCTGCACCATATATCTTACCACGAAAGAGACGCGGCAATAAATGCCGCGCCTACGCCATCACTGTTTTAGCCCTGTTCTGCGACGAGCAATTTGAGGTGGTGGTGGCTCCACTTGATTTTCCGGTCGGTGTCCAAGTTCAGGCGCAACACCGCCGTCTTCTTGAAAACGGTCAATTCCGTCATACACTGAGTCTAAAAATAATTCACTTCCGTGCGCTTGGTTACCATCAGACACCGGACTATTGGACATGTCGTCGCCTCCCCCTAAAACATGATGACAGCAATCGTAGCCTTACCGTCCATTCCTTCAACTATTCGGATCTGGGTGCAATTTTGTCCGCATACAGGGCAACATATGGGCGGAAAGGATGAGCAAGATGCAACGAGTTTTTTTGTTAATGACCGCTCTGTTGCTGGTGTGCGGATTGAGTATTCCGGAGGTAGGAGCAAAGAAGAAGGACCGTTTTTATTTTGAACGCCTAGGTTACGCCCATTGGGAGTTCCCGGTGGATAAAAAAGTGATCGCACTCACGTTTGATGACGGACCTGACCCCATTTATACGCCCCAGGTTCTAGAACTATTATCAGCGTACCACCAGCACGCCACTTTCTTCCTCATCGGTCGCAAGGTTAAGCAATACCCGCAGATCGCACGTGACACAGCCCTTCTCGGCAATGAACTCGGCAATCATACATACACCCATCGGCATGTGGCTCGCATGACGGAAAGTGAACTAATACAGGAACTTAATGAAACACACGATGAAATTCAACGCGCAACAGGCGAAGACACAAAATACTTCCGACCGCCACGGGGATTTTACGACGAACGTTCGGTCTTAACCGCTTATCGCCATGGCTACCCCGTGGTTCTCTGGTCATGGGATGAGGACAGTCGGGATTGGGAAGCTCCCGGGGTTCACAACATTGTCAAGACAGTCATGTCGCACATCGACCCAGGCGACATTGTCTTATTCCACGATGGGACAGGAAACAGTAAACAAACCATCTCCGCACTGAAAATCATCTTGCCAGCTTTGCAGGAGCGAGGTTACCAATGTATTACGATTTCCGAGATGTCACGGCTTTCCCGAGCAGCCGCAAATGCCGCACATAAGTAACACTGCTCTTCAGCCGACTCGCTCATTGCTCACTGTTTTTCATACGTAAAAGGAGCAACTAATTTTAGATGCGGCAAGTTCAATCCAAAGAACTGTTCCGTGCTGCCGACAAACAAGAGCCCACCAACCCTTAACGAAAGCGTGAACTTGTCCAAAATTGACTGTTTTGTATCGTCCGTAAAATAAATCAACACGTTACGACATATGATCAAATCCATACCGGATGGATAACTGTCACTGAGGAGATTATGCTTTCGGTACTCAACCTGATCACGAATCTGTTTCTTTACCTGAAATTTGGTCCCGTCTACATCGAAGTACTTGTCCCGATATGATCTGTCTGTACCGCGAAGCTGCATGGAATCATAATTCCCCTGTGCAGCCTTCGCGAGGACCCGCTCGTCAATATCAGTCGCAAGAATCGTGTCGTGCTTGATGCCCAAGTAATCTAACAACATTGCCAGTGAGTAAGGTTCTTCACCAGTTGAGCAGGCAGCGCTCCATGCTTTAATCGGTTGTTTTCGATTCTGGAGAAGTTGACCTAACTGTTCCCAGCGTTCCGGGTTGCGGAAGAACTCCGAAACGTTAATCGTCATTTTATCGAGGAGTTCATCGAGTAACTCCCGACGTACACCCAATTCTCGAATATAACTGGGGAAATCATGAAACCCGCGCCGATCTCGGAGGTTTGTCAATCGCCGTTCCATTTGTGGACGCTTGTACTGAGTCAAATCGATTCCAGTTAACTGATGAAACGCATCCATAAACCATTCGAATTCGTCCATGATCTACACTCCTGAGGTTCGTCTGTACAAAGCGACAGTGAGGTGTTGCGTGTGGCGACGGAATCATCACCGTATCTCGGCCTCGCCTTGAGTGGCGGAACGTTAAAAGCCGCCGCACATGTGGGCGTGCTAAACGCTCTTGAGAAAATCGGCGTTCAGCCTGATGCAATAGCTGGGACAAGTGCCGGCTCCCTCGTCAGTGCGCTTTACGCACATGGATATCGGTCCAAGGAATTTGCTTGCTTATTGGAAAGTTTTCCCGGAGCACGGCTGATCGACTACGGCTTCCCCATGTGGTCCTCTGTGTGGTCATGGACAGTTCATCATGTTCGGCCCACTAAATCAAAAAAAATCCCGTATGTGCCCTCAGGACTTTTACGGGGGCGAAAATTGATGAAGTACATAGAGCGCCTGCTTGCTCCCCGACGTTCCATGATTCCACTATACATTGTCGCAACAGACTTGATCAGCGGTCTCCCCGTCGTTTTTACGACAGAGGACCACCCTATTAGCAATACATTATGCTTCACAATAAAGGACATCCCACGTGCTATCACCGGTAGTTGTGCTCTGCCGGGGATTTTTACACCCGTCGTCTTTAACGATTTGCTTCTCGTCGACGGAGCGATGCGCGACTATGTACCGGTCAAAGTCCTACACGAAGTGGGTTGCAAGAAAATCATAGCAGTAAACTTGTACCGTCTCACCAAAAAATATGAGCCAACCACGTTAGTCGATGTCTTGTCGCGATCGTTCGACATCCTACTCCGAGAATCAATCGACAACGATATTACGCCAGGGTCAACCACTTACGTTTTGGAGCCAGATTTAAGTGAAATCAAGTGGCGGCGTTTTTCACAAATGAATGAATGTGTTGAAATAGGCCGAAAACTTGTCGAACAAAAGAAAGACTCCATCCTCGCTTTTGCCCGCCAATAGCGAAATAACGCCAAAATGGGCCCCGAAGGGCCCATTCTCCATATCCAGATAGCGTCTTATGCCAACCACACGTCAACTGACTTATCATAGGAGACGGTTTCGTTCTTGAACCACAAGTTGATTTCGCGAGCAGCACTCTCCGGAGAGTCAGATCCGTGAATGATGTTCATTCCGATAGTCAGACCGAAATCACCACGAATGGTTCCAGGAGCAGATTCTGCAGGATTGGTTGACCCCATCAAGGTGCGGGCAACACTAATCGCGTTGTCACCTTCAAGAACAAACGCGAACACAGGTGAAGATGTAATAAACGAAACCAAGTCCTTAAAGAAAGGGCGTTCCTTGTGTTCAGCGTAATGTTCCTCAGCAAGCGCCTGCGGAACTTGCATCAATTGCGCTGCCACCAATTTAAGGCCCTTCCGTTCAAACCGACTTACAATTTCCCCGACGAGACCTCTCTGTACGCCGTCAGGTTTAACCATTACAAACGTCTTTTGGACTGCCACACAAGCCACTCCTTTAGCTGTTCTTGCCAGCGTAATTGTACGAGACTTATCGTCATACTTCAACCTAAAAAGCGCGTTCCGCAACGAATCGAGTCAATACCCCTAGTTCTTGTTGAACTCGCGATTCGCTTACCCGACGCAAAACGGAAAGGGCCTTCTTTAAGTATTTTTCAGCAAAGGTCCTCGCTACACTGAGTCCATCGGATTCAGTAATCAATCTAATGGCTTCGTCGGCGGCGTCATTTGGCATGCCTGCTTGAACAAGTTGACGCAACCGCTCGCCCGTCCGATTGTTCTGGGCTGCAATCAGTGCAGGAAGCGTGATATTTCCCTGTCGTAGGTCACCGCCCACGGGCTTTCCGACAACTTGAACACTCCCGGTAAAGTCCAGTAAATCATCAATAATTTGGAAGGCCATACCCGTATAGTGACCAAATAGCCGAAGGACATTCACATCCACGTCAGATGCACCGCCCACACGAGCCCCAAGTGAGCAGCTTAACGCGATGAGTAGTGCCGTTTTGCGCTCAATTCTGCGCAAATAGGTTCTGATTGATTGGTCCCAGTTGAAAAAATCGCGAATCTGTTCAACCTCGCCCTGGCAAAGGCGCACCATTCCCAATGCCATTGGTTGATGTACGCGTTCATCGTCAACTTCCGCCAGTAACTGAATGGCGCGCCCAAACAAAAAGTCACCCGTGTACATCGCAGCTAGATTCCCATGCTCACTGCGAACTGTCGGTTTTCCCCGACGAAGATCGGCTCCGTCGATCACGTCATCGTGTACAAGCGTAGCCATGTGGGTCAGCTCCAACGCCGCAGCCACTTTAGCCACCCGTAACGATGTGGCCTCCGATCTCCTTGAAACCGTTCCGCAGATCAGTGCAAACAGCGGACGAAGCCGCTTACCACCGGCATCGATTAGCTGATTGTTGGCGGCACTCAGTATCTTGTGTCGAGAAACGGCACGCTCGTGTAAGATGTGCTCAACCTGATCCAATTCAGCGTAGTAGTTTTGATACACACTGTTAAAATCCAACCCGTGTTCACGCCTCTCGTTTGTAGCCAAGGTGCAGAGCAGCAATCCCGAACGTGAGTGCATAACTTCTCACGTTTACCATCCCTGCATCACGAAACATTTGCTCGAGTCGCTTCCGGTCCGGGAAATCAGTCAGGGATTCCGGGAGCCAAGCGTACGGTGTCTTATCCTTCACTACCAGCGCCCCGATGCGAGGAAGGATTTTGTAGAAATAAAAGTAATACAGTTTCCGAAACAACGCAAAATCCGGTTTCGACAGCTCAAGTGAGACCACAACCCCGCCCGGTTTGACCACGCGCAGCATTTCGCTCAAACACTGTTCAACATTTGGGACATTACGCAATGCGAAACCGATTGTAGCGATATCAAACTGATTGTCTTCAAATGGCAAGTCCATGGCGTTCCCGTGCACAAATTCTATTCGATCTCGCTGTGCACAGGTAGCTAATCGCTCATTCGCAACTTCCAACATCGCCTCAGTGAAATCCAGGCCGATAACCCGGCCTTCGGGCCCGATCTGTTTCGCCATGGCGTACGTCCAAGCACCCGTTCCGGCGGCGACGTCCAAAATTCGAGAATCCCGTCTAAACTGAATTTGCTTCATGGCAAAATGACGCCACAAGCGATGTTGCTGAAAACTCAAAACGGAATTCATGAAATCGTACCGCCGTGCAATTTTGGTGAAGACTTCATGTACATGTGTCGCTTTATCGCCCTGCATAGCTATTGGTTCCCTTCCGCTAAGTGCATGTGCTCAACCGTTTCTTGGATGGGCCTAAAATACTCGACCAAGAAGTTATAAAGGGGGCCAACTAATGCTGTGGATGGCAACGTGACAACACGGTCCATGGAATCTGACAACCATTCAGATGCTTGACGTATGGTGAAGTTGTGTTTCGATCTGCGTGCAAGCAATTCGTCTTGAACAACGTGAGCTTGTACGAGAGACTGCACATGGGTAAGCCAGGCACCATCTTCACCAAGGTAATAAGATGCGAGCGCCTTCAGGAGTTCACCGCGTACAATCCCCATCAAGCCCATGTAGTCCTGCGACGACAATCGACCACCTTCCAAAACAATGGTCATCTTGGCCTCATTAATTCGGGCTACAGCATCACACAGAACGTACATCAAGCGACTTTGATTGAGCCCGGCGAGCAGAAAGTAGTACTTACTACTATCGTAATCTCCCGCCAACACGATAAGACTTTGCTTCTCGCCTTCCCACTCGTCCACATGGTCATGGATGGACAGCCCCTGTTCCAACAGCAACACAGCGGCTAGCACTTCTTCAATTTCCGACTCGGTCACGTCTGCCGCTGTCAAGATGGCATAACCGACATCAAAGTGAAAGCGACTGACGGATTGGCTGATTCGGCGGGACGCCAAATAGTCATGATGCATATGTTCCATTGCACGACGCTCGACGCGTCTGAACAAACTTTCCTTGCAATCCGTCAAGCCTGTGTCATCTCCTTATGTATCACGCCGTTCACAGTCGACACCGCTCCAAATAGTATACCACAAACGGATATGACTTACTTTTCGTCTCCTGCGTCGGTTCGAATGGTACCATGTTTCGTATAGAGCACCGCTTTGCCGCGAATTTTCATCGCTGATGTATGCTCTGTAAATTGAGCAATCATGACTTCGTTCTTATCCAACTTCTCGGCGTGATGAAACCGAGTTTCCTGGCCGCGTGTCATTCCAATCACTTGAACTCCGTTTTCACGTGCATGAATGACGAAGTAGTCTCCTAATACAGGTGAGTCTGCCATATCCGAACCCCCTAATATAGCGAGAAATGGTTTCTAAAAACAGCGAAAACCAGCGTATTCACGCTGGTTTATGGTCGGAATGACGGGATTCGAACCCGTGACCTCTACCTCCCCAAGGTAGCGCGCTACCAGGCTGCGCCACATCCCGCTATCCTCGGCCATGAACGATTGTTATTCGCGGAATCCAACGACGTTCGTATTCGATCGCTTAACAATGTTACCACTTCGCCACGCTCATTTGCAAGAAGCAAACATAAAACGATTTTAGCCTCATTCCCTCATTTCAGGACAAAGCACAGTCCCGCATCCATGTCGCGTTGCGTAAACGGTCAAAATGAACAGGTCGATACCACGTATGAAACTGCGCGCAAACTTGGCGTCTCTTCGAACATCAAATAGCCCCTTATTCGATTGCTTCGCCGAATAAGGGGCTTGACTTGACCACCTATTGATCTGAACACACGTCGGATTCACACACAAAGTGCATTTAGTATGTAAAATAGACTATTGGTCGGAATGACGGGATTCGAACCCGTGACCTCTACCTCCCCAAGGTAGCGCGCTACCAGGCTGCGCCACATCCCGTTTTTTAAGTGCACGAACTATTATAGCGTGATCCGTACCAATCCGCAACACCCCATGTTTCGTTTGTGCAGAAAAAAACCAAACCCAGGTAATAGAATACCCAGGTTTGGCCTGGAGGCTCGTGTTACAGGATGATGGCGATCAGCCCGCCACTGCCCTCATTGATAATCCGCTGCAACGTTTCCTTCAACTTGAACTGGGCGTTTTCTGGCATCAGCGAGAGTTTGCCCGAGATCCCTTCACGGACGATTGCCGCCAGTGATTTACCGAAGATGTCGCTTTCCCAGATTTTCAGTGGGTCCTTCTCAAAATCCTGCATGAGATAGCGAACAAGTTCTTCCGACTGCTTTTCCGTGCCGACTATTGGAGCAAACTCGCTTTCCACATCAACTCGTATCATGTGAATGGACGGTGCAGTTGCTTTCAATCGTACGCCAAAACGCGATCCCTGCCTGATTAGTTCCGGCTCATCCAAAGTCATTTCTTCCAAGGCCGGCGGTGCGATTCCGTAGCCAGTCAATTTCACCATGCGAAGTGCTTCGGCTACTTTGTCGTACTCTTTCTTCGCGTAAGTAAAGTCCTTCATCATGCGCAGCAGTTGATCGCGACCCGTAATTTGCACGCCGACGACTTCCGTCAAGACGCGATCGTATAACTCGTCGGGTGCGTCCAGGTCGATGACGGCCACGCCCTGACCCATATCCATATGCGACAGGCCGGCATTCGAAACGAATTCGTAGTCTGTGAACTGGGCCACAACCCGATCAATATCGCGGATACGGCGAATATCCTGAATCGTGTCGCGAACCGAGTCATGGAACTGCTGACGCAGCCAGTGCTCATCATCGAGAACCATTACCCAGTTCGGTAAGTTCACGTTGACCTCTTTGACTGGGAATTCATAAAGTGCTTCACGCAACACGTAATTGATTTCGTGTGTTGTCAAGGTTGAGCAGGACAGGGCGATGACTGGCACGTCGTACTTCGCCATTAGTTCATCACGTAAGTCCTGAGCCCGCGGATGCTCGGGATTGACTGAGTTGACCAAGATGACGAACGGCTTACCCAGTTCTTTGAGCTCCTCCACGACACGTTCTTCCGCCTCGACATATCCCTCGCGCGGAATCTCCGCCACACTACCGTCAGTCGTAACAACGACACCGATTGTGGAGTGATCCGCAATGACCTTGCGCGTACCAATTTCTGCGGCTTCTTGAAACGCCACAGGCTCATCGAACCATGGGGTCGTGACCATTCTCGGACCGTTTTCGTCTTCATATCCTCGAGCACCGTTTACCGCATAGCCAACACAGTCCACGATGCGAATGTTTACGTCTAACCCTTCAGCGACACTCACTTCGACAGCTTGGTTGGGGATGAACTTCGGTTCGGTCGTCATGATCGTTCGTCCCGCCGCACTTTGTGGCAATTCGTCGGTTGCCCGAACGCGTTCAGCCTCGTCCTTTATGTTCGGAAGCACAATCAATTCCATGAACTTTTTAATAAAGGTCGACTTGCCAGTGCGCACGGGGCCGACCACGCCGAGGTAGATGTCGCCCCCCGTTCGCTCAGCAATATCCTTAAAGACGTCGAATTTTTCCACGCTTCTCCCTCCTCAAGATGACCGGCGTAGACTGCTACGTACGCATGCCTTGCCCCGGCCCACTGACAATCCCCGTAGACTGTCCCGGTGTCGGTGGACAGTAGAAAATATATGCGTCACACCCCAGGGTAATGCTTGTTTTCGAAACTCGTCCCTGACGTTGACTATATATACGGCCAGCAGACACGAAGTAGAACGAAATATAAAAAAAGGTTGCGGAACGTGTCCCGCAACCCTGAAAACGATTCATTTTCTATTCGTTGATATGTTTCTCGTAGCCAGCCGCATCCAACAAAGCGTCCAACTCACTCTTGTCGTCCATTTCCACGACAACCATCCACCCGTCGTCGTAAGGGCTGCTGTTCACCTTTTCAGGTGTGTCTTGTAGGGAAGAATTCACCTCAGCAACAGACCCGCTTAATGGTGCAAACAAATCCGATACCGTCTTGACGGACTCAACCGTACCGAAGGTCTCGCCGGCAGCGAGTTTCGCCCCAACTTCAGGCAATTCGACATAGACAATGTCACCTAGTTCATCTTGTGCAAAATCTGTAATTCCGATATAAGCCCGATTGCCATCAACACGAACCCATTCGTGCTCCTTGGAGAACTTCAAATTGTCCGGAACTTTGCTCATGGTGATCCTCCCGTATTGAGAATGGAGCCTAGCTTCGGCATTAGTTTAGCAAAACTTGGTCAAAAGACCAAGCGTCCCGCGACGCATTGGCCAAGAGATTATGGACGCCTCCAGTCATGCGTCAACGGTTGCTGTCCAACATCTTCCATTTCGTGATTTTTATCGCGTTGCATGAGCTCACGTACTGCGTTTTCAGGAGCCACCAAGCCCTCTAACACGCGTCGCAAAGCTCTCGTGATCGGCATCTCGACATGATGGCTCGAAGCCAACTCGGCCGCCGCAAACGTCGTTCCCACGCCTTCCACCGCCATCCCAATCTGAGACAGCGTTTGCGACAGCGTTAAACCAGAAGCCAGCAACTTGCCTGCGCGATAGTTTCGACTATGTGAACTTGTACACGTGACGATCAGGTCGCCGACGCCGGCTAGTCCTGAAAAAGTCAGCGGTGACGCACCGAGTTGAACACCTAATCTGGTCATCTCTGCGAGACCGCGCGTCATGAGGGCAGCCTTGGTATTGTCGCCGAGGTCCAGTCCATCGGTGAGCCCGACACCCAACGCGATGATATTCTTAAGGGTGCCGCCCAGCTCAACCCCCACCATGTCGGACTGAGTGTAGACCCGAAGGTGCTCGTTCATGAGGACATCCTGTGCCATCTCGGCAGCACTTCTACTTTCACTTGCGACGACGACCGTGGTCGGTTTCCGGCGAACAACCTCTTCCGCATGGGACGGGCCAGAGAGCACAACCAATCGGCCCGCAATTTTCGGCAATGCCTTTGCCATGTACTCCGCGACTCGCGTGTTGTCCGGTCGAATAAATCCTTTTACAGCGTGCACAACGCACGCCTCGCTCGATATGTATGGTGCGACCAGAGTACACACGTCTGGAATGGCCTTGGACGGAACGGATACAATGACGAAATTCGCGTCCGTCAATGCTTCGTTGACGTCGTCTGTCGCACGAAGAGTCGTCGACAGTTCAGCACCAGGCAAATACCGATCATTCTCGTGCCGGTAATTCAGAGAATCAACGACGCGCCTGTCACGTCCCCACACGATGACATCGTGGCCATTCGAGCTCAACACATTGGCCAGCGCTGTTCCCCAACTGCCGGCACCCAGTACAGCCGCCTTCAAAATTCATCACTCTTTTTATCAAACAATTTGCGTTCTTTGCCGCGGATCAAGCGTCCGATGTTCTCTCGATGACGGTAGATCGACAACAGTGCCAGAACAACCGACGCCCACAACGCTGCGCTGTGCGACGGGGCCCAAATGGCCAGCAAAATTGGAATCAATACTGACAAAATCAAGGAGCCCAACGACACATATCTTGTTAAGGCAATGACAACAATACAAATAACGCCAGCGATGATGGTCATGATGGGCGCCAACCAGAGCAGTACACCAATCGTTGTGGCAATTCCCTTGCCGCCTCGGAAACCAAAAAAGATGGGCCAATTATGCCCAAGCACTACGGCAATCGAACTGAGAGCGAGTGCAACAGAATTGCCCCCTGTCATTCCATAGACAATCCAGAGTGCAACCATCCCTTTTATGCCGTCGATAATCAGGACGATGATACCCCATGCTGTCCCCAACATCCGCAGCGTATTTGTCGCGCCAGCATTACCGCTTCCATGTTGGCGAATGTCTTTTCCCGCAACCAATCGCACAACTATGGTCGATGTCGAAATGGAACCTACCAAGTAAGCGACAATGATGCCCAAAATGGTCCACAATACGATCACGTTTCCCTCTCCCCACCCGTTGATGGTCTACGCATCTTCTCCTTGGGACCGCGTCCGCATGCGAATGCGAATCGGTGTTCCTTGGAAACCAAAAGCTTCTCGCAACTGATTCTCCAAATACCGTTCATAAGAAAAGTGCGATAGTTCTTGGTCATTGACGAAGATGATAAATGTCGGCGGCCTCACGGATGCCTGTGTCCCGTAGTACAGTTTCAGTTTTCTACCTTTCGTCGAAGGCGGAGCAACTGATACTTGAGCGTCAGCAAGCACACGATTGAGGGCCGATGTTTGCACACGCATGACTAGATTCTCGGCAATATCACGCGCCAATGTTAAGGCACGAGAAACCCGCTGGCCAGTCAGTGCGGAAACAAACAAGATGGGAGCCCAGCGCATGAACGGAAAATGGCTGCGAATCTCCTCCTCAAAACGATGCGCTGTCTTGTCGTCTTTGTCAACAGCGTCCCACTTATTCACAAGAAATGCGATAGCGCATCCTGCATCAAGGGCGTAGCCAGCGACACGTTTGTCCTGCTCGGCAATTCCGCGTTCAGCATCGATGACAATAAAACAGACGTCTGCCCGTTCCATTGCGCGCACAGCACGTAAGACACTGTACTTCTCGATGCTCTCGTATACTTTGCCACGCCGCCGGACGCCGGCCGTGTCGACAAGAACGTATTTTTGGTCATCACGTATGATCGGCGTGTCGACCGCGTCCCGGGTCGTTCCTGCGACGTCACTGACCATGACCCGGTTCTCACCGAGCAGGCGATTGACAAGACTTGACTTACCGACGTTTGGTCTCCCAATAAACGCGATGCGGATTGCGTCTTCATCGATAGCTTCTTCCTCGTAGCTTGGAAGCAATTCCACAACGCGATCAAGAACGTCTCCCGTCCCCATACCGTGCTCGGCCGAAAGTGGTATCGGTTCGCCGAAACCAAGGCTATAAAACTCGTAACTCTGTGCGTGATGACTATGGTGATCGAGCTTATTTACGCCGAGCACAACCGGTTTTTTGGACCGACGTAGGAACTCTGCCACATACTCATCCTGAACAGATAATCCCCCTCGTCCATCGACGAGGAACAAGATGACATCCGCTTCGTCGATTGCAAGTTGAGCTTGCACGCGGATGAGGTTTCCCATCTCATCCTCTTCATCCATTTCGATCCCGCCGGTATCGATCAAATCAAATTTAACGCCGTTCCACTCACCCTTGGCGTACAGGCGGTCGCGCGTCACGCCAGGAACATCCTCGACAATGGACAGACGTTCACCAATAATGCGATTAAACAGCGTTGACTTTCCTACATTTGCACGACCGACAATGGCCACAACTGGTGCTGACATGTCTGCTATTCCCTTCTCTGGAGAATGACAACTGACAATCTTTACTGGGCATTCGCTACGCTTCGCAATGTAGCTTCGTACCGACGCCGAGGTGGCAGTGCCTGAGTGTATCCCAGGGTTCCATAAACTAAGCCCATTCCCGTGGCAGGTACGACGGTAATATCCGTTTTTAGTGCTCGCTTCATGTCATCGACTCGAAAATCGTCCAGACAGATATCATCGTCATCTTTTAGCATAATATCCGGCAACAGCAGTGTATCAAAATGAGCCACTTTGCCAGCGAGTTGAGCCATAATGTCCGTGGCTGTTAATAACCCAGCAACGGAAACATTGTTCCCGTAAAAATTGTTGACAATCGGGAGCACCTCATAATGAAGACCATGAACACCATCAAACCGTTTCATTGAGGCGCGAATGGTACGTTCTGCTGACACGCTCGTGATGATCCCAACTTTTCGACGTTCACCGTTGATTCGCTTGGGTGCTTTCGGGTAAGCTTCATCGAGTTCATCTAAAAATGTGCGAATGACACCGACGCCGTTTTCTGTTTGAGAAAAGTCGTCGTAGTAATCACTCGGCGGCACAGGCTCATTAGCCAACACATAGAACTCATCCGCTGCATGCACAAACGAAGTGCCCAACTCAGGGCGCAACTTCTCTTGCCACTCACGAACTTGGTGAACCACTTGCCGAGCTTCCTCAGATGTACAACTGCGCAGTTTGTGAAGCCCACGACGGTGCTTTGTAAGTCCTACAGGAACCACCGACAGCGTGCGTACCGCAGGATAAAACGGTGCCAAGTCACGGATGGTCCGATCCAACTCTTCACCATCATTCCACTCAGGACACAGGACGATTTGCGTATTCATTTCAATGTCGTGATCGGCAAGGTAGGAAATCTGATTTAAGATCTCTCCTGCTTTCTTGTTACCGACCATCCGTACGCGCAATTGTGGGTTTGTTGCATGGACGGAGATGTTGAGCGGCGACATCTTCAAGCGGACGATCCGCTCCAGTTCGCCTTCCTTCAAGTTTGTCAACGTAACGAAGTTCCCGTGCAGAAAGGACAGACGATAATCATCGTCACGTACGTTTAAAGTCTTCCGCATTTGACCTGGAATTTGGTCAACAAAGCAAAACACGCACTTGTTATGACACAAGTGCACCCGATCCACGGTAGGGTGTTCCCATTCCACACCCAAGCCTTCATCGTAGTCCTTGTCAACTTCGATTTGCCATACTTCACCATCGACGCGTTTCACTTCGAGTTCGATCTCTTCATCCGCTAAGGCGAACTGCAGATCGACGATATCATTAATGGTCGTCCCATTTATCTTTAACAATTCATCGCCAGGCTGCAGATCGAGTTCCTCTGCCAAAGAGCCTGGGCGAACTAGTCTAATTTTTGGCATGGATAGATCCCCCTCATTCCTCACATACATCTCGACATTATGCGATATAGACAGAGCCACGTCAAATTATACAATTTTGTGCCGACTTCGTTGGTTAAAAGCACGAATACCCATACGAACGCAATGAATGGATGCCAATGCAGTCTCCAAAGCCCAAAATAGCCCAATTAAATGGAGTACATTTACAGACACACCTGTCCACAGTTCAATGCAGAAAGCGCCAAGATAAAAGATTCCAGCAGAGCACCACATGGAATTCAAGTCACCGGCAAAGATCATCAATAATAAGGCTATGACCAACGCGCCGACAACCCCAGAGGATATGCCACACAGCGTCGCAAACGGATACAGGCGTTGGCATTGATGATGAAAGATGGCCGTGAGACCTCCTTGAACAATGCCTTGCAATTTACCATGAACTGAATGTAAATGCAGAGCCCGGACGGCGCTCAGCACAATCGGACCGACCATGAGATAGGGGGATGGAACCAACGCGTGAAGAAGCGTTACGCAAATGATAGTTCCAACAATGACGAGATCTCCAATGAGATGAAATCGCTTGTCCAAACCAAACCGAGGAAGTAAAAGAAGAACTGAACAAAAAATCAAGGTTTGGTGCCAATCCATCACCACACCTCCAGGCACTAGAAGTATGTGGAAATGAATCAAGATTATGCGTGAATAAAAAGGGCTGCTCATTTTGAGCAGCCCTTAGGTCAACACAACTGTGAATTAATCTTTGAAGAGATCCCCGAACAAATCCCCAAGTGTTGCCCCTGTACCGGAAGAAGGCATTTCTGGCTGGCGTTCGGTCTGACGACGAGGTTCACGACGACGAGGTTGATTGTCTGAACCACCGCCGCTCGCTTCCTTCATGGAAAGCGATATACGTCTACGATCCGGCTCAACACTCAAAATTTTAACTGTCACTTCTTGACCCGGCTCGAGTACATCAGACGGTTGCGCAACGTGTTCGTTGGAGATTTGAGAAACGTGCACCAATCCTTCCAAACCAGGTTGAAGTTCTACAAAGGCACCGAAATCCACAACCCGTTTAACAGTACCTTTGACTACGTCACCAGCATGGAACTGTGTCGCGTATTGCTCCCATGGTTCCGGCTCAGCTGCCTTAATGGATAAGGAAATTCGTCCAGCATCAGGATCTATCCGTAAAACTCGGACTTTCACGTGGTCTCCCTCTTTGACGACGTCTGAAGGGTGATCAACATGGCTGTATGACAGTTCGGAAATGTGAACCAAACCATCGGCACCGCCGACATCCACAAAAGCGCCGAAATCAGTCAATCGCTGAACAACGCCCTCGACAACGGTACCCGGCTGCAGTTTTTCCATTAACTCGTGAGCTTTTTCTTCTTGTTCCGCTTCAAGAACTGCCCGACGCGATAAAATCAGTTTGTTTTTCTCCGGATCGAGTTCTACGACCTTCACCCGGAGGGTCTTCCCTTTAAACTCGTTTAGATCTTCCACGAAGCGACGATCAACAAGGGATGCCGGAATAAACGCACGCACACCCACATCAGCCACTAGGCCGCCCTTTACGACATCTCGAACTTCAATGTCAAAAGCCTCTTGACTATCGAAAAGCGCCTGCATTTTGTTCCATGCTTCGGATTGTTCGGCACGACGCTTGGACAAAGCGACTTGTCCGGACTCCATGTCGACTTTTGTGACTACTGCAGTCACATTATCGCCCACAGCAAGCACCTGCGCAGGTTGTGTTCCAGGTAGTGCAGACAATTCCTGTGGCGAGATATGACCCTCAAATCCGTGCGACAAAGCGACGGTCACACCGTTATCATCAACGGCGGTAACTTCGCCGGTGACGGTATCCCCCTCGTGCACAGCTCCATCGGTCAGCATTTCCCGTAAATCCTCTGACATTAGATTGCCTCCTGTTCCAGTTCAACGAAAAGTTTATTAAAGTCAACGCACGACTAAGCCGGCGCTAATTCGTTTTCGGTGAAAGCCTTCGGAAACGATACAAAATCACGGCAGCCGATACGATTAGAATGCCTAAAATCGGCAACCAAAACACATTCGCTCGAGGCCAAATTTGATGCGCACATCCAACACCGAATATCATAGTTATGACGCCAACGAGTGCCAAAGTCAAATGAGTTCGCCGTTTCCCGACACGGTTATCGTTACTCTGGATAGGCTCCAGGCGTGATAACACGGAAACATACAGCAGTACACCCAATAATACTGTAACATAAAGAACGAGGATTTGGACAATCTCTCCGCTATGTATCATGATTGGTTTCCATCTTGTCTCAACAGACTCTCGATACGGTCTCTCAATTCGTCGAGGAAGTCTCTTCCTGACTCACTCCGTGCCTCCATAGGCTCACCAAACCTTACCATAAGGGGACGAAAACGGCGATATGGACCGACAATAGCAGCAGGGACGACGACTCCGTTTGCTTTTTTCGCGATCGATGCCACCCCTGGTAGAAAACTTCCAAGTTCCCCGGTTTTTGACCGGTGCCCCTCCGGAAACATGACAAGACAACCGTCAGATTGCACAACGTTGATCGCCGTTCGAATTGCGTTTTTATCAATTTTTCCCCGGTGGATGGGAAAGGCTCCTAACACGGAGAAAATCTTGCCCAAAACCGGAACACTGAATAGCTCCGCTTTGCCCATAAACCGTATGTATCGTGTTACACAGATTCCAATAAGCGGCGGATCGAGATTGCTTAAATGGTTAGAAGCAATGATAATGCCACCGTCAACTGGGATGTTCTCTAGTCCTTCTACTCGAAGGTTATAAGAGAGTCGAAAGTAGGAGGTGACGACAAACCTGGCAAAACGATAGAAAGGTGTCTGGTGAGTTATCGTTTGGTTATCGGACATGGGCGTTCTCCACAAGTTGCAAAATTTCATTGACGACTGCCTCAATGCTCTTTGACGTGGAGTCAATGCGGTGAGCGTCATCCGCGGCAACTAAAGGAGCAACCGCTCGTTCACAATCCCGTCGATCACGCTCTTCGACAGCTCGAACAATATCCTCAAACGGCACTTCGAAACCCCTGCCTTGATACTCAGATTGCCTGCGTCTAGCCCGTTCGCGTACATCTGCTGTCAAGAACACCTTGACAGTGGCGTGGGGCAACACGACTGTACCAATATCGCGTCCATCCATAACAACTGAGTGGTCTCGAGCGAACGCCCGTTGCCATTCGGTCAAACGAGTCCTCACTTGTGGATGAGCCGCAACAGCCGAAACACGTGAGCTCACGTCCGGATCTCGGAGTGCTTTCGTGACCTCAAGACCATCTACAGATACCCGAATACCTCCATCCGTGCCTTCTGCAAACACAACATCGTGCGTGTTGAGAAGGTGTTCCACGGCGACCGCGTCCTCAGCATCCACGCGGTGTCGCAAACAAAGGTAGGCTACTGCCCGGTACATAGCCCCTGTGTCTACGTACAAGAACTGAAGGCGTTTTGCCACCATTTTTGCAACAGTGCTCTTACCAGCTCCCGCTGGTCCGTCAATTGCGACGCTTATAGGATACATCCAGCTAACCCCTTACCAAGTCATTCATCATATACTACACAAAAAAAGGCAGGCTTCTACAAAACCCACCCCGTTGATTTCGCTGTTGTGATCGACCCAAACTGCTTGTCATTATGCTACCATACCGCTTTACACGACTGCAACGATGCTCAGGGTGAATTACATAAACTCCGCTGCCGGTAGGAAGGCCTGTCTGGTCGAATCGTCAAGCTGGATCGACTGACCTGGCGCGGGGAGCAAAAGTTTGTCGCTGTCCGTGTCGACGGAGATGGAAACACTATCGCCTGTCGAATCGACAAATTGGATCTGATCCCCTTCACGAACGGTGATTCTCATTTGATTCGTCGTAAAGTTACCGAGTGAACGGCCATTGACCAGCACTTCGACGCCCAAAGCACTGGTTAAAGAGTCCACTGTCAACGTTACGACAGCGGAGTCGGATTGAACGGCAGTTGGAGGTACTGTTGCCGGCTGAACACTCAACCTTCCTTCAACTTTATCCATTGCCGCTCGTACGCCGGGTAAAAAACCGAGCAACTGAATACACACAAAGACGGTTAGAACACCGAAGGCCATTGGAATAAACCAACCATCAAAAAATCCTAGAATGCGATGTATTTCACGACTCTTTGACGACATGGACATCCCTCCATGCCTAGGCTATGCAAACTCGCCTCCGTTATGTCAGTAGTCCAGTCGTCTCTGAGCTCTTTGGCGCATAAAGGTATACTGAACGATCTGTTGACGATCCGGATCCTTCATATCTGTAAAGGCCATCGAGACTAAAGTTTCTATTGGCTTATTCGTCTTTGCGAATTTCGGGGTGACTTCTTGTTTTTGTATTTCGAGTTCAGTCTCAACTTCTGCACTGTCCTTATCTTGATTACCTTCCCCGTCTTCGGCTTCGTCCTCAGTTTCCTCTTCGTCAACATCTTGAAATAATCGAACAATGCGACATGGGACTTCTATCTCATATTCCGAATAAGGCAAGGTGAACTTGGCGACGACGTAATCGTTGACACTGAGGGTTACTTCCTCAGTTGTTTTAACCGCCATGCCGCCGCCGCTCACATCAACAGCCTTCATGACATACTGCTTTCCGTCCGCAGTGCTGGTTATCTTCACCACAGCCCCCAGTGATGTTCGAAAGTACTCGCGGCGTTGAATCCGTTCTAAGTCCTTCGCCTTATCAGGTAGACCCACTTGAATAGCGGGTGTTGGGATATACGCTTTCCTAAGAACTGGAGAAGTCCATTTATAAACAACACTGCCGGACCCTAAGTATTCGATACGTAAGTTTTGCTTTACCTTCACATCCAGTTCGTGACCCGAACGCGGATGTACAGGTATATCGAGATATAGATGCTTTTTATCTACATCTGCAACTCGAGACCGATACGTATCGCGATCATTTCCCTCCAATTTGATGCGTACGCTCGTACCAACTTTTGGTGTGATCGACATCCAACGGTCCTCCTCCGCGCTCCTCTGGACTTCATTATACACAGAAGCCGCGCAGAAGGGGAGGTTACGTCAATTGATCCACCAGGACTTCCGTACCGTCGCGAGCGTCAAGGACCACGCAGAAGGTTTCCTGCTTCATCGTCCCGTAGAATGCCACGGCGGGCACGTATTGGTGGTGCTCATTCAACGCAATAACTTGCCGTTCCATTCTAACTTCAAAGTCTGGACTCAACCTTTTCTGCAGTTGGTTCACGGTCAGCTTTCGATCCGGCACACTCGTTACAGGGTTTTCATAAGCCTTTGCTGCGTTGAAGCCAGTGACGCTACCGTTATCCAGTGCGACGTGAACCTGTATGGGTTGTCCAAATACGGGTACACCTCCGACTGTCGGTGCAAAGGTAAACATTGCCGTATGATCGTACTGGAGCCCCTCTTGACGCTCGACATGAGTAAACCCTTGTGCAGCCAACCAGCGTGCGGCGTCGTTTGCAGCCTGGGCGTAGTCGTATTTGCTCGTTTGTACAGTGCGATCGTTATGATACATCAGCAAGTGCCCACCATGCTGACTGACCTCAGCCCATACATTTGCTCCTTTAAATGTGCCAGTTATGCGGTAGTAACCCGTGGGCTGATTCTGACGGTATAGTTTTGCCTGCCAGCCTTTCGTATCTTTGGCCCCAGTAATCCTTGTGACTTGTCGAAGGGCCGATGCGGATGTGACAATGGGTTCTTTGGCATAGGAAACGGTCGTCCCCGTGTCTACCGGCGGCGTCGGTTTCACTGCTGAGAGCGTCGCGACCTGTGTATCGACCTTTCTCATGCCGTCCAGCGCCAACCCTGTTGTCGTGTTATTATTTCGGCGAATCCACGAAGCGCCTTGGGCTCCGCCGAGTTGCGTCTGTAAATCCCCCAGTTGCGAAACAACGGTTGCGGACTCCTTATAAAAGGTGCTTAACTTCTGTCGAACTGTTCGATCCGTTGCTCCAGTGTCGTGGTGAATCCAATCATTCACAGCCCCATCGACTGCGTGCAAGTACGTTTGAAGGTGATTCGATGGCGTTGTATCCGCTGGCAAACGCGATAAACTGGATTCCGCCGCGTAGCACAGGCGGGATACATCACTCAAATGCTCGTGAAATACGGTATTATCCCGAGTCACAAGTGATTTGGCCATCTCGGCGCGCATACCGCGCACATCGCTCACAAGATTGTGAAACGCCGATTCATACTGCGTTTCGGCCATCCTCGCAAACGATTCTTTTTGCTGCTTTTGCCCATATCCCCAGTAGCCAACACTTGTGCCAATGGCGACAACGGCCAATGTGGCAGCTGCGAGCCAAGTTACTCGATGTAACAATTGGAACCCTCCTAGTGAAGCCTAACTCGTAAAAATGTGGTGACCGATGGTAATGATTTCGGGACGGGACCACACCCACGGATTATTTGTCTTTGCTGGGTTGAAATATGCTGTTGCGCCGTGTGTAGGGTCGTAGCCCTGAACCGCCTCCATGACGGCTCGTTTGGCTTGTGCGTCGGGTGCCAAGTTTACTTGACCGTCAGAGACAGCTGAAAAAGCCCCTGGTTGATAAACGATAGCTGGTACAGAATTCGGGTATTTAGTACTTTTTAAACGATTCACAATGACTGCAGCAATCGCGACCTCTCCTACGAAACTTTCCCCACGTGCTTCTCCATAAACCACATGTGCCATGAGATTTAAGTCGTGTTGACTAAGGCCGTGGAGAGTTGATGGAAAATTAGACGTACCCGATGACGTGTCCGTGTTCCCGTGGCCATTTGACCCCGTTGACCCGGTATTTCGACCACTATTGCCTTGATTATTACTGGACTTTTGACCCGGACTATGCCAGTTGGGTGTTGCATTAACCAACTTGCGTTTCGTTGGCATATCAACCTCGCCAGTTACTTTCAGACCGAAGTTATACTGAAAGGTTCGAACAGACCAATACGTTTTCCATCCGAACTGTCCGTCAATTTTCCCCCAATAATATCCAAGTAGTCTCAATCGACCCTGCAATTCATCGACATCATATCCTTGGCTTCCATACATCAAATTTTGAGCTGTGAATGCATATGCAGGTTTCGGATAAATGATCGGGATGCAAATCGACAGTGTCGATACGGCACATACTAGACGTAATAACAGGGCTCTCTTTCGCATCGTACGGGCTCCCTTCATAAGGAAAATACGACTGATTGTCTAAGCCGTAGTGTTTGAAAGTAAAAAAAAATTATGCCTGCGATGGGGTATCGCAGACATAATTACTCATTCATATTTTCTTTTTTCAGAAGCCCATCATGCCAGTGGTTCTACGTGAAAATCGTATTCGTTGTCACATATACACCGTTTAAATCCGGTTTCAATATGTCCCTTACCGTCCTTCACGCCACGCAATATGAAGGTCTCACCGCATTTACGGCAGTGAATATGTACTTTAATGCGTTGCGCAAACGAAACGATGGTATTTTGCAATGGTTGTGTAACCAACGTTTCCGAATGCATACGTGTCCCTCCACACCATCAAACGACGTTCTGGGTTACATTATTTACTCACTCATAGGCCGATCATACCCAACCACGCCAGCGGATGGCCTCAGCCATTCGTTGAACACCGACAATATAAGCTGCCAACCGCATGTTCACATTGTATTTTGTCGATGTCTTATATACCCCATGAAAACTCGTCCGCATCCGGGCAGAAAGTCGTTCATCGACTTCCTCTGCGGTCCAATAATACCCTTGATTATTTTGAACCCACTCAAAGTATGACACGATGACCCCACCCGAGTTGCCGACAACGTCTGGAACCAGTAAGACACCGTTGTCTGTCAAGATTTGGGTCGCCGCAGATGTCGTAGGTCCGTTTGCGGCCTCAACAATGATTGATGCTTTCACATTTGCAGCATTGTCTTGTGTAATCTGGTTTTCAATTGCCGCTGGAACCAAGATATCGCACGGCATTTCGAGTAATTCACGATTACTGATTGTATTTCGGTAGAGACGTGTCACAGTTCCGAATGAATCACGCCTCTCAAGCAGCTCATCAACGTCCAAGCCGTCTTCACGATAGAGAGCGCCATATGCATCGGATATACCTACTACCTTTGCACCTGCGTCAAACATGAACTTTGCAACGTAACTGCCAGCGTTGCCGAAACCCTGGACAATGACTTTGGCTCCATTAAGCGCAATTCCTCTCACTTTTGCTGCTTCCTCAATGCAAATGGCTACGCCCCTCGCAGTTGCGCTTTCACGTCCGCGACTCCCACCGAGTACAAGGGGTTTACCAGTGATAAATCCAGGACTGTCAAACTCCCGAAGGCGTGAGTATTCATCAAACATCCATGCCATATTTTGAGAGTTGCTAAAGACATCAGGAGCTGGTATATCTTTGGCCGGTCCGACAATCTGACTGATCGCACGAACGTATGCACGACTGACTCGTTCAATTTCGGCGAAGGACATGTCCCGCGGGTCACACTGAATTCCCCCTTTGCCACCCCCATAGGGCAAATCGGCAATCCCGCACTTGACTGACATCCAAATAGCTAGGGCTTCAACCTCATCGTGTGTGACGTCAGGGTGAAGTCTAATACCACCTTTTGTTGGACCTACGGCGTCATTATGTTGTGCGCGATATCCCGTGAAGACTTTTACTGAGCCGTCATCCATCCGAACTGGAAAACGAACGGTTAAAACCCGCAATGGTTCCTTCAAAATATCATATACCTGTCGGTCATATCCCAATGTTTGGAGCGCTTCCAGAATTACTTCCTGGGTGCGTACAAGAACATCCGTATTTTCTTTCTCAACCGCGTTGGATTGCGTCGAGTTAGCTTGCGTCACAGGACAAAACCACCTTAAGGAATGATAAATCTCTACGAAAAAGACTCCCCATAGTATACACTGCCTGTACGGATGTTAAAAGACGAAACAACCGTCGTTGTGGACAAAAAAAGAGAGTAATCCGCTGAGTCAGCAAGATCACTCTTAGGTACTTATATAATCTACACTGCAAACCGTTCTGCAATGGTCTTAATAGCATCCTCACGAATAATTTCATGCCCGTATTCGGTCAATACCGCTTCCGTTGCGTCACTTGGCACCCCATACTCTCCAAGGACTGCCGCAATCGTGTGAAACGTCTCCACGACAAGCGGATCCGTAATGACCAAATGGTATGCATCATGATAGTGAAACAGTGAACTCTCTAGATCGTAAGCCACAAGCGTGTGACAGACCGCAATCAAGTCGTCGAACTCATCAAATGAAAACACGAGCTGCGAGTCGATAGACTGCGCATAATTCTGGTGACGGTGAATGAGCCCCTCGTCATCATCATCGTCGTCATCGTCATCTTGAGCAACACCTGGAATACTTGGAATTCGTGTAACGATAACCACAACACCTTCCGTCGGCATAGTGAACGCCTCAACGGAAATAGGACCTGCAATTTCAAAACCGACTTCCATATAGGCAGTCTCCATCATGTCCCAAAACAAGTCTTGAACCTTCTTGCCGTTGTGCCATATTTCGTCCCGATCGATCCCACGTTCCTCTAGATCATCATAGCTGATAAATATACGGACTTTGTCCTTAGCAATTCGTTCAACTCGCATCCGGCGTTCCCTCCTTTTCGCGCAACTAGGGTGTTTTTGACAAGGGAAAATGCTGTACCTACATTATAACTTATTCGACAACTGTGTCATGGCTTCCGCGTAAATCTCAATACATGTTAAAAAGTCGTCAACTATCCAATTCTCGTCGACCTTGTGCGCAAAATCGTCGCGACCGGGGAGCAAAGCACCAAACGCCACCGCATTTGGAATGGCACGTGCATAAGTCGCACCGCCGATGGTCCGAGGTTCAAGTCCGTCATCGAAAAACGAGCGATACACATCCATGAGTGTTTGCACGAGAACCGATTGGGGATCGATGTACAGAGGCGGAAGGTGCTCGATAACGGATACCTGCCACTTATCTGACAAATAACTTTGTGCAGTTTGAAGCAGTTGATCGACCTTTAATCGAATGGGAAAACGAATGTTAATATAGAAACGATATGTACCATCAACCAACTCTGCCTTTCCGAGGTTGGCTGTCAGTGGACCTGTTTCCTCGTCTTCTGTGTCAATCCCCAAACCCCGGCCTTTTGTATCCCACGATCCAATCGTCCTCCACATCGACGAATTCGAGACCGTACCCGACCCAAGCAGTTGCGCCAGTTGAATCACGGCATTCACACCGGAATCAGGTCTCGAAGCGTGAGCTGACACCCCATTAACTTGGACGGTTACGATGCAGTCCTCTGATTCAATCGATGTGGTCATTTGAGCTTCCTTTGCACTCTTTCGGAGTCGAAGAGCGAATTCGTTGGCAGCAGTTGCTGAATGGCAATCCACTCGAGCAACAGCGTGATCGGCAACCATGTTAAAACGCTCGCCGCCCTCAAATGACAACACTTGCAGAGACATACTCTCAGCATCTGCAGGAATGTCTATACGGAAGGTGGTCAACCCCTTTTCCGCATAAATCAGTGGAAAACTCGCGTCAGGCGTAAACCCACCGATTGGCTTGGGTTCATAACGAAAATAATGCTCCATACATTGCCAATCAGACTCCTCATCCAAACCAAAGATGAGGCGAATTTTGCGCTTCGGTTGAATACCAAGTTCCTTCAGAGCAAACAATGCCCAAACCGTACTCATAGCAGGACCTTTGTCATCAATGGCACCGCGGGCATAGACTCTTCCCCCATGTATCTCCGCTCCGTAAGGGGGATGAGTCCACCCATCACCGGCCGGAACAACGTCAAGGTGACTGACAACGGCGACATACTCCTCGCCTTCGCCGTATTCAATGTGTCCCGCATAGCCATCGACGTTTTTGGTAACAAAACCGCGCTCTTCTGCCAGAGACAATATGTAGTTCAGCGCTGACGCTGGTCCCATGCCAAAAGGTCCGCCCTGGATTGGGTGCCCTTTCACACTCTCGATCCGCAACAGGTCTTGCAGCGTCGAAACGATAACATCTCGGTTTTGTTCAATGTATTCCTTTATCACAAGACCATTCCCTCGATTTATCGAACGCCATCTTCAGGTCGATTTGCGTTCTACAATATTGTGCAATAAGGTCACTGAGTAATTATCGACCGGCTCGTCCTGTAACAATTTCGTCAACAGCCTCATGGACACCGCCCCGAAATCGTACATCGGCTGTGCAATGACGGTCATTTCCGGGCGCACCATGTTAGCCAAGCGAGTGTTGTCAAAGGCGATGACCTTCACGTCACCCGGAACATTCAATCCGATGTCCTGTGCTGCGTGGATAGTGGCTAACCCAAGCTCGTCCGAAGCCGCAACGACTCCATCAATTTTGTGCGTCTGAATATATTCCTCCACCAACTTCAGCGCGACCTCGTAGCGCCCATGACCTGTACGAATGACGTGAAGCGATTCATCACGTACCCGACTTTTGGCCCCTTGTAGTCTTCGATCCGCCACGACAGACACACCTTCATCCATCGTTACGAAGGCAATGTTCTTACATTCGTGATCCAACAGGAAGTTTACCGCGTCTTTTCCGGCACGATAGTTGTCAATATTCACGGACGGGATGCGTCGCTCCGGATCTTCCGTAGAACACAGAACAACGGGAATCTGTGCCTCTTCAAACGCATCGATCTCCTGCTGACTAAGAACATTGGTCATGTACAGAATTCCGTCAACTTGTTTCTCCCACATCGTTCCAACCAAGGCCACTTCTCGTTCCACTTGGGAGTCCGAATTGACAAGAATAATATGGTAGTCGTACATCGTTGCGATATCCTCAATGCCCCGAACCATTTCAGCAACAAATGCTGCAGAAACGTCCGGAACGATCACGCCGATGGTACGTGTACGCTTACTCGCTAAACCCCGCGCTATGGCATTTGGACGATATCCCAGTCTGGCAATCGCATCTTGAACACGTTTCTTCGTCTCGTCTTTTACTACCGCTGTGCCGTTTATAACGCGCGAAACCGTCGCCATGGACACTTTCGCTTCGCGGGCAACGTCGTATATTGTTACAGGCATTATGCCACCTCCGTCTACACCCCACTGAGAATCTGGGACATCGTTATGTATGGTGTTCTTCTAATTATGCGGCAAGATATTGTGCTTGCCCATAGTATAATCAAAAAAGGACGGCAAAGCCGCCCTTTTTCTGACTAATATGGTGCGGGTGAAGGGACTCGAACCCCCACGGTTTCCCGCCAGAACCTAAATCTGGTGCGTCTGCCAATTCCGCCACACCCGCTCAACAAGTCAATACCCAAGCACGTCTTAACGGTGCAGCCATTAGTCAGTGCTGTCGGTACCGCCGCTAAACTATACCACGATCGGGTTACAGTTGCAAGTTTGCTTTTCACAGTTTCCGGGTGAACCGCACGCAGGGATCATGGCACAGGCCGAGTCGTGATGCGGGCCCGGAAAGATTGCCCTTGTTGGGCACTTTGCTTCTGCTTAGACGCCAACAAGGGATCGGGAGACCTGTGTTGAGGCTGCTTGCAGCTCGACAGAAGAAGATGGCCACGTAACGGTACCCGGTTCCTCTAGTCCACGTCGGGTGACGACATGTGCTCAACAACGGACTGGGAGTCCCCTGATACACAAATGGAATGCGGACTTTCTCTTTGATGTAGGGTCCAAGCCTGTAAATAAATATGATATGTGTGGGTGAATCCAAGGACGGGAGACGGGGGCTGCTAAGGTACCAGCGTGGCCTTGTTGGGCATTTTGCCTCTGCCCCAGCTCAAACAACGAACCAGGACACCTTTGTTGGCACTGTACAGCCATCTGATCAGTAGCATATTGCCGCAGAAGGGAATCCCATTCCTCTACTCAGTTTGGGGTGACGACATGTGTTCAAAGAGCGGACTGGGAGTCTGCTATTCCATGCATCCCCGAATGAAGGCTCGCATCTTCATGCGGCCTTTCTAATTTTATTTTGTTTCTATTGTAAAAATCTTCCTCCACACGTTAGTCGGTCCCCTCATCACCTTCCCCGTACAACAAAACAAAAGAGCCCTCAAGGCAGCATTCTCTGCTCCCTCAAGGGCTCTTTCTCTCTCGCCTGGCAACGTCCTACTTTCCCAGGAGGTCTCCCTCCAAGTATCCTTGGCGCTGGAGGTCTTCACGTCCGTGTTCGGTATGGGTACGGGTGTTTCCCCTCCGCTATGGTCACCAGACTGCTTGGGCTCCGGGCTCTCTCTACGCTGGCTTCGCCCTTACGGGCTGCAGAACGCTTCGTTCGATCCCTCCACCAAGGCATCTTGTACCTTACATGGTACTTCCTTAGCTTCGCCCTATGTACCGCAGCTTTCGCTACAGTTTGTCGGTACTTACAACTTGAATGATGGAACAACCTCTCTGTTCTGGTGAAGCCCTCGACCGATTCGTATCTGTCCGCTCCACGTATCACTACGCTTCCACTCCAGACCGATCTACCTTGTCTTCTTCAAGGGGTCTTACTCCGTTATCCGGATGGGATACGTTATCTTGAGGCTGGCTTCGCGCTTAGATGCTTTCAGCGCTTATCCTTTCCCGACTTGGCTACCCAGCTATGCTTCTGGCGAAACAACTGGTACACCAGCGGTCGGTTCATCCCGGTCCTCTCGTACTAAGGACGAACCCTCTCACGTATCCTGCGCCCGCGGCAGATAGGGACCGAACTGTCTCACGACGTTCTGAACCCAGCTCGCGTACCGCTTTAATGGGCGAACAGCCCAACCCTTGGGACCGACTTCAGCCCCAGGATGCGATGAGCCGACATCGAGGTGCCAAACCTCCCCGTCGATGTGAACTCTTGGGGGAGATCAGCCTGTTATCCCCGGGGTAGCTTTTATCCGTTGAGCGATGGCCCTTCCACTCGGTGCCACCGGGTCACTAAGCCCGACTTTCGTCCCTGCTCGACCTGTCCGTCTCGCAGTCAAGCTCCCTTTTGCCTTTACACGCACCGCGCGATTTCCATCCGCGCTGAGGGAACCTTTGGGCGCCTCCGTTACTCTTTTGGAGGCGACCGCCCCAGTCAAACTGTCCACCTGACACTGTCCCCGAACCAGCTTATGGTCCTAGGTTAGAACACAAGTACCTCAAGGGTGGTATCCCAACGCCGACTCCACTCAGGCTGGCGCCCAAGCTTCCCAGTCTCCCACCTATCCTGTACATGACGTACCCGTATCCCATATCAAGCTACAGTCAAGCTCCACGGGGTCTTTCCGTCTAACCGCGGGTAACCTGCATCTTCACAGGTATTACAATTTCACCGGGTCTCTCGTTGAGACAGCGCCCAAGTCGTTACGCCTTTCGTGCGGGTCAGAACTTACCTGACAAGGAATTTCGCTACCTTAGGACCGTTATAGTTACGGCCGCCGTTTACTGGGGCTTCAATTCGGAGCTTCGGTTTCCCTAACCCCTCCTCTTAACCTTCCAGCACCGGGCAGGCGTCAGCCCCTATACTTCGCCTTTCGGCTTCGCAGAGACCTGTGTTTTTGCTAAACAGTCGCTTGGGCCTTTTCACTGCGGCTTCTCTCGAAGCGCCCCTTCTCCCGAAGTTACGGGGCCATTTTGCCGAGTTCCTTAACGAGAGTTCTCCCGCGCGCCTTCGTGTTCTCCACGCGCCCACCTGTGTCGGTTTCCGGTACGGGCACCACTTCACTCACTAGAGGCTTTTCTCGGCAGTGTGACTTACAGGACTTCGCTACTGTTCTTCGCTCCCCATCACAGCTCACGCTTCACGGAGTGCGGATTTCCCTACACTCCACGCTCACTGCTTGGACGGCCTCTTCCATCCGGCCGCTTCCTTCAGCCTCCTGCGTTACCCCTTCGCTCAAACGCTCCGCGGTGGTACAGGAATTTCAACCTGTTGTCCTTCGACTACGCCTTTCGGCCTCGCCTTAGGTCCCGACTTACCCTGGGCGGACGAGCCTTCCCCAGGAAACCTTGGGCTTTCGGCGGACAAGATTCTCACTTGTCTTTTCGCTACTCATACCGGCATTCTCACTTCCATCCGCTCCACCATGCCTTCCAGCACAGCTTCCCCGCAAATGGAACGCTCCCCTACCATGTTTCCATCCATAGCTTCGGTGTCTGGTTTAGCCCCGTTACATTTTCCGCGCAGCGCCACTCGACCAGTGAGCTATTACGCACTCTTTAAATGGTGGCTGCTTCTAAGCCAACATCCTGGTTGTCTGTGCAACGCCACATCGTTCCCCACTGAACCAGTACTTTGGGACCTTAGCTGTTGGTCTGGGCTGTTTCCCTCTTGACCACGGGTCTTATCACTCGTAGTCTGACTGCCAGGTTCTTCGACAAAGTGGCATTCGCAGTTTGACTGAGCTTGGTAACCCTCGCGGGCCCCGCACCCAATCAGTGCTCTACCTCCACTTCTCATTCCCTGACGCTAGCCCTCAAGCTATTTCGGGGAGAACCAGCTATCTCCGGGTTCGATTGGAATTTCTCCCCTACCCCCAGTTCATCCCCTGGCTTTTCAACGCCAGTGGGTTCGGGCCTCCATGCGGTGTTACCCGCACTTCACCCTGACCAGGGGTAGATCACCCGGTTTCGGGTCGATGACGACAAACTTATTCGCCCTATTCAGACTCGCTTTCGCTTCGGCTTCGGCTCCTTTGCCTTAACCTTGCTTGCCATCATCACTCGCCGGTTCATTCTACAAAAGGCACGCCGTCACATGTCATGCATGCTCCGACTGCTTGTAAGCACACGGTTTCAGGTTCTCTTTCACTCCGCTCCCGCGGTCCTTTTCACCTTTCCCTCACGGTACTATCCGCTATCGGTCGCCAAGAAGTATTTAGCCTTAGGAGGTGGTCCTCCCAGATTCCCACGGGATTCCTCGTGTCCCGCAGTACTTGGGGTCTGTATCACTTTCCACAATCCATTTCAGTTACCGGGCTCTCACCGTCTATGGCCGGCCTTCCCATGCCGTTCTCCTATGGATTCTTTCCAGTTGGTTCCCTGCAGGTCCCCACATACAGCCCCTCGACCCCGCATACGCATCGACTGCAGTCTGTACCACGTATACGGTTTAGGCTTCTCCGCTTTCGCTCGCCACTACTTACGGAATCGCGTTCGCTTTCTTTTCCTCGAGGTACTTAGATGTTTCAGTTCCCTCGGTTGCCTCCGCACAGCTATGTATTCACTGTACGGTACTAGCGCTTCTCACTAGCAGGTTTCCCCATTCGGACATCCACGGATCAATGCTCGCTTACAGCTCCCCGTGGCATTTCGGTGTTCGCCCCGTCCTTCTTCGGCTCTTGGCGCCTAGGCATCCTCCGTGCGCTCTTTCTAACTTCACCGTTTTGACAAAAGACTCCACTTCGGACTACTGCGTCACTCGTCGGCCAACTCCCTCACGTACTTATGTACGCTCAGTGCGTTGTCCTCCTCGTTCCTTGTATTCCTCGCGCCTCTTTGTCAAATATACTTCCCGGTTACGTTAACCTGTTACTCGCATTTCGGTTACCGGTTTTTCTTACATTCGAGGTTGTTCCATATTCAGTTGCCAAGGTACCTTGCACCCTCTAATATGCTGCGGATTTCATCATTGGTCGTCCTCAGACTCGCTCACGTACAAAACAGTACGCTCACTCCTCTTCGTCCTTCCGCCTCGATCTCCTTGCATCTTGTAGCGCGCCTTGAGTTTGCCTGAGTCACGAAGACTCTTTGGCTCCCTCAAAACTAAACACATTTCCACGACCTGAAAGGGTGTTTCTCCGTAGAAAGGAGGTGATCCAGCCGCACCTTCCGATACGGCTACCTTGTTACGACTTCACCCCAATCATCAACCCCACCTTCGGCGGCTGGCTCCGATACAGGTTACCTCACCGACTTCGGGTGTTGCCGACTCTCGTGGTGTGACGGGCGGTGTGTACAAGGCCCGGGAACGGATTCACCGCGGCATGCTGATCCGCGATTACTAGCAATTCCGGCTTCATGCAGGCGAGTTGCAGCCTGCAATCCGAACTACGAACGGCTTTTTAGGTTTTGCTCCACCTCACGGCTTCGCTTCCCGTTGTACCGCCCATTGTAGCACGTGTGTAGCCCAGGACATAAAGGGCATGATGATTTGACGTCATCCCCGCCTTCCTCCGACTTACGCCGGCAGTCACCTGTGAGTCCCCATCTTTACATGCTGGTAACACAGGTCAAGGGTTGCGCTCGTTGCGGGACTTAACCCAACATCTCACGACACGAGCTGACGACAACCATGCACCACCTGTCACCCCTGCCCCGAAGGGAAGGTACATCTCTGCACCTGTCAGAGGGATGTCAAGCCCTGGTAAGGTTCTTCGCGTTGCTTCGAATTAAACCACATGCTCCACTGCTTGTGCGGGCCCCCGTCAATTCCTTTGAGTTTCAGTCTTGCGACCGTACTCCCCAGGCGGAGTGCTTATTGGGTTTCCTTCGGCACTGGGGTGTGTCCCCCCAACACCTAGCACTCATCGTTTACGGCGTGGACTACCAGGGTATCTAATCCTGTTTGCTCCCCACGCTTTCGTGCCTCAGCGTCAGTCTCTGTCCAGCAAGGCGCCTTCGCCACTGGTATTCCTCCACATATCTACGCATTTCACCGCTACACGTGGAATTCCCCTTGCCTCTCCAGCACTCAAGTTGCGCAGTTTCCAGAGCAGTCCCAAGGTTGAGCCTTGGACTTTCACTCCAGACACACGCAACCGCCTACGCACGCTTTACGCCCAGTGATTCCGGACAACGCTTGCCCCCTACGTATTACCGCGGCTGCTGGCACGTAGTTAGCCGGGGCTTCCTCACTCGGTACCGTCTCACAAGGAGCTTTCCACTCTCCTTGTCTCTCTCCCCGAGCAACAGAGCTTTACAACCCGAAGGCCTTCTTCGCTCACGCGGCGTTGCTCCGTCAGGCTTGCGCCCATTGCGGAAGATTCCCTACTGCTGCCTCCCGTAGGAGTCTGGGCCGTGTCTCAGTCCCAGTGTGGCCGGTCACCCTCTCAGGTCGGCTACGCATCGTCGCCTTGGTGAGCCGTTACCTCACCAACTAGCTAATGCGCCGCGGGCTCCTCTACCAGTGATGCATTTGCATCTTTCAATTCACGAAGATGCCTTCGTGAATGTTATCCAGCATTAGCACCCGTTTCCGAGTGTTATTCCAGTCTGGTAGGCAGATTGCCCACGTGTTACTCACCCGTCCGCCGCTGACATCCGAAGATGTCCGCTCGACTTGCATGTATTAGGCACGCCGCCAGCGTTCGTCCTGAGCCAGGATCAAACTCTCAATAAATGTTACTGGCGTTTCGCCAGAATGTTATCCGTTTGTCGCGACAACCGAAGCTGTCTCGACTGAAACTTTCAGGCGTGGTGTGTTTAGTTTTCAAGGAACCAAAATCAATCAGTGCCGTCGAAGCGGCGAGAAATAATATACCATGAATCGATGTTCATTGTCACTGGTAAGTTCTGCATTCGTTCTCGCATTTTCGTGTCTCCGAGTGAACTATCGAAGCTCATCTATCTGAGACAAGCTGTCCAACTCAATTCGCAAACCGAACCGCGAACAAATGCGCCAGTGATGCGGTATATTGGGTCACTCTGAAAGACAAGCTTCAGAAGCGACGTCGACTAATATACCATGCTTGGAACGTATAGATCAATATCATTTTCGCCCTTTTACCTATCCAATGTTTCCCTTATACGATGGACGTCCTTCGCGTCCCACGCTGTTATTTTAATGTTCGCCTCCTGTAAAAAAGCCAATGGCGCAGTTCGAACACCATCGCGTTCGAATGGAACAAATAAAATCAATGCGAACTTCGCCCGAGTCATAGCCACATAGAACAGTCTGCGCTCTTCATTCCTCCGTTCACTGTCCGTTCCCGACATGAAGTCTCGGTCGTGTGTAACACTTAAGTGAAGAAGAATAACAACATCCCACTCTTTACCCTTACTGTCGTGGAACGTTCTGAATTCGACATCAACCCGATTTGTCGGCGAGCCGCCTGACTGAACACGCTCACGATAACGACGCCAGGCTTCATACAATTGGCGGCGGTTTCGCGCTAAAACGGCAACCGATACGCTCGCCGAGCTATTTTCGATGATGCCCTGCAGGATGTCTGAAACGACGGTGGTTTGCACTAACGTGTTCGTAACACCATATGCTTGAACGAACCCAGCAGCATTGGAAGTCGCTTGAAGGGGCTTTTCGATCCGATCATTCAGGTGGCGAATGAATGTGTCAGCGTGAGACACGATTTTACGGTCTGAACGAAAATTGAATGTCAATAAGTACTGTTTTGCGTTAGAAAATGTTGCCGTTCCCTGTTGCAAGTACTTTGGTGAAGCACCACGGAATCCGTATATCGACTGGTCATCATCGCCAACGACGAACACAGGAAGGTCGAAACGTCGATGTAACGCGTTTACAATTCCCCATTGAACATCATTGGTGTCCTGAAATTCATCTACCAATAGATACTCTAGCCCATCGAAGTAGGGTAAAACCTGCGCACGTTTAATGACCTCCAGGGCGGACAATAAAATATCATCGTAATCCCAGCGATGTAACTTAACCTTCAGTTTTTCATACAATTGATAAACACGTCTAAGGCGTCGCGTTGGGGGACCGTGTCCGTTACCAATCGTTCTCGAATATGTCGTTAGGTGCTCAACAATCTCTCTGTGTGTGATTCGGTGCAGACTCCCGTAGACAGTTGCAATCGCTTCACCCATGAGTTTGAATTGTTCCGTTCCATTCATAAGAACCGGTATATTCGCATTCACTTCCAGCAGCGCGCGGAACATCTGGGCGTGGAAGGTGAACTATCAACTCTGCGAAACTTAGTGATATCTAATGTATAGAAATGATGCGGTTTTCGATACTCCATATCACTTCATAAAACTGTGTAAAACTTGAGTGTGATTTGCAGACTGATTTGCAGATTAGCAAAAAAGAGCGGAAGCTAAACAGCTCCGCTCTCTTTACGTTCCCCTCCACAACTGGATCATCTTCATCGCATGATTAAAACGTTCGCGGACTTCATCCTCCGTTAGCTCCGACCGTCGCTTGTGTTTCAGGTTGCCGACCTTTCCGTCTCGCCTTAACTTCTCAAGTTTCCTTTGGATCAGTCGATAGCGCTTATCATATTGAAACAGCCAGTGCATTTCAGAGTTCAAACCTTCAGCATCCACAGAGATAAAATACCGTTTGAGTTCCGTCTCATGATCATCTTCATACATCCACAGGACCGTATGGTTTGTCGTCTCAAGAAGTTCATCAAAGTATCGAACAAAGTCTTCCCAGTAATCCAAGTTGTCGTACATATCCAAACGGAATCCCGCGATAGAGCAATGGAATGTTTGGTGTTGCTCGTCGGTCAGTCTCCCCTCCGCGTAAAACCGGCTATTATATGCATCCAATTCGTCGCAGAAGGGAAGGCCGTTGTGATAGTCACGCGTTTGGTAAATGACATACTGAACGTCACCCAGATAGCGCGTCATTAAAGCGAGATACATCCGGAAGAAGTCGTTGTCGGTGCGATCACTTCCGAACAGGATTGGGATGAGATCCAATGAATCACTCCTAAGATGTGTGCTGAATTAGGTAGGTGAGTTTTGCTCCGTTGTTCGGCGCTTTGTGCGGGTTCTAGGTGCGGTTTCTTCTGTGCTGAGAATGGCCTTAAACATGGTGTCGAGTTGATCAATATACGCTTGCAACTCAATAACAGCAGGATGGTCAACTTCGCGGGATAATAATTCCACTTTAGCATGCATTTGCGTGGTTAGGAAGTCGGCAAATTGTTTTTCGAGCATGAGATCACCTCACTCTCATAAGCGCGCGTGGAACGTCCTTCACATCACGGCACACAATCGTATCTGGTGGTGCTTGAATTGCAGTATCCGACTGATCTGTGGTAACGATAAGAAGTACATATGGTTCATCGTCAAACTTCTGCTCGTTATACCAGGCCAGCCGTTTATCCCATTTCTCCAGCCACTTCTTTGGTGAAATGATGCTGCGCTGATATTCAGCTAACATGCGTTTCTGATTCCATGTGAAATCGACATCAAATTGTGCATGCGGTTCTGTGGTCCAGCGAGAAGGGCGCCCTCCCGCGTAAGTCAGCGCGAGCCATAGGTCTCCCAATCCCAGCCAATGGTCACGACGCTGTGTATCGCCCGCGATTGATTTGAAAGTATAACCGTATTTGCGCTTCGCTCCGGTCGTAAGTCGCCACAGCCATTGCTTATCACTCGTGCTGCGCGTTTTCTCAAACACGCGAGGATACAACGATAGAAATTCACGTGCACGCTTCTGCGGCTGTGAGCTATCACGCAAAAAGGGATGTGTCGCCAATTGCCGGGATGAAAAAATGCGGGCGGCGGCAGCGAAAGCCAAAACAAAGTTAAAAAAATCGTTATATAAAGAAGTTTTCATGAAATACGGCCCCATCTTTTAGTCTTCATAGGGGTTTCCAAGCAGGCGACGTCGCCTGCTTCCTGCACCTGCTCGTCTCTGAACCTCACCTCGTCACGAGGTATATCGTAGAACGTATCAGAGGGAATTAGCGGCTCGATAAGACGTTTAAGAACCTTCTGTGGGACATACGGTGACTGGATTTCAATGTCATGTTTGACGAGTGGCGACTTGTATAAGAATCGCCCTGGGATCCATCTAAGTTTCTCGGCACCTTCATGTCGCAACACAATCTTACTGTCGAGTTCGTTCTCTGTACGGAAACAAAAGACACCTTCTAATTGACCGCGGATCGCAACGGGCAACGTATCGGCGTCCGGTCGTTGCGTGCCATAAATGATGTTCACTCGCGGCTCCCGGCCAATGCGTGCAATGCTGGAGAGATAATGCATAGCGGTACGTCTCATGGCTTTATCTTCGTCGGTTACGGCAAACGCAGGCGACAGCTCTCCACCTTCATCGATTAGAACGATCAGGCGCGAATAAACAGGTTCACGTCGGAACACTGCACGGAGCCTTTCGACTTCGATAAGGCGCTCGACCATGGTCTCATACGCCTTTTTGATCGCGTCAACCGCTTCGGGAACAGTCTTGAAAATGCCGTGTACGTGTGGGAACCATTGAAACGGTGCGAAGCTAACTCCATTCTTCAAGTCGATAATGATGAACTCCAGTTGCTTAGGCGAATACCGCATACACATGTAAGTCACCAGGTAACGGAGAAATTCGGTTTTCCCTGATCCCGTTGCGCCGGCCACTTTAGCGTGCGGTATCTTATTTATGTTGTGGTATACGGTCTGGTTGTACCGCGTCTTTCCTATTGGGATTGACCAACTCGTCATACCAATCTGCACCTCCGAAGTCCTGACGACGCTTGGTGTACTTACGTCGAATTGTACCCGCCAACTTGATGATGAGCGGGACCGCACACAATGCGCAGCATATAGTCACAAAACCGTTCGTGCCTATCCAGCCAGACACGTTCGTCAATAGCGCTCCTGTGTAACCATTCCCGTCGACTGCAAAGCCACTCATCGCATCGCAAATCTTCTCCAGACCTTTGTAAGCGATGAAAGCGCAAAGTCCATGAACGGCTAAACTTTCGGCTGTAAGTTTGCTCTCGCTCATATGGGCAACCACTCCACAATGGTCTGAACGACACGCACACTCACGTCGATCCACCAGTTTTGTATTAGGCCGTCGAAGAATTGCATCATATGAACTTTGTCTAACCCGGCACGCCCAAGGATTTGAATAATCGCTTCAAAATGTTGGTGAATGGCTTCAGCATCAGCTTTCGACAAGTGTTCCTCCGGGCCCCAGACAAGTGAATCCTTACGCATGACCGGGGTGTTTGGGAAAACCTTTGTGACATCCATGTTCACCCTCCTATTCTCCAAGCGCTATATGAGCGATTGTGGCACCAACGATAATTCCACCAACAACTTTGACCGAAATACCGAGACCTGTTCCGATAGCGGTTAACGCTGCCGGGTTACCGAGAGACCATAAAAGGGCTGGCACAATAAGCGATACCACGTCACTCACTCGTCTCCTTCCGGACGTCTTCGATGTCATCCCAATCAACTTCTGGCAACTCCGCACTACCCTCCAGTAAGTCATCATCCATGTACTCACCCTCCAAGCAACGCTGAAATGAGTTGCACAACATCATGCAAGTTTGACTGCGTCATGGGGTCGGCTGGATTGATTCGAACGAACTTGTTTGTGATGTGTAGAATGAGGCGCGGCCACACGTTGAATCGCCTCCTCATAGGGATAGATCGAGCGCCGAATATGGCGTTCCCAGCGTTGCATTACGATGCGGATTATGATGACACCGATTACGGTTGAGGTAGTCATCCGATCCACTCCATTACAATTTTTATTGCCTGTGTCATCTTCTCGGGAATCTCCTCTTTAGGTACCCCTGTCTCTTTCAGCAACTTTACGGCCTTGTGACATGCCTCCAGATATAAGTGCAGATTCATCGGTGCAACGTCTACAGGAGGTTTGATGAACAGTGGCACTCACCGCACCCCGCTTTCATGTGCAAGGTGGTCATGAACGTTTCGTACACATCAATCGCCATGTGAGCCGCCATGAGACGGCTAATCTCGTACTTCTCGACAAGCATTTCGCCTAGAGCCGCAAGGACGGCATACTGCAACTTTTCCTCCTCACTCATTTCCCGTCACCGCCTAACTGGACCTTGACGGATGCTTCCGGCGGTTTCTGCTGCCGCTTCAACTCTCGAGCAAGGTACTGCTTCATAAGACCACTAAAATTCGTCCGCTTGCTCAACTCGTACATGGCGCGTTCCGTCGGGTCATTGAGGTTGAAAAATACGTGTCGCTTCTTTGATCCGTACTCCATATCGCCTCACCTTTCATCGTGTCGTTACTTGACGATACGTGGAGAGGGCTTGGAGATATGCGTGGACATAAACACTTTTTCCGTTTGTGTGAAGGTAAAGGAAACCGGACAAAGAAGTGTATGTATGGTGATTTAAATGATCAGGTCTAATTTGCGTGAAGTGATTGAGCAAAGAGGAATTAAACAGACGTGGCTTGCTGAACGGTCTGGTGTAACCACGACCACTCTTAGTCAGATAGTAACTGGTAAACGAGTGCCGACATTAGAGGTGGCGTTCCGGATCGCGAAGGTCTTGGACTTGAGGATAGATGAAGTGTGGTACCACGAGGATGACGAATGATGAGTTCCCGCGAGCACAGAGAGGTAACGCATGACTGAAGATAACCAAGCGAGCAAACATACAAAAAAAGAGGACGATCCACAGCGTGAGCCGCATAGTAAACCGACCAATCCACGTAAACCGCATAGACGATAAAGGCCGCCCACTCGCGTACACAGACGCTGAAGGCACTGAGCACCGCATAACGGACTACCTAGACGAGTGGCGTGAAATGGGCGACTGGATTCGTGATGAAGGTGAGCGTGTGATGTATCGAGTGTTGACGGCTGATATGGCTCTTTTAGAGTTGGAACATCGATGGGATGACGCGTGGCTTGTGTATCGGGTGTTTGATTGAGTGGGGCTGTGGTGAGGTTCGGTATGAAGGAAAGATGAAAAAGCCCTCAGAATCCATTAGTTTGGTTTCCGAGGCGCTATCACACCTAATCCAGCTAATAAACGCCTATCCATAACGCGCAATGATTGCTCGTCCAACGTATGTATATAATCAGAATTACGAATGTCCGTTGCAGAAAGCATAACAATATAACTTAAGTCAATATAGCCATGGTCAAGAATCTCGTCGTCTTGACGGATGGCTAACATACTTAGATCTTGAACCGGATGTTGAGATGTAGTAGTGACGTGTTTTGGTTCAATTGAGTTTATTAACGCAACTGCTCGAAAAGGATGTTTCGAAAAATGGTCATCCCCCTGGAGGACCACAAAATACTTATACTTCCCTTTTTTCTGATAGGTTTCATCGGCTAAAAACTTGCCAGGCAGATGCGCTCCGCGCACCTGCCCTCGAATTATCGGCATTAGTGACCGCAAATTCAATTTTCTACATCCACCTGTTTGAGATATTGGTCAAGGGACTTTCGTGCGATACCTTTAGTTAACTCGTGGTTGGATTTCATTTCGTACACCATGTCATCCGTCGGTTCAGATATGACTTGCCCGGACGCAATCTCATCATTGAGTTCGTCCTGACAATTTTGGATAAATGAGTCGTACTCATCGACTTCACCAAATTTATTGCTGTAATACGCATACATCGAGTTCGTGGATATCTCGTCGTTTATGTGACCATAAGCTTGACGCCACGGGTCTTCCGCATGAGTTAGATTGCGTAATCTAATCGCAGACATGTCACCAAAGCGATCCCATACCCAGATCAACGAATCGAACTGATCCCCGTCAAATGCACCCAACGCATCAAATCCATCCCCTGCAATAGCGGGTATCGGATCTCGACCATATACCTTATACTCATGGTAAATCTCAGGGCACACAGGACCGTGTTTCCATGCTTTAAACGGAACGTCGACGAGTGGTTTCCCATGACGTGCCAAATGAATGGCTTGCGCATAAAAACAAAGCTTCTGCAGCTTCATATTGCTAATGGTTCGACCGTCGCGAGATGCACGGGTAATGAAGAAGCTGGCAACATCAGAAACATTTGCAGCCATCTCAAATCCCCCTCTTCCGGCCTTTTGAGAACCATAATTGACCCTCAAAAAGATAATTAACGGTTCGCTAGCTGCGAACGTATGTTCAATTCATTATAGAGTCACAATGACACCATGTAAACATTTTGCAAACATTTGTTCATACACGTTGATGTTTGTCCATGTCAATTTGTTATTCCCGAGCAATCATCTTGTTATCCAAAATAAGCCCCCAGTCCGAAGACTGAGGGCATCCGGTGTCTTTGAGACAATACCAGTACTTGTTACCTGTGTTATGTAAACTAACATGTTATGATGAGGACGGAGGACACTTGCACCTACATACCTGTAAGCGTAGGTCGCAAGATGTTTCTCCTCCCTACATAAAAGCCCCACCTCCGAGGAGGCAGGGCATCCGGTTGACCAAGGAGGTCACTGTTTACGATACGGCGGGTTGAGTAGCCTGTCCATTATCTGTAGGAGATCCGCGCATTCTGTTTAACGGCCCGTCTTTAGTGCAGGACTCCATGGAGCATACCCAGCCTCACCTGCTATTGCGGGTTGCCGCGTCAAGCCGACTTTCTGCGCATATCGATCTACAATGCTGATGACATCCAAGTGATGTAGTTGTCCTAGTGTGGCAGATGCTTCATTTCTAAGTCTCGGCCTAATGGGATACAGTGTAATTGGCTGAACCGTCCCCTGCCTTACAGGCACTTCAAATACCACGTGTTCGTTATGACCATTCGCCACGCAGATGGCTGTTACGACTCCTAAGTCTTTAAAACGTGGATCGACATCTACGTTGAGAGGCACCGACCAAACGCCATTAGAGTTTGTTAATCCAGTAGTTAGGACGTTGCCACTCCTATCTATGATGATTAATCGAGCACCTTGGAGCGCTTTAAAGTCTTCTGCCGACACGACTCGGAATTCTACATTGGCACTGACAGTAGCCGTTTGAGCGTACGCTTTTGGTACATGGATGGCAGTTCCCATACTCACCACGCCAAAGCAGAATAAGGCAGTACATAGCCATACACGGATTCTCTGCAAAACAATACCCCCTTTTCATAATGTGTATGGTTATCTATGCGACGCCCTATCATGCGCGTCGTTCTTTAGGAAGACTGTCCATTATCTGCAGTATCAGTCGCTTTGGAGAGTAGGACAGTCAATTCCTGCGCCTTCACATATGCAGCGTCCCCTGCGAACATCTGCGCGAGCTGAGGCGCATCTTGGAATGCCTTCGCGATCTCCTTCTCTGTCGCTTCCACTGACGATGGCAAGTGTTTCTGTACAAACGCGATGGCCGCCCCTTGTTCTGCTGGGCTCAACTCGCCCCACACTTTCCCGGCTCCATGGAGTGCCGCTTGCGTCCATTGGGCGAGTGCGGAATTCTTGAGTTGATCTGCCGTGTGATTGAGCTCAAGATGTAACTTGGCTTCCACAGCTTTAGCCGCAGGTGAACTTAACAGGGTCTGTGCCTCATGTTCGGCTGCAGGTAGCAGTTCCGTCGCCAACGCTTGCAATTTCTTGTTCTTCATCTTCGAGATTGAGTATTCCACGACTTTGATTCCTGCGACCGCGATACCACCCGTGTACAAATCGTTCAGATTGAATCCTGTAATCATTCGAATCTCTCCTTATCCTTTGAGAAGTTGAGTAGCTTGTTCAAGAAGTGATAGTGCCTTTTGTATGTCATCCGGCGTTGGACCGGTTGATGCTGGAGGTTGTGGAGTCGGCTTAGGCGCTGGCTTCGGTTGTAAGGCGGCATTAAGCGCGGCCCATGTAGCGGGACCGACAACACCGTCTTGCGTAAGTCCATGGTCCTTCTGGAACTGCTCAACCCCTTGGAGTGTGTGAGGGCCAAATGCACCGTCAGCGGAACCGACAACGGTGTAGCCGAGTTGAATTAAGTCTTTCTGAAGTTGGGCAACTGCCGATCCCGTGGAATTCAGTTGGACAGTCGGGTTACTCATCGGTTGCATGTCTCCTTCCGTGTAATTTCCGCGCAATGCGTCTACAGACGGGGCGTAGCTCATGTCGACCTTTCCAGGGATGCCGTTGACGGTCTCCGAATCCGTGTACTGCCACATGAGATAGGACGTCCAGTCACCACATTGGGGCACCGAAGGAACGCCATAGTCTGCGATCCATAGCGGTAAATCGCCTAGACCCGACAGACCGTACGTGTTCACGTACCAAACGCCGGTGTAGAGCATGACCTTGCGGCCAGTCTGGGCTTGTACATAATCGACGAAGGATCTCGCCCACGCTGTAATTTCTGCACCGGTTAGCGCGCCCGGGCTGGTTGGAGATTCCAGGTCGAGCACTGGCATAAGGTCCGTTGGTGTCTGTTGGAGTGCTGAAACAAAGTGCTTCGCCTCGGCAATCGGGTCATTCGATTCTGGGTGCGCAAAATGATAAGCGCCCACCGATATGCCTACCGAGTGAGCGCCTTTTACGTGCGATATGAATGTTGGGTCGTTCCATGTGGCTCCTTCTGTGGCTTTGAAGAACATTGCCCCAATGCCACCTAAGACAACGGTCTTCCAATCGACACTAGGCTGATAACTTGATATGTCCGGGACTTCGATACTCACTTAACCACCTCACTGTCATGCGGCTTTACAGCCTCAAGGATCTCGTTTATGTCGTGGCTATCCTCCTCAACGTGTTCCATAAGCACACTGATGATCTGCTGGGTGCCCTCTGACAGGTTGAGAATAGCCTCCGTCATCCGGTGGACTTGTTCGGCCTGCTCCCGGTCTTTGATGGCTCTCTGTAGGTCGATCTGCTTCTGCCGTTCCTCGCGTGCCTTATTACGTCGTTCGGCCCAGAGAATGAGGATGGACATATTGATTGCCAGCCATGAGACAGTCAGGGTATAGAAATTTCCGGGAAAGGGATCGAAGAAATGTGGGTCGACGAGTCCGAGTGTTACCCATAGCACAGATATCGAGTTAAACAGAACCAAAAATAAAAAGCCGCCGAATGAATCCACTAACCAGTCGACGGCTCGATTGATGATATTCAACAAATCGCCCCCTTTTAGTGATGGAACATTCCCCAGAGGGCTGCGACTCCCAATACACATTCAACAGCAAGGTGCGCTCGATTCGGCCATGCCTGCTTCGCTTCCTGGACGTCTTGGTCGTGACGGTTCCCAAGTTGTTTAATATCGTCGCGTAGATCCTTCTTTAGCTCCAAGAGATCGCTTTTCACATCAGTCTTTAACTCTGTCAGCGTGGCCTGCTGGGTCTTATATAGCGTTAACAGAGTGTCGTGGTCTCGCTCGATCCTCTCTTGTGCTCGCTGGAGTTCCTTGATGGCCTCTGTGTTCTCTTTCACCTGTACTGCTAAATCCACTTGATCACCCCTACTCATGTTCATTGAACCGGCCATTGCTTCACGGTTTTATACACATCCTCCGGCGAAGGAGGCGGCCAGTTTGGAACGCCGTCAAACCCGGCCTGGGACATGATGCTTTGCGCCAATGTAGAGCAGTACGGCCAGCGATTATTCGCCCATGTCACGAACCATCGCGGCAAATGCAAAAGGCCCCCGGAGATATCCCGGAGACCTTGGTCGATGATGCCTATCCATCCATATAATCGACCCACTTGCATATGTGCCCACGCGAGTGCACCGGGCAACTTAGCTGGGTCATATGGTGGCCGGAACACTTCGCATCGGTCATAGTCGATTGGGTTGATCTCTGTCGCTTGTCCATTCGCTTCAACTTTGTTGTAACGATCCAGCGCGATGGCGACGTGATACGCGTATCTATCCTCTCCTGGGTCGATCCGTTCCTCTCCGTATTCGATAAGGCGTGTGGTTAGATTCACCGGCTTGAAGTACACAAGAACATCGCCCGGTTCACACCATGTTTGCATGGTCTCACCCCCTCTTTGGGCATGAAAAAAGCGCCCCGAAGGGTGCTGTGGTACATAGTTTCAATTTCTTGTACGATAGTTCTAGCAGAAATGGACGGAGGAAATGTCGTGATAACGAATGAAGAAATCATTGAACTTTTGAAACAAAAGCAATTTAACGATGCAAGGTCTGCCTGCGTAGAACGATTGCAAGAAAACCGCATCGACAGTCAGGCGTGGTCTTCCCTAGGTGAATCCTTCGCTCAACAACAACATGGAACAATGGCGTTGAAATGCTTTCGTCGCGCACGTTTACTCGATCCATTCAGTCGGTGGATTGATGATGCTATTGCATTCAGCGAAGGTATCCAAGATGATTTTACTGATCAAATCGTAATGGACTTGCTCGAAGTACCACATAAGACAGTTACAGCGCTTCTATTGACTCGTGATAGCTCCCGTACCATTGCCGCCTGTCTAACACCACTGAAGAATGCCGTTGACGAAATCATAGTCGTGGATACAGGGTCGATTGACGATACTGTACAAATCGTTGAAGGCATGGATATCCACGTTCACCACTTTGCTTGGTGTGATGACTTTTCAGCTGCACGAAACTTTAGCCTTGGATTGGCAAACTCCGATTGGGTAATCGCCATCGATTCCGATGAAATTTTGAACCACGAAGACGTATTTTTGATTCGTGAAGCCGCTGGGATTTTTGACTCAGTCTCAGATCAGTTTGTTCTCCAAATCGTTAGAACAAATCAAGCCAACGGAATGCAAGGAAGGGACTTTGAAGCAAGAATGTTCCCTCGAAATCGGAACTTACGGTGGGTTCGGTCCATCCATGAACAAATTCGAAACCCGGACGAAACAAGACCGCGCAAGTTCTACATAAATATTCGTTTTTTCCACGATGGCTATGATCCGACCGTCGTATCCACTTACGATAAAGCACGGCGGAACGTCAAGCTGTTACGACAGGAAGTAAACAAATACCCAAATGATTTAGACATACATTTCTTCTTAGGTCGTGACGCTTTACGCATAGGCGAAGTCGAAGAAGCGATACATCATCTAGAAAAAGCATGCTCAATTGGAGAAAGCGTGCCGCAGCAAGATGTAGAGTTGTCGAACGTCTATAGGCTATTGACAATCGCATACGAGTCTGGTGGACGATATGACGATGCTGAACGAAATGCTTCAGAAACCATCACGCGTTTTCCAGCGTACCCAGATGGGTATTTTCAACATGCATCCTTATTAATGAGACGCATACACAAATATATCAACACCTCACTGCAAGAAATCGCGCAAGCCAAAGATAATGCTCGTTCCTACATCTCTATGGCGGACACCGATCCTGCACTCGCTACCTGGAAAACAGATATTGCCCATGGGGATCTGGCCAGGTTTTTGGGAAATCTTCGCGAAACGAGAAACTCGTATAAGAAAGCATTAAGTTATGGCTTACATCTACCCGAAGTTCAAAAGGCACTTGCAAACCTGGATAATGATATTCTCATGCTTGCCGAGGAAATCAAACGGGAACGAAATCCGTTGAATGATCAGTAAGTAGCTGGAGTCCATTGAATCGCGTTGACACTTGATGTCGTTGCGGTTGGGGATTGTACCTGCCCAATGAGATTAAGTACCTGTTGATGCTGTGCAGTCATAAACTTTGTAGCCGTCGACTCGATGCTGTCTAGCGTCGTTTGGTCTGGAATCGACACAGGTGAACCGTTCACATCCGCATACTGAACCGGGAACGTTAGAAACCCCTTTGCCACAGCATTCTGTGTAGCGTCCATATGCGTAATATCATCCGTCGTCCATCCGAACGTGTATTGCGTAGAACCGATAGTCACGTTAAATCCAGCGGCAAGCGTTTGGTTGTACATGTTCCTCAGTTGGGCTATTTTCGCCGTTTGTACGTCGGCTAACGTCGCGCCTATAGGATTCGCTGTGTCCCACGCAATTGCAGGGGGGGTCTGTGTAATGTCAACGTGATACGGATATGTGGCGAAGTTTTGAGCGTAATCTCCAAAACTTAGTTGTAGAACACCAACTGCATTCTGTTGATACTTCTGAAGTGCAGCATACATTTGAAAATCCTGTTCCTCGGTTGTCTCAACGACAGAACCTTGGCGTTCACCTGTGTCTAGAATGACATTCCCGGTTGACAACTCGTAGTAAATCTTACGCCCTATTTGATCCAACTTTACCCCTCCTTAACTATAGGCATACCATGTACCAGGAGATGCACTTACATATGTGGGTAATTGAAATCCGCTTGAGTTAACATAGGCGGACGATCCATCAACGTAACCCATCCACGTAGACGTATTTGTAGATGTCTTAATGAAATCACCGGTTCCGTCCCCATCAAATTGACTATAAATAGTCCTGCCAAATGCAGAACCATTATGAAACTCAATAACAATTAGCGATGGCTGGAAAGACAAACCAGAAACCGTTATATAGTACAATCCCGCCGAACTATAGTTGTGCGATAAAAATGTCAATTGACCTGAACTACTCGTCGTTGTGCCCGAAGCCTTTTGCGAACCTGGGTTTACGGTAATTCCAGAGTAGTATCCTGCTCCGAATGTTTGTGCTGAACCAGCAGGGTTGACCGTTAGAGAACCATTGTTAGCCATCGTACCTGCTGCTCCGTAGTTAGAACCGGCACTAAAGGTCTTAGTCGCTAACACGTCAGATGGGGACGCCGTCCCGGGAATAATTAACTGTCCATTAGCCATTCATTACACCCCCACAACCGACGCCGACGCATATACTTGATTCGCTATTCCTGCAGTGACAGACACAACGATTGGTGCCGCAGTAGTCACGTTGATGAACAGAGGTACAAGACTCCAGCTTCCAACACCTTCAGATTGAGTTGGTAATAATGTATTGGTCACTGGACCCCCGGCATCGTCATAGGTAACTGATACCGTCACGTTCGTGGACGCACCGGTCACACGGAAATATACATATACCACATAGTTACCGTTGGCCTTTGGTGTATAACTCGCTACAGTCGTTGCAGACGTGGAAGTCAGCTCAACCTCAATTGCATCCGATCCCGCCGAACCACCGCCGACTGGATTCCATGACGTCCCGTTACTGATGTAGACCTGGTGATTAACGATGGTGAGCGAATCGGCAGGGCCGACGGTAGGCATGGATGTTAACCCAGACTGACCGAGTTTTTGCTCTAGGGCCACGATTGCATCTTGGATATTATTCAGCACCGACGCGGCTATTTTTTCATTCACATTATCTGAGTGAACGGGATATGAGTCTATTGCATTAGGATATTGCGTACTCACGCACTTGCCACCTCCGTCCATGATATTTCAACATTGTGATACTGCTTGTGGTTGCGGGAAGGTACGGTATCGATCTCGCCGTAGGCATCTATCATGAATCCCTGTCCCTCATCTCCTCGCAAAAGAAGCATATTGTGCGTGTCGATCATGGATTGCAAGGACTCATATTGTTCTCGCGGAGATTGGGTACTGTTGAACTGGTCAACAACCATCGATTTGAGTGTTCCTGTTCTGTACCTCGTCGGTGAATACGCCACAATGGGATACTTGCCGGACGTTTGATACTCGGTACGCTGTCGATTCATCTTGAGTGGCACGTCGGCCACGTTAAGGTAGAACTGGAATAATGAACCTGTCGTCGGATCTGATAACCACCACCCATCAAACTCAACACTCCCTTGCGCTGTTTGTGGATTACCGATATTCCCCGATGTATCCACCGGAACCACGTTGTATTGATAGGTCAGTCCCGAAAATGGCGTGGAATCTGTGTATGATACGGTTGGCTGACCCGTATTGGATATCGTCGCAAGCAACTTCTGAATGCCGTTGTAGAGGCGGTAGACATTCCAATGGTCGATTGGCGTCGGTGTCGCTGTACCGCCTTCTAAATCTCCGTCAAAGTTGGCGAGGAACATCGACTCGAAGTTGAACGTTTGCTGTGTTGCATTGGTGTACAGTTCCTCGATATCGGAATCCGTCAGTGTTTGGGCTGTTAAGTGCGTCTGGTCGAACAAGGCATTGGCTTCATTGCCATCCTGTGGGGAACATCCGATATAAGCCGTGGTATAACTCATGTTCTTCACGACAACTGGGTTTGCGTAGGTACCTGTTCCAAACGTCATCACGCCAATTGTGTTGGACGTGGTTGTTGTGTCGACCTCCACCGTCCATTTGTACCAATTGCCACCGATGCCCACGAATGCATCAAGCGTTGACGTTTGCCGCAGAGCAACCATTAGCCAGTCATTAGCATTGAACGTCAATCCGCTGGGGCTAACCGTAGTCAATATATTGCCTGCAACACAATAATCCAGAATGAATGTCTGCCCAACAGGGTCATATCGTACTTCTACGTAATTGTTTGCATCAGCCTGGATGTGCGCGATCACCTGATCGTTTTTCATCGCTGATGATGCGATCTGTGGAGAAAACCACGACGTGTACATGAACTGGTTGAACGGCGCGACTGTGAAATAAACCTTTTCACCTAATGCGGCGACTTGTATTGCTTGCCCCCACTTACCCGGCTTGTACGTTTCACCCGGCCCCACATAGGTCCCGGGTATCGACTTTGGAGTATAAAAGTCTACCCGTATGGCGGCTGCATCCGGCAATGGCGTTGTGGATATGCCGACTGATGATGCAAGGCCATTGAAGTTTACAGTGAACTGGACTTTACCAGACGTTGTTGATAGCCCATCCGCGCTCGTGACGGTGAACTGAGCGTAATAGGTGCCATTTGGGAGTCCCGAGACAGAATACTGATTCGCTGTGTTTAAAACCGTTCCGCTGTCGGCATAAATCGTCGACTGGTCACTCGCGAAGATCACTGCGCGGAAACTCTGTTCAGACACACCTTGAGACTGAGAATAGGTACCCGCTACGGTAACCGTGTTTGCCGTGATGGTTTGCGCTGATGTTGGCGAGGTTACGGAAACAGTCGGAGCAGAGGAACATTTGAAAACTTGGTAATCAGACCAGGGTGACGCATTTCCTCCGCTGTCTGTGTACTGCACGCGCCATTTGTACTCGGTCCCGTTAACCAACGTGTTTGCGGGAATGACATACTGTGAAACACTGCTTGCAATGGACCCCGTATCGAATACCAAGGCACCCGTTGAGTTGTTATATACCTGCACGTCGTAAGATGCTTGCGTGACCGTGGTATCGGAAGATGAAAAAGCCCAGGTTGCCATAGCCGCCTGGGCTGCATCGAAGTTTCCGAGAACAAGTTGCGATGGTGCATACGGCGCAGTCAGATCACATCACCTCCTATGCCAGTTTTCTAGCGAGTACATAGAGATCAAGACTATTGAAGTTCACCTGTAGCACCCACACGGGCGTGTTTGCGGTAACATTGGCCGCGATGTCTGGATTCACAGGAATGTTTGTCGAAGAGACCGCCGATCCATTCAGATACACATCCGCGAACGTGTTCCCATTAGTTACTCGCGTCGTGCTCACCACACCTGAAATTAAAAAACCAGGCATCCCAAGTTCTCGAATGCGCTGGTTCACTCGGTCATCTATGAGTTGATGAAGCCACTTGATTGCTTTCGCTCTATCCGCTTTAGCTTGCAAAGTTTCTCACCTGCCATAGGTACCCGGTTTCATATGAAGTGCTGCTCGTTCCGAACGGAAGGGTGAAGCTGACTACTTGATACTTACCGCTCGTACCGTTTCGACTGTCCGTAATCTGATAAACGTCATCGACATCCATGAACGGCACCGGGAACACCTTGAAATTGAGTTTTTCGACCACTTGTAGGCGTTTCTTGTATTCGTACTCGGCTCGGTACTGTGCAAGCGCCTGCGTAGTAATAACGGGGTCCGGATTGCCATTGTTGTGCAGATAGACACGCTTGCCGATACGTTGGATGCTCGTTGGGCTATTCGGGTCATTGTCCTGCATGGTGTACGATACAAGCTGTGTCTGCGATGAACCGCCATACACGACGATGTAGTTGGCTAGGTTCGAGTCATCCGCTTGCCGTTGAGCGCCGGCCCACAAACTGAACGATTCTCCGTTCGCATCCAACGTAAGGATCGGCACTGTAGTGGTTGGGTCGATGGGCGCTCTAAGTCTCAGATATCCGTTTACATCATAAAAAATCTCCCATGTGATGATTCCGGCCATGTCGCTAATGATTTGGCTATACTGTGTTCCCGCCGGCCACGTCATGTCATAGGGGATTTTCTGCATTGATGACGTATCGTCGAATAGGAACATCGTTTCGATTCCATTCAGTACGGCCTTGATTTCCGTTCCGATATCACCCCCAGTTGCGACTGTGATGTTATCCTCGCAAATTCCGAGGTAATCCATCTTATCGCCACCTTGGAATTCAACCTCGTTAACCGCCTTACTTGATGCTTCTGAATCTGCGATAGGCTGAGAACAAGGAAAGACGCCTTGCGGTATCCACTCCCATTGACCATTCACCATGACTCCGTAAAACGGCTTGAAATATTTGTCCAACCATATGAGGTTGTTGGCTCCCCATGTAAACTGACCAGACGTGTTCACTAGCTTGATATCCATGCTTCTGATGGCGCTGCGGGAATTGTCACATGTAATCTGGCCGTCGAATATCTCATCGGTGAATTCAGCGAGCACTCGATAACTCCGGTCAAGAACTTGGAGTTTCCGAGACGTCTGGAATATCGGCCCCTTCTGATACAGCGCAAGAAGGTCGGATGATACAGGAATCACGTAATCACCCAACCTTCCCTTGGTATGCTGCGTCTTGCATGAATCCAGTGAGCTCATCGATGAAACTCGGGACGTCCGTCACATTCGGTAATTCAAGATGTTCGATATGCAGTGTTTGCGTGTTTGTCGATGATGCTGACGGTTGGGCGAATCTCATTAGGTCTTCCCAACTAGGTACAACAATCTCACCCGGTGTCAGCCGCGCAGGAACGTTGTCAATGCCCGGTGCAAGGTTGGGTACTTCGCCACCTCTCGCCATATGAACGACTCCGCTAGTGGTTGCCACAGATCCCATATTGACAGTGCCGCCAGAACTTAGCGTGGACGATATCCCCGAACCGCCGCTTATCGACGGTTGCTGAATCTGTGCTAGGATAGCATTCATTTGAATCACGTATTCCTGCGCCTGTTGGAGAGATTTCTGATATCCCTGCTTCTGAATCTCTGCCTCGACTTCTTGCTGAATCCGAGTTTGGCTCTGTACATATTGCCAATACGCATCAAGTTTCTGTTTATCGTCGTTGTAATGATTCTGCAGATCCTGCGATTGTTGCTGATACCCTTTGTCTAGGGCCTGAGTCTGGTTATTCAATGCGGTGATCTGGTCGCCATAGGCGTTCGACTGGTCTTGCAATTGTTTAATCTGCGCATCCTGTGCCATCTTGGTTTGTTGATCTTCTATTTGCTTTTGCAGATCCGTAGCTTTCGCCACATCGTAGGTATATTGAATCTTCCCGTTTGCATCGATGTACTCTTGATTGTGCTGGGACTCAACTTGTGCAAGTTGGTTTTGTAGGTCCGTTAGTTGGTTTACCTGATCCTGCGCCTGAAACTGGTCTTGCAGAGACTTAACAAGTGCGTCAACTGCATCTTTTTGAGATTGGATGCCAGCAATTTGGTCTGCAATCGCTTGTTTTTTCTCGTTGTACTGATTATCTAGCGCCGTCTTTTGGGCGTCGTACTGGTCCTGCAATTGCTGTTCTTGAATCTGCTGTTGCTCTTGGTACCCCTGCTTCAAAATGTTAATGATGTCATTTTGCATATTCTGTGTGGCCTGCGTTATCTTCTGGTTGTTCTGCTCGATGGCTTGCGAGTTGCTATTCAGCGTCGAGTTGAGGTTGTCATACTCCGAATTCAAGGTTTGGAGTGCCGTCCGGTGTTCCTGGTCAGTGATGGTCCCCTTCTTGAATTCGGCGTTCACCTTGTTAATGTCGGATTGGATTTGCGGTAGCAATTGGTGAACCTTCGCGTTCTCGTCGTTGTAGTCGGAATTCTGCTTCTTTAGATCCGCGATGTATGTCGTATAGCCCTTGACGAGGTCAGACGCGGCTTTCGTATCGGTGTTGTTCTGCTGTAGGGATTGGGATGCGTTATTCATGAGGTCGTTGTACTGCGTAAGCGGTCCCGCGAGCGACTTGATGCGGTCCTCGTACACCTTTAGAGTCTGCGAGTCTTGCTGCGAAATATCTTGGAATGGCGCTTGATATGCGGCGTTCTGCGCGGATGCCGACGGCGTTTTAGATCCCGTTGACTTCGGCGCGCTATATTGGTTTGTCGGAGTGGCGGTATTCACATAGTACGACGCGACGTTTATCTTGCTTAGATCCGCTTCTGCCGAGGATATGACGCCTTGGTTGTATTTCACCTGAGATGCGAGAGCGTGATACTTATTCATCATCCCCGAGCTCACAAACTGGCTCATGGATTCGCCAACACTAAGGTTGTTCAGCATAGCTGCCATTTCGTCGTTAAGCGCTTGGATACGCGCCTTGGCGTTTTCGATCACGGCCTCGGTCATCGTCTTTTGATCGGATATGACCTGGTTGGCCTGTGCCTTGGAAGCGTTGATGAACGCCATCATGGAGTTTACGCCACCGCCAACAGCGCTATCAAAGTCCGGATACGCCTTGGTCAGGGCGTCGAGTGTGGCTTGGCTCAACTTATGTGACCCCGATAATTCCTTTTGCGCGGTATCGAGCAGTTTGATATTTGCTTCAGCAGCGGTTAACGCGGCACTTAAATTGTTGTTAGCTCCGGCGTTTTCATTCGTCGCTGCACTGTTTTGTGCAGTAGCCGCTGTGTCACCTTGTTTGGCTGCGGACAGTTCGATGATGGCACTTTTATTGAGCGGGATCTTCTGGCTTAGGCTGTCTATCGCCTGAGCATATTGGTCATCAGTCAACTTTCCGTTCGCCAAGTCTGTATTGAGTTGCTTTACGGTATCAGAGACCTGTTGTGCAACGTTTTGATACCCCTGCATACCTCCAGTGACTTGACTCCAATTGACCGCCCCTAGAATCGAATCTGAGACGCTTTTCATGGATGATGACAGATTCGTGTTAGCCAGGTAAGCACTCGTCAATTGCTGCTCATACTGCTGCAGTGAGTTTTTGGCCGTTTGAAGGTCGATTTGATACTGATCCATCTGAGCGTTCATGTTGTCGAGGTCTTGCTTTGTAAACGGGAGCAATCCATCCGATGTGACGATACCGCCCATGGACTTTTTCGCTTGGAGGTCTGACATCTTTTGTTCTAACTTATCGATGGCATCTAACTGCTTTTGGATATCCGAACTTGATGAGTCGACCGTCTTCTGGGCCTGCAGTTGTTGCAGTTTCTGCATCTGATCAATCTCTTGTTTGATAGCCTCGGCAGATTTGATGTGAGTGTTCCCGTTCTGATCGACATACTGCGTGACGTTCGGGATGAGTCCGGCCAACTGCTGCATGGTGCTGTAATACTCTTGTTGTTGCTGTTGGTCCTTGAATACCGAACCGTTACTTGTGGCCTGCTCTAGCTGCTGATACTTCTGGAGTAGGGAGTCGATCTGGTCTTTGTTTTGGGCATATGATGATGACAATTGTTGAGCCTGTTGTTCTTGCTCCTGCATGGCCTGAGACGCGGCCCCGGCATGCATAGCCGCCACTGCTAATCCAACGCCGAGTAGCGACAAGCCAAATGTGAGCCCCGTCATTACCGCGTCAACGGTTCCTGCTGCAATAGCCATTCCTCGTAATGCCGTTGTTTCTGCATCAATGCCGAGGACTGCAGCACCACGGGCCGCTATCTGTTCGCGGATGCTCATCGTAAGAGTCTGAACCCCGGTTCGCTGTTGGTTGATCATGTTGGTGAACGAACTAAACAGACCCATCGCTGAATTGATGCCGTTTTTCATGGAGCCCAATACATTTGCAACCGCGCCTATTCCAGCAGTCAGAAGTTTGATGGATACAAGTGCTGCACCAATATATACGGTCGTCTTCATCACTTCTGGGTTCATGGAGGCAAGACCATTCACAAGGTTCGTAACGTCGCCAATAAGTCCAGCTAGGGCCGATCCCATTCCATTGTCAGCGCTATTGTGGAACAGTTTCTGCCAAGCATCGTCAAGTCGCTGCAACTCGGCCTGTAGCGTATGCATCTGTTCCTGCACCAGGACCGTCGCTTTCCCGGTCGAGTCCATGGATTTTGTGAGGTCGTCTTGAATTGTTTTCGTATCGCTGACCATCGCCGCAAACTTACTGTACTGATACGTGCCACCTGCTATAGTTTTGAGCGCCGCCGTTTGCGATGCATCTGCGTTCTTCGTGGCATCGGCTACCTGCATAATGAGGTCGTATACAGGTTTCAATTGCTTCTGTCCGTCCGCTCCAACAGTGTACATATCAATGCCAAGTTGCTTGAATGCGTCTTGAACCTTTTGGGAGCCAGACGAAATATTTGAGATGATGGTCTTCAAGGCGTTGCCTGCGTTTTCTCCTGAGAGACCCGTGTTTCTGATCATTGCTGCAATGAGTGCGTTGAGTTGATCAAGGCTCATCCCGGCCACATGTGCCGCCCCGGCGCTGCGCTCTACACCCATTGCAAGGTCTTGGGCGCTTACTGATGCTTCGTGAGCCAAAGCAGACCAACTATCGACGATTTTCATGGAGTTCGTCATCGCGGTCGCTTGGTTGGTCGCGGCCATTCCCATAGCGTTCATCGTTGCCTCAAGCGCCTTGTTTGCATCAGCCATCTTGAGATTGTCGACGGTGGACAATATGGTCGCGGAGTTCGTGAGGGTTAGTGCAGTGTTGATGTCTGTATATTGCCGCCCCCACTGCTTTGTTGCATCGAGAGTCGTTGTGATGGATTGACCATATTGTTGAGCGATGGCAATGAACTGATTCGTAACTTCATTCAATTGCTGTTGGTCTGCGATATGTTCACCGAAGACCTGTTTTAGACCGGCTTCACCTTTGTTAATACCGACTATTCCTTCTTGAAGATTATTGAAAATGGATTGTAGAGCCTGAAATTGAAGCATAGTCGAGGCCAAATCAAGAGGGTTTGTAAGCCCCATACCAGGCATGCCTTGTGTGGAATACAGTCCTTTTAACTTGCTTGAAAACGAATCCGCTGAGGCGTTCTCCATTGTCTGTGCAGTCTTGAAGAATTGCACCTGTTTATCCAGATTGTCTTTGAAATACTGCGTTTCCTCGTCATATAACTTCTCCATCTCAGCCAATGATTGTTGTGCGTCGAGGAGTTTCATGTCGTACAGTTGCTTGATTGTTCGCATGCGCTCGTCTACCGACTTGGCTTGCGCTGTAGCTTCGTCGGCGGATGCTTTTTGATCCTGCTTACTAGCTTGCTGTTGAAGACTAATCATGTTACGAACGTCGTTCTGTGCCTGGAGCAATGCGTTCCGGTAGGATAAATCAAACTTCATGGAATTAGGGTTCGAAGGGGCGAAGTTTTCAGCATATGCGCTCTTAATATCCGCTATCTTTTTGAGATATTCATCCGCCGCCAGCGTGCCTTCCTTCCATTGCGTCTGAACGTCCTTGATCGCATTGGACATGGATACAAGTTGCCCCGTTGCATCAATGAGGTATTTTTGACCGGAAGATGAAGGTGCTTGCAATGCCTTCTGCATTTGTGTGTCGGCACTTTTCAACTCGTTATTAAACTGCTTGTACGAATCGGAAAGCTGAGTAAGTTTCGACTGCGCGTCCGTAATGTCAAATGTAATTCTCGCGGCGACCTTAGAAACGACATTCGACTCGTTCATCCCCACTACAACTCACCCCCAAATAAAAAAGCCTCCGTTTGGAGGCTCATGTCGCAAGATGTGATGATTCTTCTCGTAACCGTTCTAATCTATAGCCATTGACGAGTACGATTTTCTTTCCTTTGGCCCAGGTATATGCCTGTTCCGTAAAATCAGATGTCGTCACGATATACCCAACATCTGCATGTTCATGCTGCATCGTTCCGTAAAAGTCGCGTATTGCAGGTTCGCCGACCTTGTTCATCGGACCGTACATCTTGCATTGCACGATTCCATACTCAGTTGGAGTTATTACCTTGATGTCGACTCCGTGATCACCTTGATATGGAGTCACCGACACCTTGTAACCATACCGCCGGAATATCTCGGCAACCTCTTCCTCAAACTCCTCTGGCTTTCGAGCCTTTGGTCGTTGTGTTGCTTTAATCTTCGACCATCGTTCCATATCTTCGGACATCGACTTTCGGTTTCGTTTATCGATCCGCATCAGGTTTAGTGTCGTCGCCGCAAATACAGAGAAGGCAATCACCAACGCCCATATCCATGAATTGGCGAAACCTGATAAGTCGAATATCGTCCAAAGCATCACGAATCCGATTAGACATCCAACGCCGAGCGTGGATATGATAACCACGGCATCACTTCCATGTCTTGTACTTCAACTTATCAGATGGAGAAGGACATTGTGTGTCTTATGGGAACCTTTGAATACAATGTCGTGTTCGATCCCGTTGTCTGACCTAACACGCATCCGAACGGTACTTCTATCGATGTTTTCTGTCTTGGTTCCCTTGGTCCCTCCGACTACCGCTCCAACTGGTCCAGCAATTGCTTCGCCAACAACCGCTCCGGCAATTGATCTTCCACCACCCGTGTTCACTGTTTGTACATCCAGTTGAACGTCGATTGACACGATGGACTGTATCGGTATCTCGGCCTTATTACCTTTGGTATTGAATAGGACGAGATTTGTTCCCTGTCGAACCGCAAAGACAAACCCTGGTGATATGCCTGGTTGGCCGCTCAAATATTGCAAAGACGGAGTATTTTTGGGATAGCCATTGCTCTGTAGGAACTTAACATCAGATTTCGCGGATAGAAAACCGAATATCACGGCCCCACCTATGACAATTACCAAGAATATGATGATCCACAGCAATATCGACAAATTGAATCACCCTTTTGCGTTCACTATACCCTAACTTTACTACATTTTGCCTTTGTCTATACTCGTCTTTCAAAATTATCACAAAATGTGATTTTGCCCACATGACGCATACCCGAATTATCGAGCATCCGGCATAGGGGCAATGACCCCTACCCGCCAAATCCAAGCAGATCCTGCAACGTGGCTTCCTTATCTCCGTCCTCAACCTTGAACCCAGCCAAACTCATTCTGAACCTATCCTCGTCAGTCAACGCATAGAACGCGCTATACAACTGGTATTGCGTCATCTTCCGAATCTCGGAGTATGACACCCCGCGGATGACGAGTTTCGATATGGCGTCCTTCAGAGCTACCTTCTTGCCCGACTCATTACCCTTGGGTACTTTCGGTTCCGGCGGCATCTCTCGGCTTAAAGCCAAGAAATCGGTCGATGAATGCGACTACCTCCTTGGCGCCGTCAGCGACGTTTACCTTCGCTCGGAGTTCGTCTTTTTCGATCTTTCTCCCACATGCAATGTACAATAGTTCCTCAAACGCCTCTTTGGCCTCTTCGTTCCCAGGCAAGTAGGCCATTTGTACGCTACCGGCCCCCTGTGCCCATGTATGCCAGTGCTTCATGGCGTCGTCCAAGTCAGCGAGCGTGGCAGGGACGCAATCAATATGCGCCCCGCCTAGAGATAACCGTTCGCCAAGCCCCAAAGCATCTTTGATCGGTGCATCCTTACCCATCAATCATCACCCCGCGAACTTGGCCGTTGTGATAATTGATACCGCTGCTTTACCGCCGCCTGGGTCAAGAATTTGCAGGTCAAGTTTCGGTGCAGATGCTTTCTGGCGCTCCTGCGATAGCGTCCACTTGCCAAGGAACTGACACGAGTTGACCACAAATGTAATCGGTACAAGTGCCTGTGACGGATCCTCTGTATTGACAACCTTAGCAGATGCAACGAACTTCACGACCTTGCCAACTGCCGACGGTTGATAATCCACTTGACCACCTGTTGAGGTGTCAATCGTGTAGTAGATAACGACTGCTTTCCCGGCATCATCGGTGCTAAACGTAACCTTTGCATCTCCTGCAACCGGCGTAACATACTCGCCTGTCGTCGGTGCAGATGCAACACTCGTGAATGCCTTGTTATCAAGCGCACCCACCACACCAATCGTGGTGGTGGTTGCTGATATTGTGTCGCCATTAGGCAGGTTGACCGTGCCATCTGCGCCGATGGTCAATTCCTCGATACGCGGTACTTGAACCTTGGTAGACGCCGAGGCCGTTGTGACGTTTGCACCGAGCATACTGGAAGCCTGCAAAGACGTCTCAGAACCGCTCAAACTAACCATTGGCTTACGGTCAGCCATGATGTTGACGATTGGGTATGCTCCAGCACCGCCATAAACAGGCGTCAATGTACCGTCAACGTCCATCGAGATGCTATCCATCTTCGTAAAGACCGCGAGTAACCCGCCAGATACCGGGTCAAGTGCTGCAGAGTATCCGATATTCGGAATGATAAGCGCCACTAAAAATACCTCCTCTTATCCAACAAAATAAGAGACATCGTAGTAGATTCGATGTCCCTTCACGCCAGTAATGCCAGTTTTGAATGACGTGTCGTAAGCCGACCGACTCACGAAGAATCCGGGAGGTTCCCAGTTCTGCATGAGTGCTTGCGTTCGTTCGACCATCTGACGCGCTGTGTTCCCACTCGATGCAAAACAGTCGATCACTACCTTGCCGATGTACACCGTAGGCGTTCGCACGTCTGGTTTACCCGAGCGAATGTACAACAGCACAATCGGAATGGTCGTCGAATCCACAATGCCGTCCGTTTCCTCTTCTTTCACGATGTAGGCGACTTTGTCACCGCCGCTTGATGATGGAGTAAGAAACGATTGTACTTGTCCATTAGTCGCGACTGCAGCGGGCAATGCGGATACAGGAATTGATGTCCCTGTTCCTGTCGTTGTCGCTGTGGTCGCCACGGGACCAATCCTCAATTGCTCTCCGGTTACATATGACACCATGTTCGTTACCTGTATGGATGTCGAACCGGCAGAGGCACTAGCTGCCAATACCGCCTTGTTAAACCATCCGCGATAGGATAGGAACGTCGTATCATTCGCAAGCAGTTTCCACACTTGGTCGAGTAATGCTGCAGAGCCCACATAGAGGCCCCCTTTACACTAAAAAATCACCGAAACTAAATGTCTCGATGACCGCGTTGAGTTGATCCATGATTAAGTTTCGGTTGCTTTCCAGTGCATCACGCATGAAGTGAAGTGGTACCTTCGGAGTGAACGCGTCGTCCGGTAGCCTAACCTTCGCCATCCAGTCCCGGAACCACGGGAAGTCTCGCAACTGTTCCAAATTTCGCCCCGCTAGGATGCCTGTATGCGCGTTGTGGACCATTCCGTCTAAACCGATGTACGGACCCTTAGCGCGGCCTGTGATGGCGTCTCCGTTGGCTTCACGGAGTGGGTTCCAAAGTTCCGAGTTCATGTAGTCGACGAGTCCCGGATTGAGCCTATCCATGAGCGAACCGCTACCCCATTCAGCCATGAAACTTTGCCATGCATCCGCGCCGATCTCACCGTCGATCATCCCTTGCTGTACCAACGCTGATAGCCCCGCGTGAAGGGATGCCTCCACTTCTGGAAATGCACCACCTACGTTGGCTCTCGCGTTGTCCATGACCGCCTGGCATAGGTCGTTGATGACTTGCTGCATGCGCTTGTTGAATTCATCGAATGCCCCGGCACCGTTGAAACTGAGCAACGTTTCTACAGCCATCGCATCACGTCCTATTGTCCGTCTTCACCTGTACAATTTGCAGTCCAGGTGCGACCGTGACGTTGATATCACTGACTTGGAAGTTCCGGCCATCGATGATGATACGATCTGGATTCGGGATGAGTTGAAGCGCGGTAGCCGTCTGCAAGGTCAATCGGTACAGCGTATCGGCGAGTAGCAAACCATCTTTGTACGGGACATTGCCATTAACATGTTCAACCGACATAGGCACAGTACCAACTGTGGTCCACGTAGCAGGCGTTTGGTTGCCATACTCGTCGACTGAGCCAGGCGTGTAACGTTGAACTTCCGCAGCCGGGTAATTCGCCGTATACAGTTCGGTGTAGATCCCCGCTTTGCCGCCGAGTAGCGTCCGTTCCTCAATCGCTGTGACGAATAGCTGATACCCAAGTGTCTCGTTCCTAACGAGATCGCCCACCTGGATATCACTCTCCGACGGAAACACCATGAACCGGACAAAGTTGATATCGAACGGCGCGAGTAACTGCCGACCTTTCACGAATCGAGCCGCTGTGCTGACGTTGCCTGACGGTCGAATGATGGTCATGGGGTCTCCGTATTCGTTGATCCATGCGGATTTACGCTCCGAGAATCCCATTCACATCACTCCTGGTTCGTCGGATACAGTGCGATGTCACCGGAATCCGGCGAAATGAACCCAGACTCGCCTTGTGCGGCCAATTGTTGCGCTTTCGACCGCGTGGGTCCAGACAAACCGAGTTGAGGCAATTCCACAACCGTCTGCGTCGTGATGAGGTCCATGTGGCCATACGACACTGCTTCGAGATCCTTCTTACGCTCCGTCCAATCAACGTTCTGGTTCGTATACTTGTAGTCTGAGTCACCTTCTGACGCTTTCAGACGGCTTGCCATAGATGGTGCAAGTACGGCTGCAATCATGGCAACTGCAGCCGCATACATGAATGATTGGTTATCGTCAGTGAGCGTGTCATAATCCGGTACCCGGGAAACGACAAGACCCTCAGCGATAGGCAAAACAGAAGGCGCATCGATATCTGAGTCCGGTAATACACCAGAATCGACACCTAAATGCGCCCTTACTTCGTCATGGTAGGTTGTGTACCCGTTAAGATTGACTATCCTCGGTTGGTACGGCATCCGCACCACCCTTTTTGGTTACGATTTCTGCGACGAGTTCACCATCTGCAGCGTTTCGAATGCCTTGTTTAGCGATCTCCACAAGGCCATCGGGTGCGTTTTTTACTTCATCACCCTGCTTGTACTCACCAACGCCACCAGGATGGAGAATTCGCACGGTTACTCCGGCCATGTTACCCCTCCTTATGCAATCGTCGCGAAGACGTGCCAGTTTACGTGGCGAAGACGCGGCAATGCGGTGACACCGTTCACGATCTCAGCCGTCGGAGGATCGCCTTTGTCGTGAATCTTCGTCAGTGCCCATTTACCCGTTTCACCGTTGAAGATATCCGTGTAGTTGCTTGGCGATGTGACGAGGTCCATCAAATTACCCGTTGTACCTTCACCGACGATAAGGATGGCATTGTCCGGAATGAACGGATTGAAGTTACCGGCGTCGTCCAGGTAACCGCCATCGTACACTTCATACGACAGACCATCCAACTGCTGCTGAATAACCATGCCGAGGTTATCCGACATGACGACATCGCGACCGTACAGGTTACGCACCAGGTTCTGAATGGCGGCATTCTGTTTCAGATAGGTATCGCCCTTCTGGTTTGCAACAATCTTGACCGGACGCGCACCGGTACCACGGAACAGGAGTTTCCATGCGTCGATATCCGTCAACGGATTCGCGCTCGCTGTATTGCTCCATAAGGTTGCTGCAGTTGGTTTCTGCGACGCAGGAACCTTGTAGTCAATCGTGACAGCCGGTTTGTCAGCCGTCGCCGGGATAGTAATCGACCCGGTGAGTGCCTGCCAACGCAACCATTCAAGACGGGTTTCAAGGCGTTGGTTCAATTCAACCATGGCATCCGTCATGTACTGCTCGGCCCACATTTGTTCGAGGTTTGTACCAGGCGCACGGAGTTTCGCAATCTTCTCGCGGTCGATGATCTTCTTTTCTCTCCACTCTTGGTTCGTGAAGGACAGATGATCGACTTTCTGCTTTGCACGTACCGGCGAAGGATCGTTCAATCCGGTCGGCGGTGTCATTCCGGTGTCATCCCACGTGATGTCGTACTCGATGGTTAATCCCAGTTCAGTTTTGAGGTCTGTGCCACCCGTCAAGATTTGAGCGCCACGGAACATGCGCGGATCGACGCGGTAGTTGCGTACAATCTCGGTCAGAAAATATGGATCTAAGACGTTTACAGCCATTATGTGGCCCCCTTCTTATTCAACGATTAAACGAAGTAGCAGAGCTTGAGTTGTGTTCCCGCGTTCGCGTCATAGCCAGTTAAGGCGGACGATGTGAAGATGCCAGCAATCCATGCAGACGCGCCGACATCACCATTTGTCGTATCCTGGTCGTTATCGAGGATACATACGGCTGTTTGGCTACCGTCTGTGTTCGTGGATTTGTATGGGACATACTTGCCTGTTGCAGTGACCTTGCCCAAGACAGTACCTTTGGCCAAAACGCCGTTACCACTCGCAAGCAGTACACCTCCAGGCATTTTAGCTTGCAGTGCCGTTGATGCTAGGACTTCCGGGAACTGTTGCGTATACTGCGTGCCATACCCAGGTGCGCCACCATATTGACCGTTCGGAATCGTCATACTTAGTTAGCCTCCTTCAACTTGTCGCCATGACCATTACGTTTGAGCGCTTCACGAGCGTCCTTACGCGCTTGCTCTCGTTGTTGCTCGGCGGACAATTGAGTTGAACCGTTCGGATTCTTTCCAGCATCCTCCGGCAGGTCATGCTGCTGTGTTACCACATGTTGACCCCCGCCGCCAAGAGCCGCCTTTGCCTGGGCTTCATAGGTGTCGCGAATCTTCTCTACTTCGGATACTGGCAGGTTTGCGAAGGATAGTTTCATAGCATCCACGTTGAACGCTTCACCAAGAGCCCTCACGCCAGCCCCACACGCTTCATCAACCACTTTTGCTTTGTACTGCTCGCCAACTTGTGCCTGTGCCTTGAGCGATGCGACAGCACCCTCTACAGCGTCATCAGACGTCACGCCAAGCAGTTCACGTACTTTCGTCGAGAATGCTTGAGCGGTCGACAACTGCGCTTTGACCTGTTCTAATTCGTTCACTTGATCATCCCTTTCTGGTTCAACTGCGGACTGCCGGACATAACCGACAAGACCGGATTTACTGCTAAATGAATAAAAGACACGTCCATCACCCGGAAGTGATTTAGTCGTGTCTGATAAAACCGCGTATTCAGTTGGCTTTTGTTCCGGTGATTCAGCGCTGCTCATGTTGACGACACCCGCACCCGGATACGCTCCGTCGAACACCAGACTGTTTTCCATCAGGTCAGCATCGTTGATTTCCATGACGCACAACTTACCGTCATACGTTCTGCCTCTGATGTGCATACAGTCTGAGTCGTAGTATGGCTGTCCACAAATCGAGCATGAATGGTCACCGCCGATGAATCCAACCGACGTATCGAATATGGTCCCGGCGTCAATTCCATCGGCTAAGGAATCGGTAGACACGCCGTTGATATCCTGGCCGCGCTTCATGTAGTGATCGGCGTATACCGCAAGCTCACCATCCGGCTCCTGTTGAACCTTCGCATCAAACGTGCGACCGACCGGAATGGTCAATGTACCGATGTTCGACCAGGAATGGTCTAAGAGTAGCGACACACCCTGTTTCGCTTGGTCAGCTATCTTCGTTAAAGCATTTGGCGTGATTCGTTGTGACCGATGAGGAATCACTTTGTCACCGACGAGTTTCGCCGGGAATGTGTAGACCTCATCTTCACTTAGCGGCGTTCGCGCCAACTGATTGATCCTCGATAATTGATCAGGTGTTGGTTTTCCCGTTTTCATCACCTCCTTTAGTCGATTGGGACGAACCTATGCGGACAATTCGGATGTAATGGAAGCGTGAGCGTTTGAGCCCGGTCCAATGTATACGGTGCCCCGGCTATGATGTCAGCACATGCCTCATGTTCCGTGGTCGTAGGCTCGACGCCATAAGTTGTGTCCGGCGCATGCACAGTATCATGCGCAAACATCCCTTGATGGTACGCATCAGCGGCTTCGTGTTGGGCAATCTGCGATGACTTGTAATCCATTCGTTCATCTGCCCACTGTTGCATCATCTGACGGACGCGAGATAGTTGTTCTTCCGCTTCCAACTCGGACGTGAAATCAACAGCCTCATTCCATGCGTTATTCAACTCGCGCATGTAGGTATCTGTTGTGTCCTTCGCAATTTGGTTCGCCTGCAATTGCAATTCAAGGGATGTCTGAGCGTCCGGGTTACGAATTAAACTCGTACCCTTTGCGCGCGCTCGGGCGTTGTAACTATCGACGTATGTGTTTCGGTAGAGTTGATAGAGTCCACGTGACAACTGATGCTGAATACCGTCGCGGATACTCATAGACGCCTTGATTCCCTCAAGTGACATCGCATGCTTGGCTTCATCGCGAACATGCCGCATGAGAGCCAGGTACAGCGCAATGAACTGTTCCTCGTTCTGGTTATCCTGTGAGTCTTGGTTGTCACCGGATGAATCTAGCCGCATGCGACTGTTTGCGCTCGGTGGAGGCGTTGGAGGTACAGACGGATTCTCCTGTGTTGGCGTCTCTGGTTGCTCATGCTTGTTCTTCAGTTTCTCAACCAATTCGGGTGGAATATCGGCATCCAAACCAAGCGCCTTGCGAATCTCAATAGCAGCTTCTTCCGGCGTGATGTAGAAATTTGAATCAGCGGACTCGACATTCTCAATGCGCGCCTTCAAGTCTCCCTGTTGCTCATTCTCCGAGCGCAAGTCAATCGGGGCGTAATCAACATCGACGCGAGTCTGCACACCTTTGACCCTTGCAGCCATAGAAAAAGCCCGCGACCAGAAACGTTTTGTGACGTTCCGTGCGGACTCGACCGTCTTAATATAGATTTGTGTGTCTACGCTACTGTATGTCTCCGTACTGCCCTGGTGCCGTGACAACATGGTCAGCAGAGTCTTGAGCGCGGTTGCAAGTTGTGTATCAATGACGTCAATCAACTTCTCGATGTCGATTGCAGGGCCGCGCATACCCTCGACATACTTCACCTCGACACTATCCCAGTGAATCATTGCATCGTCGGGATTAAGCGAACTGAACAGGTTTTGATACTCAGTCAGCTTTCCAGACAACCAATTGCGTTGGGCGTTCGGGTCAGCCTTAAACTGCGCCGGCATGTTCTTGAGTATGACTTCCTCAAGAATCTTCACGTCCATGCGAGGATAGCCTTGGTTGTGAACTACCGCCTTGATATCTTGCAGCACTTGCAGATGGAAGAACACAATTTGAAGCACCGGTAGGATGGGCGATCGTCCATATGGATCATCGACCATCGGGTCCAACTCTTCGTAGATGAATGTTGGCGTGTCGATCTTCTTGTATTGCCCGAACCATTCCCCACCTTGGTCAGCCTGGTCGTATTTCGGAAACCGGACATATTGCCATGGCTCTAGGCGTTGATCATCCGGTCGTCGTCTAAACCAAATGAGCATCGGATCGACAGGAACAATATCCACGACATCATTACACTGTTCATTCAGTACAACTTCACCCGCACATGCCCCGCGAACCATGACCATCATGCGTTGAACCCCGTCGAGTTTTGCCAGTTCCCGACCAACTTGATATCCCGGCGACGGCAACGGTGTGTTCATCATGTCGACTAGCGCATCTATTGTCGTCTGCGCGCCTTCGTTATCCGCTGTAAACGTCATCTCCGTCTCACCCATGCGAAGATACGTGTGCAGAGCGTGTGAGACGTCTGGATGGACGCTTACGAGCAGTTCAAGTAATTCCTCAGCCGTATAGTTCTGTAGCTTCGTGAGGTCGATATTGTGCGCCGTCTGGTACTTCTTCGGGAGCCAATTGAAGATGTTCCATGGGTTCGCGTTCTTTGGGACCGTCATGCGACCGGATCCCATCATCATTCGCTTGATGTTTGCCGGAATGATGGCGGTACCGATGCGATACAACACTTTTTCATACCACTTCAAGGCATCACCTCCTTATCGTCACACCACTGATATCTGGCAACATGACATGACCAATGGATTCCGGTCTGCGCAGTCGCATTTGATGTGCGATGCCATATGCCATGACACGGTCATCCTTTGCACCATCCGGCGTTCCTTTACCCTGCGCCTGCGGCTTACCTTGCTTGTTACGCACGAACGTCTTCATTTCGTTGATGAGTTCCGGGTCACCTATCGGGCAAACGCCATCACGAATAACCTCGATGAGGTAATCAATGAGGATCGGACGCGTCATAGTGTTTGTGGGCCATCCAGGCTTCGTTTCGTTTTTTCCTGAATCAGTGTTGTACTGGTCGTGATAGTAGAGGTTTGGATAGAAGGAATAGTTTAATAGGACATTCACTACCGAGTGGCCCATATTGTTGATCTCGACACCCAACAGGGCCATGTTGTAGTAACGGCCTAGCCAGTCAAGTTGCCACCCATACAGGTCACCATCGATATGTCCATGGAGAACCGCGACGTCTTCCCCGGTTTCGTGATCGATGACGTAGGCTGCAGAGTAGTCGCCCTCTGGCAATCCTTCCGCAACGTCAGCACCAATGTCGTACTCACGGCCAGCTTCCGGATGTTTGCGAATCTCAAGTTCGCCATTCTCATCCTCAACCAACCTCCCGTTGATGTGATCAATACGGTACCGCATGCCTGCAGTTGTATGTTGCATAAGGTCTTGCAGACGCTTTTGCGGGAATACCGTCTTGCCGAGGACGCCCCACTGGCCGAGTGCATAAACCTCGTAGAAATATGGGTCAGTGTCCTTGAAATCCTCAAGTACACGAATTGACGTTTCATCGAGGAATCGATTGTCCTTATATGTCGAGTGGAGCGTTGCGCAATCTGGTTTCTTACGGTCGAAGAATTCCTTCTTGAGCCAATGGTTCACATCAATTGGGTTAAACGTGATGATCATCTGTTTGTAGTGCTTCGTCTTGGTACGCAAGCGGATGTCTAGCTGCCGATAGTCTTCAGGCGCAATCTCTGACGCTTCTTCAATCCATACGCCCGTGATGCCATGAATGGATTTGAGCTTTTCAACGTCATCCAGGCCAGCGAATAGAATCTCATTTCCGTTCACGCATCGGATACGCAAGTCGCTCTCGTTAATTTTGAACAGTGTTCCGAGGTTCCAGCGACTAATGACGGACTTGAGCTCACCGAATACACTCTCGCGCAGGGTCACTTTAACTTTCCGTAATACGAGGAATCGATGATTCTGCTCCATGAGCATTCGGACGATGATTTTCTGCGCGGCAAACACTGATTTACCTGAACCGCCACCGCCCATGAGTACGAGATAACGGTCACGATTCTTATAGAGAGGGTAAAACTTGTCGTTCGTTAAGTCCGGCAGACGAGTTAAATCAACGGTGACTTTCGGCATATCTAATCATCCCAGTCGGGAGGTGGTTGAATTTCGATGGTTGTATGCATATTCGCATCGACCTGTTGCTTATCGACCCACAGCATATATCGCTTACCGAGTAGCTCAGCAGCCTTCACACGGTCACGCAGGCTCGGGTCTTTGTTCGCCATCTCGAAGTAGTCATGCATGATGATGGGTACCTGTTCTGTTTCTTCACCACGCATGACACCGGTTAAGAATTCAAGCACCTCGTCTTGGGAGGCAACGCGAGCGGACTCCTTTTGCGCCATGCGTTCCGTTATATAGTTTTGAATGTCTAGTTTTGACAAGTTTTCACTCGCAACACGGTTCAAGTTTTTGCCTTTGTAACCAGCTTTCCTTGCCGCCTCGGTCGCGTTTCCTGTCTCTATGTAGTAATCACAAAATGCCTGTTGTTTCGGAGTGAGCTTCACATTGTTCACCACCTCTTACTTCTTCTATGTGATTTCGGAATAGTTTGGGTTTACAATAAAATTGGACAAGGGGGTGGAATATTTGAGCAGGACTGAATCAGCTACCGCAATCATTACAGCCATGATAGAGGCAGGTGCATTTCAACTTGGGAGTGCTGAGACTCCGGATGCCAAAACCGAACGCGTGGCCTCTGCGTTCCAGAAGATTTACCAAGCTGTAGAGCAATCTGAACACAAGCGAATCTCAGCCCCTATTGAGGTTAAGTAATCGAACGCAGTTAAAACGGGCGAGCGACTATAAGCTACGCCCGTTTAGCTTTTATCTTTCTTCTTCCGCTCCGCTCAAGCTCGCGCTCTAACTTCGCAACACACCGAATGCTATTCTCACGCATATATTTGATCGCTATTTCTGAGTAGTGGCCGGTTAGGTTTGTATTCCTCATGTAACCACCTCATCGCGATAGTCTGAAAGCACTCTAGGACGGGCGAGCGCCAATTGGTTAAACACTCGCGAAAGTATTACCGTTCTAGGCTACGCTCGGAATATGGATTCCCCACCACTGGAATACTTATCTTCATGGACCGAAGAGAGCAAGTCGCCAAAGTGAAGCATCTTATCGCATACGCCCGATGGTTGATCGTCGTCGTTCTTCTTTTGGTTTTAATCATTGAGATAATTAGTTTCATCATCAAATGGAGCCAACTGGCAGCATATCCAGAAGTAATAATCAATTCTTATCACGAACTAGCAGACGATATTTTCTCTGTTCTCGTGGTTTATGAAATATTTGACTTACTGTATACGCTATCTCCAACCCGTCTCATGGACGTTGTGTTGTTAACGATTGCTCGCAAAATCGTCTTGGCTCCAAGTGAAACAGGGTTAGTTCAGTCTGTCATTTCTTTTGCTATCCTGCTCATCATCCGCCTTGTATGGTATAGGTTTAGCAAGCACGAATAAATCTGGCTGTCTGTTACTCTCCAGGTCTTTGTCTCAGTGCTCCACGCCTGCACTGATAAGTATTCTGGTATCCGGGTACGTTTTCGTTTCTTTACCACCACCCTAAACAATTTGATATGGTTTGCTCGCTAGTTACAGAGAGGATTGAGTGACTAAGTCGCGCTCGCTGGATTTACTTATTTACTCCGATGTACAATTGCAAGAACCGACCATCGGACACCCGAGTAGATACCATACAAAATGAGAAGTGCAAGAAATAGTAAATCAACAAACACTCCAAGCATCTCCCACCAGATCACGACGTTCGATACAGTATGGGGAGTAACCACTTTCAACCACCCCAAAACATCTTTAGCCAAAAAGAGAAGCACACCAGGAATAAGGAAGGACAATACATAAGCCAGAATGTATCTATCGAAATTCTTCATCAACCAGTTCACGTTTCCATCTCCTTCGCCACAGCCATCATCAAACGTGTGAATGCATGCGCTAAATGGTCTTCCGCCGTATCCTTCGCAAGATGCAGGTATATGTGATTCAGAGCGTGGTTGATGTGGTCATTGGTCGGTATCTTACGCCAGTTGTTGTCGTCGTACTTTTGAGCGCCTTCGTAGAGGATGCGTGCGAGTTCGCCGATTGCTTTCGGGTCAATTAGGTCATATCGACGTTGGATGAGAGATTGTTTACCGCCTTGTTCGTTGGTGTGGATTTTGATTCCGTCTACTCGTGGAACAACCTCGCCACATTGGGAACATGGCCACCATTCAGCATATACCATCATCTCACCTCACCATCGCATATCGTTTCGGTCTCAATGCTCCGTGTTTGCGTTCAAGCGTATCGGCGGTTGTTATGGCTTTTCCGAATTCTCGTTCTGTAAACTCTTCATACCATTGGTCTAAAGGGTCTCTTTTCGGTTTAGATGGAGGAGGGACAGTCACCCACTCTGTCACGAGTCCCGTGAGTGAGTCGTACACATAGTCTTTGTCGTCCGCTGGGAGTCCGACCTTTTTCATCGGGCAGTGGGCACACATGCATGTGCCGCGAGAGGAGTCAATGACCTTTAGATACACGCATGGGTATTGTTCTTGGCATGGATGCATGTGTATACACCACCCTAAAATCTTTTTGTATGGTTTGCTCACTTGTTTCTCACGTGTCATGTGCGACTTCTCTGTGTTCGCGGGAGGTCTTCTCTGCTGTTAGCGCTCCGACTCGCGCGCAACTACTACCACAGGGTTACAACGCGGTGCACACGCGTTCCTGGGCCGCCTGGTCCGCTGTCATAGCACCAACGCCAGAGAAGAGTCTGGCGCGAGGTTTGACGATCTACGCGGGAATGCTCTATTTTGCTGGTCATACCCAGCGCTCGTGCTCCGACTCCGTGCAGGTTCCCATATCCTCACTGTCAGAGCACCAACGCCAGGAACGGGGCCCGGCGTGTTATCCACTATGAACACCAAAGGACACCACCCCCTTGGCGATTGGAACAACAAAAAGACGCCCGCGGGTGAGCAAGCGCCTTTCGTTAGAGTTCCCAAGTACCATAATACACTGGAATTTCGCCCATATACTGTTGACCTACTGTTGTTTTACTGTTGATTTTTAAGCCCTTCGCCCAAAGAATTTCGCTCGACACTCAGCGCATAGGATCAATTTGTCTTTCCGGAATAAGAAGTCGATCACGTCATGCTTTGATTTGCAATGTTGGCAACGCATACTATGCCCCCTTAATGTTAGCATAAGCCGACTGCCCACTTGTCAAACTGATGTAATGCCTTATGTCGTGTTGACCTGTATGTTTCTGGACTATGGAACCTCGCTACCCATACGCTATACTTCTCGCCCTGCACATATCGTCCCCACAAGAAGTCATGCCACTCAGGGTATCTCAGCGCCATCCCGTTCAAGGCATTGTCTATCGCTCGTTTTCGTGCTCCGAGGATGATTAGTTCCTCTTCGGCTTGCTCAATTTCCCTCTCGCGCATATGAACGTATTGCTCCGGTCCGGTTAACTTAACTGTCTCGCGCGTGAATATTGAGTACGCTTTTTGGAGTGTCTTTTCTTCCTCTTCGTCCTCAGACTGAGCATACCGTAATTGGCGAGCGACTATACCCGAGTGTGCATACGGTGCGTTCTTCGGCAGATTCACCACTCTTGCGGTTGCTTCAGCGATAATCTGCAGTCGTTGCGGCAGTGGTTGTCCAAGTTTCGCCAAAATTTCCGGATCATCCTCTACTGGCCCCATGGGCGAAATTGACGGCAGACATCTTGTTAACTCACCACTTATGATTTTCTGCTGCGTCTCAATCTCCATATCCAGGTCAAGGTACCCACGTAAACGTTCAATTAGCCATTGCTCGCGGGCTGACAAGTCCTTTTTGTCCGGCTCCTCAATAAGTCTAATTTGATCGGCATTCACTCTAGTTCTTGCCATCCGCATCACTCCTTTTCTTATACACAGAAGGTTGTGAATATCCTGTGGACTACTCGTGTTTTAAACATTCACCTTTTGCCCATACTGTGATTGCCGCGAAGTTTCTTTCTCTCCGCTAATACCGCCCAGTTCACGCTGTGGCGGTATTTTATTTAACAATCCGCAACGTTCGAGGTGCACCGTCTATCCAATCGACATAGCCTTTATCACGCAGTCTTCCAAGGTGTTGATGCACTGTAGATGTCGATTTCATGTTGAGTATTTCACCAATTTCACGAGTTGTTGGCGGGTACCCATTTGCCTGGACGTGTTCCTTGATGCAATTTAGTACGTCTAATTGTCTTTCTGAAAGTGCCGTCTGCTTAGCAGCCATCATCCTGCCACCTCCCTAGCCTTTATCTCAGCCGCCGCAACACACAATGCACACGCATCAGACACGTCATACAGTCGCTCTCTTACTTGTCCCTTACGCTTCTTGTCCTTGTAGTACACGGGTATCGCTATCGAGTCGTAATCCAGGTCAAAACGTGCTTGAAGTGCTCTAGCCACATCCTCTTTTTCGGCCCCGGCGTGGCCTATGGTGTGCAGTTTCCCGAGTTGAGGTGCTAACTCCATCACAGACACATTAGACTGCTCTGCAGCCAGCTTACATGCCGCGTACACTTCGATGAGTTTCCGTGCTACATCACCGTTACGAAGAGCCATCGGCTTTTCTAACGCGACAACGTCTGGACGATGGTCGAATATCCAGAGCTTAACGATCTGGAACATAGCGGACATTGGACTCTCATCACACTTGCTTAAATCGATAGCTGAGAAAGTGACGAATGCTAAGTCTGTGTCATTGTTCATCCAATCCGATTCAAAGAGCGCGATGCCTGCATGATGTGTTGCATGGTCGACTCCTAGGATCTTCATGTCTCATCCTCCTGTCGTGGTGCGTGCTTGGCGAGGAAATTACCCAACTCGCAATCTGACTTGTGACCTTTATCTTTGGATGACTCGCAATATGGGCAGTGGTCGGATTCGTACCACGAAGCAGATGCGCACCATTGCATATCTTCAACCCACTCCGTTAACTCCGACACCTGCCGTTGCAAGTCGTGGATTGTGGCAATGAGATTTGCTATCCTCCACTCATGTCCATGTGTTTGTTCGATTTCCCGAATGAGGTCGTTACTCAAAACGCGCCCATCGGTTGTCATAACCGTTCAATCTCCTCTCGGTACCTATTGAGCACTTTGTTCAGCCGTTTGATTTCGGCACCCTTCCCGGCACATATATTCCGCAACCGTTCGATTTCGGCGTCCTTCTCCGCTATCTTCTGTTGTGCTTCCTCCAGTTCATCGAATATCGTGCTCGGTGGACTGGGTTCGATTTGTGAAGCCATATATGCTTCGTTATCGCGCAATGTGTGTTCATACTGTTGGATCGTCTGATTGGCTGCGTCGAGTTCAATACGCAATCCCGCCACTTGTGCAACCGCTTCGTCTCTCCGCTTTATCTCCGCATCAAATTGAGCAAGCAACCATCGAACTCCTCTTTTGTTGAATAGAGATTCTTCGTCAGACTCGCACCATTTCCGTATCTCATCCAACTGCTGTGCATCCGTCATTCCGAATCACCCACATTCACCCATAAACGCTTCGGTTCGAATGGCTTGCATCTCAGCAAATGCACAGGTATTTCACCGGCATACGACTCCGATTTCTCTTCCCTAACACCAACAAAATTCATGCGCTCGCTGTAATACACCCTGTAATATCCGTACTCAAAGTCCCAACCAACGATCTTTCCGATCTCACCTTCACCAGTTCCGAACACGCCATCAAAATACGATGTTCCCTTCTTGATGATGTAGTCGCCCATGTGAAACTGCTTGCTTTCGAGAAACTCCGTGGTCTGCTCATGTTGCTGTACAAGCCGCCGATACTCGTTGACCGCATTCACCGCTATGTCGTATTCACGTTTTGACGATAGTTCCAGTTTGAATCCCGTCACTCTGACCGCTTCCCTTCTGTATCGTCCTCACTAAGCCAAACTTGTTCAAGTTGGCTATACCAATCGTCGTCGTTGTAAATCTTGTTGATTGCGTATTTAATGGAGTTTACAGTTCGCACTGGATTCCCATTGTGAAAGTCGCGATTCACAGTTTCTGCAATCACCTTTAATGGCACTTGCTGATCGTAGTCATGGTCGATCGCTTCAGCTTCTGGGTACGTGTATGGAACTCTCATCATTCCCACCATCCTCTGCGTCTGCTCCCTTACCTGCGTCAATGGCTGAGAGTGTTTGACGTGCCTTGTCGTATATCTCACGGTCCCAGATGCTGAGGTCATGCTCCTCCTCGCCCATCCACTCAACGATCCATTCCAACGCCTCTCGCATCCTCAGCCAATCGCGTGCTAGTTGTGGCATGAGGTTACGGGACTGTGCGATGAAATCGGCGTCATGGAAGCGAAGCGGTTCGTCGATGATAATTCCGTACGGATCCGTGATTATGCTCCCGTTGTCGGTATATCTCCTCCATGGCCCCTCAGACACTTGAATTTCCAACGCTATCAACGCTTCTACGCTTTCTCTTGTGAGTGCCATCACACATCAACTCCTTTTGCACCGAGATACGCTAGGGATATAGCTTCAGGCATCGTCCAAGCGGATGCGGAATGTGAACCTAACGAAGCTTCCCAACCTGTATGTGGATGCCCATTCAGTTCAAAAAGCATCTTTGATTTCTCAACCAACTCCATTGCATGTGCTACAAGGACAGATGGTCTAAATACCCTGAATGACGTCGGTGTGTCGAATGTATGAATTGCATTCACCGAAATCGATAAATCATCGTAAACCGTGTACCCTGCAGTTTCGGACAAAAGTTTGTCTCGTTCTCTTTCCGTCATCTCATCCCATTTGAGCGACATCCACACTCACCCTCTCACCTTGTATACTCCGTACAACACCACAAACTCGATCATCACGAGGAGTGCCGATGTAAACGGCCACTCCCCTTTTATCCAGTTCACCAGTCCCGTGTAGGTGCTCATGGTGATGTTTAGCCATATCAGTGGAATCGTGTACGGTTGGCGTGACCACATGGAGAATAGCCATTTCATGTGGATCTCCCTAACTCTCGCTTTAGTTTCTCGGCTTCCTCTTCACTCATTTGTTCCGAAGGAGGCCGTTTGTTGTAGTGATACCAAATGAAATCCCTGAATAGGGAATGCAGTTTAAACGCCTGAAGCATCAAGTCAAAGACGTACATGTACAGGTGATAGATGAGTATCAAACAACCGGCAACTCCTGCTGACAACAAGATCCATAGACCTGCTATAGCACCGTATGTTGCTGCGGTCTCCATCAATCGTCACCCTCTCTCAAGTATCGAAACTGCAATGTTGGTTACCTTATCTAGGCATCGGCGAGACTGTAACGGCAACTCCTTGATCAGCTTCCTGCAGTGACGCCACTCGCCGATGCATCTTGTTCACGCACTCACTCCGTAAACTTCATTGGCCATGCATAGGTACTTTTCACGTAGTCGAGCAATGCCTTTGTTGTAGTGGTGAATCGCGTTGCTGTAATGTGTTCCGACCAAGGCACCTATCTCTCGAAATGAGAACCGCTCCACAGCGTGCAGATATATTGACTCGGCCTGCGCGGGAGTGAGTGTCTTATCCTCAATCCATATCCGCAGAGCAGAAATTACCCTGTCGTACGATTCGTCAGTTTGAGCTTCTTTGGCGGCGAGTACCTCTTCGTATGTCTTTTTGCCCATCATTACCCGGTTGTAGCTAACGACTCGACTGTCGTACATCTTCCGACATTTCCGACATTCGGATTGATAGCCGTCCTTCCGTGCGCGATTGCGTTGGAATTCTTCGATGGGTAACGTTCGGTTACAACAGGGGCAATACTTTTCATTCAAAGTGATTGCCTCCCCGCTCATTTGTTTACCGCCTCCATCCGCTTAAACTTGTAACCCATCCGTTCGAGTTTCCCGCGTATTCCTAATGCGCTTTTTCCTAGCTTTTCGGCCATCGTGTTATATCCGTATCCTTTGTGGTACATATCGACCAACTGTTGAACCTCAGCCTTTGTATATTTCACGTGCCGATCCCTACGTATTGGTTGCGCTTTAATTCCCAGGTCGTACAGCCTCCGCTTTATCGCCGCCTCAGACCGTCCCAATTCCTTCGCTACGGTCGGATAGTCGTATCTGTGGGCATTCACTAGGGAACGTAGTTTCATATCCTCCTGCGCCGTCCAGGGCCGTTTAAATCGTTTTTCATATGAACGCTTGTCCAACTCCCGTTTCTCTTTGGCCCATTCCGGTTCGGGGCCGAGGATATTCGGCTCCAATCTCGAAAGGTTGACGATGTGTTTGTGCGACTCCGCCCACTTCCAAAAGTCTTGGTATCGAATCACCAGACATGTCCTAGACTCAGCTAACACTCTTGGTTTTGCAGGAAAGTCGTGTTCCCTTACCCATTCACGCAATATTCCATAATATGTTTTTAACTCGACCGATAGTTGGCTGAGTGTAATCCCGTCAACGCATGTCCTATTGTCACCCAGTCCCAATTTGCCAGCCTTCAATTTCACCGCTTGTACAGAGCGTCCAAGGCGATTCGCAATCCCCTTGATACTCAACTGCCCCCATTTGTCCTCGAGGTACTCAACCTCATCAGCCGTCCAGTTTGGCTTTATTCCCATCATCCATCACCGCCAATGCTTCATCTGCGATACACCAAATCGTGACCAAGTCATCACCAAGTGCTTCTCGACGGATATCCATTAGTGCTTTTCGAGCGATTGATAACTGTTGCGCATCATCGATGCTCATTTTGCAAGCACCGCCTCATAATGCTTCTGTACCCGTTCAATCCGCTTCTGCAGACTGGAGTTCTCTTTCATCAACTCAAGGTACTTAAGAGTAGATATAGCCCTCATGTTGTTGGCTTTGAGCCATTGTGTTACTTCTGGTGGTGGGGTCATTGGGATTCCTCCTGGAGAACCGCGTCGATAATATCCCGAATCCTTATCATTTCTGGATCTCGATATTTGTAAGTACCAAGGCCCCATGCGTTGTAGGCGATATGAGCCGCCATCGAACCTTCACCATCTCGGATGATCTGGTGTCTCGGTATGTCAACCGATTCTCCTTTTTCAGCCAACTCACAGGCTGCTTTCCACGCATTGATTTCTTTCTCACTGCACATCTCAAAGTCGGGTACAAAATCACGTGGATCATCCACACACGAAGCAGAACCGTATCCCTCAACTTCCGCTTGTTCGGATACCAACTCCCGTATCTGTGGTAGCGCTTCAAGTAGTTGCTTCATCTTGGCGTTATTTACATCCATCACTCTTCCTCCTCATAAACCTCAATCGACACGTCGATGGTTGAGTTGCAGCGGAAGCAGTCGCCGTTGTATTGAGTCTCAACGCTGTCGGTGTCATATTCATTTAGCCGATTCCCACACCGTGGACAGAAGTTCACATGGCCTCCATCCCACTGCTCTTTTGTGCATATAGGGAGCGCAACGAAGTTCTTGTATCGAACGCCATCACCAAGCAAGACATCTTTGCTTGCGATCTCTGCCACCTCGTCCGCTGTAACTTCAATCGATGTTTCAGCGCTGACTGTCAATGTATCGGTCTGCGCCATGATCCGGTAAATCAACTTTTCATCTGTCTTCTCCATCACTCTTCCTCCTCATACTCGTCATTCACCATCCGTACTGCTTCTCGTTTCACACTCTCGGGTACATCTAGGAACACTAGGTACCTCATGATGTCTCCTGCTATCTCACGCGCCGTGATAGGCGAGTTCTGTATCTCCATCTCTTGCACTTGCTATCCGTTCCTCTCCATGCCATTCCAAGCCGCCTACAAAGGTCATGTATCCTTTACGCTTACCTATGGCGTTCACTGCGTCGTATAGTTGCTCCATGGTTAGGCCACGGTTGTCCATTTGCAGTTGAATGAGATCGATAAAGTCATTCACTGCTTCATCCCCTTTGTGCGCCAATCTGGACCATCCATCTGCACTCCCCGGCACATCTCGAGGATCCGAGACAGGATTGCCTCGCCGTTGTTCGGGTACTTCTGAGGAAGTTTGAATACATCCATGTTGGTCGTTACCAGAATCGGCTTATTGTGCTCGTATCGGGTGTTGATGATCTCGTATACCGTCTGCTCAACCCACTCCGTGACTTTCTCTTTGCCTAGTTCATCAATGACGAGTAGTCGGCATCTAGTGAGGCGCTGGAACACCTTCAACTCGGTTTCCTTGTCATCCGAATACGTGTTCCGAATCTGAGCCAGAAGGTTTGTCACGGTCCCAAATATCACCGAGTGTTCCCGACTGAGTAGCTCCATCGCGATAGCTGCACATAAGTGCGTCTTCCCACGTCCGACCCTTCCTGACAAGATGAGTCCATGTGGTGATGATGGTTCGAAGTCTCGGGCATATGCCTTGGCCATCTCGTAAGCCTGTCTGTTTTCCGGTGTGACCTGGAAGGCTTCAAACGTCCGTGTCTTCCATCGTTCGGGCAGCAGGCTTTGTGTGAACAGTGCTCGGATGCGTTCTCTACGCTCATTCTCCAATCGGAATTCCTCTTCAGCCTTCAGCCGTTCATCAAACTTGCGCCAATGCTCTTGTGCTTCAGGGCATGTACACCTTTTGGCACCGAAGGGTTTTTCACGGCCCCCGAACATAAGCGTCATCATTGGTTCGATATCGGCCCCGCACCAATTGCACTTAGGTTTCCCATCCACGATAGAATGCGTCGCGCACGTCCTCTCCGTACTCAGATGGCTCAGTGCGTTCTCCAGGTCCATGTCGTGATTTCGCCTCCCTTGTTGCAGTGGTGGTTATCGTGATTTTCATTCCACCGTCCGCAGTCCAGTTTTGAAGGATGCTGTTAACGTAAGCCGGTCGTCGCTTGTTCTGAAGAACCGCTTCACGGAATGCATTTTCAATCCATTCGTCGGAATAAATGTCCAACCATTCGAGTAAGAATCTCTTAACAGTGTCGTTAACTTGTCCCATTCCGCTTTCTTGATAGAGTCGAGAGACTTTAGCTAGACGGTTGTCATTAGACAACGACAACGAGTGTTTTTGTTCTTGGGTTGCCGACATCTCTCTCAAAGCACTCAGTACCGTGTCGCCTTGTTGTTTTTTCTCTTGATCTTGAATTAACTTCTCTTCTCTTCTCTTTACTTCTCTTAGAAGAGGTTTGTAAGAACTCTGTAAGAACTCCGTAAGAACGTCTCTGTTTACGGTGTACTTACCAGCTCTTGGATTCGAATCGTAAGGGGCCCATTCGATCCACTCTGGAAGAGGAACATCTGGCTGTTGTGGACTCTTTAATACCTGATGCTTTTGAAAGTTGTACAGGTATAGGCACTGTTTGTTGCCGGACGTATACGGCACTAACTTCCCTGTGCTTACAAGATGGTCTCTCCATCCCTCAATGACCTCGACGGTTACATCTGAGTCTGTTGGAGACGGGTACAATTCGAGTTTGAAGGCGAATGGCGAGTCTTCCAGGCACCCCGAATCGTCAGCGAGTTGTATGAGCCCTTCATAGAACCACCGAAGATCCCGGGGCCACTGCACAAGTTCAGGGTCTTTCCAAAATGTCGCCTTTATCTGCCTGTTGTGCAGCTGCACCCGTCCTCACTCCTCTCGCCTTAGATCCTTCGTATCCTTTTTCATTAGCAAGTCATCGAATATTTCCGATAGGTCTTCCATGACGCGACTTGGGTTTGAATACAACTCGCTTCCTGAATACCTAAGAACTTTGTAACCAGCCTTTGTTAAGTACCGATCTCTGCGCTTGTCACGTTCAACTTGTTTCTTGGTCTTTTCGTGAAACTCGTGCCCGTCGCATTCGATTACAATCTTTAGGTCCATGAACTCGACCAGGTAATCTACGCGATAGTTCCCTATTTCTACTTGAGTTCGGAACTTCAAATTGTATGGTCCCGTTCTAGGACTTCCCCACTTCATTTCCTGAAGTTGCAGATAGACAATTCCCTCAATCGGAGAATCGGTGTGCCACTTAGCCGTAAACACGGTATCTACGACCTCATGCACTCGGCACACGATCATGTGCTTAGCGAACTCGATACATTGATCTTCAAAATCGCCTTTTCTATCCTCCGTAGTTACCCCAATTTGGACCTTTAGCGGCATGACTACATTAACGACTTGATCCATCACACGAGACATTGAAGTCACCTCCATCCGCATGTAATAAAAACCAAAAATCTGCATATGCTCATATCGTGGGATGCGCGCGCAACACTCACGCCAATCAACGAAATCTCAAGGGTTCTCCCTCTTCTGCTGCTAGTTCCATGCCTTCTGCCAGGTCTAGTGCCTGAATCTTGTCTCGGTCATCATCCAGCCAACCAGAAACGAGTTCCCGAAGCCTTGGAGCCACTTGCTTGCATTCTTCCGGTGTCAACTCACCATCACAGTCCGAGTGGTCTAGGAGTGGCTTAATATCATCGACCATTTCATCGAACGAACGGGTGCCGCCGAATCCCTCCATTTCATCAAGCGCGAATCCGATCTGCTCCGCCAACCGTCTCCGAAATCTCATGAATCCGCTATATGCCCAATGTGCATCACAATGGCTAAAATCGAGTCCCATACGATTACCTCCCCACCGGAATGACTAACTCTTGCCCCGGCTGTAACTCATCACTCGTTAATCCGTTACGCTGATCGATCCAGTCTCTTGCCTTACGCGGGTCATCACGTTTGTCATACTGCTCGATAATCGACCACTCAGATTCCCCTGGGGCGACTATGTAGGTCATGGTCTTGGTGTTAGCAGGAACGTCACCTTTGTTACCTCCGTAGTGGACCGCTACACCTGTTACAAGTGCAGCGGCCATGAGGAGGATGGAGGCGGCGCCAAACGTCCTAGAGATTGTTGATCTCGTCGAGTTGCTCTGGTGTGAATAGTGGCTTTCCTTCACTGTCAACCTCGACAGGAGGATCGGATTCGTTTGTAGCTGCGGTCTCTGCTTCAGCGCTGGCGACATCGTTTGGCACCTCCGTTCCGAACTTGATATCGTCATCCGAAAGGTCTAGCACTTCCGTCATATCCGGAGCGATCTCGTCCTTGACCGACTCGTCTTGTGCGATTGCACGCATCACTTCGATGCTGATTGGAAGGTACTTGGATAATCGACGTATGACCGTTTTCTTTGCCATCTCGTCATAGTCCGTCTGCCATGGGCCACCGTCTCTCGCCTTGGACCTCGCTCGGATCTTCTCGATGTCCTCTACAGGCATAACCTCGACTTGGTGACCGCCGCCCTTGAACTTGGCGTAAGCGTAGTAGAGATATGGTTTGCCTCGGTCCTTGAGTGCCGGACGGTGAATCAACTTTTCTTCAAGACCGTACTCGAAGATAAACTCGTCATTCTCACACACTTCATGAGCGGCAATGCTTTCGATGTCCCCACTCCGCCTCGCTAGGTCGATAAGCCCTTTGTAACCAATAACGAACTGCACTTCCTTCACGCCAGCCTTCCGGTTATTGAATGGAACGAGGTATGCGTGGCCTAGAAGCCCAGGCTCCAAACCAAGTTGAGCGCACTGCATGATTGCCGCTAACAGGCTCGGTACTGTGCATTCTCGAAGAGTCGGCGTGGTCCTTAACTGAGTCACAGCAATGCGTGTGAAACGGTCTATATCAAGGTGTTTAGGGAGTGCCTGTTGCATGGCCGGGGCCATCTCTTGAATCCAGTCCTCGACGGTCTGAGGCTTTTTCTTATCGACACTATTTGTGCGGTTGGCAAGTTTGTTTTGAAGATGTTCAGCGTTCTTCACATTCCCCAATTTGGACACCTCACTTCACTAGGAATTTGCGAATCGTCTTATTGGACGCGTATTTTGCAAATAACTCGGGATGCTCGTTGGCAAATGCTTTTTTATCGAAGTCCTGTTGGACGTGTGACTTCCATGTGATTTTGTGGTCTCCATACCGCGCAATCTCGTTGTCGCGCATCATGGCCTTGAGTTTGTTTACCGCAAGCTCTTTTTGCTCTTTGGCGGCCTTTTCGTTATCCAAAGCCTCTCGATACATGCGGATCCACTCCGCAGCTTCGTTAGGCAATGTCGTAGATGAATCTGGGCGTGATTGCGGATAAAGAGCACTAAGAATCTTTGTGCTATCCGCAGAACCGTCAATCGGTGGCGGATTCCTCGTTTCAACCCGTTCCCAGAACTCCTTGGCACTCTCCACCATGTACCCGATGATGTCTTCATTCCGCTCCATTTCGTGTGAGTAGAACTTGTTTCCACCAACTAGGACTGCGAATGCTCCCCACTGGAATCCAGTTATCCAGAGGTACCATTGCAGTTGAAGGATGTACTGTTCTGGGACAATGCCTTCCGACCATTCCTTGGATTGAAACTCCGAAGCCGTTTTAACTTCGAGAATCCCGTGTCCTCGTTGTTTGTTGAGAATGATCCGGTCCACGTTCGCCAAAGCCCAAGGATAATCGGGATGCTGATACATGAAGTTCCGACGTTGGACGGCATAGCCTGTGCGACGTTTGTACTCATCTGCCACAACCGGTTCGAGCAACGTGCCAAAGTGCATTGCATCATTCTCTTCAACCGGTGGGAGTTCGCCAATCTTATCGAGGTAAACCGACAATGGTGACTTCCAAGGGTTCACTCCGCATATGGCGCCAATATCCGAGCCACCAATTCCCTTTCGACGGTTAGCCAACCACTCGTCATGACTCAGACCGGATGTGCGAACCAACACTTCAGCTTGTGTGAGACTCACTCTTCATCCCTCCGCTTCTCTGACTCTGGCATCTGACATCCTGCGTGAAAGTACCAACCACTCACGAAATCCTGTGTATACGCTTCATCCGACTTCACTGGGTATCCGCATACTCGACAGGTACCTAAGCGTTCCGGTTGTTCTGCTACCGCCGTCATACTGCCACACCTTCCTTCGCGCACCCCGTGCAATACTCATGACCATCGGCTGTCTCAACGAGGTCATCCGTGATAACCCGGCAGTCGTCGCATGCGGAGAGTTCAGCCCCCGGTTGCCAGTAGCACTCTGGACACTCGTCGTTCCGCAAAGGGACTTCACACTGTGGGCACTTCCCGTCCGTTGTTTCGGTGATCTTCATACCGTCACACGCTCCTTTGTTTGTTCCGCCGCAATCTCAGCCGTACACTCGTTGCAGATCGTGTCCCTTTGGTGCTGGAACTGGGCCCTTCTTCTCCACTCGCTACACTCGAAGCACCATTTATAGTGGTCATCTAGGCAATCAACACAGACGTACATCTCTCCGCCGAATCCGGCTGGATCAATGACGCGGACGAGATGGACTGCATCCTCCTGGCACTTTTCACAGGGCTTCATCTACCGCACCGCCTTCCACTAGGCCAACTTCTACAACAGCCTTCCATGCTGCTTGACCGTCTGCGTATCCGTCTTTCATGTCGTTTCCGTAGATTTCTTTATTATCGAGATTGTCAAATCCTCGAGTGAATCCGACAACATAGTTGTGAGAAACATTAAAGGCGTCTTCCATGATAGAGATGGGGTCGAAGTCTTCCTCGGGCAACAACCCTACGACCGTCCGTGACATGCACCCAATTCCACATGCACAACCTTGTTCCGGGAAGTAATCTCCTTGCATCGGCTTCAACCCGGTAGCCTTATACGCTTCAACCACTTGCTCTGGTGTAATCCGCATCTACCGCACCTCATTTCGAATGTGGTATGCTTGCCTTAGCATTTTTTCCTTTAGGGCTCTCGTTGGCGCGAGAGTCTTTTTCATGTCTCCGTATCTCTTCCAACACGACAGCGGCACTCTCTACTGCATCACGTATCCTCTGATTCATGGTTCACCTCTATATGTCACCGTATCTACGATCGCGTTTGTCTTTGTCGAAAACCTGCAAATCATTTGCATAACCTCGGTGTTAAGCTAGTTTCAGAGGTTGGTTGTGGCCCATGAGTCGATTCAGTAATTCGACTGAGTCATCAATCAACGTGCGAAGGGCATTTACGCCACCGCAAGCATCTACATACCTGCGTTCCACTTCGGATGTAACTGGCAATTCCCCGGATTCAATCCGTGAGATAGTCGATACATCCGCCCCTACAAACTCGCCAACAGCGTGTTGATATTTGCGCTTGTAGTTTCTTAGAGCGCGTAATATCTCACCCGAGCGGCGTCCTCGTTTCACTCTGTTCCACCCCCTCTCAACTGCCGCAACAGATATCTCCATCTGGGCTTGTCTTTATTTCTCCTGACGGGCTGCGGCATCACACCAACATTCCCCGAAAGGAAATGATCCGCATGATTACCTCGCCCAAGACTGATGCGATTTTGGAACTACTTGAGACTGTGCTGCAGGATTTAACAAACGAGCTACTTGACCGCTACAACTCTGTTGATATCAAGGTGACTATCGATGCTGTGAACGTTGTTCCTTGATTCGAATGACTTCTGTTGTTGTTCAATGAACTCAGCAACGGTTTCCACGCCGACCTTGTTAGCCGCTTGCTGGAGCCCCTTCACGTAGGTTTCAATATGGCCGGGTATAGCCTCAATGTTGTCGGTGTACAGTAATGCATCGATGATGTTGTGCATGTGCGCTTTTGCTTGGTACCGGCTGATATACTCCATGTGATTTCCTCCTATTCGAATTGTTTCCTAAGTGGCCCGAATCGCTCTTCTTGCAACTTGATAAGTCGCTCTAGTTCTGCGTTGTCCGTTGTTGCTTTGTGGTGACATGGCCAACACAAGTACATGAGGTTGCGTTCGTCGTTCACATCGTCGAGGGTGTACCACTTTCGGTAAAAGCGGCCCCTCGGTATGACGTGATGAACTTCATCGCCTGGGCCTCCACATGACTGACAAACTTGATCTCGTTCCTTGATAAGCTCTCGAAGCTCCGACGTGTAAGTCGATTTCTTCCGCTTATGCTTAGGCACCGGAACTGGGTGAAACTCTTCAGCGAGATTCACTGGCAACCACTTCTTGCGAAGCAATCTCACGCTTAAACAAATTGATGAAGTAAATTTGACCCCGTCCTGTTACCTTTGGAGTTTTGCTGACCGTAACTCGGTTGTCGGAATGGATAATGGGTGTCTCCTTCACTTCAAAGAGTCCTAAATCCATCGAGCGCTGAGTCGGCATGTTGCGGTCCGTACCAAATCGTTTAATGAGATATCCCCTATCTCTCAGTTGTTCAAATAGTCTCTTCTCACCGATGTCCACACCATTCTGGCGAAGAATTACCGCCAACTCTCTAACGAGTATGCTTGTTTGGCTCACACTAACAGCTTCCGCGAACAACACCTTTGGTTTATCTGCTTCTATCCGCAGCCCGAGCGAAGCATTTTCAGACTGAAGTCTTTCGTTTTCCTCGACTTGAGTGACTAAAGCAATCAATGCTTCCTTGTAATTCTGTGGGAGTGAATGCCCATTGATTTGTGAACGTTCCATTTCTTCAAACTTGGTCACGTATGCCGCTGTGAATAAGACACCTTTTTCACCAGTCATCTTGTTGGCTACCATGTCGCAACCCTTGCGGGTGATGTCGTACCGCTTTAACGTTCTGCCAGTAACATCTTCATAGGAGGATTCTAAGAAGAAATCACTCACCCGAAATCTCGGGTCAGCGGATAACACCCGGGCAAATCCATCGATTTTTGCTAATAGATGATCGTGTCGGGTATCAGTCATCCGTGATACGTCTCGGCTATCTGCAACAAAGTGGCCGTTCCGTTCCGTGATCATGAGTTCGAACACCAAGTTCATCTCTCCTCAGACTTCAACTTCCAACTTCTCGTTCGACATCCACCGTTCGTCGTACCAACGAAAGAAAGCATCTCTCGGAATCCTTGGACTACGACCGATGTAGAACTTTGGTAAGTCAGAACGCGTACGAATAAGCTCATATACCTGGTTAATCCCGATATTCATGAACTCTTTCACCTGCTTCGGCGTTAATGTGTGCGGGAAGTCCTCGCGTTCCACCTCGTTCTCCCCTCCTTGGACGAATCATTGAGCCCTACTTATGTCGTGTTCATTTTGAACATCCAAGCGCATAAAATTACCGACATCAACACACAATTCACGGGCAATCTTGTGAGCGAGTTCGCGCCGTGGAGTTCTGCGGCCGACCTCAATAGCCCAGATGTGTGAGCGAGTGGTACCGACTTTGGCGGCCAAATCAGATGTAGAGTATCCCTTCTTCTCTCTTGCATTCGTCATCCACGGGCGAGGATAAAATGACTTAGCCAATAACACTTCCTCCTCTCAATCGTGTTCGTATTGCGTACTTCATGACTTGATTATATAGTACGCGGAATGAACACGTCAATACATTCGTGCGCGTTTTGAACAATTATTTTACCGTTCGCATTTTGCACACTATAATATCTCTGTTTGGAGGTGAAACCATGGATCTCCCTAAACGATTAAAGGAACTACGGACAAAACGCGACTGGTCAATATCGGAAGTTGCAGACAAGTTGATGATCGCAAAAAGTACCTATGCGGGTTATGAATATGGACGGCGTGATGTTCCGAATGAATTATTGCCAAAAATAGCAGAACTATATCACGTACCAACGGATTACCTCTTGGGATTGACGAATAACCCGATGATGTACGATGAGGGTTGGAAGTCAATTGATGAAATTGCTGGAGAGCACAATGCGGATATTGCTGAACAGATAAAGAAACTTGGTGTTGATGTCATTCAACTAAATGCAGACCTGTTGAATAGAGGAATGACTAGAAATGAGTTAATACAGTTACTTCAAATGATGGTAAATTTGAAAAGTAATAAAAACGAACCTCCAACTCCTGAATAGGAAGTGGAGGTTTTTAATTTCGTTTATCGGTACGGCCTAATAAGTAATCGGTAGTGCATTCAAAAATGTCGGCTAGCTGATCGAGAATAGGCACACTTAGATGTTGTCCATAACGTTCCAAACGAGAGATAAAACTCTTGTTCTTTCCGAGGAGCTTTCCTAATTCCTCCTGTGTCATCTTCAATTTCTTGCGTTCTTCTCGAATCCGCTCCATCGTAATGGGACGCGTCATACCCTTCTCCTCGTTGTTAATATGCGCCAATTCTATCACCTCACTTTCGCTGCAGAATTGATAATATGTGCAACTATAACACATCCAGGTTCACACGAGTGTAAATTTTGCAGTTGTACAAGTTGATAATTTGTGATACTTTTCTCGCGAGTATAGTAATCAAAATATGGGATTGATCAGGCTGTTGTCAAACCATATAATTACTGCAGAACTAGAACATACGTTCGTATACCGGAGGAAAGAAGGCACCATGAATGGACGGGGTCAGAGTGATGATTGACGGAATAATCTACGAAGTTAGAAATGGCGCGTTACGTCCGGTCAAAAAAACGTAGTTCGACATCTAATTTCAAACATGTTGTCACTCCTTGACACTCACGAAAACTTAAAGAGGGATGAAGTATGCAAGGTCACGTTCGCAAACGCGGGAGCAAATGGTGTGCAGTCGTCTATATGGGATTAGATGCGAACGGTAAACGGAAATACAAATGGTTCAGTGGGTATAACACAAAAAAGGAAGCACAACGGGCCTTGGTCGAGAAAATCCAAGAAGTTAATACCGGCGCTTATGTAGAACCAACTAAGGTTACCGTGCGTCAATTTGTGGAGATATGGTTGGAGGCGCGTAAGTCTCAGGTTCGCCCTGTCACGCACGAAAATAACGAACGTTTATTGAGGAACCATATTATTCCCCATCTTGGCAATCTTACTTTATCGAAGCTGCGCGGTAATCATGTGCAATCGCTTTACTCTGAGTTGCAAAGCAACCTCTCACCCGCATCCATTCAAACGGTTCATAACACGCTCCATGTCATGATCCGAGATGCCGTTAAGTGGGAATACATTGCGCGAGACATCATGCAGCAAGTCACTCCCCCACGCGCCGAGCACAAGATTCGACCTGTATGGGATTTTAATGATGTACAAGCCTTCAACGAGGCCGTGAAATCACATGAACTGTATGTCGCTTTTACTCTGGCTGTAACCACAGGAATGCGTAGAAGTGAAATCCTTGGATTGAAGTGGGATGATATCGACTTTGAACAGGCCCAGATTCACGTACAACGCAGTTTAAAGATTGAGAATGGGGAAAAGGTCGTATCAGAGGTTAAAACGTCTTCTAGCCGCCGTACAATCGTTTTATTTGATGAAGATGTGGAGCGGTTGCGCGAGCATCGGAAAAAACAGCTAGAACAGCGCATGAAAGTCGGTCCAGGATTCAACCCAGAGAACTTGGTCTTTGTTCGTGCGGATGGTTCTAGCATTCGACCAACAAATTTCAGCCGTGATTGGACGGTTTTTTTGAAGAAGAACAATTTACCACATATCCCCCTGCATTCATCTCGACATACTCACGCCACCCTCCTGTTGGCACTCGGCATCCACCCGAAAGTCGTGCAGGAACGTCTCGGTCATTCAAGTATCCGAGTAACGATGGATCTGTATTCGCATATCTTACCTGGAATGCAGGAAGACGCCGTTAAAAAGTTGGAAAACAGGATTTTTAAAACGGCAGATTAGCATTTGATTTGCAATTTCGAGTTACCCACGAATAAAATCCCTTTGTATCAATGATATAGAGCATCTTGAAACATTCGGGCGTGGAACGTGCCAATTCGCAGCGTCTCAGAGGAGCGAAACGACATAGCCGGATGCTGTTTGAGTTTGTGGCGCATGTGCAGGGCCGCCTGCCTCGTAAACGTGACAGCCATGATATGTTCTGGTGAGATACCGTCATGATGTACAGCCTTCACGATGTGCTCCGTAAGAACAGACGTTTTGCCACTGCCTGGTGCCGCGATAACAACCGTGGACCCGACACGACTGCGAATAACTTCCGACTGCTGTTTGGTCCAATTCGTAGGCATGCTTATTTCTCCTTTCTTCCATTATGGCGGCAGTCCCTGAAGCGGGCCATGATGTAAGAGATGAGTCTCACTTCAATAGAAAAGAAAAAACCAAAAACCTAAAAAGCACATATTGTCGCTTGGTATTCTGCAAGAATCGGTGACACATGTTATCATGAGCTTTCAAGGGAGGCTTGACAGCCATGGCCTTATACGCGATCGGTGATTTACATCTTTCGACAGCAGTGGATAAACCGATGGATGTCTTCGGAGAAGCATGGTCAAATCACGCGAGTCGACTTGCGGATGAGTGGTCTAAAAACGTTCACGAAGATGATGTCGTTCTCATACCAGGGGACATTTCGTGGGGGATGACTCTAGAGGAAGCAAAACCCGACTTGGAGTGGATTGCGGCTCTGCCGGGCAAAAAGATCATGATTCGTGGAAATCACGATTACTGGTGGAACGGGATCGGAAAAGTGCGGAACATTCTTCCAGACGGAATGTATGCATTGCAAAATGACAGTCTTCCTCTTTCCGATTGTGTTATTACCGGAACGAGGGGATGGGTTTTGCCTAGTCACCCAAACTTTAACGAGGAAGATGAGCGAATCCTGAAACGGGAAGCACATCGGCTTCGGCTATCACTCGAGAACGCAGCACAGCATGGACTGCCTATCATTTGTATGATCCATTATCCGCCTATAGGTCCTGGCGAAGACACAACCATCTTCACAAACATCTTGGAGGAGTTTCCCGTCAAGCTATGTATATACGGCCACCTACATGGATTTGCACACCGATTTGCGAGAAATGACGTGCACAACGGTATCACATACCAACTTGTGAGTGGTGACTTTCTGGCGTTTCGTCCTTTCCGGTTGGAACGATCCTGGTACAAATAATCTCTGGTATAAATAAATCGACCGGCGGCATATGCCGCCGGTATTTGAAACACCGGTGCGCCAAAGTATAAGCAGTTGCGTCGCCGTTGTGCAGCGCCACCGTGCTCTATGCGGTGTCTGCCATCCGCAGCAAAGTCGCGCAAGTCCATCTCCTGTACGACCGATCCTCAGTGGTTTATTACTTGCATGGTCGACATCCGTTCGCCATCCTTGGGACCGTATCAGGTCCTGTAAAGCTATCACCACGTCATCGTCACGCCCGTACTGCACAACCACAACTGCCCACGCCACCTGGCACATCTGATGTCAACCATACTATCCCCTGCTTTAGATCGTTTATGTTTCCGAATTTGACTTCGTCAGTAAAAAGATCCCGTATCCTAAAGTGTGTTGGTTTTCTTGTAGCCATCGCCCATTAGTTTCAACAATCTGGAGAACCTGCGGATCGGAAAACGCGTTTAAGTCCGCAACAACAGGATCCTGCTGATTACCGCTCATCGATAAGCTGGCGATGGGACCCGAGCGGATCACGCGTACGCCAAATCCGGCCTGGTGAAAGTAGCTTCTCCAACCATTGAGATCGGGAACATGTGTGGCGCCGTACACAGATTTAACGCGATTGCGCCATTCTTGCGTAACGGGGCCTAAGGTCATCATCTCCACGTCAACCACCTGTCCTCCCGGCTTTAGCACGCGTTGAAATTCATGCAATGCCTGTTCGGGACGGACAAATACCAACACCGATTCGCAAATAAGAAAGTCGAAGGTGCCATCGCGAAAGGGTAATGACTCGGCGGAACCCTGAATGGCCTTCAATCTTACCCCTTCACGGACGGCACGACGCTTCGTGTTTTCCACCATCCGTTTGCGAAGATCGAGGGCGGTCACATCGGCATGCCATCGTTTCGCAGCCAAACAAGCCGTCGCCCCGTTTCCGCAGCCCACATCCAGAACGGATGCCCCAGCCGGTATCGTGACGGATTGAAGCCATAATTCAGTAATTTGCTTACCACCAGGATGGGCGTTTGTCACACCCAGTCGTGCAAGCACATCATGATAATTCATCAGCCGCACCTCACCTTCGCATCATCGTATGATTGCGGTAGGTGAGTGGGCTGGGCGTTTGACTTGCGAGGAGTCCGACAATGGCTTAGAGTGTAACCATTCACAGGGGGATGAACATGGCAGAAATCGCAAAAGTGTTCGAGGTCAGCGTTGAAGAAGCCGGAGACTACATTTTTTCACCTGCTGGTGTCGTGATCGTGTTCCGGAATCAACAATTTCAAGTCTTCACAGAAAGTGCGCGTCACAACTTTCTGCGTCGTGTCTTAACTAGACATCCATGGGACAAGCTGCTTACCGCCGTGACTGAACATGGGGTAAGCGTTCGTCTTCGCGACGTGACAGAGGACGTGTCAAATAAAATAGGCCTCGATGCAATGAGCACCGAAGCCGTCCTTGAAGCATGCTATGAATCAAATCCACTACAACTGTTTTTCTTGCGACGTCATTTTTCCAATTCGCCATCCCAGGCCAACATGCCGCCGTCGTAATTCGCTACATGATCAAACCCGTTGGACTTCAGAAACTCGGCGACTCGTTGCGACCGGTTCCCGCTTCGGCAAATGAAGACGTATGATTCCTCGGGGTGCAACTCATTCATCCAGTCGGCCACTTCCTGCATCGGGCAGAGTGGTACATTCGGAATGTGCCCCTCTGCATATTCTTCCGGCGTTCGAACATCGATGACTTTTGTTTTACCGTCCTTAAGAATTGTTTTCAATTCATCCGCTGTATATTGTGGGATCCCATTTCGTTCCATCATTCGATGACTCCTCTGGCATAAGCCACATGATTTAAAAAACATCGCCTGCAACAGCTGAGTAGCCTACAGACAATGTAACATAAACTTGATGGGCTTGTTGAGGAGTACAAAGAAGTGGTGTCTACCACAGGATACGCTACACACGGAGGATTTCATCGATTCTCTTGCGCAGGACATCGGCGCTGATGGCAAAATGCAATTCCTTGTGAACTTTGTGACACGGCTGTATTCATGCCGATCACTTCGCCACGCAGATTGATCAAAGGACCTCCACTGTTCCCTCGGTTGATGGCTGCATCAGTCTGAATGAGATTTGGATAATCTCGCTCACCGATTTGCAGCGGTCGATTCTTCGCGCTTACGATTCCTACGGTAACCGTGTTATCAAGTCCGAGGGGTGAACCAATAGCGAGCACCCACTCCCCGACATGAACGTCCTTTGCATTTGCGAGACGAAGAATTGGTGAAGGGGTTTCGACATCTGCCCGCAAAATAGCGATATCATGTTTCCGATCCCTTGCAAACACTTTGGCTTCAACTAAATCCTTTTTTCCGTAGACGCGCAACATAATTTTATCCGCGTCACTGACGACGTGTTCATTTGTTAAAATGTAACCCTTTGGGTGAAAGACAAAACCCGTGCCGATGTTTAGAGCTGGTCGACTCGATCGCGGTTGTATTCGTTCCCAGGGAAAGCCGAATCCAGTGCTACGCTGTCCGTTAGAGACCTGTACGACTTCAATGCCCATAACCGCTTTCTTATAGCGCTGAACAAGCGTCACAAAGTTTGGAAGTCCGGCTGAAGACTGTTTTCCTCGCGTGCCCGCTTGAAGTTTCTTCACCAACGACTCACCCCCTGCACAACACCACGATGTTAACCCTGTTCAACGTTGTACAGTGTATTCGTCGTGTTTAAATGATGTGAGGTAGGTGTGCAGGGATTCCGCGAACGCCTATTCAGTCATATATTTGCGATAGCGAACGCCAAAATTCCCTTTGCGCGTCTTATACACCTGGACTTTCAAGTCGCTGGTGCCCGTCAATAAATGATCGTCCCGGATGCACATGGCGACATAAGACGCGACAGACTTTGAATCATACAAACGCGCTTCATAAATCCACGACATCCCTCATCCCCCTTTTTACCCGGACATAGTGTACCCCAGGGCAAATAGGAAGATGCTTCTGTTAGCCACCAAAAGCGGAACTGCTGATCTCCACTCCATAACCACTAAACTTTTTTATGTTCATAACTCCCTCATCGAAAAGTAGATATTGCCCTTTAATTCCTCGCAGCGTCCCAGTGAAGATGGGCTCCTTGTCGAGATTCAGGGACTTCAAATTCACGGAAAACCCTTCTTTCCTTGGATACCGAATCTCCTGGGCGACTCCGGGGTCAGGGAGAATATATTCATGATACGTTTCCGGAAGATTGGACAGTACGTCGGCGCGAACATCCGCTAGGGATCGATCCGGTTCCGAATCTTCACGCAGCATCTTTCGCCAATCAGTCTTATCTCTCATGTGTTTTGCAATTTCCATTTCCACCTCGCCCGCCATTTTCCGGGTCGGTAGTTCGGCGATCACCATTGCAAGTGTTGCCCCCTGGTCCATCCAGCGCTTGAGCTGTCGACCCTTCCGCGTCAGTCCGACCTTGAACCCGCTGCTCCAAGCGAGGTAAACGTAGTGTGGGATCATGCAGTGGTCCTCTGCAAATGCTTCATCTCTGCAAGTCCCCAAGTGAAAGTGGCATTCATGTGGCTTAACAATACAGAGATCACATTCGGCGAGTGTGCGAACACAGGGGAAACAGTACCCATTCTGAAACAATTTGTTGACTTCCCGACCACACGCGATGCAACGCCTCTCGCCTGTAAATCGAATCGTGATCGGTTCACCGATTAATTGGTTGATTGGCATCGTGAGGTTGTGAAGTTCTAGGTTGTATTCCACTGGATCGGACAACGTTTGGGTCAGTCCTCGCAAATCGCCGGACAACATAATCTCTTCCTCCTTGTGCACACTAAGGACGTTTAAAAGCTAATAAAAGGGGTAGGCGCATGGTTTATGTAGCATTGGCGGTCATTCCTGGTCTTTTGTTGTTAGTGTTTATTTACACACGAGACCATTTACACCCCGAACCTAAGCGGCAGGTGTTCCGCCTGTTTATATTAGGAGCGGCCATCGTATTTCCAGCGGGATTACTCGAACGGATGATGATGAACACACAAGGTTTCGCAGAAGGTGGAATCGAGGGCCGTCTCATTACCGCTTTTTTCGTTGCAGGTATGATTGAAGAGTTTCTCAAGGCGGCCATTTTCGATCGGGCCGTACTAGGCACTCGGTTAATACGAGGGCCCGTTGACTGCGTGGTTTACGCTGCAGCGATCGGTTTAGGATTTGCAACCGTTGAAAATATCCTGTACGTGACAAGTACGGGACTCGTCACAGCAGTTGTTCGATCCGTCACGGCCGTTCCAGCACATTTCATGTTTGCCATCATTATGGGCTATCAATTTTCAAAGGTTCAGTTCAACGGGCGGAACAAAGCGTACGCATATATTCTTCCCGCTCTCACGCACGGGACCTATGATACATTTGCCCTGTCGGCATCAGTTGGTGCAGACCTTGTGCTTGCATTGTTTTTACTGTTTTTGGTGGAACTATCAGTGCGAATTCTCAATCGAGTTCGCAAAACCGACCGAGGTGCTCGCTCTGTGCCAGCGTAAGCACCCCTATATGTCATCGCGTGTCAAATCCATTTTGTCCAAATGGCAACGGCCCAGGGGCAAGTCCCTCAAATACGAACAACCACCCGTTTTCGGAACGATATACGGACATATCCGAATGCTCATCGATCATCAGTAACTGAAACAAGTTCAAGTTTGTTCGAAAGTAAGGGCTCATGTGTTCGTCGTGAATTCGCACATTTAAAATACGATATTTGTCCCCGGGTTCAACGTGAATTCCGTCTGTTCCGCGGGTGTCATCGATGATAATTTCACTCAGCAACTGACTCTTATCTCTCACCTTGCCACGAAGGTAATCATAGACGTGTCGTGCCGCCTTGGCTTTGCGGCTTTGTTCCAACACGAGAGCAAAATGTGACAAAGCCATGCACTCCCGAACGAAATCAGTTTTATAAAACCATCACATAAATAATCTACAAACCCTGTCATGCAAAACGCCCCCTGTGGTAAACCAACCGGATTAGGGGGCGTTAGGCAATGAGGATATGGGAAAGTCTGTCCCCATTATAGCGAAGCAATCACCAGAAGGAAATAGGATTCTTACTATTTCCCAAACAAAATTCGAGTTTTTTTGTACAGAATATCCTTTTATGGGGCCTTAGTCCATTTAATTCGCCAATAAAACTGGCAGCCAGTAGTCTCCGCGGTCGCAAACCCAAAGCACCTCTAACTGATTTCGCTGAGCGAGTTCACGTAATTGGCGGATTGGGTCCATCGCCATCTGCGTTCCGACAATAAGGAGATAATTTGCGCTTGCCACCCATTCGGCGGCGCGTGCGATGTGGCGAACGGGATCGCCTTCTAGCGTGATCCCTGGGAACAGGTGCGCATTGCATGTCGGACATGTTGGGACGTCCATCTCCCATGCTAGCGCACTTGTGTAAACAGCGCAGCAGTCTCGGCACGACAGTTCTCGCAAGTTCCCGTGTAACTCGATCAGTCGCTCGCTACCGGCGTCGCGATGCAATCCGTCAATGTTTTGTGTAATGACGGGAACCCCACTTATCGCCAGGGTCAGGTGACTGATGTTTGGTTCAGCCGTTCTCCACGAAGACAAAATTTCGCGGTACGCTTCGTATGCCCTTTTCGGTTCGTTTAACCATAAAGGGGCTCTAAAAAAGTCTGGCAGCTCGATCCCGCCAATTGAATCATTCCCGAGAGGCAATCCGCTAGCCACGCTAATCCCGGCTCCCGTAATCGCCACGGTCTTGTTTGCGTCCAAACGTTGCAGCCGATCCGGCAGGTTTGCATATCGAGAGACGTCATTCCCTAATTCATACATCATAATTAGTCCTACCTATTCAAAATATTAAAGTAAATTTCCGATATTATATTTACAGAAAAATCAAGCTTATATATATTTACATTATCCGGTTAATAGAACCGACCAAGGAGGCATAATTATGAATGAATCTTTTGGAAGTCGTATGCGAAGTATGAGGCACGCGCGTCATTGGTCTCAACAAGAGCTATCTTTGAGGTCTGGCATCTCCACACCTCATATCTCATCCATTGAACGCGACAAGCGGCATCCGTCTCTGGAGTATGCTCAAAGAATTGCCTGCGCCTTAGGAGTTTCACTTACGCTCCTGTGCGATGAACGCTCTGATTTCATGGTCCCGAATATGCATAATTCACCGGATGAGTTGCCGCTCTATATGCAGAACTTCATTCTCAATGAGTCCGCTTATCCATACCTCGAGGCCGCCCAGCGGATGAGTACGCTACCCAAAGAGGACGCCTCCTTTTTAACAAAATTAATCGAACTGCTCGCCCAACGGCATCGTCTCGTCATAACTTACGGCCCAGAGGTCCAGACGTCGTAATACCTGGGCTATCACGCAGGCCCCTTGCATCGATTATGCCCAGTGTCTCTTGTCAGCAGCGAGGGGCCATATGGACCCATGTTACATAGTTGAACGTCTAATCCCAAAACATCTTTACCCCGTATCGTCCTTTGCCGGTTTGAAATGTGCCTATATATCGAGGCATCTTTTTCGACAACCAGTGTGAACCCTGCTCAATACGGGCCGCCAGACAATCTGCTTGAAACTTTGTGTCCATGAGCCGTAAGTAATATACCCAAGCCATGCGGGCATCACTCCTTATCCGACTCAGCCTTTCCCGAGTCGTTTTCCATTTTTACCGGGAGAACAACTGTAAATGTCGTTCCGTGTCCAAGTGAACTTTCGACCAAGATGTCACCACTGTGTTCTACGATAATGTGCCGAGCAATTGCCAAGCCCAGTCCTGTTCCTGAGCGCGATCGCGTTCGAGCTTTGTCAGCTTTGTAAAACCGTTCGAAAATGAACGGTAAGTCTTCTTCAGGGATTCCTCCCCCAGTATCTGATATGCGGATATAAGCATAATGATTTCGAATATCCGCTGCAAAGGTGATCTCCCCTTCGGGCGTATGTCGGAAGGCGTTATCCAGGAGATTGGTGAACACTTGCTCAATCCGGTCCGCGTCGGCCATCATAAAGACTGCAAACTGCGGAACTGATAGGTTAAATTCCACACCGGAATCCTGTGCCATGGCCTGGAATTTGCGACCTACACGACGCATGATCAAAGTAAAGTCAACAACAGCCATGTTCATTTGAAACTGACCACTCTCAAGTTGCGCCAAATTGAGCAAATCGTTAACGAGTCGCTTCATACGCAATGTTTCATCGTATATGATCTCAGTGAGCTCAGTACGCATATGCGGGTCTTCCGAAATATCATCCAGCAGCGCTTCGGCGTAACCTTGCATCATACTTAATGGTGTCCGCAGTTCGTGTGACACATTCGCAATAAAATCCTTCCGTAGGCGATCCAGTCGTCGTTCTTCGGTGATGTCCCGAAGTACTGCCAGGGTCCCACGCATCCCTTTCCCATCCACTTCATAGAGCGGAAGCATGGTAATGGACATCGTCCGGCCCTCCCACATTTCCTCACGAACCGTTGGTTCGACACGCTCCGTGACGTGAGAGAAAAGAGCCATTAATCGTTCTGGCAATCGGTCCATGGATGCCACGCCCTGTTCGGCCACGGACATCGCCCGGAGAAGTCTCAAAGCAGGGGGATTGGCCAGGGTAACATTGCCGCTCATATCCGTGGCGATCACCCCGTCCTGTAATGACGATAAGATGCTGCTGAGCTGGTCCCGCTCCACTGATAGTTGTGCGATGGTCTTAGCCAATTCTTCTGCAACAGCATTGAATGTCTGTCCCAGTCTACCCACTTCGTCCGTCGTGCTGACTGCAACGCGCTGTTCGAACTTTCCCTTCGCCATTTCTTCAGCTGCACGGTTCATCTCGAGCAAGGGTCGAGACAAATTCTTAGACACAACAAAAGCTAAACCAGTCGCTAGTACAATACCAAGAGCGGTAGCGAACAGAATCAAATTCCTCATCTGATGCGCGGGAGCATCCAACACGCTCATCTTTTGGGAAACAGACAGAATGCCAGGCGTTCCTCCAACCGTCGGAATCATCATGTATACGGAAACATACTCTGTACCAGATGACTTGGCACGAACTGATACCGGCTGTCCATTCATAAACTTCTGCAGTTGATCAGGTGTAAAAGAGTGATACGCTTTCGTTAAATTTGCATTCGCAGTCAAGGGGATGCTGTATTCGAGACTAGCTTGTTGGACATCCGATGCCACCTGTTCAGCAACTGCTGCCGCCATTTGAGGATTTTGACCCGTCATTAGAGCCTGCACGCTAATCGCCATACGTGTCAATTGATCTGTCTCGCGTTGGACTACATAATTGTTAAAAAACTGCTGAAGTAACACACTCAACAAGGCCAAGACCAAAAAGACCATTCCGACAATGGTCAACCATAATTTTGCAACAACGCTATTTCTGATCACAGAACAACCTCGAACTTATAGCCCACGCCCCAAACCGTTACAATATATTGACTCACAGGCCCTGATACTTGTCCCAATTTTTCACGTAGACGCTTAATATGGGTGTCAACAGTCCGTTGGTCCCCGTAAAACTGGTAGTTCCAAACATCTCTTAGTAGTTCCTCACGACTAAAGACTTTGTCAGGTCTCTGGGCCATGTATACAAGTAGATCAAATTCCTTCGGTGTTAGAGAGATTTCGTGCCCGTCCACTTCAACACGACGCGCATCAATGTGAATAACCAAACCCGGGAATGTCAAAGCCTGTTGAAGGTCAGTGCGAGCATATTCTGTTTCACCAGTGCGCTTTAACAGCGCTTTAACTCGCATAATCAACTCTCGCGGCGAAAATGGTTTAACAACATAATCGTCAGCACCTAACTCGAATCCGTGGATGCGATTCATTTCGTCCCCAGCGGCTGTTAACATGACAATCGGTACTTCACTGTGCTGGCGAATTTGACTACACACATCCCGTCCATCCATGCCTGGTAGCATTAAGTCCAATATGATGAGTGAAAAGGATTGTGCCAATGCAATTTCAACTGCTTCCTTGCCATCCTCTGCTTCTGTAACATCAAATCCACTGCGTTCCAAATACATCCGTACTAACCGCCGGATTCGCTCTTCATCATCAACAATCAAGATTCGCGGTTGTGGCATGGGAGAACCTCCGATCCTAAGCTTGCCTCCATTATAAGACCTACGAATTGTTTCCAACAACTAAAGAAAAACGGCAAGTCTATGACTTGCCGTCACATAGGGTCTACTTCTGTCAATGAGCCGTGGGAAACATGCGCGCAACAGTCGTGCTGAAGTTATTCCAGATGGCTGCGACAGGTTTACCCGCTTGCATGTCTTTTGCAAAACTCTGAAACCGCTGGTACACATCCGGATTCGCACTGACGTAAACCGTTTGAATGCGCTTATCCATGCGTTTGACGGAGGCCGCAATTCTGTTTTTTTCTTGCATCGTCATGTTCGTTTTAGCTGGTCCCTTTTGAGTAATTGCTACGTAGGCTGTGTTACCCGTAACGAATGCAAACGCGTTCTTTGCGTAACCCGCCTTCACAAGCCCGTTCGCGATCTTCGTAGCCATTTGAAAATGGTTTCTGTCGCCCAACCGCGCAGCACCATTGGTCACTCGATTAACGGTACCATTTGTAACGCGATTGGTTGCGTTCATTACATCAGCCGCTGGCTTCGATCCGTTGTTCGTGTTGGCTCCGCAACCGGTAAGCACAAAGGCCACAAAAGCGATACCCGCCAGTCCTAGGCGTTTCTTCATAAATTTCACACCCCTTCGCGCTTAGAATGCAAAACTCGCGAAGGTTCAATACATTATTTTTGTCTTTGTGTTTTCCGCGGCCTTCTCTTCTGCTGGCCGCGTGACGCTGACGTCGGGCGCGTGTTCGGAAAAGTAGGCTTGACGTATGGTGGTGGAGTAAGCCCCACACTTCTATACAATGCCTTCCATTCCGCCGGGTCAAGTAAGCGCCAGTCACCAGTTTTCAGATGGCCCAATGCAATAGGGCCAAAGGCCATTCGCTTTAGTCTTTTGACAGGTAATTTAAGGGCGTCAAACATCCGACGCACCTGGCGATTGCGCCCCTCGTGAATGGCAATTTGAACGACAGACTCCTCCCCCTGTCGCATCAATTCGACACGGGCGGGTGCTGTCATGCCATCATCGAGCTGAACGCCTTCAGACAAGGTGCGCCTAGCCTCCCGGTCAACTTGTCCAGTGACAGTGACCCGATATACCTTTTCAATATCATGCGAGGGATGAAGGAGACGTTCTGTGAGCGCTCCATCGTTTGTGAACAGTAGCAGACCACTTGTGTCATAATCCAAACGTCCGACCGGGTATAGTCGTTCTTCTATTTGAGGCAGCAGCGACATCACGGTCCGCCTACCCTCTGGATCGGAGACGGTTGTTACGTAAGCCGTGGGTTTATTCAAGAGTAGAACAACTTTACGTTCTGCCTTGACTGGTTTGCCATCCACCGCAATCACTTGCTGAGACGGGTCCACCTTGTACCCAAGCTCGACAACTTTTTCACCGTCCACTGTCACGCGACCTTCTGTGATGAGACTCTCGCACTTTCGCCGCGACGCTACACCTGCGTGCGCCAAAACTTTTTGTAAACGTTCCATTGTCATCTCCCTGTCCGGGACTTAAAAATTCCTGTCTTAGACATGTATCATACCAGACAACAGGGACACAGCGAAAACGGATGCGAGAACGCTGATGAAGTCACTGAGTAATCCCACTTTTAATGCATACCGAAACTTGCGAATTCCAACACTGCCGAAATAGACAGTTAAGATGTAAAGCGTTGTATCGGAGGATGCTTGCATTGTCGAAGCTAACATACCTAAATACGAGTCCGGTCCCTGGCCTTTTGTTTGGAAAATATTTACCATGAACGCCAAAGCACCTTGTCCGCTAATGGGACGCAGTAAGCCCAGCGGTGCAACTTCCGCCGGAACATGTAACCACTGCAGAATTGGGGTTAACAGTTGTACAAGGATTCCCATGGCACCAGATTCGCTAAAAACCGTTACCGCGACGACCATGGCTACAAGGTGGGGAATGAGCTTAATCGCCGTAGCGAATCCACCTTTCGCCCCATCTACAAATGTGCTGTAAATAGGAACCCTGCGGAGATAACCAAATACAAGTATTGTACCGACGAGAATCGGCAACAGCCACTCGCTGACGGAACTCATGATATCCTGCATCACGCATGCCTCCGTCGGTCCAACCACCGAAATAGGCGATCCAATATAATGGCAGCCACCGTCCCTATGGCCGTCGCAACGAGCGTCGTTCCGACCACAGCGGTAGGATGGGCGGAGTGATATTGCATGCGGATAGCGATGACAGTGGTGGGAATGAGTGTAATACTGGCCGTGTTGATGGCCAAGAGCGTACACATAGCGTCGCTCGCCCGGTCCTTGTCTGGATTGAGCGTTTGTAGTTCGTGCATGGCTTTTAAACCAAGCGGCGTTGCTGCATTGCCAATCCCCAACAGATTAGCGCTCATGTTCGCCAAGATAGCTCCCATAGCTGGGTGATCGGCAGGAACCGACGGAAAGAGCATACGGGCTACTGGTCGTAACACTCTTGACAACCATGCAATCGCCCCGGCTTTTTCGGCGATGTTCATGAGCCCCAACCAAAGCGCGATCACGGCAATGAGTCCAATGGACAGCGTTACACCTTTCTCCGAGCCCTTGAGAATGGCGTCTGCCACGTTATTCATGTGACCAGTGAACATGGCAGTGATGATACCGACAATAAACAAGACAAGCCAAATAAAGTCAATCACGGCTGACACACCCCCAAGGGACAAACCTCATCTTGTCCATACATGGGTATGCCAGCCGCGACGGATCTAACACATTTGATTTTGTTTACAATTGTAAGTCCGCTTACACGACGGGAGAGGATCCAGAACCAGCTCCGGAACTTCCACCTTGATTTCCCTGCTGGAAAAAGGACTGAATGCGCTCCATGACGGCGGGAGCCATGTCAATGAGTCGATCGTACAGCTGATTTTGATTGTCGGTAGATAACAGCCTAACATTGTTGCCGTGTACAATGAGAAATCCGATCGGCGTGATCGAGACACCACCCCCGGATCCGCCGCCGAATGGGTGTTCTCCCTCGCTACCGCCACCGCCTCCGGATTGCTCTGCATTAAACTCACTACCACCAGCAGCAAAACCGAAACCGACTTTGGATACCGGGAGGATGACGGTTCCATCTGGTGTCTCAACAGGATCACCGATGATGGTGTTGACGTCCACCATTTCACGGATGTTTGTCATAGCCGTCTGCATAAGGCCCTGAATTGGGTGATCCAAAGTTACGTCCTCCTTTTCCAGGCTAACAACAGCCTGATGCCTGCGCTGATAGCGTAACCTAATGGAATGCGCATTATGCTGTGTGTTTTGACGGAAAGGAGCGGCTGATTAAATACCGGCTGAATGTGTACTTTTGGACTCGTCTGTAGCCGGCACGCATGGCTCACCGCGCCGAATAACCCCGTTGTTACAGCGTACATCGCACCCACGGTCATACCAGTAGCAACGGCATCATGCATACCCACAGCTGCTTCAAACTCGAGCTCATGAATGCGCAGGTGTCGAGCAGTTCGACGTAAAATAGGTAAAGATGTACGAAACCTCTCCCTTATCGATTTCCAGTGGTTGAGAATACCTGATGCAGAAATTACTTCCTTTGAATGATTGTGGGCCGATTTTTCACCGTGTACATGTATCGTTGGACCCTCATTTGTCATTCCAGCCTGGACCTTCGTGAGTTCCCGACGCAAACGGATAAGACCATGAAGGTAACGTAGTTCCAGAAATCCGTTGTCATCCTCTTTAACGTGTTCATAGTGCACACGAATTTCAACAGGTAAGAACAAGAGAATTGTTATACAAATGAGTACCGCACAAACGAGAAATAACGCAATCATTTCGATGCCACCTTTTAAGAGTCGGTGACATTATGTGCCTCGGGCTACCGCGCTATGCACGGTCAGTCACGAGGCGTATCGGTTGGTAAGGTGAAGAGAGACACGTCCGTCTCTTCCGGTGGTGGGGGCAAAGGAGGTAACTCTGACAGGGATTTCAGACCAAAGTGACGAAGAAACAAATCGGTCGTGCCAAAGAGAATAGGTCTGCCGGGTGCATCTTGACGACCGACTTCACGAATCAGTTGCCGATGCACCAAGGTGCTCAATGCTCTATCTGAGCCCACTCCACGGATATCATCAATTTCTCCCCGTGTGATGGGTTGCTTGTAAGCGACAATCGCCAGAACTTCAAGCGCTGCCGCAGACAGATTGGTCTGCATTGGGGTTTGCGCCATACGCTTTAAATAAGGAGCATGCTCTTTACGCGTCATCATCTGCCACGTACCCGCAACTTCCTGAAGCGCGATCCCTGCCTCACGCTCGTCCAAATTTGCTTGTAACTGAAGACAGAGGCCCCGAGCGTCCGTTTCAGAACAACCGAGGATATGCGCTATTTCAGATGTCTGCAGCCCATCACTCCCAGCCGCAAACAAAATCGCCTCAACCGCTGCTAAGAGGGGCATCGTCGTACTCACTCTCTCCAATCCAAATCAGTTCAAGCGGCCCGAACGGTTCATTCTGAACGCAGGCCAACAGTCTATCCTTTACCAACTCAAGAATCGCCAAGAAAGCAGTCACTAGCATGTGACGATTATTTACGAAATCAACCAGATGGACAAACTCGATCCGTCGGTACCGCTGTAAACGCCGCGTCAGCTCCTCCATCAAGTCCTCAACCCGCTCAACATGCCCGCGAATTTCCGCAACACGCTCCGTTTGGGGCATACGTTGATATAGCTTCCTGAATGAATCCACGAGACTCCATAACGTTACACCGGTAAGTTCAGGCGTCTCTTTACTCTTATACGGCGTTAAATCCATGGGCATGCGAGAATACACTTGTGCTTGTTCGGTCGCCAATGCGGAAAGTTCCTGTGCCGCCATTTTACATCGCTGATACTCGATCAGTTGCTCAACGAGCGGTGCACGCGGATCTTCTTCCGGGTCCTCTTGGTTGACCCGGGTCCTCGGCAACAGCATACGAGATTTGATGGCTAGGAGCGTGGCGGCCATGACGACGAACTCGCTGGCTACATCGAGAGACCACTCTTCCATCTCCCTTAGATATCCCAAATATTGATCCGTGATCTCAGCAATGGGAATGTCGTAGATGTCAACTTCATTTTTTCGTATGAGATGCATGAGCAGATCAAGCGGACCTTCAAATTGAGCAAGTCTCACTTCGTAAGACACGGACTTTCACGCTTCTCTCATCAAATTCATAAAAACCACGAGAGGATCCACTGATCCAAGGAGTACGTGATGGGTCCGAATACCCAACTGTAGAACTGCGGAATGATAAACAAAAATAGTAGAATAAACGGTCCGTATACGTCTAGCTTACTGAACGTCACGGCTTGCTTGTACGGGAGCATATGCCGTAAAATTTGGGATCCATCCAAGGGCGGGATCGGGATGATGTTTAGAACAAACAACGATACATTTACGATAGCAATGTTTTGGAGCAACGCAGACGCCACATAGGACGATTGTGTAAGCACCGCAGCCAAATTCGCTAGGATAGCAATGATCAAATTCGATCCGGGCCCTGCAGCCACGGCCAATATCATCGACAGCCGAGGTTTCCGAAAGTTATTCATATTGATAGGTACTGGCCGTGCCCATCCAATACTTGCGATGACAATCATAATAATGCCCAGTAAGTCCAAGTGAGCCAATGGATTGAGCGTTAGACGCCCATTTAACCGAGCTGTTTTATCCCCCTGTACGTCTGCCACAAATGCATGTGCAAACTCATGCACAACCAAACTGAATAGTACAATGAAAATAGTTAGTATGTATGAAGGCGATGACAATTTGGCAAACAACGCGGGACCTCCCGATTCTCATGTGTGACCATTATATCATGGCTACCCTACAGCTTGCGCAACCGAATTGGCCACCAAACATGTTCAAGGACAGACAGTGAGGGAGCACGTCCGAGTCGGCCTTGGAATCTCTCAAACAAACTGTTGTCATTGGACAGGATAACCAGATGGTTCTGATCACTAAACGGTAGCCCGACAGGCAAATCCAGTACCGTTGAAAATCGTTCCTTGGCGGCCTTGGTGAATCTTCCTTTCGCCCTACTGCGCATGCTTTGTCCAATAATGTTGTAGACTGCCACGCCGCCATCTGTGAGACGCCCGAGCAGTGCGTCAAGAACATATGGCTCCAATGCCGGCTGATAAATACTTGTTGGCATATAGGCATCAATGAAAATAAGGTCGTATCGGATGGAACGATTTGTGCGAATAAAGGCGAATCCATCGCCAACCCAATAATCGGCCCGATGGTGGTTTGGAGCCTGAAAGTAGTGAATCGCAACCTCCAGAACTCTTTCGTCGATTTCGATCCCTGACAAAGCAGCATTGGGATGCTCTGTCAAGACCGAATGCATGGCGGTGCCGGTGCCAACCCCAATTGATAGAAAATACTCCACCTTTGGTAGGGCGTAGGCCAAGGCACGAAATGCCCGCTGATAAGGAAAAACCGGCCGGTCTGGCCGAGTTGCATCAAGTGCCCCTTGCCAGCCGCCCCGTTTACCAAAGCGCATCATCCGAAGATCGTTTTTTTCAACTACTTCGATTCGCGAATGTATTGTTCCCTGTTCAGAGTAAATCGTGGGTATGGCGGTTCATTCCCATCTCCATGTGCGTGATTCCTCTAGTATACATCACATGGAATCGATCTCAGTCATGCGACTGCCGAAGCGGGATTCCTTTGCCACATACGGGAGAAAAATGGCCATATTGGCCGAACAACGCCCATGAAGGACTGGAACATACCAAAGTAGCGGAACAATCGCGGCAAAAACATAAGAAAACTCACCATTCTGGTCACCTCCGCGTGTTTCTCTCTTCACGGTATGCGAGAGACGCGCCATCGTTGTGGGCGAACAGATGTTGATGTTGGGTGGATAGCAAGATCCATTCTATAGCGGCTGTGGTGATCGGTGCTCCACGCTCTGGAGCGTCATGTCCATGCATTTTACCGATGTCACCTATCCCAACGATGAGAGGCGGGTCAAGGCGTCTCAGAATGTCCACAGTATCCCCACTGACAATATATGAGTTCTGAGGTACACCGTCTTTATCGACGGCCGTTTCCACCCGCCTCCCCCTTGCGTCGATGCTAAAATCAATCGCGACCCCTTCCACGGCACACGTGTTTGAGGCGACCGCAAGTGCCGCGATCACGCGCACGTCCGGATGGTGAACGAGAACGCTGAGTGCTTGTTCACCACCGGATTCATTTCCATCGCCATTGTCATCCATCATGACAATAACGGGATCGTACGGGGCCTGACGCACATAATTGACAATCTCGACACCCGACAAAGGCGTTGGGTTACCAGCACTGAGTGAGATGATTCTGCACCCTGTTCGTTTTGCTGCAATCCGTAACGCACGTAACGCCATATGATCTCCGTCGGTGACCAAAATTACACGTCTTGGTTCGCCATCGTCGAGTCGTCTGTGCTCGTCCACAAGGGTTTCACCCCTTCGGCTTTGCGACGACCGCTGCTAAGAAAGCAAAGACGATGGCCGCCGAAATGCCCGCACTAGTGACTTCAAAAATTCCCGTAATAATACCCACGAGCCCGTGCAAGTGCGCCTCCTGCATAGCACCGTGAACGAGTGAGTTCCCGAAGCTGGTAATTGGCACAGTCGCCCCTGCCCCAGCAAACTTAATCAGCGGATCGTAAAGTCCAAGCCCGTCGAGAATAGCCCCGGCCACAACCAGCATGGCCATGATATGCCCGGGCGTGAGTTTCGAGAGATCGAGAATAATTTGTCCAATGGCGCAAATGCCGCCGCCGACGACAAACGCCCAAATAAAAGTGGTCCATGTTGGCATCCTCATACACCGTCCTTTCGTTCAAAGGCGATTGCATGCGAAATACTGGGAATGGAATCATGCTGTTGAGAGCTAACTGACGACAATAGCGCTCCCGTCGCACTGACTAGAATCCGGTTCCACGTTCCATCCAGAAGTTTTTTGAACAGGTGACCAAAAGTAACAATCGTACAACAAGCGCCTCCACTTCCACCCGAAAAAACCTCGCTTTGTGACGGATCGTACACGAGCATTCCACAGTCGGTTAGGTTACTTGTCTCATGAACGCCCTTTTCCTTGAGAAGTTCCTTTAGCAATTCGTGTCCCACTCGTCCGAGGTCGCCTGTTGCAATACAGTCATAGTCGCCGAATGACCTACCTGTATCGCGCATATGGGCAAGCAGTGTGTCAGCAGCGGCTGGGGCCATTGCGGCACCCATTTCCCACGGACTCGTGACGCCGTAATCAAGCACCTGGCCGATTGTCGCGTGAGTGATCTGAATCGGGCTTTTCGTGTCCGACAAAATGGCGGCACCTGAACCAGTGACCGTTCGCTGCGCCGTTGGGGGCTTTTGCGCTCCATATTCAGTGGGATACCGGAACTGCCGCTCTGCCGTACTCGTGTGACTTGAAGTGCCCACTAGAGCACGATGTGCGTGCCCCGTATGCACCATAAGTCCGGCCAGAGCCAATGCTTGACAGATGGTTGCACATGCACTGTAGACGCCCAAGGACGGAACCAAGTACGGTCGCAAACCGAGATAGAAGCCCATTAATTGGGCGTTTAAATCCCCACCCATCACTACGTCCAATTGGTCGGCGGTAAGATTTGCGTTTTCTAGGGCTAATTGAGCAGCCTGGCCGAACAATCGCTGTTCTGAATGTTCCCATGTATCCCCGTCGATTCGATCATTTTGCAGACGAACATCGAAGTCCTTTCCGAGTGGACCTTCGCCCTCCAGTTGACCCGCAACGGTCCCGATCCCTTGGACATACACTCCATTTGTTGTAAAGTCCCATGTTTGACGCCCTAACTTACTCATGCATGAACCTCCAACTTATAAATGTGTCACAATATAGCGAATGAGCGCTACGAAAAATGCACTGACAACACCGTAGACGATAACGGGGCCTGCGATTTTGAAGATATTGCCCCCGATTCCAGTGATCCAACCTTCACTGCGGTGCTCCATGGCGGCTGAGGCCATGGTATTTGCAAATCCGGTCACTGGAACTGCTGAACCCGCACCAGCCCACTGTGCGAAGCGGTCATAAATACCCAGTGCTGTAAAAACGACAGAGAGAAAAATCATGGCTGCGACTGTCGGATTCCCTGCATCCGTCTGACTGAAATGACCGAAACGAATAAACAGCGTCTGTACAATTTGCCCAAGTTCGCAAACGAGTCCTCCGACGATAAATGCACGGATGGTGTTCGCAATAATGGTTCGGGCCGGTCGATGTTGTTTGACGAGTTGCTGATACTTGTCACGATCCGCCTTGGTCACTGACATATGTTCATTCCTCCAACGATCTCCATGGTCTTGGTGTAGTGTGCCCAAGCGCACACTCCCTAATCGAGCTGGAAGCAACCGTCACTTAAAAACGGAAAAAAGACCGCTGTCATGAAGCAGCGGTCTTGTCGGAAATGACTAACATGAAATTGTGGACAACCCGTTTTGACGTTATTCAAGTTGTTCTTTTATTTGTTGTAGAATCCGCTTCTCAAGACGCGAAACTTGAACTTGTGAAATACCAAGAACTCGGGCGACATCGCTTTGTGTCTTGTCTTTGAAAAACCGCATGTAAACGATGTAGCGTTCGCGCTCCGGCAAGCGGCCAATAATCTCGTGGAGTTCAATTTTATCAAAGCGGCCCTGGGTATCGTCATCGGCGATTTGATCCATTAAGTAAATTGGATCTCCGTCGTTTTCGTATACCGTCTCGTGAATGGAAGCGGGTGCCCGCAGGGCTTCTTGAGCAAATACAATTTCAGACGGCTCCATACCCATGGCTTCAGCAAGTTCCGTAATATGTGGCTGCCGGCCCAGACGTTTTGCCAAATCGTCTCTGACGTGGCGGATCTGTTTCGCCGTTTCCTTTAGACTACGACTGACCTTGACAGTACTATCATCACGAAGAAAGCGTTGAATTTCCCCGATGATCATCGGCACGGCATAGGTTGAAAATTTCACGTCGTAGGCAAGGTCGAATTTATCGACTGCTTTCATCAGCCCAATGCAGCCAATTTGGAACAAGTCGTCTGCCTCGTAACCTCGCCCGAGAAAACGCTGAACAACGGCCCACACCAGTCGTTGATTGTGTATGACCAGTTTGTCACGTGCATCCGTATTGCCGTGATGGCTTGATTCAATTAATGAACGGACTTCGTCGTCCGTCAACTTCTGATTCTTCGCGGAAGTCTCTTTTGCATAATCCATCCGAGAGACCCCCATCACATGAGATTTGGTTCTGCACCGAATGTTTTGACCATCGTTACACGAGTGCCTTGTCCTAAGGTGGAATCGACTTCCAGCATGTCTACAAAGCTCTCCATGATGGTCATCCCCATGCCGGAGCGCTCCAACTCAGGACGGGATGTGTACAGCGGTTGACGCGCTTCTTCGATGTCGGGAATCCCGACACCCGCATCTTCAATGACAATCCTCACCGTTCTGTCAAACAGCGCACACTCGACTCGAACTTCGCCCTCCCTGTCCTCGTAACCGTGGATGATGGCGTTGGTTACGGCCTCAGATACTGCAGTTTTCAGTTCAGTGAGCTCTTCGACAGTTGGGTCCAGTTGGGCGACGAACGAGGCCACTGCAACACGGGCGAGTGACTCATTTTCGGAGCGGCTTGGAAACTGCAACCGCAAATAGTTGTCCACTTGTACTTGACTAGCAACTCGTTCCACGTAATTCACGCTCCCCTAACGGCTTGCACTGCGACATCTTCCGCCTCGTACACAGGCAGCACCTTCAGTAGCCCGGACATCTCAAACAGTTTTTTCAGTGACGGTCCAACTTCACAAAGAGCCATCTGGCCACCGTGTTGCGACACTGTTCGAAGTCTACCCAAAATCAACCCCAGTCCAGAACTGTCCATGAAATCAATATTCCTAAAAGACATAACAAGTCCTTGATAGTGTGATTGAGCCAACTGCGTTTCAATCTCTGAACGCATTTTCTCCACTGCGTGATGGTCCAATTCACCCTGGAGACTGATCACGAGTACTCCATGCTCAAAACGTGACTTGACTGACACCGTTGTTATCTCCTTTCACCTACGGCTCTTGGCTGATTCAATTATCCCTCTGTGCAAGCAAATCCTGCTCACCTACAAAACTAGAAGTATTTCTACCAAATTCGACAAGTGAGCCATTCCCAATTTCGTTAAAAACATAGTAGAATAAAGGAAAAATGTTGGGGGCCTCGCCATGGAGACACTGGGCAATAAAATTCGCACTCTTCGAAGAAAACAAAAGTTGACACAACACGGCTTGGCTGACGGCATCGTCACAGCCAGCATGATCAGCCAGATTGAATCGGATCGAGCCACACCCTCTCCCGCACTGCTCGCTCATATAGCAAGTAAACTGAATGTTGACCCAAACTATTTCGAAACAGATTTGATTGATAAGTCCGATGAATTGCAAAATTATCGAATAGCCCGTCATTATATCGACTCCGGTCGGTATGAAGAGGCTATAACACTCCTTAAAACATTGTCATGGCCACTTTCACCGCAATTTAAACCTGACGTCGTTTATAGCGAGATGGCGAACTGCTATCTGAAACTAGGAAACTTAGAAGAAGCCTGTCGTATGTATGAATGCATCGTTCAAGTCGGCTATGAGCGCAATGACGTCGCGACGAGTGTTCACGGATATTACCATGCAGGCAATACCATTCGGCGGCTTGGTCGACTTCGTGTAGCTCGAATGTATTGGCAGCGAGCCATTGATTTGTTGCAGCAGCACGAAGATATCTACATGCCCATTGGTCTTAAGATACAATCCAATCTTGGGCGGACGTACCTCGATGAAGGAAATTGGCTCATGGCGCGCCAATCTTACGAGGCTGCTATTTCCATGTCCAGTCGCTACGGCGGAGATCTGGATTTGGCGAAAACCTATCAAGGATTGGCACTGGCCTGCATGAAGCTCAAGGATTTTGAAATGGCTCTAACGTATAATAATCGCGCGATCGCGGCACATGTAGCTGCGGATAATCCAAAGGGTTCACTGAAATGCAGGATCAATCGAGGCGTCATTTTCCGGTATGCGGGCAAGTATGAGGAGGCTCTGCGCAACTACGAGGGACTGCGTCCTCTTATTTCAGACAAAGATGATTCACTATTTCCTGCCCTAACACATGAGTACGCGATGTTGGCGTACGTATCCGGCGACTACGAGACAGCCATGCGCGAATCGGCCGTCGTGCTAGCAAGAACGAAAGTTGAGCCCCAAGCTGAGGCTGAACTCCGCCTCCTTCGGGCACAAATTCATTTGGCATCGGGAGCGCTCGAGTTGACGCGAAACGAAATTGAAGTCGGTCGACGACATCTCGATCCCACCCGTCCTACACCACTCTGGATTGAATATAACAATATTCAACGACAGTGTTGGCTTCAAATGGGGCTTGAGCAAAACGTCGTTGCTGAATGTATAGCTGAAGTTGAGAAAATATTCACCATAGGCAACACGAGAGCAAGCACGACCATTTCCGCGTAAATAAGAATTATCTGCAAAATGCATGGCCGCTCGACACGAAAGTGAGATTCTGTCGATCAACGTCGAGCGGCATGGAACTGTGTACCGCAGTTATTCGGCCTTTCCAAACGTAACAATCTTCTTAATTGTCTTTCCAAACCCTTGAAAAACATTTGTTTTCTTAACTTCATCCCTCGCCAGTAGAGGAACTCTGGAAACCATGTCCCCATTTACGAAGACTTTCATTTCACCAACTTGCACGCCCTTTAGGACTGGTGCTTTCACCGGATTGAGCGTGATTTCCGTCTTATACGTACTCTTATTTCCACGCTCTGCGACAAAGCCGACTGGTTCGGCGGTGATGGCTGCCACATTGTCCTTGACGCCCTTAATCACCTTCGCCTTCGCCACAACATGGCCTTTTGGATAAAGGAGCTTGGACGTATAGTGACTAAATGCCCAGTTAAGCATTCCTGTCACTTCGGCATTTCTCACCTTTGGTCTCGGTTCACCCATGACAACTGCAATAACACGAAAACCCTCTTTTTTGGCCGTTGCGGACAAACAGTATTTCGCCTCTTGCGTGAACCCAGTCTTCAGTCCGTCAACACCATCGTAAAAGCGCACGAGTTTGTTCGTATTAACTAACCATAACGGACGGTCCGTATTCTTTCTTAAATAATCACTGTAAACGGATGTAAACCGTGTGATCTCCGGATGAACCAAGAGCGCCCTTGACATTATGGCGATATCGTGTGCGCTCGAGTAGTGACTCTGGGCAGGTAGTCCGTTGCAATTTGAGAAGTGCGTATGATTCATTCCCAATTCTTTTGCCCTTTTGTTCATTCTGGTAACAAATGCTTCTTCACTGCCATCCAAATGTTCGGCCATTGCGACGCACGCGTCATTTGCTGAGGCGATGGCTATCCCTTTTAGCATGTCTGTCACTGACATGGTCTCACCAGGCTCGAGGAAGATTTGCGATCCACCCATACTCGCCGCATGTTCACTCGTTTTGATCTGATCTGTCCATTTTAGTCGACCTTCGTCAATCGCTTCCATCGTCAAGAGCATGGTCATGATTTTCGTAATACTCGCCATTGGAAGTTCTTCGGCCGCATCCTTCGAATAAAGAACCTTTCCTGTCGCGGCATCCATAATGACTGCGGATCGAGCCTCCTTTGCGATCTCGACAGAACCCTCCGTTGTCGTTTTGACACCAGTATTCGAGATGACAGGCATAGAGGTCGCGAAATGCTGTGCGACCACGGAAGAATTCGACGCGTAGGCCGAGTGAATCGAGAAGATGTTCGCCCCGAGAACGCACACGCTCGCGACGGCAGTTGCCTGAATGACACGTTGCCAACCCCGCATGAGGCACCCTCCTATTTCCACCAATATAGGTGCAGAATTCGAGGTTATTGTGCGCATACGCACCCGAAAATATAAAAAGAGAAGAGCACGCGAGGTTGCTCTTCTCGTATATTGCGTTCGGCCAATTGGCATCTGAACCGTTATTAGCCGATCTGATTCAGGAAGCTCTCCCCGGCTCTTGGGTTTCTGACGTGAAAATAGTCTGCAACCGTCGCACCGAGATCAGCAAACGTCCCCCGGGTTCCCAGATCAACGGCCTGGGTCATCGTTGGACGATAGATGAGCAAAGGCACAAATTCGCGAGTGTGGTCAGTACCTGGAGTCGTAGGGTCACAGCCGTGATCGGCTGTGATGCAGAGCACGTCCGTATCCTTGAGTTTTCCAAGCAGTTCACCGAGTTGTGCATCGAACGTTTCGATGGCGCGAGCGAACCCAACGGGATCGTTTCGGTGTCCGTACTTTGAGTCAAAATCGACCAAATTGGCATAGAGAAGCCCGCTGTCGGTTGAGTCCATGTACTTCATGAGCACGTTCATGCCGTCCGTATTATCGTGTGTATGCACGGCCTCCGTAATGCCGGAACCGCCGTAAATATCCCCGATTTTCCCGATCCCGATGACGTCCACATCTGAATCCTGCAACGAATTCAAGACCGTGTCACCGAAGGTCAGCGAAAAGTCACGCCGGCGATCAGTCCGCTCGAAATGCCCTTTCGATCCGGTGAAGGGTCGTGCAATGACCCGACCCACTGCATGTTCCCCCGTCAGAATAGACCGTGCATACTCACACCACTCGTACAGTGTTTCAACGGGCACAACATCCTCGTGCGCGGCAATTTGAAAGACGCTGTCCGCGGAAGTGTAGACGATGGGCCGCCCCGTTCGAAGATGCTCATCTCCGTATTCCTCAATTACCACGGTGCCAGAGGCCGGTTTATTGGCCAAAACAGGCTTTCCCACGTGCGCTTCAAACGGCTCAATGATCTCTTTCGGAAATCCATGCGGGTAAGTCGGCATCGGTTTGTCCAAGATGACGCCGACAAACTCCCAGTGTCCATTCGTCGTGTCCTTGCCACTTGACTGTTCTTGCATTTTTCCGTAGCCGCCGATGGCATGACTCGAATCGACCCCGTCGATTTGATCGATGCGACTGAGCCCCAGGCGGCCTAAATTTGGTGCATCCAAACCATGTACTACAGCCGCTACATGCTTGAATGTATTACTGTTTACATCATCTTCACCGTAGGCATGGGCGTCTGGAGCTGCACCGATACCGCAACTGTCCAGCACAATCCAAATCCACCGTTTCTGTTTTGCATCCAAAGATTGGTCCCCCTATAACTATGTAGTCTTATGAGCGCGGATGAGCAGAGGCGTATATCTCTTTTAATCGCCCTTTTGTCACATGCGTATAAATTTGCGTCGTCGAGATGTCTGCGTGGCCCAACATCTCTTGTACCGCCCGGAGATCTGCCCCGCGCTCCAGTAGATGTGTAGCAAACGAGTGTCGAAGGGTGTGTGGCGTAATATCTTTTACGATTCCTGCCTCTCGGGCATATTTTTTCATAATTTTCCAGAATCCTTGTCGGGACATTTGTGTCCCGTGGTGATTGAGAAAAATGGCGTCGGAGGCCTTTGAGCTGACAAATACGGGCCGTGCCAGCTCCAGATAGGAATGCATCGCCTGCAAGGCATATTCGCCGATAGGTATAATTCTCTCCTTGCCGCCTTTCCCCATACACCGAAGGAATCCCCCGGATAGGTGGACGTCACCGCAATTTAACGAGACCAGTTCACTGACTCGTATACCTGTCGCATAAAGCAATTCAAGCATGGCGTAATCCCGCAATCCCGAAGAGGACGATTTGTCCGGCGCACGTAAAAGACGTTCAACTTCCTCTGGAGTCAGAACGCGAGGTAATCGCTTTTCAATTTTCGGTGTTTCAACATGTAACGTCGGATCGCGAAGAATAACCTCTTCGCGAACAAGAAAATGAAAAAACGAGCGTATACTCGCCAAATTGCGCGATATGGTCGAGTTGGCCCGCCCAAGGTCGTGCAAGTGACCGAGAAACGCTCCGATATGATGTTGTTCCACATCACGCGGGACAACATGTCCACGCTTTTTTAAAAAAGCCTGGAACGTATGTAAATCTCGTTCGTAGGATTCCAACGTGTTTTTCGATAACCCTCGTTCAACTGCTAAATATTCTACAAAACGCCGAATCCATTCATCCATCGCGAAACTCCTTTGACCAATCCGTCTCCCAAAAATCATCTTGTACGTTATTCAACGCCCGGGATGAAAGTCCTCCCTCCATTCGACAAGATGTGACGGTATCCGACCGTGGCTAGTTCCCGAACCGAATATCGTCAAGCAACTGTTGCCACCAGGAAGCCGAACTGGGAAAGTAATGGTGCGTTACGACGGAAACGTACGGGGGTGTCGGAGATTGAGGAGGGGGGGATGATCGAAAATACGTCTCAACATGCAATAAGAAGAACATGATAAAGGCAATGGACACCGTGATCAACATGGTTCGAACGAAGGATAGAAACTGTGACATGACACCTCGCCTCCCTCTTCAATCTCTTGGATGTGCCATCAGATCGAGAATCGCTTCTTGGTTGTCAGGCTGGACTTGCACATCGGTTTGAACGACATTGCGAGAAATGTGTCCGCATGATTGACAGCGGTGAACTAACTGGTACCCCTTTTTCGTGTGATATTCGACTCGAATGGGTACCATGAGTCCGCTGCAATTTGCGGCCCTGTCCCCGGGCATGATGTCCAAATGAACTGAATGTAAACAATTGGGACAGTGATTCCGACAGCTACGCTGACTTGGCTCAACTTCGTTTCCACAGTTCACGCAAGTAAAAGATTCGTTTCGACGTGTGAACGTCCGCAAGGCCATATCTCTCCCTCAAACAAGTAAAGTTGTTAAGATATGTGGCACGACAAAAGACTGAATAAACGCGCCCAACATGAGTGCTCCCCCACAGAGGATGAACGTACCTGTATACTGTAAAAATCGAACGGTTAATCGTGGAATGGGCAACGTTTGTTGCAGAATTTGCTGTGAAAATCGGATCGCAGTGACTGCTGCAATAAATAGGGCTAAGAAAGTCACCAGTTGATGCAAAAAGATGCCAATTCCTGCAAGAGCAAAACCTCTCCATCCAAATTGCAACGTGGTGTAGCCAATGGCGAAGCCGACCGTAAATGCGCGTAAAAAAATCGTCGCAATGACGAAAGGTATGCCAATCACAGAGACCCCAAACAACCATATGAGTCCCAATGTTTGTGCGTCCGTGATCAGTCGCTCAGACCATAACTCACTACCTGATGCAAGCTGATGTTGCTTGATGGCGGCGAATAAATGTTGTAAGGCATTCCCCAGTACCAGTCTGTCCGTTTCGCCAAGCTGACCCGCAACAATGGCACCAAAAACCAGTCCACACAGTGTGACGCCGGACAGGAATGTCCACAGGTGCATATGGCGTGTCACTCGCGTTTGAAGAATTTTACCAAAGTTCCTCCAAGGGATAGTCTGGATCGACGAATTTACGAATACTGCTGCGACTCGAGGCTTCAATGGTTGTCCCTCCTAAGGAATGATCTCAAGACTACTCTATGAGACAATCCCGTCGGATAGACTACATCACGAGCTTGCCGTACGTACCCGCACCACCTACCTGCCACGTAAAATCCCCTTGAAGTGCGCGAGCAACAATTTGACCCATGTGCTCACCTAGGACATCCGTAAGCTGACTATGCGTGGCCCGCTGCCGAACCGCCAGCTCTGTACCAAACGCTGCCATCAGTTTCTGGTAACCTCGAGGACCAAGCCCCGGAATGTCGCGAAGCGGCACGTGATGAATATAGGGCGGACGATGTTTTGGATGAACGGCGGCGGCGAGATCAGATATTTCCTCAAGCCGATCCCATACACCGTACACATGCCCTTTATCATTTCCGCACAGACATGTGTCATCCGCACTGGAAACCACCGTATCGCAGTGTCGACAGCGAGTTCGATAATACTTCCCTTGTTGCGGATGTAAGCCGTAGTTCGCCTCGACGCGACGACCATTGACTGAATGCAGCACCGCTCGGACCTCGTTAAAGGAGGGCCTTTTCATGCTGATTCGGTTATATTCCCTGGCAATGTTATCCAGACCGTGAGCATCCGAATTTGTGATAAAAGTGAAATTCGCAAGTTCGCTCAGCCGATCCGCCATCAACGTATCAGCCGACAGTCCTAACTCAAGGGCATCCACAAGCGCAGGATCGAGAAAATCTTCAATTCGGCTCACACAGCGACCCAAAATACCTTTGAACGGTGTAAATGCGTGATGGATGACAAACAAACCACCCCTGGTGTGCGTCTCCTCAAGCAGCGTCGCCGCGTCCGTTCGAGCACGTTGCGATGACAACGACGTGTTTTTTTGGACTGTTTGCAGCCAAGTATTAAAATCGGATGCACTTTCGACATCTGGGAACCAACATCCAAAATGAGCGGCTCCGCCGTGGGGACCGGCAAGCTCAATTTCGGATCCGAGAATGACCAGGAGGCGATCCCGATACATCAAGCCGCCGCCGTTAACCGGTATCAAATCTCCCTGATCCATTTTCTGCTTAACCTCAGTCAATACATTGTCACACACACCATCAATGACGGTGACCACGTCCAGCCCCTTTACAAAGGCGGAGTGATACAGCAGATTATCCAACGTTAGTTTCGAGCCAGCTGCTATTTTGACAGGTTTCCCGAGAGATCGTCCGATGTGAACATGAAAATCCGCATGATAGCTGTTCACCGGTTTCGCCCACACCACCACAGTAGGGCCACAAGCGTTTTTGCATCCTCGATACCGCCCATTTGCAACATGCGATCTATTTCCTGGCGGTTGAACAGTCTCGTCTCCACGAACTCATCCTCGTCTAGGTGAATCTCTCCCTCTTTCAGTTCCGACGCGTAGTAGACATGTAATTTTTCATTCGCAAATCCTGGACTCGTGTAGAACGTAAACAGCCGCTCCATGCGCTCGGCCGAAAATCCCGTTTCCTCCGACAACTCACGTTTGGCAGCGGCGTCCGGGTCTTCGTTCGGTTCAAGCTTGCCTGCAGGAATTTCCCAAAGTTCCGTCTCACAGGCCTTGCGGAACTGTTTCACAAGAATGACGCGGTCTGGTTCCGGCTCGGCTAAAACGGCCACAGCTCCGGGATGAACGATCACTTCACGTGTACTCGTTCGCCCATTTGGCAATTTAACCGTCAATTTACTTAACTTTACAACACGACCGCTGAAAATTTCTTCCTCTTCCAAGGTTTGTTCTTCGTACAACGTGTGCTCACTCCTTGTCCGTCAGGGCATTGGTTGCGGCCGGAGACGTTTTGAACTTACGAGTAAAGAAATAGCAAGCGGTGATGACTATCGCCATACCAACGCAGACATAAAAGCCAAGGCGATCCACCCTGTCTGTTAAGGCATAAAAGGCCAGAAAGACAATCGCTGCCATGGTCAGATACGTCGATACGGGATGACCAAAAGCCAGCCACGATATGTGCTTGTTTCGATTCTTGCGACGCCAAACGAGAAACGTTGTCAGCATAATAAACCAGTTAAAGAATGTAAAGAAACTGGAAGCACTCACGAGGAAATTATACACGGTTGAAGGCAAAATGTACGATAGGCCGATAAAGATGGCGAGTCCAATGGCAGTAAAAACAAGCGCACCGTAGGGAATTTCCCGCCTCTTACTCGTTCGTGTTGAAAACCTGGGTGCTTCTCCACTGTGTCCAAGACTTGCAAGAATCTGACACGAGGAGAAAACCGCACCAGCCATAACACTGAACGCAGCTATCAAAATTACGCCATTGAGGATATCCGCAAGGGTCCTCATATGTGCATGCTGCAGTGCTTGAACAAACGGGCTGATTTGCGTGCTCGCTTGGCTCCACGGCAGAACGAGCAGCAGGCTGCCGATGGCGAGGATGTAGAGAACGGTTAACCCCAGGCTTGTCGCCATGCCGCCGACATCGAGTTTCCTTGGATGTTTCAATTCAATGGCCGCCGTAGCAAACACACCAATTCCTGCATAAGCGAAAATGACAATCAGCATCGACTGAAACAGGCCACCCACTCCATGTGGAAAGAACCCGTGACCCCCACTTGAGGTAGTGAATCCAACCGAACCAACCGTATGTGGATGAACGCCGAATATCATCAGCGCTACAACGACAATAAACCCTATTAATGCCGCGATTTTCACGACGCTCATGAAGGACTCGACCATGCCAAAATTCTTTACACCGAAACAGTTAATGAGCAGAATCAGTGCGGCGAAACTGGAGGAAAAAACCCAGACAGGTACGGAGGGAAGCCAAACACGGACAAAAATAGCAGACGCTACTGCCTCACTCGAGATGGTCAGAATGCTCGTGAGATAGTACGTCCATCCTTGCATGTAGCCTAAAAAGCGGCCTGTATACATATCTGCATAGACTTTAAACGCGCCTTCGACAGGATGATCAAGCGCAACTGTATTTAATGCACCAATTACCTGGGACGTAATGAGCCCGCCGATGAGAAAGGCGAGGAGCACACTCGGCCCTGCTGTACGGATGGGAGAACCTGCACCGAGAAAAAAACCTGCGCCAATGATTCCACCGATTCCAACTAAGACGAGCTACCTGTCGACATCGTCCCCTTCGCCTCTTCAGGCACATGCGTCGCCATCGTCTTTTGTCGAGGTGTGGTGTGTTGTTGCCGCGCTTTTTGCATAAAAAATACCCCCTGAAATCAGTTCAGGAGGTATTATTCTTATAAGTCGTATGCGATATACAGCTTTTCCTATTTGTTCAATCATGAGGCAGCATACAGAATTGAACAGCCACTCTGGCAGCGCTCACGATATTCTCGATTTTGATATGCTCGTTTGTCGAATGAATATCCTCGTAACCCAGACCGATATTCAGAATAGGGATACCGAGGGATTGAATGACATTTGCGTCACTGCCGCCGCCCACTTTGACCGGATTCGGAACAAATCCAGCCTGCTCTAGTGATTTCTCGATTCGTTTTCGCAAAGGGGCGTCGCTGGGAAATTCAAACCCCTCGTACATGACTTGGTGCCGGAACTCGACACCTGCCCCAGCTTCATTCGCTGCATTCGTAAAGGCGTTTTCCACTTGCCGAACCATGTCCGCCATCTTCTCAGGGTTTCGACTGCGTGCCTCGCCAATTATGGTCACCCTGTCCGCGACGACGTTGGTTGGCCCCTCGCCCACAAAACTGCCAATATTGACAGTTGTCTCTTCATCAATGCGTCCGTGCGGCATCGCTGCCACGGCATGTGCGGCCACTTTAATTGCACTTATCCCTTTTTCCGGTGCCACGCCGGCGTGCGCCCTAACACCTGTCACTGTGGCCTCAAACTTTACCTGGCCCGGCCCGGCAATTGCGATGGTGCCCAAGTCCCCTCCTGAATCAAGAGACAACCCAAACTCAGCATCCAACTGATCTGCTTTTAACTGTTTCGCACCCTGGAGACCAATCTCTTCCGCGATGGTAAATAAAACTTGAATTTGTCCATGCGGCAACCCGCTCTGTGTAATTTCCTTGAGGGCCGTCAAGATTGCCGTGACACCCGCTTTATCATCCGCTCCCAACACCGTTGTTCCGTCGCTCCACACAACCCCGTTCTCATCGACGCGCGGTTTCACTCCGGTACCGGGACGGACCGTATCCATGTGTGCAGCGAGCAATACCTTCGGTAAATTAGCTTGGCCTGCAAGGGTGGCGATAAGATTTCCCGTCTGACCGCCCAGAGTGGCACCTGCATTGTCAGCCTGAACATGAAACCCTAGGGCGATGACCTCATTCCGGAGACGCTCGGCCATCTTCCCCTCTTCTAAAGAGTGGCTGTCGATTTGTACAAGAGATAGAAACAGTTCACGAACTTCATTGATGTCCATGCCCAAACCTCCTAGAGCGGAATATTCCCATGTTTGCGCATCGGGCGTTCTTCCTGCTTGTTCTGTAGCATTTTAAACACTTCGGCGAGTTTCACTCGGGTATCGCGCGGATCGATCACGTCGTCGACCATGCCAGCTCCGGCAGCCACGTACGGCGTTGCCACCTCTTCGCGATATGCTTGGATTTTCTCTTGCAACGCAGCAGCTGGATCATCGCTGCTGGAGATCTCTTTATGGTAAATGATGCTTGCCGCACCCTCCGGACCCATCACCGCAATTTCCGAGCTTGGCCACGCGAAGACCATGTCTGCACCAATGGCTCTGCTGTTCATGGCCACATAGGCACCTCCGTACGCCTTGCGCAGGATTACGGTGATTTTCGGCACCGTAGCTTCCGCGTACGCGTATAGAATCTTGGCGCCGTGGCGAATAATGCCGCCGTGTTCCTGCTTAACACCAGGGATAAAGCCAGTGACGTCCTCAAGTGTAAGAAGCGGAATGTTGAATGCGTCACAAAAACGAATAAAGCGGGCTATTTTGTCCGACGAGTCAATATCGAGTCCACCCGCCATGAATTTGGGCTGGTTTGCGACGATACCGATGACCTCTCCAGCCAAGCGACCAAAGCCAACGACTGCGTTGCGGGCAAACAATGGTTGAACTTCGAAAAAACTATCTTCATCGACGAGCAGGGCAATGACGTCTTTGACGTCGTACACCTTTGTTCCATCCTGTGGCACGACCTCTCGCAGCCGATCATCCGGCAGGAGCTCGCCAGAAAATGAACGAACCGGTGGACGTTCCCGGCTCGATGACGGAATGTATTCAAGCAATTTACGAACTTGCTGTAACGCTTCCTCTTCCGAAGCAGCCGTGAAATGAGCAACGCCACTCTTAGCTTGCTGAACTCGTGCTCCACCGAGCGCCTCAGACCCGATCACTTCACCCGTAACCGTTTGAATGACCTTCGGTCCAGTGATGAACATCTGACTTGTCCCTTCAACCATGACGACGAAGTCGGTCAGTGCCGGTGAATATACAGCCCCACCTGCGCACGGTCCCATGATCACGGAAATTTGGGGCACAACACCGGAGTACACGGCATTTCGATAAAAAACGTGACCGTAGCCATCCAGGGACACGACGCCCTCCTGAATCCGGGCACCACCCGAGTCGCACAGGCCGATGACAGGCGCACCGGTTTTCGCAGCGTGGTCCATCACGTTCGCAATTTTCTCAGCGTGTACTTCACCAAGTGCACCGCCGTATACCGTAAAATCCTGTGCAAAGACGAACACAGTACGACCGTCAACCGTTCCGTATCCAGTGACCACGCCCTCTCCAGGTGCATCGACCTGATCCAGCCCCGGATATTTGCTCCGCGTGGCAGCGAACGTTCCGAGTTCGCGAAAGCTACCGGGATCGAGCAATTGATCAATTCGCTCCCGGGCCGTTCCCTTACCCTTGTCGTGCTGCGCAAGAATTCGCTTATCCCCGCCGCCCAGTTCCACTTTCCGACGCCTGTCTTGCAACTGGTAAATGGGATTCTCATTCATGTTCGACACCTTCTTCAGAGAGACGTTGGCAGTATTCCGTTAAAACCCCGCCAGTAGACTTTGGGTGCAAAAAGGCAACTTGTTTCCCACCGGCACCTTGGCGTGGCGATTCGTCGATGAGTCGAAGTCCCTTCGCCTTTGCACTCGCCAAGGCAGCGTGAATATCACGTACCGCAAACGCAAGATGATGAAGGCCAGGGCCACGCTTGTCTAAGAACTTGGCAACGGAACTATCTTCGTTCAAAGGCGATAAAAGTTCAAGATGAGTGCTGCCTGCGGACAGAAAGGCAACTTGCACGCCCTGATCCTGAACCGTCTCGATCCGCTCCAGTTTTAACCCGAATGCACGCTCGTACAATTGGATTGACTCTTCCAGGTTATGGACTGCGATCCCGACGTGATCGAGCGCGTCAACATCTTCATTGCCCGCATCCGCCAAGTCGCTCAGCTTGACGTGGGCGCGAATGTAGGCCGCCATGTCCTTGACGGTCGAACCGGGTGTAAAAATCTCGGCAACACCATTCTGCTTTAGTTCGTTGATATCCGCCTGGGGAATGACACCGCCACCAATGAGTAAAATGTCTTCCGCCCCAGCTTCGCGCAAACCGCGAACGACCTCTGGGAAGAGCGTCATGTGTGCGCCAGACAAACTGGACAGGCCTACACAGGCGACGTCTTCCTCAATCGCTGTCGCGACAATTTGTGCAGGTGTCTGCCGCAAACCGGTGTAGATGACCTCCATTCCCTCATCTCGGAGACCTTGTGCGACCACAAGTGCTCCCCTGTCATGTCCATCCAGTCCAGGTTTCGCAATCAATACACGAATCGGATGCTCCATCGATTGTACCTCCTTAGAACACCTGTGCGCGATACTCGCCGAACTCCGCGCGCATTGCGTCACAGATTTCTCCCGTCGTCGCGTGCGCCCTAACTGCCTTCACGATAAGCGGCATCAGGTTGGTGTCGCCTGTCGCCGCCTGCCGCAGTTCAGCAAGCGCTGCGTCACAGTCAGCCTGCGACCTCGACGCTCTCCACGCCGCAAGTCGCTCTGCTTGGTCTTTCGCAATGGAGGGATCCACCCGGAGCAATTCCGGCTCTTCCTCCTCCTCACTGCGGTACCGATTGACCCCAACGACGATTTCGTCACCACGTTCAATGGCTTGCTGCGTCTGATACGCCGCTTGATGGATTTCACGCTGCATGTAGCCCTGTTCGATGGCATCGACTGCACCGCCAAGTTCATCGACCTTATCGATGTACTGCCATGCCCGTCGCTCGATCTCGTCCGTCAGTGATTCCACATAGTAACTGCCCCCGAGCGGATCGATGGTATCTGCCACACCGCTCTCGTGGGCAATGATCTGCTGAGTGCGCAAAGCAATGCGTGCGGACTCTTCCGTTGGCAATGCAAGGGCCTCATCGCGGCTGTTTGTATGCAAACTCTGCGTACCACCGAGCACCGCTGCGAGCGCTTGCATGGTGACGCGGACAATATTGTTATCCGGTTGTTGCGCCGTGAGTGTACTGCCTCCCGTCTGCGTGTGAAACCGCAATTGCTGGGATTTCGGGTTTTTCGCTCCAAACCGATCCTTCATAATTCTCGCCCACATTCTCCGCGCCGCACGAAACTTTGCAACTTCTTCGAAAAAGTTGTTGTGTGCGTTGAAGAAGAATGAAAGGCGTGGCGCAAAATCATCCACATTCAGACCCTTTTGTACGGCCGCATCGACGTACGCGATGGCATTCGCGAGCGTGAAGGCGATTTCCTGGACAGCCGTTGAACCAGCTTCACGAATATGATAGCCGCTGATGGAAATCGTGTTCCACTTGGGCACCTCAGCTTTACAAAAGGCGAAAATGTCCGTGATGATTCTCATCGATGCACGTGGCGGGTAAATATACGTTCCCCGTGCAACATACTCTTTCAAAATGTCATTCTGAATCGTGCCGCGAACGCGATCCCATGCGACGCCTTGTTCTTCGGCAACGACTAAATACATGGCTAACAAGACAGACGCAGGGGCGTTAATCGTCATGGAAGTACTCACTTGGTCCAATCGAATGTCGTTGAACAATGTGCGCATATCTTCGAGAGACGAAATAGAGACGCCGACCTTTCCGACTTCACCTTGAGCAAATAGATGGTCGGCGTCGTATCCAATTTGCGTCGGGAGATCGAACGCGACGGACAGTCCTGTTTGCCCTTGTTCAAGCAGGTAGCGAAACCGCTCGTTTGTAGCTTGCGCAGTTCCAAACCCAGCATATTGCCGCATTGTCCAAAACCGGCCACGATACATCGTCGGCTGAATACCTCGCGTAAACGGGTACTCACCCGGATAACCAATTTGTTCGTCATAGTCTTGCAATGAAATGGAATCATGCGGCGTATAAAGCCGATTGATACCCATATAAGAAGCGTTGACAAAAGACTCCTTGCGTTCCGGCTGCTTACCTAGGCTTGTCGCAACGGCCTGCTCCCACGCATCCTTCGCTGAGTGGTTCTCCATGCCTTCTCGTTCCCCCTACACTAGAGGGGCACACCAATTCAGTGTGCCCTCCTCGTTCATTCATCAGGATGACTAGCGAACGACTGAAACACGTCAAGGAACGCTGTCTTGAGCCGTTCTTTCCAATCGCTCATTTGGCCGGGCTCACCGAGCTCCTGTTCAACGGATGTCACGCCCTTGTCTTGGATGCCACATGGTACGATTGTCTGAAAATCAGACAAATTCGTATTCACATTCAGTGCGATTCCGTGATACGTGACAAATTCTCCGCTTTGGCGCTTTTTAACCCGCGCACCGACAGCGCAAATCTTGGCATCCTTCACCCATACACCAGGGTATTCACCGAGACGCGTCGCAGTAATGCCAACCGGTTCTAGCGCACGGATAACACTTTCCTCCAGATTGCGAACATACGCTTTTACATCATTATCCCACGGGTTTAAGTGCAGTATGGGGTAAACGACCAATTGGCCAGGTCCGTGATAGGTGACGTCGCCCCCCCTATCGACCTCGCGCACAGTAAACCCTCGCTCAGCGAGAAATGATTCGCTCACAACAATATTATCCGTTGTTCCATTTCGACCAATCGTGATAGTCCGAGGATGCTCAACAAAAAAGACAGTCTGGCGGTCATCTTCTTCTCGAAGGAGTGCTGACGCGCGGTCCAGCTGTTTGGTCAGCGCATCATCGTAATCCATGCGGCCGAGATCGACAAATTCGATGGCAGTCCCCATGATTTGCCCCCCTTACGCGTGTTCAACGGAGGCCGTTGCGGCGTCTTGAAGGTAGGTGGCGCGCTCCGCGTCGGACAGCGACTGCAACGGTGTTCCGTCAGCTCGCAGTACCTGCTCATGTGCGTGGTACGAGCTTCGAACCATGGGACCGGACTCGACATGTGCGAAGCCACGGCTCAAACCTTCACCCCGCATTTTGAGGAACTCCGTAGGTGTATAGAATTTTTCAACGAGCAAATGCTTTTCCGACGGTTGCAAATATTGGCCAACGGTTAGGATATCCACGTTCACCGCTCTCAGGTCATCCATGGTCTCGAGGACTTCTTCCACACTCTCTCCAAGTCCGACCATGATACTGGACTTAGTCCGCACGTCCGGACGCATCTCTTTCGCGCGACGCAGGAGTTCGAGGGTGCGGTCATACTTCGCCCGAGATCTAACCCGATCCGACAAACGACGTACGGTCTCCACGTTATGGTTGAGAATATCCGGAGACGCGTCCATGACAACTTTTAGTGCGTCCCAGTTCCCCGCGAAATCTGGTATTAAAACTTCCACGCCGCAGTTTGGCACGCGTTTGCGAATTTCGCGAATGGTGGCCGCGAAAACAGAGGCACCCCCATCGGCCAAATCGTCGCGCGCGACGCTCGTCACGACGACGTGCTGAAGATCCATGGCGACTACGGCATCGGCTACACGCTTCGGTTCCCGGAGATCAAGCTCCGTGGGGCGTCCCGTATTCACGGCACAGAACCGACATGCTCGCGTACAGATGTCCCCCAGGATCATAAAGGTCGCCGTCCGTTGCTCCCAACATTCAAAAATGTTCGGGCACTGTGCTTCCTCACAAACCGTATGTAACGACTGTGTACGCATAATATCTTTGAGAGTTTTATAATTTGTCCCTGTCTTGGCCGTGATCTTCAACCACTCTGGACGGGACATTTTTTGCTCCTGCATAATCCGCGCTTTCTCAGCTTGCTTCGCTTGCAACTTTGACTCTGTCATCCACACATCATCCTAAAAGTAAAATTGGGCATGCCCACGCGGATGCGGTGACCCCACCAGTATTGTACAAGAGACTTTGCATAAGAACAAAGTAAGGTGGCTTGCGACAAGCCACCTTGTGTCATTTACCGATGCAGTGACTTCTCATGCAACAAATAGTTGCTGCGTACGCTTTGCATCTGAGCTATGCGCTGTTCGGCGATGTGATCAGCAGCGAGATAACTCGGGAGATTCTTTTCCCGGGAGACGTCGAAAATATTGCCGATAATGGAATAAATGCCGTTTACTTTCGCTCTGGCCCGCTCAACATTGTACCCTTCTAGTTCGTCCGCGACATTCATCAGGCCACCGGCGTTGATGACATAGTCTGGGGCGTATGCGATACCGCGTCCATGAAGCAAGTCCCCGTGCCTGTCTTCAGCTAACTGATTGTTCGCTGAGCCTGCAACAGCTTTACACCGAAGACGATCCACTGTCTCATCGTTGATCACGGCCCCAAGCGCACAGGGGGCAAAAATGTCGCAATCTACTTCAAAAATCTCTTTGACACTCACTGCCTTTGCGCCTAACTCCTCAACTGCATAGCGCACGGAGTCATCGTTGATGTCGGCGACGATGAGTTGTCCCCCCGCGTCGACCACGTGACGAGCCAGTTGCATCCCAACGCTGCCGAGTCCCTGAATGGCAACGCGTTTGCCGGCGAGATCATCACTGCCAAAGGCCGCCTTCGCCGTGGCCTGCATTCCACGAAACACGCCAAAGGCTGTCATAGGAGATGGATTGCCGCTCGATCCGTATGCCTGGGAAATGCCGGTGACGTAATCGGTCTCCGTGTGAATCATATCCATATCGTGTACGTTCGTACCGACGTCCTCGGCTGTGATGTAACGGCCATTTAGGCTCTGAATGTATCTTCCTAAAGAACGGAACAGCGCTTCGCTTTTGTCTGTCTTGGGATTACCCATGATGACCGTTTTGCCGCCCCCAAGGTTCAGCCCGGCCACCGCAGCTTTGTACGTCATGCCGCGCGCAAGACGGAGTGCGTCCAAGATGGCATCGTCTTCCCGCGCATACGTCCACATACGGCATCCACCCAGTGCCGGCCCCAGCGTTGTATCGTGAATTGCAATGATGGCCTTTAAGCCAGAGGCCTCATCGTGGCAAAACACCAATTGTTCATAATCATATTTACCCAGGTATGAAAAGATCTCCATGACGAATCCCCCTATGTGCAACCAGTTCAAATTGAAGTCCCTGAAACTGTACGAGAAAAATAAAAAGAACGATAGCCTGCATGTGAGCAAAGTAAACATGGATAGTGAACGTTTTATGAACGGAATACGCAAGCGCTTTCATAGGCTGTTGCGCCGAAACGCTCTGCGTCCCGACACCCATGATATACGCTTATTTTTATCTTGCCAAGGCCATTGCATTAAGTCGAAATTGCCTGAAATACGCCACTTTTCCCGCCTGCTTTATAAACGAGGCGTGTGTCTGTAATTTCCATTCCACGATCAATAGCCTTACACATATCGTAAACCGTCAAGGCAGCTACACTGCACGCCGTGAGAGCTTCCATTTCAACCCCGGTTTGATAGGACGTCTCCACATGGCATTCAATATGTAAACGGGATATATCGCTACCTTCTTCTTGCGATTGAAACGTGAGTGTTAAAGAGACATGATGAAGAGGGACGTGATGACACAGGGGTATCAGTTCTGAAGTCTTCTTCGCAGCCATGATTCCGGCGAGTTGCGCGACGGCCAGGACATCGCCCTTCTTAATCGCCTGTTGTACAATAGATTCGCGAGTGGTAGCTTTCATTTTAACGGTGGTCTCTGCTATGGCAGTTCGCTTGGTCGTGTCCTTACCTGTTACATTGACCATGACGGGACGCCCGTCTTCTGTGAAATGTGTAAAATGCTGTTCAGTTGACATTGCTTTGACCTCCCTGGTTCAAGTGATGCTTCCATCATCCATCCATACTGTGTCACGAGGTGACTTTTCTTGCAACTACGTGTGCGGCTTTTCGCTAACCTACGAGAAGTTTTTGGTTCAGACGAAATGGTGCTCGATCTCGACGGTGACATACTCGCTGGCCAGTTGATCGACCACATCAAGAGTACATATCCTGCTTTGGCATCATCCCTTACCAATGTCATGGTCGCTCGGAACCAAACGATTATTGCTCCGAGCGAGAAATTGGCTGAAACGGACGAGATCGCACTCATCCCCCCTGTAGGCGGTGGTGAAACGCCGAACCACAAAGAAGGTTCGTTGCGTCTGAGTGAAGACCCGCTGTCCGTCGATGAAGCGTATCGCTATCTGGAGGATATCAATCACGGTGGCACCGTGATCTTCGTTGGCACGGTCCGCGAGTGGACTCGAGGGCGCCAGACGAGTCATCTATCTTACGAGGCATACGTCTCGATGGCCGAGCTACAAATGAAGCAGATTCAATCGGAAGTAGAGAATGATCACCCAGGTGTCACAACCATCCAGTGGCACCGGATTGGACGACTGGAACCCAAAGACATCGCTGTCATCTGCGGCGCTTCAAGCCCACACCGGAACGCTGCCTTTGAAGCTGCACGGACGCTTATCGAACGCCTGAAAAAAGAAGTTACCATTTGGAAAAAGGAAGTCTATGTCGACGGAAACTCCGTTTGGCAAGCAAATGAACAACCTTCCGAGCACGATAGTACAAAGTAACTTCACTCAGTATATTAGTCTTCTAACCCGGTCAGTTCCCTCATAGACTATCAACAAAGTCTATGTGAAGAAGGAGCGCTGACCGGAATGGACCCCCTTAAACTTCGCCACGCTATCACCCAATTCGTCGCAGCAACCGTCGCGCTCATGATGCTCGGCATTGGCTGTTTCGGTGCCGCCGTCTTGATGTTTGGACAAGCTCACGTGCATCGTCTCGCAACCTTTGAAGCGTCCCAACTGGCGGACGTGGAGTTAAGTGAACTCGTAGGAACGACGAATTACGTGAAAAGTCCCAACCATTCGTCACCGTCCATCTTCGGCACCACCCTGAATGCACTCCACGTACCCCTTGCCGATCCACTCACAATGCTGACGAACCAGTTGCCTGAGACATCGACCCAAGTGGCAGATAAAAACCAAACAGAATCCTCCCTGTTCCGCTCCATCACGACATGGGCTGCAAACACAAATAAAATTGCCATGGGCTGGCTGCCATCTAAATCGTCCCAGGCATGCATTCAAATGCTCCAGGACAACCCAGGAATCAATGTTGCGAGTCCAGTGTGGTTGAGCTTAAACGATGCTTCTGGAAACATTTCAGGCAATATCCTGCCGAGCGTGATCGATTACGCCCACGCCCATCACATCAAAGTTTGGGTTCTCGTAGACAACCACCAATTCGACGCCAAACTGACCCATGAAGTGCTGCAGAACGACAAGGCTCGTACGAATATGATTGATGAACTCGTGTACAAAGCAAAATTCTATCATTTGGATGGCATCAATCTGGACTTCGAAAATGTCATGGCGGCCGATCGAGACCAGTACACTGCTTTTGTGACTGAACTACACGGCAAGCTATCCCCGCTCCATATCGATGTCTCTGTTGATATTGCACCGGACATCGTCCCTCTTCACGATAACGAGGCGTTTTTTCATGCAGCCTTGGCGGACGCCGCCGATCATGTCGTCTTAATGGCCTACGACGAACATTGGGGCGGAGATCAAGACCCAGGTCCGGTTGCTGATTTACCGTGGGTCAAACAATCGGTGTTCGACTTGTTGGACACAGGTGTCCCCACCAATAAGCTCGTGCTGGGCATGCCATTCTATACAAGGTTCTGGTATGTCCACAAAAACGGCCATGTCACGAGTGAGAACGACAGCGACGGACAAGTGGACGGCATCTTGCAATCCCATCAAGCCACGGGAAGCTGGAACGCGACTCTGGATTTAATGTATGCGCGCTACGAAAAGCCAGATGGCTATATGGAAGTCTGGTACCCGACGTCGCAAACGTTTGCTGACACGCTGCAACTTGTCAATGACAACGGTCTGGCAGGTGTCTCTATCTGGTCGCTGCAACTGTCGGATCACAAAACATGGTCATCGGTTATAAGCGCCTTGCGGACGACCGTTTCGTAGAGAGACCGGGGTGGGGTAAATGGATAAAGTAATCGTCTATCTCAGCGGGGCAACTGTACTAGGATATTGTGTCGCTGCATTGTGGCGCCCCACGATTGCCGCGGCAGGTCTCGAATCAACCTTTGAGATGTTCTGGCAGGCTCTCCCATGGATTGTTGTCTCCATGTTTGCTGCGGGACTTTTGTCCCAGATCATTCAACCCAAAATGGTCGCTCACCTATTTGGTCGCGACACAGGCGTTGCGGGCATTTTGTTAGCCGCAGTACTCGGGGTGTTCGGAACAGGATCGAGATGGGCAGTTTACCCACTTGCTGCTGGGCTTCTGGCAGCCGACGCAACTCCAGGTGCCGTATTCGCATTCATGACGTCTTGGCAGCTGGTCTCTATCCCGCGACTACCCGCGGAAGTACCTTTTTTAGGTATCCGATACACGATCGTTCGTGCTGCTATCTCCATTCTCACCGCTTTTGTTGGGGGACTCATTTTTGACATGGTATGGGATAAACTGCCCCCACAGAACCCGTGATACAATTCAGTGTACCGGACGCATTCCTGCGGCCAGTCCAGGGTGACGATTGTGTCCTTCTACGTTGAGATGAAAGCCATGTTGCTACATTAACGAGCTTTCAGCCCCCGTCACGTAAAGCTTGTTATTGTTCCACGTGACTTGCTCTATGGTTACCTGCCCAACATTCGTTCTCGCAAGGATGTAAAAAACGTGCGGCAACTGATGACCTTTCGTGTTCCAAGTAGCCGACCAAGTTAGGTCTCTCTTGATTGGGGTAGTTGCAATCCTTTGGAGTGGGTAGACAGAATGCAACGCGTACTGGCCTTCATCCATCTTGACGTCAGCCGGCGGAACGTAGTAAACATTCACGATTTTTCCGTTCCATTGCCCACGTTCAGCCGAATAGATCTCCGTTATCCCGTCTGAACGTGTATTTACGAACACATGTGGATTGCTCATCCGAAATGCTGGTAAATCGACTTCTGCAGGCGGGTCCGCTATTGCAGTCGGAAGCATTTGCTCAACAATGGCACTCTGCCGTTTAGAATCATAATCAGAATTCCCGCATCCAACCAACAGAACACTCACGAGTAGGGTGGCGCAAAGTTGCTTCACCTTCATTTCGTCATCTCCGTTTCATGTACGTCTGACTGTAGTTTGTCTTTGAAGGGCACAGTTATGCCATTTTCGATACAATGGGTGAAGGCATGTCCTGATATGGGACAAAGATGTTTGCGAGGCTGAAGGGATCGAGTAAACGTGAAACGAGTGGAAGTCGGAGAATCCTCGATTTGGTACGAGCGTGTTCCGCCATCTCCGCGACAAGTCCGAGTCATCCTTCGGATGAATGGAAAAACTCTTCAAGTGAGTGCACCTCGACACATCTCTACCGGAGTAATCGAACAGGTTATCCACAAGCACGGAGACTGGGTGTTGGATCAATTGTCGAAAGCGCTGGAGCTCATTCAGCGCCCACTTCAGATTGGTGACTCCGTTCTGTTTTTGGGAGAACTTTGCGAAATTTCCTTGGATGAATCATCAAATAAAAGTGAGGACCCCTACGTTAGAGTGGTCGATCATCGACAACAAATATGCCTTAACTCTCACACCACACCAACCGAAGTGCACGCCAAGGTTTATACATTTTTACGTCAAGAGGCGCGGACAAAATTGCGAGTGACAGTGGATCGTCTGGCATCTAAATACGGCTGCACACCTCATCGAATTGTTATTAAGGAACAGGCGAAACGCTGGGGAAGTTGTTCGAGCGCGGGAAACATCAATCTCAACTGGCGGCTCATTCAGGCGCCTTATGAAGTTCAAACATATGTCGTGGTTCACGAACTGGCGCACCTTAAAGAGATGAACCACAGTCCAAAATTCTGGCACTTGGTGTCGGAAATGATGCCTGGATTTGACAAGTACAAAAGTTGGTTAAGGGCGAACGGCGACTCTCTTTACCGACTGCGCGAGCACGACATGCTTTTTCCTGGGAAACCTCAATAGACAGCGGCGGATGATGATCCGTCGCTGTCTACCTTTGCCTATTCGTTTATCGACAGGTTATCATTCACCAGGAAATTTGCCTCGTAACAAGAAGTGGAGACATTGTACTATTGAATGACCCGGCGGGCAAACACTAAACCCGGACCAAACCATGTCCCACTTAGAGATTCGATTGTTACCTTCGCACGTCCGCCACCTTCCTGAATGACTTGTCCATCTCCTATGTAAATCCCGACGTGGCCGCCACCTGTTGGGTTGTTCTTAGTTTTAAAAAACAACAGATCTCCTTCGCGAATATCACTCAGTGCCACTGGTGTACCAACGTGGTCCCGTTGATATTGTGAAGATGTCGAGAACGACACGCCAATACCTTGATGGTAAGCCCATTCAACGAAGTTACTACAATCAAAGCCAATTCCCGGTTCTTGATGTCCCCACAAATAGGGAACGTTTAACTGTGTCTCTGCTGCCTGTATCACAGCGTCGGCTTGCACTTTCCAGTTCCCAGAAGCAGGGCTTGTAGGCTCGCTTACACCAGGCGTACTCGCGCTACCACTTCCTGTGGTGAGATGTACGTATTGCTTGCTGGTTGTAATGTACTCAGTTTCTCCATTAACAGAGATCTCGTACCAATATGCATTGATCTGGCTGATTAACTGCGCTTTGTCTCCTAACTGTAGCCGTCCTGTGATGGGACTGGAGGAACCGGGAGAACTGTAGTAAGAAACCCATCCGTGGTTCGTTACAACATAGGATCCAGATGACGAAGACGATATAGAACTGCCACTGGTGCCCGATCCGGATGTAAGTTCAGTTCCACCCGCGGAGTTCGTTGCGGTTGGGTTCGAGGTGGCGGATTGTCCTCCTTGTGTCGCCGCTGCGCTCACTACGTTCGTGTACTTGGCATTGGTCGTTATGTACGCAACTTTTCCATTTACACTGATCTCGTACCACCAGCTATTCACTTTATTGATGAGTTGAGCTTTGTCTCCTTCCTGCAATCGACCCGTTTCCACACTTTTTAAATTGGGTTCCTGATGATATCCGACCCAACCGTGTTGTGTTTCCACGAAACGCTCCGTTGCAGCTTGTACTGGATTTGTCATGATTGTGAGTGGTGCTGAGGCCAGTAACAATCCTCCGACGGAAACAGCCCAATTTTTCATCAATATCTACACTCTCCCGATTCTAGAATCTGTCCTATCTACTTTCCAACCCTCGTTCTAAATGGTAATTAACTGGGTCTTTAGGTGGGATTCTAGGAGAAGTGGAGAATTCCTGTTAGTAAATCTTAGCATGGTTGTACATTCGTACATCGACATGACATCTCGCCACACAAAAAAACGTGCGTTCTCCGCACGTTTAAATCATTCATGATAACAGATAGGCTCTCTGGTCTCCTCATGCACCAAACCATTCTGCAAGTCCTGTGTTGTCGACTTGATGGCCTACATAAAACGGACCAAACTCTGCAAACCGGGCACTCGACTCGTCAAATCGCATTTCATAAACGAGTTTTTTAAACTGTAGCGGATCGTCCGAAAAAAGTGTCACTCCCCATTCCCAATCATCGAGACCAACCGACCCAGTGATAATCTGCTTTACAATCCCTGCGAACTGCCTACCGATCATTCCATGTGCCTTCATGAATTCTCTCCGAGACTCGGCAGTCTGCATGTACCAGTTGTCCTCACCCTGACGCCTTTTGTTCATAGGGTAAAAACATACGTGACTGTGAGATGGCATCACTGGTTTAAGGCGTGCCTGCAAGTTCTCATCTTGACTTACGTCAATACCAGGCTTGGCCATGTACCCGCCCAGCTCAACCACCGATATGTAAGAGTATACAGAAGACGTGACATCAAACAGCTGGGTCTTGGCCATCTTTGACTTTAAGGCGTTCAATTCCACAATGGTGGGACGCATCAATATGAGCATGATGTCCGCTTTGTGGCCTGAGATGATAAATTGACCATAACTTCCCTTACGAGCATCCTGAATCGCCCTTTGACTGTCCGCAAACAACGACCACTCACGCAATATACTCTGCTGACCAGCTGTGTTTAAACTATTCCATTTATTCCAATTCACCGTACGGAATTCGTGATAAACGTACCACCCGTCAAGTGTAGCCGGAGCACCCATGTTGACTAACCTCTCTTCATTCATGTACTTGTACCCACTTCACCATTATAGCAATGGCACGAAGTCGAAGCGAAGTGGTATGAACCACGAAGACCGACTCATAGAATAGGACAAGTCCCTCATCATGAAAGCCGCAAAAGACTATCGTCCTATTGCAGACTTTCATTTAACACTGCACTTTGAAGGAGGTTGAATAAATGCGGATACTGATCTGCCTAGCGGCCGCCCTCGTTACCATCTATACAGGCATCAGCGCCATAGAAGTCGCGGAGGTAGGTGTGGCAAATCAAATTCCACAGTTGGAGGCCGCAGGGGCTGCGGAATGTATCATTTCGATCCTGACGTTATGCGGAGCTGTAATTGTTTTCTGGAAGTGGTGGGTAAGCCTGATATGCTTTTCGATGGCTATGGCGTGGTCGGTCTTCATCGGTATCGTCTATTTGGACGACACCATATGGATATGGTTCGGGGCATGCACAGTGCTGGCACTGGCCTCTGTTTGGTTGAGAGTGCGACAAAAACGCATCAAGTTAAAGTGGATGACAAAGTCGGTTTGACGTCACTACGTCTAATCGACTTTGTCACCAATCGTTTTTTACACGACCTTGTGTTCCATCCTCAGCTTATCGGCGATCATGGCAATGAACTCCGAGTTAGTCGGTTTTGTCTTTGACGCGCTTACAGTGTAGCCAAAGACCTTGCGAATGGCATCCATGTTTCCACGTCCCCATGCCACTTCAATGGAGTGACGGATTCAGGACGTGGATAAACTTGTTTTGAAACCCGTTCAGACCATGCCCAATCTCACGGTATTTGTCGGTCTTAGTCTTAAAATTTGTTGCTACAGAGCAATTATAGTTCCAAAGTTGTTTGTACTCAATCTCTAAGCCCATAAACTTGTTAAACCAACCATCCATATTGGTACGCCTCAGTTCCGTACTTTTGCTTTATTGTCTTTTTGATTGTGTTCAAGCTTATCTCTGGGTCAGTAATGCTACTACCTACTAACTCAAGATCCGTTTGGTTTCTGACACCCGTGGTTCGGTGTTGTTACGCTTAGCATTACCAACCTGCGCTCAATGGAATACGTAAGCTTAATACATAAAGATTTCTCATACTATAAAAAACCTGGAAAGGCATATCTGTTCTGTTACGAAGTTGATAAATCTGCAAGTACCTTGTTCAATTCGTTTGCTGAAGCAGATAAATCATTCTGGGATTCATTCGACAGACTAACATTAGGCGCGGATTGAAACTCTTTAGCCTCTACGCTAATTGATTTACTCAAGTACGAAATTGCTGACAGCATGTCGGACTTTACCTTGCTATCTGCGTAACTATTGACAGACCACCCCTGAACTTCCTCTTTCAAAAGCGCTAGCTTCTGTCCGTCATATTGCAATCCGTTACCCTGATTATTTGTAGCAGTTTCGTAATTCACATCTATTAATATCAGGTTTAGAGCTTTCACACTTTGGCTTGCTTCTTGACTTATTTGTGGGGATATCACTGTCCCTGACATTTTGGAAGCTTGATCTGCCCTATCCGTGACTGTTGATGATCTTGACTGTGTTGTCCCGTTATTGACCGTGTTTGCTTTTCCTATTTCTTGTGTAACCGATGATCCATTGGCTTTGTTTGAAGTTTGACCCGAATTTTCATTAGTTGACTTCGAGTTTGACACGGAATTCCCAGAATGGACTTCTTGAATCGTTGTTTTCGACTTGGTTGGTACTTCGCTTAACTGTGAATTTGCCTTGGTATTTGAGGGCAGCTTGGTAGATTCCTTTTGTTGAAATTGAAACAACACGTAACCTCCAAACGCACCCATGAATCCTAAAGAAATTATTGATAATCCCAATAGAAAAACTACTTTTCCCTTTCCCATTGTCATTACTCTTCCCCAATCTGTATGTATCCAAGGTCATTACTCTCGCCGCGTATATCCTACAGTCATTCCCGTTTATTAGTAACCTTAACTTCCTCTGCCTTTTGATTGTGTTCAATCCTGATCTTCGGGTCTGTAATGTTGCTACCAATGAGTAACTCAAAAATGCGTTTGATATCCGAGTCGGCTAGTGGTGGATCTGTATAATCACGCTTTAGCATTGCCAATGTGCGCTTTATGTACTCAGTGAGCTTAACATCATATACAACAAATTCATCAGACTCTACTTCCCTCAAATCTGGTTCCAGATAACGCAAGTCACACCGCTTCGTGAAGGAAATGACCGAGACAAATCTGATATCCTTATATTCCTTGAGGACACGCTTCAATGCGTTGATGTGCGTACGATTTTGTTGGACTGGATTGTACATGTTGTACTTACCATTTACTCTCCAATTTCTATCTTCACGCTTACCGCGAACATAGCCTTGGTAGTTTTTTGTCTCGATGACAAAGAGGGCATATGGCGTAATTAGAAGATGGTCAACTTGCGAATAACCTGTCTTTGAGCGTGGGTAGACGAGCAGAAGATCACTCAAGTACCTGTACTCATTGGAAAACTGGCGAAGTTGTACATCGATTTTGTATTCTCCAAGATCGCCAATGTGCGTTGGGTCAACTGTTCTGCGTGACTGGGATGCTCGTGTGTTTCGTGGACTTGCTTGGTTAATTACCTTATTTGGTTTCTTGAATATAGATACTATTTTTTCAAACACCGCATAACCCCATTTCAAATGTTTAACGGGTAAGATTTTGGTGTCAGTAAGAGATAGTAATGCTACCTCTTGTCTCTGTCATGGACACCCAAAAACACCCACCCGCAACCTCAACTACATTTTCTTAACGTACGGTTGGAACACGTCACGAAACTCCATGACAGTGCGTATTCCCCATTCAACCATCGCGTCGTCATTCCCATATTTCTCATACTTAACAATACGACATGCTCTCTTACCATCTAACCGCTCCCACTCCAACGCACCAAGTTTTGATTCAATCGTGTCCTTGTCACGTTCAATCGCATCAAAATAACCCTCGTTGGTTTCTTTATCACCACAATCGATGTACAACTCACACGAAAAACGATTCCCACTACGAAATGCCAAGTTGAGCGCAAATCCAGTTCTACCTACGCCGAATCCGTACCAACTGTCATAACCAACTTTACGAGCAGTGGTGAACGACGGACTCTCCTTATGCAATCGTTCAAGCAGTTTAGTGTAGAAATCATGATAATACTGTTGCTTACCGCTTCGCGCACTCGTCGAAGGTGTTCCAGTTGTTTTAACTCTACGAGATTTCGACCACTCATTTGGAGATGCCTTTACCTTGAAAAGAGGAGCAGGAGTTGAGTCGCCTATGGTTATAACTTGTATCTCCACAGCGAAGAACTGAACATCATCATTTGTAACTTCATTCAGCCAGTCAATCGCCTTACGATGTTCTTCACGAATTTCCTCGGCGATCCAAATCATGATCTTTGCGTCTAATCCTGAAGCATACGTTAATAACTGACCGAGATGCGAGTGGTCTGTTGACTCTAGTTGATTCTCTACCGCAATTAATGAACCATTTCCAACATCTTTCGCTAGAATATCTAATGAAAACGGCCCAACTGATTGCTCTGTGGAAATCAACTCAATTTCAATACCCAATTCCTCGCCCAGCGCATCAATGTTGTTGGCTAGCCAAGGGGTAAAATCTCTGGCTTCATTTGTCCAGATACTGCGAATATCGTCTATGTATTCAATTCTACCCAGTGTCAAGAATACAAGCCCCTTTCAGATCTCTAACTTCATTAACTATCGGTCATACTCTAGAATCTACAACGTTTCCACTCGATAAATGACCCTCGTGTTCTCCAACAGTTCCTTACTAACGGTCAAGTTCCAAGCTCCCATTCTACTGTGCCAACGCTTGTACTGGAGAAACTGCTTCCATGTCAGTTCGTTTATCTGTTTAAGACGTACGTTGGTATCAAATATAACTAGAATGACATACTCGAACTTTTGCTGATCTGGTTCTGACGACGCTGGAGGATTCAGCCCGTAAAATACACTCGTCGTACCACTGGTCGTTGCTTTTATGCTGTATCGATCCCCATCTACACTTATGGCATCGATATTCTTTGTGCTAGGCGGTGCTGCTTGCAATCTTGGAAGTCCCTTTGTTTCGCAGTAATGCTTTATGGCAATGTATTCACCCAAGTCACCAACAACGTTTTTGCTCCGTATGATCTGACGACGCTTCAACTCGTCAATGATCACACCATAAGAGTCAATCAATTCATTATCTGAGAGTTGACGAATAAAGTTCACTATCATCATCCCTTTGTTCTCTACATGACAAATCTACCAGTTAGAAGTTGGAATTGATAGACAGAATGAACCAGATTCGAAAGTTATTCGCTCGCCCACTACTCTCTAAACCTTGGGGAATGGATCAGCCAAGGACGATCTGTAAATCGTAAAGCCTTTATCCGATATAAACCCAGCCCGGGTTCGCCTTGTTTTTACTAGGTTACGTCCCCCGCAGTGTTCCAATCATTCGACACGTTGTAACCAGTGCCGACGTTTCTTCTGTTGTTGCTGTTGTCTTCGTCTCTCGGATCATATATCGTGGGTACTCGGACTGGAGCCAAACGAAAAAAGACACCCCCTACGGAAAAAAGTGTCTGTTATTCTTTATACGTTGGTGATATCATACAGGTGGCTTACGTTTTTCACGCTGGCGTGAGCGTCGATTTTCTATGGCTGTCCTTGAACACCAAGGACAGCCAATCTACCCACTTTAGATCCGTCAATGATGGTTTTCGTATTCTTTGACCAGTTTGTAAAAGGTCGTTCGCTTCATTCCTGCCTGTTCCATTGCCTTTGTGGCTGTGATGTTTCCTGCCTTCCACTCGTTGTATGCCACTACGAACGCTTCAGTTATCTCTGCGCTGGGTCTGCCAAACTTTACGTTGTTATTCTTAGCGGCCTCAATGCCCTCACGTTGCCGCTTCCTAATACGCTCTCGTTCATCCTCAGCAAGCCAAGATAGGATCTGCAATACAAGGTCTGAGATAAACGAACCCAAGTGGTCACGATATTTTGTGGTGTCCAACAACGGCATGTCTAACACGACAATATCTGCACCGATATTTTTGGTAATGTCCTGCCATTCGTTCAAAATGTCCTCTTTGTTCCTGCCGAATCGGTCAAGGGAATGAATATACAGGAGGTCGCCCCTGCGTAAACTGTGCTTCATTGCTTGATACTGCTCTCTGTTAAAGTCCTTACCGCTTTGCTTGTCTATGTAAATGTCTCTTTCCTCTATGCCAACGGATCTCATTGCAGCCAGTTGTCGTTGTTCGTTTTGGTCTTTGCTACTAACTCGGATATACCCATGCTTCCTAATCTCCATCGCCGTTGCTCCTTCGTGACGTTCGTTTGTCCTTATCGTAGCAAAGTTGTTCATAAATGTATATACATATTTACGAACATTCATAAATTATTTAGTGAACTTTACGAACAATGGTGAACACGGTGGAATGCGGGTTCTTTGGATCGGTCGATTACATTCGCAAAAGTATACAATAACGAACAGGTTGTTAAGATCCCAAAGTTATAATACAGATAAGTAGATATCTTGTAGGGGTGATTACTCTGTCTCCAACAGAAACGATACACATCTTTTTGTACGGTATTGGGGGCTTCGTTGCACTCGCCGTATTGATTGCAACGTTGATGAATATGCACTGGAACAAAGAACATAAAAGATTTGAAGAAGAAAGGAGAAAACACCAAGAACAAAGAGAACAGCAAATTGCCCTGTCCCGTATTACTGACGTTGACCAAATGTCGGGCCTAGAATTTGAAGAATATCTACGAGTTCTGTTTTCAAAAATGGGATACGACGCTAGAACTACACGAGCATCTGGCGACTTTGGCGCTGATGTAGTTTTAACCGATCAAGAAGGACAACTCACCGTAGTCCAAGCGAAACGCTATTCAAAGCCTGTCGGTGTGAAGGCTGTACAAGAAGTACATGGGGCAAAAGGTTTCTATCAAGCCGAGTATGCTATCGTTGTAACGAACAGTTCATTCACTAAAGCCGCCCGGGATTTAGCACTTAAACTGAATGTTCGACTCATAGATCGTCATGAGTTGACTGAATTAGGCGCACAGGTTTGGGATTGAATCCGAGAGTTCTACTATGAGAACGTTCTAAGGTGTCTAAGAATAAAACCCCAATTTGATGTGGAATTGAACCCGTATCATCTATCGCGAAATGCCTTATACTCCTTGGAATATTGACACTTCCTGTCATCGAATGATACTTCTCGGTCTGCGTGACCAAGCCAACAAATATAAGGGGATTTACAGTACCCAGACCGATGTGATGAAAATCGGTCTACTACATCCACAGTGGATCGATCGATAACATTTGGTTAGTCTCTTCCTACTTGTTTGGGTGGCCCATTCATTTCTGAATCACTCAATATCGGAGAACCAAATCGATGATCATATATTAAATTCCATGATTGTGAATATATAAATCCGTGAAAATCCTTGTAGGACACTATTCCCTCTCTTGCCTCGGTATTGGCTGAAAAGACAAACGGAGTGTTTTCTCCAACAGTGATCATCGAGGCATGCCCCTCATCGAGAACTCTATCAAAGCCATCAGACAATGAAATATTGATTTGGAAAGCAGGACCATTACCTACATTCGTTAGAGTCATCTCCCAAATTTCACGACTCAAGTGGTCGAATGTACGGTGAACGTTTAGTCGAAAAAGTGGTAGTGATGCAATCATCTTCGACTCAATATCAACCTTTGCTTGCTGAAGCATAATCTCCATTTGCTGTTTTGTGTCCTGAGAGGCGGCTTCCGTCATTTCAATTTGTTTCTGAGCCACTTTTACCTGTTCTTGTGCGGCCTCTGCGGCTGATTTCGCCGCCTTAGCGGATTCATCTGCCGCATTGACTGATTTGCTGGTGTACCATAACTGAATGCCTACTGCAATAAAACCTAGAATGGTAATAATCGCAGCAAGTATCTGAGTATAGTAGTACCATTTCTCGTAACCTGGCATCGCGCCTACGGTATTTGCGTACGTCTGTATGGCACTGTTTACTATGTTTGAAACCGTACTGCCGTTCATTGATCCCCCTCCTAGTAATGAAATGAGGATAACATTCGGGATTGCACTCGCATCGTATATCGCGAAATACCTTATATTCATTGGCTTATAACGCTTCGTGGCATACACGATGCGTTTTGATTTACATGAACAAGCCAACAAACACAAGGGATCACAGCGTTCACACCGATGTGATAACAATCATTCATTCGTTTAAGAAACATGATGGTCTGAGGACTCCACTAGTCTTGGCTCAGTATGCCACTCAACAGACCATTCAGAGGACGCTCTAGCATCAACAGCACTCCACTTGATTGATGCACTACGTCTATAGGATTCCTTCGTTAATCTATCGGTTATCCGATTCCTTTGCGTACGTGTCGTGGCACTGACATCCCCTACCTAGTGGGTAGTCCGTTCCATCAATACGGACAAACCCTGTCACGAAAACCTGTGACATTTGTTCTACCGCAATCAAGCGCTTACACCTCATGCAATATGCCATTGACATAACCATCACCGTCTATTGTAAAAATCACCACTATAAGGTCAAACATAATATACCAGTTATTTCGACAAAATTCACCAATGTGTGAGAGAGATTACACTTATTGATCAAAAAAGAGCGTTCCTCCAAAGGAACGCCCTTCATGTCAAACGGCTCTCTAGAATTATGTTCAAGAATTTTCGAAATTGTTTCTGCTAGGAATCACTCATTGTCAATATACAAAGAGTTTCCTGTACACTGTATGAATAATAGTGTTGAATTCCCTGTTATCGCTAACGAGAACGTTTACATAGGGGCAACATCGATATACTGTGCTTTCTTCTTATCGTCATACATTCTGCCATCTGCAACACCAATCAGATCATCAAATGTACTACCATCGACAGGGTACACCGCGACCCCGATGGAAACCGATGGTTTTAATGAATGTTTTGTACTTGTCTCGATTGCAAGCATGTGATCCTCGATACGCTCCAACATTGTAGATGCCCCTGCTTGGTCTATATTAGATGCGATAATTACAAATTCATCTCCACCCCAACGTGTTACCAAGTCCCATTTTCGTGTACAACCTATTAAGGTATGGGACACATGCTTGATGACTTCGTCACCTGTCATGTGTCCATGTACGTCATTGATTGTCTTTAAATTATTCACGTCCACCAAAAACACGCTAAGTCTCCCATTTGTACGTTCCGCTTTTGTAAGAAGCCTTGGAAACATTCTACTAGCGAAAAGTCGATTATAAGCGCCCGTTAAAGCGTCTCTTTGAGCTTAATATTTCGCTCTGTCATAATTTTTTCCAAACCACCAAGCCAACAGCAAAATGACGATGCTTCCAATAATGTCCCATTTCACGGCTGATAAATCATGGATGTAATCGTAGGTGTTAAATTCAACTGATACAATCAATACCACTATGAGAAGTGTTACCCTACCTTTGTATCCCATCGATTATCGCTCCGAGCTTTTTGACAGTTTATATTAATTATAACTTACTTTAATTTCTTGCGTAAGTTATTAATGTAAAAATTTTCACAAGTAGTCTGTCTATGTGTCGAATTTATTCTTCCCATAACAACATTACCTACGTCCATATAAGATATTCAAGCGGATTGTCCACTAAAATGGCTGTCATTAGGATATCCAATTGACTGTGCCAGCCGAGTCCAGAACGGTTTCCCGACTTGCTCAACACCCCAAAGTGTTTGACCATTGGACAGTTTAATTGCCTGACAACCAGTTGGATCAGCCTGAGCAACCAGAACCACTTTCTTGCCACTCTTGAAAATCAGTTTGTACTCCACACCAGTATCGTTAGGACAAGACATATTTCCATGCGGAAACTGTCGTAATGAGCGTAAATCAGAGTACAGTTGCCTAACCGTAGGCTCATTGCTGATGGTCAAATCCAATGCCTCAAGTTTGCCGTGTTCGTTTCTTATGATTTCCACTGACGTGGGTTTCAGACTATCGACTGTAGGAAGCGAATTCGGCTTTGTACGCTCATATAATGGCTTCTGAGCTTGCACGCTGTTTGTCGTTTGAGTTACAGGAGGATTAGTTTGTTGAGCGTGACCACACCCCACGGCTATTGTGGAGAGCAGACATAGCAGACACATCGATACAATTGACTTGCGCATGTGATCACCCCTTGCCAACACAGACGCTTGGAGCCATTTATGCGTTACAAGTGAACACTCTAACGAGTCGATTAACTTCATGGATTAACGCTGTCTGCATCATCCAGTATAACCTTAATTTTACTCATGATGATGCATGTCGTATTTTCGATGGAATTTGGATTTTATTCAGTGTGCGATCGCTCGTACACTACGAGATAACTTGCGCAGTTCGCATGATTCTTGATCTAGAACGGTTATGCCCTGTACCTCACCTTCGTGAACATGGTTATAGCACCGATATGTGATTGATTTGATTTACCGCAATACTACTATCTGAATCTTGTCCACAACATTATACTCGATATTGAAAAATGTTCTGTGTGTAAGGAGTTATACGGCTCCTTTGCCCCTTACAATTGGGGATTTTCGTTTCCAAATCAGATAGTCAAAGTTAAGCACTTGGACAACTCAGACCTTCTCCGAAAGCACTACTCTTTCACAAAATGAATGTATCTAAGGGCCTCCTCGCTGTTTTAGGTGGGTAAAGCGAAGGACAACTTGCCTAGCAACAGGTAAATCATAGAGATATAGTTCTCGACGTTGCGATAACCCTTCGCTCTTCGTTTCATGGCTTGGATGAGACTGTTCATACTTTCAATCAGGGCATTATTCACTCTGCTATCAAACCAAGACAGTATGCCAGTTTGGTGGCGGCGAATGGTTTTAGCGGCGTCAATCATTGGTTTGAGCCGCGAATGCGTGGCCCAGAAGTACCACTTGTCCAGAAACGGCTTGGCAAGGGACTTTGGCTGTATCCAAAGCTCTTTGAATGTCAGCATCATCTGGTATGCCTTTGCCGTCTTGAGATTTAAGTGCCGAAGCTCCTGTAATCGCTCTTTTTGCTTGCTTGTCAAATTGTGCTCATTCTTCAGCCAAATGTACCTGGATTGTTTGAGCATGGGCTGTGTGCGTTGTTCTTCACGGCGTACTTTGTCCACCGCTTCACCGATTACTTTCGTAACATGGAACTTGTCAAATGTGAGTGAAGCGTCAGGAAAGTATTTGTGAACACCAGCAATAAATGCTGGAGACATGTCGGAGCAGACAGTTTCGATTTCATCTGGGTCGCCGCCATGTCGCGTGAAATCATCGACGAATCGCGTAAGGGTACTCATGTCTTTGCCATGCGTGACGAAGATTACCCGTCTTTGCTCTGTATCTGCAACAACGGTCACGTAGTGATGACCGCGAGCTGTAGAGGTTTCGTCAACCGCAATGTGGTGAACATCTGAGAAGTCTTGTGATTCGCGAGCCTGATTCACATAGTGGCGAACGATACGCCAGATACGGGTATCATGTTCCCCGACTAGACGTGCAACTGCCAGAACGGGCATCTCGCGAACCAGTTGAAGGATGAATGCCTCGAAGCCGTATGAGAAATGCCCGCGTTTGCGTGCCCAGGGCACTTCGATGGTCCGTACACCCCCTTGTCCTTCGAGCAATCATGGCACCAGATTCGAGGCACTTTGGCGTGAATGTATGTGTCGTGCTCAAAGTGATTGAGGTGCCTCCATGAGCGAGTGTCGCGGTCGTAGATGTCCGTGTTCTGACTGCCGCAATTTGGGCATGGGAACTTGGTTCCATCTTTGTAGTCGACCGTGATGTCAAGACGTTTATTCTCTTTGCTGAATTCAACCGAAGTAACATGCCAGGGAGATTGAACGCCAATAGAGTGATTGAACAAGTCAAGAACGGGATCGGACATTTGGATAACCTCCTGTTACGTCAAGAGAGCGTGGAATACCGACCAACGGGAGGATATGCCGCGAAAGCTCTTGACGGATGCCCAACTTGGCATCCTACAAGTCATGTCAAGCCGACAACAAGGAGGCATTGACCCTAACTCTGGTTTGCCAATGGGTTTTTATACCTCCATGATTGACTTGTTCAACCCATCTCAACCAGCGAAGAGCCATCTAAGGACTAGGAGTAAACCATGACGAACAAACTAAAGTATACAATGATATTCATCAGACATACCAACTCACTACTACTCCTCAACAGGGTAAAGCCTCCATTGATGGGGCTATGGACTGGTGTTGGCGGGAAGATTGAGGCAAACGAGTCACCCATAAACGGCGCACTCAGAGAAGTCGTTGAAGAGACTGGAATTACTATACATGAACTGTCGTTCAACGGAACGGTCAAATGGCATACTGAAAACGAAGACTCGGGGATGTACCTTTTTTCCTGTGAAATTCATGATAATGCGGGCTACGACAAACCTAAGCTCGTGGATGAAGGAATCCTTGCATGGAAGGGTATAGGCTGGGTACTGCATGGCACAAACTACGGTATTCCTAAGCATATTCAACTATTCTTACCGTCTGTTTTGAGTGGTGAAGTACGTGAACACCGTTGCGTCTTTCGCAACAACGAACTTGAGAAATATGAACAAGTTCCTTTGGTACACGAGAATCCAGCCATGACCCAGACAGCACTTATCACTGGAGCATCCTCTGGCATAGGATACACTTATGCCCTTCTATCTGGCGAAAAGGGCTATGACGTAGTGATCGTCGGGCGTTAAGAGCGAAGCCCTAGAGGCACTGGCAAAAGGGATACATGGGATATGTAAGAATGCCAGGTCATCGTTAAGGACTTACACCATATAGACAACGTTGTTGACCTAACCGCAGAAACCAAAGAGACACATTCAAGTCGCGACCTTGTTCGGAACTAAAAAGACTGAGGGTCGGCTCCCGAACAGCCGACCCTCGTTAGTACATCGATTTAATTGACCGCAACGAGAAGACCGTGTCTCATTGCCACCCTATTGTAGCAAAAAAGTTTAACTACGTACCAACCCTTAGACACATAATAGTGAGTTCCGGTACGCACTATTAGTCGTCTAAAAGGCTATCGCCTGTCTCCATGCATGAACTAGCGTTTGCATCGACGAAACCAAATAGACCGCCTATTCCCGTGACAAGGTTGGCGGTCTATCTCCCCAGGCGAAGCACAGCCCCTAAACGGGCGGCTGTTTTGGTACATCATTCGGTGTTAGCCGCACCGAATAACCCATTCTGTGATACGGCTCTACTCGGTTAGTCCTTATTATACCAAAATAAGATGTACATACAACGTTGATTTTAATGGATTTACGACAATACCCTCGATAAATATCAAACGGACTGCTAACGACACAACCCACAAATACAAATAGACCGCCTTATTCCCGTGACAAGGTTGGCGGTCTATCTCTCCAGGCGAAGCACAGCCCTACGAGGATCGTTTGGTGTTTAAAGTTCCTCAAAGCACTCAATACGATCCAAGAGCGAAGGGTTATTCAACCACTCTGCTAAAGTGAATTTTAATTTTTTTATTGCAGTGGGAGTAACTTCAGGTCCTTCAAAAATAGACCATGTCCTTAAATGGGTTAAGCTTTCATAAATTGACCTCAGTATACTGAATGAGTACTCCTCAAACTTCAAGTTCTGATTACCATACATCATGTTCATTCTAAATAGATCAAATTCTTTATTAGCCGAGTTACATAGACTTTTAAGCGAGTAATTAAGGTAGTTACTTGTAACCTGACCAATACAAGCTTGTATAGCCTGGTCAAGCTGTTGAAGTATAAGGTTTACATGTTCACCATATGTAGGATTTTGGGTAAATTTTTCATTGTCCCAGTCCCAACCTCTTACTGCTCCTTTGAATGTACAAAGTAGAGTTTTTACTTTAGATGAAAGTTCCTTAATTTTGATTTCATTATTCTTGATGCCTTCAACATCTACGCCAGGATTCGTATAGCATAAGCGTATATGTTTCATCAAACTTGCGGCTATACCAAGAATTCCAGAGAAAAATACCTTCAACTCAGAATGAAAGTAAGCATCAGCAAATATCGGGTAGGAGTCAAGCAACCCTTCAAAAAAAAGAATCCCTTCTAGAGATTCAATCGCTTGCTTATCTTCAATTAAGACACCAAACTCAACATTGTTGGATGACTGCTCAGTTGCATTAGCACTACCAATGTACATTTTTCTTCCAGTACTATAGACCTTTGCATGATTGTCTTGGCGTATATAAATTTGAATGTAGCGGCACTTTTCAACAGCTCTCAATGCTGTTTTCTTAAGTTTAACTTTATAATCACGACCAAATCCAAAGGTGTTTAAAATTACATGAAAATCAGTTAGAAATGCAATCTGACGGTTTATAGTGGACCCGTAAAACTGGACACCCGATAGGAGGACAGTTGGGTTACACTATGGCTATGAAAAAACAGTACACACCAGAGTTCAAAGCCCAAGTCGTAAGAGAGATTCTCAAAGAAGAAAAGACGATGGCACAGATTGCTGCGGAGTACGAAGTTCACCCCGTGCAATTGAGCCAGTGGAAGAAGACTGCCTTAGAAAACCTTGCTAGCCTGTTTGTGGACGAGCGTAAGGCAGCTAAGGAGCAGAAGGCACAGGAACAGAAAATCGAACGACTGTACGCACAGGTCGGTAAACTAACCACTCAGCTCGAGTGGATCAAAAAAATCTGGCATCGACCCGGAGCAGAAGTGAGCGTCTTGCCATGGTGGAGCGAGACAACAAGAAAGTTTCGCTCAAAACTCAGGCACGTATCCTAAGTCTGAACCGCTCCGGTCTGTATTACAAGCCTGCTGAACCTTCAGATGAAGAGGTACGGCTAAAACATCGGATTGACCAATTCTACACGGATTATCCGGTCTACGGCAGTCGCAGAATCACGCATCTACTGCGCCGTGAAGGCTGGGATATCAACCGCAAGCGTGTGCAACGCTGCATGCGAGAGATGGGCATCGAGGGGATCCACCCCGGTCCGAACCTCAGCAAACGTAACTTGAAACACAAGGTCTACCCATACCTGTTACGCAACGTGACGCCCAGCCACCCCAATCACGTTTGGGGAATTGATATCACCTATATCCGCCTAAAACACGGATGGATGTATTTGGTTGCCGTCATCGATTGGTACTCACGGTATGTTGTGAGTTGGCAGCTTGATCAAACTCTCGAGATGCCATTCGTATTAACTGCCGTCCGTTCAGCCTTATGCCAAGCTAAACCAGAGATCTGGAACAGCGACCAGGGGAGCCACTTCACTAGCCATCAATATACCGATCTGCTGAAAGAAGCCGGTGTACGGATTAGTATGGATGGCAAGAATCGAGCTTTGGACAACATCATCACAGAGCGTTTCTGGCGTACCCTCAAGTACGAAGAAGTGTACATTCACGAATACAATAGTCCAAAGGAAGCGAGGCAACAAATCGCCAAGTTCATACAGCGGTACAACTACGACCGCCCGCACCAGTCACTAGGCTATCTGACACCAGCAGAAGTCTATTTCCAGAAGGGGCGAACTGCACTACACCCTCCTAAGGCTATCTGAAGAATCAGTAATAATGTTATTAACTTCAACTACAAAAAGTGTGTCTTGACAAAGGGGTCCACCTTAGTTAATATTGCTGTTTATGGTTTCAGGAAGACTAAGTCCAAAAGTTGCAATATATAGATGGTCATTAGGTTGAAGATCAAACACTTCATTTCGCTTTTCACCTGAAACGAGGCGTCCAGTGCCAAATGGAATATCAACATTGTTCATATTAACCAACCTTTATTTATACTTATTACAATTACACAATCTAATACACCAAAATGCCCAATGCTAATCCGTCGAGAGACGAATTGCATTATCGTTTGCGTCTGATCCTGTTTGGCAATGCGTACATACTCACGCCGTTTAAAGTGTGAAGGGTTATTCCCATCCGATTCTTCAAATTCAACACTGACTTTATTTTTCTGCTAAATCATTGACCCTTTAAGCAATTCAGCAATGTAACTTGCTTTGATAGCACTTCGACTTCTTTTGCACCACTTGTATGAAGCACGACTAACTATCTCCTCTTTTTGTGAACATCCTTTTTGTCCTCGTCTTCTATATTATACCAGTGTTATAGTACTTGTTGTTCGCAAACTACTATAAGAAAATAATACCCATTAACCAGAATGGATTTGGAAGACAATTCGCATCCCATTTTAGAATGTTGAGTTTTTTTGGATAAATCAAACATAAAAAGAAGGAATATCAATCTGAGTGAATCGTCTCTCGTCAGATAATCGCTTCGAATAGGATATATCTCAAGCGATGTCATGCAAAACCAAAAGCGGCGCTATCCCCACACTAGAGGATGTGCCGCTTTAATCTTTAAGATATTGCCTGTCCGCTCCCATTATCAATAGCTTTAAAAGTCGTTTTACCGTGTTCTGTTTCCGCTCCATCTGTTCATCTTCATTCTCCCTTGTAAGGATATATGGGTATCCCTTCAGTTCGATATTCAGACGTTCCTTCAGCTCTTTGTTCAACCGAGGTCGTGAAAGTGAATACTTCTCTTGTAGTTCCGTAATGATTCGTTTAAATTGCCGTTCTTTGAACTGTCTCTGGCCCTCGAACATTAAGCAAACGTTATATAAGACCTCTGACTCCGTAGTCCAGCCCTTATGCTCGATAATCTGTAACGTAACTTTCTCAATTTGACTCGTTACTTCTTCGCTCAATTCTGGAATGGGTTTCCCCTTCTCCTGAGGATATACTCTGTCCGCTTCGTCCTGTCCAAGTGACCTTATAAGAAGCTCTCTTCCCCACCCTTTCATTGTAAAGCCCTTGTCCTTGAACTCACGAGCCTTCTGCATGGCAAAGTTCATAGTTTTAAGATCGTATAGTGGGATAGAGTAGAAACTGACTATCTTAGATTGCTTGTTCTTCGCGGCTATATGTTTAGCCGTTCGGAGCATCTGTTCTGGTATGTCCTCTGTCGATAGCTTGTTGATTAACCCCAGATAAGTAAGCAGACCTATAACATTGGTAATCTGTTTGTCTTGATGAATGCTCTTACCACATAATTGTCGTATCCGTGATATCGGAGCAAAAAATGCAGGTCTTCCGTTAGCATCCGTAAAGTATTGAGTAAGTATATGCTCCTTTGCGAATTCGTTCATCACCTGTAGCTCCTTCTGGTAGTTACGAATCCTCATGTAGACCTCACTGTACCCTTCACGAAACGTCACACTGTCTAGGAAGCTGATGTTTGAGTCGATTATCTCCTTCTGTTCAACCTGCCAATCACTTTCAGCAAATTCGATAAGATAAACCTTTCGCAAAAACCGAAGTACCCTTGAAAAATTCTTGGTTTCAAGAATACGTTGCGTTAGTTCGATGATTGACCCACAGACCCCACACCTATCGCTATGACACTTGTACAAGTAGTCACCACTGTCTGCAATGAAGATCCCTGCGCTAGGATTAGAATCATCGTGAAATAAGCATCTAAACCGTTCACCAGCAACACCAAGGAAGTCGTGCAGGTCTTGTTGTTTCAAGTAGGTAAAAACGTCACTACTCGAAGATGCAGTATAAGGTGTGGGCTTTATTATTGCCTGTAATGCTTCCACCTGTTGAGCCGCAATCAGTCCAGGATTAGGAGTTGCGCTTTGGGTTTTGGGAACAGTGATAGGAAGCAGTGAAGAACATTTCTTTCTATCACTGTTACCATTTTGTCCAACTGAATATTCAGTTTGTACTTTTGGCAGATGATCAATTATCGTCTGAATGTCATACCTAACGTTATGGTGTTGTATGATCCTTGCCAAAAACTTGTTATTCGGGTCTTTAGACCAATAAAAACCTGGGACTCTAAGTAGTCGTGATGGATTCTTAACCGCAGTATCTGCCTTCAAATACTTTATCAGACGATCCTCGCACTCTTCAAACTGTACCAGCGTAGCCCCACTATGCAACAACCACAGGCATTGCAGTCCATTTCGAGTTTCCACTACCCAAGTAGGCTTTAAGAAAGTTTCCAAACGTTCCAAAACTTCATTCTTGTACCTCTCAGTTTCGTACAATGGATAGTAGTTCTTTTCTTCGTCCCTCCCTCGGTCAAAATCGGCAAAGATTGCATTAAAGTGGGTTATATCCTTGTCCTTATAGCCGCCAGTGTTAATGGCGTAGTAAACCTCATATCCCTGCTGGTTAATCTGTTCTAGCCGTGCGGCTGTGTTACTGTTATACCGTCCGTTTACATCTATACGGCCACCTTTTTGCCCGTATTTAAGGCATCCAAAATTGATTGCGGCAGTGTCAAAAATATCGTCGAAAAACTCCCGTGTCTCTATATTCAACATCATCTCTCCTTATAATAAAATACGTCTTTCGATTCATGAACATGGCTACGACCTCCGTCATAAGGTAAATTGCAGTACCACAAGTTCAATCAACTATCGAAATAACAGTGATTTTAGTTATTTAACTCACACATTGTGTATGATTTCCTATCTACCCGCAGGAATCAGTCAACCAGATTATTTAGTGCTTCATAAAGCTTGCGATCCTGCTCCTTTTCCGCATCGAAATCCGCAAACGGGTCGAGGCGATCATTTAAATAGTTAATGACTTTAGTTAACACGGTTAATTCATCCTTGTTACCTCGCTTCATAGTCTCGAGAAAAATTTCCAGTAAAGCTCTTCGGTTTGAGTCGCCGTTATTGAGAATATCAGCAACCTGTTCGAGTAAGATTGCCTTCTTTTCCTCGGCTACAATTTCATTTAACACCCCTTCGTAAGGGTTGTAGTAAGTTGTACCCGTCCTTTCCTGTCCATTGTCATCCACATACGTATACTCCACCTCCTCAGCTTCCTCCCGACTCAGTCTCTCGGCATTCTTCCGTTGTATATACAACTTGTCTGCTGTACTAAGTTCCTTTTGGAAGTAGTCAGATTCGATCCCAAATAGTGATTCCAATTGGGCTAATCGCTTGGGTGGGATTTTACGCCTTCCTTTTAGCCACCCTTGAATCGCAGGTGGAGTGATACTCAGATGTTTTGCGATTTCTTGATACTCCATTCCGAACGTCTTCGCTATAAACTCTAAACCTATCACTGACATCACCTTGATACATTCAATTTACCAACACTGTATCATGATACATTGAATTAATCAAGCTGTGGGTAGAAATAATTTTGCTGGCCATTGACTACTCGCGACTTCACGAGGTTTCACTGTAGACATTGGATCTAATATTCTTTCGGAGATCCCTATAGGTAATCGACGAATTTATTACAAGAACGCATTCTGTTTGTAACTCCCAAAAGGTGGTGGACAGTGATGATAAAAAGGATTCCACTGAAGAGCGACTTGGCTCTCGAAGTCATGTGGAGGCAAGATCGTAGTCTTAGGGTCATAGTTGTCGCTGTGTTCAATGATGACAAGGGCTACATCTTGGACTACTACGACACTGTGAGAGAGGCAAAGCGAGCCGCTACGCACTTCTATTCATGTTATCGGGTGGCCGTTGAAGAGGGGTTCACCTTGATACCGGGATTCTTTGTTCATGAGGGCATTGGGTGTGGAGTTAATGTGGCTGAGGGATTAGCTGTAGAAGAGCCTGTAGAGGCGTTTAGAGAGGTTCTGAGAATGTTGAAGGCTATGAGATTCCAGAGAAGTTTCTGAGGCGGTAGACAGGAACAGGCGGCTCTCGCCGCCTGTTTTCTTCGTATGTATGAGTAATCACTCGGCCTTCCACTTTCCAAGTGGACTGTGATTCTGATACTTCTGACCTATCTCTTCATGCGACAAGTCCATGTACGCTTCCTCTGTCACAGTCACCGAGCTATGCCCGAGTATTCTTGACAGAGTATAAAAGTCACCACCATTAAGTAGATAATGTCGGGCGAAATTATTCCTGAGTAAATGTGGATAAACATGTAATCCGATTCGGTTGCTCGCATCCCTTAACTGCTTTTCGAATGAATGAACAGTTAGTCGTGTGCCTTTTCTTGTCGGAAACAGCAATTCAGTCTCTGTATATCGATCTTTGAATTTCAAGTAGTGCTTGAGTTCACGCGCCATCACTGGCGAATAGTAAATGTACCTTTCTTTATTCCCCTTGGTCTTGCTCAGAAGAATCATCTTATGTTGAAAATCAATGGATTCAACAAGGATCTCCAGACATTCTGAAATCCTCATACCCGTATCCTGCAACAACATGACAATAACCTTATTTCTATAACCGTGGAATGTCGTGTAATCAAACTGTTCAAGTAGACGCTTAAATTCGTCGTGGCCTAGTCCGACTTTTTTTCGCCTAACAGTCCTAATCGGAGTAACACTTTCAAATGGATTTTTCGATAGTTCACCCTCTTGCCGTAGCCAATTAAAAAACACTTTGATGTTTCGAGTGTAATTATTGACCGTCACATTCGAAACAGGCTTTTTATAATCAGTTCTGCGTTCTGGGAAGTTAACCATCTTCGACGCTTCAGTGTTTACCACGCTGTACTTGCCACGTTGTTGCACGTACAGAATGTATTGTCGTAAATGCCCCGTACGTACATCGTTGATCCTTTCGACCTCATGTTCATTTTTCAGATAAACAACAAACAGCTTTAGTGATTGCTCGTATGCCGCAATGGTTTTGAGAGACAATCCCTTGCTTTGGCAATACGTAAGAAAATCCTCTAAGCAGAACTCTAACTCCGACAACTTCATCGTTATTATCTTCCCCTTTCCGACAATACAAACACCCAATAAATCAGTTCGATTTATTGGGTGAGAAAGGGCAAGTTTATTGGGTTGAAAACAAGTTTGTTGGTTTCTACTCACTGCATGGATTTGTTTTCCATCAGGTTACAATCCATACCCCAAAAGGCTTTACACGACCTTGTGTTCCATCCTCAGCTTATCGGCGATCATGGCAATGAACTCCGAGTTAGTCGGTTTTGTCTTTGACGCGCTTACAGTGTAGCCAAAGACCTTGCGAATGGCATCCATGTTTCCACGTCCCCATGCCACTTCAATGGAGTGACGGATGGCACGTTCCACACGAGATGGAGTCGTTTTGTACCGGTCAGCAATGCGTGGATAAAGAATCTTCGTGATTGACCCGAGAATTTCCACATCGTCGTACACGATGCCGATAGCCTCGCGGAGGTAGTGGTAGCCCTTGATGTGTGCCGGAACACCTATTTCATGAATTATTTGAGTAATTTGAGCGTCGACCGAACGGCGCGGTGTCGAACCCGCATGCGGTGCACTTGGACTGAATCCAGATGAGGAAACATACGGTTGTTGAACTGCTGCGGCCACAGGTGCAACATTCCCTTGCACCACTTGCCGAATTCGATCCGCCAACAACGGCATATCGAACGGTTTGAGTATGAAATAGGAAACACCAAGCTCTACAGCGCGCCTTGTCACCGTTTCCTGACCAAACGCAGTCAGCATGATGACCTTCGGCATTTTACCGGGCAAATCACCGAGACGTTCCAATGCACCAATTCCATCGAGAACCGGCATGATGATATCCAGTACGAGTACGTCTGGCTCGGTATCACGTACTAAGTTCAGAGCGTCATTTCCATTGTAAGCAATCCCACACAATTTCATATCTGGCTGAGATGAAATGAACTCACCGAGCAAATCAGCGAATTCATGATTGTCATCGGCTATAAGTACCTTCAAAAACGACACCGATTGAGTCCCTCCCTAGCGTACATCTAACATTGTATAGGATTCGACGGTTACTACGCCACTCCTGCCAAATCTATGTAATACTTTTCGTGGCGATTTGGACTGTTTCTACATAATTCGACAAGGAGTCATCTCGTAAAGATGACTCCTTAGCCATTTTAATACACATTTATAAAATTCATACCGCTTGCTTACTGTGATTTAGGAAAGGATAGTAATGAAATGTAGGTTGAAGGTCTGTGTCAAACTTTGCTTGGTGGACCATCCACATGGCATATACAGCGTATCCGCGAGTGGGGTCAGAAACGAACACGTGAGTGACTGCGCCGACGAGCTTACCGTCTTGAACAAGCGGACTGCCGCTCATTCCCTGAATGATACCGCCAGTTTCGGCGAGCAACCGAGGGTCTGTAACTTTCACAATCATACTCTTCGTGGCCGGTGCCGATTGACGCGCCACATTGTCGATTTGAACATTGAACGCTTCTACTTTTTGACCATGCACAACCGTAAACATTTTGGCAGGCCCTTCGTGTACTTGTTCGGGAAGAGCCACTTGTACTAATTGATTTACGTCACAAGATGAGGGCGGTTTGATCATTGTACCGAAGACGCCATAAGGTGTATTGCGCCCAATTCTACCAAGTTGATCACTTGAGGTCGAAAATGTGCCTCGCTTTTCCCCCGGAGAACCAATTCGGCCCGGCTTTAAGCCCGTTATCATCGCACTGTACAACCCGCCGGATCCTACGACCGCTTGACCGGTATCCGTATCCGTGATGATATGTCCCAATGCGCCAAACGTGTGACGGGGTGGATCATAGAAGGTCAATGTACCAACACCAACCGTCCGATCACGCACGTACAATCCCAATTGATGGCGATTACCAGGTGATTGATTTGGTGCTGACACATCCAGTTCTCGGCGTACAGAGCCGCGCTCTACAGTGACGTGCACAGGCTCTTTTGCGTTTTCTAACGCACGTTGTAAGTCAGCAGCCGAGTGAATGACGTGTCGGTCGATGGCGATAATCATGTCACCAACTTGAATATGTGCTTTTGCACTTGGTGACGATCCGTCTGCAAGTTGCCGAAACCCGACCACAATGGGTCCTTTCGACTGCAAGCGAATCCCCACTGCCTGGCCACCGACAACAACTTTTGTCGAAGGCGTTACATGAACATGTGTCTTCCAAGGTATCAGTCCGAAGATGCGTGTAGAAATGTCCGCATTGCCTGGCGACGTTGACGTGACCGTCAACGCAGAGGATGATTCGCTTGAAGCCGTTGCCACTTGCTGATTCGATGAGGACGAAACTCTTGCCCCAGCCATTGGTATGGAAACTGTGTCACCCGCAGCCATGTTGACCTCTGTCGGGGTGCTTGCCAGTTTCTGAGCAACTGGCGTAAAGCACGTTGCAGTGATCGCAAGAAGCCCAATAAGTCTCAACGAACGTAGGCGACCAGCCATGATGCGTTCCCCCCTTGACTTGGCACCTCAGTTGAAGCGTAGTTCTAAGGTACCCGCAGGGAGCCGTCTTATAACGCAAAAATGCTCCCACCTACACGTGCGTGATGGAGTCCTTACGGAAGCTTTCCAACAGTGCATCAGCATGTTTGAATGCCGTATCGTCCGAGACCACAGCCCCAAGCAAGCGTCCGACTTCATCTCTTCGGTCCACGTCAGAAAGTGGAACAACCTCTGTCTTGGCTCGACCATCGACCATATTTTTGACGATTTGAAAATGCTCATGTCCAGCGGCAGCGACTTGGGCCGCATGTGTGACGCACAGGACCTGTCGATCACGACCGAGCTCACGTAGCATCTTCGCCACACGATACGCAGCCTCACCACTTACACCAGCATCGATTTCGTCAAAAATCAACGTATCGACCTGTTCCAGATCCGCTACAACCACTTTCAACGCCAGTAGTGTGCGCGACAATTCCCCTCCTGATGCAACTTTTTGTAGTGACATCAGAGGTTCACCAGGGTTTCCACTAAATAAAAATTCCACTTCGTCATAACCGTTTTCGGACGTGTTTGCCTCATCCGCAGATACTTTAATTTCAAAGCGGGCATCGTTCATGTGTAAGTGATGTAAGCGATTCTGAACTTCATCCTTGAGGGTTTTAGACGCGCGGACACGTGCTTTATGGAGCTTACCTGCAAGCTCCAGAAACCGCTTCTTGTGCTGTTGAACCTCAAGCTCAAGGGACTCGACAAGAGCGTCATGATCCATGAGTTCCCGCAGCGACTGCTTACAGTTCTGTAAATGGGTAAGAATTTCTTCCGAGGTGGGCCCATACTTTCGGGTAAGGCTGCGAATAACGACCAACCGATTCTCGATCTCCTCAAGCCGATCGGGATCGGCCTCCATCTTTGAAGCGACTTTACTCAAAGTAAAAGCGGCTTCCTCCGTATTTACCCGTGCATTTTGAAGCAGCGTTCGGATCTCTTCCGCTTCAGGAACTTGCCTGATCACTTCGTCGATCTCGCCTTCGGCTGTCGCCAACTGCGTCACTGCACCGTACATCGGGTCCTCTAGCGCAGCGGTCAAAATATCCAAATGCCCTTTCAGCTTCCCGAAAGCAAGCAGCCGGGATCGTTCCGCGCGAACCTCGTCTTCCTCACCGGGGGTGATGTCCGCTGACTCGATTTCATTGATTTGAAACTGAAGGATGTCAATTTGGCGCGCCCGCTCACCCTCCGACAGTTGAGCTTGATCCAGATCTTCCTGTCGCTTCCTCCATGTCCTGTACGCGTCAGCCGTCGCATGAGACAGACTAGTATGCTTGCCGAACAAATCAAGGAGAGTTCGTTGATACCGACTCGTTAATAGTGATTGTGATTCGTGTTGCCCCTGCATTTCAACCAGCGCATCGCCGAGGGATCTGAGCATTTGTACCGTCACATTTCGCCCATTCACCCTGCACGATGAGCGGCCGTTCGCGTAAAGGGTTCTCGATACGATGACCATGTCATCCTCCACATCGATGTCCCACTCCGCCAACTGTGAAATAACGTGTGGTTTATCAGCGACTTCGAAGACAGCTTCCACCAGTGCTTTGTCAGCCCCACGTTGAATGCTCCCAGAAGAAGCGCGCTGGCCGAGAACGAACCGAGTTGCATCTAAGAGCAGCGATTTACCCGCTCCAGTTTCACCCGTAAACACGTGCAGGCCACGACCGAATTTCAGGCGCAGGGAATCGATGAGGACGAAGTGTTCAACGTATAACTCGGTCAACACGAGAATTCACCCACCTATTAGCGTACGGTTCTAGTCTCTGTGGAGTTATGTAACTTGCTGCGTAGAACTGAAAAAAATTCACGATCCGGCCAACGTACGAGCGTCGTCTCATATGGCGCCCTTCGAATAATTATTTCATCTCCACTTTGCAGTGGAATTCCTTCTTGGCCATCGACCGACAGGTCAACGTCCTTGTGGGTCGCCTGTACGGTTGCACGAACCGTTTGGCTCGCATCAATGACACACGGTCTCGAGAACAGTGTGTGCGGGCAGACCGGGGTCACCAGCATCACCTGTAAATGTGGGCTGACGATTGGCCCCCCACAAGATAAAGAATAAGCCGTTGAACCCGTGGGCGTGGAGATAATCACGCCATCACCACGGTATGTATCAAGGTAGACGTCGTCTACATGTACATCCACGGTCACCATTCTAGCAAACGAGCCTTTACCCAATCCGACATCATTCAAGGCTGAAAACTGTGCAATTTCACTTTGCTGTCGATAGACGAATGCTTCCAACATCATACGCTTTTCCAGCTTATAGTCACTTTTAATGATCCGGGTTATCGCTGGCCCCAATTGAGAGGGTTCGGACTCCGTTAGAAAGCCGAGGTGGCCCACATTGATGCCGAGCAATGGAATATTTGAAGGCGCAAGTTGCCGGGCAACGCCCAGTAACGTGCCATCACCACCGAGAACCATGGCCAACTCAACAAACCGAATTTCAGGATCGACCTCTAAAATGGACGTCTCCCTATCCGCAGCGATATCTATAACGGATATGCCAGCCGCCGTTAACCGCGTCTCCACTTCCTGACGAACTGAACACGCCTGTGGCTTGCTAGGATTGTACACCAACGCAATTTTCCGCAAGGATATCCCTCCATTCACATGCGGTGAAGCCACGAAATCGCGACGAGCAGACCACCTGTGAACCACATTCCTCTGTGGAGGAATTGACGGACGCGAAACCTTCGTGATCGGTAAACAGTGAAATCCACATGTCGAACGGATTCGTCGGTCAAATTCAAGAAAATAAGTCCCTTTACATCAAGGATGACATAAAGAGGAAAATAGCGTTGACACATGTCCTCGTCTGACGGGGTCTCCCAGCCAACAAAAACAGCATAATCGCTTCCGTTTTTCCGAGCAATAAAGTGTGCATTCTCGCGATAGCTTATTGTCTGATCCCCCGTGTATGCAACGTACTTTGCCTCATTCTTGGTTTTCAGGATCTCATACCCATTGTCGGTTAGCCACTCCGTTGCCTTTTGCGGCAACCCTTCGAGTGATGACTCCTTATCTTTTTCAAACAATTGAACGACGATGGATTTAAGGACTACCCAAACAAGGAAGCAACCAGTACCAACCGCTAAAATAGACATCATGATAGACACCCTGTCTTGTCACATGATTGTCTATGGCCCATTCATCGTTCCAGCGTGATTTCCCGATGTTCCAGTACCCGCCAGGCTTCCGCGACGAGAGCTGCGCTCGCTGATTCCCAGTCAGACGCTTGTGCTGATCCTTGCATTTTCCACCAAGCTAGGAATTCGATGTTCCCATCGCCGCCGGATATCGGTGAATAGTCTAAGCCGTAGCATGACCATCCCATAGACGTGACATAATCCAGCATGTCCATTAAAACTCGATAATGAACCTGTGGGTCACGTATTATCCCGCCTTTTCCAACCGATTCCCGCCCTGCTTCAAACTGAGGTTTGATGAGGCTGATAATATCTGCTTCCTCTGTACAAACCACAGCAAGTTTCGGCAACAGCAATTTCGTGGAAATAAACGATACATCCATGACGGCTAACGATGGGGTAGGTTGAAATTGCAATTCGTCCACATGTCGAAAATTTGTTCGTTCCATCACCGTGACGCGCGGGTCATTACGGAGTGACCAGGCCAGTTGACCATAGCCAACGTCCACTGCAAAAACGTGTGACGCTCCGTTCTGTAAAAGACAATCGGTGAATCCGCCAGTCGATGCTCCGACATCGATGGCCACTCTGTCCGTCACAGATACTTGAAATCGCTCCAAGGCTCGCTCTAGCTTGAGCCCACCACGCGAAACGTAATTGTGCTCTGGGACGGTGACATCGATCACGATGTCCTCATGGACTTTCGTACCGGGCTTGTCCATACGTTCACCGTCGACTTTGACTAGTCCCGCCATCACTGCCCGTCGGGCCGCTTCACGACTTGCATACAGGCCACGTTCATGGAGTAAGACATCTATCCGCACCTTGCTCATTTAGTTCACCTGTCGTCTCGCGTTGGTCCTGTGATCTACAGAAAGCGCTGCTTGAACAATTCCCTCAACAGTTAGTCCCACGGTCTTCAGAAGATCAGCAGGGCTGCCGTGCGGTATGAATCTATCCGGCAACCCGAGCCGCTTCACGTCAGCCGCTACAGACGCGTCCACCAAACATTCGAGAATGGCGGAGCCCATTCCACCCATCAGAGCCGCTTCCTCAATTGTCACAAGTGGCATGACTTGAGCGGTGTCGATGACCAAGTTCTTGTCAAGCGGTTTGACAAAACGAACGTTGATGACTTTCGCGTCGAGTGCGTGCTCGTTAAATAAAATATCCGCGGCCTTTAAAGCCAAATCAACCATCGGCCCAAGAGCAAATAACGCCACGTGGCTGCCTTCTCGAACGACTTCGGCCCGCCCGATGGGAACCGGTTGAACATCTTCTATGAGATTATCCTCCACCAGCGAATCACCACGTGGGTAGCGCACCGCAGAGGGCCCATCGATCGTTAGTGCGGTTTTAACCATCCGCTTCAGCTCATCACCGTTTCGAGGCATCATAATGGTCATATTTGGAACCGTTCGAAGAAATGAAATATCAAACGCACCCTGATGCGTTTCACCATCGGCCCCTACGAGTCCCGCACGATCAATACCGAACATTACAGGCAAATTTTGAATGGAAACGTCATGAATCACTTGGTCGTACGCTCGTTGCAGGAATGTTGAGTAGACGGCGAACACGGGTCGCATACCCTGAGTGGCAAGACCTGCACAGAATGTAGTGGCGTGTTGTTCAGCAATGCCGACGTCAAAGCAACGATTCGGGTGTTCTGCCTGGAATGCAGTCAATCCCGTGCCAGGGAGCATTGCCGCCGAAACCGCAACAATTCGGTTGTCTGTCCGGGCGAGATCGCGAATGGTTTCGCCAAAAATTTGGCTGTACGATTTCGTCTTCTTTTCGCCCTTACTTTGACTTGGCCACGCATGGAATTTATCCGGCGCATTTTCAGCGGAAGCGTATCCCTTGCCTTTCTGAGTGATCAAGTGAAGCAGCACGGGCCCCGTCAACTGTTTTGCGTCTTCGAGTGTTTTGAGTAATGCCCGAAGATCGTGCCCGTCAACAGGACCTAGGTAACGAAATCCAAACGCTTCAAAGAACTGTCCAGGGACGACCATGGTCCTCATGCCGTCTTTGAGGCGTTCCAGCGTATTGGTCAGCCTGTTTCCGATAGCCGGCAGCTTCCGAAGCAATTGCTCCACATCCGCCTTCGTACGGGCATAGGTCGGATCGGAACGAAGCTTTGTTAAATAACTCGACAACGCCCCTACGTTTGCCGAAATGGACATCTCATTATCGTTCAGGATGACCAACAAGTTCGTTCCCAAATCGCCTGCATGGTTCAAAGCTTCCATGGCCATGCCACCGGTTAACGCACCATCACCGATCACTGCAACCACGTGATTGTCTTTCTTCTCGATATCCCTTGCCACAGCCATGCCAAGAGCAGCTGAAATGGACGTGCTCGCATGACCTACGCCGAATTGGTCGTGGACGCTTTCGTTCCGGCGAGGGAACCCGGCCATTCCACCAAATTGCCGCAACGATGCGAAACCCTCTCGCCGCCCCGTCAATAATTTATGTACATACGCTTGGTGACCGACGTCCCAAACAATTTTATCTGTTGGACTGTTGAATACCCGATGTAGCGCCAACGTCAACTCAACAACGCCGAGGTTTGCTCCGAAGTGGCCACCTGTCTTAGAGACCGAGTCGACCAAGAACATTCGGATTTCCTCAGCCAAGCGAATGAGTTGAGCAGTGTCTAATGTCTTTAGCTGCTGTGGTTCTTTCAAATGTTCTAAAAGCGTGATTGACACCCCATCTCACTTGTTCCGCCCGCGTGGACGGCGTTTAACGAATGAAACTGTCTCCCAAATACGAGCTGCCATCAAGATGATTGGCGTCGGAGAGTGAATGGCAACGGTTTTCCCAATCGCCTTTCCCCCGACAGTCAGAGACGTAATGAGAGCTGTCAGTCCAATTTTAACAGCCTCGTCCCTCCATCCGCTAGCATGTGTGGCCGCGAGCAATTGTACACTAACGGCCAGTGCCCCTGCTCCACTTAATACACCAGCGATATCCCCCACGACGTCACTGCAGATACTGGACACTTTTTCCGCATTGCGGACGATGGTGATAGCACGGCGTGCACCGTATACACGTTTAGACGCCATTGCATGAAAGGGCGTCTCGCGCGCGGCAGCTGCTGCCATTCCTAACATATCGAACAGTGCCCCAACAAAAACAATGCACAGGACGACGACAGCACCGATATACCAGGTTGTTGAATTCAAAAAAATGGTAGATGTATCAAAAACCGCACTGATTGGTAACGTCAGTGCGGCTATTAGCAAAATAAATTTATAATTGGATTTAGGACCAGATTTCTTCATCGAAACCTCACTTAAATGTTAAGATGGGTGGCAACGCCTTGAGTAAACGCTGTGGCTTAGGTCCAGTAGGTTTTCCCAGGCACACACCAAAACGTCGCCGTTTCGGCGGTTTCCCTTTAAGTGTGCCTTGACAGCGTCACCGACTGTCAGACTAGATTACCACTTAGTCCACACTATAATCCTCAAGGTGTCTCACTTTGTAGCGAACAGTCTAGGCGTTTTCCGCGGCAGCCGTTACCGCACCCTAGCCTCTTTTGCAGTACGGATTTCACCCAGCACCAACGATATTACCGCGGCCACGGCCATATCGCCTGAATACCTGGGATCCTTCAGCACCACTCAAGGCAGGCTACGCTGCACACAGATTGCCTCCGCATGCAGGTTCATACCCCAAGCCGTAACCCTTCCACTAGTGGACTGCGAGCCACGCACTTGGGCCTCCGCGAAAGCTGGGCTAGGTTCCGCATGCCATTGCAGACTACCCAACTTTCTTAACTCCCAGCATAAGCCCAGGGCTGGGCGCCCCAAGCCAACACCAGGAACTTCATCGATGTGCCCTTTGACGGATTTTTAGCCCCGCCTTGAGGCACGGACGGCTGACTAGAATACTGCGCCACCCAATCATGTTAACAAAGAAACTATAAGTAGTATAACATATGTTCGGTTATCGTGCTGAATTCCTTATTTCCAGTGCATACAGGCGTTGCATAACTTGCTACAGTACGTTAGATTAGTGACTCCGTTCCAGAATTTGTTCCTGTAACTCAAAGAGCGGACTCCTAGCAATACCAGCTTCCCTCAGTGCCGTTTCCCCACGTTCTATCGTTGCACGCGCACGCTCTCGAGTCGCGTCAACTCCGATAAACCGTGGGAACGTTAATTTGTTCTCCTGTTCGTCCTTTCCGGGCGTTTTTCCTAATTGTTCCCGCGATCCGACAACGTCAAGGACATCATCGATCATTTGAAACGCCAAGCCAAGCGCCTCACCATAAATGGATAAAGCACGAAATTGTATCTCAGTCAACTCTGGAAACAAAGCACCGATTTCAATTGACGCCTGAATCAACCGAGCCGTCTTGTTCAGGTGAATGAAGTGAACGTCATCCAACGACCCACTGCGACCGGTCATTTCAATGTCCACAGCTTGTCCACCGACCATGCCGTTTGCGCCACTTCGCAGTGCAAGAAGTTGAACCATCCTCAGCTGCCGTTCAGCAGTCACGCTTGGCATTCTCCGAGAGATTCGAGCAAACGCCTCAGTTAAAAGCCCATCGCCGGCCAACAGCGCCATGGCTTCGCCGTAAACCTTGTGGTTCGTCGGTTTCCCCCGACGCAAGTCGTCGTCGTCCATACACGGCAAATCATCATGAATGAGCGAATAACAATGAATCATTTCGATGGCTGCTGCTGCCGGCAGCGTCTCCTGCCGTGAGACACCAAAGCTTTCCGCCGTCGCCATGCACAATGCGGGACGCAACCGTTTTCCGTCCGTTAGGAGGCTATAGTTCATGGCCTCAAAGAGGCGGGCTGCACGTTCCCCTCCCCAAAACATGGACGACAGGTATGCATTTACTTCAGTTTTACAAATCTCTAAATACGACGTCATTCAAAGGCCTCACTCTGCGTCACTGACTTCACCGACAACTGACTTCTCCGCTATCTCATCGCCGTCATCAAAGGAAAGCTGTTCCAACTGTAACTCGGCTTTGTCTAATTGCTCACGACAAAATTTGACTAACTGCATGGACTCCTGATACTTTTCCAGCGACTCAGAAAGTGGCAGTTCACCTGCCTCCAACTGACGGACAATTTCCTCCAATCGCTTCATCGCGTCCTCAAATGTCAAGTTTGGTTTGTTCTCCACCGGAATATACCCCCTTTTCGGTTGTTACTTGTGCCGTGACCGTTCCGTCGGCAACGCGCACGTCGATCCGCTTGCCAGGCGGCAAGTCTTTGATGCTCGAAATAATGCGGTTCTGTCCCTCATCATAAACAACACTATATCCCCGTCGCAAAACACGAAGCGGATTCATGGCTTCGAGCATAGCAATCTGCCGATCCAGTTTTGCCCCGCCTTGCTCAATCTGTCGCTTCGTCAACTGCGCACTTTGCTGAGCCAAAGTTTGCGTGCGGTAACGCAACGTAACCAGTCGGCGGTGTAAGTCCACCCGCGCCAGTCTCCGCTCGCTATCCGCCAATTGTTTTGTCGCCTGTCGCATGGGACGAACGAGACCATCACGAACGCGGCTTTCCATGTAGTCCACCGACTGTCGATGAACTTGAATAATCCGTGCGGGCTGTCGAAGAACGGGCCGTTCGCGAAGGTCGGACAATCTTTGTCGATGCCCCTTCAGCTTCCCTGTCACCGCCCCATACGATCTCGATACCGCCTGCGCCAGCTGATAGTGAATATCCTGGCGATGTGGCGCAACAAGTTCGGCCGCTGCGGTCGGTGTCGCTGCGCGAACATCGGCGACAAAATCACAGATGGTCACATCCGTCTCGTGACCAACGGCAGACACAACCGGCACCGGGGAAGCAGCGACAGCCCGCGCAACCATTTCTTCGTTAAACGGCCACAACTCCTCCAGCGATCCGCCACCGCGTCCGATAATGATCACATCAACGCTTTCTTGCAGTGACCATAAACGGCGCAAACCTCGTACCAGGGTCTTCGCTGCTTCCGTCCCTTGGACTGCAGCGGGCGCCAGAATAATTTTTGACAACGGGTACCTCCGCTCGATGGTCGTGTAGATATCTCGTATGACCGCCCCCGTTGCCGATGTCACCACACCAATGCGCGTCGGGTAGGGTGGCAAAGGCCGCTTCCGATCCGGCGAAAAAAGTCCCTCCGCCTGCAATTGATTTCGCAGCTGCTCGAATCGAATGTACAGGGCGCCAACACCGTCAGGTTGCATGTCATCGATGTACAGCTGGTATTGCCCATCGCGATCGAACACACCAATGGCACCAATACACACGACACGCATGCCGTCCTCGGGTCGAAACCGGAGCCGTCGGTTGCGACCTGCAAACATCACTGCACGAATGCGGCTCTGTTCGTCTTTGAGCGTGAAGTACATGTGGCCACTTGAATGATGCTTAAAGTTCGAGATTTCACCAGAGACATGACATTGAACGAGTCGAGGATCCGATTCGAGACGTTCCTTGATGACTCGATTTAACTGGGTGACGGTGAAAACCTGCGCCTCGACTCCGTTTGGCATAGGTGTACTCACTTTCTCATCTCCCCCATTTCTCCAAACCTCGGCGCCGCGTCGCAAGTTCGATAGTATTATGCATTAACATGGTCACCGTGAGAGGACCCACGCCGCCCGGCACAGGTGTGATAGCGCCTGCTTTCTCCTGAACCGATTCGAAATCGACATCTCCAACCAAACGCCCATCGACACGATTGATTCCCACGTCAATGACGGTTGCTCCGCTCCTCACATCGTCTGCGCCAATTAAGCCAGCCTGTCCGACCGCGACGACTAAAATATCGGCCTGCAGAGTGAATTTCCGGAGGTCCTCCGTTTTGCTATGACATTGAATAACCGTCGCATTATGGGTCAACAACAGTTGCCCAGTGGGCCATCCGACAATTTGACTGCGGCCCACGATGACAGCCGTCTTGCCAGCAATCGAGATGTCACTTCGTTTGAGGATTTCATAAATACCCGCCGTCGTGCAGGGCCATATGACAGGCGATCCGGTCGCGTACCGTCCGACGTTGTACGGATGAAACCCATCCACATCTTTGTCCGGATCAACAGCAGCTAGAACAGCTTCCGTATCAATATGCGAGGGAAGTGGGAACTGCACCAATATCCCGTCGACCGTAGGGTCCGCATTGAGTTGTTCGACCTCTCTAATTAGCTCTCCTTGTGTTACGGTCACCGGTAGAAATCGTACGTCACCGGCCATGCCGAGTTTATCAGCCATACGTTGCTTACTCCGAACATAGCTTGCCGAAGCCGCGTCATCTCCCACCAACACAACGACCAACTTTGGTTGAATGCCGATAGATCGAAGGTTTTCTATGCGGTCTTTTAAATTCTCTCTGACCTGTTCGGCAATGACTTTCCCATCAAGAACCCGCGGCATTGTATCTCCTCCATAAAAAAGAGTTCACACTACCTTGTAGTGTGAACTCCGGACTAGACCTACACAAATAACAGAAAAAAGTTACTGCTTCATGCTCGTACTGTGCCCAGGGAAGAGGCGCGCCTTCGGATCAATATACGTTTTCGCATTGTTTACTGCAGTTGGCGCTTCCCCAAACCCCGTTGCAATGAGCTTTACTTTTCCTGGGTAGGTTACGACATCACCCGCGGCATAGACGCCAGGGATGTTTGTCTCCATCCGACTGTTCACAACAATATCGTTCTTTTCGATTTCCAATCCCCATTCTTTGATTGGACCGAGAGATGCAGTGAATCCGAGACCACTGACGATAGAATCCACTTCGAGTTCTTGTGTCTCTTTCGTCTGATTATTAACGATGACGGCCGATTCGATCCAGTTATCCCCGCGGACCTCCGCCAACTCGTAAAATGTCTTTATCTGAACGCGAGATTCGTGCAACTGCCGAACACTCTCTTCGTGTGCGCGGAATTGGTCACGTCGATGAATCAACGTAACCGAGGCCGCCACTTCGTCCAGCATGAGCGAATAATCGACAGCGGAATCGCCACCACCGATGACCAGAACACGTTTGCCCCGATACTTGTCAATTCGATCAATATAATAGTCAAGACCGCGCCCCTCATATTTTGCAGCCGTTGGCGCTGGCAAGGGCCTCGGCGTAAACGCACCGATGCCGGCACAGATAATAATAGCACGTCCGACGTGAACGGACTTATCTGTGTGTAATTCGAACAGTCCATCTTCCCGACGTACAAGAGATTGTACGGCTTCATTTAAATGAATGCCAGGTTGATTTTGCATCGCTTGATCGATCAGTTGGTTGACCAATTCACGAGCTTGAATCTTCGGGAATCCCGCCACATCAAAAATAAACTTCTCAGGGTAGAGTGTGGCTAATTGTCCGCCAAGTTCCGGCAAACTATCGATTATTTTGCAAGATGCATTTCGCATTCCACAATAAAATGCCGCAAAAAGCCCCGTTGGGCCTCCGCCTATAATAAGCATGTCCGTTACTTGTTCCACTACAGCAGCCTGCTCTTCCGTCATCGGGGTGCCGCCTCCTCCACATGCAGTTCCCAAAAAGGGTATAAGTTTTGCCTCATTATACAGGAGTCCGAATAAAAAAACTATCAATTCCGATGTATTTTCTTGAATATTATAAAAGATATTCAGTGACGCCAGTCACCTGCGTAAAAAAGCAATGCGAGCCACCCCAAGGGCGTTGTCTCGTGCAAAGTCAGCCGGTGCGAACTGGACAACTGCTCCGCGAATTCGGCGCTCTAACCGCTCCGTTACGTGCCGGCGAATGAACGCATTGGACGCCACACCGCCCGCCACCAAGACGTCTTTGACTGTGTGCGCTTCACTTTTCACGACATGTTCAACGGCTTTCGCCACACTGACCGCGATACAACGTTGCACGGCGCTTGCGACTTCACCAGGAGCAACATGTGAATCAATGGCTCGAAGAGCTGCACTGAGCGGGCCGGAAAAACTTATCGCAGCCCCGTGTACCGCGGACGGAATGGTAAAGTCCTCGGGTCCGTCAAACTGATCGGCAAGTTTCTCCAGATGCGGCCCTGCTGGAAATGGAAGACCTAGGCGAACGCCAATGCGATCCACAAATTGACCTGCGTGCAAATCAAGACCCGCCCCGACGAGGGCAATTCTGTAACCAAAATGAGTCCGTTCTGCAAGCATGACGTCAGACGTTCCGCCTGAAATATGTACACCGACAAAAGGTCCCCTTGACATAGGCGTAAAGTATTCAGCTGCCGCCAGGTGTCCCTCTTGATGGGACGTTCGAACGACCGGGATGCCCAAAGCCTGTCCGAAGTTCATGGCGAAACTGGCCCCGGCTTGAAAAACCGGCATGTATGACTGCGCATATGGTCTGGGCCGAACGGAAACCCCCACAGACGTCCACCTGGGTTGAATCGTCTCAGCATGAAGTTGCTTCATTAAATCAGCCATGACAGTCGGGAGTTGCTGAACATGAAAAAAGAGCGCATCGGACTGTCGAAGCCCTCTTTGCCCTTTCGTCACTGGCAGAATCATGCGCGCAGATGCCAGTAACCTACCATCATCTGCGCTCACGGCACATAATGATGTCGTATAATTGCTCGTATCAACGCCAAGAACCGTGTTCATTCCTCTTCCGTCTTCCCACCTGCACCCGGTTTTACGGCCTCATCCGGTCGAACGACAGGCAACATTTTTGCTAACACACCATTTACGAATTTACCAGATTGTTCCGTGGCATAACCTTTGGCAAGCCGAACAGCCTCATCGAGAATACTCGCCGCCGGCATCGTTGCGTCGTAAAGTAACTCATACGTCGCCAGTCGTAAAACGTTCAGTTCAACTCGGCCCACTCGCTCCGTTGACCATCGTTCCATAATCTTTTCCAATTGCTCGTCCAATTCAATTAAATGATTGCGCGTGCCAACGACCAGTGAACGCACGTACTCCAAGTCCCTATCCGAAACCGTTTTGTCCTCCAAAACGAATGCGATGGCATCGGGTACTTCGCTGTCACTGATATCGATTTGATACAGGGCCTGCAGAGCACACTGTCTTGCTTCGTGTCGCGTCAAATATATTCACTCCGTAAATCGTTCTGCGAGTAGTTTATCCAAAAGATCACGCCATGACTGATTCTCTTCTAAGATACGGCCGACCACGTAGCCTATACCCGCTAAGACGAGCAACAACAGCGTGCGCCAAAACCCAAACAACATCCAAAACAGCCAAAAGACGGCTCCTATGATCATTCCGTGATAGCGGCGCGGTAACAGAGAGAATTTGAGCAGTGCGCGCCGGAGTAAGCTCATGCTCCACTCCACACTTTCCCTTGCTTCTGTGAACTGGACAGTTCACTCACGTGCACAAGTACCTGTTCCACAGTAATGCTCGTGGCGTGCTCCACATACTCTTTGACAACCGTCTGGACCTCACGACTCGTCGCGGCAATGTCTACGTCCGGCAGGACCTGCATCCGAACGAGAACGATTACACCATCCTCGCCAGGCCGAACTCTCGTGTCAAGCCCTTCAGACCCTTTTACTTGTCCACCGCGTCGATTTGCAAGCTGGCGTATTGTGTCATAGGAGATGCGTATCTGTCCGTGCTCACCCGTCATCGCGACGAAGTCCGCCAGTTGCGGACGTCCGATGCGGTAAAAGAGAAAGCGCAGACCGATGAGAACAATGATGACACCTGCGACGATGGCCACGATATTAATCGGGGACGCGGACACCATACTCAAGGTATCCGGCCCAAGGACATTGGCACCAACAAGGGCCAAAATCACACCTAAACACAAACTGGCCAAGGCCAACAAAAATAAAAGAATTCGGTCCAAAATGCTCACAGGATCCCTCCGCCATACACACTTCGGGGTTACAGTTGCGGGCTATGCTCCACGCCGACAAAGTGGTCGGCGTCGGTCAGTTTGTCCTTTTCCGACTGAAACACGACCCCGACAACGCGCACATTTACGCCATCAACTGTAAGCCCGGTCATGCTCTCAATTGACTCCTTCACGCGCTCTTGAATATGGAAACTGGTATCCGGAATATTGACACCAAATTGTAGAACAACTGAAATTTCGACGACGCAGCTTCTGTCGTCTTCAGTAAACTGTACCTTGACACCCTTGGCCAAGTTTTTTCGACCCGTGAGCGACTCTGTCAGACCGCCGGCCAGTGAACCACTCATGCCAGCTACACCTTCAACTTCACTTGTTGCCAAGCCGGCGATGATTTGAATCACTTCATCCGCAATGTGAACGGTACCGTGCTCACTTCGTTCGTATTCCATATCCGCCATGTAACTCACGCTCCTCGACCTCGTTGTCGTCTTATTTTATGACAAGCCCCGCGAGTGATATGACCGACTGTCCCTGCTTGGCCTAGCTGCCTGTCACATCGCGTCGCCACGACAGTGCGACGCCCACATTGTCAACACACGTTTACAATATTTTATTTTCTTCCAAGAAGCGAGTCGATACGTCTGATTGTCGAAATTTTTCGTTCTGTAAAAGTGCCAAATGAAATGGAATGGTCGTCTTTACACCCTCGATTTCGAACTCCTCCAACGCACGCAACATACGTGCAATGGCTTGTTCTCTGTCGGGCGCCCAAACAATCAGCTTCGCAATCATAGAGTCATAAAAAGGCGGAATCGTATATCCCGGATAACACGCAGAATCTACGCGCACGCCGTTCCCGCTCGGCGGAAGATACGCGCCAATTGTTCCTGGTGACGGCATGAACTGACGTGTCGGGTCTTCGGCGTTGATTCGGCACTCGATTGCGTGTCCGCGTAATGTAATATCCTCTTGCGCAACTGACAGCGGTTCACCAGCCGCTGCGAGAATCATTTCCCGAACCAAGTCGACCCCCGTCACCCACTCCGTCACTGGGTGTTCGACTTGAATGCGAGTATTCATCTCCATGAAGTAAAATTCACCATCTTCACTGTAGATGAATTCAATTGTACCCGCACCCACGTAATCCACTGCGCGGGCTGCAGCTACCGCCGCGGCACCCATGCGGTTGCGGGTATCCTCATCTAAAACTGGGCACGGAGCCTCTTCGACAAGCTTTTGCATCCGTCGTTGGACTGAGCAATCGCGTTCCCCGAGATGAATGACGTTGCCATGTCGATCCGCTAGCACCTGAATTTCTACGTGCCGCATCCGTTCAATATATTTCTCAATGTACACCCCAGGATTGCCAAAGGCAGATTCGGCCTCACGTTGTGCCGTAACCACTGCTTGCCGCAGCGCGTCCTCGTCGTAAACAACGCGGATCCCTTTACCGCCACCGCCAGCCGTCGCTTTAATAATGACCGGGTAGCCGATGGTCTTAGCAATTTCAACGGCGTGATCGACACTATCGATTAGGCCTTCACTACCCGGGACGGTCGGTACGCCAGCCTTCTTCATGGTCTCCTTGGCAACCGCTTTATCGCCCATCATGTCGATGGCACGAGGACTGGGACCAATAAACGTAATGCCACATGCTTCACACGCTTCTGCGAAGTCACTGTTTTCCGCAAGAAATCCATATCCAGGGTGAACTGCGTCCACCCCGCGCAACGTTGCCACAGACATAATACTTGGGATATGTAGATAACTCTGTTTTGCAGGCGTAGGACCGATGCAGTACGCTTCGTCAGCAAGTTTGACATGCAATGCCTCTTTATCAGCAGACGAATAGATTGCAACTGTCTCAATCCCCAACTCACGGCATGCCCGAATAACCCGAACAGCTATTTCGCCGCGGTTAGCAACCAGAACTCGTTTAAACATGATGCGAATCTGCTCCTTATGACAACCGAATTTTGAACAGCGGTTGACCGTATTCGACCAATTGACCGTTCTCAGCGAGAACTTCAACGACTTCGCCGTTCACTTCCGCCTCGATCTCGTTCATCAGCTTCATCGCTTCCACAATGCACACTACGGTTTTGCTGTTGACCACCGAACCAACTTCGGTAAAGGAAGGGGCATCAGGCGACGGCGAACGATAAAACGTTCCCACCATGGGCGACACAATGACGTGTGTTCCTTCGTCATTTGCGGCTGCAGGACGTTCGTTCGTCACGGCCGGTGCTTGCCCACTCGCTGCGGGTGCCGCTTGAACGACAGGCTGTGGGGCGACTGCCGGAGCAGCCTGAACTGGTGCTGCATATGTGACTGTGTGTTCCGGTTCAGGTTTCTTTAGATGCAATTTCACATCTTCAGATTCCAAATGAATTTCAGATAGGCTTGTTTCATCAAGTAAGCGTATCAGTTCGCGAATATCACCGATTTTTAACACTCGTATGGTCACTCCTTGAGCGCAATTACAAATTGCTCGTCCTAGTATACCATATTGATAACAGCCATCTCTAGACAATAGAAAGGCCCCACTGCCATTTTGCAGCGGGGCACGAAATCGCCACCTTAGCTATTATGCGCTTTAACAGTGACATTCAGCATGGACACATCGAGTTGCTGGCTGACGATATTCATAATCTTAATCGCGTCGCTTTTTTGCAAGTTGTTCGTTTGCACATAAACTTGGAAGTTTTGTTCTTTCGCGTCAGGGACGATGACGGCATTGGTGAATCCATCTGCCTTGATGGCCTGCGTTGCGTTACCCAGACCGGCGTTTAGGGACTCTAACTGTCCGACTTGTTTTGCAGCTTGTGCAACTTGATCCGACGAAGCGTTATTGTTTGCCATCACAGACTTGAGGCTGGCGATTTGCTGAGACATCTGCTGATCGACACTCGTTTGCTGACTGGTGAACCAGTCGCTCACACTACCTCCAGTTGGCCCCGTGGTCGTTGACGTAGAATTATCCCCTGTCGTTGACCCCGAACCCGAGCCTGACCCCTGTGCTGAAGATCCAGTACCTGGTGTGTCTGATGACGTCGATACGCTTGGATTGCTAGGCGTTGCAGATGTGGTGCTGGTTTGATTGTTCATGGTGTAGTAACCAATCAACATGAGTGAAAGCACCATCATCGTTGAAAGCCATACCGTCTGCCGTTTTACCATTTTGATATCCTCCTAGTCTAGCATCTAGTTTCCCTTTTGAGGCTCTACACTAATTTTATATGCAGGCACGTCCAACACATTCGTAATTGATTCAATGATTTCTGATTTTGCTACAACAAAATCATCTGCACTCACTGTGACCAGTACCCCGCGGACATTCGGCTGGACCGTTGACAGGACGTACGGACCGCTTCCTCCCACGCCATTGCCTCCTGAATATATTTGATCCGACTGGCTGGTTGTCGTAGATTGCGTCGAACCACTACCGGATACCGTTTTACTTGAACTATCATTTTTTGCGACCGTTAGGATCCCCGATGAATCAACCGTGACCATGACGTGAATCGAATGAATTCCCTGTATCTGCGAGAGGATTTGCTGCAAGTTTTGGTCGTAACCAGCCTCAATTTGTTCAACGGTCATTGCTTGGTTCGTGCCGCTCGTGTTTTCAGTACCCGTCTGTGGCTGTGACCCTTGAGACACCGACACCGATTCCGATAACGCTGGTCGGTCAGCCTTTGGCGGAAAAAATGACCCGACGAGAAGCAGCAAGATACCGATCCCCGCCATGGCCAGTAACCATTTGTTCTGAAACAGCGTCTTGAAATCCACCTCATTCGCCTCCGCTCATACGGATGGTCACCTGCTGTCCACTGACGTGGAGCTCACCCGCGATTTGCTTGACGATCGCGCTACGGACAGACACATCCGTCGTGTCGGTTTCGACAACCGCCTGTAACTTGTCCGGTTGGTTTGCATTTTGAATGGTCAACTTGACCACGTGCGCTCGTAAGTCGCCGGGCAGTGCCATCTCGGTTGCGTCAGCCAAAATCGTGTCCGCCTGATGTGTTTCCTGTTTTTCGATTTGCGATTCGTACGTAGATAAGGTCGACTGATCAATTTGTCCACCCGACGATACACCCCCACGCTGCGTCCCTGTTAGCAACTCCTGTGCAGCTGTATTCGCGATTTGGTCCGCCCAATCTCGATGGAACAAGGGTGTAATGGGTTGAATCATGGCCGCGATGATGGCAATACCGAGAACTGCCCGCACATATTTTTGCATCGACTTCGTAGGGAGCAACAGGTCTGCGATGATGCTGATAAGAACTATGAGCACTAAGTGCTTCAGCCACTGACCAAGCAACATCATGCCGTGATCACCGCCAAGTTTGCTGTCGCAAGCAGAATGCAGATCGCGAAGAAGAACATCATGCCGACGGCCGCTACGCAGGCAAATACGAGCACAAGCGTCTTACCCAGTGTGGATAGACAGGCGACCATTGGTGTATCGCCGAGCGGTTGCATCAATGCCGCACTTCCCCCGTATATGAGCGACACAGCGAGGATTTTCAGTGCAGGAAAGATCGCTATCAAGCTGAGAATGATCAGCCCAGCAATACCAACGGCGTTTTTTACCAAGAGGGAGGCGCTCAGCACAGTTTCTGCTGCGTCACTCACGGCCTTTCCGATGACCGGAACAAATGTACCAACGCCAAACTTCAGCGTGCGCAGAACAACCCCGTCAGCGATTCCCTTACCTGCTCCTTGAATCGTCGTGATTCCAATGAAAACGGACATGGCAAATCCGAGAATGCCCATACCAATTGTTCGCAGGAGAGTTGCTAGCCGCGTCAGTTGGTACCGAACGGACAGCGTACTGGTCAAATCCAAGACGGCGGAGAAGAAAATCAGCGGAAAGACGACAACAAAAATGAGATTGCTGATGAAATGGACGGCAAACAGTAATACCGGCTGAAAAAATGCTGCGGATGCCAGCGCACCGGACGCCGCCAAAAGCGTGACAGTAAGCGGGATCGTCGCCAGCATGAAATGATTCATGGTCTCGATGGCGTGACGCGCCGCCCCCATTGTTTCCATGAACGAGTGCACGGCGAGCATCATCAGCGTAAAAAAGACCACCATGTATGCCACTTGACTGACTGTCTGACGCTCAAATGCAGTTTGCATCGACTCGAGGACCGCGGCTAACACCGTTAAAATGAGAATGCCGCCGAGAAGCTCAGCATCATCGAATAGTTCAGTAAAGAAATAGCGGAGCAAGCCGTGGGAAATGTTTGCGAAACTAGGGCCGCCATTTCCTAAAACCGCATGGACAAGACTACCGCCGGATAGATTCGGAAGATATCCGCCGTATGTGGCCTGTAAATCGTGCCAATACTGATCGATCCGTTCGACTGGCAAATGGTCTAGTTGGTCATGCGCTGCACGTTCAATTGCACTCCTCGTGGCAGACTCCGCACTTTGTCCAAACGGCGACTCTGTATCCGGTGCGCCCGCCGTGTTGGTGCCTCCCCCATCCTGAACCGTCCCTCCTGGATTCTGCGGTGTACCGTTAGCGGTGACCGTGATCGACGAAGAGAGGGATGAGTTGGTGTTCGAGTCAGCCGATGCAGTGGTGATATGCAGAAATGTCACAGCCAACGCGGCAAAGAGTAAGGTGACAATCACCCGAAGCAACTGACGTGGCACGAGGATGTCCTCCTTTGTCAAGGCAACAGGTGGACCAGAGACTCGACAACGTCCGTAATGATTGGCAGGGCCAAAATGACGATGCCAATTTTTCCGGCCAACTCGATCTTTCCTCCGAGCGCACCCTCGCCCGCATCTCGGGCCACTTGCGCTGCAAACTCGACGATGTAAGCGATACCAATAATTTTCAGCACTGTCGTGAGGAACCCATGGTCCAAATTCGCCGCATTCGCCAGACTGGACAGACTTTTCACGACACTGTCCATATTGTGAACCGCCATCGTCAGTAGAACTGCCCCAGCCAAAATAGACACAAGCATCGCGAACTGCGGAGCGTGATCGCGCAGAACTGATATGAGCACCGTGGCCGTTAGACCAATTCCGACGAGTTGAAAAATGTGCACGCTCTCACCTACTGAAGTAAAAAGACGCTTGTAATCTCGCGGTAAAGGTGATCAATGTAACCAACGACAATAGCTAGTACCGCAACGAACCCAACGAGTGTCGCCCAGTGCGCGAAGTCTTCCTTGCCGCTCTGCTTGAGGACTGTATGGAGAATTGCCGCAATAAAACCCACCGCAAAGATCCGGAACACGTCTCGAATTTCCGGCGTCATCTTCCGCCCTCCTCGATATGAACGAGGTCCATTTTAGTAAAGTAGTATTACAAGAATTACGCCTGTGAGCACACCGAGGTACTGCCAAAGACGAGCGTTTTTTAGTCCGTGCTCCCTCGCCCCGCTCTCAGCTTGACGGAGCGCTTCCAGTGCCATCTGAAACTGCGTCTGAAGATGTGTAACATCCATGGTTGACAAGGAATCAGCGACTGACTGTATGGCTTCGCAATCGGCACTCTGCAAGGCACTCTCGCCCACGAGCCGGACGAGTGACACTCGGAATGCCTCTGAAACCGTCATTCCGTCTTTGATTAAATGGTCACTGACGCGCTGAAACATAGTCGAACAAGGAGGTGAACCGCGTGCTGCTACATTTTGCAGTGCAACTGGTAAAGGCGTGGTTTGGTACTCTACTTCTGCCTGTAAATGTGTCAGTGCACGTATGAGAGACCGCAGTTGTCGAGGCCGATCACGGTATGCACCGGCGACTCGGAACCCAATCAGCGTAGTCGCCAGTACGATAAGCATCGCTCCGACTAACTTCAACAAGTGAATCGACCCTCTCCTAGGAAAGCACTCGGCCCGTCTCGTCCAACACTGCGTCGACCGTCCCTGGTCCATTTTTGCGACTGAGCAAAACATAGCGAGAGAACGCTCTTGCCGTGAACAAGGTATCCATGTTCGGACGCCTCCGCCATTCGTCCAGGCGCGATGCGTGTGCCGTGGCGATGACCGCCACGCCGGCGTGCGTAGCCTCCATGATGGCGTCGGCATCTTCGACCCGCCCAATTTCGTCGGTAATGATGATGTCAGGCGACAGACTGCGAATGGCCATCAGCATCCCCTCTGCCTTCGGACAACCGTCGAGCACATCGGTGCGTGGCCCAACCGCGAACTGAGGGACGCCTTCGACGCACCCAGCAATTTCGGAACGCTCATCCACGATGGCAACTTTGGCGGGATATTTGCGGCGCACGAGGAGACTTTCGCTCCATTGCCGGGCGAGATCGCGAATGAGTGTCGTCTTTCCGCATTGCGGTGGCGACAGAATCAACGTCGACAGCGGCCTCCCGTCCGACTTGTCGTACAAGTGGGAACGAATACTTGACCCAACCCCTGGAATTTCGCGGGCGATTCGTACGTTCAGCGACGAAATGGTCCGGATCGACTTGACATGACCGTCTCGATCCAAAACCATTCTTCCTGCTACGCCAACGCGATGGCCCCCCGGAATGGTGATGAAGCCACGTCGTAACTCCTCTTCAACGGCGTATAGAGAGAACTGTGTAACATTCTGAATGACCTGGTTTAGATGGCCAGACGATAGACGAAGTCCCTCCGTGACGTGTGCCGTTACCCCGGTCGTTGTCTTGAGAAACAAACTGCCGTGGCGTCCGCATAATTCCAGTGGTTGTCCCACACGAAGACGTACTTCCTCCAGCCCGTCAAGTAAACTTGTGTCGAGCCCAAGGATGCGCTCCTCCAGCTCTGACGGCAGAATTGCTAGGGCCCGCCGCCAAGGTTTTGGTGGCTTCCCCTCCGTGAAGGGTATTGACACGATTGGTCCACCTCCTCACCTAGTCCATGTATATGGACAACGGTTCACGCATATGCGAAAAGAATCCAGGAGCACAATCCGGAACCATTTTCGCACTTCATGCATTGACTGAGATAAGGAACAGCATGGGGAGGGTCGACAAGTGGATATTTCAGTCATGATCCGTTGGATTGTCGTGTTCCTCGTGATTTTCGTCCTGCTCATGGCACTTGTCTTCAGTTTCATCCGCAAGAAGGCGGCTTAAAGGGATTGTTGTTGCGGGGGGGCGAGGTGACTTAGGATCGGGACGCGTACAGGATGAAGCCGACGCCGATGAGCAGTAGCACGATACGACGCAAGCTCACCTCGCCAGCAATCCCGGCAACGCCAAAAGCCGTGACGGCAATGAGAACAAACGGACCAACGAGGGCCAATGTCGCGTTTACTTGGAGTGACCGCTCAGCAGTCCCGAAATAGAGCATCAAGAGGCCCCCTGTCACTTCCACGAGCCCCGACATAAACCGCAGCGAAGCCATTGCGTAAACGACTTTATCAACCACATGAAACAAGGGACAGGCCTCCTCTCCACGCTACTTGATATGCGAACAGCGGACGTTACATACCAACTAGATTCAACGACATCGACAAAAAACACCCCACCGCGCAACTGACGCAGTGGGGTGTTTTTTATGCGATGTAAAATCCGTTATGCTCGGGAGACGTACGCGCCTGACCGCGTGTCAATGATCAAACGATCCCCAACGTTCACAAAGAACGGGACTTGCAAAGTGTAACCTGTTTCAACGGTGGCTGGCTTGCTGCCGCCTGTTGCTGTATCGCCACGAATTCCCGGTTCTGTCTCCGTAACTTCAAGTTCAACGGTGTTCGGCAGATCCACACCGATGGTTTCACCTTGGTACATCACGATATAGCAGTTCATGTTTTCCTTGAGGAAGTTTAGTTCGTATTCCAGTTGAGCACGGCTGATGTTCGTTTGCTCGAACGTTTCCGTATCCATGAACGTGTACATTTCGCCGTCGTTGTACAAATATTGCATTTCGCGGGTTTCGATGCGGGCACGGGGTACTTTTTCACCTGCACGGAAGGTTTGCTCCTTGACGCCGCCTGTTTTTACATTTTTCAGCTTGGTGCGAACAAACGCTGCACCTTTGCCGGGCTTCACGTGCATAAATTCAATGACGCGCCAAATAGCGCCGTCATACTCAATGGTCGTGCCTGTACGGAAATCGTTGCTTGAAATCACATGGGTCCCTCCACAACATCAGTCTGAATCGAGATCGTGCGATTGTTTGAAACGGCGGCACAAAGCTTCTACCGCGTACCTGTATCCTTCCGTTCCAAGTCCAACAACTTGTCCGATGACCACATCAGAAAGAACAAGATGATGACGAAACGATTCTCGTTTGTGAACATTCGATATATGCACTTCAATAGTCGGACGATCAATATCTTCTAAACAGTCACGCAACGCGTAACTGTAATGACCGAACGCACCAGGATTGATGACAATTCCCGCTGCACCCGGACCACGTTCTTGCAAGAAATCGATTAACGCGCCTTCGTGGTTCGACTGAAAGTCGACGACCGCAAGCCCGTGAGGCTCTGCGGTATTACGAGCGAGCGCGATGATATCGGACAGCGTCTGTCGACCATATGTATCAGGTTTCCGAACGCCCAAGCGATTTAGATTCGGGCCGTTCACCAGTAGTAAATATGGTGCACTCATACATACGCCTCCCTGCTCTTCAGTCCGTGGAAAAGACCGTCAAAACCGGAACTATTGTACCACAGGGCTATGCGCTCTTGCTATACTGAAGACTGATCATTTATCACTGACAGCATTCGCTATGGGCAAAGCCCACAGCTCTCATTGAGTCGATACGACTGTGACTGTGACTGAGCGCGCAATGCAAAGTCATAAAAGGGGGCTTTGACATGGACATCTGGCTCGTTCGGCACGGAGAGACAGATTGGAATCTAAACAGACGTGTCCAAGGATGGACGGACATTCCGCTCAATCAAACGGGAAGGGACCAAGCAAGACGCTTAGCTGCCAGTTTATCGGGTATCCCATTCCAGCACATTTACACAAGTGACCTATCCCGGGCCCGCGATACCGGAAAGGCCATCGCTGACTCGACGGGGACCCCGCTGTCAACAACCCCACAACTTCGCGAGCAGTACTTCGGTCAAGCAGAAGGGCTGAATCGGCAAGACAAAGATCGGCGGTTTCCAAACGGTGCGCCGGACGCCGAGACGCCCTCTATGGTGGAAGCGCGAGTTTCCGAGTTTTTGACGGAAATCGCCGCCAAGCACCCAACCGGACGCATTGTTGTCGCAACGCACGGGGGTGTCGTCCGAGCCGCACTGCGCTGGCTCGGACAACCGGATCCCGTCATTCACAATACAAGCGTCACTTGCCTCCGAGTGGAAAATGGGGTGTTTTCCGTCAGTGTGGTGAACGCAATCCCGCATCTCCAGGCTCGCACGGACGACGAGTCAACCGCAGGTATATCGTAACACTGGTGTTCGTGCAGCTGTCACCTCATCCAACCGTCCAACAATCGTATTGTGCGGCGCAGTCAGGACATGTTCTGGCTGCGTTTTTGCCTCCAAAGCGACCTGTTTCATGATTTCCACAAACCGATCCAATGTTTCTTTGCTCTCGCATTCAGTCGGTTCGATCATCAAACATTCTTCCACAATCAACGGGAAGTAAATGGTCGGGGGATGAATCCCGAAATCAATCAGTCGTTTCGCGATATCCAACGTACGAACGCCGTGTTCCTTTTGCCGAACACCCGACAAGACAAATTCGTGTTTACATGGCCCGGCAAATGGTGCTTCATAGTCATCCTTCAACTGCGACAACAGATAATTTGCAGCGAGGACAGCTGACTCAGAAACAAGTTTCAAGCCGTCCGCACCCATTGTACGAATGTACGTGTAGGCTCGAACGAGAATTCCGAAGTTCCCGTAAAAACCTTTCACTTTACCAATGGACAACGGCCGGTCCCAATTCAACTCGAATCGGTCATTCGACTTTTGAACCACCGGTTTTGGCAAGTACGGCTCGAGGAACGATTTGACACCAACCGGTCCGGCACCTGGTCCCCCGCCTCCATGCGGTGTCGAGAACGTCTTATGAAGGTTGAGGTGCACCACGTCAAACCCCATGTCCCCAGGCCGTGCGTAACCCAGAATGGCATTCATATTTGCCCCGTCGTAGTAGAGAAGCCCACCCGCATCGTGAACAATTTTAGCGATCTCGACGATTTGCGACTCAAACAAACCGAGCGTGCTCGGGTTGGTCAGCATCAGTGCAGCCGTGTCATCGCCCACAGCCGTCTTGAGTGCGTCGAGATCGACACTGCCGTCTGGCTTAGACGGTATGGTCACCGTCTTCAGCCCAGCCATACTGACACTCGCAGGATTCGTACCGTGAGCGGAGTCTGGAACGATCACCTTGTTGCGCTGTGGCTGCCCCTGTTGTTCGTGGTAGTGTCGGATCATCATGAGACCCGTCCACTCGCCCTGCGCACCCGCCGCCGGCTGCAGGCTGACTGCATCCATTCCAGTGATACCAATGAGGTCCTCCTGCAGTCGATACATGAGTTCCAGTGCTCCTTGGACCGTCTTCACAGGTTGGAGCGGGTGAATCTTGGCAAACCCATCCAAACGAGCAGCTTTTTCATTGCGTTTGGGATTGTATTTCATGGTACACGACCCAAGTGGATAGAACCCAGAGTCGACACCGTGATTTTTTTGCGAAAGGGCCGTGAAATGACGAACCACATCCAGTTCACTCACTTCCGGAAGTGCGGCAGGTTCGAGACGAACAAATCCCGCTACGTCCGACAAATCCGCTTCTGGGACATCCAATTCGGGCAGGGCGTACGCCTTACGTCCCGGTTGGCTGATCTCGAAAATGAGCTTCTCTTCACCTTCGCGCTGGATCGTCACGCGATCACCTCCCGAACAGCCTGCACCAACTCATCCATCTCAGCGCGCGTCCTCACTTCCGTCACATTGAGCAGGACAACGTCACCCAGTTGCGGATGTGTCTGCGATAGATCGTAGCCAAACAAGAACCCTTTACTGAGCAGATCATTCTGAATCTCGGCCACCGGCTTCGGCAAACGAATGGAAAACTCATTAAAGAATGGCGACTGGAACACCAGTTCAATGCCGTTCAAATCAGCGAGACGCTGGGCTAGGTAATGCGCTTTATGGTAATTCTGCACTGCCAACTCACGCATTCCTTCTTTGCCCATGTAGGAAAGAAATACCGTTGCAGCGATAGCGCAGAGTGATTGATTCGAGCAAATGTTCGAAGTCGCCTTCTCGCGACGGATATGCTGCTCGCGAGCTTGCAGCGTCAGCACGAAGCCTCGACGCCCCTGTGCGTCTGTCGTCTGGCCCACGATTCGGCCAGGTAGCTTTCGCATCAGTGGTTGCTTGACGGCCATGACGCCCAGATAAGGTCCGCCATAGGAGATACTGTTGCCCAGTGACTGCCCTTCCGCGACGACAATGTCGGCTCCCAAGTTGCCCGGCGCCTCGAGGAGACCGAGGGCCACTGGATACGTGTTGACTGTGCACAGTGCACCAGCTTCGTGTGCCAGTGTCGCAATTTCACGCACGTCTTCGATCACGCCGAAAAAGTTCGGATATTGAATCATGACACCGGCCACCGTGTCGTCCAGTTGGTCGGTCAACGATTGAAGATCAACCCGACCGTCTCTCTGTGGTACATAGACCACCTCGATCCCCTGACCCGAAGCGTACGTTTCAAGCACAGCACAATACTCGGGGTGAACGCTGTCGGCCACCAGTATGCGGTTGCGTCGCGTATGCGCACTGGCGACGAGACCCGCTTCCGCAAAGGCCGTAGGTCCGTCATACATACTTGCGTTGGCGACATCCATGCCGGTCAGTTCGGCAACCATTGTCTGGTACTCAAACGTGGCTTGAAGCAGCCCTTGACTCATTTCCGGTTGATAAGGAGTGTACGAAGTATAAAATTCCGAACGACTGACAATCGCGTCTACAACACTTGGTTGATAGTGTTCATATGCGCCTGCGCCCAAAAAGCTCACTACGCGGTCGAGATGCATATTCTTATCCGCCAGCTTTTGTAAGTGACGACTGAGCTCAAGCTCGGACATAGCTCGTTCAATTGGCAACGGATTTTGCAAGCGAATATCCGCCGGAATATCACCGAAAAGCGCCTCGGTGTTTTCGATACCAAGGGCTTCTAGCATCGCTTTTCGATCAGCTTCCGTATGCGGAATATAACCAAACTGATTCAAGTGCAAATGCCTCCCATTTACGGCTTGTTCTACGCCTGATTGCGTTTGTAAAACGGCGTTGGCACAACATGTGCAGGATGTCGGCGTCCACGAATATCAATTTCAATCGTTTGACCTACTTGCGCGAACTGTACGTCAATTCGTGCGAGTCCAATGGCTACGCTGAGTGTTGGCGACATGGTGCCGGATGTGACGCGGCCAACAACGTTGCCTTCAACGATGACATCGTAACCACTACGGGGAATAGACCGGTCGTCCATTTGGATGCCAACGAGCTTGTTCGCAACACCTTGTTCCTTTTGTTTGTACAGCGCATCACGACCCACGAAAGGCCCTTTGTCGAGCTTTACAAACATGCCAAGTCCCGCTTCATACGGCGTGACACCCCTTGACAGCTCGTTTCCGTAAAGGGCTAATTTCGCTTCCAGTCGCAGTGTATCCCGGGCACCGAGTCCGCACGGGACAGCGCCACTTTTCAGAAGTGACTCAAACAACAGGGGAGCATCGTCTGCCTGTACGTAAAGTTCGAATCCGTCCTCACCGGTGTAACCCGTTCGAGAGATGATTGCCTTCTTTTCCAGAACCTCTCCCACATAAAACGAAAACGGCTTCAGCTCGCCCAGTGGATCGTCGGTTAGGGGTTGTAGAACCCGTTCTGCGTTCGGACCCTGCACGGCGAGGAGTGCCACTTTCTCCGAGATGTCTGACACAGACACGTCAAAGTCATTTGCATGCTCTTTCACCCATTCAAAGTCACTATCAATGTTACCCGCATTGACTACGAGCAGAAAGCGATCCGCCGCAAGCTTGTAGACAAGCAAATCGTCGACAGTACCGCCGTTCTCGTCGGTCATTAACGTGTATAGTGCACCACCTTCCCGAAGGCGAGCGACATCATTTGTAACGATAAACTGTACGAGCGCTTCAGCCTCCTGCCCCTCGACTAAAAACTCACCCATATGCGAGACATCAAACAATCCGACATTCGTTCGGACTGCGTGGTGCTCCTGCACGATGCTTTGATATTGGACCGGCATCTCCCACCCATGAAAATCAATAACCTTTGCCTTGGCAGCAAGATGTTGATGATACAGTGGGGTACGTTTTGGCGCCACAGGTCTTCCCCCTTTTGGGATTCTCTCGCGACATTTTTCGACAAGATGAAATAAAGCATTCCACTTGTCACATACTACATGACAGGATGCGAGAGAAACAAGCATTGTCGGAGGAATCACGAATGAACTTAAGGTTGGAAAATCATGCTGATAGAAGCACGCTCGACTCACAGTTTGTGACACCGAAGATGATGCCAGTAATCGCTTGGACGGGTGAGTCCATGGACGACGGCTTAAACAAACTACTCGACGTCGGCTCAAACGGTTTGTCCCCCACTCAATGGGACTTATTTCAACTCGCTGTGACGGCATCGCGAGCTCGAATGGCACCGACGTTCGAGTCGCTCCTTGCAATGGACCATATTCACGGATTCACGCCCCTTCCCCACCAGATCGAAACAGCAGGGCGGGTTTTAAAAGAGCTGCGCGGCCGAGCCATCTTGGCAGATGAGGTGGGTTTAGGAAAGACGATTGAAGCGGGTCTAGTGCTCAAGGAGTACATTCTCCGTGGCCTGGTCCGCAAGGCACTCGTTCTTGTGCCTGCCTCGCTCGTACTACAGTGGACACGGGAGCTCAACGAAAAGTTCCGCATCGACGCGACACCACAAAGGAACGTTTGGACATGGGAGCAATACGATATCGTCGTCGCTTCACTCGACACAGCTAAGCGTCCCCCTCACAAAGACGTCGTCTTAGCGCAGCCGTGGGACATGGTCATCATCGACGAAGCTCATAAATTAAAAAATCATCGAACAAAAAACTGGCAAATGGCGAACCAAATCCCAAACAAATACCTGCTGCTGTTGACTGCCACGCCGATGCAGAATCAGCTACAGGAATTGCATACACTGGTCACCCTGTTGAAACCCGGGCACCTAGGGAGTGTACAAGAGTTCTCGTCCAATCACGTGGCCACACGGAGGACACCCAGAGATGCCGATCGACTGCGTGAAACGATGGGTGACGTGATGATTCGCAACAGGCGTCAGGACGGAAGTACGACCCTTCCCCCTCGGACAGTCCAAGTTGTCAAGCTCACTTTGTCGAATGAAGAGCGGATCTTTTACGACAGCGTCCAATCGTTACTCAGATCCGAGTACGATACGCGAAAGTCCCTTCGAACGTCCATGCTGCCTTTACTGACACTTCAACGAGAGATCTGCAGTTCTAGTTACGCGGCTATGATTTCCCTGGAGAAAATGCAGAAAAAAGCTAAAAGTCCAGAGCGGCAAGAACAATTGGCGGAGCTGATCGCGATTGGCAGTCGGATTCCCGAGTATACGAAGATCCAGAAGGTCCTTGAACTAGTTCAAGGGATGGATGACAACAAATGTATTGTCTTCACGGAATATCGCGCCACACAAGATTTTATTCTCTATATGTTGAAGAAAAAAGGCATATCAGCGGTCCCCTTTCGCGGCGGGTTTAAACGAGGGAAAAAGGACTGGATGAAAGACTTGTTTTCGAAGAATGTTCAGGTTCTCGTTGCAACTGAATCAGGTGGTGAAGGGATCAACCTTCAATTTTGTAATCATATGATCAACTTCGATTTACCGTGGAATCCGATGCGCTTGGAGCAAAGAATCGGCCGAATTCACCGACTGGGCCAACAACAAACCTGCTACATCTACAATTTGGCTACAAAGGACACGATTGAAGAACATATCGTGCGGCTGCTGCACGAAAAAATCCACATGTTCGAAACCGTTATAGGGGAGTTGGATTACATCGTCAGCGAGCAGAAGTTTACGAACTTCGAGAAAAGCTTGTTTGAAGCGGCCATGAACAGCCAATCACATGACGATTTGGGCACGAAAATCCATGATATGGGCAGAAAAATATTCCACTAACTCAGTCCATGGAAAGAGGGACCAAGTTGACTTCTATCCCACTGCGCAAAGACGAAGAACGTTTGGCGTTTTGTGACGCCTACTTCGCGGCCGTTGGAGCAGAACAATTGCGCACTGCAGAGATGTACCGAGAAGTGCGCTTGCCGCTCGATGTCGACAAGGAACTGACGGATCGGCCATTTTTCTGGCTCTGGGCGGAAAAGACGAATCAAACCATCGAACCCACGACACTGCGGTTGGCGTTTTCAGAGGTGGCCAAAGAGCGCGAAGACAACCGACTTGCAGACGAACATCGACGGCATTTGGAAGCAAATCCCCCGCAAAATCCATATGAACGCATGTTTGCTCGCCCGAAACAGAGTGAATATGTAAACTTGGGATCGTTTCGTTTAAACAAGATCATTGACAGCGTCTCATCTCGGGGCAAGTACGCGTGCGTCATGCCGCAACACGTGAGTCATGAAGCGGAGTGTATCCCATGGCTTCTGGTCAACGGTTTGATCCAATTTGTCGCCGACTCCGTCCAAGAACAGTGGTTTTCCATCGGCGTATGTCTCACGAACCGTCAAACTGTTCTAGACTTCTACAGCCGTCTCCAGCGGATTCACATGAAACCCTGTGACATGGAAAGTCTACTGCGTGTCGCCGCGATTTTGCCGAGTGACGGACTCGACTCTGTCAGATCGCATATTGAGCGGCACATCGAGCATCTCCCACACGCCTGGGCGCAAGAGGCAGAGCGCCGATTGGAAGATGATCTGTCGCAATTGGACGCATACTACACGAGCATTTTGCCGGATTATGACGACGACGAGAAGTTGAAAATACAAGCCGAACATCAACGAAAACGGGATGAACTCCTTCGCAAGAGCTCACCCCATATTGATGTGATATGGACACAGGTGGCACTCGTCGGTCTACCCCTGCGCCAGTCGTAGCAAAACAGTCATTCACGTAAGGGACTGCAGATTGCGCTGCCGCGCGTCCGGACCCTCAAGCCGGGCCATCACGCACATCTGCATGATTCGAGAACGCAATGGCGCAACCGTATCGTTGACATCTTCCCCTCCGCGGCGATATGCCTCAGGAGGCGCATAATTACTGGTAAACCAAGTCGGCAATTTGGCATGAAAACGATGATTAACAATACGAAAAAGCTTTTCCATTGTAAAATCATTGGCTCGTTCTTGTGCAAATTCATCCACACCGAGAACAGGGACGCTCGCTAGCGTCTCCAGAAATGGCTCCAAATCTTGCCCATCCGCAATCATGTGGCGCATCCGATCAAACAGTGAGTCTGACCGTACGACCAGACAGGGGATCCCCCGCTCACGCAACTGATTAAAGACGGCAAACATCAGATGTGTTTTTCCGACCCCTGGAGGCCCGAACAGATACAGTCCCGAATTCTCGTTGTGTTCTTTGCTCCCAGGTACAAAGCCATGTGCAAATTGTCGTGCGTAGCGCATGAGTCTCGGGTATTTTTGTGCCTGCTCCTCGGGGTAATTGGAGAACTGAAATCCTTCATCAAGTTCCATCATACCTGCCGCCGACGCATACTTGTCGACTCTGCGTTTCGCCATAAATTCCAAGAACGGTTGACACCGCTGAACACTCACCGTAAGTTGGCTCTTGTACGGTTCGAGTACTTGAACAAACCCCTGCATGTCACCTGATTTTCCGCAGTGTTCGTAACCACGGCAAGCGTCGCAGATAGACGCTTGTCGCAGGTACTCCAAAAGCGTTGCACGATACCTTGTGATAAAGGCATCCGATAGATTCAACTCGTTGAGCTCCGGAATACGCTGGCGAAAGTAATCAACATCGAAGCCCTTGTCGTGGCCCTGAAATGATCTAGGAAACATTTGTTGGATATGCTGCATATGGGCCTCCTTACACTAGGTGCAACAAAGTGATTATGCGGTCTGCTATGTCATCGACAGACAGATCATCAACGTCGACTGTAACATCTGAAACTTCCTCATACCAAGATGTTCTATCTGCCATCAGTGTGCGAATGCGCAGACTTGGATCTTCACTCTGCAGGAGCGGACGAGGCGTTCCATCTGCTTCCAAGCGCTGCTGGATAGTAGACGGCTTGGCCCTTAAATAGACACATCTCCATGCACTGGAAAGCAGTGCTCGATTCTGTTCCACAGTGACGATGCCACCACCTGTGGACAAAACGATATTCTGCTCCGTCGCTGTTACGTCCGCGAGCATCCGCGTCTCAATGGACCGAAACCCAACTTCACCTTGCGACTGAAAGATTTCAGGGATTGGCAACTGAACGATGTCTTCAATGTATTTATCCAAGTCAATGAAACGACGATGTAAACGAGACGCAAGGGCAGCCCCGACCGTCGACTTTCCGCTGGCCATAAAGCCAACCAATGCAATAAGATTGTCTTTCACTTCGATCACTCCACGACCCCTGGACCGTTGTCCTGCCAGACTCGTATTCTATGAGCGATTGTATCATAGATGAAAGAAACCGTATCGGTCACGTCCCCCAATTGGGCTTCCACTTTTACACTGGTTTGGTCCGCACTTGACACAGTTTGGATATGAACAGTACTGTCGGTGACATTGAGTACTTGGTCCTGCATGGCCTGTCCCGCCTGCACACGTTTTAGGACAGTGAGGGCAATGCTTCTCGCAACGGCGTAGGATTGTACGCTTTGCAGTTGGCGATTATCAGCGACCAGGAACAGTTGGCACGCGTAAACCATTGACGACAGCAGAATAGAGATTACGAGGACATAAGACAGGACAGACAGCAGAACGCTACCTTCTTGCATCTGGCCTGCTCGTGTCATGTTGTGTCGTCACTGCCTAGAATGCCAACTTGGCCGTCGAAATCCGCGGTTGTCCCATCCTCAAGCGTCGCGTGAACGCGAACGAGCTTGCCGTTTGCAACCGCGGCAAATTCGTTTAATCCGGCGCTGACGACGGCCACGCCGCCCCCACGTTGAACCCGTATCACTTGATGCGCGCCATTTAACGAATATGTGAACTGTTGGCCCGCGTACATGTCCATGACAACGTGATTTGCCGTGACAGTGACGCCCCTTGCCGCGTGGATATCGTGTTCAAAACTGCGGCATAACGACTCAACCATCGCCGTGTCCTCCAAAGAACGCTCATGCTTGACGAAAAGTTGGTACACTGATCCAAGCCAACTCGTTGACGTGACAATGAGGACGGCTGATATGGATATGCTGATACAGACTTCAATCATTGAGAATGCGGCTATCGCAGTCTGGAATGAAGAACTTTTTATTCGAGATGTCCGCGCTTGTCGAGATCGTAAATACAACTGTTGGGCACCCTGTTGACGACGTATCCATCTCTTTTGAAATATGATAGGTCGTTCCTCCTTCTTGAATGTTGTGAGGAACTGGGGAATTCGACAGCCACTCATTCAGCACGCTCATCTCCACCATGCTCTGACTCGCCTGCACCTGACCGAGGGTGAGAACACGAGAGATATTTGACTCAGACAGACCAAGAACCGGAACCAATATAACAAGCACACAGACAGCGACCAATGTTTCGAGAAAATTCATTGACTAAGCCACCCCGAAACTTGCAACCCCGCGCCCATGTATAAGTGAATGTCGCGTTCGACCGATCCGTTCGTCAAACGGATTTGCCCTGCGACTTGAGCGTTGCCAAGGTTGTCATAAGAGATTCGCCGATTTGGCAACTGCAGGTACCCGTCCACGTAATCCACATCGCTTGGAAACTGGTATTGGCCTAAAAATGTCGTTCCACGCGTCAAATGATATCGAGTGTCGTACGGATCAAGCCAGACACTCGCCGCTTCGTCAGAAGTTGCTGCAAGCGACTGGGCCAGGCGTAAGTGCCCTAAGAGAATCAGGGCGGCACCGTCGAGATCGGCCGTTCGCTTTAGTTGGATTGCCCCAAGCGCGACAAAACCCAATGCGACGATAGTCAAAGCGAGCGCAACCATTGTGTCTACGAGACCAAACCCATGTTGGTCGTCATTCAATTCACCAAGTAGTTTGCGACCGTATCTTTGTCTCCAGGTCATGATTCGTTGTTTCCTCCTGTGCTTGCACAGCTTACGGTGGTGTTGTTGGGGTCTACGTCGTCAATCGTAAAATGACCAGTTAGAGCACTGTTGTCCAACAAACGGTTTGCAACGAGTGCTGTTAGCTGTGCATTTGTATCACCAGAAGGTAGTGAAAAGTGCATTAAGTTATACTCGGCCAGTGCCGCAGAAATGGTTTTCGTGTTGCCGTCACAAGCAGTCTGACGGGCCTGTTCCGTGGCACCCATCAGATGTGGCGTGAGAACACCTACCATAATCGCCACGATGGCCACAGCAACCATCAACTCAAGCAGGGAAAATGCGCCATCTCTCTGCGGCCGTAAACGCGTGTTTTGCAAGGGAAAATCAACTCCTTCATCACAGAATTCAATGCAGGCCCATCGACGACACGGTTTGGTACATAGGCCCGAACACGCTGTACATACTACTTCCAACAATGAGACCCATGACAGCCATGGCGCACGGTTCCAACCATGTGGAAATGCGGTCCGTCTGTCGTTTTATCCGCGCTAGTAGAAACATCCGTGCCCTGTGCAGTGAATCAGACAAGTCTCCTGTGTATTCCCCCACCTCGATGATCTGCTGTAATACTGGGTTTAGGGTGGCAGGGAGCACTTGGGACAACTTGAAGCCGGCCATGACGCCATTTTGAACCTCAGCATAGTCGCGTTCTAAGCGTGCATTTCTACCTTCCTTATGAAAATGAAGCGCTTCAATGAGCGTCAAACCCCCGTCTATTTGGACTTCAATTCCGTATACAAACTGTTCTGAATAAACGAATTGCAACAAGGCGTCGAATGGAAGCGAGACAATGCGTTTGCCGGTAAACCGACGACACAAGACGACAGCCACGTATAGGCACGGGAGTATTGAAATGAGACTGAGGAGCGTGATCGGAATGTTTTGTACGATTTTACTTGTCATCCCCAAACCCGTGTTGTTTCCAAGTTCAACCTGGAGTTGGGCGAGTTCGGGCTGAACCTGAAGTCGAACGTAAACAGCGAGTCCGTAACACGCGACGAGCAACATCGCTGGATAAGTCAATTTTTGTGACATGTCTTTACGCCATCGTCGCCGTTCCCGCTCGTGTTCCACATAATCGCCTAAAGCTTGTGGAAGCCTCCCCACTTGCTCTGCGAGATGAAATATGTTGAGATGGACCGGATCCACGTAGTCAAGAAACACATCTGACAGCGGAAGTCCGTTTTCCAAACGATGAAGCATTCGCTCTCCGACTTCTCGAGATCCTTTTTGCCCCTGTTGTGTCAAGTAGCCGAAGGCACGCTCAAGACTGATTCCAGCTTCAAGCAAGTCCGCAAGTTGATCCATTGCAGTGAGAAATTCTTCGCGATCTCGCCTGAGTACAGACACGTATACTCGGCTGACGTCAAATCGCATGATACGTCCCTGCATAGACATCCCAATCGATGTTCTCATTTGTCAACCGATTTACCGAAAGAGAGTCCGACACCGTTCCAAGTTTGCGAATGTGATGCTTGGATACGTGGATCGACCCCACAGAAGGTCCTTCCTGAACAAGAATAGCCTGAAGTGTTTCGTCCAATAACGCTGAAGGCACACCGAGGTCCAAGAGCCTGTTGACCGCTGAACGCGCACTTGCGGCGTGCGCAGTGGCCAGAACAAGCCGGCCCGTCAACGCGGCTCGTACGGCAATGCCCGCAGTTGTTCTGTCTCGTATCTCGCCAATCATCAAAACGTCGGGATCCTGACGCAATAGCGCCCGAAGGGATGCCTCATAGGTAAGCCCTGTTTGTTCTCGAACCTCGATTTGTCGACAATTTGGCACGGGTGCCTCCACCGGGTCTTCGATACTAAATACCTGTCTCCCTTGACGGGCGAGGTAATTCATTAGGCCGTAAAGCGTGGTTGTCTTGCCTACCCCGGTACGACCAGCCACGAGAACGAGTCCAGTATCCCGGTCCAGTAACTGGGTCAGTTCAAACAATTGTTCGCCGTCCAATCCAAGTTGCGGCAAGTCCCTCACACGCGTTGATTCCCGTAAGAGTCGAATGACCACAGATTCTCCACCATAGATTGGAATCGATGAAACGCGCATTCGAACCGATTCAACGTCGACATCCCAACTAAAAGCACCTTCTTGCGGCGAGTGCTTGTCAGTGACGTCCATGCGGGCTAACGCCTTGATCCTTCGGATGATCTCATCCGCGCGGCTTGTCATATGCACAAATGGGCGAATCCGGCCACCAACCCGGTAGTTCACCTGTAGTCGCCCGTTTATGCAGGTGAGGTGAATGTCTGAGGCGTTGCAATGAACAGCATAGTCGATGGTCTGCTGAAGCAACCGCGCTGTATCGAATGTTTCCATACCAAATACCCTCCTCTTATCTTTAAGGGGAGGAATTCGATATTTCATGGGGACGGCCTGTTCTCCGGAGACGATATCAGACGTCACTTTGTAAAGTTATCCAAAACAGCACCGTATGTCGCATAGAGGATAGTTCGCGTATGCCGATCTTAAGCGCCCCACTTAAACACGTGGAGGGTCCAATCTGTGATTGTTCGTGCGATGAGGACATGAGTGGGTGACCAAGATGTGAGAGGCAGGTCAGCATCAGTCAGAGTTTCAGTGCCTCCGGGATGGCTGTGATAAGTTGACAGGATGGACACGGCGGCGTGATCGAAGCCGTATAACGTTTGTGCGAGAACGTTCGGATCAACGTAAAAATGATTGCTGGACGCCGTGATCGGCATGGGGATAGTATAAACTGCCCCGCCCTTCCGCACGATGAAGCCAAAGCACTCGTACGGAAGAGACGCGTTTGCATGAAACTTCATGCCGCCCATCACTTGCGAGACAAAACTCGGAATGGCGATCCTAGTCCACAAAGTCGAATACCATGTCGTGAATGCGAATGCTGTCGCCGTCTTTTGCTCCACGTTTACGAAGCGCATCGTCGATACCCTTCTGCTTGAGAATTCGCTGAAATCGCTTGACGGCGTCGAACTGCTGGAAGTTCGTCATCTTTACCAACTTCTCGAGTTCTTCACTTTCGACGATAAATTCGTTCCCTTCACGACGGATGGTGAACGGCTCCACCTTCTCCAAACGGTACACCTTATGGGTTTGTTCATCCGTATCTTCAACAGATGTCGCCTTAATGTCGGGCAGCTCGTCAAGAATGTCGGCGAGACGTCGAAGCATTGCATCAAGCCCCTGATGGGTGGCACCTGAAATCGGGAAAATCTCGAGATCAGGAAACGCCGCCCGAAATTTCTCCAGTCCCTCTTGTGCGTCTGGTAGGTCCATCTTATTCGCGGCAACAATTCGCGGACGATCCGCCAAAGCTTCGTCATACGTACTCAGTTCGTTTTCAATGACGTGAAAGTCTTGCACCGGATCGCGTCCGTCAACAGCAGCCATGTCGATGACGTGGACAATGACCTTCGTTCGCTCCACGTGGCGAAGAAACTCGTGACCCAGGCCAAGTCCTTCGTGCGCACCTTCAATGAGTCCAGGCAAGTCAGCCAAGACAAAACTTCGACCATCCGGTACTTCAACGACACCGAGTTGGGGAGTTAGCGTCGTAAAGTGGTATGCACCCACTTTCGGACGGGCACGTGTAACAGACGCTAGTAAGGTAGATTTGCCTACCGACGGAAAGCCAACGAGACCTACATCAGCCAGAACGCGAAGTTCAAGCTCAAGCCATCGTTCTTCCCCCGGCTCACCTTTCTCTGCCATGTCTGGTGCTTTATTCGTTGCCGTTGCAAACCTCGTATTCCCCCTACCTCCGCGACCTCCGCGTGCGACGACAAGTTTATCGCCGTGATGGGTAAGATCGCCGAGAAACACGCCCGTGTCCCGATCCTTAACAAGCGTTCCCGGTGGCACTTTTACCAGCATGTCCTCCGCTCCAGCACCGTGCCTGTTCTTTGTCCCACCGTGCTCTCCCTGTGGTGCTTTGAAGTGACGTTGGTACCGAAAGTCGATGAGTGTCCGGAGGCCTTCATCGACAACAAATACGACATCGGCACCTCTACCACCGTCGCCGCCAGCGGGTCCGCCCAGCGGAACATATTTTTCTCGACGGTACGACACAATGCCGTTGCCACCGTCACCACCCTTTACATAAATCGTTGCGTGATCCGTAAACATGAACTTCACCTCCAGTATGTGATCGGCTAATTCTAGCCATCACAGGCGTCTTTGAACGCTGTAAATTGCAATCCTAAATAGTCATTTTCCCAGTCTGCATAGGAAACAGGTAAATCATTCTCCGCAATTCGGATGTAAATATGTGTATCCACTCGAACCGAGATGTGTAAGCGCAATCCATGCTCGGCGAGAAACACTTGTACATCGCTCAGCCAGCGTTTCATACTGTGCAAGATTTGCGGAGAAGGAACTTCCGTCGCCTTTATGGCGTTGAGGACCACGTTTGGACACATACATGCGACCCACATGAGTTCTTCGCCAACTCCATCTAAACTGACCTGCCAACGAGTTAACGACTGCAGCCATTCAGCGGTGCGGTCAACGACTCGGACAGCCTTTTCCGGTTGATTCATTTGTAAATAACCGCGGACCAATTGCAGTTCATTTAAAACATCGTGCCGATGCCGACGAAACGATGTAGCTTCGTTCGTTGTAGAGTCTGCATCCAACATGTTTCTGTCGACCGCCTCTCCAAAAAAGGCCTGGCATCTCTGCCAGGCCCTCAGTGTAAATCGAACATCAAGTTCAGGCAATTATTGTGTTACGAGTTCAGCTACTGGGTAGACACTTACACGCTTGCGGTCATGACCAAAACGCTCGAATGAAACACGACCCTCAACCTTAGCAAACAGGGTATCGTCCTTACCAATACCCACGTTTGTTCCCGGGTGAATTTTGGTACCGCGTTGGCGAACCAAAATGCTACCAGCCGTTACGACTTTGCCATCTGGCTCTTTTACACCCAGACGCTTAGAAATGCTGTCGCGACCGTTACGTGTGGAGGAAACGCCCTTTTTATGAGCAAACCGTTGCAGGTTTAACATCAACATAACCACATACATCCTTTCAAAAATTCTAAATGGGAAGCGTTTGAATTCGAACGAACTCCGGATACTGCTCGGCAACTTGCTCAACGCCATAAAATAAACTGTTGACCAGCAAACGAACCGCTTCCGTAGGTTGTTTCGGCAATCGGCACGTCAGTGTCTCGCCCTCATCCAAAACATCAAGCATGACGCCGGCAAAGCGCTCACAACTGTTAATTGCGTTGTATACGAGCACTGAAACCGCAGCACATACGATATCCGATCCGGCATCGGCATAACCCGAATGTCCCTTGACGCGAAATCCAACGACGGACTCCCGCTGCTGCAGGATTTCAAATCGGATCATCGGTTACGCTTCAATGGATTCGATGACGAGCTTCGTGTACGGTTGACGGTGACCCTGCTTCTTGTGGTAGTTCTTCTTCGACTTGTATTTGAAGACGATGATCTTCTTGCCACGGCCGTGTTCTACGACTTTAGCAACAACCTTAGCGCCTTCGACAAGGGGAGCACCTACGCGAACAGTACCATTGTCTTGAACCATGTGAACCTTGTCCAAGCTAATGGACTCGCCAACTTCATGTGCCAGCTTTTCGACATAAATTGTATCGCCTTGACTTACTTTGAACTGCTTTCCACCCGTTTCAACAATTGCGTACATAATAATCTCCTTCACTCAGACTCGCTGCCTAAGGTATGGGAAAAACCCAATTTACAACCCAGGAAGCAGGCGGTTGTAGTGTATACACACGCGCTATAGTTTACCATGTCAGGTGCAAACGTGCAAGGAACGAATTCATGGTTCGTGAACCAAGTCCATCACAGGTTCCAACCAGCGACCTTCGAAGACGGCATCGAGCAGTTCCGTTTCTTCAAGGAGCGCCAACACCAGCCCGTCTTCTCCTAACACGTAGACGATATGATACCTGTCTGGTGCAAATTGAACGACAACATCTCGTATCGGTGTTGGACTCCGAACGGCGAGCGACTGCATTTTCAACACCGAATTGTCCTGTCGGCGTTTTGCATCCAGAAAGCGCATGGTTTCCGCACGTGTGTCTTTTCGTCCACGCCAGGCTGTGACAAACAAAAATAACCCAAGTAGCATCATGCCGAAATGCGGGTGTCCTGTGTACAAAGCAACAATTCCAGTTAACATGAGCAGGATGGAAAGTGCAAATGCCAAATTGTATGCCTCCATTGTCGCACGTTCGTACCCAACTTGGCGAGATCTCGCAGCGCGTAAAATACGACCGCCATCAAGCGGCAAACCAGGCAAGAGATTAAAGACACCAATCCAGATATTGAGTTGCATCGATTGCTGGTACAAGGTTAAGTCAATGACGTGCATTCCATATAAAGTGGCAGAGAGAATGCACAGTAGTAGATTGACGAACGGGCCGGCAATCGCCACCAGGGCCTCATCACGGGGCTGAAAACCCAAGCGAGCGTATGACAGCTTCGCTACCCCACCGAACGGCAGGAGCGAGACTTCCTCTACCTCATAGCCGCAAAATCGTGCGGTAAAGGCGTGCCCTAACTCATGTAACATGACAAACGTGAACAACAAAAGGGCAGTCTGCAAAAGATGCGTAAAGTATGCTCCAACGAGAAGTGCTATAAAAAGCGGGTGCACTCGCACCCGCCCGATACCAAAGGCACTGCCTATTGTTGTTTCGATTCGAGTCAAAACGGTCATTGTCCGCCTCCAGAAAACTGGATGAAATCATGCGGATTTTCATATTGACCATTTTTAACGAGCGAGAATCGAAGTGCGGGATGACTCGGTGTCGTCGGGAGCTTGCCGATGACTTCCCCCGAAGTCACGTACTCGTTTTCTTTAACCGTCACAGATCCCAATCCGGCGTAGATCGACGTTCCATATGATCCGTTGTCGATCTTGACCAACTCCGTATTGCCACTCTTGACAACTGTTAAAACAGTACCCGATCCCGCCGCTTGCACGCTTGACCCTGCCGCAGCCGCAATCCATACTTCCGGATGGTTTTTTCCGTAGTCATCGACAATCGTACCTTGAAGCGGCGAGTGAAGCTTTACTGCACTACCGCCAAACGTCGGTACACTCAAATGCAAATCAGAGAACGCCTTGGCAACCATCGGCTGTACTTTGTCAGTGTAGTCCGTATCAAACACAGACTGTGTCTGTGTATCAACTGACTTGGCAATTGGCTCGTCAGCGTGCTGAACAAAGTACCCGATGCCGACGAGAACCGCTGCACAAAATGTCTGCCACATCAGTGTCGAGGATGCTCGTGATGACTTCTTTGGCACAGGGTGATTGCGGATTGGACCCGAACTTGTCCTTGGTACAAATCCCTGCGATGGTTTCGTCGGTGCTGAAAATGCCTTGCGCCAAGCGCCGCTTTCAACCTGACGGAGACCTCCGTCATCCTCCGAGAATCCATAAGGGGATAGGTCAGCTTGGGGCTCCGTGACCCACCGCGACGGTGCCGGGACCGAGTCTCCCTCACGGGACTCATCTTGAACCATCCCTGTATGTTCTGTATCGTCAGACCACGATATATGTCTTGCCTGCCAAGGCCATCTCCTCTTGACATCGGCCATCGGCACAGCCCCCTCTCACTCATTCACCACATGGTTATGAAAGACGAAGGACAAGTATGAATAAAAAAAAGACGAACTGGAGTTTGTCCAATTCGTCTCACACAGGAGGTTCGTCATCGTCCCCCGATCAGCTTTTTCATCCGGCCCCAGAGGCCTCGCTTTTCCTCGAGCACCATGAGTGGCACGGAATCTCCAAGGATTCGTCGAGCGATGTTTCGGTAGGCGAGGCCCGCGGGTGTATCTGGATTCATCGCACTCGGTTCACCTCGATTGGAATTCCGGATGACTCCTTCATCGTCAGGTACGATGCCCAGTAAATCACACGCGAGAATCTGTACAATTTCATCAATGTCGAGCATTTCGCCGCGTTTTACCATGTCGGGTCGAATTCGGTTGACAATGAGCCTCGGTTGCCCAACCTGCTCGCGTTCCAACAGGCCAATGACCCGATCCGCATCTCTCACCGCGGCGTTTTCAGGCGTGGTCACGACAATTGCAAAATCCGCAGGGGCAACAGCAACGCGGAAACCATCCTCGATCCCTGCGGGGCAATCGATCACGACGTAGTCGTAATCCTCCTTCAGGGATGTGACGAGACCCTTCATCACATCCGGTGTCAGCACACTCTTGTCTTTTGTCTGAGCAGCCGGCAAGAGCGCCAGATGCTCGAACCGTTTATCCCGGATCAATGCCTGCTGCAACCGACAATCGCCGTTTGCGACGTCGATGATATCGTAAATGATGCGATTCTCGAGCCCCATGACAACATCCAAGTTGCGAAGACCAATATCTGCGTCGACAATACATACCTTCTTGCCGAGAAGAGCCAACGATGTCGCGATGTTGGCTGTCGACGTGGTCTTGCCGACACCGCCTTTACCAGATGTGACAACAATAGCTGAACTCATGCCCGATTCCCCTTTTGACTAACGCGGTTCAAACGAGATCGTGCTTTGTTCCATGAATAGAAGTGCCTCATTTGAGCAACCGCGAGAAGTCCATTTTCCAAATATGCGAATTCCATAAATGCGTGCAGTGGCTGGTCTTGGAGCCGCGGTGCGCGACTGACAACATCCCCAATCCGCAGCTGCATGGGCGAAAATTCAGTCGCGGCAACGATGCTGTCTGTGTCACCTTCAACGCCAGCGTGTGCAATTCCGAGGAGGCGCCCAAACACATAAATATCGCCCGTCGCACGAACTTCCGCACTTGGATTCACGTCTCCGACGATGACCACATCGCCTTCAAAGGCCATGGGTTGGCCTGCACGAATCACCCCGTGATAAATGGTTTGCGCACGACTGTTGTTTTTCCGGTGAAAGAGGGACTGCCTCGCTTGTGTCCCGCCACCCCAAGCCTTAATGGCAAAATTGGGCCTCGCCATAAAAAGGCTGAGTAGTTTCCCGCAATCTGACGGAGACATTTGCCTGCGCCCGTAATCGATTACGACCGCCACAATCGGTCCATCAAAGACTTTTCCCGATTGACCCGAGAGCAAATCCGTCACATATGCGCAGAGTTCGTCAATAGGTGCGTGTTCATCTAGAAGAAAAAGAAGACCGTCGCGGGTACCCTTCACCGTAACGAGCGGCTTCGTCTCATACAAGGATTCACTGTTGATTATCAACGGAAGTTCCCTCCAGGGTGGGCTCTTGCCCAACTCTCATTATTCGCCTTTCGGTACCTTGTTTCCTTCTCTAACCTATAACGAAAAAAACAACTCGCAATGCGAGTTGTTTTTAAATCGCCACCTATTGAACATGTGAGACGTTTCACTCATACATCTCCACTGGGCACATCGTAACGGCTCCGGCTCTGTTTCATAAAGAGTCGCGTGAGCAGCGGGTAGAGCATGAGAACAACTAAACCGTTGATGATCATTTCGATCAGTGACTGCGACAGAACAAACGTCGGACGATCCGCTGTCACATCGAACAATCGTGTCAACCCAAACGTGACCCACATGTGCATAAACGTCAGAACCAGCGTTGTGAGAAACGTGATGGCAAGGTTCCGATGAAGAAACTGACTGAACACGGCCCCTGCAAAGTACGCAACGAGACCATATGAGAAGGCATTCAAGCCAATGAATGAGCCATAACAGATGTCCTGGATGAGTCCGATTACGATTGCAAACGTAACGGCAGTATTCGGACCGCGCATCAACGCCATCAACACGAGAATGCAGAGGACGAATCCCGGGTGGATGGCATTGATAGGTGGAATCTGAAACAACGTTGCTTCCAGAATTAAACCAACCCACAACAGCAGAAACGCAATCGTCAGCCTCATTGGACTTGGCCCACCTGTTTCGGTGTTCGAACGACAAGCACATCTTGCAGATAGTCCAAGTTTGCTGACGGTTGAACAACTGCAGTTTTGGCCGTGTTGTGAGGGCCGTACTGAACCTTTGTGATCTTCCCGATAACAATACCCTGAGGGAATACATCACTTAAGCCAGACGTAACGACTTGGTCTCCCACCAATTGATTAGCGGGCAACTGAACTAGAGAACCCCAGAATGTCATATCCAGGGACCCTTGATTTCGAGTTGAGCCCGTCACAACACCAAACGGTTGGCTCGATGACGTGAGTGCCTTCGCCGCCACACCGTCACCAACCTGCGTGTCTGTGATCAGTACAACTTTGGCACTGTCCGATGCCACCTTCTCAATACGTCCCACTAGACTGCCGTCTGGAGCCACAACGGCCATATCCGGTCCCACACCTTCCCGGCTGCCCACGTCAATGGTCAGTTCCGAATTCCATAAGGACGGCTCGCGACCAACGACGTGTGCTGGAACAGGGTGCAATTGATTCTTGTTTTGCTGAACAAACCCAGCCATCTGCTGAAGGCGCGAGACTTCATTTTCAGTGTTCGTCAACTGCGCTTTTAACTTCTGGTAGTCTTGCATCTCGTGCTTTAGTTCAGCATTTTCCTGATACATGTTCCGCAAGCTTTGGAGGCCGCTGAAGAAGCCCGTCAACTTGCTTACCGGCCGATAAACCCAGCCCGACACGGTGTTCTGTACATTCATGACGATCTGCTCCGGCAAACTCGCTGTTCGACCTACCCGCGAAATCGTTAAACCAGCGATGACCATGAGCAAAATAATACTGCCCAGGAGCAGAAACAATCTGCGACTCGTTAGGTAACGGGACACCCGTATCCCTCTTCCCCTTCTGTTACTTAGCCTCTACCTTGCGCTTTACGCAAGGCAACCGTCCGCTTCCGGTAAACGTCATAGTTATCAAGCGCTTTGCCTGTTCCGATCGCGACACAGTCCAATGGCTCTTCGGCGACGAGCACAGGCATGCCCGTCTCGTCGGACAAACGCTTGTCAAGATTGCGGAGCAACGCGCCGCCGCCAGTCAAAACGATGCCGCGGTCCATGATGTCAGCAGCCAGCTCCGGCGGTGACTTCTCAAGGGTAACCTTGACTGCTTCGATGATGGAACCGACGGTATCGGACAGCGCTTCGCATATTTCCTCGGAACTGATGGTAAATGTTCGAGGCAACCCAGTGAGCAGATCTCTACCACGAATATCGAGCGACTTAGGCTCATCGAGTGGTGCAGCAGAGCCGATCTGGATTTTCAATTCCTCCGCTGTCCGCTCACCAATCATCAGATTGTATGTCTTCTTGACATATTGAATGATTGCTTCATCCATTTCATCGCCAGCGACGCGAATGGAGCGGCTGGTCACAATGCCACCAAGGGAGATAATAGCGACTTCAGTCGTTCCACCACCGATGTCAACCACCATCGATCCCGTCGGTTCACCCACAGGCAAACCTGCACCGATCGCGGCTGCCATGGGCTCCTCAATGACCTGTGCGTCTTTGGCACCGGCTTCCAACGCTGCATCCTCCACGGCACGCTTCTCAACGGCAGTGATGCCGGACGGAACGCTGATCATCACGCGAGGCTTGCCCGACCAATTCGATTTCGCCTTCATCGCTTGGCGGATAAAGTGACGAAGCATCGTCGAAGTGGTTTGAAAATCGGCAATGACACCGTCCTTCATTGGGCGAACGGCCACGATGTTTCCCGGCGTACGCCCGATCATCTGTTTTGCATCCGAACCAACTGCCTCAATGGCTCCGGTGTCCGTGCGCAATGCCACCACGGACGGCTCACGAACGACAATTCCGCGGCCTTTCACATACACCAGTGTGTTGGCTGTTCCTAAGTCCACGCCCATATCCCGTACTGCAAACATCGTTAGATGGAATCCCCTCTCAAATCAATTCTCCATGTAACCAGCCGCTCGTAGGCTGATGTAACGTCCATCCCCGATCACAATGTGATCCAACACTTCAATACCTAGTACCCGACCAGCTTGAGAAAGACGTTTCGTTACGGAGACATCCTCCCCACTCGGTGTCGGATCTCCGCTTGGATGGTTATGCACACATAGGATAGCAGATACACTCCGGCGAACCGCAATGCGAAAAATTTCCCGCGGATGGACGATAGATGCATCCAAACTCCCTATCGACGACGTCTCTTCCCCCAGTAATCGGTGCTTCGTATCCAAGAGCAGGGTTACAAAATGTTCCTTTTTAAGGTACCTCATCCTATCCATAACATACCTGGCAGCATCATCTGCTGTACGAATTTGTAGTCTCGTGTCGGTTGGTTTTTGAGCAATACGCCGACCTAACTCGATGGCAGCAGCAATCTGCAACGCCTTTGCTCGTCCAATTCCCGGAACGTTCAAAAGCTCTGCAACCTCCATGTCGGCAAGCGCGTAAATACCGCCAACCTCATGCAGGACCGCTTGTGCAATATCATGAACAGTGTTTTTACCCGAGCCCGACTGCATGACACACGCAAGTAACTCGTCTGCACGCAAAGCGGCTGGTCCAAGCCGCAACAAGCGCTCGCGCGGCAACTCAGACGGAACGGGTGAGGCGAGGATGGAGTCTTCATGTACAACCACAAACATCCCTCCGACAGGCAGTTTGCTACACTGTACGAAGGAATGAGAAATACCACAAACCCAAAAGTTTATATGTATTGATGTTCACATTCAACCGAAAAAAATTATTTGGAACGGCGTGAAAGTAAATAGCCCCCAGCAAAACCGACAAGTGTTCCCCAATTCACCGACAGCGTCATTGCTATCGAAAACTGAATGACCGCCAAATCGACGCTTGGGTGCCATGACACGTGTGTGTGCGGCTTTAAGATTGGTAAACGTGGTGCTAGAAGCGTGTCCGCAATTGTGCCCATCACTGTTGTTGCGGCAACCAGACCGATTCTATGCCATGCCGTTTTGCGCACTACCTTCACCTCAGTCTGGAGTCGTGCATAACGTTCACAATTCGACGGAGGAACCGATATTCCTGCCGAACTGTGTCGAAAGAAATATGAACAACTTGTGGCAAGCACGCTTACGCATTCATACCTGACAGGCTGGCGAGCTGACCAAGCGAAGCAATAACATGTTGCATGGCCGCCTCTTTTTGATGCGCCTTTAACGCCGCATTCGCTGCCACCAGAGAGGCCTGCAGTTTTGCTAACTGGTCGCTTATCCCCGTTTGGGCAATGACAGAATCTCCGGGATAATCTTTCAAAGCATTTGACAATGCTAGCTGCGCGTCTTCGATCCGTCCGTTATCAGACAACCACGCAGTCAAAGCGAGGATTGCGCTGGAACTTTCAGACAGCCAGGCCTCCGTTTCTTGAAGCGCACCCTTGTCTGACGTCCCCAATACCGGTATCTGTCTTGTATGACTAGCAAGCGGCTTCACAACGGGATTTAGACCCGATCCTTTGGCTGACTTCGCCTCTACCGCTGCGTCCTCTTGGTGGACAGCGACACTTGAAACCACTTGAAACCCTTGAATCGGGACAATCACTGCTGGGATCCTCCGTTTTTTCAACATAGCCACCTCAGCCTGAGCTTCTCCTAACGAAGAATACGAGCCAAAATTCACGGCATACGTTTGAAACGATGGAACAGACAACATCGTCCTTGGGACCGTAACAGCAGAAGTAGATACCATATTGGTCGTCGTTGACGTTGCGTCTTGAACCGCCACCGTGTCAACTGGCCCCATTTGATGAAACAGGAACATGGCGAGGCAGCCGAAGACCATCCCAACCAATAGGCCACCTTTCAGACTAGCCAGGCTACCTCTAGCCTGTTTTGGAAAAATAGTGCGCAGTACATATGTAGCCAGTTCAGCTGTCAGCCGATAAAAACCCGTGAGGACGGTTCGATGTTTCCCTTTTTGGCGGCCGCGGCGTGTTGGTGGGATCGCAGGAGCAACGGTTGACCTTCGCAAACTTTCGAGACTGATCGGTTTGTCCACAGTACCTGTTGATCTGAAATCGACGGCAACCCGGCTCATCTGGCGTTCCTGATGACCAGCTTCATGCAATTCCCACTCTTTGTCTCCCAGGCGAACGAGGATCGATGATGACTGTGTTTTCGTCTGTGCTCCGGCTTCCGCCACATCTGTCGCCTCCCAAAGTCTCATTACTAGACTCTATGGGAGGGAGATAGATTCTATGCCATCAAATCAAGAAATGGCTGTGCGACAGACTGCGATATTTCACCGCGAGTTAACCGATCACGTGCCGCCATAGCAAACGTCTGCATTCCAATTTGGCGAGAGGTTTGCATGACCAAGCGCAATTGGTGCGTTTTTTGTGTTCGAATGAGGTTTCCAACTGCAGGGTTATTCAGTAGTAATTCCGCGATGACTACTCGGCCTTGGCCTTGCGCATGCGGTACGAGTCGCTGAGAGACGACACCTAACAGAATGGTTGAGAGCTGGGAACGAATTTGAGGTTGTTGATCTGGCGGAAACAAATCAATCAATCTATCAATGGTCTGAACGGCGTCCCCCGTGTGCAGCGTGGACAGGACGAGATGTCCAGTCTCCGATGCCGTCACGGCTGTTCGAACGGTCTCAAGATCCCGTAACTCCCCCACCAAAATGACATCCGGATCTTGTCGGAGAGCCGCTCGCAGCGCTGGTGCAAACCCGCTCGTGTCGATGCCAATTTGCCGTTGATGAATCATGGATTGGCGATGACGATGGACGTACTCAATGGGATCCTCTAGTGTGATAACGTGTTTTGCTTGCGTGGAATTAATATGGTCAATAAGGGTCGTGAGGGTGGTCGTCTTACCGCTTCCCGTCGGTCCAGTCACTAAGATTAGCCCATGCGGCTGTTCCAACAGTTGGATGAGCGCACCCGGCAGCCCCAAGGACTCAAAACTCGGAATCGTATCGGCCACCACCCGAATGGCCAACGCCTCATTCCCCTGTTGGTGAAAAGCGTTGACGCGAAATCGGTTTCCACACGCGTCCGTATATGCAAAGTCCACTTCTCCCACTCGGTTTAGGGTCTCTAACTGCTCTCGCCCCAGTAGGCTATGTGTCCACTCCCTCATAGCGTCAGCTGTGGCAATATCCCCTTTTGGCAACAGTTTCCCATGGACACGGTACATGGGCTGATGGTCAACGCCCAGATGGAGATCACTCGCCTTCATGTCAATCGCCGTTTCTAGTAAACACTGTATTTGCATCATCCGCTAACCCTCCCGTGTCATAACAGGCGAATGATTCGCGATACGTCCATCATACTCCTCCTTGATCCATCGACCTCTTCCGACAAGAAAACAGGCTGACCGAAGAGTGTATACCTCCTCGGTCAGCCTGCTCATTCAGTTTCACGAACTTGAACAGATTAGTTGCCCGCGTCAAACAGGACGGAATTCTTGTAGTTGACAACCTTAACACCAAGTACTACTGCGAGATTGTCAATAGGAACCGTAAGTGCTCCCTTGACCGTTTGAAGTGGTGCGCCGAGTTCCACCGATTGACCATCGACGGTGGCGTGATTACCATGCATCGGAATGACCACGTGACTGCCATTATAATCGAACCACACATCATGCTTGTCTTGCGAGAAACTCACGTCTAGGTTTTGTGCCAAGTTGGACATGCTCATATACGTAAACCCGTTAGCACTGTAAGGTGCAACATCCGGTGATACGGGTTCACCCGTCGACGAGTCCAACATCAGCTTGCCGTTCTGCGGTCCGTCCGTGAAGTCAAACATGTTGTTTAGTGAACCTGCGATTGCATCGAACGATCCATCACCGATCCGGCCTAAATCCCAGTTATCTTCAATAAAGCGCAGGATAGAAGTCTGGTCGGTGAGTGTGTTGTCCACGTAGTTCCGCTTTGCATACGGAGAGATGACGAGAAGCGGTAAGCGGGGACCATAGCCTGCGCGATCCTCGTATGTGCCGAGGACAGGCTTGCCCGCATCACCTTTGCCAGCGAGCGTGTCGTAGTTGGGATCATTTGAACCGTTTACGAGTGGTCCCAATACATGGTCATACCACCCGTCTGAGTCATCGTATGAGACGATGATGGCCGTATTCTGCCAGTCCGGTAAGCTTTGAATATGGTTGATTGTATCGACAATCCACTTTTGTTCATCCGTCGGATCGGAGTAACTAGCATGTCCGTCCTCGTACTCAGGTGCCTTGAGAAAACTTACAGCCGGCATATTCCCGGCATCTGCAGCCTTCCAGAAATCTGTGATGTCGTATTGATGGTTGGCTTGATCCGCCTTGCCGATCATCGCCGTACTCGTTGGCGGCAGGTGGTTCGGATTTGCCGTGGACTTGTAATACTGGAACGGCTCATGGTGCGCACTGTAGTCTGTGGAAGCGCTGCCTCCTACGTTGTTGCTTTTTGTAGAGGTGTTGGCGAATCCACCTTCAAACCAACCCCACGTTACATTCTTCGCGTTTAACAAGTCACCGACATTTTTCCCACTCATAGCAACTGTAGGACCTTTTGAAAAGTTATCATAGTACGGATCTTGGTCACCGACCAACGTACCGTTTGCACTAACGCTGCTCGTAGGGAAATTTGTATCCCCGGGCTTCAGTACGGTTTGGCTCTTCGTCACATTGTCTGCGTAAACGGTAGCCCCAGCAGTCTGACCAGATATGAGGTTGACAGCCCCAACCGACGAAGGCCCATAGTTCGTCCCAAAGGAGTTGTCGTTCAACGCGTAATGTTGGGCATAGTTCCAAATTCCAGTGACCGTGTTGCCATCATAATAATTTAGGACAACACTGTTGCCACGACCTGTACCTTTGATAAAGTTGTCCATCTTTCCGTTATCAGCCGCTGTTTGTTCCGCGGTATAGCCGTGATCGTTACTCTGTGTAATGGGCTGCGATGGATCTAAGCGCTGTGGGTTGGTCCCGTTGGGATTGTTCGTCAACAGCGAACCCGTTAATCCGTTGACAGAAGGCGTATTTGGCGCTGGGTAAAACGGTGCCTCTCCGTCCGGATTCGTTGCATTGGGATAAGTGCCAAAATAGTGATCAAACGAAATGTTTTCATCGAAAATGACGACGACATGCTGAATCGGTGTCGTGGTGGTTGGCTCGGAAGCGGCTGTTGCGGCAGACGCCACAGGTCCCGCCGACAGTGCGAGCAACACCGCAGACGAGGCTGAAAGGGTCGCTGATTTGACCAATTTACGCATCGTGACAAGCCTCCTAAGTCTATGTACTATTTCGAGATGAAACTAACATAGATTTGTTGAGGATACATGAATAAAATGTAAATTTGATGAAAATGGACTTTCACAAGATTTTAATGTTCTCCAACGGAAAAACCGTGGTATCCTTATATACACGCGGTGAAAAAAAGAAGCGCGAAACCTTTCGGTTCCGCGCCACAAGCCCTTTTACCCTATCGTCCTCCGATAATGTTTCCGAATCTACTTCACGATGTAAACCGTAACCGTACGTTCGCCCCACTGGCTTGCCGCTGATGCAGAACCCATACAGATGTCAATGTGATGGCCGACAATGGCTCCACCCGTGTCGGCAGCTGTGTAGGTGCCCAGCCCTGGAATATAAACTTTGCTTCCAAGGGGAATGACGTTCGGGTCTACAGCAATCACCCCAGGCTGTGCAGGCCGACCCGTGGCAGTTACACCCCCGGCAGCGTACGCCGTTGCTAACACCGTCATGGATGACTGGACCATTCCACTGCCTGGTGAACCACTACGACTCGCTAACGTGTAGTGATGCACAGCGGTGGCTGTTCCAACTTCCACAATTTGATTCACAGGTTGATGAACAACCTTTTTTGTCACAGTCTCGGATATTTTGTGTCCGTCCCGATACACGCTTGTTGTCTGTAGTTGAAGCGACCCTTTCACACCGTGCGCCACCACTTTTTCATGTCCAGAAAGCAATTGCGCTGACCGGCGACGTATGGTCTGAAATGGTATATCCTGCGTCTTCGTAGACACTTTCTCTGTTGTACTGTGAATGGAGATTACCTCTCCATCCGACAGCGACGAACTGTTTGGAACACTGACGTGATCGGAACTTGTGAGGGAGATCCCTTGATCTTTCAAGAGTTCCCCGACCGAGTTGTCGAACGTCGACACTGTCTCGAGTTTTCCATTGTCGTTTATCGTGATTGCCTTTGGATGTTCGATGTTCACGACCATGTGGTTCTGCACAGGGCTGTCAATGGACGGACTGACATGATCTCGAGACTTTACTTGAATACCGTAACGCTTGAGAAACTGTCCAACCGTGCCTGTGCTAAATCCACACAACGTCCTGCGTTGCCCGCTGTCTTGAACCGTCACCGTCTTGAACGTGGCACCGTAAGTGGTAGCCGCGCCCCCCAACAGAGTAAACGTTGCTGCCGCTGTTGCGTAGACGGCGGTCGACTTTGGTAGACGCACTCCATCACCTCTTCCTAACTACCTACTAGAGAAAGAAGGCTGATAGGGGTAAGGCTGTGGCTAGTATATCCATCCCCTAAAACAAATGCAAGACAACTTTTGTCAGCCATCTGTTCTCGTTGATTGGAGATAGTGTATAACAGACCCTATGACAGTTGTTGCTGAAACATGTCGGCGATGGACTGGAATTCGGATCGACTTTCTGACAACGTTCGTCAAAAGTAGCGCCAAAATAGGGCACCAGCCATCGTCAATGGCATCTTATAAGCCCAGTACAACGTGCTCATACCACGCGGGTACCCCATTCAGGATAAACTGCGTGAGTCCTACAGAAGCAACAATGAATGGAACAAACGGGATGTAATGATTTGCTGGTAGACGCTTCGTAAACCGCAAAGTACCTCCGACACTCGTTCCGATAAAAGCAGCGACGACAAACGATTCTACGGTGAGAGCCGGCCCTAGAAAGGCACCGATAGAGAGATACAACTTCGCATCCCCGAGGCCCATCTTGCCTTTCGATAAAATATGGACAAGAAAAATCATCATAAAACCAACAAACATGCCAACTAAAGGCTTCCATACACTATGGCATACCAAAATCATTGCGACGTATATGACAAAGGCACTCGAGTACGTCAGCCAATTCGGGACAATGAGTGCCGTGAAATCCGTGCTCATGGCAATGACAAATACAAACCAGAGAAAACAAGACACGATTGCGGTAAATATCGACGGTTCCTGCCAGAAGCTCAAGACGACGGCGATTGCAAGCGTCAATTCTTGGGCTGGGTAGCGAACTGAAATGTCGTGTTTGCACGTTGCGCAACGACCTCGTAAAACCAACCATGAAATGACTGGAATCAGTTCATGGCCCCTCAGTTTACGACCACAATTCGTACAGTGAGACCCTGGATGAACGATGGACTCACTCCGCACAACGCGATCGCCCACGAGCGTTGCAAATGACCCAAATACGAGACCGACAACAAATAAATACAGGGATATCATCAAGTGTAAGCTCGAGGACATCACATCACCTCTTCTAAGTCCCTGCGTTGATTCGACACCACTTGGCACGATCCTTCAACATTCGTCTCTGGTTTTCTAAGTGTGATATAATTGAATTGTAGGACAAGCTTATGACATCGAAATGATGTGTCCGTCTGTATCCCCTATGGGGAAGCGTTCACAGATAAGATTCGCGTTCTGACGATTTGTTCGGACTACCTTTAAAGGAGTGTTGGTATGTACCGCCGACCTTCGTTTTTGGTCAGCGCGATCCTCTTTATCGTGCTGTTATTCGTTCTATCAGCGTTTATTGCGTTCTTCATTAAAATTGCATTTCTCGCCCTGGTTGTGGCTGCCGCATACTACCTGTACGCGAGAGCTGTTGCTTCACTTAGCCAGAGACAACGACGAAATTCACACCGATCAAATCGTTAAGTTGAGACAAAGGTCCGCTCCATGGTTGGAGCGGACCTTTTCGTATCCAGTGATGATCATTCGTTCAGTTTTACACTAGAGCTTTACGCGCGCCGCGCTCCAGGTCATCCCCGAGACGCACCGCAACTTTCCATATATCCCCTGCCCCCATGGTCAGTACCAGGTCACCAGGGCGAACCGTTCTCTGTAAATACTCTACGATTTCATCCTTTGTAGCCATATATCTCGTGTTGGAATTACTTTGAACACCGATCTCGTTCGCTAAGCGTTCAGCCGTCACACCTTCGATCTGCTTTTCCCCAGCTGGGGAGTAAATGTCTGAAATAATGACTTCATCCGCTTGGGAGAAGGAACGCGCGAAGGCGTCGAACAAGAAATAGGTTCTTGTATAGCGCTGCGGCTGAAAAACGGCCACAATTCGGCGGCCCGTTGCCTTTGCCGCGGCAATTGTTGCACTGATTTCCGTGGGATGGTGTGCATAGTCGTCGATAACGAGCACATCACTCGCCTCTGAAATGACCTGAAATCTCCGCTTCGCCCCATGAAACTCCGTCAAAGCCATGGCAATTTGGGCAAACGTCAGACCAGCTTCGCGACCGACTGCATACGCTGCTAATGCATTGTGAACATTGTGTTCGCCAGGTAATGAAAGAATCAGCCTGCCAGCAAATTCACCGTTCATATATACGTCAGACGAACTGGTCCGATCCAGAAGCTGTATGTTACGAGCTTGGATATCCGCATCTGGGCTGAATCCATATGTGATAACCCGGGACTTAGCTTGTGATTTCAATTCTCTAAGATGCTCGTCATCCGCAGATAAAACTGCCAACCCATCTTCAGGTATTTGACTGATGAACGTCCGGTAGGCATTCTTCAGATTTTCGAACTGACCATCGTAGTGCTCTAGATGGTCTGCCTCAACGTTTGTTACCACTGCGATAGCCGGATGATAGTGTAAAAACGACCCGTCCGACTCATCCGCCTCTGCTACTACAAAGCGACCAGCGCCAGCTTTCGCATTATCCCCGATGTTTGAAACAACGCCACCGATGACGAAGGTAGGATCTAGATTATTGCGCTCCATCATATATGCAATCATTGATGTTGTCGTCGTCTTACCATGCGCTCCCGTGACAGCGACGCCCAAGCGATCCACCATTAACCGAGCCAACATTTCGCTGCGGTGAATCACGGGGATATTTTTCGCCTTCGCTTCAACCAGCTCAACGTTGTCCGCATTCACTGCCGTGCTGTGAACAACGATATCGGCTCCAGCGACTTGACCTTTGTCATGACCGTAATAAATTCGTGCCCCACGAGCGACGAGACGCTCCGTTAGTTCTTGTCGAGATACGTCTGAACCGGATACCTCGTAACCTAAATCCAGCATGACGCGAGCAATGGCACTCATTCCATACCCACCAATGCCAACAAAATGCACGTGTTCCGAACCGCGCACGCGCCTCACCGTCCTCATATTCTGTAGTTCAATCCCAATTTAGAGATAGCTTTCCTCGCGTCTTCCACCATATACAATGATCCCCAGATAACCAATGCACGTGCATTTTTCGTCGCCTCACGTGTTGCTTCCTCCACATCCGAAATCACCGTTACAGGCAGGTCTGGAGAAAGTTCGCGGACCATCTGACCGACGGTCTCAGGATCGCCGCCCCGTATATGATTCGGGCGGCACACAATGACTTCGTCCGCACGCGGCAGCATGATCTGCAGCATCGGGCGAACATCTTTATCACCAAGCACCCCGATGAGCATGCGCCAGTTTCTTGGACTGCTATGAAGACTAGCAAAATCATCCAATGCCATTGCGAGTTTCGCGGCAGCATCTGGATTGTGAGCACCATCGATCACAATTGGACCATTCTCACCTTCCAACACTTCAAAGCGCATCGGCCATACAACGGAAGCTAAAGCATCCACCGCCTTACGCCAGGACGATACATCCAAGTGCGGATGCTGTGTCTCAAACATGGCCAATGCTACTGCCGCATTCTTCAACTGATGCTGCCCATAAAGCGACACCAGGACATGACCGGCATCCCTGTATAAACCACGGTAGGCACCATGTTGCATGAAATGGTCCGAACCGGTCGCGACCATAGACACATCCCGGCCAACCCGAATGACTGGTGCACTCACCTCGGTTGCAACTTGCTCTATGATACGGTACGCTTCACCGTCCGCTGCTGTCACTATCGGTATACCCGGTTTCACGATCCCGGCTTTGTCAAACGCAATATCCGTCAATCGTGGACCTAAAATTTCGACGTGATCGTAAGACACATTCGTAATGGCGGTGACGCTAGGGCGGACGACGTTGGTAGCGTCGAAACGTCCACCAAGACCGGTCTCCCAAACGACAGTATCCACCTTTGCGTCCCGAAAGTACAGCAATGCCATAATAGTGAGGACTTCAAATTCCGTCAATGGATCCGTCATCACCAAATCATTTTGTGCATCTTTTACCAGAACGGCATATTTAGCGAAATCGATATCGGAGATCGGCTCATTATCAATCACCATACGTCCATTAAAACCGGATAACCCGGGAGACGTATACACGCCCACCCGGGTTCCACATGCCTGCAAAATCCGCGTTAACATTGCACAAACGGAACCTTTTCCGTTCGTTCCAGCAACGTGATAGAACACAAGCCCGTCTTGCGGGTTGGATAGTCGTTCTAAGACCTGTAAGACGCGTTCGAGACCAGGTTTGATTCCAAATCGCCGCAAGGAACCAATCCACTCGTTTGCCTCTTCTATATCCACGTTCTGCACCTCTATGTTGTTTATTCCGCCAAATCCGAAATTCGTTCGCGGACCGCAGTCAGTTTCTGCTGATAGTCTTCCATTTTTGCGCGTTCCTTCTCAACGACGTCAGCAGGTGCTTTGGCAACAAATCCTTGGTTGTTAAGCTTTTTCTCAATGCGTTCTACCTCACTGACGAGGCGCGTCTCCTCCTTGCGAAGGCGAGCGACTTCCGCATCGAGATCGATAAGGCCTGCTTGTGGAATGTGAATGCGCGCACCCGACACGATTTGCGTAATAGATTTTTCCGGCGCCTCGCCGCCAACGGCGATCTGAATGTCATTGCTGTTACAGAACCGAGCAAGATAATGGCGCACTTCTTCGAACAGCCGCGCGGATGTCTCGCTGTCACAACTAATCTGCATGGACACCTGTTTGCTGGGCGGTACTTGAAGCTCAGCCCGTACGTTGCGGACGGCGCGAATCGCCTCCATGACGAAATTCATTTGCGAAGCAGCACTTTCATTGCTCACCGCTTCCTCTGCATGCGGCCACTCCGCAATAATGAGGGCTTCCGAGGTCTTCGGCAGCGCTTGCCAGATCTCCTCCGTGACAAACGGAATATACGGATGAAGAAGCGTCAAAAGCGATGTCAAAACTTTGTGAAGGACAGTTTGCGCAACTGCCTTCCTCGCTTCATCCTCGCCGTACAACGCCAGTTTGGAGAACTCAATATACCAATCGCAAAAATCGTCCCAGGCAAAATCATACATGGCCCGAGCAGCTTCGCCGAAGTCGTACTGGTCCAGGTGATGCGTGACCGCCGTTACGGTCTCGGACAATCTGTGGAGAATCCACTCGTCGGCGACATCCAAGGAGGCACTGGGCAAATCAACTGGTGTAAAGCCATCCGGCAAGTTCATCAGAACAAACCGAGAAGCGTTCCAGATCTTGTTGATAAAATTGCGAGCCCCTTCAATTTTATCCCACGTGAACCTCTGGTCATTTCCAGGAGATGTAGACGTGGCGAGCATAAACCGCAGGGAGTCAGCGCCGTACTGTTCAATGACCTCAATGGGATCGATCCCATTGCCCTTGCTCTTAGACATCTTTTGGCCCTCAGCATCGCGGACCAATCCGTGCAGGACGACAGTCTCGAACGGCGTTTTGCCAGTGAACTCCACACCCATAAAGACCATGCGGGCGACCCAGAAGAAAAGAATGTCGTAGCCAGTGACGAGTGTGCTTGTCGGGTAGTACCGTTTGAAATCAGCCGCGTCGACATTCGGCCACTCGAGCGTTGAAAACGGCCACAGAGCGGAGGAGAACCAGGTGTCGAGCACATCTTCATCCTGATGAATGGCCGACGAACCACAGTGTGAACACACGTTTATATCCGTCTTCGACACACTCGTTTGTCCACAGTCGTCACAGTACCAAGCAGGAATCCGGTGTCCCCACCAGAGTTGGCGCGAAATACACCAGTCTCGAACATTCTCCAACCAACCGACGAACACTTTGGTAAATCGCGCAGGAACGAAATTCAGTTCCCCCCGCCTAACCATCTCAAGCGCTGGTTTGGCGAGTGCGTCCATTTGCACAAACCATTGATCGGACAAGAACGGCTCAACGACCGTATCACAGCGGCTGCAGTGGCCAACGGCGTGATCGATTTGCTCCTCCTTGACGAGATGATTCCCCGCTGCCAGTGCCTTGACGACCTCTGCACGCCCTTCTTCACGCGATAGACCCTGGAATGACCCGGCAAGCGCGTTCAATCGCCCGTCTGCGTCAATGCACTGCAACTTCTCCAGACCGTGCCGTTCACCTACCTCAAAGTCGTTGGGATCGTGCGCAGGTGTGATCTTGAGACAGCCTGTACCGTACCCTTTGTCTACATAACTGTCAGCAATGACAGGAATTTCTCGATCCGTCAGGGGCAAGCGCACCGTCTTCCCAACCATCGCTTGGTAACGTTCGTCGTCCGGATGAACGGCTACAGCGACATCGGCAAACATGGTCTCCGGCCGCGTCGTGGCGATGACAACCTCACCAGTGCCGTCCGTCAGTGGATAGCGTATGTGGTAGAGAGAACCTTGGACATCCTTGTGTTCGACCTCGATGTCCGACAGGGCGGTGGCACAGCGCGGGCACCAGTTGATGATGCGGTTGCCGCGGTAAATCAGTCCTTTGTCGTAGAGACGCACGAACACTTCGCGGACAGCTTCAGAAAGGCCGGGGTCCATAGTGAAGCGCTCGCGCGACCAATCACACGATGACCCGAGTGCGCGAATCTGACGGGTGATGGCACTTCCGTACTGCGCTTTCCAGTCCCAGACGCGTTCGACAAACGCGTCCCGGCCGAGATCGTGTCGCGACTTCCCCTCACTCTCGCGAATGGACTTTTCAACGCGTGCCTGGGTGGCGATACCGGCGTGATCAGTACCAGGTACCCACAGTGCATCAAATCCATGTAGGCGTTTGTAGCGGATGACGATGTCCTGCAGTGTATTGTCAAGTGCGTGGCCGAGGTGAAGGACACCCGTGACGTTCGGCGGCGGCATGACAACCGAGAACGGTGGACGGTCCGGATGGACACCGGCTTTAAAGTAGCCACTGCTCTCCCAACGTTCATAGATCCGTTTCTCTACCTGACGCGGATCGTAGACGGTTGACAGTGTGTGTTCATTACCCTCTGTCATAGAGACTCCTCCTAAAAATAAAAAAAGCCCTCCGTCCTCAGGACGGAAAGCTCCGCGTTACCACCTGAATTTCTACTTCACGCCGCACTTATGTGCACACGTGAAGAGACACTCGACATCGATAACGGAATGACCCGGATTATCAGCTCAAGGACGACGTTCAGACGTGCGACGGGGGAATGTCACAGCCTAGCGTTCCCTCTCTGAACCATCGCGATCGTCTTACTCTTTCCTGTCAAAGCCGTTCAATTTAAGTGTTCGATGTTCAGTATAGTACGAAATCCTTTATCTTCTTGTCAAGGTATGAAGGAGCCTGTGAAACTTTTTCGAACACATTTTTTAAGCCCGTTTGCCGCGCCCCCGCTTTTTCTTCACCCGGTGCACGCGCGTCTGCGGTTGCTCTTCTGCATTTCCCTTTGCTGCCTGAGTTTCCCGGCGCTTTGCCTCTGCATCTTTACGCTTTTTATCCGACCAAGCTGTCGTGCGCGCATAGACAACGGAGAAAAGCACCCCGATGGCCCCAATGATAAGGTTCTGTTGGATAAATCCGCCCCAGCCCATATGCTTCGTGTACGCATACCCTATCGTCAGCTGAAGGACGAGGTTAATAACCAGTAGTAAGAGAACGGCCAAGAGGGTGTTTGCGGTACGCCGCTGTTTTGCTCGTTGAACAATGAGAATGGCGGACATGAACATCCCTAATTCACCAGTCGAAATCAAAGGATATCCACCCTTCGTCACATAAAAGGCCACAATCTCCAAAATTGCGACGACGACGACGACGCTCCCCACAAAGCGCCAGTACCAGCCGTTCCAAATACCTTTTCCTCCTGCGGAAACTTGATTGTTCAATTGTCTTCCTCCAAACGTCCCTTTGGCGTGAGCAGCCTGTCCATTACGCTAAATCACATTTCTTATCTTAACAAATCAAAAGAACCATTCACAGGACAAATACCCAGCGGGTCTAGTGGCATATACATGTACAGATACGGGTTTGTATCATCGGCAAGGGAGACTTCGGGCGCAGCCCAAGCTCACCTGGGCCGACCATCACTGTGGCTAGGCGAAAATCGCTCAGTTGCAGTAAGGAGGTGCGCATGGTGGGCTTTTTCTATGCTTTACTTCGGTTTGTGAAGCTGTTCCTGGCTGGGGCTATATTCCTCTTATTTCTTCGGGCGATATTGTGGCCGAGCGCTCTGGATTTACTCATTCTCATGATGTTATTCATCGTCTTCGTCGCCATGTTTATTGGCGGGCCGTAGGGCGAACGCACAGCTTTACTCGCTCCAGCGCTGTACGTCTGCTTGTTTGCCCAGGCGCGTAACCATCCCCATGTTGGCTCTGCCGCCTCGAACAAATGCTTCTCATTGCCCCATCTATTTACTAACGTAATCTACTGACATAGACGCAATCAGGGCCGACGAATTGGTGTGTTCGCGGCCCTGATACCTGACTCGGTGTAAGATCACATTGGTTGAAGATTCCCTACCAGCTCTAAACCGAACAATTCATGCCGATGTTCGCGGAAGGGAAAAAGGGGTATTTGGAATGAGCAGCGCTTGCCCTGGAGCAACTTGCCCCTGCAACCATGGATTTACCCGCAGGAGTTCCGACGACAAACACCCACACCTGTCTGCCACAGCCTCGATCGTCTCTTCCTCGGCCACAATAGCATAGCGCAGGGTGCAGTACCGCTCTGGCGCATTAAAGTCGACAAATGACCACAAGTTACTCTGAGTGACCGGCGAAACCAATTCATGCCGTTCCTGTGCGTCATCATCGTCCTCGGACTGTTCCTCTTGAAATTCAGCGATCTCGTTGTCATCCATTGCGACAGCTCCGGAAATGGTAAACTTCGGGGCCAACGACTCGTCGCCGCGGAGGTCGGCTTCATCCGCAACTTCACGGTGAGATGCCTCGAGCGGAGTCTCCTCGTCTAATTGGTGCTCAAACTCGAACGCGGCAACCGGTGTCTGTTCGGCAACCGCTGGTTCTGGAGCTTTCTCTTCGTCAACTTTAGATTGAACGAAGAACCGGTCCAAATTTGCCAGTTCGTTCCGAACCGTCTCCTCTTTCTTGCCCAAGGATGCCTTTGCCTGCTCTTCAGTTCGGTTGTTCTCCGCTTCAGCCCAGCCATGTCCCCCTCGTGCCTCACTCACCCTCTCGATATGAGAATTGTCAGCCGTGCGCGCTTCAGCATCCGTTCCTGCACCGCTGTCCATTTCTTCATTCGAACCGTCACTGCCGCTCTTGTCTTCTGACTCTTCCGTATGCCGCCAAAGGTCGGTGGCGCCCACAAGCTCAAGCTCTGGCTCCCCGGCCGGCTGTGCATCGCTGTTGTCGTGAACTGCCTCGATCACGGCATCTTCGGGCGAAGCACTTATCTCCACATGGTGATCAGGAATAGACTGCTCGGGGGACTCTTCAAGGTTTTGTCCGTCACTAGACACTTCATCAGACACTTCATCAGACACTTCATCAGACACTTCATCAGACACTTCATCAGACACTTCATCAGACACTTCATCAGACACTTCATCGACCTGCTGCGCTGCAAATGCCTCGTTCCGTTGTGGAACTTCATCAGTCACTGCTTCACTGTCTGTCTCACTGACTGCTTCACTGACTGCTTTACTAGCGGCTTCACTGACCGTTTCGTCCGCTTCCGCACTGACGTCTACGGTCGGTTCTTCATTCACAACGAACTGTTCCGCAAACAGTGCGTTTCCGCCCTCTTGCGCTCCGCAACGAAAATGATATCCCTCGTCGCCGAACAACCCGTGGACTTCCAACATCCCTTTCACAGTCAGCCAGTTGTCGCTCGCAACGTCCAAAGCCCACGAAGATAGACGACTCTTCACGTTGACCACACCACTGGGTTGGGCTGCGACGGGCACGCGAAGAGCAAATGGCAACCGATGATGCACGTGCGTCACTGAACCATCTTGTTCCTCCAAACCAACAGAAAACGAGGTCTCTTCGCTTTGCGATTGATTCTGTTTATTTCGTATATAGCCCGCGAACACAATAGCGCCTTCTAATTCATACACTTCACCATCACGCTGAAACGAGACCACCTCCGTTGCAACCGTCGCATCTTCAACAGAAACACCGATATGCGCTGCTTCCATGAAGACCTCTTGGTCAATCTGCAAACGAATGAGTGGATCTCGACCTTGTTCGGCCATGTAAGTCCCTCCTTGCGCGGCAAGATTCCACAACCAATGTATGTACACAGTTGACCACATATGTCGAATTGACAGATTCAACGTCTACAGTCGTACCTCGCGAATCGCCCTTCAGGGACGCAAAAAGCCATACATCTGCAGTCTATAGCGACTTGATGTATGGCTCCATTGGATCTTGTAGAGGTTGTCCGAGTTTCCTATCGGGAAACGGTTACCGAATCGTGTTAAACGCCTTTTCCATCGCGCTTCTCGTGAGGTCCAGTTCACGGTCCGTATGGACGGCAGATACGAAGGCCGTTTCCATTTGGGATGGAGCAAACGTGACACCCTCGCCCAGCATCGCATGGAAAAACTGTTCGTATTTCGACGCATCACTCTTGGATACACTATCAAAATCATAGACTGGGCCGTCATGGAAGAATAGACCGAACATTCCTCCGATGGCATGGCCATAGACAGGAATTCCCCGTTCCTTCCCGAGAGCCAAAAACGATGAAACAACTTGCTCACCGTAAGATTGCATGCGTTCGTAAAGGCCGTCTTTCGCGGCCTCTTCAAGCATCTGTAACGATACGAGACCTGCCGACATCGCCAGTGGATTGCCAGACAGCGTACCGCCCTGGTACACTGGCCCGCTTGGGGCTACCATCTCCATCAAATCTCGACGTCCGCCGTACGCGCCAACAGGTAGACCAGCGCCAATCACTTTGCCAAATGTGGTCAAATCCGGATCGATGTCAAAGCGCCGCTGTGCACCACCCAGTCCGACGCGAAATCCAGTGATGACTTCGTCGAAAATGAGAAGCGAACCAAACGATCTAGTCAATTCCCGAACAGCTTGAAGATACCCGGGCTTCGGTAAGACGCAGCCCATGTTCCCAGCTACCGGTTCAATGATGACTGCGGCAATCTCCTCACCCCGCTCGAGGAACAAATCCCGTAAAACATCGATATCGTTGTACGGCACGGCGAGTGTCCGTTCCGCAACTTCTCTCGGGACTCCAGGACTATCCGGCAGGCCTAGGGACGCTACTTCCGATCCCGCTTTCACCAAGAAGTAATCAGCGTGACCATGGTAACATCCGATGAATTTAACGATGAGTGACCGATTGGTCGCCGCGCGAGCGACGCGAACGGCACTCATCGTCGCTTCCGTGCCGCTGTTGACCATGCGGACGACTTCTAGTGATTGCATGAGAGAAATAATTTTCTCCGCGATGACCGTTTCCAGTTCAGTAGGAACCCCAAAGCTTGTCCCGCGACTTGCAGCATCCTGAACCGCTTTGACGATTTTCGGATGAGCGTGTCCCCAAATCAAAGGTCCCCAAGACATGAGATAATCCACATATCGATTGCCGTCGATGTCGTAGATGTACGCGCCCTCGCCGTGATCGGCAAAGTAAGGTGTCCCGTGAACAGATTTGAACGCCCGAACAGGGCTGTTCACACCACCTGGCAACACGCGCTTTGCGCGTTCAAAGGCCGCCGTTGATTTCGGTCCTGCCATCCTTATACACTCCCCATGTGTCGTCTATTATGCGTTCTCTTCACGCAACCAGCGTGCGACATCCGGTGCGTGGTACGTCAAGATGATATCAGCGCCAGCGCGTTTGAACGACGTCATCATCTCCATGACAATGGCCCGTTCGTCAATCCATCCAGCCTTCGCAGCAGCCTTTACCATGCTGTATTCTGCACTGACGTTGTACGTAGCAACCGGCTGAGTAAACGTCTCCCGAATGCGATGAATAACGTCTAGATAGGACAGAGCAGGTTTCACCATGAGCATGTCCGCACCCTCCATGACGTCCGATTCCGCTTCGCGGAGTGCCTCACGAGCATTAGCTGGATCCATTTGGTATGACTTGCGATCACCAAACGCAGGTGTCGAGTCGGCCGCTTCACGGAATGGACCGTAGAACGCAGATGAATACTTGACCGCATACGACAGGATACTCACATCTGTCAGTTGATTATCATCTAACACCTCGCGAATCCGCTGTACACGACCGTCCATCATATCGGACGGCGCAACGATATCTGCCCCCGCCTGAGCGTGTGACAGAGCCGTCTTAGCGATAAGCTGCACAGAGTCGTCGTTGACAATTTTGCCGTCGCGGACAAGCCCACAGTGGCCAGCTGGATTGTACTCACAAAGGCAAACGTCCGTCATGACGACGAGATCGGGATTTTCACTTTTCGCGGCGCGCACCGCTTCTTGAACGATGCCCTTATCTGCGTAAGCCGAGGACGACAACTCATCCTTTTCGCTGGGTATACCAAACAAGATGATGCCCGGGATGCCCAGTGACGACAGACGAACGATCTCCTTGCGAAATTCATCCAATCCATAGCGCATGACACCCGGCATGGATGTAATCTCCGACGTACCCTTTAGCCCTTCCTCAACAAACATGGGGTATATTAAATCGTTTACCGTTACGCGATGCTCGCGAACCAGTGAACGGATGCCCGCATTGGCACGCAAGCGACGATGTCTATCAAAAGTCATGGTTATCATTCCTCTCTAAACTGTTCAAGCCAACTTCGAATGGCTGCTATTAGTGCTTCATGTGTGGTTTCGTTTGGCACTGATATAACGTCCACGCCAGACGCAGCCAGCGCTTTTTCTGTCGTTCTTCCAAACGCAACGACATAGTGCTTTCGTCCTTCCACTAGCAAGCGCAAATCTGGCAAACTAGCCATTAACGACTGGACACCAGAGGGACTAAATAATACCCACAAGATCTCCCTGTTTCGCCACGACTCGGCATCGTTTAGCGATCGACCAGCCGTCTCATAGACGACGACCTCCGACACGCCGTGTCCCGCACGTCGAAGTCGCAGGGGGAGTACCCCACGAGCTTTCGCCCCGCGGAAAAACACGTACTGTCGAGTTTTTCGCCCATCGCCCCGAATCAACTGATCCGCCAAGCCTTCCGCATTCCGCACATCCTCATAACACCTTGCGTCCAGCCCCACAGCCCGCAATTCAGATGCGGTGGTCTCCCCTATACAATAGCAAATGGGCTTCCCCCACTTCCAATCGGGGTGACTCAAGTAGAATGATCGGAAGACGCGACTGGCCGTTGCCGATGTAAGGAGCCAACCGTCTACGCTCTCCGGCAGGTTTGCCATCTGAGCGAGAATTCGATCCGCCGAATACACAACGGTTTCAATCAATGGAATGTGGAGACTCGCAATATGCAAGTCGCGGAGCCGAGCTGTCAAAGCCTCTCCACGCTCACCAGACTGCGTGATGACCGCAATCGGTTTTTGCTTACTCACCTTCCCGCGCATCTCTCTTCGCGGCCGCCAGGTATTCGTCGGCACCCAAATCAAGCAGGTTATTTGCCAATTCATACCCGAGCTGTTCCGGATCCGTACCGGTCAATTGATTCCGAACCATACCATCCCCAACCGGATTCGCAACAAGCCCGGTCAGGACAATGGAATCGTCCTGCCGAGTCTCGGCATACCCTGCCAGCGGGACTTGACAACTGCCTTGAAGCTTCTTTAACAGAGCCCGCTCCGCACGAGCTCGGCGGAGAGTCGCCGCATCCGTCCACGCCTCAAGCTCTGCACGTACTTCTTCGTCCAGGTTCCTGCATTCGACGCCGAGAATCCCTTGTCCAACTGCCGGAACGCAAGCATCAGTCGACAGATACTCAGTGACTTTGTCCGCCCATCCCATCCGCAAAAGCCCTGCCGCAGCGAGGACAATTGCATCAAACTCGCCTGCTTCTGCACGCCGTAAGCGGCTATCGATGTTTCCACGCAACGGCTCGATTTTCAAATCCGGTCGCTGACTCCTCAACTGCACTGCGCGACGTAGACTGGAGGTGCCAACGACAGCTCCCTGTGGCAGTTCCATAAGCGTCAATCCGCGGTGAGATATGAGCGCATCGCGTGGATCCTCGCCTGCAGGAATACCCGCAAGTGCAAGACCCTCGGCAAGTTCGTAGGGGACGTCCTTTAAACTGTGAACAGCAAGGTCTGCTTGATTTTGCGTCAAAACATCCTCAATTTCTGAGACGAACAGCCCTTTTCCCCCAACCTTTGACAACGTCACATTGAGAACCTTGTCTCCCTTGGTCGTTATGGGAACAATCTCGAAAGACCAGTCGGACCGTCTCGCCCGAAGCGCTTCTATCACCCACTTTGTCTGGGTCATGGCCAATTGGCTTGTGCGCGAAGCAACGCGAATTCTGCGCATGTCATCACTACCTTTCTCTTCAAACCCCATGGTGAAACGGCGAGACGTTTCCAATCGCGACCAAATTGACTATCGTCGCCACAAAACAGATCACCTGGTATCGCATCAAGCCCCGGATATTTGGCCTCAACCGCCCGTGTAAAACCAGGTACACGCCATACATCATCCAAGTTGCGATGGAGGCGATAGGCTTTGGTGACCAGACAATCCACTGGCCTAAAACAAGCTTGCCCCACAAATCTCCCACAGCCATCCCGGCGAACAAGAGAAAAAACCCTGTCGACGCAGTGATGAGGCAGAGTGAATCAAGCTTGCCGAGCGAAGGCAACAGGATGAACCAGCGGTTCCACCGTTTCTTGCGCAGATTGCCCTCCTGCAAAATGTGCATGACAGCAAACACAAACGCAAAGGAAAACGCGACTTCCGAGAGCATTGCCAAGACCACGTGCAGCAGGAGCAGATCCTGGTTCGGGAACCACCTGAGTTCGTCCGCTCCCTGGCGATATCCCGCAACCAGCACGATGACAAACCCGAGCACGTTGGTGAAAAACAACACCAGGCCAATTCGAAAGAAGGTGTCCAGAACGAGTGTCGTCACGAGCATCATCCAGGCTATGAGGAGCATCAAGTTAGACCGCGTATAGGCCGGTAAAACATGTAGCATGTGAAACTCTTCAAATAAAAGTCCAGTAACAGACAAAAAGGCGACGAACAGCAACACGACTGCCGAGCGATTCACGCTTCGACGAGGTTGCAGCACGTCGCTGAAAAACAGCGTTAAACTCACGGCATAAAAAATCAAGGTCGCATCATACAGCAAACGAACTGCAGACAAATCGCTCACCGCAACACCGGGTGCAAGACACGCTTGTCACCCGCTAAGCGATCCGTTTCACCACGAAGCCGCTGAAAGAGTTCCACAAAACTTCCTCGCGTTGCGTCCACTTCACTGTGCGTTGGAGAAATCACTTGTTGCGCCTTTAAGATGTCCTGGTCGATGCCAAACAGCTCAGCAAACATGTGAACGTACTCCGTGTCACCTGAGGCCAGAGCCAGTTCTTTGACATTTTGAATGGGATCCCGTAGCAGTTGATTGACAATGCTCATCGTGTGCTTATTCAGCAGTTTCCGATCCCGCTCGGAAAGCTCCGGCATCTTCCGCAGCAAGCTCTCCATGACATCCCGCTGAATGGATTCACCCTTGGCACGCAGTGCCGTAATGAGGGGAACCACTTCTTGTTCCGTCAGCCAGTTTGAAAAAGCCTCCACCGCTTCCGAAATCATCGATTCGATGATGACGGCCTGACGCTTCCGCTCCTGTAAATTCGCATCGATAACCCCGTCGAGATCGTCGACATCGTAGAGATAGACCCCTGGAACAGAACTGATTACCGGATCAATATCCCTGGGCATCGCGATATCAAGAAAAATAACAGAGCGGCCACGTCCCGCTTTCATGGCATCGCGAACCTCGGCCTCTCGCACGATATATCCAGGCGCACTGGTTGCCGAAACGACAATGTCTACGTTTTCCAACACCGAGCTGACATCGGCTAAGGAAATTACTTCGGCCCCCACCTGCCGCGCAACATCTCTGGCCTTGTCCGGGGAACGGTTCGCGAGGACGAGCGCACCCACACCTTGAGCTTGTAAATGCTGAAGTGCCAATAAGCCCATGTGTCCAGCGCCAATCACAAGGGCGCGGCGACTGGAAATGTCGCCAAATATTTTGCAAGCCAATTGCACAGCCGCATAACTCACCGATACCGGTGTCTGTCCTACTGTTGTTTCGGCCTGTGCACGCTTGCCAACGTGAATGACCTCTCTGAACAGACGGTTGAACATGGCACCCGTGTTTCCCGCCTCAAATGCCTCTTGAAAGGCGGTTCGCATTTGTCCAAGAATCTGCGTCTCTCCAATGACCACGGAGTCCAGTCCAGACGCGACGCGCATTGCATGTGCAACGGCTTGCTCGCCTTGAATGAAATAGGTTGACTGGTCAATTTCTTCTTTATCTATACCGGATGTACCGGACAGTACTGTAAGTAAGTAATCATGACCCGCTCGTACACTGTTCACGAGTGCGTATATCTCTGTACGGTTGCAGGTTGACAACACAATGCTCTCCATCACAGTCCGAGACTCGCGTAACTGCGTCAACACATGTTGAAGGGCATCTGTCCCTAAGCTCACACGTTCACGCAGTTCAACTGTCGCCGTTCGGTGATTCATACCGAGTACTACGATGTGCATTGTACGTCCCCCCTTTCTTGTCCAACCGTCATTATACACTTTTGTAAATCGCAGCGCAGGAAACAAATGTGAAACCTATTTGTCGATTCCTGCGCAATAGGCTGCTTCCTTGCCATAGGTTGTCCGACCTGCGCTAAGCAAGGGCGCAGCGGAGCACCTGTTTAAGACTGCTCGTCAACCGCGGGAAGATAGGGTGCCATGTCATTTTCAAAGCGTTCCCATATGACGTCAAGCCCCACTCGATTTTCTGCAGAGACGGGATAGATTTGGACGTCCGTTTGAAGTGCTTTGCGAATCACTTTGACATGCGAATCCACTTTCGATTTGGATATCTTATCCATTTTTGTCGCGATCACCATCAGCGGAACATCCAATCCGCGGAGCCCCTCGTGTACCGAAATATCATCCTTAGATGGTTCGTGGCGAATGTCAACTAATTGAACAATCCGAACCAGCGGTTCCCGTTCCGTCAGGTACTTGTCAATCATCTCAGCAAACTGGGCACGCTGAGTTTTGCTCACTGCCGCGTACCCGTAGCCTGGCAAATCAACAAATCTAAACAGCTTATTGATAGCAAAAAAGTTAATCTGTCTAGTCTTGCCTGGTTGCCCCGAAGTTCGGGCTAAATTTTTCCGCCCCAACAGTCGATTGAGCAATGTCGATTTCCCGACATTGCTCCGACCGATAAATGCAAACTCAGGTAGACCGCCTTCCGGCCATTGATTGGGCCGAACGGCACTGATTTCGAACTCTGCACTGCGAATGATCACTGATGAGCTTCCTCTCCACCGTATTTGCCATCCGAGAACAAGTCAGCAAACCACGCTTCGTTGTGCAAAGGATGATTCTCATCTAGTGCAGCTTCAGAACCCAAGGCGAGACTCAAAACCTCATCCATCTGGGCGACTGGAATAAATTTAACTTGTTCGCGTACCGCTTCCGGGATATCCACCAAGTCCTTCTCGTTGCCTTTCGGCATCAGAATCGTCTTGATGCCCGCTCGATGAGCAGCCAAGCTCTTTTCCTTCAAGCCGCCGATTGGCAACACCCGTCCACGCAATGTCACTTCACCCGTCATCGCCACATCGTGATGGACAGGACGGTTGGTCAGTGCTGACGCGATAGCCGTCGCCATGGTGATACCAGCCGATGGACCATCCTTGGGAATGGCACCTTCCGGAACGTGGACATGGATGTCGACCTTTTCGTGAAAGTCACTCGGAATGTTTAATTGACGTGCCCGTGATCGAACATATGAAAGCGCTGTTTGCGCACTTTCCTTCATGACATCACCGAGGTGCCCCGTCAGCACAACCTTACCGCTACCCGGAACAACCGATACCTCAATGGTGAGCATGTCTCCGCCCATTTCGGTCCAGGCCAGCCCTGAGACCACACCGACTTGGTCTTCCTCTTCCATGCGGCCGTACTCAAACTTGTGCGGCCCGAGGAAAGATTCCAGTATCGACGACGTCACGGAAACCCGTTTCTGCTCGCCGGAGGCAACGACTTTTGCCACCTTGCGGCAAATGGTCGCAATGAGCCGTTCCAATTGACGAACACCTGATTCACGCGTGTAGTGACGAATCGTTTCCAACAGCACATCATCCGATATGCGAAGTCTGTCACCCTTCAAGGCGTGTTTCTCACGCTGACGCGGCAACAAATGCCCCTTGGCAATATGCAGTTTTTCGATTTCCGTGTAGCCAGACAGCTGAATGATTTCCATTCGATCCCGCAGTGGCCCCGGAATTTCGTACAAATTGTTTGCCGTGGTGATAAACATCACATTCGACAGATCGTACGGAATTTCCACATAGTGGTCTGAAAATGTGCTGTTTTGTTCCGGGTCGAGAACTTCCAGCATCGCCGCTGCCGGATCGCCGCGAAAATCACTGGCCATCTTGTCGATCTCGTCCAGCAAGAACACAGGATTGTTCACTTCTGCTTGCTTCATGCCCTGAATGATTCTCCCTGGCATGGCACCGATATATGTACGACGATGGCCACGAATTTCCGCATCGTCGCGGACTCCGCCCAGTGAAGCACGCACAAACGGACGCTTCAGCGACTTTGCGATGGACCTCGCGAGTGATGTCTTACCCACACCAGGGGGACCGGATAAACAAATAATCGGACCAGCCTGCTTATCGACGAGTTTTTGAACAGCCATGAATTCAATAATGCGTTCCTTGATCTTTTCCAAACCGTAGTGTTCTTCGTCAAGGATTTTTTGTGCACGGGCCAAGTCTACAACGGACTTTGCTTTCTCCGTCCACGGTAATGCCAAAAGCCAATCAATATATGTACGTGCAACAGTTCCTTCAGCCGACGAGGAAGGGATTCGCTCCAACCGGGAGATTTCGCGATCCACGCGCTCGTAAACATCGTCGGGTAATTTCTTCTCTTCAAGCTTCGCACGAAGCTCCTCGATCTCGCCCGTACGCCCCTCCTTATCACCCAATTCTCGCTGGATGGCTTTCATCTGTTCGCGAAGATAATATTCCTTCTGCGTTTTCTCCATCTGCTTGCGAACACGCTGATGGATTTGGCGCTCAAGTTCCAGCACCTCTCGCTCATCAGACAAAATCTGAAGCAACCGTTCCATTCTCGACTGAATATCAAACGACTCAAGGATATCCTGCTTCTCCTTCACCTTGAGAGGAAGGTGCGAAGCAACCATATCCGCGAAGCGACCTGGGTGTTCGATATCGATGACAGCCGCGTATGTTTCTTGGTCTAGTTTGCGCGAGAGTTTGACGTATTGCTCAAACTGCTGTGAGATGGAGCGCATCATCGCTTCCATTTCCGTGGTCACTGGAACGTCTTCCACGTCATCATGAATCTCAACATTCACGACGAAATACTCATCAGACTGAACAAAATCCAGTATCTCGGCACGCGATAGACCTTCGACCAACACGCGAATGGTACCGTTCGGAAGTTTCATCATTTGTTTCACGCGTGCTAACGTGCCCACGCGGTACAGATCCGCAATTTCGGGCTCGTCAACCTGCCCGTCTTCCTGCGATGCTAAAACGATCAGGTGGTCATCCACCATCGCCTGTTCGAGCGCCTTGACAGACTTCGGGCGTCCGACATCAAAATGTAACACCATCGAGGGATAGACTAGCAGACCGCGCAATGGTAAAAGGGGATATGTGCCCTTGTGTTCGATTGTTTCAGCGTGATCGATTGCCATCTCCTCACCTCCGATTATATGCTTTCCCGTGGATTGGACTTAATTGTACAGAATGGCGATGGCGAAGTCTAATATCCGGCCGTCGAGAACCCGGTCATTCCACTTCCGCAGACTACCCTTGTGCTGATGACAATCCACTCTCTAGACTACTCGTCGCGATCTCAGTCCGCATAGTTGACAAGTCAGTTTCCAGCCCACCCACAATTGCCAACCGGATCACATCCTCCAGTTTATCAACCGGTACAACCTTGACGCCAACAATGTGTCGAAATGTCTCTTGCCAATTGGCCTTGGGAATCAGGACGACATTCGCTCCGGCCTCGCGTGCTGCCTCTACTTTGGCCGGCACGCCACCGACGGGCATAACCAGGCCACGGATTGAGAGTTCCCCTGTCATTGCAATCGTATTCAGGACCGTTCGTCCAGTGATAGCGGAATAGATCCCCACAGCCATAGCGATCCCAGCACTGGGCCCATCGACAGGCATTCCCCCAGGGAAATTGATGTGCAAATTGTAGTTGTCACAGTCAATCGCAAACATCTTCTTCAAGGTAGTCAAGACGTTTTCAAGCGAGCCTTTCGCCATGCTCTTGCGGCGCATACTGCGATCTCGACCACCAATGGTCTCCTCTTCGACGAGGCCATTAATGAGCACATGCCCCTTGCCATCCTCGGTTGCCTCTGCCGTTACTTCGATTTCCAGGAGCATTCCAGACTGAGGTCCCGTGACTGCAAGACCGTTTACGACACCAACCTGTGGCTCATTACCAATTTTTCGTTCCGGCCTTGGACTCATGTGTGTAAATTGAATGACCCACTCGACGTCTTCCAGGCAAATCTCGTTCCGTCCCTCACAAAGTGCCACGCTGCCTGCAACTTGTACGATATTCACGGCGTCGCGCCCGTTTGTTGCATAACCAGTAATCTCTTGCGCAACACCTTCTGCAATAGGCATCCCGAGTTTTTCTGCGGCCCCCACAACGACCTGGTAAACTTCATCATGCGTCAGAGATCGAAAGTAGATCTCAACGCACCGTGATCGGATAGCTGGAGGTAGTTCATCAGGCGATCTCGTCGTGGCACCCACCAAACGAAAGTCCGCAGGCAAACCATTTTGAAAGATATCGTGAATGTGGACCGGAATGTTGTTGTCCTCACTGCTGTAATAGGCACTCTCCAAAAATACCTTGCGATCTTCCAAGACTTTTAGCAATTTATTCAACTGAATAGGGTGCAACTCGCCAATCTCGTCAATGAATAACATGCCCCCGTGTGCCTTGGTTACGGCGCCTGGTTTTGGCTGTGGAATGCCCGCGACACCCATGGCCCCAGCTCCCTGGTATATCGGATCGTGAACAGAGCCAATCAGCGGATCCGCAATACCACGCTCGTCAAAGCGTGCTGTTGTCGCGTCCAATTCGATGAACTTCGACTCGGCACGAAACGGCGACGCTGGGTTCTTTTTCGCCTCCTCTAAAATCACGCGAGCAGCAGCCGTCTTCCCTACCCCTGGCGGACCGTAGACAATGACATGTTGCGGGTTCGGTCCACAGAGCGCCGCCCTCAGTGCCCGAACCCCCTCCTTTTGTCCGACAATATCGTCAATCGAGGCAGGACGCGTTTTTTCCGCCAACGGAACAGACAGAGAAACGGAACGCATCCGACGTAATTTATCCAATTCTTTGCGTGATTCACGCTCGATAGCATTCTTGTTGTGGTTCTGTGTCTTCAGCAGATTCCAAAAATAGAGCCCGATCACGATTGCAAAAAACACTTGAATCGCTGCGAGGATACTTGCAGTCATATATTATCTGTCCCTCCCATGCTGTCCCAAAACAATATGACCAGTATTTCCCCCAAGCGAATGACATAAACAGAAAAGCGGCACCCAAATGGGTGCCGCTTTGATGCCAAATTTTGAACTTATGCAGTCTCTTCGGATTTACGTGTAAACGGAATGGTACTTCCGTCTTTCTTGAGAACAATAGGCGAATCTTCGTGCAGAGCTGCTTCCTTCGTAATGATGCACTTTTGAATGTCATCTCGCGATGGCAATTCGTACATGACATCGAGCATGATGGCCTCAATAATGGCCCGAAGACCACGTGCCCCCGTACCACGACGAATGGCTTCCTTTGCGATGGTCGAGAGTGCATCCTCGTGAAATTCTAATACGACGTTGTCCATGTCCAAAAGCTTCTGGAATTGCTTGACCAGCGCATTCTTTGGCTCCGTCAAAATCCGCTTGAGAGCCTCTTCGTCGAGTGCATCTAGAGTCGTAACGACAGGCAGACGACCAATAAACTCCGGAATCAGACCAAATTTCAGTAGATCCTCAGGCAAGACATGGTGCATGATGCCCTTGTCCTTCGTCTCTTGTGAACCCGCTGCACTGCCGAAGCCGATCACTTTACTGCCGAGACGGCGCTTAATAATCGGTTCAATTCCGTCAAATGCGCCACCACAAACAAAGAGAATATTCGTGGTGTCAATTTGAATGAACTCTTGATGGGGATGTTTACGACCACCTTGCGGCGGAACACTGGCAACCGTGCCCTCAAGAATCTTCAACAACGCCTGTTGGACGCCCTCACCAGACACATCGCGGGTAATCGACGGATTTTCGGATTTGCGAGCAATCTTGTCGATTTCATCGATATAGATAATGCCGCGTTCGGCCTTCTCGATGTCGTAGTCAGCCGCTTGGATCAGCTTAAGAAGAATGTTTTCAACGTCTTCACCTACATACCCAGCCTCGGTGAGGGAAGTTGCATCTGCAATCGCAAATGGCACGTTGAGAATCCGAGCCAGCGTTTGGGCCAACAACGTTTTACCGCTACCCGTGGGACCAATTAACATGATATTACTCTTTGCAAGCTCAATGTCGTCACTCTTTTGTGAGCCGGCATTAATCCGCTTGTAGTGATTGTATACAGCAACGGACAACGACCGTTTAGCCATCTCTTGTCCGATTACATACTGGTCCAAAATAGATTTGATTTCAGTTGGTTTGGGCACGTCCTTGAGTTCAAAGTTGTCTTCTTCACCCAGCTGTTCCTCAACTATTTCGTTGCACAATTCAATACATTCATCACAGATGTAGACGCCGGGACCGGCAACCAACTTGCGAACCTGCTCTTGCGTTTTCCCACAGAAGGAGCATTTCAGTTGGCCCTTTTCCTCATTAAACTTGAACATGCAATGTTCCCTCCCCAAGTCGAGGTTACCACATTAAGAGCAGATTACAAAACGAATCAGTTCTCTTCCAACCAAACATGAGCATGTTTAGCTTTGTGGCGACCCTTTCATTAGAACCTCATCGACTAATCCATACGCACACGCCTCTTCGGCGGACATGAAATTGTCACGATCCGTGTCCTGTTCGATTCGGTCTAACGGTTGACCGGTTCGTTCAGAAAGAATTTGGTTTAATTTCCTCTTCGTCTTCAACATCCAATCGGCATGGATCTGAATGTCCGACGCTTGGCCCTCAACACCGCCGAGGGGTTGGTGAATCATGATCTCCGCATTGGGCAACGCGTACCGTTTGCCCTTTTCTCCCGCCGCGAGAAGAAAAGCGCCCATGCTCGCAGCCATCCCTACACACATCGTGGAAACTGCCGGACGAATGTGTTGCATCGTATCATAAATGGCCATTCCTGCTGTAACGGAACCGCCCGGACTATTGATGTAGAGCTGAATGTCTCGTTCAGGGTCGTCAGCGGCCAGAAACAATAACTGTGCGACAATAGCATTCGATACATTATCGTCAATGGCTGTTCCCAGTAAGACAATCCGGTCCTTGAGAAGACGAGAATAAATATCATACGAGCGTTCCCCACGACTCGTCTGTTCGATGACATACGGGATAAGACTCATTCCGCTTCCTCCCTATTCAGTGCCAAGTGTGTGACAAGACAAGGTGACGGAAGGTCACCTTGTCTTGCTGTGCACCAAAACATTCAGTTGCTCATATTGTAACTCTTTTCAGGCGAGTTTGCTATTTTCAACGAGGAGCTGAATGGTCTTGCGGTTGCGAAGATCGTTTCGGAAAGATGACAAGTTCGGGTCGCGAACGGACATCAGCTGGCGAACACGATCCAAGTCCAATCCGGAACTATCAGCCACCTTCTGAAGTTCCGCATCCACTTCTTCATCAGTTACATCGACGTTCTCAGCACTCGTAATTGCTTCGAGGACGAGAGCAACTCGAACGCTCTTCTCGGCAGCTTCGCGGAACTGGTCACGAAGTTCATCCATTGTTGTGCCCGTGAATTCCAAGTAGGCATCAAATGGAATCTGTTGCATTTGCAACTGTTGCGCGAACGAGTTGATCTGGTGATCAATTTCATGGTCCACCATGACCTTTGGCAGGTCTATGGTCGCATTCTCCGTTGCTTTTGTCACGACTTCGTCCTCGATATACCGTTCATGGTCCTGCTTAGCCCGTTCTTCCAGGCGAGCTTTAAGATCATTTCGGTATTCTTCAACCGTTTCGAAGTCGCTTATCTCTTGAACAAATTCATCATTCAGTTCGCGAAGAACCTTGCGCTTAATGTCATGCAGCTTAACGTGGAACGTTGCAACTGCACCCTGGAGAGATTTCACGTGATAATCTGATGGGAACGTGACCTCGATATCACGTTCTTCCCCAGGCTTCATTCCAATGAGTTGATCTTCAAAGCCACCGATGAACGTACCTGAACCGATTTCGAGCTGGAAGTTTTCGGCTTCCCCACCTTCAAATGCCTCGCCGTCGACTGTCCCGCGGAAGTCGATGCTAACCGTGTCACCATTCTGCACTTCACCGTCTTCGACGACTTCAATCTGAGCGTGGCTCTTGAGGACTTGTTCGATTTCTTCGCTGATGGTTTCGTCTGTCACTTCAAAGGACTTATCTTGGATTTCCAGACCTTTATATTCACCCAATTGTACTTCTGGTTTAACCGTTACGGTTGCTTTAAACACAAACGGCTTACCCGTTTCCAATTGAACGACATCCACAGAAGGTTGGTCGACCGGTTCGATGCCCGATTCTTCAACAGCTTCTTGATACGCCTGCGGTAAAAGAATGTCGACTGCATCCTGATATAAAGCCTCAATGCCGAATTTTGCTTCAAAAATTTTACGCGGCACTTTTCCCTTGCGGAAACCAGGAATGGTGACCGTCTTCACAACTTTCTTAAAGGCGGCATCAAGTGCGCTTGCAAACCGTTCACTTGCCACCTCGACTTCCAAAACGCCAACATTGGCTTCAGTCTTCTCCCACTTCGCTGTCATGCACTACTTCCTCCCAACAGTCAATAGACGGGCTAATCTTCCCATCTAAATCTTCGTACGTCAACCACATCGCTATGTAGCCCGGCTAACGGGGTTGTCTATGAGACCACGCTACCGCACCAGTCACGCAGAACAATGCCTGGTGAGCAGACATATACCAAAATGTGCGAATCGAGCATCCCACATGGGATGCTCAAGAATTCCCCGCGTGGCGTCCCAGGAGGGACTCGAACCCCCGACCCACAGCTTAGAAGGCTGTTGCTCTATCCAGCTGAGCTACTGAGACTTATGGAGCGGGTGATGGGAATCGAACCCACGCTACCAGCTTGGAAGGCTGGAGTTCTACCATTGAACTACACCCGCGTCTCGGCAATGTTACCTTTGACAGTTTAGACGATAGGGCAACCGATATCAAGACTCTTATCGCCCATCATTTTTTGGTTTCAAATGCAACTTTCGAAAGTACTTCACCCATCGTAGTCCATAACTCGGCCTGGCAAACTACTTTGGAATCCTTCTCTAACACCGTCAAAACGACGTAAGTACGGTGCCTGCCTCCCCTCGGTTGCGACAGGCTACCCGGGTTAATAACGAGAATATCATCGATGACCTGGGCTACCGGGACATGCGTATGACCATATATTGCAATTTTCGCTCTCTTTTGTCGTGTCCGATCAACCAACATATCATGGGATTCTTTTACTCTCAACCGATGTCCGTGTGTGAGATATATTGGAACAATTCCTTCAATCGTTCGTTCAAGCGGATACAGAGCCGATGGCGTATCCCAGTTTCCGGCCACGCCGACTACGGGTACTTTCATGTATTGTGCGAGCCATTTAGCGTCACCGATTTCATCACCCGCATGAACAAATAAATCGACGTCTCCAGCAAGGAGTGAGGCGGCATGAAGTTCTTCCAGGTTTTGATGTGTATCACTCACAATGCAGTACTTCATATCCGCAGCAACTCTCGAAGGCTTCCGGCCAGAAGACGTACTGCAGCAGCCCGGTGCGAATACTGGGCCTTTTCATGACTCGCCATTTCAGCAAAGCGAAGGGGCTGTCCGGTTGGCTCAAACAAGGGATCATAACCGAAACCATTTGCTCCCTTCGGGATGTCGTACACCGTACCATCGACGTGTCCCTCGACCGAACAAAGTACCTTTCCAGTGCGACAAACAGACAGAGCGCAAACGAATCGGGCAGGAGCAAAACGTACCCCCTTTTCGTGTAGACGTCCTATCAACTTTGCGTTGTTCGCGGCGTCGTCGCCGTGCACACCTGCATATCGCGCCGAGTAAATACCAGGTTCCCCGTCAAGCAAGGGAACTTGTAGTCCAGAGTCATCAGAAACCACAATGTCATCTACATATCGAGAGTAAAACACAGCTTTTTGCTCGGCGTTTTCCAAAAATGTGTCTCCATCCTCGGGTGCGTCAGGCAGACCATTTGGCAACATGTCGACGTCCAAGTCCAGTTGATCCATCAACTCCCGGAACTCGTCCACCTTGTGTCGGTTGTGTGTTGCAACAATGAGTTTCATCGAATGCCCCTCCTACCGTACAACTGCCCGGTTGACAACGGGATGAAGTGGAAACGGAAGTGCAACGTGTCTGACGGAGTCGCTCGTTACCTTGGTTCCGAACCAATTTGCCAGTGCAAGACGCAGAGTAGCCTCGTCTCCAGTGGTGTAATACCGATGATCGCTTGCTGTTCCCCGCTGCCCTTCCATGTCCAAAAACTTCAGCATGTCCCTTACACCAGCCGCTGTGGCGTCCGCGGAAGAGATGACCCGAACAGCCGGGCCCATAACACGACGAATTACATTTGACAGCATAGGATAATGCGTGCACCCCAACACTAATGTATCCACATCTGAACCTTGAAACGAGTCAAGGGAATCTCTAACGGTTTGTTCAACGAGTTGACCCTCAAATAACCCGCGTTCGACCAATGGGACAAAGGCGGGGCATGCCTGTTCAATCACCTTCGCGTCCGGCGCAATTTCATGAATAGCAGCCTGATAGGCATGGCTTTCAATGGTGACACTCGTACCAATGACACCAATATTCCCGTTATGAGACGCTTCGATCGCAGCTTGAGCACCGGGTTTAATGACCCCGATGATCGGCACGTCAAACATGCTTTTTAATGTAGGTAATGCCACCGCGGTTGCCGTATTACACGCAATGACAATACATTTAACTGGATGTTCGAGTAAAAATTGGGTAATTTCGACTGCATATCGCAGAACATCTGCCGGCGCTTGATCACCATATGGACATCTTGCGCGATCCCCAAAATAAACGACTGATTCGTATGGCAGTTGTGTTTGTATCGCACGCGCCACCGTGAGCCCACCGACTCCTGAATCAAAGACACCGATGGGTAGTTGGGAAGTTTTCATGGTAACGCTCCTTGCGGCTCCATCCCGGTTTACTGAGTAGCCATATTCATATGTAACAGTTCAAGTGAATCAAGAATCTGTTTACGGGCATTCAGATCTACAGCCGCCATAATATTATTGAGATATGTACGACGGGCGTTTAGGACGGCCTCAAACAGGTTTGCCCCTTTGGGTTGCAACTGAACCCAGACGACACGCCGATCATTTGAACACCGTTTCCGCTCGACATACCCCGATTTTTCCAATCTGTCCACTAAATCAGTTGTGGTGCTGTAGGCCAAGTACAGTTTGTTACTCAATTCCCCTATGGTCAAGTCTCCCTCGCGTTCAAGAACGACCAAAGCCTCGAATTGTGGTGCTGTAATCCCATATTCTTCGAGTAGTGCCCGACCTTTACGTCTCACAGCAGCGGCGACTGAACGGAGATAATGTTCAATTTCAACAACGTGCTCCGAGTAGTGGTTGGACATGGGAACACCTCACTTCGATCCGGATGCGTTAAATGTATCATTCGGCAAATTCCATGGTCAATGCATGTAAACAAGCGCTGCCCGTGGCAAGCTAGCTCCATGTCCGCGCTTAGGTGAGTTCCACAAATATAGATGCTGAGAGACGCAAAACACCCCTACGAGGTAGGGGTGTTTGTTTAAATCGCCAACTCACCCAGACGAACCAGTTCGACCACCGCTTGGGACCGACCTTTCACGTTCAACTTCTTCATCACGTTCGAGATGTGATTCCGCACCGTCTTCTCGCTGACGAAGAGTTGCGCGGCAATTTCCTTAGTCGTCTTATCTTGAACCAAGAGCTCGAAGACTTCTCGTTCGCGATTCGTGAGCAACGATTTCACCCGCGCGTCCTTACCAGAAGACATCCCCTTATCCCTCCTTGTCGAATTAAGTACAAGAGCGGGATACAGTCACGGTATAGTATGAAAACGGTGCAATCCGCGTTCCCCAAAAGCATAACGATGGGCGAAGGAATCTTTCCTTCGCCCAAATCCCGGTCAGTCTGCAATTTAGGGGTATAAGTGAGCTTACGTTTACGGACTTCTCCACAGAGTCTGAGTAAGAGGCTGGAGGCGCGGTACCCCCTCCAAACGGCTCACTCGCTCACAGTTCGAACAGTTCGCTCAATGGCATCACGTAAACAGTTCAACCCGGCCTCCAACAACGACCGTGGACATCCGATATTAATCCGTTGATATCCAACTCCCTCGCTCCCGAACAAATGTCCTTCGTCGAGGGCAAGTCCCGCCTCATGCACAAGAAACTGGTCAAGTGCACGGGATTCTAAGTTGAGGCCACGACAATCAAGCCAAACCAGGTAAGTCCCCTCAGGCTGAACGACTCGTATCTCAGGAATCTGCTCCTCGATAAACTTGTTGAGATACATTAAATTACCGTCCAAGTATTCGAGCAACTCATTCAGCCACGGCCCCCCCTGCTTATATGCCGCAACCATGGCCGCAACACCAAGTGGGTTCACCTCTGACATCGACGCTTTGGCGAGCATGGATTCGTACCGCTCTTTGATCGCCGCATTCGGTGAAATGACATAAGCCGTTTTCAGGCCAGCCAAATTGAATGTCTTGCTGGGAGCCGCACATGTGATGGAATTCGCGGCAAATTTAGGTGAGATCGATGCAAATGGTGTGTGCTTGTAGCCTTTGTACACTAAGTCAGCGTGAATTTCGTCAGCAACAACGAGAACTTGATGTCGGAGGCAAAATTCCCCCACGCGAACTAACTCCTCTTCGGTCCACACACGGCCAACTGGATTGTGCGGACTACAGAGAAACATGACCTTCGCCAGCTTGGCTTTCTCCTCGAGATCGGCGAAGTCAATTTCATAGCGCCCGTTCACCTCGACAAGGGGATTCTCGATGGCCTTTCTGCCCCACGACGTGATCACACGCTTAAATGGGTAATAGACAGGTGGTTGAATCAGGATACCGTCGCCTGGATTGGTAAAGGCCTGGACGATCACTGTGAGTGCCGGCACAACTCCCGTCGCGGAGGCAATCCAGTCCTTTTCGATGTCCCAACCATGACGAGTGGACATCCACTGTTGGATGCTACTGAAATAGTCATCTTGACGGACTGTATAGCCGTAAACGCCGTGTTTTGCACGTTGTATCAGAGCCTCTTGAACACAGGGCGGAGAGACAAAATCCATGTCAGCAACCCACATCGGAAGTACATCGTCACGTCCAAATCGCGAGGCTAGAACATCCCACTTTGATGAACCGGTTTGCCGTCTTTCAATGACGGTATCAAAGTCGTATTTCATGGAACATTCACTCCGTTTCGCAATGATCACGCTTATATTGTTGAAATGATGTTCGCTGGTACAAATCTACCATACGGTGCAAATTTTCGTCATGCTAAAACAACTAGTCTCCGTTTGAACTGGGGCGAGGAAGAAAGTTAGCAAATCATTAACTTTGCACTTGCGATTTCGAAAGTTTTTCTCCAATTTAAACCTAAGGGGTCGGAAAACACGGTTTTATTCTCCACCTCGGATTGAAACCAAGGAGGACAATCTATGTCACGCGAAGCACTCGTAACGACTGAATGGGTTGCAGACCACAAAAACGATTCAAATGTCCGTCTCGTCGAAGTGGATGTCGACACCACCGCATACGACAGTGGACACATTGAAGGAGCCATCACTTGGAACTGGACAACACAGTTGAATGATCAAGTCCGTCGTGACGTTCTGAGTGCTGACCAATGGGCTGATTTGCTCAGCAAGTCAGGCATCGGCAAAGACACACTGATCGTTCTGTACGGTGACAACAACAACTGGTTTGCGGCGTTCGCTTACTGGCAACTAAAAATGTTCGGCCATGACAACGTTAAGTTGATGGACGGCGGCCGCAAAAAGTGGGAATTGGAAGGACGTCCGTTTGTCAATGCAGTCCCCTCCTATCCAGCAACCAATTATCCATCCACGGGAAAACTGAACGAAAACATCCGGGCACACCAAGTAGACGTGTATGCAGCTCTTGGCAAGCAAAGTACTGCGTTGGTTGACGTTCGTAGCCCGCAAGAATTCACAGGTGAAGTCATCGCACCTCCAGGCATGACAGAGACTGCACAACGCGGTGGTCACATCCCAGGTGCAGCGAATATCCCATGGGGAAAGGCTGTCAACGAAGACGGCACATTCAAGTCCGAAGAGGAACTCAAAGCCCTCTACGAAGGAGCAGGCATTACGCCTGACAAGGACGTCATTGCATACTGCCGTATTGGCGAACGCTCCTCTCATACATGGTTTGTTCTGCAAGAATTGCTCGGTTACAAGAACGTGAAAAACTACGACGGCTCTTGGACCGAATGGGGCAGCATGGTAGGCGTTCCGATTGAACGATAAGCACGTGCGCCTGATCACGGCTGATTCTGTTGCACAGGCTCGTCTGCTCTTCACGACCATGACTGACAAGCAACAGGCTGATAAAGCACAGCTGTTTTTCGATTCGTCGGTTCTTGAAAAATATCGGTCATTGGACGGATATCGAATCATTCGAACCGATACGACGGGTAGGCTGAGCAAACAGGGCTCTTGGAGTGTCGATTTCGGAATCAGCGGTGACGACGATGCGTTCCTTCATATCGCCGCGCAGGCGTGGGTGTATCGCATCCCCAAAGACGAACAAACGCATTGGTTGTCCCACATGTTGACCCTGCCGATGAGTGAGAACTACCTACGTGGTCTCATTCGTGCAGGCTGCATTGATGATGGTGACATCCGTACGTGGTAATTATACATGCAGGTCATTTGTGGGGGAAGCTCCGTGGAGCTTCCCCTGCTATCTATCGAAAGGGCGTTGCCATGACTGCACGGGTTCATATACAAAACACAGTCCCTCGTCGTCTGTTACAACCGGCATCCGGTTATCTCGCCGGTTATGACTACTCACTCAATCCATACGTCGGATGTGTGTTCGCGTGTACTTACTGCTATGTTCGTGGTATGCCAGTTGCTCGTTTCCACCAGGGAGATTGGGGCACGTATGTCGATGTCAAACAGATTGATCCCGCGAAATTCTTGCGCGAATTGCAGCGCGCGCGTGAGCAAGGAAGGGTAACGATTTTTATGTCATCCAGTACTGATCCCTACCAGCCACAAGAAGCACGCGCAAATAACACTAGAACCATACTCACAACGATGGCGCAGCATATGGATCTAGTCGACTTTATCTTCGTACAAACACGGTCGCCCCTCGTGAAGCGTGATGTAGACGTGCTACAATCACTCGGTGACAAGGTGCTCGTCAGCATGACCTTAGAAACAGATCTGGAGACCGTTCGTCAGCGCTTCACACCATTCGCTCCACCACTCCGGAAACGGACGGAAGCGCTAGAATTGCTTCACGACCAAGGTATACCTACTCAGATTGCCGTTGCGCCCATCCTTCCCGCAAGTGATGCGTTTGCAGAATCGATTGTTGGCATTGCTGATTACGTCGTCATCGACGACTACTTCACAGGGGACGGTTCCGGAGGTCGTCGGACCGAGTCACTGGGGATTCGCGCGGCATACACCGACGATGAACGGGAACAATGGTATTCCCCTTCGGCAGTGTCCGTCATTGCGAAACAGTTTCAGTCCGTATTCGGAGAAAATCGAGTCTTTTTTAGTCAAACAGGATTCTTACCGCCCTCAGCTCGATGAGACGGTCTCCATTTAAGTATTCCATCCGATGCAAAGGAACGATGACTCAGTGAAGGAAAGCGTGCCGTTATACAAACAATTGAAAGCGCAATTGTTAGAGGATATCCGGCAGGGTCGGTTCTCACCTGGAGAGTTATTGCCGTCTGAGGCGGAGCTCGCACAAACATATGGCGTGAGTCGGACAACCGTCCGGCAAGCTGTAGGGGATCTCGTAAGTGGCGGTTTCGTCATCCGTCGACAAGGTAAGGGCACCTATGTAGCCGAGCATCTGCATACATCCACTGCCACGACATTATATGGCTTTGCAGAGGTCCTTCGTTCTAGTGGGCTCAATGTAGTGGTGAAAGTTGAGCGAGCTGAGGAACGGCCTTGCCCCGATTCGCTAACCGATATCCTCTCGGTTCCAGTGGGTCGAAGAACACTCTTTATCGAGCGAACCGCGTGGGTGGATGGAATCTGTTACTTCCACGATGAGTCGTACGTGCTACCTCCGTACCACGTAGACCTATCACAGTTGGCAAAGAGACCAGAAGTATTCGACTATGTCTACGGTTTCTTTGAACAGAATGGCGTACGGATCAATTCCGGTCACCAATCCATTTCCGCGCAATTGGCCTCCGAACGAGATCGTCACCTATTTGGTCTATCCGATCCGGCCGCAGTCCTCGTCATCGAACGCACTACATATGACGAAACGGGGGCTGCTGTGGAGTTCTCAGAAGTCCGTTACGCCGCCGACAGATATCAATTTACCGTCAATCTGCTTCGTCAGGTCGAGTCGTAGTCCCCTGATTTGGTCTACACTTCCCCGCTCTAATCATATACAATAATGGCGGCTCAACTTGTTACGACATCATTACATGCTCGGCGGTGACTTGTCATGATGACACGACGTTCATATCACTTCGGCAATTACTTTCCCCTGCCTGCCATTGCTCGTCAACATGGATACCATTGGTTCGTCGTGGGAACGGTTTGTATTGGCGCTTTTATGGCCGCCCTTGACGCAAGCATCGTAAGCGTTGCACTCCCAACTCTTCAAAGTGAGTTTCATACATCGATGGCCCACATTGAGTGGGTTAGTTTAGTGTACCTCCTCACTTTGGCTGCACTGATCGTTCCCTTCGGGCGTCTCTCCGATATGGTCGGTCGGCGATGGATGTACACGCTCGGCTTTACCGTCTTTCTCGTTGGCTCCTACCTCTGCGCGACCTCCCAGACGCTCATAGAACTGCTCGTCTTTAGAGCAATTCAGGGCACTGGAGCAGCATTGTTACAGGCAAATAGTGTTTCCCTGATCACAGCAGCCACACCCTACGCTGACCGCGGAAAAGCCATCGGTATTCAAGCCTTTGCGCAGGGATTAGGACTTTGCCTCGGACCATTCTTAGGCGGCCTCCTTGTGCATGTCGCCTCCTGGACTTCAATATTCTATATCAATGTCCCTATCGGCATAATGGGTACCATCATCGGTATTTGTCTGTTACCTCGGCAGGCAAAGGTCCTGAAACAGACGCACTTTGACTTCCTCGGCGCGATCTTTCTGGCGATCACACTCGTGGCCACCATGTATGTACTCAAAGAAGGACTGCAACCGGGCGTTAGCACGCTATGGATGTGTGTCCTGATCGGCGTGATCGTCCTCTTTTCTGTCCTGTTCTGGACGACTGAACAGCGCCAAGAGATGCCCTTGATTGACTTAAGCTACATTCGACAGAGGTCCATCTGGCTCGGAAATTTGACCGGCCTGCTATCGTTTAGCGTAATGTATGCCGTTACGTTGCTAGGTCCATTCTGGCTGATTCACGGTCGGGGCATGACATCTCTTAGCGCGGGGTTATATCTATGCGTTATACCTGCAGGGATGGCACTGTTCACCCCACTTTCAGGATTTCTCGCCGATCACATTCCGAATCACGTGTTGACCCGGTCTGGAATGGCTCTCGCCGGCACTGGTTGTTTGTTACTCGCCATCGCCCCGTCGTTCATACCGCTGTTTCTAATCGGTGCGTTCCTTGTTGGATGCGGTCTCGGAACATTTACACCACCAAACAACTCCCGTGTCATGTCCATGACGCCCCCAGAGCATCTAGGCGTTGCAGGCAGCATATTGAATATGTCCCGAACCATCGGTATGGGATTTGGCGTGACCGTCGGTGGCGTGAGCCAGGATATATTTTTACGTTTGTTCGGCAAAGCCGACTTGCTGCCAGCATTCCGTGGTTCTTTCCTTGTGTCAGCGCTCCTAGCAATCGCTACCCTTCTGCTCCTCCTGGTCAATCGAAACACACCGTCCACACAGGAATAATATCTCTTGGAAATTAAAAAACCAGTTGAGCGCGCGCCCAGCGCATTCCTCAACTGGCTATATGGTACCTCACGCTAAATAAACGCCATCATTCCACTGGTTGGAGGTGCAATACCAACGGATCGACGCGATCCCGCTCTTTCGCTTCCTGTTCGCATTCGTGACTGCAAAATCCATACCACTCGCGTTCGCAGGATTCGCAGCAAAGATGCTGCCGATGGCAATCGAGATACCCACAATTGATGTACCTATCGCAAGGCTCTCCGCAGTGTTCACAGTGACTGACCACGACATCTTCATCTGTGTGGTTGACTTTCACCGCGATCCGCTCATCGAACACATAACACTTCCCGTCAAACAAGTGTCCTTGCACCTCAGGATCCTTGCTGTATGTGACAATGCCACCATCAAGCTGATAAACATCCCTCAGTCCTTGGCGAACAAGATAGCCTGAGAGCTTTTCGCAACGAATTCCACCCGTGCAGTACGTCAAGACTGTCTTCCCCGTGAATTCATCCTTGTGCGCTTCAATCCACTGCGGAAACTCTCGAAACGCCTTCACATCAGGGCGAATGGCATTGCGAAAATGACCAATTTCATATTCATAATCATTACGTCCATCGATGACGACGACATCTTCCCGCTTCAGCATCTCGTGAAATTCCTTGGGAGATAATCTCTTGCCACTCTCCAACCGGGGATCTACGTCGTGTTCCAAATGCAGGTTAACAATTTCCTTTTTATGCCGGACAATGAGTTTTTTGAACGCATGTCCCTCTGATGGGTCAATTTTAAAGACCATATCTGAGAATCTCGAGTCCTGGTGTAGTGCATCCATGTAAATCTGTGTTGCTTTGATGGGACCTGACACGGTTCCATTAATTCCCTCGGGCGCAACAATGATGCGACCGCGAAGCCCGAGGGATTCACAAAATTCCCGATGTTCTTTAACAAATTGCTCAGGAACATCTATCGCAGTATATTTGTAGTACAGGAGGATTTGGTAGTCCTGCATCGTTGATGTCACCTCCGGAAATTTAACTCGACCTCGTATTATAGCACATTACGGGCAGAACGCTAGTCCTGTTTCTCATTACTCAACGAAGTCGCACCAAACAGAAATTGGACAAATACATCGGTATCCATGTCACCGAAATAACTTGACAGGTTTATTCCTTGAAGTGCGGCAGAAACCGCCCCTAGTTCGTAGGGAACGTTTTGCAGTTTCTTCTCCACATCAAATATATCCCCCATCCCAAAGAAGTCGCCGTATATCTTCGAATGGCGGATGATACCCGACTCAACCTTAAGACGAACGTCAACAGTTCCCGTATCGAACCGCTTTACGTTTTTCAGATTAAAAGCGGGTGACTTGCCGTAGTTCCAATGCCAATTCCCATAACGCTGTCTATGAATTTCCCGAATAGCGCCCCAGTCGTGATCGGTTAACTCAACACGGGGTACGTTCCTCACATCCGAAACCTCAAAAATGTATTTTAGCAACGAGTCTCGAAACGTTTGAATGGACATATCCGACGCTAAATGGGGCCGAATATTTGTGACGCGCGAGCGAACGGATTTGATTCCTTTTGATTCCATCTTTATCCGATTTACCCGGAGCGCTGATGCTACACTTTCTGCGTTTACATCGAACATTAATGTTCCATGACTGAACATGCGGTCGTTGGTGGAAAACTGTGCGTTCCCACTGATTTTTTTGTCGCCTATTTGAAGGTCATTACGCCCTTTGAGTTCCGCATCTACACCCATAGAGCGAAGGGCATTGACAACAGGCTCTGTAAACCGCGCGAAATTCCGAAAACTGTCGCCTTCCCTGCGCGTGAGAAAACTGAAATTGAGATTGCCGAGATCGTGATAAACCGCACCACCGCCTGACAGTCGTCTAACAACCGGAAGTTGATGTTCATTGACGTAAGGCAAATTGACTTCCTCATAAGCATTTTGATTGCGACCGATGATAATGGAAGGGCGGTTGATGTAAAACAGAAGATACGGCTCTGTCAAATTCAAGTGATAGAGCATGTACTCTTCTAGAGCCAGGTTTAAGGAGGGATCCGTCTGGTCTCCGTTATCGATGAATTTCATTTTCATCTCTCCTCAAAAAAACCGTCGGCCACAAGGCCGACGGCACACTTCATGTAGTCATTTTTTACTGTCCATTTGTGCCGGAGCCAGACGAGCCAGACCCTGCACCCGCAGGCGGTACCGTTCCTTGAGGAGCCGGACCCGCACCAGGCAATTCGTTCGGACTTGCAACGAGCCACTTGCCGTTGACCTGCTTCAAGTACAAGTAGCCTCCAGACTCGTTCGAAAACTGCACTTGTGCGATACCGTCCTTCACACTCACTACATGATAGCCAGCTTCAGCTGGGTCAATCGAGGTATAGAGTGAATACAGCATGCCATGCCAGCCAGGTACATTTTGGAAGGCCGGTGTCATTAAACTGTGCGCCTGATCAAATTCCTTTAACTCAATAAAGCCAATAAACCGTCGCGTCGTGGCCTGGGGACTATTGTTATCCGTCATCACCGGACGCAGAAGAAGCCAACTGCCGAAAAAGAGAACGAGAAATGCAACCACCAACACGATAAAGTGATTGGTCCGTTTCCGTCTACGGCGCAATTGCATCGTTTCAGAGTTCATAATTGAACCTCCAGCCGTGGAATCTGCCAGCTTTAATGCCTAGACAAGAATCAATGGTTTGTGGGAATACCGAACTGCGAAAGTTGCTGTCGTAGCAAGGCCTGCTCGTCAGGTGTGAGCATACTCCGCACTTGTGCGAACGCGTCTTGCAGCAAAACGACGTCATCCGTGCCAAACGCTTGTTTCGCATGAAAATGCGCCTGCAACCATTGCCGATCCGCAGTAGATAACTTACTCGTCAGTAATTGAGAAAGTTGTGCCTGTGCTTCATCTGGATTCGACGATTGAAGCAGCGCGACAATGTTCTCCCAATCGGAAGCGGTAAGTTGGTTTCCAAGCGACTGTGCAATGGACAAAAGCCTTGTGTCATCCGACGACATGCCCCCGTATGAAACGGCGCTCGTACTCATTGGCGAGGTCTTGCTCGCCACGGCACCCGTCGACGCCGCTAGAGTAGGTGCAACATCGGATAGCGGCGTCGAAGATGCGGACGCTTCGTGTTGTTCCACCCAACGTTCTATCCGTTGAACCACGTGATTCATTTGCTGGTCTAGGCCAGTTGGATTTTTACTGTTCAAGTCATGGATATATGTTCCGACAGTCAGTGTGGTAAACGCCCCAATGGCAAGTACCATCGCTGCTTCGACGGCCCGGTTCCGCACGCATGGTCACACCCTTTCCGTCACAGTATGACCATGCAGTTCGGAACTAAACCAAATGCGAGGCCATTCGCTGACCTCGCTTTGCTATCGTCTTACTTGCGCAACCAAGCGCCAAGTGCACGATAAGTGGTTTGGCGATTCATAGCGGCAATGGACGTTGTCAGAGGAATTCCCTTTGGACAAACCTGCACGCAGTTTTGTGCGTTTCCGCACTCATGAATGCCGCCCTCACCCATTAAAGCATCGAGTCGATCTTCCTTGTGCATCGCACCCGTTGGATGCATATTGAAGAGTCGAGCTTGAGAAATCGCAAACGGACCGATAAATGAAGACTTATCGTTGACGTTTGGACAAGCCTCAACACAGGCACCACACGTGAAGCACCGAGAAAGTTCGTACGCAGTCTGTTGATCACGTGCGGACATGCGCGGACCAGGTCCCAAGTCGTATGTCCCGTCAATGGGAATCCATGCTTTCACTTTCTTCAGTGCGTCGAACATGCGGCTGCGATCCACAACCAAGTCACGCACGACTGGGAAAGTACGCATGGGCTTGATGCGAATCGGTTGCTCCAATTGATCAACCAGCGTTGAACACGCTTGGCGTGGCTTTCCGTTGATGACCATGGTACACGCACCGCAGATCTCTTCCAGGCAGTTCATTTCCCAGGTCACCGGAGCAACTGGTTGGCCCGCTTTATTCCGCGGGTTGCGTTGAATATCCATCAAGCAGGCAATGACGTTCATGCCCGGCTTGTATTCAACAATAAACTCTTCCGTGTATGGAGCTGATTGTGGATCCTTTTGCCGTTCGATGATCAGATGGACGTTTCGAGTTACTGCTGCAGTCGCTTCGACAGTTGCGCTCACTCTTTCGTCTCCTCCTTTTTCACGGCATAGTTGCGCAGACGGGGTTTGATGAGCGACACATCGACGTCCTCGTACGAGAGTTTCGGACCATCCGGCGTGTACTGTGCAATGGTTGTTTTCAAGAAGTTCTCATCATCCCGGTCTGGGAATTCTGGCTTGTAGTGCGCACCGCGGCTTTCGTTCCGGTTCAATGCACCGATGGTGATCACCCGAGCCATCACCAGCATGTTCCGCAAATGCCGTGTAAATTGAGCCATTTGGTTTTCCCAACGTGACGTATCTGCCATGTGGATCCGTTTCCATCGTTCTTGCAGTTCTTGGATCTTTTCGTCCGTCTTCTGCAAACGCTCGTTCACCCGCACGACCGTTACATTGTCGTTCATCCACTGACCCAGTTCACGGTGCAGTTGATAAGGGTTTTCGTCGCCTTCCATGCGAAGAATGCTTTCGAAATCGTCAACGTACTTCTTCTGATGTGACTCGAAAAGAGACTCAGGAATGCTATCGACCGATTTCTTGATGTTCTTTGCGTATCGGACCGCATTTGGCCCTGCGATCATGCCACCATAAATACAGGACAACAGCGAGTTTGCGCCGAGACGATTCGCACCATGGTATTGGAACTCCGCTTCGCCAGCCGCAAACAGTCCTGGAACGTTGGTCATTTGGTCGAGATCGACCCAGAGACCGCCCATCGTGTAGTGAACTGCCGGGAAAATACGCATTGGAACCTTGCGCGGGTCGTCACCGACGAATTTCTCGTAGATGTCGAGGATGTTTCCGAGCTTAACGTTCAACACGTTGGCCGGAATATGTGACAAGTCAAGGTAAACTTGATTTTGCCCGTCAACACCTAAGCCCATTTCTACACAGACTTTGTGAATGGCTCGAGTAGCAACGTCACGAGGGACGAGGTTACCATATTCAGGATACATTTCCTCCAGGAAGTACCACGGTTTTCCGTCCTTGTACGTCCAGATACGGCCACCTTCGCCACGAGCCGATTCCGACATCAACCGAAGTTTATCGTCGCCAGGGATAGCGGTTGGGTGAACCTGGATCATTTCACCGTTTGCGTACTTGACACCCTGCTGATACAACTCGGATCCTGCAGAACCGGTGTTGATCATGGAGTTGGTGCTCTTACCGAAAATGAGACCGTTGCCGCCAGTACACATGACCACCGCGTCGGCTTTGAAGTATTGAATCTCCATAGACCGCAGATCCTGTGCACAAATGCCGCGACAGATTTGCTCGTCGTCGAGCACGGCTCCGAGGAAGTCCCAGCCTTCATACTTTTCAACGAGGCCTGCCACTTCGTATCGACGCACTTGCTCGTCCAATGCATACAGAAGTTGTTGTCCAGTGGAAGCGCCTGCAAATGCAGTACGGTGATGCTTTGTTCCACCGAACCGACGGAAATCAAGCAGTCCCTCTGGCGTACGGTTGAACATAACGCCCATGCGATCCATCAAGTGAATGATGGCCGGGGCGGCTTCGCACATGCCAAGAACCTGACGTTGATTGGCGAGAAAGTCGCCACCGTAGATGGTATCGTCAAAGTGCTCCCAAGGGGAGTCACCCTCACCTTTCGTATTTACGGCTCCATTGATTCCGCCCTGCGCGCACACAGAGTGGGACCGCTTAACAGGAACCAGCGAAAACAGCTTTACTGGCACACCCGCTTCAGCAATCTTAATCGTCGTCATGAGGCCAGCGAGCCCGCCGCCGACAACGATAATCGTCTGATCTGCCACGATGAAGTCCCCTCCTTACGCTGTGTGGGTGAATGCGATGAGCGATGCCACGCCCATAGCAGCCAACACGACGAACACAATCATTGTCACTACAGCCGTCACTCGCTGCGCCCGAGCGCCAACGGTGATGCCCCAGTGAATGCAGAAGGACCAGAGTCCATTTGCAAAGTGGAACGTCGCTGCGACTACACCCACAATCATGAACCAAAAGTACGCGTGATTGGACACAAGGTTGTGAACCATATCAAACGTTGGTGCATTTCCAGAAAAACGCGTTGTCCATAAATGGAAAATGATGAACACAAAAGTAATGACCCCGGTAATACGCTGCAACACGAACAGCATGTTGCGTCCCCATGAATACTGGCCCGCATTGTACCCCGATATAAAGGCTACATACAGACCCCAGACACCGTGATAGGCGATGGGGAGAAAAATGAACACAAACTCGATAAAGTGGAGCAACGGTAGTGTCTGAATTGCATCTACCGCGTCGTTGAATGCTGCCGGTCCTCGTAGCGCTGTCGAATTCGTGAACAGGTGTTCTAACAAGAACAACCCGACAGGAATGACACCGGACAGCGTATGTAACCGGCGCCACAAGAACTCACGGTTCTTTTGTTGGGCTTGTGCCACTGCCACAAGGTTGCCTCCTTCCACTCCTAGCCACCCGAAACATATGTAACGGCAGTCGCATACGACTGCCAATGGGCCTGGGTGCCTTATTTCCTTCTAAATTGTAATGATTGTGAAGGGTAGGGTCAAGGAAACCACTAGATAATCTCACGAAGGTTCGACAAATTTTGTCGAACTGCTGGCTTGCAAGTGCGCTCGCACGTGATTTCGAATATCCTCGGCCAGCTTATCGCCGATTCCGAGACCGCGAAAGGCGTCCATGTCAGCTTCCGCAATCGCCTTGAGCGACCCAAAATGCTTCATCAGCGTCTTTCGCCGATTTGGCCCCACACCCGGGACATCGTCCAAAACCGACGCCAAGCCCGTTCGTTTGCGAGTTTGCCTGTGAAATGTGATGGCAAAACGATGGACTTCGTCCTGAATCCTTTCTAGCAAGTAGAATGCTTGAGAATGTCGGTGGATATTCACCGGTGTGTCCTCTTCCATGAAGAACAGTTGGCTGGTTTTGTGCCTGTCGTCCTTCGCCAGCCCGCAGACAGGAATCTCGATACCCAGCTCGTTTTCTAAGACATCGAGCGCCGCAGCCAACTGCCCTTTACCGCCGTCAATGACAATCAGGTCAGGTAGTGGCTTCTGCTCCTTCAGCAAGCGACTGTAGCGACGTCGCATCACTTCACGCATCGACTCATAATCATCCGGACCATCGACAGTGCGGATCTTATACTTTCGATACTCGGATTTGGCCGGTTTGCCGTCAATAAAGACAACCATGGCTGCGACCGGATCCGCCCCCTGGATATTGGAGTTATCGAATGATTCAATCCGCCGGGGAGCATTAATGGCGAGTACGTCACCGAGTTCGATCACGGCCCCCAGCGTCCGGTCCATGTTTCGTTCCATCAACCGCAATTTTTCATCCAAAGCCTGCCGTGCATTTTCGGTGGCCAAATTCACCAAGTCCCGCTTCTGGCCCCGTTTCGGCTCAAGCACTTTGGCTTCAAGAACTTCAGCCAAGACCTCAGAGGGGGATCCCTCTGGCAACAGAACTTCCTTCGGCACATCGCCGCGTTCGTGATAAAACTGTTCGACGTATGACATGAAGTCCTCTATCGGCTCCCCGAAATGAGGCATGATGTTGACGGATCGTTCGATGAGCTTGCCCGCCCGCACATAGAATACTTGAACGCTGAGCAATCCTTTTTCTTCAGCGAAACCAAATACATCGCGATCGACTAGATCAGGTGTGGTCATTTTCTGCTCTTCCATGACCTGTTCAATATGACGAATGAGATCCCGCAGTTCACCAGCACGTTCGAAATTCAATTGCTCAGCAGCGGCCTCCATCTGGCCCTTCAAATCGGCCACGACTTCCTTGTGACCGCCACTGAGAAACTGGGTGATTTCTTTTACCATCTGCTGATAGACAGGAATATCTACCGTGAACTCACACGGTGCCAAACACTGGTTGATATGATAGTACAGGCAGACTTGTTTCTTTAGCGTCTTACACTTGCGTAGTGGGTACAGCCGATCCAACAAGCGCTTCGTGGCTTGGGCAGCGAATGCACTTGGATACGGTCCGAAATACTTGGCCCCGTCCTTTTTCACCCGCCGAACAATCTGAAGGCGCGGATGGACCTCGTTCGTAATTTTGATATACGGATAGGTCTTATCGTCCCGCAGCATGATGTTATAAGGTGGCGTGTGTTGCTTGATCAAATTGCACTCAAGCACCAATGCTTCCGCCACCGTATCTGTGACGATGTATTCGAAATCATAAATGTTCGCGACGAGAGCCTGTGTCTTTCTGTCGTGCGAACCCGTGAAGTACGAGCGGACACGATTTTTCAGGACTTTTGCCTTGCCGACATAGAGAATCTGGCCCGACTGGCCCTTCATTAGGTAGACCCCGGACTTGGCCGGTAAGAGGGCCAATTTATCCCGTAGCGTCTGTAACATATGGACTCCCTCCTCGACCTGATTTACTCTGCCTGCGCCACGACCATCCGATACTGATGTCCATCCGGAACAATCCACATCATATATGAGCCGTCAACTGCAAAACCGTCAACGGAAGTATCTAGATTCTTTGCAGCTGTTGATGGCTTGTTCGCCCCTAGCTCTGCCATTGAAACTTGCAGTCCAGAATGATTTTGTGAGGCATCAGGGGTCGTCTCAACCCACCACAGTGTCCCTGTGCTGCCCCGCACAGCCCAATGGGACTGGCCATCCACGGGTGGCCCGTAGAGATGGCTCAACTGCCCGTTCCAGGACAATTCATACCAAGTTGCTGTATTCGCCGCACTCGTTTCGTCCTTCCCCACGATCCCCTGAAAGACAATTCCATCTGCTGTCGCTATCGGGGTCTGCATCAACCCAAAAGAAGCGGGGATCTGACCCGATTGGGTCCAGGCGTGCAGCGGATCGCTGCCGTTTAACGCATACACCAGAATGGGCAGTCCAAGAGGCGGTGCACCCGTGCCGTCGTCGAGCCCCGACTGGACAATGACACGGCCGTCGCCCACCGCCACAACAAACTGATTGGACACGCCTGCCTCCGGCGTCAGCGTTTGGACCAAACTGTATTTCCCATTATCCGTGTTGAGCGCATAAATCTGTTCGACACCGTGCCCTTTCGACCCATCGGTCCAAGAAACGATGCCAATCAGCCAATGGTCCATCGGTTCCACACGCCAACTGCTGATTTGCCAACCCTTCGCTCCTTGCTTCGCACTCCTCTGCATAGGCGGAACCAACTCCATACTGAACGAGTTTGAAGGCGTCCCGAGCGGCTTGTCCGCAGTGGCAAATGGATGTTCATCGGAATCGATGCGCGGCCATGAATCCACGCTCTGCGCAAGACGTGAAACAAATAACGCGTTTTGTCCGACGGACACATGGTTGAGATCGACGGTGGAGAGGCTAGGCAACTGATACAAGCCTACAGGTGTGGCCGAAAGTTCCCCGACAACATGCCCCGTGTTCCCCTGTTCCGAGCTCGCTTCAACGGGTTCCGTGTGATGGAAATGGGCGTACACACGATCACTGACACCGTACCCAACCCCAACGATTCCCACTAGAACTGCAACCGTGGCGCCAATTTTCGACCACAACGGACCTTTGTGATGGCGCAGCGCTTCCTGCATGGCGATCTGAGCTCGCATCATTTGTTGCGCTCGTCGATTTAGGTGGAGTGGGATCGGATTCTCGCACGAACCTGACTCCCCGTCTTGACCGTGCAATTCTTCATCCTTGAATTCCTGTTCCAGAGGTGGCAGCGACGGAGGGGTTGTTTGCAATCCCTCGTCGATCATGGCACGAATCCAGTCCTCGGAGAGCGTTTCAATGGTATGCCGATTGAGCTTCAAGATGATGAGGGTAAAGATATAGACGAAGGCGTCCTCCGCCTCTGTTTCCGAATCATAACGAGTAGCAACGGAATTCCAGACGAGTGGTGCATACTGCTCCAACAACCGATCCACCCATTGTCTCCGCTCTGCTCCAGACATCTGCTTTCGCAAGAAATCCGTCTCCTCCGCAACCTGTCGTGTTATCTTCATCCATCATACCGAGAAAGTCGAAATCCTGCACGTTCGGGTCACTGCCACCCTAAAATTTTGCGGCAAGACGGTACCAAAACAAAAAGCGACTTTCCATTCGGAAAATCGCTTTTTGTTTCATTTGGTGGGTCATGAAGGAATCGAACCTTCAACCTGCCGATTAAGAGTCGGATGCTCTGCCAATTGAGCTAATGACCCGCACTTTGTGGTGACCCTAAGGGGATTCGAACCCCTATTACCGCCGTGAGAGGGCGGCGTCCTAACCATTAGACGATAGGGCCGTCATGGCTGCCGAACTAGGACTCGAACCTAGACTAACTGAGTCAGAGTCAGTCGTGCTACCATTACACCATTCGGCAACGAAGTAGCGTCAACGACATATAACTATACGTGTCATCACGACTATTGTCAAGCATAAATGTCTATTCTGTCACAACCATTTATATACAATTCCATCCGGGCACGAGTGACCTTCAAGGACCAGCACCTCACGGCCTGGCCCTGAAGATACCCCTCTCTCTGATGATAAAGGAAGTCAGTCACGCAAAACGATGTTATTTTCATCAATACGATCCGCTGCCAATCGCAAGCGCGAAACGCACTCCTCGAGTCCAAGCAGAGCCATGATATCAAATAATCCGGGCCCGACAGTCAAACCGGACAACGCCAAACGGGTTGGGTGAATCAGTTGGCCGCCCTTCACGTGCAACTCCTCGATTAGCCCACGAAACGCGTCTTCTACATTGCTCGTCGTAAATGGTGCGACACGCATCAGGCGATCCGCCACCGCCCGCAAACGGCCCGGAACTTCAGCGTCACCAAACTGCTTCTTAACACCTTTCGCATCGTAAGATGTGACGGGTTCAAAGTAGTACCCAATTCCTTCTAATAAATCTTTCTGGTTTCGGCTTCGCGTTAAGACAAATTCAATAATGGTACGAATCCACGCAATTCGTTCGCGCGAAGTCTCCGTGTTCGAGACAAGACCCCTAGCCTCCATTTCGGGCCACAGCTCGTGTAACACAACGTCCGGTGACTGAGCCCGAAAATATTGGGCATTTAGCCACTCCAGTTTCTTGACGTCATAGACGGCCGCATGTTTCGCCACGCTCTCTAAGCGGAACAGTTCAATGGCCTGTTCCGGCGTGACAACTTCATTTCCATCCCCAGGTGAAAAACCGAGCAAAAGTAAATAATTCACCAGTGCCTGCGGAAGAATTCCCTGTTCGCGGTACTCTGAAACACTGGTTGCACCGTGTCGTTTACTGAGCTTACTGCGATCCGGCGCCAAAATCATGGGCACATGGGCAAACAACGGAATGTCGAAACCGAGTGCCTCAAACAGAACGACGTGCCGCGGTGTATTCGAGAGATGTTCCTCAGCACGTATGATGTGTGTGATTTCCATCAGCGCATCATCTACACAAGAGGCAAAATGGTACGTCGGTGTACCGTCCGCTTTCCAAATAATAAAATCATCGATCTCCATATTTTGAAACACAACATCACCGCGAATCACGTCACGTACGACGGTTTCACCAGTCGACTCAACCCGCAGTCGGTAAACGTAGGAAGCCCCACTGCGCTTGCGTTCGGCAACTTCGTCCTCAGTTAAATGCCGACATTTCCCGGAATAGCGCGGTGCCCTTCCTTCCCGTTGGGCTGCCTCCCGCTCCGCTTGCAGTTCCTCCGGCGTGCAAAAACAAGGGTAAACCTTGTTTTCGGAGAGAAGCCGCTCTAACTGCCCCTCATAAATCGACATCCGCTCCGACTGGCGGTACGGACCGAATGGTCCCCCTACATCCGGGCCTTCGTCCCAATCAAGGCCCAACCAACGAAAACTGTCGAGAATTTGATGATAGGACTCCTCAGTCGATCTCGCCCGGTCGGTATCATCGATTCGGAGAACGAACACCCCCTTGTGTTGTCTCGCATATAGCCAATTAAAATAGGCGGTTCGCGCACCGCCGATGTGTAATGCTCCGGTTGGACTTGGGGCAAAACGCACTCTCACTTGCTTGTCCATCCAAATTGCCTCCTGTTTCGGATACCGTCAACTTGCTGGTGCACACTACTCTTGAGGTGAGCGTGCATGCAAAATAATAAACCACAGACACAACCACAACAAAGCCAGGTCGTTGAGAGCCCCAATTCGGGTGCATACAACCCTGGCCCCATAAAAGACAACGACAACGACTTTCCAAATGCCGAACTGTGGGCCGTTCAGTCTTCCGCCTACGACTTGGCTTCAGAAGAATTCCCCGAGGGACCATATGGTGCTGCCCACAATGAAACTCGGCTGGGGAAGGTTTCTGACTGGAAACCTGGTCAAGCGTTCATCGGGCGCTACCGGGACACCAACATGATCACGTCGGATCGACAAGCTGCCACCGACGAACCCGACTTTAAAGAGCCACTCGGCAGCATTGAAGGCCAGAACTAATTTGGGCATTTCTCAAAAATGAAACGAATGCATATGCTGCCAATAACCCCCTCTTGTCGACAGATGGGGTCAATAGGTAACATAATAGGCGAAATCAGTAATCTGATTGGTTACAAGGCCCCCTAATCTGGTTGGTTTACCATAGGGGGCCGTCATAGTTTTTACGAGTCCATACGCAATATTACAAGGCTTTCAATGCAGCAATACATATTTCATTCTCTTCAGGCAGTCCGTACGAGATCCTTACGTACGACTCGAGCCCGTGAAATCCGGTACGAACTAAAATTCCTTGTTCCTTAAGCCGTTCAAATACGGCCCTGCCATTTCCCACCCTCACCAAGCTGAAATTCGCCTGTGACGGAATCACCGTAAACCCGTTTTCCTCCAGCGTCGCGTACTGCACCCGACTGGATGCTGCGAGTTCTTGAGAACGACGAACGTGATCGACGTCTTGAAGTGCAGCTACAGCCCCTCGCTGTCCAACCCGATTGACGTTGAACGGTTCGCGCACTCGATTGACGAATTCCCAGACCTGCTCATTCCCAAGCGCATAGCCAACTCTTAACCCGGCCAGACCGTACAGTTTGGAGAACGTGTACATGTAACATACATTCGGATAGGCAAGCGCCTGTTCGGTAACGTGGAAGCGCGCTTCGTCCGTCGCGTAATTGTCGTAGGCGAGATCGACAACGACAAACACATGCTCGGGAAGACGCTCCATCAACCAAGTAAATTGACTGCCCTGGAGCAGTGTCCCTGTTGGATTGTTCGGTGTGCACAAGTAAAGCAGCTTTGTTTTCGGAGTGACCGCTTCAAGCATACGCTCTACGTCGTAGGTGAAGTCTTCACGGAGGGGAACCAACTTGACAGTAGCACGCATAATGTTCGCACCGAACTGGTATTGAGAAAATGAAGGATCCGGGACGACAATTTCGTCGCCTTCTTCGAGAAACGTCTCAGAGACGAGCTTAATAATGTCGTCTGAGCCATTGCCGGTAAAAACCTGCTCCTCGCGAACGCCGTGAAATGCTGCAATCGCTTCTCGCAGCAAGTGACTGCCGCCGTCCGGATATAAGTGCAACTTGTGTAGATCCTGTTCGATAGCGGAGATTGCGAGTGGTGATGGACCCAGTGCATTTTCGTTTGAATTCAGCTTCACAAGGCGCTGCAAGCCAAATTGTTTGCGCAACGTATCATCGCTGATACCCGGCTGATAAGGTTCGATATCCTTGAGGTTGGAACGAACTTGAATTTGCGTGTTGAAAATCATAAACACCTCCAGTACGATCAAGAGCGGTGTAATGCATCACCGGAAATTCTCAGGCCATTTTATCACTCTTTACGCCAAACGACTATGGCGGGATTATGTGAGTGGTTGAGGGGGAATAGTCGAAGTGGACAATCATACGCAACAGGAACCGACTTTAGAAGACATTAAACAAGCTAGACAGCGCCTTCACGGTGTGATTCAAGAAACACCGTTAGACTATTCCGCTACATTTTCTCGGTTTTCCGATAACGAAATCTATCTGAAGCTCGAAAATCTGCAAAAGACGGGTTCATTTAAACTACGCGGTGCTTTCAACAAGATCGCAACGCTCAGTGACGCAGAGCGGGCACGTGGTGTCATTGCGGCATCTGCCGGTAATCACGCCCAGGGCGTGGCTTACGCTGCGCGCGATGTCGGAGCGCCCTGCACCATCGTCATGCCGGAAGGCGCAAGTCTAGCCAAAATCTCGGCGACACAGCGCTACGGGGCGAAAGTGGTTCTGTCCGGAAATTCCTATGACGACGCCTACGGACACGCACGCGAACTATCGCAGGAGCACGGATATACATATGTCCACGCCTTCGACGATCCCGCCATCATCTCAGGACAAGGGACAATCGGCCTAGAAATTCTCGACCAACTTCCCCAAGTGAACGCCATTGTCATTCCAATGGGCGGCGGTGGACTCGCAGCAGGGATCGCACTAGCCGTAAAAACGCTGCGTCCGGACGTGAAAATCTACGGGGTTGAGGCAAGCGCTGTCGCCTCATTTCGGCATGCGCTGGATGCTGGTCATCTCGAAACCATCGATGCAAAATCGACTATCGCTGACGGCATTGCCGTTCGTCGACCAGGAGACATTCCTTATGCGCTGGCCACTCGTTACATCGACGACATTGTGACCGTCGAGGAAGAGGAGATTTCTCGATCCATGGTGCTCTTGCTCGAACGGTGCAAGCTTGTCGCTGAAGGTGCAGCAGGGGCGTGCATCGCCGCTGCCATCCACAAGAAAATCCCAAACAATCTCGGTAACGTCGTCTGCATCCTCTCAGGTGGCAACGTCGATGTCACTGTTCTCTCACGAATTATCGAGCATGGACTGATCGAATCAAACCGATATCTTCGTATGGCGGTTACGTTGGATGATCGGCCTGGTTCACTTCGCGATCTGCTCGATATCGTCGCAACCCTTCGGGCGAATGTGTTATCGGTGAACCACCATCGTGTAGGCACGCACATCCACCTCGGACAGACTGAAGTTGAGTTGGACCTAGAAACACGCGATAAAGCACATATTGATTTAATTTATAACACATTGACCCAAGCTGGATACGAGCCGGTCGCCCGCAATTGAACCACAACGGGCTGTTCTCGCAGGGACTGTGCAGCGCCTGCGAGAACAGCCCTGATTGTGTGATGCAAATGGCATCCGTCTAACCAAAAACTTGCCCCAACGGTGACTCACAACTGCACGTCTCGCCCCGAAGGTGAATGAAACAAATCTGGCGAAGAATCACTTTTGACTTGACCCGTCGCTTGACCAAGCCCTGCGGATAGGGAAAATTTGAGCGCCTCCTCAACGGTCATACCGCAAGGTCGAACTCTGTCCCTCAAAACGATGACTGTAGCACCGGCGAACTGAAATGCGTTTGGCAAGTACACAGACACGCGTGTGCCGTCTGGATCCATGCCATTTGGGAGATGCTCGCCAGTGATAAAGCCGAGAACGAGTGCTCGCTCGTCGGGCCACTCTACTAACACTGGCTCTTGGAAGGCTCTTCTACGGCCAATGACGTTTTGGAGCAATTCTTTGGCAGTCGTATAGAGCGACTTGACGACTGGAATTCGAGTAAACAGGGCATCTGCCCAGCTAAACAGCACTCGGCTGATGTAAATTCGAGATAACAGCCCGATGGCCGTGATACAGCAGAGCACCAATACGAAACCAAGTCCGGGGATGTGTACCCCCGTCCAAGGAACGTAGAAACCTACGAGACCGTCAATTTGATTGACGACGAAGACGACCACCCAAATTGCAAAGGCAAACGGTAAAACCGTTGCCAGGCCGATACCAAAATGCTTGGCGATTCCCCTGACGACTACTTTCATAATTGCGCCTCCGATCACAAGCTCGGCAACGTGTAGAATCCAACAGCCAGTACGAGATACGCCCCGACAGCCATCGCTCCTTCGAGCCAGTTGGATTCGCCATCCACCATTAACACCACCACTAACAGAACGGCTGCAGTCATACTGACCAATTCCGGCCATGAAAAACTCAATTGAAATGGATTTCCGATGATGAGGCCCAAGAAAAATAACACCGGGGCGATGAACATAGCCACTTGAAGTGTGCTCCCCACCGCAATTTCCAGAGACAGGTCCATCCGGTTTTTCCATGCCATCCAAACGGCGGACGCATGTTCAGCTGCGTTACCGATGACGGCAACGACCACGACGCCAATGAATACTTCACTCCAGCCGAGTCCTGCAGCGATAGATTTCACGTTTTCGACAAGCCAGTCACTTTCGATACTGACGAGAATCGTTGCGGAAAACAACAGAACGACAGCCGTCCAAAGTTTATACTTGACCTCTTCTTCCTCGCTCGCTTCATCCTCGATGTAGGCAAACACTTCTCGATGCGTAAACAGGCTAAAGAGAAGGCCCAGCAGATAAATGATGAGCGACACAGCTGCAACGCCGAACGATAACGTGTATGGGTTACGAAGAGGCATTTGCGTAAAAATGCTCGGCACAACAAACGCAATCCCAACGCCCAGCATCAGCATGGATGCATTGCTCCGGGCCGCACGGATATTAAAATATTGGATTGGGTGTCGAATCCCCCCAACGAAAAAGCTGAGGCCCAAGACAAACAGTAGGTTGCCGATGATGGAACCGGTAATCGATGCTTTGACAAGCGTACTGAGGCCCTGACGCAGTGCAAAAATACCGATAATTAATTCCACCGCATTGCCGAACGTAGCAGATAACAGCCCCCCCAACCGGGGACCTGCATGGGCGGCGATAGACTCCGTAGCTTGGCCCATAATGGCAGCAAGAGGCACAATGGCGACCGCTGAAATAAAAAACTGCCATATTGGACTGATATGGCTGAATCTCGCTACAGCACTCGCGGCAACGAGAACAACAGCCAGAATACTCATCCATCGATTCAACTTCAGACACCCACTTTTAAAATTTACTACCTATGGTAACAGAAACACAGGCTCATCGACATAAATCTATGGGCACCCCGCCTTGCCCTTATGGTACAATCACATTCATAACTTCATTTGGTTAAAGGTGGCGCATGTATGATGTATCGCTTTCCCAAAGTGAAGATGTTGCGTGGCGAACTAAAACGCAGTGAAGTCCGAAACAATGTTAAGTACCAGTTGACTACGAAGGAATTTATCCAACAGCGGGGCCATACGACGTATCGAATCGCGCTGGAAAACATAATCGGATTCACCGAATGCGACAACAAAGAGTTTACGCGACATGTGCGCTCCATATCCAGCACAAGACCGGATGGCTTCGGTCGAGCATACAAGATTGTCGCCAGCATCCTTCACCTAGTCTCCCCTGCAGGGGTTGTTGAACAATCCCAAGTCTCTTTCTACACACGATTATCAAGCCCGTTTGCTAAGCAACTTGAGGCGTACCTCGAAACGTCCTCATAACCACACCGTAATATGACGGTATTCGACGGGAGCATATTATAAAAAGAGCGCGCTCGAATCTCGAATCCGAGCGCTCTTTTCTGTTACTTAAAAGTTTCGCCAGTCGTCGGGGTCTTGATCTTGATCGGAGTTCCGCCTGCGACGAACCCCACGAATGATATACCGAATACCAAGTATGATGGCACATATTATAATAATTGCGTATGCAATCAGCATCACTTGCGGAACGTCAAATCGATGTTTCACCCATGCAGCCAGCTCATAAGCTGCGATGGCGATTGCAGCAAACATCCAATCAGGAAATCCGTAATTCATGATTGTCCCCCATATAAATTCACATTGCACCCAGAACAGCAGGACTCCACTGTCGACCAGTCTCGATTCAAGAATGAATGCACTCCCATCATAGCACGAATGGGTCGCCTTCGGGGCTTTTGACCCCCCGGGCTAGTCATCTTATAATAATTCTAGCAGTGCAAGACTGATCTTTCTGGAGATGACATAATGGCAAGCAGTTCACATGCAGTACATTGTCCTAATTGTAACAACACATGGTTTCGCGAAGAACACCTCGTTCAAGTCGATTCAAGCGTCGTCGTTCGCGAAGATCTGCCAGTTTCGGCACGAACAGTGGCGGAAGAGTATCGCTATGTCTGCACAGAATGCAACACCGTTCTGAAACATTAACGTACGTTCTATATTCTTTGAAAAGCCTCGCTTTCCGCGAAGGCTTTTTTATTTGCCCATTTACATCGGGAAACGCGTATCGCGGTCTGCCCGCTGCATAATATCGGCCTTTGGCTCAGACACTACACTGGATGAAATATAGATTGGAGTGTCCCGCTCATGAAGGATCATCGTGATCGAAACACGCGTCGCAGAAGACGCGCGCCCATCGGTCTCCTCGGCGGGGTCATCGCCTTAGCGCTGTCACTGGGCCTGTTCGTAGCCTTCATCGCTTCGAACGGACTGCTAACGCATCCGCGTGTTCACGCGGCTCAAGGAACGTTCCGCCCACACCATCCAACTGACCCCGATCGAAACACAATTCTCTTGATTGGCACAGACGCGCGGGCAGGCGACCCGCTAGGCAATTCAGACGTGCTGTGCGTCGCCAGTATCGACGAGAAAAATCACCGGATGGAACTGTTATCCATTCCACGAGACACTCAGGTTGCTTTTCCAGACGGACGCTACCACAAGATCAATGATGCACTCATGCAAGGAGGGCCAGAGTTGACGGCGCGAGTCGTGGAGAACCTCATTGGCCTTCCTGTCGATCACTATGCCATCACACGCTTTGACGGACTTGTTCATCTCATCAACCGCATCGGCGGCGTCCCCATCGATGTTCCACGACGACTGCACTACATTACTGGGGATACGACACACGGCGTGATCGACTTGAAACCAGGGCGCCAACAATTGAATGGCGAGCAAGCACTCGGCTTCGTCCGATTTCGTCACGACGCACTGGGTGACATCGGTCGCACGGCCCGCCAACAAGCTTTTCTGGTTGCCTTAAAGACGCAATTACTGCGTCCGGAAACCATTCCGAAAATACCGGGCATGATTTCCGATCTCGCTTCAAGCATGGAAACGGACATGTCCGTCATTGAAGTTGGCAAGCTAGCAAGCCGGGCAAAAGCATATGCGACATATGACACGATCCACGAAACTTTACCCGGCTCGTTTCACAATCCGGAACCTTTAGACTCGGACGATTTGAGCTACTGGGTTGTCAATCCGAAACAGGCACGCTTTGTGGCGAAGCAGTTCTTCGAGGACGGTATCGTTCAAAGCAACCCCATCCAGGACCCCGAACAGACACGCGACTGGGTCTATCCGCAGGAGCCAAATGCCCTCCACCAAAACAGCACCTCCACCCAACAGTAGTGTTGGGGAGGTGCTGTTTCGCGGAAACCAACAGTGCGGTTAGACGGATCGCACGCTCTGTTCCTCACGGGTCACAATCACGTCATCACGTGTCGCCCCATCCCGATCTCGCCACGTCAGTCGATTGTTCATCGTGTATGACCACACAGTCGAAATGAGGATACCGACAGCCTGTCCAATGAGAACGGGAACGTGCAGGTCTCTTAACCCACGCATGACAAGTGTCGTGATCGCGATGCCCACCAGTGAAATGGCAACGAACAGCGGAAGTTTCACGTTCCAACTTCGATCACTCGTCGTTTGACGCCATGTGATTTGATCGTTCCATATGTAATTGCTGGCCATTGCCACAAGAGAGGCAATCACGGATGCAACGACATCGTTCATGTGAACAAGGTACTTCAGAACAGCGAGCGCGATCATGTTCACGACGACCCCACTCGCTCCAATAACGCAGAACAAAATAAATCGCCTGTCACTCGGGCTTTGGGACACGAGTCGCAACAAGTGGCGAAAATAATTCCACTGTTCCCGCAGACTCATCTTCGATTCACCAGCGTCCCTAGCGAGAAACTCGTAGGGGATTTCGTGTACTGTCTTGTACGTCCCTTTGACGAGCACCTCAATCAGAATTTTCCAGCCGATGGGATCCAAGTCAGCATTCTTTAAAATCTCCTTACGAAGTCCAAAAAAGCCGCTTGTACAGTCGGAAATCTTCCTGAGCCGACGCAGGGCGATCTGCCCCATGACTCGAGCGATCCACGAGACAAACTTTCGGAAAGGACCCAGTCCCCCGTCAGAACCGCCGTGGACAAAACGACTGGGAATGACGATATCGGTACCGTCCTTTAAGTGCTTATATATGTTGGGGAGCAGTTCCGGTGGGTGCTGCAGATCCGCGTCCATCACAATGACATAGGTCCCTCTAGCCAATTCAAACCCATCCACAACGGCACTCGCCAGTCCACGAGCGTCGTTACGGTGATGCACGTGAACACGCTCGTCAACCTGTTCCACTTCCTGCAGTACGTCCACCGTCTCGTCCGTGCTATCGTCGATGAACCATATGTCATAATCGACAAACGCGTCGCGAAGCGCCTCGTGGATGCGACTTACGATGGGCCGAATATTATCGCGTTCATTGTATGATGGAATGACAATGCTTAAGTCCAAACTGACAACTCCTTCGGTCACACGCCTGTGGATTATACCACAAAAAAGAGAGGCCGAGGCCTCTCCTGACGGGCCTTATGGCCACCAATAGCTCATGTATTGTGCCATCGGATCGATTTCGCCTTGGTTGGGACTGCCAATCGGGTAATAAGGGGCGAGCGTCGGGTACCCCTTGGTAAACCAATTTTCATGTTGTGCAAGGTTTTCGCGCAGCCACCACGATAATACATGACTATTTGCAACCGTCAACCACAGTGGTTCCTCAGACTCCTCATACCATCGATATAAAGCGTCTGAGTCAAGATGTGGAACATACTCCATGACACAGGACCTCCCTGTCTCCAAAGCCGATCCCTACAGCCTATGATTGCGGGTTTTGTCCTGTATCTTGAAGAATCCATTCAACCGCGGACAATAGGTCCGAACAATGTGCGTCTGGGCGAAGCGAGTCTGGCAATTCAGCCTCACCAACTAACACGGTTTTGCACCCCGCGCGCTTGCCTGCCAGGATATCGACATCGCGATCGCCTACCATATAAGACCTCTCGAGGTCTAAGTGATACTGGCTCGCCATCTCTAAAATCATTCCTGGCTTTGGTTTTCGACACGTGCACCCTGCTTTTGGCGCATGGGGGCAGTAGTGAATGGCGTCCAAATGCGCCCCATCGGCAACCAATATGTCCTGCATTTTGTTATGTACTTCGTGAAGCGCCTCTTCCGTTGAATATCCCAGACCAATTCCACCTTGGTTGGTTACGACACCCACAAAAAACGCCGAGCGATTCAATTCCGCTATTGCCTTGCCTGAATAGGGAAACAAATATAGGTCATCTGGACCATTTACGAAGTGACGATGGTCGTTAATGACGCCGTCCCTATCCAAAAACACAGCCGCCCTCATCGGTCGGCCTCAGACAAACTTTGAAGATATTGAATGATGGCTATCATATCGTGATCGCCATACCCGGCATTCAGCGCTGCGGTGTATGTTTCATGGGTCCTCGTCGCGGCAGGCATTGCCGCACCTGTTAGGTCTCCCTGCCGAATCGCAAGCCCAAGGTCTTTCGTCAAGTGACGAAGTGCAAATTGAGCACTGTAGTCTTCGCTGATAACCTTTTGTCGTTTCCCTGCAAGCATAGGTGACCACACTGCGCTCGTCTCCAGGACATCCAAAACCAGGTCAGGTGACAATGCACTGTGGCGACCAAACGTGATACATTCCCCGAGCGCCTGCACACTGAGACCCAAAAACGTGTTGACGAGGAGTTTCATTGCGGCACCTTTACCGACTGGCCCAATATGAAACGCCGCTTTGGAAACAGCGTCAAACAACGCCGTCATTTCTTCAAAGTCCGCTCTCTCCCCGCCTGCGACAACAGTTAACGTCGCGTCAGCAGCTGGCTTGGTCGAGCCGAGTACCGGTGCATCCATAAATCGAAAGCCACGTGATCGCAAATCATCTGCAAGCGTTTGTGTTTCGTCAACACCGATGGTACTCATATTAACAATCAGGGTTCCCTTGGTAAGATTGTCAATGGCACCCTGATGATAGAGTACATCATTTACGGCCGCTGCATCCGAAACCATGATGACAACCGTGTCTTTCTTATGTACAGCGGTCGACAGACCCGTGGCGAGCTCGGCACCATTCAAATCCAAATCTTTTGGTGTGCGATTGTATGCCTGAATTAACAGTCCAGACTTTGCGATATTGCGAACCATCGGCACGCCCATGTTTCCTAGGCCAATCCAGCCGATTCTCATCGTCCTGATCCTCCTTACGACTTGGACTCGGCGTTCAAAATGCCGACCAGTCGTTCCAATAATTCGATGAGCCGATTTGCATCTTCGGCGCCCAACTTGTCCATTAATTGCCCGAGCCGAATAGCCCGTTGGGACAAAATGGCTTTCAGCTTTGAACGGCCAGCTTCCGTTAACTCCACAAACACAACACGACGATCCTCTTTCGATCTCACCCGCTCCACAAATCCGAGCCTCACCAACTCATCGCAAACTTGCGTAATGGCCCCCGGACTGAGTCCTGCGATTCGCGCCAAATCAGACGACTTCGCTTGCTGCGTGAAATCCAGGTAACGAAGAACAAAAAACTGTGTCGTCGTCAACCCAATAGGTTCTGAGCGTGTTTTCATAATTCGAACCAGTCGCTCTAGAATCGTGTCGAGTCTGCTTACGTTTTCCATATTGTCGGAGCTATTCACAGCCGCATCACCCTCAAAAGGAATACTATTTCAATTGTAGCGACTGCCTCCTGTCGATGCCACACAGGTAGGCCCATCACTGCCATTTCGAGAAACGACGTTGCCAATCTGTTTGCAGGTTGCCTCGTCGACGCACAAATAAACCAATGAGCCCGACAATCAACAGGGGCACAACACCTACCGCGGCGTAAACCCAGTTGCCAAAGACACCTTGAAACACAAGCGCAACACCCAGGTAGTATGGCATGATAGAGACGACGGCCGTCCACAAATACGTCCACATTCCGATAGCCGGTACCATACCAGCCGCATAATTCACCACAAAAGCAGGGACTGGAAGCATTCTGGCAAACAACAGCCCCAGACTCCCCCAATCCTTTACCCATAAATTAACTTGTTCAAATCGTTCGTGTGAAGTCACTCTGGACAACCACATACGGGTAAAATGGCGCGCGACATAGAAAATGACACAAGCACTCAGCGTGGACCCGATCCAAGCGTATAATGTCCCCCACGTCACACCAAACACACGAAGAAAGATGATTAGAAGTCCTTCTGACGGAATCGGTGTCAAACACCAAATCAACATCAAGAGAATGGCTATAATCACACCCAGGAATCCCCATGACCGGATGAGCTGGGAAACTTTATGATGTCGGTCTAAAAAAAGTAACACGCCCACCATCAGGACACCGAACAGGACCATTGAAATGGCTCGCCAGTCGGTGAGAACTTGTTTTGCAAATGCCACCCTGTATTCCCCTCGCTATAAAAGGCACTCTGTCGTTTACACTATCAGACTACGCCCAAAGCTTCAAACAGTTTCATTCTAACGAGGGTATGAAAGGTATACGGGGGCAAAAACCTACGAAACAAGGCGGGTGTCATTACCCGCCTTCATCCTAGTCGATGGCTGTGTCCTTGCGGCCCCGACCCATGCGGGCCGCATCTTCCTCCGTTGGGACAAGTGAAGATTCAGTGCCCTTCCTGTGAATCCCAAGTTTGTCCACATTCTCTTCGTCCCACGCGGCCAAATGTTGCTCGTCGATCCGCCGAAATCGCGGTCCCGGAATCCGATGTGATTCTCCCTGCACATATAGCCCCCCTTGTTTTCAACCATAAGGTTCCCCCGGGAAACCCAGCTATACGAGCGAGGGTATACACATATTAAATGGAATAATTGGTTATTATACACACAATCATGTTCAGGAGGGAATCGTTAAAATGTTACCTTACTCAACCTTTAGTCTGATCCCTCGTGAGGAACTTCGTCACCTCATTTACGATCTCGGTAAGTCAGACGCCGAAATCGCACAACTGTACAGGGTATCTACAAACGTAGTCAATCAGCGTCGGCGATTGATGAATCTCATGGACGGACAGATGACGGCAGAACAGTTAGCCAACAGGGTCCGACTTGCGGAAGAAATCAAGCATCTGCCTCCAGAGGCCGTCGAACAAATTCAAGAAATTGTTTTACAATACCGCGGGAATGTTGCCTACTGATATCGAAAACGTCACCTTATTGAGATTGGCGAGAAGAACCACAAACGTATCCCGTCGTCCCTGTTTGTTGTGGTTCTTCAGGCCAATCTTTCCCCGACATGTTTCCTAAAGTTCAATTTGCCTGATCATCCGCTCACAGAGTTCATGGGTTAACAGGGCATCGGTTGCGCGCTCGATGCGACCTGTTTCCCTCGCATGACGAATTGCTTCCAAGAACGCTTCAACGATACCTTGAAATCCCCGAACGGTACCAACGCTCGTCCATTCGCCCACCTTCGTACGGTGTTCTTCCCCACTTATGTAGTGTATCGTCTCGCGAAGATCGGTTATTTTCCATTTTGATCCTGACCCCATCACCTCGAGGATTTCTTCAGACATTCCATTCACCCGATTCATCATGCCGATAGCCGTACAAGATTGTGACGACAACTGGACTACAACATGTAAAAGTTGACCTGCATCCACGCGATGACGTACTTGAAACGCATCAATTTCTCCTGGTATCAGAAAGCGAAGTGTGTCAACAACATGAATAAAATCGTCCATAATGACCTGACGAACAGGCCCCGGTGATTGTGAGCGATGCTTCTGCATCACGATGATTTCAGGTTTTGCGCGAGTAGTCAGGTCGCGAACAAGCGGCGCATAACGGCGGTTGAAGCCAACCATGAATACACAACGTCGACGATACGCCAAGTCAACAAGCTTTTCACTGTTCTCATAATAGTTGTCAATGGGTTTATCCAGATAAACATCCACGTTCCGCTCAAGCAGTTGCTCAACCATGTAAACATGCGCATCCGTGGCCGTGTGAACAAACGCAGCGTCCAGACCTTGATCCAAGAGTTCAAGCACATTGTCGTGACGCCGTTCACAGGGAACTCGATACATATCTCCGACTTGACGGAGAACTTCCCTGTTTCGCGTACAAAGATGGATCTCAATGTCCGGGCGCGTGCATAAAACAGGAAGGTAAGCTTTTTTTGCGATATCGCCCAGGCCAATCATGGCTATTTTCATCCCAACAGTTCCCCTTCGCATGAAACTTTTTCAGTGGCTCCCGCCAACAAGGCAGAACCGGAAGGCCCAAACTTCTCGTGGCATTTTGTCCAAGAACGGAGTGCCGCGGCCGCGGTGCGGCGAGTTGCAGCGAATCTGTTTTAAGTGGCTCCACGGTCATCCCACCAAGCCGTGTTGAACATACCACTCCACGGTTTCCGCCAATCCTCGGTGAAAGTCCACACGAGGTCGCCAACCAAGCTCTTGCATTATCTTGGACGCATCAATGGCGTAGCGCCAGTCGTGTCCAGGCCGATCCGGCACGTACTCAATGAGAGATTCATCCAGCCCGAGACAAGCAAGAATTTGCTTCGCGATATCAACATTGCTCTGTTCGTTGCTCGCTCCCACGTTATAGATTTCGCCCGGCGTTCCACGCTGCAGAACACAATCGATGGCACGACAATGGTCAAGTACGTGCATCCAGTCTCGTACGTTCGTCCCGTCGCCGTAAATGGGGAGTTTACGGCCTTCGATGGCGTACGTTATCAACTTGGGAATGAGTTTTTCAGGATGCTGGTACGGTCCATAATTGTTCGAGCTACGCGTAATGCAAACTGGCAGCCCGTACGTTTTAAAGTAGGCTCGCGCCAACAAATCGGACGCTGCCTTCGATGCCGAATACGGACTGTTTGGTTCAATTGGACTAGTTTCGCGAAAGACGCCCTGTTCTCCAAGGCTACCGTACACCTCGTCGGTGGACACATGAACAAACTTGTCGATCCCCACAGCGCAAGCGGATTCCAAGAGAACGCGGGTCCCCTCCACGTTCGTATGAACAAACTCTGCGGTGGATTGAATGGAACGATCCACGTGTGACTCTGCGGCAAAGTGAACGACAGCGTGTACACCCATAAGCGCCCGCCGGACCGTGCCGGCGTCGCAGATGTTTCCGTGGATGAACTGGTATGGACCAGTCATTCCATCAAGATTGGATGGGTTACCTGCATACGTCAGGGCATCCAGGTTGACAACTTCGATATCCGTGTAGGTTCGCATCAGGTACCGACAGAAATTGCTGCCGATAAACCCGGCACCACCCGTAACGAGAATTCGCCTCATATATGATCACCTACCTGTTCGTCGTCGACCAGTCAAACCCACTCTGCCACCATTAAAGAAATGTACAAACAGTACCACTGATAGGTGCGGGAAAATCCGCCTTGGCGCGCGCACTCAAGCGTACTATGCAATGTGAAGGAGTTCACACGTACTGGTTGGATGGTGACGACTTACGAAAGGGCTATAAATGTATATCTCCATTTCGAGCGGATCGGCACGAGTAAAGAATGCCGTTCGATGACGGAGCGTTTATCGAAGTCTATGTGAAGTCCAAGGAGTTACCGCCATATGAGTCGGCCCAGGTGGCGTCGTTCAGGTGTCGCAATGGCGACACTTCCGGCGCCGCTCCCCAGGGCCGCAATAGGAACAGAAACTAAGATAGAATATGTACACCGTCTGTCGTCCCGATAATGACCATATCGGCTAAGTTTGGAAATAGTCCTGTTTCAACAACGCCCGTTAGTAACTTTAAGGATTGTTGCAGAGCAGCAACGTCTCCCACTTCAGCAAAAGTCGTATCGAGAATGAAGTTATGATTATCCGTCACAAATACCTGCTCACCTTGGCAGCGGAGATGAGTACGTCCACCAAGTTGCCTGATCCGCTCGGCCGTTGTCTCCCAAGCAAATGGCACAACTTCAATTGGGATGACGGCGTGATCGAACGTCGCCACCTGCTTTGACTCGTCGGCAACGACAATCATCTTTTTAGATGCAGACGCTACGAGCTTTTCGCGCAACAAAGCCCCACCCCCGCCTTTGATGAGACTGAGGTCCGGCAGTACTGCATCTGCACCGTCAATTGTAATATCTAGCACCGGTTGTGCAGCAAAGTCGGTCAAGGGAATCTGCAACTGTTTGGCCAGTTTAGTTGTCGCCTCTGAAGTCGGAATCCCTTGAATCTGCAAACCAGCTTTTACACGTTCACCCAAGGCCAGCAAGCTGAAGTAAACTGTCGACCCCGTTCCTAACCCTACAACCATGCCGTCTTCAATAAACTCGACGGCTCGTTCTCCAGCAATTTGTTTTTGATTCAACGTCAACGTCATCCCCGTTTCAAAATCATAGAATGGGTGACAGCAAGCGTGCGAACGACTCTGCTATCTTGCTCAAATGCGGTCTGCGGCGATAACTGTCCAATGTCCATTCTTCACAATACTGTAAATCGTGGTCAAAAATCATGTGCAGTTCCGACGCTGTCTTCGAGTCGAAGATCATCGCGTTCACTTCGAAGTTCAATTTAAAACTCCGAATGTCAATGTTAGCCGTTCCAACAGAGGCTAGTTTACCATCGATCACCATTGTCTTCGCGTGCATAAACCCTTTTCCGTACAAGTAACATTTTACGCCGATAGATAAGAGTTCACCAAGATAATACTTTGATGCCCAATACACGAGGCGATGGTCCGGTTTCAGCGGGAGCATGAGTCGCACATCGATACCGGACAACGCCGCGCTCTTTAGCGCCGTGAGCAAACTCTCGTCTGGAATGAAGTAGGGTGTTTGAATATAGACAGTCGACTTGGCAGCATAGATCATTTTAATATACGCATTGCGAATCTGCTCCCACGGACTGTTGGGACCACTCGACACAACCTGAATGCCCACGTCACCGTCATATTCCTCGGTTGGAAAATAGCGAGGTATCATGGGCAATTCTTTATGTGATGCGGAGTTCCAGTCGAGTAAGAAGATCCCCTGCATTTCCAGTACACTACTTCCCACTACTCGCAGGTGTGTGTCTCGCCAGTCACCAAACCGTTCGTCCAACCCCAGGTACTCGTCACCAATGTTAAATCCGCCGATAAAGCCGGTTCGCCCATCGATAATAGCAAGTTTACGATGGTTCCGGTGGTTCATACGAAAATTGAGAAACGGAATTTTCGACGGAAAGAACGCAGCAACAGAGCCCCCCGCTTGAATGAGTGGGTCAAACAACCGCTTTGATGTCCAGGTGCTCCCCACAGCGTCATATAACAGGCGTACTTCTACCCCCTCTTTTGCTTTCTCAGCGAGTACCTCAATCAAGCGTTGGCCCAGTTTATCATCCCGTAAAATGTAATACTCGATATGTACGTGATCTTTGGCTTCAGCAATGGCTTTCAGGAGAGCTGCGAACTTGTTGCGCCCATCCGTAAAGATTTCCACTTTGTTGTCTTGCGTATAAAACGCATAACTACCGACCAAGTTCATATAGACAAGGTCCTCATAGTTGCGCGCATTTGGATCATTATAAGTCATTTGCCCTTGTGTCAAAGCCTCACGCTGGTGGTCGAGCAGTGCATCAAGAAGTCTCCGATTTCGTTTCCTCATTTTATATACTCGAATACGACTCACGTGCTGACCAAAAATAAGGTAGAGAACGAATCCACCAATAGGAATAAAGAGCAAGACCATTAGCCATGCCCACGTAACAGCGGCGTTTTGCCGTTCAACAAAGATGATGGTCGCGGCAGTTGCTAAATCAATGACGAAGATAAAGACACAAATCAAGTACAGTAACACCATTATATAACCCCTCGACTTAGAACCCGAATGATGGAGGTAATGGACTCTTACAGATTAACACTGTGTACCAATCTTCTGCCATACTGACCACTATCCTGAATGATGTAGTCTAACCGAACAACACGGACCGTAAACTGGATGAATTCCACAGATCTAAATCTGCCGGCAACTCACACACCGTGCTAGGGGTATATATGCCTCATACTATCAATAAAATTAATTGACATCACAAGTGCAAAGCATGTGAGCCCCCGGACCGACGTGGCTAAACACAGAATCTTGATGAATAAGGTGGGAGTCCCGTGGTTGCCGTTGTCGTAAAACTGACCCTTGGACAAGACACAAAATGGCAAGCCGAGCGCATTGCGGACGTATTTACAGCCCTGTTGAAGCAACACGAGGGTGACTTTCACCACGTAGATTACCTTGGTGAATACGATCTGGGAGAGTATATGGGTATCGTCTACTGGGAAACCAGAGAAGGTGCAGAACAGTCGATCCGTAATTTTTCACCGTTCTTAAGAGAAATCGTCCAATACAATTGCCAATATCCGCCCACCCTAGAACTGTTCGACGTCTACGAACCAAGAGACATTCACGTTGACATTGACTTGAAACGGTTCGAATAATGGTGTCCGCAATGATGCCCGTTAGGCATCTCCGGATGTCTAACGGGACACGCCATACGTCGCGCTGTCTATTCCGTCGATAGACGACCGCCATGTACATGGACGAACAAGCAAGCCGGACGAGCAATATTAATCCGCGACTTTTGTTTCCCACACATCATAAGCCCCTTGATGGGAAACAGATACCTTCCCCACGTCGGCCAAATAATCGAGAAGTCCCACGACTTCCGATGCGACGAGGTAAAACTCGGTGTGCAATTTCGTCGGGTACATTTTTTGGCAGACTTCAGCCGCAGTGTGTGGCCCGTTTTCGAGAATGTGAATGATGCGTTCCGCTTTCCCGTCAATCCGGTTCAAACGATATTCCGCAAGTGACTGAAGCTGGCTAAACGGCTCACCATGACCGGGAAACACCGTCTGAGCTGGTAGATCCAGACACAGACGAAGTGATTCGCGCATCTGCGATACCGTGTGCAGGCGTCTCCAAGTCCTTTCATCTGGCTCCACAATGGCGTTTGAGGAAACGTGTGGAAGAAGCAAATCCCCGCTAAACAACCAATTCGCATGTTCATCGTAAAGGACGAAATGATCAACGGCATGTCCAGGGGTGTAGTAGAAGTCTACGCCCGGCAATACGGGCACAGTCGAATCGTCGCCAACAGGAGTTAGGGCTTCTCTGGGGAGCCGCAGTTGATCTTCGTTATGTAGGTTTCGGCGGAGTATATCGATCCTTTGTCGACCAAGGTCCCCGAATCCCATTCGTTCATACAAACTGTCGAAAAACTGGAGTCGACATTCGAGATACTGTGCGTCACGTGTCAGGCGAACAACAGATCTCGGGTGGACAAACACGGGGATAGCCTTCCTTTGTAGTATGCGGTTGACAATGCCGACGTGATCGTCGTGGTGGTGCGTCAGTACAATGGCGTCCAGCGAGTTCACCTGGAGTCCATTTTCCCGAAGCGTCCGAGTGAAAATATCCCAGGCTTCATCCGTGTCGACGCCCGCGTCTACGAGTACAACAAATCCTTCTCTTTGTAGTAAGTACATATTCACCGTCCCGATAGCATAAGGCGTTGGGACCTCAATTTGTGTGACGACGGTCTCTCGTGATGTGACGTTCAGCATGTTCATTCACCACTCTCTTCGCTGTTCAATCTAAGTACACCTGTGAATGGGGTCATTTGTCAATCGAAGTTGATGTACAGATCGTTCCGCAACAATCAAACGACAGCTGTAAAGCCTATGTCGCGTGAGTCGAGTTGCGGCAAAAAGTGATTTGTGATTGCTCGGAGGAAACATGCGACAACTGACGAAGATATACGGTTGTGCCGGAGATTGTCACCTCATGCGGTGACAATCATATTGAGCCATTGCTAGCACAAAATGAGATGATTTGAGGGCTGTACAGTGGAGGAAGCAAAGCTTATCCCGTTAGTGGATTTTATGGTCGATGGCCGCTCGTTGCTCGAAGTGAAATTTCACCTAAACAAACACAAACGGCACGGAATTCTCTTCTATCGTGATGCGGATTTGTCGTTAAAACAGCCCGAAGATGAAATTGAGCTATATAACGCCGTCGAGCCGTACCGATCTTATTATCACGCATTCCCCGTAGCCATTGGGTTATATGTCTATCACAAACAAACCAACACGCTGTCTGTTTCATTTCTTCGTGAACAATTTGAAATGTACTATAACACCAGCTCAGAGGCTTTCTCAGACAAATTCTTTGAAGACCTCCAGATCTTTCAGGCGCAGGTCTACGTCTGGTTCTTTTGCCGGGTCGATTGACTTGCCCTGTCCGTGCGCATTCCACGGATCTTTGCAATTAACAGTTCCAGCCCAGGTACGACGATCAACAAGATGACCGACACGGGGGTAAGGTAATCTTCGACCAGTTCGCGTGCTTGAACGGGATTGCGAATGAACGTGTAACCGAGAAACATCAGGACGACCACTAAGGGGGTAAATGGCTTATAGGCATCGTCTGTGCGGTCTAAAATTCGCGCAACCACTGTGGACAAAGCCCAGATGTGGTTCGAGACGAACAGCGTTCCGAACGCCACCGATAAAATGAGAATGACGATACCAAGACGCTCAATGAGAAATCCCTGCAGACGAATCAACTGAATCGTCATCTGAAGGGGATACATCACTTTCGTTATCGGTTCCCAGCCAAGATTTATCACAGTTGAAAGAAAGACGATACAAAGGACAACTCCGCCGATAATTGCACTAATGATGGGATACCAAATGGACTTTCGTTTGGCGTGGTTATAGTAGGGACTCAACATGACAAACAAGTTCATTCCTAAATATAATGGGAGCAAATGGTACGTTGCCTGGACTACATTCATTGTGTTAACCAGTTGATGCGGAATCAAGTGCCTTTCTGCCCGGAAATAGACCATCACGAAAGAAGCGATAAGCCCGGCAAACGTCAGCGGGTGAACAATGCTTGCAACCCTCCCAAGTGCCTCGATTCCTAACCATGCACCACGCCAACCGACAACACAAATAAAAATAGCAAAAACCGCTTGAGGCGTATCAGGGAAAAAATACTTCATAAGATTCACAGTAAAATACAAACTGAGCGCGAGGAACAACAAGTAAACGGGAATGTATGCGACCAGTATGACCTTCCCAAGCCACCGACCGGACACCATAACGTGGACATCAGCCCCCGTTATGTTCGGGAATCTTTCGTTCAATGCTCCGTATAGCCAGGCTATCCCCACACCGACAATGGCAACCAATAGTACTGACCACTGCGCGTCAAACTTGGCGTGTTCAACTGCAATCGACGGAAAAAACCAGAAAACAACAGGAAAGTAACTTGAAGAACACAAAGCAATTGTTTGAAAGACAGATATCGTTGTTCGCAAAGTCATTCGATCCACCTGTCAGATGAGGCTTCCTTGGCGTGTCATGTGAACCGTTACTTGAATGTCTGGCTCGCCGTGTTCAAAGAGGGTCTTCCACTGATTGCGCATGGCCTCAGCGGTGCTTGGGTTTGAGAGAACATATACCCGTCCAAACCCACAGATATCCGTTCCTTTGTCTTTGAGTTGCCGCAACAGGGCTGTCGACTGGCTCTTTATATAATCGGCCATCACACGCTCATATCGTGCAAGCTCCTGGTCCGACACCGGCGATTCTCCGCGATCCTCGTCAGACGACAGTTCAGCACGCACCTGAACATCGTCATGAAGCGTAGCCACCCCGTCGTTCATACGTACTGATAAGTGATTTGTGCTCTTGGCAAAGCGAACTTCAAATGTCTGGTCACCGTTGGGAACTGTCATTGAAATATGACGCACCTTATGTGCCATGAAATTGTAAAACAGGTTCTCGAGTGACCCAAGTTTCGTAGTCGGCGCGTAATTCGCAAACACTTCTGTGCCAGTCAATTTAATATTTTCACCGTCCTTCGTGACGAGTGGGGCGTATGGATACGTTCCAATCATTTCTGCATTTCTCCAAAACTCCCACAGGTGCATGCGGGGGACCAATCCCTGCTGATGCATTGTGGAACTTACGGTCGTTTCAATAACGCTCGCCGGTGGCGTGGCGCTTGAAATACTCAATATTTCTTCTGCCGATTGATCTGTACACGTTAAGACAGCCAGCTTGTCTGCCGTCTCATCGCGCATGAGCTGCTCAATAATCGTTTGGACATTCTTCTTTTCCAGTTTGGTACTCAGAACAACGGTCTCAAGGTTCCCTAGATAAAACGATTTGTTAAATTCGGTTTGAGCTTCCGCCACTGCTGTGTGTAGGCCCGTGGCCTCAACCGTAAAATTCCTGAATCCTCCCTCACTGCCACCTCCACCCCCCCCCACCCCCGGTCGCTTGTCCTTCTTTACTTTGACTGCCTTGCTCAAGGTTGGGTACCTGGAATGTGTATCGAAGACGGTTTGTGCTGCTCCCGGAGGGATCGACACCAATACCTAGGATCTGTGCCCGTTCGTTAATCTTTGTATAGTCCCAACAGCCCGGAAGAAAGAGGAGAAGCAAACAACAGAGGACAAGCTGAACGTACCTCATTGCTTCCCCCTCCGAGACGATGAAGAGGTTCCTCTCGATTTTTCAGCCTGCGGATGGTGTACAGGCATGTGGTACTCACTTCCTCCGGTGTCGTCCTTCGGGTGTAAATGAGCAGCGCGTTTGTCCAACACAGTGATGGGTAAGCGCACTAAGCCGTCGACAAACGCGTCACGGACGTGTTCACCTGCGAGCGGATCAAGGTATTCAACGCCAAATGATTTGATATTAGCAACCTCGTAAAAAATCCAAATACTTGTGAGCACAACGCCAAAAAAGCCCGTTAATGTCGCCGCAACGACCATTGCCCAACTTCCCAAACGCAGGACGATGGAGAATTCATAACTTGGCAACACAAAAATGCTGATAGCCGTGAGACCAATGACGATAATGAGGATGTTGCTGACGATCCCGGCTTCCACAGCAGCTTGCCCGACGACCAAACCGCCGACTATGCCAATGGTTTGCCCCATCTGCTTGGGCATTCTCAACGTAGCTTCCCTGAGGATCTCAACGACAATCTGCATAATGAAAACTTCTATTACAGCTGGGAAGGGCACGTCTTCACGGGACCTGGCAAATTGCAAACCTAGCACCTTTGGCAGCAATTCAGGGTTGAAGTCGACAAATGCAATATACAGTGCGGGCAAATAGAGTGCTAAAATGAAACTCACAATCCTCAGCCAGCGAGCAAATGTAGCCTCCCACCATGAATGTTCCTAGTCCTCCTGTGTCTGAAAGAAATCCTGAACGGTCGCCGGCACCAGTAGGACCGTAGGGTCACCATCGACGACAATCGCTACTTTACCTTGATTAATTTCTCTGCAAACATTATCGATTCGCTGCGTTGCGCGCGTGACAGGAAACAATGACCACGCGTGACCGGATATTGGTTGCTCAATCGCCGCTGAATCGGTGATCATGTCCAAATGTAACGCCTCGATCCGCCGAGACACGGTTTCCACCACTACTGAATTGGCTACGTCCTTCATGTACAAGACAGCAACATTGCGTCGACTTCGGTAGCCAACCTTGCTCTTTTTTACAACAAGCGAATCTGTCGTGAGACCGACGCGGACAAGTCCTATGTTCACGTCGATGTTTTCAACAAAACTAACTTGTGACCCCCTGGACGACGACTCAATGAATGGTTGTTCGGGTGATCGATGTTCAATTTTCTGCGCGCCAATGACAATAGCCGGTGTCGTGCCATCCACCAGTATGACCAACCAGCCTGCACATAAAGCCTCACGAATCTCAAATAGATTCTGCATGAACAGTGCGTCAGAGCCCACCAACACATGTTCAATCAAGTATTGAACTAATTTTTTCGGCGCTCTTTTGGGGAATTGGTGTGAGTTTATGGCACGCATCGTCTCTTCCACTTTGGTTGGGTCACAGACCGTGGAGACAAAAGCGCAGGCGGTGGAGCGGCCGTTGACCTCCGTGATGCGAACCATATAATCGTCGCTTTCTCCTACGGAGTCAGCCAAGTACGCAAGTGTTTGGTCCAGCTTTCCAGTGTAATCCGGGGCCTGCTTGAACCGGGGCACCTGTGGGCGTTGTCGACCCCTGATCTGATTCATCATTCCTGACTTATGCAGCCATCTTTGAAATATCGTCATCTCGATGCACCCTTTTACGGATGTTTCTCGTGGATAATACGCCCACTAAATATACTTTGCCCCAGTATTGGAGTTTATAAAATGAAACAGTACCTTTGCGTCCTGTACTCAAGAGGCGTTGTGCGGGGAAGATGGATGGAACCCGCGTGTGCGTGGACCTAGCATGGTCCATGCGGGTCCCATATACGCTTAAACATCACTTGGGTCATATTCGTCATACTCGAGCTTGGTCACTCGGGTTGCGTAATCTTCGGCCATTTCCTTCGGTGTTGCCTCGGCGTTTAACCCCTCAACACCTGTCATCCCAGGGGCAAACTTATTTTTCCCATGATTGTTGGTAGATGTGTTATCGTGATCCAACGTGCGTTTCTTCTCCACCTTCTCACCTCCTGCCGCCATACCAGGGGCATAGATATCCAAACCCATTGCAAGTGGATTGTGCACATGTCGAACGCGATTTATACAGATCGATTAGAACATCTGCCATTATTAAATTATGCAGAACTCAACTATCACACGTCATATTCATCCGAAAATAGATTTGTAAGCGAATTCATTTTAAACAATTTGGGTTCGACGATGTCAGACACACTTCGACATGGTTCATATGATATGGTTGGTCGGTGTGGAAATAGCGGTGATAAGGGGAATTTTCATGTACTTGGAATCGACATCAAAAAACGACATAATAGATTCGTTGCGTGACCAGTTAATCAGAGTGTTTGAACAGAGGAAGCCTGACACATCCAGACGTTGTGCAGTTGAGCCAAAGATTAGACGTCCTCATTTTAGAAATTCAACGTACGCGTTTTGAATCCGACATGCCACGGGTTTTGGCTTCATGATTTCGTCCGAAAAGCATTCAATCAGCTGAGAACCCCCGCTCATTTCTGAGTGGGGGTTCTCATTATACTCTGTATGATCATGCTCACCTGGACAATGGACAGCTCGAGTGGGTCCACATCGTGTTGTTCCTTGATAATCTCCCCTCTAGAGGTAATTCTCTGAAGCAAGCTCGTCATTGAATGGACGATGGTCGCCGAAACTCTTTCCAAATCCAAGTCCGTGCGGACTGTACCGTCTTGTACGCCTTCTCGCAACACCTTAAGAGGAGTTGGCAACTCGGTTACGAAACGATGATATCGAATCCGTAGCTCTTCACTGGGATACCGATCCCGATAGTAGTGATCGAAAAAACCCATGTACCGAAAGTGATTCGGGTGCTCCCTGGCGTAGTCTACCCATCCTAACAACTGCTGGTAAAGCCTTTCAATTGCCGATCCCGTCGTGGGTGACCTCGACAAGATAAACTTGTTCAGCGAGCACATCAGTTGCATTTGCACTTCGAATGCCAACTCGTCGATTGAATTGAAGTGTTTATAAACGGTAACCCGACTTACACCCGCGCGTGCCACGATGTCCTTCATGCCGACACCAGAGAAGTCGTTTTCCAAGAAGACCTCTTCGGCCGCACTCAGAATATCTTCCCTGTTCTTGTGCCGTTGCTCCTCATGCCATTTGGTAGGCATTTATCCTTCGCCCCCCAATGATTGCCCGAATGAAAACGGTTAACCGAGAGTAAACGTTACCAAAACTATAGCAAACCCCGTTTTCATTGACAATCTCTCTGGCGTAAGCCCATCGCGCCGGAGCGTTTGTCAAGGGAGTGTCTTAATTATCGGTTCAATAACGATTTTGCCGCGTCAATGACCCGGTCCTCCGTAAATCCGTACTCCCTCATGACGATCTCGCCAGGAGCCGATGCACCGAACGTATCGATACCAATGACTTCTCCATCCAGGCCAACGTACTTGTACCAAGAGGTCGATTGGGCCATTTCAACCGCCAACCGCTTGCGGACATTTGCCGGCAGTACTTCCTCTCGATACGAATTCGGCTGCTCTTCGAAAACGTCTAGCGATGGCGCACTGACGACGCGAACTTGAACTCCTTCGCTAGCAAGCTTTTTCCCAGCTTGCAGTGCTAGCTGAACTTCCGATCCACTTGCCATCAGGATCAGGTCAGTACCCGAGCCATGCTGGTAAATCACATATGCACCGCGATTGAAGTTCTGGCGGTTCGCTTTCACTTCATCGAGTGTTGGCAGCTTTTGACGCGACAAGGCCAATACCGTCGGTGCATCACGGTGCTCCAGCGCGTAGCGCACAGACAGTCCTGTTTCCGTTGCATCTGCGGGACGAAATACCCGTACCCCGGGGATGACGCGAAGGGACGCCAACTGTTCCACCGGCTCGTGTGTCGGACCGTCTTCGCCAACCGCGATGCTGTCGTGTGTCATGACGTACATGACTGGTTGCTTCATGAGTGCCGAGAGCCGAACAGCCGGGCGTAAATAGTCCACAAACACGAGGAACGTTCCACCAAAAGGAATTACTCCGCCATGCAGTGAGATCCCATTCATTGCAGCGCCCATAGCATGCTCACGTACACCGTAGAATACGTTCCGCCCTTCGTAAGATCCCTTCTGGAATGAGCCAGCACCGTCAAGGAGTGTTTTATTGGAACTGGACAGGTCAGCTGAACCACCAAGGAGCGTTGGAACATGTGGGGCTATCGCGTTGATGATTTTGCCAAATGCATCGCGCGTCGCTACACCGCCCTCAAAGGCTGGAAGCACGTTGTCAAAGTCAACATTGACAACACCAGACAAGGCGTCATCAAACTGCTTGGACTCAGCTTTGTAGTTGGTACGGTAGGAAGATAGCACTGCATTCCATTCGGCTTCTCTTTCAGCACTCTCCGCATTGTGCTTTGCAAACGCCGCGTAAACCTCGTCAGGAACGGAGAACGGCTCTTCATTCCATCCATAGGCTTGTTTCGCCGCTTCAGCGCCTTCAGCTCCGAGTGGGCTGCCATGAACTTTGCTCGTGCCTTGTTTTGGTGAGCCATATCCAATGACAGTCTTCACTTCGATCAACGTCGGACGCGCCTGTTCCGTGTTTGCTTGAGTGATGGCCTGTTCAATGGCATCCAAATCGTTGCCATCGTCAACACGGAGAACATTCCAGCCATATGCGCGGAAACGATCAGCTACATTTTCTGAAAATGAAAGTTCAGCCGGTCCATCGAGCGTAATGTTGTTGGAGTCATATAGAACAATGAGTTTGTTAAGACCCAGGTGCCCTGCGAGAGACGCAGCCTCTTGAGACACACCCTCCATGAGATCACCATCGCCTACGATGACGTACGTGTTGTGATCGACAAGTTTGTGATCTTGCTTGTTGAACGTTGAAGCCATGAACTGTTCAGCGATTGCCATACCAACAGCCATAGAGATACCTTGACCAAGCGGTCCAGTGGTTGCTTCAACACCGACCGTATGACCAAACTCCGGGTGGCCTGGTGTCTTCGAACCCCACTGGCGGAAGTTTTTCAACTCCTCCATTGGAAGATCATATCCACTCAAATGCAATAGGCTATATAAAAGCATGGACCCATGACCAGCTGATAAAACAAAGCGATCCCGATCAAACCACTTTGGGTTTTTCGGATTGTGTTTCAAAAAACGCGACCAAAGAACATACGCCATTGGCGCTGCTCCAAGTGGCAATCCTGGGTGACCAGAATTTGATTTTTCAATAGCGTCAATAGACAGGACTCGAATTGCGTTAACTGCTAGTTCGTCTTGAGCCGTAAAAGGCATAGTGCCTACCTCCCCGATATCTTGCCCCTACAAAGCTAAGGCGCCCGAAGGCGCCCACAGTTTACTTTTTCAAATTGCTCCGATACTTTTCCGCGTCGGCTGCAAATGTTGTCAGACCTTCTGCCGTCTTTGGATGTTTCGTCATAGCTTCAATGACCTTATAAGGCATGGTACCAACATTGGCTCCTGCGAGGGCAGCGTCCTCGACGTGCTCTACGCTGCGAATGGAAGCTGCCAGGATATTCGTTTTAATATCGTGTTCACGGAAAATCTCAGCGATCTTACCGATCAGCTCCACGCCACTACCTTTGGCCACATCTTCTAGGCGACCAATAAATGGAGAAACGTATGTAGCACCAGCGCGTCCTGCTAGTAAAGCCTGTGCAGCAGTAAACACCAGCGTTACGTTTGTGGTAATCCCCTTTTCAGTCAACTGACGGCATGCCTTGAGACCTTCCGGCGTCATTGGAAGTTTAACTGTGATGTTGTCCGCGATTTCATGGAACGCAAGGCCTTCCTTGACCATTTCTTCAGCGGTTTCGCCAAATACTTCAGCGCTGATGGACTCTATACCCTTGCAGTATTCGGCGATTTCGCGAAGGCGATCTTCATAGCGAACACCCGTTTCTTTCGCAATCAGCGACGGGTTGGTTGTAACACCTGCCAAAATCCCCATATCGTACGCCTTTTTAATGTCGTCGAAGTTCGCTGTATCCACAAAAATTCTCATTTATATTCCCTCCATATACTGTTTCTTTGGTGTGACCAGGGTTCATTACTTTTGATATCCCGGCTTACCCAGCAGCTGGAACATTTTCGTTTTGTAATTCTCGACACCTGGCTGATTGAACGGGTTTACTCCCATCAGCAGTCCGCTCATCGCACAAGCTCGCTCGAAGAAGTAGAACAATGTTCCGAGTGTATACTCAGACCGATCTGCCACCTGAATGAGAACGTTCGGTACGCCCCCTTCAGCGTGCGCACTCTGCGTAGCAAGACGGGCCTTGTCGTTAATCCAACCAAGTTCCTTGCCTGCGAGATATTCGAGTCCGTCGTCCATGTTTTTCGCAGATGGGACTTGAACGTTATGAATACCATTTTCCACGTGTACAAACGTCTCAAACAGATTGCGATAGCCCTCTTGAACAAACTGACCCATGGAGTGTAGATCAGTGGTGTATCCCACAGAAGCTGGGAAAACGCCCTTTTCGTTTTTGCCTTCACTTTCTCCGAACAGTTGCTTCCACCATTCCGCGAAATAGTGGAGTGCTGGTTCAAAATGGGCAAAAATCTCCGTCACATAACCTTTCCGGTACAGTGCATTGCGCAGTACTGCATAACGATAGGCAGCGTTGTCGGCCAAGGATGCTGATCCAAATGCCTTCTCGGCATCTGCTGCGCCTTGCAGCAACTTTTCAATATCAACACCGATGACGGCCAGCGGCAACAAACCAACGGGAGTCAGGACAGAGTACCGCCCACCGACATCATCGGGAATGACGTAAGTCTTGTACCCTTCTTCGGTCGCGAGTTTACGCAGGGCACCCTTGGATGCATCCGTCGTTGCCACGATGCGCCCTTTTGTCTCCTGCTCACCGTACTCCTTAATGAGCCACTCACGGATCAGCCGAAAACCAATCGCTGGTTCCGTAGTCGTACCAGACTTGGAGATCACGTTTACGTAAACCTGCTTGCCTTTCAGCACGGTGAGCAAGTCGGATACGGCATCTGCCGAAATATGGTTTCCGAGAAAGTAGATTTCGGGACCACCGCGCTCTGCTTTCGAAAGTTGGTTATAGTATTCGGGCTTAACCCATTCGTAAGCAGCTCTGGCGCCCAGGTACGAGCCACCAATACCGACAACAACCAACGCATCCGCATGATCACGAATTTTTTTTGCTGCTTCCAAGATATCGGTAATGCCTTCCTGCAAAGTCCGCGACGCTAAATCCAACCAGCCAAGATAATCTGAACCAGGCGTGCGCTTGTGTACAAGATCATCATGAAGAGCTTTTACGACTGATTCAGCGTTAGTTATTTCTTCCTCACTTAAAAAGTCGTTCGTATACGTCAAATCAAGCTTCAACACAACAATTCCCTCCTCTTCAGTTCCACCAACGAAAACCATCCGACGCCAGCAATTCGTCAGATGCCGCCGGGCCTGTGGTCCCCGACTCATACGAGTGCATAGGATGCCCATTTGCAAAGGACCGTGATACCGGATCGATCCACTTCCATGCAAGAGAAACTTCATCCCAACGCGTGAAAAACGTTGAATCGTTATTCATCGCGTCAAATATGAGCCGCTCGTACGCTTCCGGTGAGTTTTTGGTCTCTCGGGCGAAGTCGATCACGTTCGGCTCCACCACCCCACTCTTCTCCTGTTCCACATTGATGGAAAGAGACATCCCCTGCGACGGATTGACAAATATCGTCAACGTGTTTGACGACAGGTTACTGTCTTTGTTGAAAAACAACTTCTCTGGCGTGGACCGGAATTCCACGACAATCTTCGTCGTTTTCGACTGCATCCTCTTCCCTGTTCGAATGTAGAACGGGACGCCCGCCCAACGAAAGTTATCGATGAACAGTTTGGCTGCCACAAACGTTTCAGTCGTAGAAGCGGGTGCTACACCAGGTTCGTCCAAGTACCCGACGACATCTTTCCCGGCGACCTTTCCGCCTTGGTATTGTCCCCTGACCACGTTTGTTAAAATCTCATCTTCACTGTATTTGCGAAGCGAGCGCAGCACTTTTACTTTTTCGTCCCGAATGGCTTCTGTGTTCAGGCGGCTCGGTGGTTCCATGGCTATCATCATGAGCATTTGCAACATGTGATTTTGCACCATATCGCGTAACGCACCGGCTGATTCATAGTAGGAGGCACGTTCCTCCACGCCAACCGTTTCACTCGATGTAATTTGGATGTTCGAAATGGATCGATTGTTCCACAGTGGTTCGAAAATGGAATTGGCAAATCGAATCACTTCTATGTTTTGCACCATCTCCTTGCCAAGGTAATGGTCAATGCGGAAAACTTCACTTTCATCAAAAGCAGTTGAAACGCGATCATTCAGCTCAGACGCAGAGTCGAAATTGCGACCAAACGGCTTTTCGATAATCAGCCGTTTCCATCCCGTCACATTCGTCAGGCCCGCCTCTTTCAAATTGACAGCGACCACATCGAAGAACTCCGGAGCCATGGCCAAATAAAACATTCGATTCTGCGGCAGGTTATCCTCGTTCTCCAATTTTTGAATCAAATCACCTAAGACGTGATAGTCCTGTATATTTGTGGCATCAAAGGGCACGTAATATAGTTTGTCCACAAAGTTAGAAATGTTCCTGTCTTCGTCGATCCGATGTCTCGAAAACTCTCCTAAAGAGGCGAGCACAAATTGCTGAAACTCTTCACGACTCCAGTCACTTCTCGCGCAGCCGACGATATTAAACTTGTCCGGCATGTTGTTGTCGCGATACAAGCTATACAGTGCAGGGATGATCTTGCGTTTGGATAAGTCTCCACTCGCACCAAACAGCACGAAGGTTTGTCGATCCATACTTATACTCCCTTTGTCTCGATTGCGTGTCCGCCAAATTCGTTTCGAAGGGCAGCGACAACCTTGCCCGTAAATGTATCGTCTGTGAGTGAACGGTTCCGCATCATAAGCGACAGAGCGATGATGGGGACAGGTGTTTGTGTCCGAAGTGCCTCCTCGACGGTCCACAAACCTTCACCGGATGCTTGCATGACGCCCTTGATAGACGACAGCTTTGGATCCTTGGAAAAAGCATTCAACGTCAAGTCCATCAGCCAGCCACGAATGACGGAGCCATTTGCCCAGACACGAGCAACTGTCTCGTAATCCAGATCAAACTGGCTATTCTCGAGAACCTCAAAACCTTCTCCGATTGCGGCCATCATTCCATATTCGACACCGTTGTGAACCATTTTCGTAAAGTGACCACTACCGGACGGACCCATATATGCGTAACCGTTCGGCACCGCGGTATCTTTGAACAGAGGTTCAATCACCTTAAACACATCCGCGTCTCCGCCGATCATGTAACAAGCACCGTGACGCGCACCCTCCATTCCCCCTGAAGTACCTACGTCAAAATAGAACATTCCCAACTGCTTGAACTCTTCCGCACGGCGGATGCTCTCGTCAAATTTCGAATTTCCGCCCTCAATGACGATGTCCCCAGGCGCTAACAACTTCTTTACGTCAGCCAGTACATTGTCCACAAATTGATGTGGCACCATGACCCACAGAACTCGCGGAGAAGGTAAAGAACGGACCAATTCGTCGAGCGAATGAACTCCGCTTCCGCCCTCAGCTGCAAACCGTGCTACGGCGTCTTCATTGACGTCATACGCCGTCACTTGATGTGCGTGATCCATCATATTTAGGCCGAGGTTATATCCCATCTTCCCAAGGCCAATTAAACCAACGTGCATATGTAGTGCCTCCTTCTGAGTTCGGGATGATGTGGAATAAACAAATTGCCGTTGTCATTTCACATACGCCCCGCGTCGGTTAACTCAATAAGGGTAACCGAAAGTTAATGATTAACTTGATGTAAATGATTAATGCGGTGATACTATACCACTAATTGATTGTATTGACCATTCTTTTTCATTTTTATATAGAAAATGAAGATTTCATTGGAAGGGTCTTGGTGAGAGATTGGACCGTGCGTGGAATGGACATGATAACTAGCATTGTCATTGACGTTCCGAGTTTAGGAGGTCCACCGGAAAATGTCAAACACGGTCACTAATCTTTTTGTATTGCTGGAGGAATAACATCGTGACATTGTACTTCGGAATCGATATTGGTGGAACAAGCATCAAATCGGCAGTCGTCACAGATACTGGAGAAATCCTGCACAAACAATCTATCGAAACCCATCCGAAAATTGGGATCCAAGACGTTTGCGAAAAACTTAAAGGTGTCCTTTTGGAGAGCCTATCTGCGGTTGATCATACATATGACGAAGTAGCTGGCGTTGGCGTCGGTTTACCAGGGTACCTCGACATCGAACATGGAGTCATCATCAATCTTCCCAACATCGGATGGAGAAATATTCCGTTTCGCGATGTCGCCGAGCGAGTATTTAATCTGCCCATTGTGATGGACAATGACGCCAATCTCGCAGCGGTCGGAGAAGCATGGCTCGGTGCCGGTCGCGGGGCGTCCACGATGGTCTTAACGACAGTTGGAACCGGTATTGGCGGAGGCATTGTATTGAACCAACGTCTCCATCGCGGAGCAAACACCATGGCAGGTGAATTTGGACACATGACGGTGGATAGAAATGGCTATCAATGTCATTGTGGCAAACATGGCTGCCTTGAGACTGTCGCCTCCGCGACTGCGATGATTCGGCGAGCAAAAGAATTACAACTCGCCGGCCAAATTCCGTACGATGTCGTCATCAACGGTGCGGACGACATATTCGATCTCGACCAAAACGGCATCGCCGCCGCACGACAAGTGATTCATGAAGCGGCACACTGGTTAGGCTACGGCCTGTCATTAGTGGCCACCACCATCAATCCAGATATGATTATCGTGGGCGGAGGTGTATCGAAAGCTGGAGACTCCCTGCTCAGTCCTATTGTAGAATCCTTTACCAAGTACTCTTTACCGCTCATCAGTCAAGTGGCGACCATAAGGTTGGCGGGGCTGGGAAATGATGCAGGGGTAATTGGCGCCGCTTACATGGTTTCACAAGCAATTGACTCGTGACAACGTTTGCTCTTTGGACACTATAGGACTACACGCCATGTTGATGGAGGAATTATCGTGTCACAACACGTCAATGTTACAACACAGGGCTTATCGCTCGAGATGAAACGAAAGCTGAAAGGCCATATTGAAGAAATCAAGTTAGGCCTTGCAAACCTGTATAGAAATATCGATCGAGAAAACGACTGTCTCCTGTGCGAGTTCGAAAGCCTGAATAGCGCCTTTCGGGAAGCTCATACAATGGCAGCAACGTATTATTTAAGAACTTACTTACTGCCCTTCACAGACAATCATCTGGCTATTACACTAGCTGTTCAACACCTGTCGGAGCGGCGGCACGGGGCGTTAATGGTTGTGGAACGCAATGACCGGATCGACGATATTGTGCATTCAGGAATCCCCGTTGGGGCAACGCTGACTCATTCACTACTTGAATCCATTTTCTATCCGGGCGGTCCATTACACGATGGTGCTGTACTGATCAAATCTAATCTGATTGTCTCAGCAAGCAATGTACTCCCCGTATCCACAACGTTCGCTGGAGAATCCAAACTGGGAACACGTCACCGCGCAGCGATTGGATTGTCTGAGCACAGTGATGCACTTGTCTTAGTGGTCTCTGAAGAAACCGGGAATGCCTCATTCGCATTGGGTGGTAAACTTTATCCGTTCAGTGCGCAACAATTCGCCCCGTGACAATGCCCGACCCTTTTATGGCAGACCCCTGAACTCTCCTGCTTAATAGCCAAGCTTGAGGTTTACTCGATTCGTAAGGGGCAGACCACTTTCCATACTGCGCAGCGTCCCTAACAACGACTCGGCTGCCTCCGCCGCGGTTGTCAAAGCTGCGATGTGTGGCGTGATTCGGATGTCCTCTTCTCCCCATAAATCGCTATCCGCTGGCAACGGCTCGTTTTCGAAAACATCCAGGACCGCAAATCTCACATTTTTGTTCTCCATGGCTCGTTTCAGTGCCGACGTTTTGACGGTCTCACCACGACCGACCTGTATCAAACCGACGTTGTTAAATACAGAAAATATACGGTCATCGAACAATTCCTTCGTAGCGGGAGTCAACGGTAACGTGTTGATCACCCAGTCCGCTGCAGACAACGGTGATGTGTCGGACGGGATCGAACGGATAGAGAGAACCCGGGAAAAACCACGTCGAGCGTCTCCATGCAGCGACACCCCACACACCTTGACACCAAACGTGGCTAGGGTCTCGGCAACTCTGCGACCAATCTCCCCTGTCCCAAAGATGACGACAGTCTGTTCTTTTAGGGGCATCGGAGCCAAAACGCTCCACTTGTGTTCGCGTTGAGCCCTCAGAAAGACTCGGTGATGTTGTAAGTCCTGGAGCATATAGCTGAGGCAGTACTCGGTGATTCTCTCGCCAAATGGTCCGACTGTTCGCGTCAGTACCGCATCCCCATCGGGATCGAGATACCCGACAAATCTGTCCACCCCTGCACCTAAAGCGTGAATCCACTGCAAGTGCCTGTAATCGAACCCATCGTACAACTGGAATCCAACAAACGCATCTGCCCAGTTCAACAAATCCTGTGACAGAGTTCGTTCACTTACAAATCGAAACTCTCTGTTTCTTTCGTTTGTCAGCAACGGCTCAAGTTCCTCTGCAAGCCTACCTGTCACGATAATTCGGCGAATATCCATTCGTGGCATCGTCCCTACTAGCGCAGATCGCTTTGTGCCTTTCTGTAAAGAATGTGACACGCGTAAGAATGTCACGCGATATCATCACGTTACGACTCTTATCATGATGGGGACTTTCCATATCGTCAACCTTCACCGATCAACAGGAATGCTCAAAAAGACAGGCGTATCCCTTAGTCTCTTTGTCCAGTGCACTCAAAGCATGTCCTGGCTAATTTGATAAGGACTGTAGTCGGAGGCGACGGGAACGTAGGTTGGGATACATCTGAGACTGTTTCTACAATCTCCGCTCAGTAACACGGTGGAGGATGTGAAAAAATGAGCTGGCTATCTGTTTTTATCATGGCAAGTTTGATTGGGATAGGCTCGAATTTTGACAACTGTGGCGTAGGCATTGCCTATGGCAGTTTGAAAATAAAATTCCCTCATTGGGTGAACCATATTGTCAACTTAGTTGGGCTTTGTATGGCTCTTCTTGGCGCATACGGTGGAGCGATCTCTTCACACTACCTCTCAGCGCAGACTGCATCCTACATTTCGTGTGTCATGTTGGTCCTCATTGGGCTGTACTTCTGGTATGCCGGATATGTTCGCCACCAAGTTTCAAAAAGAGAGCACAAAATTAGGATTAAAAGACCAGGATGGAAGGAAGGCATCATTCTAGGCGTTGCTTTATCCTTTACCAATATAGCTAGCGGGTTTGGTGCAACAGTGTCAAATGCCTTAACCGTTTGGATAGCGGCAATCTCTATTGCTATCTGGGGATATTTGATGATATGGCTCGGTAACATTGTTGGGATCGGGATTTTGTCAAGATTCCTTAGTAAATACTCCTCATTTATATCAGGTGTTTTGCTTATCATGGTCGGAATTCATCAAGTTGTGGCCTGATGCGTTTATACGTAAAATATGTGTTTCCTGTTATCTACAGGTTTGTATCTGTCCAAGTCCTCCAACGGAGGGAAACGCACGTCTCCGTGTCTACATATCTCCCTAACCCGACGTCTAGACCTCGCTCGGAACACTTATACCCTACTCCGATTTTCATACCGCCAACGTAACGACCGATGACCATCAACATGGGTATTTATCCCTGTTTCCGATTCGATATTGTGCCCATAGATTACAAGGCAATGACTGATGGAAGGAGTCGCCAGTTTTTGCCAATTTCATCAAGGAAAATTGCACAAATTTTAAACGCGCGATAAATAAAAAATTCACAGGAGGGGATAAAAAAAGGACACACTGCCTTTTTTACCCCTCCATCTTGTTCGTTTAAGGGTGGATGACGTTGGGGAATCATTGAGAACGATACAAGTCTAGAGGCGCGAGGGGTCTATAGATGCCAACTACACCAGAAGTTCTAGTTCAGTCCCTTTTTGCATTTGCTGTCCTGTTTACTTTGGCGCGCATCATGGGAAAACGCCAAGTAGCTCAATTGAGTTTTTTTGATTACATTGTCGGAATAACAGTCGGGAATATTGCCGCTAGTTGGTCGTTGGACGATGTGAAGAACACTCACGCTATTGCCAGTTTGCTCGTATGGACGATTCTTCCGCTGATTGTGGCGTGGATTCAACGGAAATCATTCAGAAGTCGAAAAGTACTCGATGGGAAACCAAAAGTTCTAGTGGAAGATGGACAAATATTAGAAAAGAATCTAAAAAAGGCGAACCTAACGATCGAAGAACTCATGCTACTTCTTCGTCAGAAGGACATTTTCAAGTTATCAGATGTTGAATTTGCAATTTTGGAAACCAACGGATCGTTGACTGCGATGAAGAAGACAGAACTACAACCACTTACGCCAAAGGATTCTGGTATTCAAGTCATCAATGAACGTGAACCCCAGGTGGTCATCGTTGACGGACATGTAATTAAAGAGACCCTTCAAAAGACTGGATACTCGAAGGAATGGTTGCTGGGAGAAATTATGAAGCAAGGTGCATCAGATTTTCAAGATGTATTCACCGCTCAAATTGATTCGAATGGCGGAGTCTATGTTGATCTTTACAGTGATTCGATCAAAAAACCACAAATCAAAGACAAGCCATTACTAGCCGCCTCTTTAAAAAAAATCCAAGCCGATATGGAGTCTTTTGCACTCGAGACAAACAATGCACAAGCGAAAGAATCATACACTCAAGGCGCAAACGCGCTAGAAAAGTTGATTAAAGACATTGCGCCCTTTTTAAAGGATTAGCCCCTGAGGTCCAAACCCGAACCAGTAGTCGTTTGTTGTGACTCATCGCGACCGTTGGTGTCCTTTAGCTACTGCACACATATGATCCGTGCACTGCATACGGATAAGTTTGTACAAAATAGGAAAGCCAAGTTCTTCTCGCGCCATAATTCGAATGATCATTCCATACTCGTAGAACTTTTCCATCGACGCCTAAACCCTGGGCTTCTTCTACGAGGACTTTAGCGGGATCGAAAATGCAGAAAAAATAACGTCCATCGTAAAGTTTTAATAGCCTAACGCCGTTCTTTGACCTGATTCTCACTTGGGAAACATTGTGATCGGTCGTATAACCAAACAGGACCTCGGACGTCCCGTTTGTTAACGGCCTATCCCAGTATTCGAAGATAAGTCCATCGTCGAAAATTGAGCTTCGAGCTGTAAATGGTCTTCTTTCGATAGTTTGAACGATGGTACTGTTTACCTGTCTTGGGGCTCCTTTTTCCAATGTTTCGGTTTTCACTCCGAATTGGTGCGCCCGGTCTTTTGTGAACAGGACAATACGCTCGTTGCGATACGTGACAGTGTCCAGGATTCTACACGGCTCGTTGCTGCTTTTTTGGGGGAGAAAGTAACGATAATAGGGAGATACCAATATGCCGGCCTGAGTGGTTTGACAAAAAGACACCTGGCACAGAAGAATCGCTACAAGCCCGTTGAGTGCTTTCTTCAACGTGAATCGCCTTCCTGTTTAGCATTACGCATAGCGTTGCTTGTTGCTCAATGAACTATACTTAACGCCAGCAGGACACTGGATAGATGACAATTCACCTTTTGCAAATCAACCAGGAGTGACACAGTGCTTCCTAACGTGGTTCCGCTCTTACACAAGCCACGAAGGGCACATACTCAATGAAACTAAATACGACCTCACTTGTGCTCTCTCAGTCCGAATTCGTTACCATCGATGTCACGAAACGAGGTAAATATCCCAAACCCTAATTCTTTGGGTTCGTCAATATTAACGCCTTTGGCTCTTAGCTCGGAATACGTGTTCTGGATGTCATTCGTCTGAAAGACAACACCGACCTTTATCTGGTTCCAGCCTTCCATCATAGATTTCGGATACAAAGTGATGCAACTAACTGCGCCGGGTGGTGAAAGTTCTATCCAGTGCGCATTCGGACCCATAGGAATTTTCTTTTGCACTTCAAACCCGATTTTTTCAACCCAAAACTTTTCAGACGCTTCTTGATCATCAACATACACGGTCACTGTCGCAATTTTGTTGAACACAATCATGTCCCCTTTCGCTCGTCGTCAATAAGCACAATATCACCTATATAAATTTGGCACATGTTACGACAAGCCAAACAGCGTTGTCAGCGAGCACTACCCTCTATGGAAATCAATCTTGAGGCAATCTCTGGCGTAACCATCTGATTTGTCCAAGATGGTTCGCCATCGGCTGTCCCGAGATTTTCTTGCCACCTATGGCGCTGGTAATGTGCATTCAGTATCCGCATACAGTGACGTGGATCATATCGAGCAACTTCTACGCACAAATTCCAGGCGGGCGCACGAATCCATTCGCAAGTCAGTTCGCCGACTGCGGAGAACTATGAAACGATTCAACAAACAGTTCCCCGACATCACAGCGAGCGTGCATTATGTTGGGACACCTGATAGCCGACACCTGTACTATCGAAGTGCGCACCGAGCCGCAAGAATCGTGGCTGGTATCAGAAAATGACTGAGAAATCGCTGGACACTAAACTACGTCCCTATCCTGAAAATAATTGAGCGATGACCAGGGTAAAACGACATACTGAAATAAGCCCACCACAAGATGGGTTTTAAAAGGAACTCTGTGATGTCTGGAGGTCATTTATGCAACAGGTTTTACGGTGACCTATCCTGAAAATAATTGAGCGATGACCAGGGTAAAACGACATACTGAAATAAGCCCACCACAAGATGGGTTTTAAAAGGAACTCTGTGATGTCTGGAGGTCATTTATGCAACAGGTTTTACGGTGACCTCCAACCCGAGTGATTGCAACTTCCGGATCGCCTGCTTTACGACTGCGTCTTTCTTGCGTGCTTCGTAATATGTTGGGCCGAGTTCAATATAAGGCTGACGTCGCTGTAACACGTAATACACGATGGTTAAGATGCTGTGGGCCACTGCAACTGCTGCACGGTTTTTGCCTCTTCGAGCTGCAATTCGATGGTACTGGGCAGAGAGATAAGTCTGCTTCGTTCTCGCCGCTGCGCGTGCTGCTTCCACCAGCGCTGCTCTGAGTTTTTGATTCCCTTTGCGTGTTTTCCCCGACTTTCGTTTCCCGGCGCTTTCATTGTTCCCTGGAGCCAGTCCTGCCCAAGAGCATAAATGGGCAGCAGACGGAAATTGGGTCATGTCTGTCCCAATTTCAGCCAGAATTTGTTCTGCTGTTCGTCGACCGACACCGGGGATGGTGTCCACTAGCTCCAGGTCTTCTTCAAAAGGGAGCATGCGCTCCTTGACTTCTTCATCCAGCCGGGCAATCTCTTCATCCAAGTAATCGATGTGACGTAATTGGGCTGCCAGCATCATTCGTTGGTGGGAGCCCATAAGCCCATTCAGTGCCTTGTGCAAATCGGCCTTCTTCGCCTTCATCCGGCCTTTGGCTAACCCTGACAATACCTCCGGGTCTTCTTCTCCGTGGATCATTGCTTCCAACATCGCCCGCCCAGATTTGCCAAGTGTATTGCTGGCCACTGCAGAAAGCTTGATGTTGGCACCTTCCAACACCTTTTGAACCCGATTCACCTCTCTTGCCCGCTCGTCAATGAGACTTCGGCGGTAGCGAATGAGTTCTCGTAGTTCCCGTTGTTCACGGTTGGGGATGTAACTGGCTTGCAACAGCCCGTGGCGGAGCAATCCGGCGATCCATTCGGCATCCTTCACATCGGTCTTACGGCCCGGAACGTTCTTCATGTGCTTGGCGTTCACCACAAGCACTTGACAGTCCGCCGACTCCAGAAGGTTGTAGATTGGCTTCCAGAATGAAGCTGTGCTTTCCATAGCAACATGCGTGCATTCATGTTGTCCTAACCAGTCAACCATCTCCAGGAGATCCTCCGTCATCGTGGAGAACGTGCGAATCTCCTTGGCCTCCGGCGTCAGCACACAGGCGACCACCGTCTTCTTGTGCACATCGAGGCCGCAACAACGTTCGTATACGACATCCATGCCAATCCTTCCTGATGGACTGGTAATATTGAAGGGCTGGTGCAACGACCATAACGGATCATTCTATCCTGCGTGCTTCTCCGAGGAGGAGAGCGACATTCTGTGGTGCACCTGGTCGTCGTAGTCAGTCTAATCAGCGGGCTCGAGGCACCAAGGAGTGACGACCTGCCTTCGCCAGCCACCAAAAAATCATTCAACACAAAGGCATTTTCATCCTTCTGCTGGTGCCGCCCCGGCGGCATGGGAGTCTAACAACAATTGGGTGCTCTTTTGGGGGATTTGCTATGGGCCGTTATTGGTTTAACGGGTGTTGCACTTGTGTTTCACTTCTTGGCAATACAAATTATCTTGGGCATTGCTGGTGTGGCATTTTTGCTCCGTATGGCGTGGCTTTCCTTTTTGTACGCTCGGAAGCCAATTGATTTGTCCAAAACGGACAGTGAAAGAGAGCAACGGGATTTCATCACCGGAGTTATATTTTCGTTGGCAAACCCGTTTGGCATAGCTTTTTGGGGTGGCGTTGGCGGAGGATTTGCGTCACATATCGCAAGTATGCCATTGCTCGACAAACTCACGTTTTTATTCCTTGGTTTCTCCCTTGGCGCATTCGCCTGGTGCTTAGGAATTTCGGCATTAGTGGCATGGTCACGTAAGTTTATCGGAGAAAAGCTTCTGCGTGGAATATATACAGTATCCTCTTTGGCAATGGCGTACTTCGCCCTCGAAATGCTATGGACCTTGCTTCATAGTACAATCCTTCCCATGTGTTTTCATCCCGTTCCAGACTCAAGTTAAGCGAGTAAAACGAATACCGTCGCAAGGCGTCCTTTGTAGGACGCTTTCTAATTGCATATTGTTGCCGAACCCAAGAAGGCTGTAGAGCAAAACGGACCAGAACCCTGGTCCATATCACATCTTCCTATGAAACTGCAAGTCGGTGGTGGAGGCGAGGCTCCTCGGTCCGAAATCCTCAAATACACGCTATACGTGTGACGGGGGATTGATGACCGTGAAATCCCAATTGCAGCGCAGTATCTCAGACCTTGAGCAGACCATCAAGCACAAAGTGTTAAGTCATCAAAATCACTATTCGGACGCATGGATACGATTCATCTACTACAAAGCGAAGAATCTCTGTCCGTTTATTGCGATTGCAGTGTCGTGAATGGACGTTTCCATCTAGGAGTTTGCATTGTTGGGCTTGGAATAGCCGATTCTTTGGAGTATCCGTTGTTACGCAAAATCCGCAGTACAACATTTTAGGTGAGCTACATGCCTTACGGTTCTCCGTCGGTTGTACTCGAGATTTTCTGGCTTCCAAGGCGCAGGCAAGGATGTGCATTCCATTTACATGTTCAGTGACGTGGATCATATCGAGCAGCTTCTACTCACAAATTCAAAGTGGGCACACGAGTCCATTCGCAAGTCCGTTCGTCGACTGAAGCAGACTATGAAGCGATTCAACAAGGACTTCAATCAACTCACGTTGACCGTGCATTACGTTGGAAACCCTGATGTGAGAAACCTATACTATCGAAGTGCGCATCTGGCCGCACGGAGAGTGGCGTGTATCCGCCGTTGATTCGGTCACGACATTAGAAGATCGTATAAGAAAAATTTATACCCACGTTAATCCCCCATCTCTCAGCCATTCCCCCCGCCTATGAAAGTGCTGTTCTAAACGGCACACGGCGGAACTTCCAAGAAGTCGTTGTCCAACATATTAAGAGACGACGACTTCAATTTGGACAGCTCAGCACTCGCAGCCTCCCGAGCTGCGCTATGAGCGTCATGGTAAAATACGTTGTTCCTTTGGATTTTGGGCGGAAGATATTCCACATTTGAAACGCTTCTCGTCACAAATGTGTTTTGTTGGTCGGCAATAAGCACGGATTCAACAACTGCTCCATGAGACCTCCACATGAACGTCACCCCGTACAGTATTCTAAAAGGCAGAGAAAGCGGCCAAATACCAACAGCTTCCTCCAAAAGTTCATTCCCTTATGACAAGCAACACGCCTACGAGAATTAAAGTCGCACCAATCCAAAACGCCAATGTCACTTGTTCGCCAAGGACAAGCCACCCAAGAAACGTTCCAACAAGCGGCTGGAAGAAGAAATACAAGCCACCGCTTGCCGCATCAATCATCTGTAGGCCCTTGTTCCACAAGAAGAAGGCACCTGCCGTAGAAATAATCCCAAGATACAAGACACCGCCCCAAAGGATTGGGTGGGACAAAATGTTAGCCAACCCGTGCAATTGACGAATTCCAACCGGCGTGACGACGACGGTCGCAACTAGGATTCCGTATGTCGTCACCACAAGTTGTGAGTATTGCCCCGGAACACGTTTCACCAACACGGACATCAGAGCCCATGTCATCGCAGCGATAAACAGGATCAGACCACCCAGTTCGTAGGAATGACTCAATCCGCCAATACCAACAATCATCAGAACCCCAGTGGTCGCCAATCCGACTGACACAGCTCGTCGCACGGTGATTCTCTCTCCAAGAATCAACCGCCCAAAAACAACCATGAATGCCGGCGTCGCCGACGTGATTATGGCCCCCATCTGCGCCGACGAAAGCTTGGTGCCAAGGAACTGCGTCCATACGGATACCGCATATCCGGTTACACCGATTGCCACTACTAGCGGGATGTCTTGCCATCGAGTTCGCCACGATTGCCGGGTAATAAGTGCGACGATTATCAAGGCTACCAGACCTACCACGTACCGAACCCACACAAGAGCAAGTGGCGATACAGATTCGAGGACAATTTTACTGACGACGTACATGCCACCCCAAATGCTTGCGGCAAGCGCCATATAAAGAGCGCCAAGGTATCTGCTATTCATTTGTTCCCCTCGTTTGAACTTTGGTGTTTTCGGAACGCAGAGAAACATCGACTTCCTTTGAGACGACATCCAAACATCCAGCAACGCTTGGAGTCGAAATGAAATATCTGACCCATACAGGACTTACAAAGGAGCATCCATTAGCGATATTTCGGATATGACAAATAGAGCAGGCTGGTGAAAGGTCACTTCTCTCCTATTGGATCTCACAAATCCCACTGAAGTGGGATCATCGAGATATAGCACCGATAGTTGCCTCGCTTGCACGTACCAAGTCTTTACCATTCAAGAAGATTTGCAGGCCACGTCGTCCGGCACTGATACTCACAGGAGCTAAGTCCCGCACAGATTCGTCGATGTAGAGCGGATACTTTTTCTTCACTCCAAGTGGCGAAACCCCACCACGGATGTAGCCCGTCAAAGTTTGAAGATCCTTTACCGGAACCATTTCCACCTTCTTGTTTCCGCTGACGGTGGCCAATGCTTTTAAGTTAAGTTCTTTATCCCCTGGAATACACGCCATAAGGACACCGGTTTTATCACCTCGCAGGACAAGTGTCTTGAAAATCTGCGACGAGGAGATCCCCACCTTATCTGCTACTGTAATCGCATCAAGGGCTTCCTCGTCCCAATCGTAGTCGTGCAAGGTATATTGGATTTTGAGTCTATCCAAAATGCGGCAAGCTATTGTCTTGGTCGTCATTAACATCACCTGTAACGTTCTTTCGGTACAAACTAAACTGTTTCATTTCAGTACAGTCTAGGCTCCTTGTTTCTATGGTACTCCGATTTTAGGGAGCACTTTTTTCTTTTATATCGTCCTTTTTAGCCAAATCCATGGTCTTCTTGTACGCAGCGGGCGTCATCCCTAAGTGTTTTTGAAATAACCTCGTAAGAGAAGATTGATGTTGCATTCCGATTTCACGAGCGATCCTACCGATGGGCAAACTTGTGTCTCGTAGCAATTGTTGCGCATGTTCTAAGCGAATCTCCTGTTGGTAGACGGTTGGGGTCTTTCCTGTCTTTCTTCGAAACCATTGCGAGTAATGCGAAACACTGTAATTCTCAATAGAGGCCAGTTGTTCCAACGTCACATCCTCGTCAAAATGATCATCGATATATTGAATCGAGACAGGCCTTACACCTCGAAACAATTGTTTGACGACATAAGGAAACAAATCCATTAACACTGAAGACTTTGATTCGCCCTGTTCCAATGCATCTATGATGAGAAAACGGATGGCTTTCCATTTTTCATCGAAGGGATACCATGTGCCTTTAGGTTGCCTATGTTCCTGACCCAACAAGAACTCAGGTATATCCACAACCAAAAACTCATTTCGCCTATGGGAGTAGAATGTGTGTTCACAATGGCAAGGGATCAAAAGAATGTTACGTTCGTCCAGACAGCGTTCCACTTCCGTGTCTATCGTAAGGTTTCCAGCCAGCGGAAAGAGCAATTGGGCAAATATGTGTGTATGTGTATCCTGTGTCACTAGCATTGCATAAATAAATTTTGGATTTGTCAAGGTCGTTGAGTTGTCAGATTGACAGTCATAACGTTTTGAATGTTCAATGTAATGTCACCCACAGACATAAAAAATCTCCTTAGAATGAGTAGTACAGGTAGTCCTGTCCAATTCTCAATCAAAGGAGAACACCATGGGCAAGGATACCACGAAAACGGCTCTTGCGGAATACCTAGTTCCGCTGGCTGCCGATTCCATATTGAAGGAATTGAGATCTCTCAGGTTAGATCGCTACGTGAAAAAATTTGGAGTAGCGAAGTTCATGAAGCTTTTTGTCTTTGCACAGGTAAAGCAAATCGGATCTCTCACAGATATCAGTCTGGAGTTGGATGCCAATAAAGAACTTCAGGCAGAACTCGGCTTGGAATCCATCAGTACTTCTCAGTTGTCGAGAACATTGCGGGGTATCCCAGATTTATTCATGAATTTTGTGTTCCGTCAATGCGCATTGCATACCAATCGCCAAGTCGGTATGAAACGAGCCAATGAAAAGTTGGAACGGATTAACTTGGTGGACTCATCTACAATCTCCATGTGCGTTACGCAGTACCGCTGGGCTGAGTTTCGGCGAACAAAAGCGGGCGTGAAGTTGCATCTACGTCTGGTTTTCTGTGAACAACCGGTGTTCCCAGAAAAGGCAGTTCTGACACACGCCCGACCTGCAGACAAGTTGCAAATGGATGAGTTGGTGGTCGTCGAAAAAGATGCACTCAATGTGTTCGACCGTGGATATGTGGACTATCGCAAATTTGACGCCTACTGCAATCACTCGGTACGTTTCGTGACTCGACTCAAGGACAATTCCGCCATTCATGAAGTGGTTGAAGAACGGGCTATTACGCAGGATTCTCCAGTGATTCGAGAAGCGTTGGTGCGTTTAGGCAGTTATCCAAATTACGTGATGACACATCCCTTGCGTTTGATTCAGACGACAGACAGCAAAGGTAACTTGGTGACGATTCTCACAAATGATTTAACGCTTGAAGCCAAGGAAATCTGCGATATCTATCGTCAAAGATGGCAAATCGGCGTGTCCAGATAAGGACACAGTAGCTAGTTGGTGCAAGTCCAACCGGGAGAAGAGACTCCCCTCCCGTAGCCTGAGAGGCACCGTGGAGCGAAAGCGATACGGTGGAGCCCTCTGACATCGTGCTCAACAGGAGCGCGGGCAAAACTCCAGGTTGTAACGATAGTGAACGCGGATGTAGCCTCGTTACACGCAACTCCGGTGGCTGAGACGGTCGATAACGTGCGAAAGCAATAAGAACTGACCGAAATGAGTCTGAAACGGTGGTTCTCACCGGCGGGGTATCAGCGGCGACATGGAGGGAAAGTTGCTGTGGAAACTGGAGAAGCCCTCGACGCCCGTTGAAGAAATCTCATCGAGGAGGCCGCCCCTATAACCGTGATCGGGAAATGGGCGCGGTAGGCGTCAGGGTGGCGGAACGGATCGTAGTACCGTGGATTCGCGTGCAGTAAAACACGCGAGGAGGGAAGGGTCCGAACCTGTAAACATTCCGTACGACCGAGGGAGGCAAGGATGTCATGATAAAAACATCCATCAGTTTGCAGGAACTAAGGCGGCGGATATATCAAAAGGCGAAGTCTGAACCTACGCATCGATTCTGGGGATTATTCACCCACATCACCAACATGACGACCCTCTACGAAGCGTATCAACATGCGAAGAAAAACGGCGGAGCCCCAGGCATCGACGGACAAAGCTTCGCAGATGTAGAGCAATCGGGCGTCCGAGCGTTCCTAGAAGACATTCGAGCAGAGCTGCAGGCTGGAACTTACCAACCGCAAGCCAATCGTAAAGTGGAAATCCCGAAGGCGAATGGGAAAATGCGTACCCTGCAGATTCCGTGTATCCGGGACCGCGTGGTACAAGGGGCGTTAAAACTGATACTGGAGGCGATTTTCGAGGCCGATTTCTGTCCAAACTCGTACGGATTTCGACCGAAGCGCTCCCCGCATCAAGCACTGGCAAATGTGCGACGTAGTATACTGCGACGTATGACAACAGTGATTGACGTAGATTTGTCTCGCTACTTCGATACGATAAGGCACAATTTACTGCTGGAGAAGATTGCGAAACGTGTCCAAGACCCACAGGTGATGCGCCTTGTAAAACAGGTGATTAAGGTAGCTGGGAAAATCGGCGTTCCGCAAGGCGGACCGTTTTCTCCGCTCGCTGCAAATATCTACCTGAATGAGGTTGACTGGGCATTTGATGCTATCCGGCGGAAAACAGCGGAAGGTAGTTACGAAGCAGTGAATTACCACCGATTTGCCGACGACATGATTGTCACTGTAAGTGGCCACTCCAGTAAACGTGGATGGGACAAGCTAGCGTTGCGGCGACTGCGAGAATATTTGGAACCCTTGGGGGTTGAACTGAACCTGGAAAAGACTCGAATGGTCAACGTCCTAAAAGGTGAATCATTTTCTTTCCTAGGATTTGATTTCAGACGAGTACAGAATCGGAGCAGGACTGGATATTTCATCCTGATGACACCGAAGAAGAAAGCCCGACAGGCGATAAAAGCGAGAATCCGCGAAATAATTCAAAACGGGGGCGCGAAACCGGCAAAAGACGTTGTGAAACAAGTTAATGCCATACTGACTGGATGGGTGAACTATTTTCGGGTCGGCAACTCGAGCCGCGCATTTGGAGAAATCCGTGACTATACAGAGATGAAAATCCGAACCCTGCTGTCAAGAAGGAAACGAAGACGAAAGCGTAGCATCGGGTGGCGGAGATGGAGTAACGAATATCTGTACGGCGTGTTGGGGCTTTACTGGGACTGGAAAGTCCATCCCCTCAAAAGCGTAGACGGGTTTCGATGAAAGTGTCCGTAATCACGATAGGTCTCATAACCCTTTTGACAAAGTTTATGGGGTGAGCTGCTTGAGGGAAAACCTCACGAGCAGTTCTTATGGGGAGGGGCTGGAAACGGGTCGCATGGCGGTACCGCGCCAGTCTTTTACCCGACAATTGTTCTTCAAATGGATCAAGCAACACCTGGTTCTCAAACGGCTCTACGGTAGAAGCGAAACGGCTGTGTATAACCAACTTTGGATAGCGCTCGTGACGTACTGCCTTTTGGTGCTCATGCAGCTAAAAGTGGCGCATAGAGGCAAGTTGCTTGATGTCTACAAATGTGTACGGCTTTACTGGGACAAGAAGTTTAACGACTTTGTAAGAGCGCTGTACAAGCAACCAAGCCGAAAGTCCAAGGGTAGACGACGATGGCCGACGGAACGAATTTTTACAGAGACACTCCAACAGTACGTGACCGGTGAGACAGAGCATCTTGAGACGACTACATATGACCCGATAGCATAACAAATTCCTAATTATGGATATCGAGACTACCTGATATAGGGACACTGACCTTTTAGACCTCAGAGCAGAAAAAGAAGAAATCAAAATGTTCAGTGTTGTCATATTGCCCCCAAATCACTGGCTTGACAAATCCTATTCGATTTAATGCAAAGCTAGTGATCCTGTGTACTCGTATACCTTCTTCGCCCCGCTGCAAGCGTCTGTTGCTCCATATTTTTCACTCCACCGAAGATGGGAATTTTACAGTTGCACCCTTGATACATGTGTTTTGTCACAGGATACTACTGTTTGTTACAGGTTACATTAGTGCCTCCTCGCTGTTTTAGGTGGGTAAAGCGAAGGACAACTTGCCTAGCAACAGGTAAATCATAGAGATATAGTTCTCGACGTTGCGATAACCCTTCGCTCTTCGTTTCATGGCTTGGATGAGACTGTTCATACTTTCAATCAGGGCATTATTCACTCTGCTATCAAACCAAGACAGTATGCCAGTTTGGTGGCGGCGAATGGTTTTAGCGGCGTCAATCATTGGTTTGAGCCGCGAATGCGTGGCCCAGAAGTACCACTTGTCCAGAAACGGCTTGGCAAGGGACTTTGGCTGTATCCAAAGCTCTTTGAATGTCAGCATCATCTGGTATGCCTTTGCCGTCTTGAGATTTAAGTGCCGAAGCTCCTGTAATCGCTCTTTTTGCTTGCTTGTCAAATTGTGCTCATTCTTCAGCCAAATGTACCTGGATTGTTTGAGCATGGGCTGTGTGCGTTGTTCTTCACGGCGTACTTTGTCCACCGCTTCACCGATTACTTTCGTAACATGGAACTTGTCAAATGTGAGTGAAGCGTCAGGAAAGTATTTGTGAACACCAGCAATAAATGCTGGAGACATGTCGGAGCAGACAGTTTCGATTTCATCTGGGTCGCCGCCATGTCGCGTGAAATCATCGACGAATCGCGTAAGGGTACTCATGTCTTTGCCATGCGTGACGAAGATTACCCGTCTTTGCTCTGTATCTGCAACAACGGTCACGTAGTGATGACCGCGAGCTGTAGAGGTTTCGTCAACCGCAATGTGGTGAACATCTGAGAAGTCTTGTGATTCGCGAGCCTGATTCACATAGTGGCGAACGATACGCCAGATACGGGTATCATGTTCCCCGACTAGACGTGCAACTGCCAGAACGGGCATCTCGCGAACCAGTTGAAGGATGAATGCCTCGAAGCCGTATGAGAAATGCCCGCGTTTGCGTGCCCAGGGCACTTCGATGGTCCGTACACCCCCTTGTCCTTCGAGCAATCATGGCACCAGATTCGAGGCACTTTGGCGTGAATGTATGTGTCGTGCTCAAAGTGATTGAGGTGCCTCCATGAGCGAGTGTCGCGGTCGTAGATGTCCGTGTTCTGACTGCCGCAATTTGGGCATGGGAACTTGGTTCCATCTTTGTAGTCGACCGTGATGTCAAGACGTTTATTCTCTTTGCTGAATTCAACCGAAGTAACATGCCAGGGAGATTGAACGCCAATAGAGTGATTGAACAAGTCAAGAACGGGATCGGACATTTGGATAACCTCCTGTTACGTCAAGAGAGCGTGGAATACCGACCAAAGGGAGGATATGCCGCGAAAGCTCTTGACGGATGCCCAACTTGGCATCCTACAAGTCATGTCAAGCCGACAACAAGGAGGCATTGACCCTAACTCTGGTTTGCCAATGGGTTTTTATACCTCCATGATTGACTTGTTCAACCCATCTCAACCAGCGAAGAGCCACATTAGTTTTGTGATTCCACAGTTTATTACGAGATAAAACTCAAGTAACTACCCATAAAGTGAAATATGGGCCAGCATGATCCGGGCCGATTTCACATGTTGCTATGAAAGCGCAAGTCGTTGGTGGAGGCGACCCGTTACCTTTCAAAACCACGACCTCCATCATATTTTCCAACTTATTTTTATTAAATTTCTTTTTAGGCGATTTCCCAAAATTGAGTCGTGGGCTCAGACTGATTCAAGACGGTGAATCAACTCGTTAAATCAGCCATTACCGCCGGTCGGGAATTTCACTCTGCCCCGAAGGTTCATATTCAGTTGTTACTATTTTATCAATTCTCCTTAATTAACGTAAATGTTTTTACCGAGGAAACGCTGCAGCAACACCACCATCAATGGTCAACATGCAACCAGTGGTTTTCGCTGACCGCGGCGATGCAAAGAAAAGAATTCCTTCAGCAATGTCTTGAGGAGAAATGTTTACGTCTAGTAAGGTGCGCTTCCTGTAGTATTCTTCTAATTGATCGGGCTCAACTCCATAGGAACGAGCACGTTCACTCCGCCATGTCGTGTCCCATATCTTCGACCCCTGTAAAACCGCATCAGGTAGTACTGAATTCACCCGGATGCCATACGGGCCTCCTTCAACTGCCAAACAACGAGCTAAGTGTGTCTCCACCGCCTTAGCTGAGCTATAGGCTGCGGCATTTTTTCCTGCATATACGGCATTTTTAGATGTTACAAAAATGATAGACCCACCCTGGCCCTGCGTTACCATGATTCGAAAGGCCTCACGGCTTGTTAAGAAATAGCCAGTTCCAAGCACATTAATATTGCGGTTCCAGTCGTCTAGAGTGGTGTCGATAAACGCAGATGAACTGGCTAACCCAGCGTTAGAGACGAAAAGATCAACCCCGCCAAAGTTCAAAACTGCCTTTTTAAACGATTCAATAACCTTATTTTCGTCGGTTACATCAAGAAAAACGGCAACGGCGGTGCCTTCGCCATAGTCTTCATTAAGCTTCATTGCTAGGTTAGCTGCTGATTCCACGTTTAAGTCCGCAATGACTACGTGCGCCCCTTGAGCTGCCATTTTTGTCGCAGTTGCACTTCCGATTCCACCAGCACCCCCGGTAATATACGCAACTTTTCGGGCGAGTTCTTTTTCTGGTGCGGCCATCGAGAGCTTATACAACTCGAGTGGCCAATATTCAACACCAAAGGATTCTTGTTCGTTTAAAGAAACAAAGTTGCCCAATGTCGTTGCACCCTTCATCACAGCGACAGCCCGGTGATAGAGGTCGACTGCAACGTTGGCCATTTTTTTGTTTTTACCTGTTCCAATCACTCCAATGCCCGGGATGAGGATAATGCGGGGAAACGGGTCGTGCATTGGTACATCTAATTGAATGTACGATTCATAATATTTTTGGTAGTCTTCAACATACTTCTCAAGGCCTTGCTGAAGGCGTTCTTTGAGCAATGGAACATCTTTTGTCGATGGATCCCATTGAATGTATAGGGGTGTTCTCTTGGTATGGACGAGGTGATCAGGGCAAGCGGCTCCTACTTGGGATAACTCCAACGCATCTGCACTGTTGACAAACTGGAGAAAATCGTCGCTGGCGTCATAGGTCAAGATAGCATCATTCAGTTCAGAAACTAAGCCTCGAACGACGGGCAGTATTTCAGAAGCTATATCTTCTCTTTCAGTAACAGGTAAAGTTGGATACTTGACTCCCCCAAACACTGAATTTTCATCTATTCGGGCTTCGATGTGTGTCGCTGCCTCTTCGATGATGCGAATTGTATTTGCGTAGCACTCCTCAGAGGTGTTCCCCCATGTAATCAACCCATGCTTCTCCATAAGGACCATTTCACATTGGGGATTATTGCGGACAGCGATGCCGATTGTCTTGGACAGCTCGAATCCAGGACGAATATACGGTACCCAAACGGCTCTGTCACCAAACATGTCGCGTGCTAAAGTGCGTCCGTTTTCACTGCAACACAAAGAGATGATGCTGTCAGGATGTGTATGGTCCACATGTGTGAACGGAAGAAACGCATGAAGCAGGGTTTCGATGGATGAGCGGGGATGTTTCGCATCGACCATGCAATTCGCCAGATACGCCACCATTTCATCATCCGTCATCACGTCGCGCTCAAGAAGGGGTAAAATCTCCTGAAGTCTTAAAGCTGTGAAGTTCTCGTTTGTCGCTTCTGCCAAGTCAGAGCCGCTGCTCTTTACCCAGAGCACGTCAATTTCTCGCCCAAGGTGGTCAATGGTTTGGGTCTTGGTTGATGTATTACCGCCACCCCAGTTACAGACACTTCTATCTGAACCAATCAGGTTTGACCTTTTTACTAGTTCCTTAAGAGCGTCTTCTTCCCCAGTTCGTTTCATACTTCTCCTCCTTTAACCGATTGAGCGGTTCTAAAGTTTTTTTAGAATTTCGTGAGGGCTACTCTCTACTCAAGATTGCATTTATTCTTTGCAGGACGTTGTCGACGGTAAATCCATACTCAGCTACAATCCTCTCTCCCGGTCCGGAGGCGCCAAATTCATCTATCCCTAAAACTTCTCCGTTTCGACCTACGTACTGGTACCAAGGCATTGGATGCGCCATTTCGATTGCCAGTCGGCGGGCGATTGATGCAGGTAATACATGTTCTCGATATTCTAAAGTCTGCCTCTCAAACAATTCCATCGAGGTGATATTAATTACTCGAACCCCTAAACCCTGCATGGCTACCTTCTTGGCGGCTTCTAAGGCCAGAGAAACCTCTGAACCAGTAGCGAGTAACGCGATATCCATGCCATTCCCGGACTGATATACTACGTATCCACCCCGGCTAAACTCGTTCTGATATTTTGCGAGTTCCGGTAAAGTAGGCAACTGCTGTCGAGTCAGCGCTAATGCCACTGGTTCGGTTCGACGCTCGAGAGCATACCTTACAGCTAACCCTGTTTCATATGCGTCAGCTGGACGAAACACTACAAGCCCTGGGATAGCCCGCAATGAAGCTAACTGTTCAATCGGTTGGTGAGTCGGTCCATCTTCCCCCACAGCTATGCTGTCATGCGTAAACACGTACAAAACGGGCTGTTTCATCAACGCTGCTAAGCGAATTGCAGGACGTAGGTAATCGCAAAACACGAGAAACGTTCCGCCAAATGGAACAATGGCTCCATGGAGACTTAGACCATTTAAAATGGCACCCATTGCATGCTCACGAACGCCATAAAAAACATTTGAGCCAGAATAATCAGACATCGAAAAATGTGGTCGTTCTCCTAGGATTGTCTTATTGGATCCAGAGAGGTCAGCGGAACCACCGAGGAGTGTCGTAAGGTAGGGAGCAATCGAATTGATGATTTTACCGAAAGCATCACGAGTTGCCACATGACCTGAGAATTTGGGAAAAATCCCCTCGAACTCCAAGTCGATGCTGCCTGAGCAAGCGTATTTGAAGTCTTTTGCTTCGGCTGGGAATTCCCAAGAAAAACGGTTCAACATATTCTCCCACTCGCGCTCACGCCGCTGCCCTGTTTCCACTACTTCACTGACGTACTCTGTAACCTCTTTAGGAACGACAAACGGCTCATGAGACCATTCATACTCGCGTTTTGCTTTCACTGCCTCCTCGGGGCCGAGCGGGGAGCCATGAGCCTCCGCTGTACCTTGTTTTCCTGGAGAACCATACCCAATAATTGTTTTAACTTCGATGAGCGTCGGTTTGTCTTGTGAGGCATGTGCCATTTGTAAGGCTCTGTCAATCATTTCGAGATTGTTGCCATCATCCACCCGAATCACATTCCACCCATAAGCCTCGTATCTCTTTTGCACATCTTCTGTAAAGCACCAAGATGTAGGCCCATCAAGTGAGATATCATTCGAGTCGTAAAGAACAATCAACTTATGAAGTCCGAGATGTCCAGCAAGAGAACTCGCCTCGGCAGATACACCTTCCATCAAATCCCCGTCTCCGACCAAGGCGTACGTATAGTGATCTACTACCGGAAGATGAGGTTTGTTAAATTTTGAAGCGAGAAACCTCTCGCCAATGGCCATCCCTACGGCAGTGGCCAGCCCCTGGCCAAGTGGACCCGTAGTAACCTCAACTCCAGGGGTATGACCATATTCAGGATGACCTGGGGTTTTTGATTTCCATTCTCGAAACTGTTTAAGGTCTTCCGCAGTCACGTCGAATCCCGTCAAATGAAGCAAACTGTACAGCAACATCGAACCATGTCCAGCGGACAAGATGAATCGATCTCGGTTAAACCATTTGGGGTTTCGAGGGTTATATTTCATAAAGCGAGTCCACAAAACATACGCCATCGGGGCAGCCCCCATTGGTAATCCTGGGTGCCCTGAATTGGCCTTCTCAATCGCGTCAATCGAAAGTGTACGAATCGAATTGATGGCAAGTGTATCTAGACTAGAATAAGACATCGAATACCCTCCATACTCTTTTCTCAAGCATTACAAGGTAAAGTAGGTGTCTCTTCTCTTCCGTCCGTTAACTCGGATTTCTCATATAGCGATATCCTCTCGACCTTACTTGAAATTCACTCTTCAACCATACGTCAACGATGCTCTTCGCCAATTCCGGACCGATGACGCGTGCACCGAAGGTAAGTACCTGTGCATTATTACTTTTTCGGGCACGTTCCGCAGAGTAAGTGTCGTGACAAACGGCCGCCCGAACCCCCTTGACTTTGTTTGCGGTAATAGCAACACCTAGGCCAGTTCCACAAATGAGGATTGCCCGTTCAAACTGCTTACGTTGAACTGCCTTAGCAACATCATAGGCGACATCCGGATAGTCAACTGCATCCTTGGTATAACAGCCAAGATTAACTGTTTCATGTCCTGTATATTCCAAATACTGCATGATAATTTGTTTCAAATCGTAGCCTGCCTCATCACATCCAATGGCTATTTGCATTCCTCTCATCTCCCTCTTGTAATGTGAAATAAATTTGAAATAAAATGATGCAACTCAAAAATAGACCCTTGTTTCTATTCTACCTTTCGTTTATCACACTTTTATTTTCGTTTCCTAAATTGAATTTGTCAATTCTTTCGTTTTCTTTCAACAAATACTTAATTACTCCGTTCAATTACTCTTTATACAATTTCAATAGTCATCAAAGCCAAAATCCGATATAATTATCATTACGAATGTCTTAGATATCGGTTTCGTTTACCTTTGAATACCATCGAAAATAGATAGTATGCACTCTACAAGGAGAGAGAATGTGAAAAAGCTATATACTGAAGAACGTCGTGCAGAGATATTAAAACAATTGAAGCTTGACTCAAGGGCTTCGGTCTCCGACCTCGCGGCAAAACTGAATGTTTCCGAAGTAACAATACGTGCTGACCTGCGTGCTCTAGAGAAAAGTAATCTTTTACTTCGTACTCATGGCGGCGCAATTATGCCCGAGGATGAAGCATTAAGTTTCACTACTCGACTGAACACGCGTCGTTCAGAAAAGACCCGGATTGCTGCCGAAGCTTTTAAACACATTAAAAATCATGACTCGATTCTTCTGGACGCTAGTTCTACCTGCTTAGAACTTGCCAAGTTGTTAAGGTATGAAGACATCAATGTGACCGTCACAACGTATAGCTTGTTTGCAGCTCAAGAATTAGTCGACAATCCAAAATTAAATGTCTTCCTTATTGGTGGAGCCCTTCGAAACCAGAACAGTGTTGAGGGACTATTGGGTGTATCAATCTTAGATAACATTTATCCTGAAAAATACTTCTTTTCTGCCCGCGGAGTGACGGAAGAAGGGGAACTAATGGACTTTGATCTCTATGAACTTGAACTAAAAAACTTCCTGTTCAATCGAAGCAAGTATCGATACTGTCTCTTAGATTCCTCGAAAATATTCTCATCGTCCGTAGGTCGGTTTGGGTCTTTAAAGGAGTCTGAGTATCTTTTTACCGATACTGATGCACCTAAGGACCTTGAGCAACGTTTTCCAGAACTAAAAATAGAGTACTGTTAAAATAGCCTTCTCGTCATCTTCAAGGGACATCCTCAAGGCACATCCAAGGTGAGTACTCAAAATATTTTCTGAATAAGAAAAGCCATGTTCAAGAATTTTGACAACTGCAACATGGCTTTTTTGTAGTTGTACGTTCTAACGTTGTCGTGGTTGTCGTTATATTCGTTGCCGCATGCAATACTGACAACCATCATTGAACCACTAAAACGTAAAACATTCCGCATGTTTTTTCATTTATAGTTGACTTTCATTTTTCACCTGAAAGCAATGCTAGTTTGTTGTCTACTTCCTTAAGCAGCCTGTCATAAGACTGAGTGAATCCGACAAGTCCTTGACGCAATAATTCCTCTGCAACAAAATCGATTGACAGCCCGACTTGTTCAAGAGCTCGAATTAAACCTTCGTATACCGCTATGTCCTGGGGCTCTGTCAGGTTGAATTCTGTATGAAGCATCTCTTTGAACGTCTTCGGTGCTACTGTATTCACAGTCTCAGGCAGAGCTAGTTCTTTCACATATAGCAGTGAATCGTAGTTAGGGTTCTTGGTGCTCGTGGAAGCCCATAGTAAACGCTGTACTTGAACACCTTTCTGGGCAAGCGATTGAAAGCGCTCAGAGTTGAATTGTTCCTGGAAGTATCGATATGCCATCATTGAATTCGCAATTCCAATCTTCCCTTTCAACTCTGAACCTGCATTGTTCTCGTCCAGCCAATTGTCTACCAAGGTATCCACGCGGCTGACAAAAAAGCTTGCCACTGAAGCAATCTTAGTCACATCGATTCCCTTGTCTATTGCTTGTTCAACGCCATTCAGATATGCTTCAACAACCTGTCGATATTGGGACATGCCAAAAATCAAGGTGACGTTCACACTGATACCGTGTGCAAGCAATTTCGTGATGGCCTCATAGCCTTCGGGCGTCGCCGGAACCTTGATCATCAGGTTGGGGGAAGAAATGACTTTTGATAAACGGATCCCTTCGGCAACCGTTACCTCCGCATCATTCGATACATGAGGGGATACTTCAATGCTTACATACCCGTCTTTTCCGTTTGTTCTTTCGTAAACCGACAGTAAGATTTTTGCTACGTTCCGAATATCATCCGTGCTAAGGCGGTCATAAACTTGCTGCGCGGAAAGATTTTCACTTAATAACGACTGTATATCTCTGTCGTAAGCTTTAGAGTTGCAAATCGCCTGTTCAAAAATTGTTGGATTCGATGTCAGTCCAGATACGCCCTGGTTTACAATGGCGGTCAGTTCTCCGTCGTTCACAAATTCTCTTTCCACATAGTCATACCAAATACTCTGGCCGCTCGCAGTTAACTCTCGGATACTAGACACGTTTATCATCACTCCCTCATCGTTGTGTTTTCGCTTTCGAAATCCTATATTGCTCTTCCCAGGCAGAAACGTTGGCGGGCTCGTAAATGTGCCGTTGGAAAGAGTTATTAATGACTTCTCTAATCTCCTTTAAGTTTGAAACTTCTCGATTTGCGTATAGCTGCAATGCCATGTTTCCCAAGGAAGTAGCTTCGCTCGGGCCAGCTGCAACTTGCCTTCCTGTGACATTTGCCGTCCACTGACACAGCAGCTCGTTTTGGGATCCGCCTCCAACAATGTGAATTACATCTATTTGGCAACCAACAGCAGCCTCAACTTCTTCTAGAATCTCTCGATACCTCATAGCTAAACTCTCGAGAATACAGCGAACGATTTCACATCTCGTCTCTGGTTTGGGCAAAGAATGTGTTACACACCAATTCTGTATTCGTTCAATCATGTTGTTTGGAGGTAAAAAGACGGGGTCATCAGGAAATATAAACGTCTTAAACGCTGGTGCAGTAAACGCTCCACTTACAAGTGAAGGAAAGTCCACTGTGTCACCTAATGCTTCATATTGACGTTTCACCTCTTGGAGCAGCCATAAGCCCATGGAATTTTTCAAAAGACGAATGGTATCAAAAGCTCCTCCTTCATTGCTTAGATTCAGACTTAGTGTTGTTTCATTAACAATCGGATTTTCGATTTCAATCCCCACTAATGACCATGACCCGCATGAAATGAAGAGACTGTTCTTTGAAGCAAGCGGAGTTCCTACCACGGCGGAGGCAGTATCATGTGTGGCTACAGAAATTACTCGAGTTGTGAGGAGATTGGTTTCACGTTGAACCTCACTGCGTAACGGACCTAAATTCGTTCCAGGGAGAGCTACCCCTGTAAAGAGACTGCGCCGCAATCCTAACCAGTCGAGCAATTCCTCGTCCCATGACTTTTGGTTAACGTCGAGCAACTGAGTGGTCGTCGCGATGGTGTATTCTGAGGAGTTCTGTCCAGTCAAAAAGAAGTGGAATAAATCGGGCATCATTAAAAGATTTTTACTCACATCGAGAAGGTACGGTTGATACTTTACCAGTCTTGCAAGTTGATTGATTGTATTGACAGGCATAAACTGAACCCCAGTTTTTCGGTATACCGTACTTCGGTCAAGTTTGCGGTCAACGAGTTCCATGCCTTCTTCATTTAGTGGATCGCGATGATGGAGCGGGACGCTTATTAACTCGCCATTTTCCCCAATTAAACCGAAGTCCAGGCCCCAAGTGTCAATGCCAATGCTATGTATAGATTGGGAATAATCGAGTTGCATTTTTCGCAAACCCAATTTGACCTCGTGAAATAATCTTGGGAAATCCCAAACAACTCCAGATCCGAGGTTAATGGGGAAGTTCGGAAACCGATATACCTCCGCGAGTGAAATTTTTCCTCCGTCAAAGCTTCCAACACTAATTCGTCCACTACTCGCTCCTAAATCAACCGCAGATACTTTGAGCATAGGAACACCCCTACAGAGCGGTCCAATTCACTTTTTCTAAAGTTACTGCGGACCCCTCTTTAAATTCCAAGACATTAATCGCGCAGTTGTCTTGTCGGATAATGCGATATTTGTTTAAGTCAGCGCCTAATAACCCAATAAGGATAAGTCGGTTAATCGTGCTATGCCCTACGACAACAATGTTCTCCTGGTTATGCAAACCCTTTAATGCTGACAAGGAGGCAATTGCTGCTTCATACAAAGGCAAAAATGGGCGCGCACCTGGAATTACCGTACTTGCAGGCTGCTTCTCCCACTGTTCATATAAAACAGAATCCAAAGAGCGAACTTCGGCTTTTGTTTTGCCCTCCCACTCCCCAAATGGAACCTCTTGCATGCCTTCTGCGAGCGACAAATCCACTCTTGCCCTATTATCGGAGAATTCACCTAGTATAATCTCGGCGGTTTGAATGGACCTTTGAAGCCCCGAATGATAGATTCTAGAAATGCCTTGCGCTCTGAGTACCTTGCCCAACTCCCGAGCCTGCGCACGGCCACGCTCGCTTAAAGGTACATCCGTCCGACCACAAAAGCGATCTGCGGCTCCTTCCATGTTTAAGGTTGCATGGCCGTGCCGAACCAAATAAACTTTCATTTACTCGCCCCCAGGCTAGGGTTTTTGTTCTTAAAAGACTAAATACTTTGAATGCTGCCTACGTTCTCAGCGAGTGGCAGCAGGTAAGTGACAAGTGCTTCGATGACAACGTAAGCAGAAGCCGCCCCGGGGTCGAGCTGGCCTCGCGACCTCTCCCCCAAGCGACTCGAGCGGCCAATTCGCGAAACAAGTTCTGCTGTACTCTCCATTCCTCTCTCAGCCTCTGAAACAACTTTTTCTAAGAGAGTGTTTAAAGAAAGATTCTGTTTAACTCCATCTGCCAGAGCCGAATCGACGGGCAATAGAGTGTCAAGCAACGTTTTATCGCCCAGCTTAGCTCCCCCGCGCTCTCCCATGCCTGCTACAGCCGCATGAAACATTTCGATTACGTCCTGAACCGATAGTTGATCCTTCCCGTCGCACGCCTTTGCTGCTCTTAGGAAGGCTGTACCGTATAACGGACCGATTGAAGCGCCCACAGCAGTGATGAAATCTTTGCCACAGTTCCGGAGATACTGAGCGCACGGGACACCGTCGCTTTCAACATTGCTGATTGCCTGCCAACCCAAATCCATACTAATACCGTGATCGCCGTCTCCAGCGTGGGAGTCGAGCTCACAAAGATAATCTCGACGATTATGAATTGCTTGTGCAACATATTTAAAAGATTCGGCTAACTCATTTGACGTTACCATGTCGACCCTCCTCATTGATGGAAACAAGCTGTATGAGCGGGAGCATCAATTAGTTCTTTTAACTCGTCGTCGAGCTTCAACATCGTCAATGAGCATCCGCCCATTTCTAATGATGTAATGTATTCGCCGACATAGGATCGATAGATGCGAATGTTTCTCCTTTCCAATTCTTTCGCGACCGCATCGTAGACGATGTACAGTTCCATTAAGGAAGTAGAGCCATGACCATTCACCATAACCGCTACATCACTATCGGTATAATCCATGTCTGCACAGATGCAATCGACGAGCTCTGCTGCCACCTCGGCAGCGGGTCTCAAAGGACCCCGCCTGACTCCGGGTTCACCGTGAACACCGAGTCCAATCTCCATTTCGTCTACACCTAACGTGAAGCTTGGCTTTCCGGTCTGAGGCAAAGAGCAAGGTGACAGTGCAACACCCATCGAACGAATCCATTCATTGGCTTTATGTGTCGCAGCGTACACTTCCTCGAGGCTGGCTCCTTGCTTTGCTTTTGCACCTGCGACCTTATAAATAAACACCTCTCCTGCAATACCACGCCTGCGGTCCGCTTCTTCTTTCGGAGCAGATGCTACGTCATCATGGACAATCAGTTGTTTGACTTCAATGCCCTCCATCTCCGCCAGCTCTGCTGCCATTGAAAAGTTCATACAGTCCCCAGAGTAATTTCCATAAATCAAAAACACTCCGTTGCCCTGCTCAATATCTTGCATAGCCCCAAAGATGGGATAGGGTGACGGGGAAGCGAAGATATTACCCACGGCCACTCCATCTGCCATCCCGTCTCCCACGTACCCGATAAAGGCTGGTTTATGCCCCGAGCCGCCGCCAATCACAATACCAACTTTCCCCCTTTCGACATTCTTGCGGACGATTGCCCGCCCATCCCTGTCACTTCTTTTGAGAATATCAGCGTGAGCCCGGAGAAACCCCGCTAACATGTCCTCAACAACTTTTTCCGGATTGTTGATTAGCTTCTTCAACGTCTTGTCCCTCCGATTCAATGTCCTCATAGCTCATTATCTTTGAGACCTTCCGCGCTGAGTTGCCTTCTTGAAACTCGCTTTCAAGCCAAGTTGTCACGACTTTTTTGGCTAACTCTGGGCCTATCACACGTGCACCCATCGTCAAAATCTGGGCAGCGTTGCTTTTCCTCGCTCGTTCCGCAGAATAGCAGTCGTGGCAAAGAGCAGCGCGAACACCCCGTACCTTATTAGCTGTAATGTCCACGCCAATTCCCGTACCACACATCAAAATCGCTCTAGAATAATCATTTCTCTGGACTGCTTTTGCGACTTTGTACGCCACGTCCGGGTAATCCACAGGTTCTGGGTCGTAGCACCCAAAATCCACGGGTTCGTGCCCCAAATCTATTAAGTGTTCCTTAATTGTCTCTTTAAGGTAGAACGCAGCATCGTCACAACCAATAGCTATTTTCACGTGAAGTCCTCCTTCTTGTTGATAGCCAGTGCTGTTGAAAGTTTAATGCCACATTTCTACGGAATGAGAAGAACCTTAATGGATTTTTCACCCTTCTTCATCATTTCAAATCCCTCAGCAAACTGTTCTAAGGGAAGTTTGTGAGTGACTACACCTTCGGTCGGGAGCGTTCCCTTAGCAATTCCTTTAATAACGTAGGGGTAACAATACGGTCCCAGATGCGACCCTAGTAAATCCAGTTCCTTTCGGTCACTGATGATGCTCCAGTCTACGGTCACCGGAGAACCAAAAACACTAAATTCAACAAATCGGCCTAGTTTGCGAATGGCGTGCAAACCTTGTATAACACTCGCCGACGCTCCACTCGCTTCGATATAGACATCGCAGCCGTATCCACCCGTCATCTCTTTGATTTTACTCACGACGTCGACTTCTTTAGGGTTCATGACAATGTCGGCCCCAAACTTTTTAGCAAGCTCGAGTCGTTCGTCTTTAACATCTAACACGACCAAGGTTCCCGGCCCGCGAAGTTTTGCAGCACCTACCATGCCTAGCCCTAAAGTCCCTGAGCCAGAGATAACGACAAAGTCACCAAGTTGAATATTAGCTCGATTAACTGCATGCAACGAACATGCGTAAGGTTCAATCAAAACGGCCTGTTCAAGGGGGAGGTCATTCGGCACTTTATGGTTGATGCCTTCGATGGGGAACTTCATGTATTCAGCCATTCCACCATTAACGTTGTACTGAAATCCGTAGAGATCGTGCTTTTCACACATCCAATACTCTCCACGTTCACAGAATCGGCAGTTCCAGCATGGAACAATCTGCTCAGAAATGACCCGGTCTCCAATCGCAAAGTCACCCTTTACATCCTCACCAAGTTCCACTACAATTCCGATGAATTCGTGACCCGGAATCATAGGTTCCTTAATATATTTCGGCTGTCCATCAAACCCCCAGAAACTTGCAGCGCCATCCCAAGCCTTAACGTCACCCGCACAGATACCACAAGCCTCAACCTTAATGACGATTTCACCTTTTCCCGCACGCGGCACTTCCACAGTTTCCAAGCGATAATCTCCAGGCGCGTAACATACGACTGCTTTCATTTCATTTGGTAGAGTTGTCATTTTTATACCCTCCATCAGTTTTCTAATTTAGACGTTGGCCACTTTGCTTCTCGAAGATGTGCAAAGACTCTAGGGGGAAAGCTACACCAAGCTTGTCATCCGTTTTCAAAGTGACGCGTTCTTCTGTTTGAACCACGATTGAAGTAGAGGCAATATCAACAGTGATTCGACGTTCCTCTACTAAATCTTCAATGACGACAATTTTGCTTAATACATCGTTTTGTTCAAAATCGATATGAATTTCATTTGGGCGAATCCCCACGACCACTTCCTGGTTGGGGGCTGCTATCCCATTTTGGATTCTGAATTTTACATTTTTGTTCGGGATAATGAAGTAGGAGTCACCGTCAATAAAACTGACTACGCCATCCAAGAAATTCATGGCTGGTTCACCGATAAACCCGGCAACAAAAAGATTATTGGGCTTGCTGTATACCTCCATGGGCGCCCCGTACTGTTGCAGCACACCATCGTTCATGATTGCAATGCGATCCGCTAGCGCCATTGCCTCAGACTGGTCATGCGTGACAATGAGACTCGTAAAACCAAGTTCATGGTGAAGCCGCTTGATTTCCGTCCGCATAGCCTGTCTCATCTTTCCGTCAAGATGTGAGAGCGGCTCATCCAACAATAATACTTTTGGTCGCCTTGCGATGGCTCTAGCAATGTTGACTCGCTGTTTCTGACCGCCGCTTAACCGGGAAGGTTTTAAATCAAGAAGCGATTCGATCTTCATTAGTTTTGAAATTTTGCTGACTTCAGCATCAATTTGGGCCTGTGGGGTACCCTTGGCACGAAGATTGAACGCGATGTTCTCATACACCGTCAGTGGTGGATAAAGAGCATAGTTTTCGAAAGCCAGTCCGACATTTCTGTCACGCGGCCTTTTTTCATTAATCGCTGTACCTGCAATGGAAATGACCCCGTTGGAAATATCCTCTAATCCAGCAATCATTCTCAAAGTTGTAGATTTTCCACATCCAGAAGGACCCAGAAGTGCGATAAACTCATTGTTGTTTGCTGCAAGACTGAGTTGGTTGACAGCCTGAACTTTCTGTTTACCTTTCGTGTAAATCTTATCGACTTTCTCCAGAACTAGGTTTTCCACTTACAATCCCCTACCTTCTGCAGCGCTGGAAGCTATCAATCGACCGGTTTCAGGGTCAAAAATCAAAATATCACTTGTGTCATAGTCAACATAGAACACATCATCAAGCTGTACTGAGAGATCGCTGGCTTGAATGGTCTGGATAAGGGTATCGCCCAACTGAAGTGTCATCGTCGCTTTGGCTCCAATGGGCTCATAGGCAAATACAGTAGCTTGTACTCCGACCTTTGGATCCTTGCTGATGCGCACTTGTCTGGGTCTTATCCCGACGTGTACAACGTCCCGATTGATGTTCCTGACAGCAGCGTTCAGATGTTCTGGAATTTCATAGAATCGCGACTCTTGTTCTAGCAAGCTGACCCCTGTGACACCATCTACACTACTAATCTTCGCTTTTAAAATATTGATCTCAGGTTCTCCGAAAGATCGTGCGACAAATTCGGTAGCGGGCGAGTAGTAGACCTCTTCTGGTGTGCCAACCTGTTCAATCATGCCTTCATTGACGACAGCAATCCGGTTCCCCAAGCTAAGCGCTTCTAAATAGTCATGAGTTACATAAATGGTGGTGGTATTCAGGTTCCGCTGCATTTCCTTTAACTCTGTCCGCATGGCGTGCCTCAGTTTGGCATCCAGATGCGTCAATGGTTCATCCATTAAAAACACATTCGGCGAACGTACAAGCACTCTTCCCAAGGCAATCCTTTGTCTCTGTCCATTGCTTAACTGAGAGGGCTTTCTATCCAGCATCTTCCCAATGCCCAACATATCGGCAATTCGTTGCGCCTCTCGTTCTGCATCTGCTTTGTTCCATTTCATTTTTGGACCAATCAGCGGGGACATAATATTTTCCTTGACGCTGAGATGTGGATACAGTGCATAGTTTTCAAAAACCATTGCCACATTTCGTTCCCAGGGTTCCGCCTGATTCATCACTACTCCGTCGAAAGAAATACTTCCCGATGTAACAGGCTCGATTCCGGCGATGACATTCAATGTACTGGTTTTCCCAGCTCCAGCCGGTCCAAAGAGGACGAAGAACTCTCGATCATTTACCTCCAGGTCGATTTCTTTCAAAACACTTGCAGACCCAAACCGTTTGGTGACCTGTTGCAATTCAATGGTTGCCAAGTCTAACCACCTATCCTTTCACAGCGCCGAAACTTAGTCCCCGAACGAGATAACGTTGAATGGAGAGTGCTAAGATGATTTCCGGCAGAACAGAAATGGTTGAAGCTGCTGCCATTTGGCCATAATGAACCGTATCAGATGCAATAAAGTTAAGAGAAGCGACTGTAACCGTTTCAACATTGTTGTTCGCAAGCATTAGAGGGAAAGTGAAGTTATTCCACGCGAAGATGAAGGATAGTAATCCTGCCGCTACTAACCCTGGTCCAATCAACGGAAGGAGCATTTTGACAAAGACTCGCCACCAACTGTAGCCATCCAATTGAGCTGCGTATTCAATTTCTACAGATATATCTTCAAAATACCCACGAAGTACCCATATCAGAAGCGGAAGAGTGATTAACTGATACACCCAAATCAGCCCGAAGTACGAGTCGTACAAACCGATTTGCTGGTAAATAATAAACAGGGGAAGTACAATCAGCAGCGCAGGTGCGAACTGAAACGACAGGAAAGTAAAAGCCAGGTTCTCTCTACCTTTAAAATTAAATCTTGCGAGAGCATAAGCAGCCGGTACCCCTACTACAATAGACAGTAAAACTGCCCCAGCACTCACGATAATGTTGTTCAAGAAGAAACCGAGATACCCTGAAGCTCCAAGAACCTGCTTATAGTTTTGTAGAGTCGGTTTAAAAATCCAAATCGTGTTAAACATTTGCGAGTCTGATTTAAATGAAATGACAAGCATCCAAAGGATTGGGAACAGTGCAAATATAGCGTACAATACTAAGAGGACTATCCTCGACGCAGTCCATACTGTCCTCATTGCTATGTCCTCCTTCTCACATTCCTGAAGCTTTCTTTTGTGCTTTCATCCAGTAATTCACAAGGAATTGACTCACGATATAGACAATGACCCACAAGAAAATCATGTATGTGAGAGCACTTCCAAAGTTCATGTTAAGAAAACCTTGATTATAGGACATTAAGGAAAGGGACATAAGCGTGTCTCCTGGTCCGCCGTTTGTTAAAGCAAAAATGATTTCGAACTCCTGTGTGGACAGCATCAACCGGAAGATTAACGCAATCATTATAAAAGGCATGAGAAGCGGGAGTGTAAGATTCTTGAAAGTAAACCACTGCGAACCGCCGTCTAATTCGGCTGCCTCGAAGGGCGACTTTGGTAACGATTGCAGCCCAGCGAGAACAAGAAGGATTACAAATGGAGTGTAAACCCACACATCGATTATCACTACGGAGAACAACGCTGAGTGAGGAGAGGCTCCCCACTTAAACCCACCTAATCCAATTATCCGTAAATAGTGAGCGATTACACCTACAGAGGGATTCGTCATTAACTGCCAAATTAATGTGGCGATGACAGGCGCAATCATGAGGGGAAACACCAGAACCATGCGCATAACTTTAGAGAACCAATTCTGCATGTTCAACAACATTGCTATACCGATACCTAAGAGCAACTCAAAACCTGTAGAAAGAATGGCATATTCAGTTGTCACAAGTGTCCCGTGCCAAAAACTCGGGTCAGAAAACATGTTTACATAGTTTTCGAAACCAATAAAGGTATACGTAGGTTGTTTAAACGAAAAGTTGGTTAACGAATAATAAATCGCCATAAAGAATGGATACAAAACACCGATGGTCAGTAACAGAGATGGAGCGAGCACTAAATAAGGGCGATATTTGCGCGTCCACTTTACATCTGCGGCCCTTATGGGTGCGTCTTTCGCTACTTGAAGGTTCTGTTCCATTGCAGAATTCATCACCCCGCCGTCCTTCCTTTTACACACTGAGTCTATGATAGGGTGGTGCGCAGGCTATTCACCTGCGCACACAGTTTAATTACTGCCCAGCCTTCACGTTCACAACAGTTTTATTCATACTTGCCGCTAACTCTTTCATTCCGGCCGATGCTGAAATCTGTCCGGATTCAATTTTTTGCAATTCAGCAGCCCAATCTGTTGTTGTCTCAAAGAAGTCCGGTTGAGGAGTGAACTCGATTTTCGTATTATTAATTTGATCTTCAAATGTAGAGTAGTACCCTGTATTGTCCTTCAGTCGAGCTTGGAACTGCGGCATTTTCCAGATAGACTGACGAGCCGGGTTGACAAGGTCGGCATTTAGAGCTCCCCATGTATCGTGTTCTTTACCCGTAGCCCATTGCATGAATAACCATGCAGCGTCTTTATTCTTTGAATAGTTGTTCATTGCCAAAGACCAAATCCATTCATTGGATCCTTGTGTGGTTGCTCCCGTTGGCAGAGGAGCCGGAGCCCAAGCAATGTTGCCAGCTTCTTTGGATGCACCTTTTTGGTTTTGGAAGAATGCAGCAATGTCTGCATCATAGAGCATCGCAGCTTTACCAGCCCCTAAATCCGCCGAAGCTTGATACCACGTGTACGTCGACCAGGACGGCGGTCCGGCCTGCTTAATCATCTTTGTCCATAAATCGGTAAGTTGAATAGATTGAGGTGAGTCAACACCGCTGACTAGCTTTCCATTTTGAATCGTGAAGTCTTTCGCGCCGGCATTTGTGTAGGCGGACATATATCCAGGGTGGATTGTCGCCCAGCTGCGAGAACCGCGAACTGCGATACCGTAGGACCCAGGTCCATTCCAGCCGTTGAGTTTCACAGCATCTTGATACAATTCTTGAAGCGTTTTCGGAGGCGATAAGTGAAGTTTTGCAAACGCTTGCTTATTGTACTCAAGATCATACATTTCAAATCCCATAGGGATGGCCCATTGACTGCCTGTTCCTGCCGGATCTCCAGCTTTCAAATCCCACTTGTCACCATTTAACACTCCAGGAATAAAGTCGGAAATGTCATAATTGGAATTCGTGATACTTGAGTTATTAATGTATGGATCCAACTTTTGAATGTACCCCGCTGACGCGTATTCCCACATCTGATAGGAACCCGTCATAAAGACATCCGGGTTGCCATTGTGCGTGCTAAGATCTGTACTTACCTTGTCGAAGTAGCTGTCCTCGGGGACCTCAGTGTATTTCACGGTAATACCAGTTTGTTTTTCAAACTGGGGAAGTTGCTGAATAATTGCATCGGCATACGGGTGTTTGTCAAACAAAACATTAATCGTCGTTCCTTTGTCTCTTTGCCAATTAAAACTACCAGTAGCTTGCTTAGAGGAAGAACCTTGAGCTACCCCCGTTGAACCGCCACATCCAACAACAAGAGATGCCGTACCTAGAGCTGCAACACCTGTGAAAGCGGTTGCTCTAACCTTTCTCCAATGCATGTTTGACCCTCCTTTAAAATGCTGGTTTAATTAAATTATCCGACTTATGTGTAGATTTATTATTGTTCCGTTATGCTATTTTTGTCAACATTTATTTTCGATTTATTTCAGTATGATTGATATCGAAAAACGATTTCTTTTTCTTAAGCGAAAGAACTATATTTTGTGCTTTTTTGTGGGTTCCTTCATCAGAGCGAACTAAACTCTAGTCAACAAAACGTAATTTTTAATTTCGACGCAGTATATGAAAATTCTTTAGGGGCACTATTGTCCGTAAACAGATAATCTGATTCTTGTAATGAACCAAACCTCCCCACCGATGAACGATTAATCTTTGAGGAGTCAACGAGACAGTACCGCATTTTACTTCTAGTAAACAACAAATTCTTCAACTCTAATTCATAGAGGTCAAAATCCATCAATTCTCCATCTTGCGTAATCCCCCGGGCAGAGAAAAAATACTTTTCCGGATAAACACTGTCTAACAAGCTAGCCCCCAACACTCCCTCGACACTATTTTGATTCCGGATTGCCCCGCCGATCAAAAAGACATTGAGCTTTGGATTATCAACCAGTTCTTGCGCGGCCAACAGACTATAGGTAGTAATTGTCACAGTCTTATCGGAGCGTCGAATTAATTTCGCTAATTCCAAACAGGTTGAACTGGCATCTAATAAAATCGAATCATGATTTTTGATGTGCTCAAACGCCGCTGTAGCAATACGACTTTTTTCTGTTCGATGCATATTTAAACGATTTGCAAAACTTAAGCTTTCTTCGTCGGAAATAATTGCACCGCCGTGGGTTCTGTGCAACAATTTGCTCTGCTCCAACATTCGGAGATCTGTTCGAATCGTCACTTCAGAAACATCTAACTTTTGTGCGAGATCCGATACTGATGCTCTCGAATTTTGTTTGAGCAATTCCAGAATGGCACCCCTACGGTCTTCAGAGTATAGTTTTCCCATTTGCCCGTCTCCAATCATCCTATCCTAAGTTCTTATTCTTATTTAAAATACACACATTATTCAAAAAAACGAAAGTATGAACTTTCGATTGAAATTACAAAGCTCTAAAAATCTTCTAATATGTTTTCATTTTTAGCCCTTGACAGAGTAGTATATAAATTTTGATAATAAACAAAAGTAAACGAAAAATAAGTGTGAAAACTTTGGTTTGAGGAGACAATAAGTGATGACCCACGATTCTAACGATATCCGTTCGGAACTAACGAAGTATTCAACGAAAATCGTCGAAAAAAATCTCGTGGCCGGACCTGGCGGCAACATCAGCTTTCGAGTAAATGAGACTGTCCTCATCTCTCCTTCTGGTGCATCTTTGGATGAAATTACTCCGTCAGATTGGGTAGCTGTTGACCTTCATACAGGGGAAATTCTTTCGGGTGCGAGGCCGTCTTCAGAAGTGAACCTTCACTTGGAAATTTACCGGAAAAGGTTAGACGTAAACGCTATCATCCATACTCATGCTATTCATTGCATCGCTGTTAGCAGTGCGGGGCGGGACATTCCGCCGATGTTCGCTGACTTTGTCGCGATTGTAGGGGATGTCTCCTATTTGGAATATATTCTTCCTACCACAAATGATTTGGCGATAGCCGCCAATCAGGCGTTAGGTCAACGAAACGCTATCGTTCTACGGAACCACGGAGCGATTACCGTAGGCAGCACACTGAAAGAAGCCTATTCTAGAATGGAAATTCTCGAGGATGCTGCTGAAATTTATCATTTGTCCCTGCAGATGGGAACCCCCCGGGTTTTAACCGATGAAGAATGTTCGGATATTCTAAACTTAGAGTCTGAACGGTATCGAATGAATCTATTGAAAAAACCTCAGAGTTAGGAGCTAACCCAGTGTACGTCTTAGGAATTGATGTAGGCACCCAAGGAGCTAGGGTACATTTGGTCAATACTGCCGACGGGCAACTGGTGCTGAGTGACAGCGAGGACTTTCCTGGTGTCTCAACCACGGCAGCTCATGGCATGTTTGAACAGGATCCCCAGAAATGGATTACTGCGATGACTACCTGTCTCAAAAACATTGTTACAAGGCTCCCTGAGTTACATGTCGACGCAAAGGACATTGTTGCAATCTCTGCAACCTCTACATCTGGAACCATTGTACCGTTAGATAAAACCGGTGCTCCTCTTTCGCCTGCAGTGATGTACAGCGATTCAAGATCATCCCAGGAAGCCATTCGACTAAATCAACAAATGGAAAAGTTGGGGCTTGACCTAGGCGTTCAGTTCTCACCTTCCTATTCCCTGCCAAAGATTCTGTGGCACATGAACCAGCAGCCCGAGTGGCTTAACGATGTTTCCCTTTGGACGGATCCAACCAGTTATCTCCTCGGTTACTTAAGTGGAGAGTTTGTCTCTGATGAAACAAATGTACTGAAAATGGGTTATGACCTTGTGTTGAACAAATGGCCGTTTTCCCTTCTTGAATCTGTCGGCATCGAACCGAACGTATTACCGAAGGTGATAAAGTCCGGAACTGTCATTGGGTCAATTCGAGAATCCATTGCTCAAACGGTCGGTCTTTCGAAATCAACCCTTGTTGTCGGGGGCATGACAGACGGTTGCGCGTCTCAAGTGGCATCAGGAGCTGTGAATCCGGGCGAATGGAATTCTACGATAGGCACCACTCTTGTGATTAAAGGCGTCACGTTAACCCGCCCAACCGATCCCAATCATCTTGTTTATTCACACAAACACCCCAATGGCTACTGGATGCCCGGCGCTGCTAGCAATACAGGAGGCATCGCCATTTCGACAGACTTTTCCAATGGAGACCTTCCTGGTTTAAACCAGGATGTCCTGCACCATTCTCCATCGGGTTTGTTAATTTACCCCCTCAAATCCGCTGGGGAACGCTTTCCATTCTTAAAGCCGAATGCGATCGGTTTTATCAAAGGCTCCTTCTCATCGGATGTGCACCGATATGCAGGATATCTCGAAGGTATCAGTTTTATCGAAAAATTATCTTTTGAAAAAATCTCATCTTTAGTTTCAAATTTGATTTCAACTGTCCATGTTTCGGGAGGCAGCGCGAATAGCGTTCCCTGGCTGCAAATCCGTGCGGACGTACTAAATGCCGCTATTAAACGGACAAAAAACAGCTCTGGTGCAATGGGCGCAGCCATTCTTGCTGCTTCCAACACAGTCTACTCGAGTCTAGACTTAGCTGTGTCATCAATGGTCGTCCATGACTTATTCGTTACTCCAAGGTCCGAGTTTGTTCAGAAGTATGAGTACTGGTACGGGAAGTTCAAAGATGAATTAATCAACAGGGGCTACATTCAATCTTAGGGTAAATTAAGCATGGAAAACGGTTCATTCAAGGACGCCGCCAGACTACATTCTGGCGGCTCTCCCTTCCTTACCTTCCGCATCCACTAACCAGGAGTAAACAGTTAACGCGCAGACCTTACTCCAATGTCTTTGTGCCCATACAAGCATGCCACAGTATGATCAATGTTTTCTGAGTACTTTTTGTTTTTTACGATTTCTATTCCCCTCGTCATTCAGCATCGACTATGGGTCAAGCCCAGAACCGTCCATGTCGTACCCTTTACTACAATCAACCTAGCCTTGTTGAAACTAATTCATCCGTCCCTTAAGGTACTCGATGTCCTGTGAAAAAATTCCTGTCTCGGTCAAGTGAAAGCACAATCTAAACGTACCGGTCATATGTTCTCCTTGTTTTAATAGCCATTTTGTCCGTCCCCCAAATTCAAAACACAAATTGCCTCAATGGCAACTACCTATCTGAAAGTCGTTGAGTTACGGATCAACCCAGCGACAATTATCAGTTCGAATATTCTCTCCATTCAGACATGGAAATTGCGAGAAAAGCCATAGCAAAAGCGATAGGCTGCCTGTGACAGTTTTCTCCTAAAATCGCGTTTCCACAACTGTTAACTAACATAAATGTTGCAACCGATAATCCCCTTATCTTTTCCAAAACTGAATGTTACATCAAAAGGGGGATCGCCAAATCAGAAGCATGGTTGCGAATCAGGTTCAGTTGCAGTGGCTCTGCCTTTTCCGTTGGAAAAACACTCATCACGAAATTTTTCAAATACTGGTGTTACTCCACAGGCGATGCTTCCTTTTGTCACAATGTCGTCCATAATTTCACAACTCTTCTGTATCCCTGTTGTCTTTTTTCGAGATGTACGCACCTGATGCTCCAAATGCAGACCTCCACGTGTAGTGTGTACCCACGTCTTCTGTACGAAGCCGAAAGCTGCGCCAATAATTCCTTTCACTGCCTCGTCGAGATTTGCATCCGGCATCACAATCGTGTGAGTCTTTGCCCCCGCTAGAGACTGAACCCTCTTGCCGTTCGCAGCCGCCGTCTTGTATACATATTCTGCAACCGGTTGTGACCCGACGAAGGACACCGCCTTAATATCCGGATCTTCCAAAATACCATTACGGCATCATGCGCACCATGAACAATGTTGGAAGACTCCATCCGGAAGACCGGCTTCTTGAAACAACTCCGCTAGGCGATTCGCGACTTAACGAGAGCATCAGGGAAGCGAGTTTTCGGGTCGTCACAGGCGGCGATGAATGCTTCTTTCGCGGCCAAAGCCGGGTCAGTGAACGGGCAGATTGACCGTCGTGGGCGTCCAATACATTTACCTAGATATCGTTCATATGTAAAAGGGGATACTGATGCATTCCAAGGTGCTTTGTATGCCTTTCAGCGTCACATGCCTCTCGAAATTGCTCCAGACCTTATGAATAATTGGAGGTTCTTTTACGAGCGCAGCGTGGGGTGCGTTGGCATTTTGAAGGACTGGCTATACGACGCTCTTGACGCTGGATTACGTGAGGGCAAAGAACATCTGGACTACAGGTTTATCTGTGAATTTGCACTTTCCACGTCCCAATGTGAAAACATTCTTGAAGAAGTACGGAATCACGAGAATGATGAACGACTGTTTAATCCGACGGCTGAATCGAAAGTATATGCATCCATGATTTGGAGCCCGAATCCATTGCCACCTAAGGACCCTAGCGAAAATACTGAAAAACCAACTAATCGGAACACTAGTCCAGGCGTCAGAAAACCCACACGGGATCCAGTGGGGCAAAAGCAATGAAGCTCACGACCTGACCAAAATGGCACCTTCAGAACATGAATATAGTAATTCCTGAAATATTCATAGCACGACCGTGAAGGACCTGTAAATGCAAGCGGTGCAAGGGCTATAAGGGGATTTAGCGATTCACTCAAAAAGTGACGTGAGCACATAGGAAAAAAGCCCAACCTTTGGTAGTGTTAAGGTGTCTAAGCCAAACACATCAAAGGAGAGCTCTTCTATTGAAAAGCCTACAAGAGAATGTCATGAACTTCAACCCCAGGGTGAAAATGAATTTTGACGGCGGCGACTTGACCTCGGATGCTGGACTGCTCCTATACAAAGAATTCGATCACAAACTGGGCCTATCCGAAGCGGTAGAAGAACTGCTCGTGGTTCATGATTCGGTCTTTCATCGGGATCATCCAAATAGCGACGTGGTTCTTCAGAAACTGTATCAGCACATAGCTGGCTACCATACAGACGATCACGCAGATGATTTAGCTGTAGAGCCATTGCTAACTATGCTGCTGGGAAAGGAAAGCTTGGCCTCACAACCTACTTTGTCTCGTTTCAACGATAAAGCGGATATTGCGACTTCCAAATCTCTGGAGTGTGTGAATGAAACGTTGCAGCGTCGCGTGTACGCTATAAAACCCCAGAACCAATTCGTTTTTGATTTGGATTCCTCCAGCTTTGCTGCCTACGGAAAACAGCATGGAGCGAATTTCAATTACCACTACCAGCAACATGGATTTCATCCGTTGTTTTGCTTTGACGGTCTGACCGGTGATTGTCTGCGAGCAGAGCTTCGTGCAGGCAACGTATACACTTCCCGTCAAGTCGTCCGGTTTGTGGGACCAATTCTGAATCGATACGGTAGGCTGAACCCGGATAGCCTCATCGTCATTCGTGGCGATAGTGGGTTTGCCGTTCCAGGGCTGTTTGAGTTGGCGGAAACCAAGGGTCATAAATACGCCATCCGCCTCAAGTCAAACGCACGGCTACAGTCCATTGCGCAGGTCATGGCGGATCCATTACTAAACGCTGAAAGATTACACAAACGACAAGTCCATTACAGGGAATTCATGTATCAAGCATCCAGTTGGGAACATGCCCGCCGGGTGGTCGTGAAGATGGAACGTCCGGCTGGTGAACTGTTGTTTCAATTCACATTTATCGTGACCAATATGACGCTGCAGCCCAAGAACATCATTCGCTTTTACTGCCAGCGCGGTCATATGGAGAATTTCATCAAGGAAGCCAAAAATGGATTTGCGTGCGATAAGATGAGCAGTACAGACTTTGAAGCGAATGTCGTGAAACTCCAGTTAGCCATACTTGCGTATAACTTTAACAACTGGTTTCGCCGATTGTGTGTACCAGAGAAAATGCAATCAAGTCGGATGGAGACTTTGCGAACCAAACTGGTCAAAGTTGCGGGGAAGCTAGCTCACTCTGGCCGATACTGGACTTGGAAATTGTGCAGTTCGTGTGTGTATCGAAAAGAGTTCATTCAGACGCTTAAAAACGTAGCCGCATTACCGCGGTTCGGTTGAGATGATCCCGTCTGAATAACAACTGGAACAGACACGAGAGGTGAATACGGGATAGGTGCGTCTTCTCCTCAATCCATATTTATCCACACGTAACCCCACGGGAGACCATGGTCATGAAAGTCCAAGTCCAGACCTACGAGAACGAAAGTTCAATTGATCCTAGACCATTGTTTTCCTATATTCATCCATTTGTTACAAGCGGTTTACTTCGCTATGAATATTTCAGGTTAATTATTGACTGGAGGACAAATGATGAAAATTTTAAGTAAAGACACCGACTGTATTGAAATTCAGCCGTCTATACGCACAATCCGTATCGGTCAGGTATATAAGATCATGTTCAGCGAGGGAATGTTGGATATTGAGCCAGGTACAATACGGGTGCTCAAGTTCATCTCATACGAAGAAGTACCCACGGAGCACAGTGAGCCCTTTATGCAGGCGTTTGATGTAGAGCCAACTGATAAGAAAGAGTGCGCCGTTTCACCAGGCGCTAGATTGCCTCTTGTAAAGAGGAGAGGTTCGGAAGATCGACCACTGGGTCACCCATCCTACCTAAACGCGAAAGCGAGAGGGGAAAATAGCATGGTGGGAAAGCGCGAGACGAACCGAAGGCGTTTAGGGCGTTGTCGTGCAAGACCCGCGTGATATGGCGAAGACTACATTGTTTGAATCCTAGTCTCCAGCGATGGAAACGTCACATCTCCTGACACAACGCCTTAGAGCAGGGTCATCAGTATCGGGCGATCCGCCTTTCGTCGCCTTAACCTTCCGACCGATGAGCGGTGGACAGTGAGTTCACTTAAGGAGACGAACGGGACGCCTAAGTCACGCTAGATACGTCTAGTGCAATGGTAATGCGGGATTGCCTAAGGGGCGCGAGCCCTATGGTAACGGAGTGCCCATAGTAGTCGTGGGGGTTATGTCCCACCAAGGCGAGTGGGAAAGCCGCTTACAAGGCGAAGGGGCACAGGTGTCTTAGGCTCTCAAGACAGGGAGGTATGCGAAATGCAGAACGCCGAAACTGTACTTGGGGTCACTCATGACAGGACACTGGAGAGCTGGGTGCAGTGAAAGCGTGCGCCATGTCGTGCGCAGAAAGAATTGTCCGGTCACCGGACTAACGTCCTTGGAAATGCGTTAAGAACAACGCCTAACCTGAATCCGAAAGGAAGAGGGGACAAGAGCATGGTTGTAAAGCGTGGATGCCTTGAAGATGGTGTAGAAGCAGGCTGCGCAAGTTCTGTTCGATATGGTTAAAAGCTACACTGCCTGAACCTGAATGACCAGGGATGGAACCGCACATCTGGGGATACACCGTCTAAATACTCCCTACTTATCGCATATTCGGAATCTATTTTCGTCCGAGGAAATCCAAGGTGATAAGCCATTGAACAGTGAGTTCAAGCAAGGTCATGAGTGGGAACCTAAGTCGAGCTATTACGTTCTTCCTGCGCAAAACATGGGATTGCCTACAGGGGGAGACCCCTACGGTAACGGAGTCTTCATAGTATCCAAAGTGACTGTTGTAATGACGGTTGCACAGGCGGACTCTAATATGTGCCGCTGGATCAGTTGTACCGCCGAAAGGGTAACCAAGTATGCGGGAGATCAGGAGAAGGAAGACAGGTGGTTACGATATCCATCGCTTGGAGGTATGCGGAATGCAGAGAGCCGAAAAAGTGTTGGATATCATCAGCGACAGAGGCAAGCGAAAATTACCGTTGTATCGCATCTACCGTTTGCTCTACAACAAGGAACTGTTTCTTATCGCCTACAAAAATATTTACAGCAACAACGGCGAGATGACAAAGGGTGTGACAAACGAAACAGTCGACGGCATGTCTATCGCCAAGATTGATCGAATCATCGATCAATTGAAAAGGGAAGCCTATCGATTTAGACCTGTCAGACGCGAATACATCAAGAAGAAAGGCAGTAAGAAACAGCGTCCTCTCGGATTACCAACATGGTCGGACAAGTTACTTCAAGAAGTCATTCGGTTGATTTTGAATGCCTACTTCGACCCGCAATTCAGCGACACCTCGCATGGTTTTCGCTCCAACCGGGGCTGCCATACTGCACTTGACTCCATTCGAGCTAGGGACGGTTGGAAAAGTGTGAGATGGTTTGTTGAAGGCGATATTCGAGACTGTTTCGGTAGTATCGATCACAGCGTTCTACTCGGGCTCCTTGCAGAAAAAGTGAAAGACAATCGGTTCTTGAGGCTGATGGAACAGTTTCTGAAAAGCGGGTATTTGGAAGATTGGAAATATAACACTACCCTCAGCGGGTGTCCGCAGGGAGGGTTATCCAAAGCTTTGGATAATCCACCTTATCAAAAGTAAATCGTTATCCAAAGTAAACCTCGAAAAACCCTTGCTATTGCAGCATTCAGGCTCTGTTTACTTTGGATAACGTAGCTGTGTTAAAGCTTATCTAGCCAGGCGAGTAGACTCTCGTCTTGGCTCCATTCCGGTAAATCGGGTACGGTTGGACTGGGATACGCTGTCTCAAGGGCCTTGCGCTTCAGTTCTGTGTCTGCACGAGCGTAAATCTCAGTAGTCGAAATATCAACGTGGCCTAGTAGATCACGGATGTAAATTAGATTCACGCCTGCCTGTAGTAGATGCATGGCCTTTGTGTGTCGAAGAACATGTGGTGTTACGCGCTCTGGAATTGTCACGGATACCTCTCGTGCCCGGGAAACATATTTGTTCAAGATGAAGTTCACACCCTCGGTCGTTAGTTTTCCGTGCATCCGGTTCATAAAAAGTGGATTGTCCTGTGAGACATCCCGAAATAGATGGAATTCGTCCATGTACCGTTTTAATAAGGTGTGCGTGTTCGGCATGAGTGGAACTTGCCGCGTTTTGCGGCCTTTTCCGGTTAGGATCACGACTGGTGGGGCTTCCAATCGGACATCACGAACTTTGAGATCCACGAGTTCCTGTACTCTCGCCCCTGTGTCATATAGAAGAGAGAGCAGGGTTAGGTCGCGCCGACCACTTGCCTTCGACAAATCCGGTTGCGCCAGAATCAGCTTTAACGCGTCGGGGGTAAGGTGATTCACAGTTGGCTTTGCTGCCTTTTTCATTGGAATCGACAGCACCCGTTGGTATGACAATAAACCAACAGGGTCTTCAATCTGCGCGTACCGGCAGAATCCATGGATACAGGCCAGTCGTTGGTTTTGAGTAGTAGTTCCGTTGTGTCTCTCATGCCCGAGCCAATCGATGAAACCGACAATAAGCGGTTCATCAATATCCTTGAGAGCAAGCTTCTCAATCCTTAACTTCCGAACATCCTGGCAATACATGAGAAGCAGCCTGAAAGTGTCACGGTACGACCGAACCGTATTCGAGCTAACGTTTCGCCGGCCAGGAAGATAAGATGTGAGGTATTTGGATAGCATCTTTGCGAAATCAGTCGGCATCATGACCAGTTCCGTCGAGCATCGGTATGACATGACCAAAGGCGTCGCTTACCTTGGCTGTAATATCAGGATATAGCTCAGCGGTCAGCCTCAGATACTGGGACGTGTCACGAAACGAATGGTGTCCTAAATATGTCTTGAGGACAGGTAGGTAAGCAGCCAAATCTTTACCCTCAAGAACCCATCGTCTCAAACAATGAACCGCAAAGGTGTGACGAAAGTCGTGCACCCGGGGCCCTTTTCCCCAGCTCCCGTGAGAGATGCGCGCTTTCCAGAGGAACTTTCGGAAGTTCTTGTAGACGTTCCCCCTGGTTACTGCCTGTCCGTTAGGAGCGGGGAAAAAATAAGTGATTTCATCCGAAAATAAGTGAACGCGCTTCATGTAAGCTTCACAGCGCGCAACAAGTTCTGCTGACAGCGGAACCAAACGGTCCTTGTTCAATTTTCCATCCAGGATCGTCAACACACCACTCTGCAGATCAACGTCTTGGAGCCTAAGATTTAATGCCTCTGAAACACGCAGTCCACAGCCATACAACATACGGAACAGCAAGGGCATAATCCAGTGCCTGTGGGGTGCAAGAGACTGAACATGACAGGCATCGGTTTGTCTAAAAAATGCTGCAAGTTCTTTGTTGCTAAAAATATGCGGAACGTACCGTGGGCCTTTAGGGATGGTGTTCTTCGGAAGTATGTAGGCGTTAGCGCCGAGGCGATTCACATATACGGCAAGTTGCCGTACAACACCTACCCTGTTCCGTAAAGTGGACTGTGCTTCATTTGGGTGCTTTTGACTCCACGCAGTAACAAGTTCCTTAGATAACACCGGTTCTGTACATCCGTATTCCAGGCAGAATCGATCAAATTTGTACAATGTACGAGCGCAAGAGTCGTATTTGTAGCCCATGGCACGTTTTTTGCGAACTACACCCTCAATAAATTCGTGAACGGGACTGCTGTAAGTGAAGCCTGTCATCATTCGAACACCGCCTCAGGGTCTAGAGCACACTCGCGGAGTCTATCCACATCTACCTTGAGGTACACGGCCGTTGTATCTGAGTTCACATGGCCCAATATATCGGAGATGACTGACAGGGGCGTGTTTTCTTCGAGCAACCGGGTGGCTAGGGTGTGGCGTAGCGAATGCATGCCTCTCTTCTTTTTGGGGGACACCGAGATTTTGGCCATCTTCATATACTTGGTAATGATTTGGTGTAATCGATCTTCGTCCGAGAAGGGCTCTAATGGGGCGAGGTGACGAAGAAATACGTAAGGTGAGTCGACCTTGGGCCGTCCGTTTTTCAGATAATCAATAATCGCCCAACCGACATCGGGGAGAAGTGGGAGACCTAACATCCTGGACGTCTTCGACTGGACCAACTCAATTCGGTTGTCTCTCCATTTGAGATTCTCGAGTTTCAAGTGTTTTACATCCAAGGTTCGGATGCCCAGTCGTGCCACGAGGAGAATCATTGCATAGTCTCTTTTCCCCGCAGAACTGCCGCGGTCAATTACGCTCAATAACTTTGTTACCTGCTCCGGCGTCCAGACTGACGGAATACGCTGTTGCTTCCTCGACTGAAGGGCTGGCAGGCTGTCCTTCAAATCCTCGGTAAGAACACCAACGGTGTGAAGGAAACGTAAGAACGACCGTAGAGCACACAACTGCAATTCCACAAACTTAAAGCTATACCCCAGCAACGTGTTAATGTAGTCAGCTAAATGCCGAGGTTGAATATCCGAACAACTGAACACCCGTTGTGACTCCAAAAAGCTCAAAAACTTTTCGGCGATTCTCCTGTAGTGGTTTTGTGTAACCGTGGAGTATTCCTTCTGCCGACAATGGTTGGCGTAATCACTTAATGTCAGTTTCAACTCATCTGACTGCACTAGCTCTCGGTGCTTATAGTATCTTCGTAACACACTGCCGTGTTGCTGGAAGTCCCCTAGCATTCTCACAACTCGGCCAGCGTTAATAATAGACTGGGTCAGATCCCCGGTTCGTTCTAACTCGGAAAAATGGTATTCCTTGTCTAAAAAACGAATGCCGAGCTCTTCCCGGAAGTGGTCAGCCCCTTCGTCTTCAAGAAACTTTCCAATACGGCGCCACATTCTACGGTAATACTCAATTGACTTCTCGTTGTAATGCAGTCGATACAGCTCACTCTCAAGCCCAGCCACAAGTTCTGGAAAAGTTGGGTTGCCCATGTGCATTCCCCCAAAACGGTCTAGTGAGATGCCCGAAATTCCATCTCCCACAGCCATTTTGGTTCTCTGTATTATCCAAAGTAAATGAACTGCCAATCCTACCGTATCGCGCTTTTCCCGCGCTTACTTTGGATAACGATTTACTTTTGATAAGGTGGAATTTTGAGTCCTTTGCTGTCCAATATCTACATGGACAAGTTCGACCAGTTTATGGAGGAACATATTCTTCCTGCCTATAATCGCGGCCGCAAACGGGCAGAGAATACAGCCTACAAAGCGTTGCGAAAGCAGATGGAGAAGCACATGCGACATCAGGACTGGAAGAAGGTAAAGGAACTCCACAAACAAAGGCAATCCATACCTTCCAAAGATACGAACGACCCAACATTTAGACGACTGCACTATATTCGCTACGCAGACGACTGGCTACTCGGCTTTTCCGGCCCGAAACAGGAAGCGGCTAAGGTCAAAGAAGAAATTAAAATCTTCCTTGCAGAGCGGCTCAAGCTGACACTTAGCGAAGAGAAAACCTTGATTACCCATGCGAAAACGGAAAGAGCACGATTCCTCGGCTATGACATCCATGTACTGCAACAGGATGCGAAACATGACGGGCGAGGGCAACGCAGCATTAATGGGGCAATCGGATTTCGCGTTCCGGACGAGAAGATGAAGGACAAAGCAAGACAGTATATGAAAGGTGGAAAACCGACCCATCGGAAGGAGAGGACGGTCAGTTCCGATTTCGATATTATCGCTCAATATCAGTCCGAATTCCGTGGGTTCGCCCAATACTATCTGCTTGCTTATAATGCTCATCAGCTACATGGTCTCAAGAGAACAATGGAATTGTCTTTAGCACGTACCCTCGCGAATAAATATAAAACGACGGTCAACAAAATCTTCAATAAATACCAAACCACACGTGAAACGGACGGACAAAGTTACAAGGTACTTCAAACGGAAGTGGAACGGGTGGGTAAAAAGCCGTTAGTCGCATACTTCGGAGGGTTTAAGCTCGGATTCAAGAAAGACGCTGTTATTGAGGATACATTACCCACAGGAAAGGTATACAGCATCAAGAGTCAACTTATTGACCGTCTGCTTAAGGACACGTGTGAACTGTGCGAATCCAGAGGGAACATTGAAATGCATCACGTAAAGAAGCTAAAAGACCTCGAAAAAAACGGTAGAAAAGAAAAACCTGAATGGATGACACGAATGATAGCGATGAGAAGAAAAACACTCGCCGTATGTCACGAATGCCATTCAAGCATCCATTCAGGTAAATATAACGGTAAGAGAGTAACGACCGCTAATGTCGATTGACGGTTAATCACTGGCGAGCGGAGTGCACAGGAAACTTGCATGCTCCGTTCTGAGAGGGGCGATTGGAACAGTGCATCTTCGGATTGCAACTCGCTGGTCGCCTACTCTACTGCAAGCCCGGTTCGGAGGGGGACCGACGGAAAAGGGCTTCTCTTTAGTACCTCGTCGGCGGTCTACCCTACTCTCCCTGCCTGGATTCAAGAGGGACGTGAGACCATGATATCCCAACCATGGGTAGTTTATCAGTACGATAAAAGCGATGAAGTATGGTACCCTCCCCTTGAGGAATTTGTAAGCCACACCATTCACTATTAAGTTGTATACGCGTGTTCATGCGTGTGTAATGGAAAACGATGATATCCGTTGTTTTTAAACCATCATCTATAGCGCGAATTGCCCCGTGTCCATTAAAGGCACGGGGCTTTTTATTGTCAAATAAACACCACTCCGAAAAGAGGGAAATCGTATGAAACACATTCAAACCCAAGAGGATTTGAAAAATCTTAAGTCTCACCTGCCCCGATCCTATTACCAAGTGATCGAGGCGTACTTCATGGAATTAATGGAGGCGTCATATCAACCAGAGAATGATGAAGACTTCGAGTTCATACTCGACAGCGGTCACATCGTCATCATTGAGGCAACTGACAACCAGGAATCCTTACAACCCCTTCTCACCTCTTGGCCTGAATACGCACAACTCATTCAGCTCGATGACGGTAGTGAAGAAATGTGGAAGATTGTATGTCTATTCGATAACGACCACATTATGAGCTACTTCACAATCCAAGGCCTACACCCAACAGTCGATGAATTAGCTGAACGCCACATGGAATCAGATTATTAATCCATATATAAAGGAGACTAAACAGGATGAATACGAATTCAAATCAAGTATTGTATGGAGAAAATTCTTTTGAAAAACGCAAAACCACTAAACAAATACCTACCAAACGGATTGACATCGTCTCCCTTCGGCTTGTCCGGGAATCATCTATCACCTACCCCACACGAAAAATCCGATTCGCCGAGGATGCTGCTGAACTTTTCCGACCTTTACTTGAGAACAGCGATCGGGAGAAGTTTATCTGCATGAACTTAGGCACCAAGCATGAACCGACCAGTATCATTATCTGTTCCGTGGGTACACTCGATGCCACCATCGTCCATCCTCGTGATGTGCTTAAGTCTGCCTGCATTTCAAACGCGTCTGGAATTATCGTCGCGCACAATCACCCTTCTGGAGATCCAACGCCGAGCAATGAAGACATAGCGGTCACAAAACGTCTGAACGATGCCTGTAACATTCTAGGAATCGATTTTCTCGACCATCTTGTGATTGGCTCCAATGGTCGGTTTGAGTCCATTCGGCAAAGGGGCTGGGTTTGACAATGGCGGAACCGAAGGGTCTCGGTAAAAAATACGCAACGCGAACCATCGCGGAAGAATTAGAGTGGCCATTACAAAAAACTCTTTGGGACCTTATTGCCTCCCTAGCACAAAACCCCAAAGTAAGTGGCTTGGACTATCTGCAAATCTTTGATCTACAGTCGGTTACATCAACACCTGGCTTTAATCAGCGGATTACTCATCGACAAGAGCAGCCACCCTACCAGGCCAACTATCAGATAAATGTGAACAAGTCAATCGACGCGAAGATATACGTTCATGTCGACATTGATACCGATGCAGCGACCATGATGTTCGCTAATGAGTGGTAATTTAGTAGGTAAACTGTAATGAGAGGTGGTCAAATATCTCTGACCACCTCTTTTTTTGATATTTATTTAGGGGCTGCTGAATGATCTATGCAACAACCTTGCTTATGTCGAAATCCGTTCCGAAGAGTTCATCGAGTATGAGCCAAAAAAGAAGCCGTAACCTCTTCTCAAGGTTCAATACCAGTAGTTGGATGGCAATAACCGTCTCGCTCGTCTGACGAAGGCGTGCTCGAATCAGGCCAAGCCCGTAGATTCGCTTGCCTTCTCCGAATTTTCCTTCCACGGCATTCCGCTCGCCCATGTCCTGCCGTTCCATTTTCTTTTGCTCAGGGTCCGTCTGCTTGGGCGGTCGTCCGAGTTTCGGACCGCTCAGCCGGATTCCGTGGTCCTTGCAGTACTTGAGATTCTCCCGCGTTCGATAGATTTTGTCCGCCAAGATGGCCTCCGGGTAGTATCCGAAGCGTTCTTGGTAGCGCTCCACCGACTCTATCAGCGTCGTGCCTTCATTGAAACTGTCCCAACCGATCTCCTCCAGCAAGGTGTATCCATTGACCACACTGATGGCCAATTTTGGACCGAACTCCACATTCGCCTTTGCCTTTCCACGTACAATCGGCCGAACATCAGGCTGTACGATACTCACGATCCGGTCGCTCACCCGATGGTTACGCAATCGATACATTTCTCGTTGTTGACGATACAACTCACCAATGACCAAGAGGTCACGGTATTGTCGCCGCGAGAGTGCTGTTAGCGGAGTGTGTTGGACGAGTTGTTTAATAAATCTCAAGTCCCTCGCCACGTAACGCAATTGTCGCCCAACGGCTCTGCGAATCTCTGAGCGACCTGGCTTGCGGTTCTTTGCAGTTCTCAGATAGTCCCGGCGTGCTTGACGACGTCGGTCTCTCGGCTTCTTCATTTCGCCTTTGTGCGGCGCATGGAGCGTGTCAAGGATATCCTCCAACTTCTCACGCGCTTTGTTCAACAACGACAAGTCAGTTGGGTAGGCCACGTCTGCTGGTGTACAGGTTGCATCCAGGATGAGCTTTCCTTGATGGGTTGGTGGCTCCTGAACTTCAGATTGCGATCCACCGTTTGCATCGAACTTTCCAGATTCCCTAGGAGGTTCGTCCCTGTTCTCGTCGTCGTCCCCATTCTGTTCTTCCTGCAATCCGGCTTGCACAATCCATTCATTGACTTGGTTGATGATATCGGGACCCAATCGCTTGCGAAAATACGTCAGAAGAGAGGGATCAAAAGGTGGTTCCTCTTGATACGCCTCAAGACCAATGAAGTACTGCAGGTACGGGTTTTCCGTGATGTGCTGGACCAAGTGACGATCCGAAAAACCTTCTCGTTCCTGAATGATTAGCGCGCCAAGCGCCATCCGAACGGAGACGGCCCGTCCGCCTCGAAGATCTCTGCTAAAGTGTTTGCTGTATTCCTGTTCCACACGTCGCCACGGAATGATATATGAAAGTTGAACCCAGCGATTGTCTTCGCTAAGTCGGCCACCAAACGGTAGGAAGAAGTCTCCGGGAAGTATCTGTTGGTCCTGATGATTCGCGTACAATTACAGACCTCCAAGTGCACGGTTTTTCGCCTGTTCCGCTCGAAATCCATACACTTTATTTCGACAATTGGCACGCGAAATCCTTGCTACGATTAGACTCCCATGCCGCCGGGGCGGCACCAGCAGAAGGATGAGAATGCCTTTGTGTTGAATGATTTTTTGGTGGCTGGCGAAGGCAGGTCGTCACTCCTTGGTGCCTCGAGCCCGCTGATTAGACTGACTACGACGACCAGGTGCACCACAGAATGTCGCTCTCCTCCTCGGAGAAGCATGCAGGATAGAATGATCCGTTATGGTCGTTGCACCAGCCCTTCAATATTACCAGTCCATCAGGAAGGATTGGCATGGATGTCGTATACGAACGTTGTTGCGGCCTCGATGTGCACAAGAAGACGGTGGTCGCCTGTGTGCTGACGCCGGAGGCCAAGGAGATTCGCACGTTCTCCACGATGACGGAGGATCTCCTGGAGATGGTTGACTGGTTAGGACAACATGAATGCACGCATGTTGCTATGGAAAGCACAGCTTCATTCTGGAAGCCAATCTACAACCTTCTGGAGTCGGCGGACTGTCAAGTGCTTGTGGTGAACGCCAAGCACATGAAGAACGTTCCGGGCCGTAAGACCGATGTGAAGGATGCCGAATGGATCGCCGGATTGCTCCGCCACGGGCTGTTGCAAGCCAGTTACATCCCCAACCGTGAACAACGGGAACTACGAGAACTCATTCGCTACCGCCGAAGTCTCATTGACGAGCGGGCAAGAGAGGTGAATCGGGTTCAAAAGGTGTTGGAAGGTGCCAACATCAAGCTTTCTGCAGTGGCCAGCAATACACTTGGCAAATCTGGGCGGGCGATGTTGGAAGCAATGATCCACGGAGAAGAAGACCCGGAGGTATTGTCAGGGTTAGCCAAAGGCCGGATGAAGGCGAAGAAGGCCGATTTGCACAAGGCACTGAATGGGCTTATGGGCTCCCACCAACGAATGATGCTGGCAGCCCAATTACGTCACATCGATTACTTGGATGAAGAGATTGCCCGGCTGGATGAAGAAGTCAAGGAGCGCATGCTCCCTTTTGAAGAAGACCTGGAGCTAGTGGACACCATCCCCGGTGTCGGTCGACGAACAGCAGAACAAATTCTGGCTGAAATTGGGACAGACATGACCCAATTTCCGTCTGCTGCCCATTTATGCTCTTGGGCAGGACTGGCTCCAGGGAACAATGAAAGCGCCGGGAAACGAAAGTCGGGGAAAACACGCAAAGGGAATCAAAAACTCAGAGCAGCGCTGGTGGAAGCAGCACGCGCAGCGGCGAGAACGAAGCAGACTTATCTCTCTGCCCAGTACCATCGAATTGCAGCTCGAAGAGGCAAAAACCGTGCAGCAGTTGCAGTGGCCCACAGCATCTTAACCATCGTGTATTACGTGTTACAGCGACGTCAGCCTTATATTGAACTCGGCCCAACATATTACGAAGCACGCAAGAAAGACGCAGTCGTAAAGCAGGCGATCCGGAAGTTGCAATCACTCGGGTTGGAGGTCACCGTAAAACCTGTTGCATAAATGACCTCCAGACATCACAGAGTTCCTTTTAAAACCCATCTTGTGGTGGGCTTATTTCAGTATGTCGTTTTACCCTGGTCATCGCTCAATTATTTTCAGGATAGGTTTATGGTTCATTCAGCAGACCCTATTTAGGAAAACATACAAATGAAGTTAACGCTTTATTAAACTAAAGCCGCCGGGTAAGTCGGGAGCCTTGCGGCCCCCTTCTCCCCTAAGAACTGCACGTAACAGTTTCCCGTTATGCAGCTCAAGCCGTCCAGCAGTCTGGTCGCTTCTCATCGTTTGGTGCATGCTTGCCAGTCCATACCACGTAGCCATTCACAATCCTCTCGTTGTACGAGAGAAATCGTTCAGGATTATCTGGGAGTTCGTCGTAGCCATGGACTTGTCGATATTTCTCATAGCACCATCGGTGAGTGACCACCACATTTTCAACCGTGTTGTGTCCGCCAAGTCGCTCTGGAATCATCCGAGCAAACAAGATACCGTCGTCATCATTCACTTGCCAGCGGCGAAAGTGTTCTGGGGATATGTTGCACCCACAGAGAGCACACCTGCCGTCTGTCTTACGCACTACCTTCTTCTGAAATCCATTCAAACGTTTGAGTAGCAGTTGTTCTCGTCGAGTCTCAAAGTATTTTTGGTCGCCAGGTCGGTAGGGTGAACGTCGTCCCTGTATCTTGATGTGACGGATGATGCGTATGTCACTCATCGTGGCCAAGGTATATGCGCCGTCCGCGAAAACCCAATTTCGATTGCCACGCTTGGTGAAGTACTTTTGGAATATCCACCATGCGCCCTTTTTCGGGTGACGTCGCTTCACCCATTTCCATAGCATCTGGTTAATCATGTGGTCGCAATATCCAAAGACTCTCTTGCTCACCTGAGTGCTATAGTAGTTTCCCCAGCCACGAATGACCGGATTGAGCAGTCGAATGACCATGGACTGTTTAGCCGATTTGTTTGCGTCCAGAATCCCTTTGATTTTCCTCAGCACAGCGAGCTTATTTTCCTTGGCCGGCTTAATGAGGAGTCGTCCCTTGTATTTACGGACGTTGAAACCGAGGAAATCGAACCCGTCATTGATGTGAGTGATGTGTGTCTTTTCCAGACTGAGTTCAACACCTACATTTTCCGCAAGCCACTGGGAGATAACGGGAACGAGTTGTTCTGCTTGCTCTTTCGTTTTGCACGTGACAATAAAGTCGTCTGCATACACGACGACGTTGATACCCGGATTTGCACGACTCCCGAACTTCATTTGGTGCGCCTTTCGCCGTAAGTCCTCCTCCATGCCGTGAAGCGCGATGACTGCAAGCAACGGCGATAACAGGCCCCCTACCGTGAAAATGGCATAAAAAAGTTCCCGTGATCTCCTCCAGTTCACTGTTGGTGATTTCAGGAAGCTGGTTGAACTGTGACTGTCAAACCAAGTTTCTCCAACGAATGCAAGTGACGACGAATAACTCGTTCTCGGTTCCTCTCCTCGTGGTACGTTGGCCCAAGGTCCTCGTATTCCGTCTGATTAACCAGCATGTGGTATATGATGATTAACATGTAGTGACCGACCGCCACGGCTGCTCTCTTGGATCCTCGGCGCGCAGCAATCCGATGATACCTAGCGGACAGATAGGTGTTCTTCGTTCTGGCGGCACCACGAGCGGCTTCGATTAACGCTTCTCGTAACCAAGGATCTCCCTTGCGGGTCTTGCCACTTCGTCGTTTACCCGCACTTTCATTGTTGCCCGGACACATCCCCGCCCAGGACGCCAAGTGGTGCGCACTTGGAAACCGGCTCATGTCGGTACCAATCTCCGCCAGTATGAGTTCCGCCGTCCGCTTGCCAATTCCAGGTATCGTCTGGATTCGCCGGAGATCTTCGTCAATAGGGCGCATCCGCTGCTCGATTTCAGCACTCACTTCCTCGATCAACTCATCAAGGTGATCGATGTGCCGAAGCTGGACAGCAAGCATCATCTGTTGATGCGGACGCACAACCCCATGCAATGCACGTTTCAGTTCTGCGGTCTTGTTGCGTAGGCGCCCCTTCACGAGCTCCTTGAGCCGTGATTCATCAATTTGGCCACCAATGAGTTCAGTGAGGATGGCTCGACCCGATACACCAACCACATCACTTGCCACCGATGCCAACTTGATATTTGCTCCTTCAAGGACTTTCTGGAGGCGGTTGACTTCATTGGCACGTTCCCGGATGAGAGACTTTCGGTACCGGACGAGTTCCCGCAGTTCACGCTGATTTCGGTCAGGGATATAGCTCCCCTTGAGCAGACCATGGCGTAGCAGGTCCGCTATCCACTCAGCGTCCCGGACATCCGTCTTTCGGCCAGGAACCTGTTTGATATGCTGGGCATTAACGACCAACGCTTCGAGATCCTTGTCTTCGAGAAGGTTGAAGATCGGCTTCCAAAAGACACCCGTACTTTCCATCGCCACATGCGTGCATCCGTGACCGAGAATCCACTCTATTAGGGACTCCAGGTCATCGGTCATCGTTCCGAACGTCTGAACCTCCTTAGTCTCCGGTGTGATAACACATCCAACGACCTTCTTCTTGTGGACATCCAGTCCGCAGCATCGCTCGTGTACAACCTGCATAATGCTGCCACTCCCCACTGAAAGAAGTACAGCCACGTGGCGACCGATGCGATAGGAATTCTACCGTACGTGCTTCCCGACAGCGGGAGCGACAAATCGTGGTGCTCCAGGTCGCCAACTCCGTCTTATGCACGGACTCGTAGTACCAGGGGGCGACGAGCTCCGTGTGGCTGTCTAGCGACATAGTAGATCACTGATACACATTTTCATAGATTGTGGTGCCGCCTGGCGGCATGGGGGTCTTATGCGAAATCACATCCCAGTTTTCTTCTGGCTTGCGATCGCAAACGGATCAACACTTACTATAACCACATGCCTCGCACTCGTAACATCCACCCGTTTGAACGAGTGAGTGTTGGTGGCAATTCGGGCACCAGTCTTTCGCCACGGAATAGGATCGCAACGTTTTCCGCTCTGTTTCCGGTTGCGATTCCTTTGCGGCCGTCTCCTGCCCGCTGGCCCATTCCTCGAATGACGCTTGCCGCAGTGGGAATGTTTCCGCGTGCTCAATGAGTGACTTCGCGATGGCGTCCGGCACGGAAGTGATGCGTCGGCTACCGAAACCGACTGCACTCGATCCGCCGATTCCCGAAAAGTGCTTGACCAACTCTGCCTCTCTGTTCGGGTTGCCCGAATCGCGAAGGTACAGTGTGATAGCGCGACCCAAAGCCTCGTTCGCCGCATAGACGTCCGTGCCTGCTTTGCCAATGTTGACGAATATCTCCGTCGCAACATGTTCTTCGGGGTCGTCGTTGATGGTGATATACGCCTTCCCGAGCGGCGTATCTTTGCGATATGTTGCCCCGTACAATACTTCTGGGCGCTTCCGCTTCACATAGCCCTGTGTTTTCGGCGCGGACGCCACGGTTGCAGCAACATCGACCATTTGGTCCGTCGCCGTCGATGCATTATTGTTGCTCTCTTCATCTGCATTGTCGGACTTCAGCGACAATACCTGCTCGGAACGCGATCCGTCACGATAAATCGTGATGCCTTTGCAACCGAGGGAGTAGGCGAGATCGTACAGTTGTTTCGTGTCTTCGACGGTGTACGAATTCGGTGCGTTACATGTCTTGGAGATGGAGCTGTCGATCCACTTCTGCAGCGCCCCTTGGACACGCACGTGATCCTCCGGACTCAGTTCCATCGCCGTTACGAAGTAACTCGGCAACTCAGCGTCTTCACCGTTTTGTTTGAGGAACTCGTCCACAATGGCAGCATGCTCTTCAAACATTCCCAGGCGAGAATTCCGGAAGTACGTCCACGCATAGTACGGCTCACAGCCTGTTGAGCAGCCGACCATCGTCCCGGTTGTACCAGTTGGTGCAATCGTCATGGTCGTCACATTGCGAACGCCGTGCTGACGAATGGCTTCCGTGACGTGAGGACGATCCGCCGCCATCTGTTGCATGAAACCGGATTGGAGGAACTTGTCTGCGTCAAAACGTGGGAATGGACCATTCTCCTTGGCCAACTCCACAGATTCCAAGTAGGACCATTCAGCCATGAGCCCCACAAGCACATCGATGAGCTTCACTGACTCTTCCGAGCCGTAGCGGATGCCACAGTACAGGAGGAGGTCGTGAAGACCCATGATCCCGAGTCCTACGCGACGTTCGGACATTTGATTTTCACGGTTCGCTTCGAATGGGTAGTACGTCGCATCAATGACCGCATCCTGGAAGCGCAGGCCGCTGCGCGTGGTCTCTTCGAGTTCTTCCCAGCGAATGTGATGTAACAGGAAGTCCGTTTCTTTTTCATCAAACTGCTTGGCCAAACATGAACGGATGTACGCTTCCTTTTCTGGATCCTCGAACGATGCCTGCACACCGCTGTTCCGGAACCCATTTGCAAAGCGAGCCAACACAACAGCACCGAGGTTGCAGATACCGTTTGCCGGCAACGGCTGCTCTCCGCAAGGGTTCGTAGCAACAAGAGGATTGAAGTACCAAGAGTTACTCATGCGGTTGGCCCGGCCCAAGAAAACGACGCCCGGTTCGGCAGATTTCCATGCAGACAGGCACAACTCGTCCCACAATTCGCGTGCGGACAAGGTCTGTGTCACTTCGAACGGTTGGTTCGCCGTCAGCCACGTGTCAAAGTTGCCATCGAACTGCTCATTTGCCTCACCTGGTACGAAGCCGATTTCCCATGGTCTGTCAGCCTCTTTTGCCTCCATGAACTGTTCCGATATGCCCACACTGATGTTGGCGCCCGTGATCACGCCATCCACTTGTTTCGCGCGAATAAAACGCAAAACGTCCGCATGGCGGTCGTTGAGGATGAGCATTAATGCACCACGGCGCGATCCGCCTTGAAGCGTCAACTGACAGCCCACACTCATAATTTCACCAACGCCGACAGGGCCAAATCCTTCACCGAACACTTGATTGCCTTTATCATACAGCTGGCCCCAGGAATAAGCGCCTGAACTACGTCCGTTCACTCCGCGAACATAGCTATACCGTGGACGAAGCGACGACAGAACCACGCTGACGCGTTTGCCATCCTTCATGAGTTCCCACATATCACCGAGCGTTGAAGCAATGGTGCTGCGCTGATCGCCCGGGTACAGGACACTGCCCACCAGGTCTGGAAGCACCTTGACGTCACTCTGAAGGATTTTCTCGTACAGTTTCCGTGCGGACTCACCTTCCGATTTAACCACCGGATAACCCGCAGCCAGCCAGTCTTCAATTCGCCCATTCCAGAGTTCGTCGTAATTTTCAACCGAGGTATCCGGAAAGACAAAATGCCACTCAGAATCCTCTTCCACTGCGCGCATAAACGCACCACTTAAACGAACAACCTTTGTACTATGCGGATAGCTGGCTTCGAGGAAGTCGAATATGTCTCCATGCCAGATGTCCAACACTAGGCACAGATCGAGCACACGGGATCCCTCGGAGATGGGTACAAGGGTGCCCTGTGGTGGAATGCGAGACAGATTCATGCCAACGCCACCGCTGCGCGCTTGAATTTCCAGGGTTTGACCGAACGATTCCGCATAATCACGCAGTGACGGTCCGACACTCGGAATGACAAAACAGTTATAGCTAGTCGTTTGCATGCCCGTCCCCATCGACGCATTGATGCGACCACCAGGTACATAGCGCCAATGATTTTGGAGTTCGTAGAATGCCTTTTCCCAACGAGCGGGATCGTTCGTAACAGTTGCCGCACCAGCCGCAACACGCTGCCACATCTGTTTCGGTGAAGTCTCGAGCAACACGTCCACTTGTTGTACGGGCAGTGTTTCCTGAACGCCGTCGCGCAGTTCGACCGTCACCTGATCCTGTTTCGTATCGATCGCGACGACACGAGCCAACTCGTGATATGCCCGCTTTTTGTCGAGAACAGCGACGACAAGCGCCCCCACCGCTAACGTCTTCTTTTGAACATCCTTCTGAAGATATCGGTCAGCGACAATTTTTTCACCCGTCGCACCGAGAACATCTTCTGCGGTAAATTGGAGCATGTGATCGTCCGTGACATTTGCCATAGTGGCACCCTCCATCCAATACTTCTATGAATCAAATGAATTCAGTTCAGATTCCTTGACGAATTCATCCAATTGACTTACTTTCGTTTCTCTCCCAACAGCGACAACACTTCTTGGGCAAGCGTTTCGACATCTCGAAACTCTCGATAGACGCTCGCAAATCTTACGTAAGCAACGCCGTCAAGCTCCTTCAATGCCTCCATCACGCGTTCGCCAACGACTGACGACGGAACTTCCCGTTCGAATTCCATTCGCAACGTCCGCTCAATATCCGCACACACGGATTCGACTTGTTCAGCGGAAATAGGACGCTTTTCACAGGCCTTCATGAGCCCGCGATACAGTTTTTCGCGCGAAAACTCTTCCCGCTCCATGTCTTTCTTGACAACCATGAGAGGGCGTTGTTCCAATCGCTCGTATGTAGTAAATCTTCGTCCACAATCCTCAGCTACGCACTCGCGCCGCCGCCGAATGGTTGTCCCATCTTCACCCGGACGGGATTCGACAACTCGTGTATTTTCCGCGTCGCAATATGGACATTTCATTCATTCTCCCTCATCTCACGAGAGTATACACGACCCGAAAAAGAACCATATATGTGGTGTCCGTAGTGGACAACAGGCACATTATACACACTATATGTATGAATGGCAAGAGACGCAATAGACGCTGAAAACGGCATAGCGGCGGGCTTTTTTAGATATCTAGCGACTCTCTTGTCGAAAGATATTATCGACAGATTCGACAATTTCGTTGGGGTGAATATGGTCGTCATCACCAGGGAGTGTGACACCCGTTTTCACCAAGATGCTGTACACGTCCGCATGGTTGCCGGCGAGGATGTCTGTATATAAATTGTCTCCGATAATGACCGCGTCTTCTCGTGCGACACCGTAACGTTCCAACGCAAAGTCAACAAATGTCGCGTCCGGTTTTCCGGTAACGATTGGTTTTGTGCCAGACGCAGTCGCAACGAGCGCACCAAGTGACCCGTTCCCTGGCAAAAAACCATCCTCCACAGGTAGGCGAACATCCGGATTTGTCAGTACGAACCAGCCCAAGCGGTGAGCAACCCGGCAGACGACCGCCAAATCCATATAACTGACCGTCACGTCCATACCTACGACTGCGCCTTGCGCGTCCCCTAGCCAAGTGCTGTGAAGCTCGCTTTCCTTCGCACGACGCGCGTCAAACCGTTCCGCCTCCAGGGCCGTCTGAAGTCCACTGCCTCCCACGTACGTCACAATGGAACCAGCCTTGATCTTGCTGTGCAGAACATGCGCCGCCGCCTGCGCGGACGTACAAACTTCCTCGGCTTCTGCACGAATCTTACAGTTTTCTAAAGCGTACACGACCTCTTCCGGGGTGCGCGTCGAGTTATTCGTGAAGAACACGGGTCGAATACCCGAGTCGCGCAAACGCAAGACAAACTCGGGGGCACCTGGGATAACTGTGCCTCCGCGCCAGAGTGTCCCGTCGAGATCGATCAGAGCGAGTTGGAACCGTTTATTCATTCACATGTAACCTCCGGTTTTGGCGCATGAAAGTCTACGCCTGGTTCTTCGTGCAAGAGTCGATAGTTGACCGTCCGGGCCATGACGAACAATAAATCTGAGAGCCGGTTGAGATAGCCCTGTACAGCCGGCAGCACCGTACCAGATTTGCTAAGCCGCACAACTCTGCGCTCCGCCCGGCGCACGACTGTACGTGCGTGATGCAAGTGTGCTGCGGCGCTCGTGCCACCTGGAAGCACAAATTGGTGCAGGGGTGGTAGTTTGGTGTCGAGATGATCGATAGCCTGCTCTAGAAACGCCACATCTGACGACGTGACAAATGAAGTCTCTCGTTTTTCATCAGGTGTTGCCAGGTCCCGTCCAACGTCAAACAGGTCTCGCTGAATTCGGCCGAGCAACTGCTGCAGATCAGCAAACACTGCATCGGTCAGCATGGCGGCAGCAACGCCAATGATGGCATTCGCTTCGTCTATCGCACCGTACGTCTCGACGCGAAGGTCATCTTTCGCGATTCTCCTGCCATAGATCAGGCTTGTCTCTCCTTTGTCTCCACCACGGGTATAAATCCGCATGCCACTCACCCTCCATCGTTCACTCATGTAGTCTACCACTGTACCCTATTCACATGCCGAAGGCACAGCCCATCAAGACAAATGGTCTCTGGCCGTGCCAATCCCGACCACATGCAATTTAACTTTGCGATCCCGACCCCGTCCACACACTTTCCGGGACAGCTTGGCGTACAGACAATGCTGCCGCTTTTAACCAATAACAGCGCTGCTCATGCCACATCGTCGCAATTTCGGCCCACGACTTGTCAATCGATTCTACCGTCCGCATATCGGCCAGAACAAGTTCGGACAGTTTATCGGCCTTTCTCGCCTTTGCCGTTGATGATAACAGACGCCCGATGATACGACGGTGTTCTTCGTCTTCGGCCGGTGGAATAAAATGCAGACGAATACAGTCTCCAACAGCCTCTGTCCGATAAGCACTGGAGGCGTCCACCAAGGTCAGCAAATTCGATTGTTTGACAAACGCGCTGAGGCCGTCAATAACAGTCCATTCGTGTACGATGGATGCCAAGACTTGTTGCGCGTATTGAGAACGGCGAAGCGCTTGCAGCCCTGGACCCCAGACTGGATGTGTCTTCGCATCTGCCATGTCCATTTCCCCTATCATATATTCTCTCTTATGGATATGAGCCGTGTCATACGACTGTGCGGGTCCGTAAACAAATTGACCAGTTGCGGTGAAACTCTTAACATGAAACTGAAACTTTGAGGGGTGGTATTCGTGAAGGAACAAGAAGCTGAACTCAAGGCTGATCGACTCAGCCCACACGTCTTTCGCATCGCGGTCCCGACCATCACGTTGCCGCCATTAGACAAGACCAATACATATGTCGTTCACGCAGGTACCGATGCCATTGTCGTGGACTGCGGCAGCGAGGACACGGCGACTGTCGCACAAGTGGCCAAGGTGATTCGGTCGGAGGGAATCGACAACGTGATCGCATATATTGCGACGCACTACCACCTCGACCACACGCGGGGCATTCCCCTCCTGCAGCAGCACTTCCCAGCTCCCGTCTATGCACACCCACTCGATCACGCCGGTACCGCCAAGGAAATGAACGTGCCTACGGCGGACTTGCGGGCACCGAGTGGCGTCATGCATCTTAGCGATGTCAACCTGCGCATCATGCATCGACCGGGGCACACACATGGACATTTGCACGTCATGATTGAACCGGACAATTTACTCATCGTCGGTGATCACATGGCTGGAGTCGGAACAGTTTGGATTGGGCCGCCTGACGGTCACATGAACGATTATTACCGTGCGCTCGAAGATATTGCAGAAAGTCCTGCAAACCTGGCGCTGCCCGGGCACGGAGACCCCATCGAGTCCCCTCAGGAAGCCAGCCGTGCTCTTCTCGCGCACCGCCTGGAGCGAGAAGCAGGGATCCTCCAGTTGTTGAGCGAGGCACCGAGAACCGTTGATGACATCGTCACGGCTATCTATGGGGATCGGGGGCTGGGACCTGCGTTATGGGTTGCAACGCGAACGACCCAAGCTCATCTCACACGCCTCATCGAGTTAGGTCAGGTCACACGTCGGGCACAGGCGCCGAAATTCCAAATGGTCTACTCGCGTAGAAGGTAGGAGGGCAGTTACTTCATGACACGATATCGAGACAGGCGGGACTTCGTCGCGAGTATCACGCTCGTCATCATTGCGACGCTATATCACCTATACTTCGCCCGCGACTTCTGGCGCTACCCGATCCACCTCGGCGGAGATGCAGTGCATTACGATCACTCCGCCGTCGTTCTCCTCCTCAAACACGTTTATACTTATTGGAGTTGGGGACCTGCAGCACAAGTGACACCAGGCTATCCTTTATTTTTGGAGTTTGCTTATTGGATAACCCTCATTACGTCACACAACCACCAAGTACAAATGCACGTGGCGACGACTATCCAGCACTTACTCGCCGCTGCAACGGTCTTCGGACTGTACCGGATCATGCGTTACTTCCTGCCCATCTGGGCCAGTTTTGTCGGGGCCGTTTTATGGCTCATTTATCCACCTGCCACCTGGGCCGCTGATCAGTTATTGACGGAAACGCTATATGTATTCTTCCTGGTCTGGTTCACCTGGTCATTTCTCTTTGCACTACAGAACAGATCTTTTTGGCGATTCGTTCTCGCAGGGGTTATGCTCGCGTTGACGACACTCGTGAGACCAAGTATCATGCCACTTGTTGTAGCACCACTCGTGTTGCTACTAGAACGACAAGACTGGCCAAATCGTGAGGCTCTACGAACAAAGCTCACAAACTGGCTCGGATACCTCGCGGCCTTTATCGTGTGTATGCTGCCTTGGTGGGTGCGCAACGTCCGCGTCATGCATCATTTCACTCTTACAGACGATGATATGGGCAATCCGCTTTTGTTTGGGTCGGATCCGAATTTTCAACACGACACGAACTTGGCGAGCGGTTTAACGCCTGGACAGCAAGAGCAGTTGGCCATTCATCGCATCATCGAAGGGTTTACGCAGCACCCGCTTGTATATCTAAAATGGTATACGATTGACAAACTAGGCTTGCTATTTGGAACTCCGTGGTACATGAGTACACCGGGTTACGATCCGACCATACTAACCAGGATCACATTTGGCTATGCCCAAATCCACTTGGTCTGGGTCATTTTAGGCGCTGTCGGTCTGATCTTAGGGTTCTGGCGACCGCGTATGCGCTGGGTCAGTGCGATGGCAGTGTTCCTCGTGGTCGTACAGTTACCCTTCATCCCGATCAATCGGTACGTATTCCCAAATATGCCCTTTATGTTTATCGGTGTCATGATCCTGGTCGATCTCGCTGTTAAACTGATCCGCAACAGGCGAGCAACTGTTCCAAACGGGTAAAGCGTGGTATTCTTTGTTGCAGGATTTCGGAGGACGGAGGCAACTCTTAACGATGCGCATTGCAGTGCTACTTCCCTGTTACAACGAAGAACTTACAATCGAGAAGGTTATACGTGACTTCCGGCGCGAACTCCCGGAAGCCACGATTTACGTCTATGACAACAACTCACGTGACAAGACGGCCGAAATTGCCCGCAACGCTGGCGCCGTGGTACGTCGCGAGTCGAGACAAGGTAAAGGAAACGTCGTGCGCTCCATGTTTCGGGACATTGACGCGGACATATACGTCATGGCGGACGGAGATGACACATATCCAGCAGAGTTTGTCCATGACTTGATGAAGCCAGTCATCGACGAGGAAGCGGATATGACTATTGGTGACAGGCATTCCGACGGATCGTACGAGAGTGAAAACAAACGACCATTTCACAACTTCGGCAATCACTTTGTGAAGGGCCTCATCAACCGGCTTTTCCGATCCGACCTTCGCGACATTATGACAGGCTATCGCGTCTTCAATCGACGCTTTGCGAAGACCATGCCAGTCAAGAGTGAAGGATTTGAAATTGAAACTGAGATGACCTTACACGCGTTGGACAAGCGGTTTCGAATCCTGGAGATACCTATTCAATACCGCGACAGACCACCCGGGAGCGAGTCAAAGCTCAACACGGTGAAAGACGGGATACGCGTCTTGAAAACAGTCTTCTGGATTTTTAAAGACTACAAGCCGCTCTCGTTTTTCAGCTTCATTGCTTTGATTTTCTTCGTGTTGGGCCTCCTGGTGGGCGTCCCTGTGGTAACGGAATTCTTTCAAACAGGCCTTATCGCTAAGATGCCATCTGCCATTCTGGCAGTGGGCCTGATGGTGTTGGCGACGAACTCGCTTACGTGTGGTTTTATTCTTGACACGATTGTCCGCAATCATCGTGATCAATACGAGTTGAGGCAGAATGAGTACCGTGAATAAAGAAACGTCCGGCGAGATCGGCCGGACAAAAGGAAGATTCTCTTTGCTGTATGCAATTATGATTCTGTCAAACGTCATTCTCTTGGTCGCAGGCCAAACGCTTTGGAAATACGGGCTCAAAGACCGGGACCTAACGAACCTGAAAAGCGTTATCGTCGCCATGTTTTCCCCGTGGGTGATTGGCGGGATCATTCTCTACGTCGTGGCCACAGTCATCTGGATATTTTTGCTCAACAAACTATCGTTGAGTTTACTATATCCATTACAGAGTCTCGCCTATGTTGCAGCCATCTTCATCTCCATTTTCATCTTCCACGAACACGTTCCACCACTGCGGTGGGTTGGGGTAGGTGTCATCCTAGTTGGTGTTAGTCTGGTCGCTCTGAAATAATGGGGTGCGGCGACGGCACGTCCAGGTGATTTAAGCACCACTCGACGTCTGTTGCTCGTGCCAAAGCGCGCAACATAGACATCGTTGGCAGTGCCGCCGCTGCCCTGCCTTCTCTCACTTCATCCAACAGCACGGATGGCCGGTACCATCTGGCCCAGTCCAACTCATTTTGGTGAACTCGCACAGGTAACTCTTTCTGAAACCCTCTCATGACGAAGAACCGGGCGTCGAAGCGGACCGGAATGTTCGTTTCAATCGGCGTGACCCATCGGCCCACAAAGCGCAATTCAGAGAGTGCAATCCGCCAGTCGTTAGCCTCCAGTTTGCGACTCAAAACATCCTTGTCACGAAGTAACGACAACTGTGTCTGGGGCGGAATCATCGTCGAATAGGGACTGCCGTCTTGTCGAACAATGCCCCCAAGCCACCCGATCTCCTCCGCCGTCTCACGCAACCCCGCAAACGCAAACACCGCGTCATCGGAATGCTGTGCACCCCGAACGTCACCGACCCCAAACTTGCGCACACAAAGTTCGTCGTCCTGCTCAACTGCCCCCCCGGGAAATGCAATAAAACCGGGAAACGAAGTCACCGTTTTTGATCGCTTTACTGTCATGATCTCAAGCCCCGACTGACCGTCCCTGACGAGCAGCAACGTCGCTGCGGGACGAATGGGACGATCCCCTAGAGGCTTTGACCCCGTTCCCGCTTCCATCACGCCACAATCCCTTCGTCGAAAACTGACTTGTACATTATGTCTTTGGGGAAGACGCGTTTCAGCATGGGTCATGCGGGCCAGTGGAAGTTCCCATCAGCCACTGTAACGGCTTCTCCTGTCATCAGGATCCGCCCATCTTTCGATTGCTCTATTTCCAGATCCCCACCGAGCAAATGTACCGTGACCCTATCTCCTACGAAACCCTTTCGAATCAACGCTGCCACACTGGCACATGCCCCTGTGCCACAGGCGAACGTCACCCCTGATCCGCGCTCATACACGCGAAAATCAATTTCCTTCGGATTCAATACAGACACGAATTCTACATTGATGCGTTCAGGAAACACTTCGTCGGACTCGACTTTTGGTCCCACACGACGAACGAACTCGTCGTCTACGTCGTCGACTACCGTCACCCAGTGAGGGTTACCAATATTCACCACGGAACCAACATAGCGGATGCCATCCACCTCAATGACGACGTCATCACCATCTGTGTCATGTCCGGTATATACAATGGATTCTGGGCCAAATTTGGGAACACCCATGTCAATCGTAATCATTCCGGCCAGGCCATTTGGCAGCACCTGCACATTCGCTTGCACGATTCCCCCCTTGGTTTCAATGGAAAACTGTGACTCCACAACGAGGCGATTTTCATATGCATATTTTGCGACACAGCGAAGGCCATTTCCGCAAGACTCCGCTTCCGATCCGTCCGCATTAAAGATTCTCATCCCTACGTCCGCCACCGTTGAAGGCTGAATGAGGATGAGCCCATCCGCGCCAATCCCATGACGCACATCACTGACCACACGTGACAAATCAGCCAACCCGACATTCGGTAACTTGGTGTCGAATGTCGATACATAAATGTAGTTGTTTCCTAACGCGTGCATCTTTGTGAACTTCAAGTGTGCTCTGCCCCCTCTTCAAGCTTTCCAGACCAAAAAGGATATGGATAATGATAAATAAAGGACCGTTTTGTATATTATAAGACGTATTTGTTTTTCATTCCAAACTTGTCCGACGCACGGTTTCGGCAAAAAATATGCTTGCAAACAGTATCTGACGCACGTATAATGTAGTTCGTTGACAACGTATCATGTCTCAACAACACCATATGCGGTCGTGGCGGAATTGGCAGACGCGCAAGATTCAGGTTCTTGTGGGGGCAACCCCGTGGAGGTTCAAGTCCTCTCGACCGCACCAAAGATTTCATCTTGTGTCACATGGACACAAGATTTTTTTGTGTTGAAAGAATTCTCCACTTTCATCTCCACATAGTCCAGTAGGGAACTCCCCTCTCTCACCCAGTAACCCTTTGAAGCGGTGCCCGTTTTATGTATCATGAAGACACTTACCAATATCTACTTGAATGACTTGAAATTACAAATCATTAAGAGCTATAGTTATACTAGCGAGCGATCCGGATGTAGCTGAATACATAGTTCAATCATACCCTTTTCTCTCATCTACCTGGTAGGTGATTCATCTGTAACTGGAATGGAGGCCAACGGATGCATTCAGAGATGTTAGATGAAATTCTCAAGGCGGAAAAAAGTGCATTGACGATCATTGAGAGAGACAACGCGACTGAAACCACGTTCTCGTGTCCCGTTTGTGGCGCAGTGGCCCGCCTCCAGTTACATGAGTGGCTCGGCTTTACGTCGCGTTGCGAAAATAGCTGCTTTTAAGCCTGTCAGGACTGCAATACCTTACAGCCAACTCGCCATCAGTCTCTGAGACGTCCTAACTCAACTCCCCCGTTGAAAGGGGGGTTGAGTAGAACGTCAATTTCATCACCAATAGTACCCACCGGCTAATGCTCCAAGTGTTAAACCAGTGAGTGCCCCAAATCCGAAATAAGCAGCGGGAGCATAAACCAAATCAAAGTCCTCTTCTGAGTCACATGAGTCAATTTCCCTAAACGTCGGTTCGTCTAGCCCATCCATATTCACGACGCGGTAACGGGCGGGTACCATATAGATTCCATGCCTAGCGACAGATGTCAAGTAACCGGGATATGCCCGACCGTTGACGTGATGGGCGATGACATGACGCCCTACGAGGCGAGATGCAACAGGATAAAGCGGATGTACCAATGTCTTTGTCCCCCCTCCCCTATGCCTAGATGCCTCATCGTATGAGTCACGAGAAAAAAATGAACGGGCCATTGTCCACGTCATATAGCCCAATGTCACATAGCAGAGACAGCACGACCGTCCACGACAGTAACCTGGATGATTTTCCTTGCCAATCCACGTGATTACTATCGACATGACAAACTTCTACTCGTTAACATGTACCGTAGATGATAGAAATCTACGGCCACATGGAGTATGATTCGTGACAATTGTGGTTCGTCGACAGGCTTATGGAATATCGTGTTTACATACGAGGAGGAACATCAATGAAGTCAACTGGGGTCGTACGAAAAGTGGATATGTTAGGGAGAATTGTTATGCCAATCGAATTAAGAAAAACATTGAACATAGATGTTCGTGACCCTATAGAAATTTTTGTCAACGAGGATCGAATCACTCTGCGGAAGTATGAACAGTCTTGCCTCTTCTGCGACAACGTTGAAGACGTGCCCGAGTTTAAGGGAAAACCTGTTTGTCAGAACTGCCGGAACGAATTGCTCGAGCTCGCGACAAACCCCACTGTTTGAATTTCCACGAATGTAACTAACAAAACGACAGAAACAAGCCGCGCAAGGTCATCATCTTTTGCAAGCGCGGCTTTTGTGTGACATGAAGCGTCTTACGTGGATTAGTGTGATCGAACAGTAAATAATTTATCCGTGACCAAGTGATATCGGGATGTGGACCATATGCAGGTGCAACGGCGATAACGTGTTCTGTGTGATAACGAGGCTCAAACGGGAAATGTTATAGTACATCCCCGCAAGAGAGGAGAAAGCACAAATGGACACACCTGTGACTGGGAACAATGACACCGTCAATTTTGAGTTTCAGACATTTGTTTCATCAGATTATCAGGGGCACCAAATCAACGAGGCCATGCCAACCCGTGGATATATTGTTTACAACGACCGTCGCAAGGACTTTGGTTTCGGCGCGTTTGGCGTGTCCGATTCTTATACCATCGACTATGATGTTCTTAACCAAATTCGGGCCAAACACGGCGCGTTCATGGACGACATCGTCCGAGCTGGGGGATTCAACTTAAACGGTGAGTGGCACGATGTTGATGGAAATGGCGAAATTTTAAAACGCTGATGCGGTGCATGGTATGGGGCTAGCCGTAGAAGGCAGCCCTTTTTTTGTATAGATGGTAATGAGAAACTTCACGTTGAGCCAGTTTATTCCGTCATCCTTCAATGTGACCATCGCTTGAGTATCGGGACATAACGATTGAATATATAACCAGCTATCCAGATGATGCCGAGAACAAGTCCTCCGATGACGAGCCACATGATATATCGTTTGGAAACACCTAAGTATACGAGTGCGGCGCCCACGTAATACGGGATTCCTCCCACAGCAGAAGTCCAAATAAAATCGCGCGTCGTCACAGATCGAATGACCCCGGCTGTGTAGTTTACGACGATAAACGGAAACGGAATGACTCGTACCAAGATCAGTCCCACCACTCCCCGTCTCCCAATCCACTCCGAGATCTGCTCCACACGCTTTTCTGAGACAAAAGCACGCAACAGCCGCTGGCCGAAGTGTCTGGCAAGGAGAAACGTACCTACGGCGGCTAGCATTGTACCTACAAAACTCAAAACTGCACCCCACAGTGGGCCGAAGACTCTCATGATGACGATCATGAGAAACTCAGAAGGCACGGGCAACATGCTCAATAAGGCCATGAGGAGGATCGATACCAGAATTCCCAACACGCCAGTGGATTGAATCAAGTGGGTGGCCTCGTTGGATCGATCAATCCGAAAAAATAAGATAATAAGACATATGAAAACAGCTAAGGTAACCACCGTGATGATGGAGATACGTCGGGTTTGACGACGTGCAGGCTCATGCGGATGGGGATGCCTCGACGATTGGGGCTTTCCAAACGGTTCGTTCGTGCGCTTGTTGGTATCCATATCGTTTCATCCTCATTCAATATCTTGTTCTCACCATCTTGCCCCAAGGACTGGAAAAGCAATCTTCCTACAACTTGACTCCTCCATGAATACGCTGACATGCGTCACTGCATACAGATTTGTCCGAGCCGCAGTTCGAGATCTAAGGATCAGGAGTACACTTGCCGCCACTTGTCGATACTAGGGATATACAGGCGGATTGGAGGCAAAGCCATGGAAATGGATATGAACGACGTCAATTTTGCACACCTACATGAGGATACACTAAATGACATTAAAAAACTTGAAAAGCAGTTGAGCACGGAGATGAACCGTGAAATTATTCTTCTTGCTTACGAGCAGCGGGATGACGCGAATGGTATCCGCGACACGGCATCACACTAGCCATAAGGGACACCTTCGCATTCTTCCGATAGCAGTTGAATGTCAGTGTCCCATTCAGGAATTTTTCTCAATTAAGTTCGGATAACCTGAGCGAGGCTTGTCAGTTTATCGCTTACATCGACAATTTGGTTAATGGATGAGACAAGTTCCTCGGTGTCGTAAACCTGATGTTGAATTTGCTCAAAAATCATTTGTACTTTTGCATCCACATCACGGATTGCTTGGATGACGTTATCGATGGCTTCCGTGATTTGCTGTGTGGACGATCCGGTGCGTTCTGATAAACTTCTCACTTCCGACGCAATCACTTGAAATCCGCGCCCTGCGTCACCCGCACGGGCAGCCTCAATGCCAGCGTTCAATCCAAGGATCTTCGTCTGTGCGGAGACCTCTTCAATCAATTTCGTCATTTCTTTAATTGTGCTGCTCGATCCTTCAATTTCCTTACTCTCTTTTGACAGCTCGTCCGCAATTGTCGATAGTGATTTGGTATTTTCTTTCAGATGGTCACTGGTTGCGGACAACTCTTCAACCATCGCGACAATCGTGTCGGACGTCGCCTGCAATATTTCTTTATTCTTCGTTGGTACAAAGATGCAGATGCAGCCAACTACCCTTCCATCTTCAAAGATGGGGACACCTGTACCCTGGTACGGAATACCACCAGTCAGTTGGGGATTTCCGATGCGTGATACAACTTCACCTTTTGTGACGGTTTCTTTCCCTATGCTACCTTCCATGAACTTTTTTCCGGCATCAAATACCTCTAAAAAGAAGTCCTCTCCAGGAATCGAAAATATGTACCCTTCCCTATCCGTCACGACCAGATGCGTATATGGTACAAGTCGCTGAAAGTAAGGTGTGACGGTCACTATCGTGTCCAAAATCGCCATAACGTCATCTCCAGTACGGTTTTCCATATCCTATTCGCGCTTTGACCGACACAATCCTCTGAACTCCCGTCGCCATGCGAAAAGTCAGCACTCATACAATGGTCACTTCTGCGTCGGACCGAATGCTTTGGAGTGCATGTACTAGAATAAACGTTGCCCCAATCCCGTGTCCAGGGCCCGTTGATATACATGCCAAGCGGCAACGAGATCTTGAAACGGCAGACCGACAGACCCAAAGATCGTGATATCATCGTTAGACTTGCGCCCGACCTCATCTCCATTTAATAACGAGGTTAGGGTGACTGGCGTGAGCGAACCTGACGTAAACGTGTTTAGAGCCCCCATGTCCCTACACAGTTGCTCGTCGTCACAAACAAGTAAGCTCGTTTCAATCAGTTCCTGTGACACCTCAACTTTTCCCTTTTCATCCGGTCCCAACGTTATGATGTGAACACCGGGTGTAACCATGTCCGGGTACAAGAAGGGCTCTGTCGACCATGTAGCGGTGACGATGATATCGGCTGCCCGAACGGCATCTGCGACGTTCGTGGCCGGGGACCAACGGACTGGGTCTTGAGCGTGTCTATTACAAAAGTCCCGTGCTGCCTCCGGTCTCACGTCAAATACCACCACGTCCTCGATTGGCCGAATTCGTTTTACATACTCGTAGTGCATATCTCCTTGGACACCCGCTCCAATTACGGCGAGTCGCTTCGAAGCAGGCTTAGCCAAGATGTCGGTCGCGACAGCGGAAGCAGCAGCTGTACGGTGTGCGGTGATGAGTGGTGAGTCAATGATCGCTTGCAGGCGGCCTTCCGCGGAGTCAAACAGTTGAATCACCCCTTGAATCGCAGGCTCACCCCTCTTTGTGTTCTGCGGGTATTTGGAATGAACTTTTACCGTGTAGGCAGGTATGTCGGAGACGAAACCCGGAAGAAGAACCATAGCTTCAGCATCTCCCGGAGCTAGGCTGGTGTCACGTACACTAACTTTAACACGCATAGGCGGCTGAATCGTCGCGCGGAGCGTTTGAAACGCTGCCTTCACGGACAGCATCAGTTCGTGCTCATCCAAACAGCGAAGTACACACGCTCTATTGAGCCACAGTATCACAACGGATCACTTCTTTCGTTCACTCTGCGCTTTACCAAAATAACGCATTAGTGCATTAATTTAAAATAATGTTATAATACAAGCAGACTTTACTTTCCCTACATTTCTACTTTGTGGTCGCCTTATAGGCGACCATTCTTTTTCACTCTACTCTATTTAGCGAACAAGATCATCCAAGGCAAAACAGCAAAATGCCGCCTTGACAGTAAAGGCGGCTTCATCTTTGTTGGATATTACGCTGACGTGCCCACTTGGCCTTTAGCGGGAACCATTGCGGGATTGCCGACGCCCAAATTTGTTTGCGGAGTAGTCCGTCGACTGTTCAATTGCACGAGCACCGGCGATCATTCCGAAAAATGATGAAAATATACCAATTGGAATGAGACACCACAATAACGGATGACCAACCTGTTTCATCGATTATCACCTCGGCTTAGGTTACCCGAGTGTGTACCCTTGATACAACTGAAAAAGGCGATCCGGCACATACAGCCGGATCACCCCTAGACGCTGTGAGTTTAATGACCTGGATCGATCCAGATGTACGCAAACGGATCGTACATCACCGGGCTCGTGTAGAAATCATGAACCCAAGGCTGCACGCAGTAGTACCCAACATTTTGGTACAACGGTACGATCACGGCATCGGACATCACCTTGTTAACGACCTTACCGTACAATTGGTCCCGTTGTTGTACGTCAGTGGAATACTGGGCCTGATTCAACCACTGATCCACTTGTGGATTGGAATAGTTGGTCATGTTGTTCTGCGGAATTTGCGCCGAACTGAACAACGTGTTCAAGAAGTCGGACGCGTCTGGAAAGTCTTGGTTCCAGCCACTGCCAAATGCTTGTGCTGTGCCTGACATGGATTTTGTCAAGAAGTCCTTCCAAGCCACTTCATGCAAGTTCACAGTAATGCCGATTTGCTTGAGCATTGCTTGGAATGCCTGGTCCTCTTTCTTGGCGCCGTCCGTATTCTCGTTCCAAACATCAATCGTGAAGCCATTGGCGTATCCGGCTTGGGAAAGCAACTGTTTCGCTTTGGCTGGATTGTAGGAATACTGGGCACTTGGGTCAAGGTTCTTGACATAACCCTCCAAGGAATCAGGCAACGGTTGGTTGAGTCCCTTCACCGCACCATTGTTTAGCTTGACGATTTGGCTGTCGTCAAAAGCAAACTCGATGGCCTTGCGAACCGTCGGATTGCTAAGTGGGTTTTTCTTGCCGTCTACGGTTGGGCTTGTGTTTAAACCGTAATAATAAATGGCATTCATGTCCTGCTTCTGTACGAGATTGCTGTATTTCGGCGTATGCATGATGGTTGGGTATTGCGAACTGGGAATTCCATCGCCACCCATTAGCCAAGGACTCAAAAATGCGGTCTGCCCTTGCTCCCAGTGCATGGCGCTCAATTGACCGTTATTGTTGACGTTGATTGTGATTTTGTCCAAATAGGGCAATTGATTCCCGGACTTGTCCTTCTGCCAATAATTTTTATTCTTCACTAAAACGACTTGATTTTGAGCATTGGTTTGGAGAGCAAAGGGACCTGTGCCCATTGCTTTGGTCGTGTCCATTGCGGCATTACCTGCCTGCTGCACAAACTTTGGATCCACGGCCGACAAGAATGGCATTGCTAAGATTTTCAAGAAGAAATTTTCTGGCTTGTCGAGATGAATGACAAGCGTGTAATCATCCGGTGTACTTACACCACTGATGGTTTTGGCTTTGCCTTCATAATAAGCCTGCGCGCCCGTGATGTCGAAAAAGAACGTTGATCCCGGAGAAGGTTTGGGCTGCATGTTTTTATTCAACAACCGCTGTAGCTCAAACACAAAGTCATGAGCAGTGAGCGGGTCACCGTTGGAATACTTGACTCCCTTGCGAATGTGGAACGTATACGTTTTACCATCTTGCGATACGTCCCAATTGGTCGCTAAGTCTCCGACAATGTTGTAGGTGTTTTTTTGGTACGTGACGAGTTGATCGTAAATTGCGTAGTCCACCTCGGCAGACGTCGTGTCGAATGCGACGGCCGGATCGAGATCGGGAACAGCTTGTGACGTGTCGAGCGTGATACTGCCGCCTTCGACTGGCTTACCGGCATTTGCTTGAGCATTGCCGCCCGCGTTGTTCCCAGGTGACGTAGCTGCTCCACAACCCACAAGCAACACACCGATCAAGCCAACGGAAGTAATGGTCGCAAGACCCTTCTTCCACGTTGTTGACAACATTCCGTTTTTCCCCCGTTCTTCTCCCTTTACATGACTCACATGCGAATTGACATCCCAAAACCCCGCAAAAAAGTTACATATACAGGCATTTAAGATTCAAATTTCGTAGTAAGACAGTAAGTAATAATAAATCAAGGTGTTTGGCGATTCAACATGTATTTTGCCGACTGAGGAGATTTTTATAACCGCGTAACGACAGAAAAAAAGCGCGCCAGACGGATTGGCGCGCTCTAACTTGACGTATGTTTTTAATTAGACAACCAAAGTAACTAGCACCTCTACAGCATCTAAACTGTTATTGAGCGCTCAGCCTTTACGTCTCGAGTCACAGCCGAAACGATCAAGACGATGACAAAGTTGACCAGAAGCGCCCAGAATCCCGTGTTGACGCCCCACAACAGAGACTGCTTTGTCAGAGTAAAGTAAACCACAAGCAGCACACCAACCAAGATGCCTGTAAATGCACCCGCTTTGCTCACCGCGCCCCGCCCGAAAATCGATAATAAGATGGTCGGGAAGAACTGCGATACGAAGTTGTAACCCATGAGCAGGAGCGCAACGATAGCTGCATTACTATGGATGGAGAAAATGAGCGTCACTGCAGCGACAATCCACACCATAACTCGGGCTACAGTCTGGACTTGCTTACTCGAAGCATTCGGATTGATAGGACGATAAATGTTCTCAGCAATGAGCGTACCCGCGGACATCAACATAAGCGACCCCGGTACAATTGCACAGAGGACACCCGCGCCGCCAATCACGCCCACCAACCACGCTGGAAAGATTTTTTGCACTGCTGCCATCAAGGCTAGGTTCGAATTCTGCAGACCGGGTACGATAAGAATCGCGGCGAAGCCTGCGAAAAACACGAAAAGCAGAACCAACTGATAAAGCGGAAGAAAAATCGCATTGCGACGGAAGACCCGTTCATTTTTGGCCGTATAGACGGCGCCAAACGCGTGGGGCCACATATAGAAACCAAGGCCTGTGAGCAAAACGGTCGAAATGTACCAGGGAATCCCCATTCCCTTCACACCAAGTGTTAAAAAGCCCGGTTTCTCCGTATTGATTGTGGTAAACATCTTATGCAACCCACCGACGTGTACCGGCAAAGCAATACCAACTACAAGCACGACAATTAAAATCACGATATCCTTTAGAACTGCAGTCCAAGCCGTTCCGTGGACACCGCTGATGGTTACGTACAATGCCAGGACAATCATGGCGATACCAATGCCTACTGTCTGATTTATTGCACCATACGATGCGACTTCTACAATGAGTCCAAGACCGGTCATTTGAGATTGGAGATAGGGAATGATGGCAACGACACCAACGACGGCAACGAGGATTCCGAGCCATTTGCTGTCAAATTTCTTATTGAAGAAATCCGGTTGAGAAATGAGATTGTGGTCTTTTGCATAGCGCCAGACCGGCGGTAGTAGAAAATACGAGAACAAGTAAGCGACGGCGCCATACGCGAGAATATAAACGGTGGGGCCGCCTGTGCCGTAGGACCAACCACTGCCGCCAAGAAACGTGAATGTTGTGTAAATTTCCCCCGCCATGAGAAGGAAAACAAACAATATACCGAAACCACGGCCACCGACAGACCACTGTTCAAGATTCATTTGCTTGCGTCGTTGCGCAAGGAGACCAAGAACCAATGCCAATGCAATTGTAAAAAAAATAATGACCATGGACGATGCGTGCATCTGTGTTAGTCCTCCTTTCTATTCGTAGGATCGAATTTATACACAATTGCCATACAGACTGACGTGAGAATCAACCACAACACGACATAGAAGAACAAAAACGGCATGCCTAGAACAATGGGAGTCGCACGATTCGCAAAAATCACGCCAATCAATAAGCCAATGAGCGGGACGAGCGTCAACCATCGAATGGACATTCATTCCTCACCCCCTTCCCCGATGAAATTTCCCAGCCAGTCGATTCCAAGTGTTTCAGTTATTCACCCAATGTCTTTAACACGATCCCGACGAACGATTTCACACCCATGGGCAAAGAAGCTTCATCAATGGTGAACTTCGGATGATGGTGCGGATAGACAATCCCTTTTTCAACGTTTCCTGCACCGACGTTGAAGAATACTCCTGGCGCCTTTTGTTGATAAGCGGAGAAGTCTTCGCCACCCATATGCTGTTCACCCTCGATGACAATTTCTTCGCCGAAGATTTCCACGAGCGTCTCGCGAACGGTTGACGTGACCTGTTCGTCGTTAATGACGGGGCGATAACCTTTTTCATAACGGAATTCGTACGTTGCGCCATGTGCCTCCGTAATCCCTTTGATGATTTGCTCCATCAGCTTCGGCACTTCAGTTCGCAATTCCGCCTTAAACGAACGAACGGTTCCATTCAATTCCACTTTGTCGGGAATGACGTTATGAGCCGTACCTGCGTGGAACTGGGTAACGGATAGAACCACCGGATCGAGCGGATCCATGTTTCGCGAGACCACGTGTTGCAGATTGGTCACGACCTGAGCTCCGATGACAACCGGATCAACCGTGTAATGCGGCTGTGCGGCGTGTCCGCCTTTTCCTTGAATGGTGACCCAGAATTCATCTGGAGCCGCCATAAAGGCACCCGCACGAATGGCAATCTTACCGACCTCCAGGGGCGACCACAGGTGAATGCCGTAAACCGCATCCACGCCCTGCATCACGCCTACATCGACCAACTCCTGGGCACCGCCTGGCGTCAATTCTTCGGCGTGTTGAAAGATAAAGCGCACTTCACCGTGAATCTGGTCCTTCAGGCCACTGAGAATTTTTGCAGTTCCAAGCAACATAGCCGTATGTCCATCGTGACCACACGCGTGCATGGTACCAGGATTTTGAGAGACAAATTCGAAATTGTTTTCCTCTGTTATCGGAAGAGCATCCATATCGGCACGAATGGCGATGACAGGCCCGGGAGCAGCACCGTGTAACTTCGCCAACACACTCGTCTTAGTTGGTCGAGATAGTTCCAATCCACCAAAAGACTCTAGCGTTTCAAAGACAAATTGAGCTGTCTTTTCTTCTTCAAACGATCTCTCCGGATTTTGGTGCAAATACCTGCGCCACTTCACAACGTTTTCCGTCTCGCGCTCTACTAAAGCATCTAGACTTTCTAGGTTAACCGACATGGTAAATAACCCCTCTTTCCAGCTCATATAAATCCAGTAAATTCGGTTGATTTGCGGTTGAGGACCATCATAACATCGAACGAATTATTTGACTAGCATATCAATTAACATTTTCAATATATTTCATTAAAGTAAATCAATTCTGCAGACTTTGCGTGAACGAGTCCATTCGTATGGAACACGCCCACTGCAAGACGACATGGTCAATTCCCCAATCGAACATCGATTTATCGCAACGTCTGCCTGGCGATTCGCTCGAGTAACTGAACCGCCATCGGTAAAATCCGCTCATCAATGTCGAACTTCTCATTGTGATGTGGGGCCGCGATAGTCGTGCCAATGATCATATACGTCGCTTGACCTTCTTGTTCTTGCACACGACGCATGAGAAATGTTGCATCTTCGCTTGCACCAAGTGGATGAGACTCAAGTTGCTCGGTGAAAAAGGGAATCTCCTTCGCCTCGCGCATGGCCAGTTCAACCAGTTCTCTATCACAGGCGGCCGTAGCTGCCTCACCGATGACTGCGATATCACAGTCCAAACCGTGCATCTCTGCACTGTGTTCGAGAATGGACCTCACCCGCCGCTCAAGGTCTTGGTTGTCTTCATAAGACGCTGCACGGCATTCGAGCACCATCTTCGCAGAGTCGGGAACGATATTAGGTGCACTGCCTCCTTCTAAAATACCGACATTGACGCGCGTTGCTCCGGTACTAAAGCGCGGCAGGGCGTGGATGTTCAAAAGCGCTGTTGCGGCCCCAAGAAGTGCATTCTTGCCCTTTTCAGGAGCCGCGGCCGCATGGGCTGGTACACCCTTGAACCGCACTTCAAGTTTGGTCGATGCCAAAAAGTCGGTAGCGCCCCCACTCATCGAGCCGATGGGAAGGTCGAGTCCGAGATGGAAACAAAACAGCTTGTCGACATCGTCCACAACACCTTTGTCTACCATAGATACAGCGCCGCGGCCGCCTTCCTCCGCGGGTTGAAAAATCAGTTTCAGCGTGCCGTTAAAGTTGACATGTGTCATCGTTTCGGCAAACGCGAGCCCGATCGCGGTATGACCATCGTGTCCGCAAGCGTGCATGCTTCCTTCGTGGCGGGATCGAAAGCCTTCAGCTTGGGGGAGATGATCCGCTGCATGACTCTCAACAATGGGCAAAGCGTCCATGTCGAACCGGAATGCCACAGTGGGACCAGCCCCGCCCCCCTCAAGCGTTGCCACCACACCAGTTAACCCGCCTTCCATGGCAGCAAGGATTTCCTCGTTTGCGCCTTCTGCTTTTGCCCGCTCATATGCGACGGTCAATTGTTCCACTGACGGTACGCCACGTCGAGACGAAGGTCGCATGACCTCGTCTCCGAATAACACCTTGTATCCAAGCCGACGTAACTCTTCTACGACGCGCGTTGCGGTCCGAAATTCAGTAAACCCGACTTCTGGATTCGCGTGGAGATCTCTCCTCAGTTCCACGATGTTCATTTCAAGGCTCCTAATCACTCGTAAATTTTGAATCAACGTGTACCAAAAGACGACGCGGGTGTACGCACGCTTTGCCGTTTCGATTCAACCAGTGGCATCACTTGACGCGCGAACCGTTCCATTTCCTCTAATTGGGGTGAACACTGTAGCAACACTAAATCCAAACCCACTTGTTCATAAGCTAAAAGCTGGTCAGCGATCTGGTCTGGCGTCCCCACCAAGTTGGGGCGAAGCCCACGGTTAGATACCGAATAGTCGTACAGCTTCAGTTGCCGTTCCAACTGGGACATGGACACGAAGTCACCGAAGCTATCATACGCTGAACCTTCCTTGACGGTCGTGATACGATCCAGTTCCGCCTGTGCCTCTTCCTCTGTATCCCGACAAATGACGTAGGCGGCCATTCCAAATGACTGCAAAGGTGATAGCCCCTTGGTAGCCCGACGATTCTTCATGTCATTGATTTTCGACTCGATTTCCTCGACCGTGCCTCCATGCATGACGTACGCGTCACATGACGACGTGATGAGATCCTTGCCTTTTTCGCTCTCTCCACCCGCATAAAGAATCGGGTTGGGTCGTTGCACTGGTTTGGGGTACAACTTTGCGTCTGTGATGTCGTAATATTTTCCGTGATACGTGAAAGAGTCTTGTGTCCAGAGGCCTTTCATGACATCGACAAATTCTCTCGTTCGCTCATATCTATCATCATGTTCCGTAAAAATGCCCCCGTATTCCTTTGCCTCTTCAGCCCACCAGGCGGATACGACATTGAGTGTAAACCGACCGTTGCTGATCTGGTCCAAGTTTGCAACCATCTTCGCGGTCACGGCTGGATTGTGGAAGCCGGGCCGGACAGCCGTCATAATTTCAAGTCGCTCCGTGACAGACGCCAATGCCGCTGCTGTGGTCCATGCTTCCAAAGTATCGGCCTGGGCACCTTTAATGTCGTTTAGGTACAACTCCGCGACGAGTGTTGTGTCGTAACCCAGCCTTTCTGCAGTTTGCGCGAGGTTTTTCATGTAGTCGAATGTTGGCGGCATGTGTTCATCATCAACGTTTCTCAGCCATCCTCCGAAAACTGGCAACCAAAATCCATATCTCATCTGTCTAATCTCCTCTCAATTACCTCAATACTAAAAACAAATGTGGAGGACATATAATCGATTTCTCAATGTGGCTCCCTCTAAAATGAAAAAACTGCTCGATAAGACGGAGCAGTCAGCGTGTCCTCTTATCTTCCAGAACATTTACGTTCTGCAGGAATTAGCACCCTTCTCGTCGTAACGAGCGGTTGCTGGGCTTCATAGGGCCTGTCCCTCCACCTCTCTGGATAAGACTATTAGATTGTCATCGAATCTGTGAACAAGTTACGCGTAGGTCTTAAACGTTCCAGTTGTTCCGACAGATATTGCGCTAAGACACGCATTCCGTAGATATCTCCTGCGCGCTCCGCTTCGGCGTTGTAATTTGTATTGGTATTGATGTCATATGTGAAAATGTTGCCTTCCATGTCGCGAATAAACTCGATCCCGGCCACACCAATTTGATTTTCAGCCAACAACGATTCATAACTTTCGATGATGGCATCATGAAACCCCGGAATGATTTGAAATTTCGGCTTCTCCGAAACCGCTTCGCCAACCGGGCAAAACAAATCCCCTACTTGACAAGCATCAGCTGGGCAAAGCTCAAAGCCGCCAGATGTGTCAACTTGGACCGCATACAGGAACTTCCCACCGACAAACTCACAGCGAGTAATGAATGACTCTGGTGCTTGAATGTACTCTTGTACAAGCGTTATGCCGTCAACCGGAGCCTCAAACGTCGGACCTTCTAAATAGGTTTCCAGGGCTTCCGACGTGTGGAACAACTGAACCCCTAATCCTTTTCCAGCCCGATTGTGCTTCGTGATAAAGGGGCGCCCCTTAAACTTCGCCGCCGCTTGCAGAATATTTTGTTTCCCGACTGCTACTACGGTCTCCGGCGTGCGAATGCCAGCAGCTTGCAGCGCTAAATACTGAGCAGCCTTACTGACCTCCAACTGAAGTGCGCGACTTCCGTTGATGACCTGACGACCATGCTTTTCTAACCAACCGATCACGGCACCCGTAAATTCTGCTGCATAGCGATGATTCCGCGTGTGTGACGAAGCACTCATGCGACTGTAGAAGACGCCTTCAGGTGGCGTCTGAGAAAGGTCCAGTTGACCCTCGTCTAGATGCCATTCCTCATAGGGCACACCAAGCGCATCCAACTGACGCGTCAAATGTATCGTCCATTCGGTATTTTCATGCAAAACGTAAACCTTGGCCATGCCTATGCCACCTTTCTCGAGCAAGAATAGCGATATTATAACAGATTCGCGAGAATTACGAGAGCGTTCAGATATGTCTCGCAAGCCAAATGTTCACGGAGTTTACAAGACGACGACGATCACTCGTCGCCGTTCCTCTTTAATGAAAGACCGATAGCCAAACCAGACAATAACAGCGATACAACACTGACCGCGAGAACCCATGTGTCAGCCATGGTCCAACCGAGGCCATTTGCCACCGGCGCAGTCGTAGTACTCGGGGTGGATGACGGTGCACTTTGCGCTGCGGGCTGGCCCGACAAGATATTCGTAAACGAATGTGGGGTACTGGACCCCTCGTCTCCCGTCCATTCCACGATGGTCCCATCCTTATAATACTGGTACGCATCCCATGCGACCTTGGTCGGAGAGGTCGGATTTTTTGCTACGAACGAAAACTCGTCAAATTGTCCGGGTTGAATGCCTGTTCCCGATGTAGACCAGGTAACGGTTTCTCCGCTTTGTCCCGACTTTTGCGTCTGAACAGTCCAACCCGGTACAGGTTCGTATTGTTCAAACTCGACTCCGTTCGGTATCTTCAGTACGATCTTCCAGGTCGGATCAGTCTTCTCACACGGCACCCTCATCGTATATTTCTCCCATGCCCCGACTGTGGACTGTGCTGGTGTGACAATGACGTGTGCAAAAGCAGTGGTCGTGATCGCGAGTGTGGCAAAGGCACTCGCCGATCCAGTGAGGAACTTTTGAATACGATTCATATCTGAGACCCCCATATAGTCTGTTATTGCCCAACGGTAATAGAGAATTTTTCGTCGAGATCGGTAAACTGGGTCGTTAACACGTGAACATCTACTGTCCACCGTCCCCCACCCGAAAGATACAATCCGGATGTTCCATACTTCCCTGGAGCTAGTGGTTTGAGCCGAACGTCATCCGCCCCCTCCGACACACTGGCTGAAGAGAATGACAATGTCACTTGTTGAATGTCCGTAACTGGTTGCCCATTGGCATCCATGATAGTGACTTCGAACTGGTTGTTCCCCACGCGGTTCGGCGTGATGTCAAGGCCAATCCGCGTCTTGTTGGACATCTGGCTTGCATGGACAGGTCCCGGTGCGATCGCCGCCGTAGGTAAATTCGTAAGTACCGAAGTCACCCCGAGCAGCAGGACGCCGACGAGCAGTTCGGATGCAACTAAGTTGCGGAAGCTGCCGATCCCGATTCGCTTGCGTCTTGTCCAATGGACGGCGGCAAGAAGGACCATCAACAAGTACAGAGCAATTTTGATGGCGAGGGATCGTCCGTAACTGGTCGACCACAAGGCAGTCCACGTCGGCACGTTAAGAAGAGCAGCATAAAAGCCAGTCCCGCCTAACACGAGGACACAACTTCCGGCAACAACGGAAAACTTGCGAACGGTTTCTGCTAAGTCGTTGGCCTCAAGTCCGCTTCGCGGCCTCGATCCACCGGACATGAGCAGAATTACACCGACCATCCCCCCCAACCACACAGACGCTGCGAAGAGATGTATGATGTCAGCGATAATAGGCACGGTTGGCGGTGACTGTACCATGGCATGTCCAACAAACGCCTTGGTGACAGGGATTCCCAACATAGGAGTGGCCATCCACCACCACCGATACCGCACCCCGGTGCCAACAAGGGCGCCAATAATCGGTGGAAACACGATCAATAGAAGCATCTGAATGACCCAGATATCGCCAAAAAGAGTGAGGTTCATGGTACGCAGGAGGTACTTGGCCTGAAATGCTGCCATGCCATGAACACTCCACGAGATTGCCGTTTGCACTGGTAGGCTGAATCCTGTGCTGACGACTAAACCAACCCAACTCACAATGAGCATCGCCAAACGGCGACCGCGGTACTGCTGTCCCGCCGATTCAGGCCATAGAAACCTAAAAAACACAGACAGGCCAATGACAAGGCACATGCTTAGGTAGAAACACACTCTATCGACAATCATTGCGGGTCCCGGCGTGTACCCGGACTGCGTAGCACCCAAGTGCATGGACTTCACGTCCACTTGAACTCCAAAAGGAATGGTTCCCTCCACCATGTGCCCGTCGGAGGATAGAACCTGCCAATGTACGGTATAAACACCCTTGTTCAGGTGCGAAGGCAGCGTGCACTCGATTTCGTGTGGATCAGTAGACACCAAGTGCCCGTTATGATTATCTACTCGGTGGCCATCTTCGTCAGTGACGGTAAGACCTTGGGGACCGAGTTGAACGGACTCGTCAAACTGGACGTCAACCTTTACGGGGGCTGTTTGGAATGTTTGGTTCGTAGACGGTGTAGACTGTACGACGTAGGCATGGGCTGATACGGTTGGTGGCAGAACAAACATTGATAGAATGATGGCCGCGACCCAGATGTATGTTTTCGCCCATCCCTTTAACATTCGGAGCATAATCTACCCACCTCCTCTCTCAAAAACCCGTTGCAATTCTATTATTGCCACAAGCGTTCCCTGTTCACACGGTGAATGGCCGTCAATCTTTGTCCGAGTTATGAAAAAGGGCAGTCAAATTAGCGTACAGAGGAAATTATGGTGATTAATCCTTACGTCGATCCCATCCAGCTCTCCTCGATTCAGAACGACCAGTAGTTGTATGCCAATTACAGTGGGGATTCTTGCATGGTTCGTAACTTTCCACATAGCGTGTAACAGAGACGACAATCGAGTCGTCTAACATATGAATCATGTCAAATAGGGGAGTCAAACCAGAGGAGGAAACTGGTGATGCGACATAAAAAGAAAAAGTGGGCGACTGTAGGGATAAGCGCCCTCGCCGCCACGGGGGCCATATTTGCCCCGGGCGTTACATTTGCCCAATCGACCACGGCAACAGTACTGACTCGTATTGTTATCGACAATCGCCAGATCAGTTCACCAAATGGGCTTGTTCAACACGGAACAATGTATCTACCGATATACTATGTTATGAGCGCTTTACAATCGGCTTACGGTATACACAGTTCGTGGAATGGACGAGTCTGGCAGATGGAATCATCTGTCTCTACGATTTCAAGCCCAGTCAGTCACCTTGGATCTGGGAACGTGATGATCGAAGTCAACGGGATAAACGTGTCCGCCGTTCGCTCAGTCGTCGCAGCCGACCCAGCAACGCCTGGGCACAGCATGACCACATACGTCCCGATATACAATGTTATGCAGGTGTTGAAACGCCTCAATCTAATCAGTACTTGGGACGGTCAAACATGGGGTATCTTCTCACAAGTAAACCCGGTGTTGGTTGATGACTATCGTGTGAAGAACCCAAATATGCACATTGAAGCGATGGCGCCCGTTCAGTTTGGTCAGGACAGTTCCGACAGCCTTGTCGTGGAATCACAAAGTACCGCCAATGCGCCTGTTACGGTGGGTGTCGTCAGCCCAAACGGAACCGTATTCGACACCATCACGGATTCGTTCTTTCCGGGAGAAGTAGAGTCTCTGCCAACACCAAATGGATCCATCGCAGCAATCTACTCTTCCGCAGGTGCACACAATTTCCACTTACAACTGTTCGAAGAACAAAATGGAATATCGAAATCTGTCGGAGACTACAGTGGTGACAATGGTGTCATCGCATGGGTCGTAAACGGCGTTCCGATGTTACTGACAAGCAATCGAACGTACAGTTGGACACTCGTGGACAATCACGGAAACCAGGACGACTTGGCACATAACACGCTATACACGTGGAAGCAGGGTGAATATACGCAGAGTCAACAATTTGACTCTTCTGTATTCGAATACAACAATAGCCGTCCCGTTCCACCTGATGTACAGGCCGTAGGACTCATGAATGGACTCCTTCACGGAACGGCGAGTGACATTTATTCAACTATGAAAACGGGCAACTGGAGTGCTTCGCGTGTAACCTCCCGCTTTCTGAGCGATTTTAAGGCAGTGATCCCGCGGTTGAGCTTTTTGACACGTGTCCCGTTGACTCAAGCAATCGACTTACAAGCACAAACGGATTCTACCGGAAACATCACCTATTCCTATTCATATGGTGGAGATCAAATTAAAATTGGAGCCACCAAACAATCGGACGGTTCATTCGCGCTCTCCAGTTTTTCGTTCGTGAACACCACGGAGACTGGTATGGCCACTTCATACTCGAAATAAAGATAACCGGAATAAACTAGTAGCGTTCTCCGCGGGTCTAGAACAAGCTTGACACCATTTTGTCAAAATCTAAGCGTTTTTACTTGTGTCAAAAACACAACATGTGCGATAAGCTGAGCTAGTAATCATAAGAGCTTGATTGCCTCACAATAGAGCCACGCTGAATAAGCCGTGGCTCTATTGTCATTTTTCGATGTGATTGTCGAATAGAACAAACTTTTGTAGCTTCATACATAAAAATATGATTGTCCGGGAAACATACGCCTCGAAATTGAACGAACTCGAAATTGAACGAAGAGGTGTTTCTCGACGATGAGTTTAAAATTACGGATTCTTCAAGGAGTTATTGGGTTAACGGCATGCGCTACCGTTGGTGCTTGCTCCGTTCCAGAAGCCGCAGCGCAGGCACGAACTGTCAAGATTGTTATACGGGATAACGGATTTGCCCCCAACCAAGTACTGGGTGTCATTCATCAACCGATTCACCTTGTCATTCGTAACGCGGGTCATCGCGTTCACGAATTCGCAATTCCGGAGTACCGAATTTATACAAGGAATCTCGGACCAGGCGAAACATCGGACGTTGAGTTCTCGCCGTGGCAAGCGGGTTCATTTGTCATGTACAGCGACCCCGAAGCAGACAGTAACCCTGAGTTCTCAGGTCGATTCGTCGTCGTTGATCAGAAATAATTCGGAGGTACTTATGGCAGATCATTGGTATGAACGACTGGAGAACTATTTTCCCGAGGAAGAATTAAAAAGCGTAGGGCAAATGAAAGACTTGCTCGAAGACCAGGTAGCCTATCGGAAAGAACAGACTGATGAGTATTTGCTTATGTATGCTGAATTCGAAGATTTCCTGTTCATCGATTATCTGTTGGTCAATCCAAAAACACGTGGGTCAGGAATTGGCACCAAATTGATGAACAGATTGAAGGCACGTGATAAAACACTGCTCGCGGAAGTAGAACCGGCAAGCCCAGAAGACATAGACACGGAAAAGCGAGTTCGGTTTTACGTGAAGAACGGATTCAAGCGAGCCGACAATATAGAGTACACAAGAGAAACTGACGATGGCAAAACCTTCTCAATGGATATTTATTATTGGAGCCCCGACCGCATATCAGAGGAAAAGGTTTTATCACAAATGGAAATCGTCTGTGACGAAATCCACAACTTCCGTGCGAGAAAGCATTATGGTCGGATCCCAGCTGATCCAGATGAAGTATTGAAATGGAAGCAATAGCATGGGGGAAACTATCCCCCTAGCACCCGTTTCGACGTTCGATCTGGTTCAATCAACAGTGTGACATGATGGAGAAACCGTAACGACGACACTCCCCGTCTTCAAACAGCACGCCAAGCACCCATGGCAACCATTTCCCCCATGTACCGCCAAGCATAGCACGCCTCCATGCGAGGCACGGCTATGCTCTTGGTACCTAATCAAGAACCCGAATAAGTAGACAAGTACAACTTAATCGTTTTTTGACGCAAACTAAACACAACCTTAACAATTAACATGTAGGATTAAAGTTGGTTTTGTATGTCATTCAAATATTACACAGTAATGCAACAGGGGTAGAGATTGGAGCGATAGCCCATGGGTAAATCTATGTCCGTACGCAATCTGAATGCGTGGTATGGGACACAACATACATTGAAGGACATTAACATTGATTTGGAGGCCAAAATGGCAACCGCAATTATCGGACCTTCCGGTTGCGGTAAATCGACATTCATTCGGTGCTTAAACCGGATGCACGAAACGGCCCCCTATGCGAAAGTGCAAGGTGAAGTTACTCTCGGCGATGAGAACATTTACAGCTTGGACCCGGTTGACGTTCGGCGTGTCGTTGGAATGGTGTTTCAAAAGGCAAATCCGTTTCCAACCATGTCGATTTTCGATAACGTTGCAATTGGTCTTCGCCTAGGCGGAATCCGTCGGCAAGCTGAACTTCGCGAACGCGTTGAGAAAAGTCTCCAAATGGCAGCACTATGGGACGAAGTGAAAGATAGGCTGAGTAAGCCAGCAACTGCACTGTCTGGTGGGCAACAGCAACGCTTGTGCATCGCGCGCGCACTAGCCGTGGAACCCGACGTACTGTTAATGGACGAGCCAGCATCTGCCCTTGACCCAATCTCGACAATGCGTGTCGAGGAACTCGTCGTACAATTAAAAAACGATTATACAGTCGTGATCGTCACGCATAATATGCAACAAGCAGCTCGTATTGCCGACAAGACTGCATTCTTTTTACAGGGCGAGTTGATTGAGTTTGGCGATACGACGAAGATCTTTACAAAGCCAACAGACAGCCGTACAGAAGATTACATCACTGGTCGGTTCGGCTAATTTGAGAGTCTGTGATTTGGGGGGAATATCATGCAACAAAGACAATCGTTTGACATTGCGCTCAAGGAGTTAAAACTCAAGTTGCTGCGTATGGGTGGCGATGTTCAGGAAGCTATCCGAATTGCTGTATCTGCGCTGGAGAAGTCCGATTCGACTCTCGCTGAAGAAGTTATTCAAAATGATACAAAGATCAATAAGCTCGAACATGAGATTGAGGACCTTTGCATTCGGCTCATCGCGACTCAACAACCCGTTGCGACGGATTTACGTCGCATTGTGGCCGGCATGCGTTTGTCAATGGACCTCGAACGAATGGGTGACTTGGCAGTTGATATCGCGAAATCAACTGTGCGCCTAGGTGGACAAGCACTTCTTAAGCCACTCGTCGATATCCCTGAAATGGCGAAGATCGTTGACGAAATGATTTCCGAAGCATTAAATGCGTACGTGAACAACGACGCTGAGGCAGCAAAGCGCCTAGCCGAGCTCGATGACGCTGTGGACCACCGCTACCGCAAGATTGTTGAAGAACTCTTTAATTTAAGTGCGGAGAAACCAGAAACCACATCCCAAGCCATGACGCTTGCCTTTTGCGGACGTTACTTAGAGCGAATTGGGGACCACGCCACAAACATCGGAGAAGGCGTAATCTATATCATCTCAGGTGAGCGTTCCGACTTGAATTAACCTAACGCAAACTTGTATATCTATGCACATCAGGCTTGATTGTCCCTTCGACATAATGCGCCAAAAGCCGCGTCATATCGAGGATCTCGTTACACAAGCTTCACAAACAATCATGCAATAACATGATTGAAATAGGCATATTGGTGTTAAACTGTTTGTAGGCGCCAATTTGTTAGAGGAGCGTGACGAAGTGAACACAAACAAGCCGAACGACCCGATAGTCACGTTGCAGCGCGTGATCAAGTTTACGGAACGCACAGCTGTGGCTCTATCGGTCATGTTGGTACTTGGGACCGTGAGTTACTTATCTGTACATGCATGGGCATAACGGCTATCATAAGCATAGGCTAAGTCATGCAGCAAAAACCCACACGCTTTCACGTGCGGGTTTTTCATTTGCGGAATACATTTCGGAGCAATCAGATTCGACGTGCTCCAATGTAGTGCGACGCCCAGTAACCACTCGACATACTGTCAATTTCAACTTTGCGGCTTGCGGCGTTAATAAACTGACCTCCGCCGACATATATACCATCGTGGGATGCTCCACCGCCATAGGTATCGAAGAAAACAATATCCCCGGGCTGCAGGTCGGACTGAGAAACACTCGTACCTGAACCGAACTGATCATAGCTCGTCCGCGGGAGATTTGTGCCAAATCGAGAGTATACATACTGTACAAAACCTGAACAGTCAAAGCCACTGGGTGACGTTCCGCCCCATTGGTACGGAACACCGTTAAACTTTTCGGCAAATTGAGCGACCGCGTATCCCTGAGCTCCAGAGGCTAATGACGCATCCGGCATGCCGGCACGACTGCTCAGAGACGTGTGCGCTGCTCCAGAAACGGACAGATGCTGACCTACGTGAAGCACACTCTTCGACGATAGACCATTGTTCTTTTCAAGGCTTGAAACGGAGACACCGAACCTTTGGCTGATTGACCACAGGGTATCACCCGATTTAACGGTGTAGGTTGAGGATTTGGGGGGGGATTTTGCCACAACGTGGTAAGAGACAGACTTGGCAGAACCGGACGATGTGCTACTACTACCGGAGACGACGAGATGCTGTCCGGGATGAATCAAATTAGATGTCAGGTGATTCAATGATTTGATAGACGAAACGGAAGTGTGGTATTTCTGAGCAATGTTGTAGAGGCTATCTCCACTGCGAACGGTGTATTGAACGGTTCCGGCATACACTGTTGAGAGGGATAAACCCATCGCGGCAGTTGCTGTCGACAGACCAATCAGTAACTTGAAACGCACAGAAGCAAGCCCCTTTTTCGTCCTACTCGGCGACACACATACACACTGAGATATTACAATGACTGACTTCTGCACGAAAAAATTAACACAATCTTTACAAATATCACTATGTACAACGAGTGCAGATTTTGTCAGGAGATGCGGTCCCCTGCCTCCAGCGCATAGAGTACGGACAGATAATTTTACTGCGCTTACCCTATTATAAACCGATAATCTTGTCGATATCAATCATAATTTGCTAGAACATGAAGAAACATGACACGCAAAGAGGATTTTTCTAGTTCCCGGTTGATGATTTTACTCTGCCTAGTCCATGCGATAAAATAGCGGAAGTGATACATTATTTTTACTGTACGAAAGGGGCATTCTGATGGCTTTAGATACGACAGCATTTCGACATGCCCTCGCTCACTTTGGAAGTGGTGTGACAGTCGTTACGATGGCCCACAATGGTGAACGCTCAGGTCTGACCGTGTCAGCCTTTTGCTCACTGTCGTTGAATCCACCGTACATTTTGGTTTGTATTGATAAAAGCTCGAACACCCTTGGTCTGGTTCGCGCTGCAAAATGTTTTGCAGTGAACATCCTCAGTGAGGAGCAAATAACATTATCCAATCATTTTGCTAGCAAATTGCCAGATAAGTTGGACAGCATCCCATTTCGAGATGGCACACTAGGAAGCCCATTGTTGGATGGAGCCCTGGCCAACTTGGAATGCCGGTTGGCCAATGAAGTCGATGGTGGTGACCACATGATTCTTTTTGGTGAAGTCATGGAAACGCATGTTGACGAATCAAAGTCGCCTTTGTTGTATTTTACCGGCCATTATGGCAAGTTTCATTCTATTTAATGATCTTGGTTTGGGGCCGAACCATCAGTGTCTCTCCCTGTCGGCCCCAGTACACGTTCATCCCGCATGCACGTCTCCTGGCTCGGAACCTAATGTTGCGGCTCCTCCCACTTGCTCAGGATGGCTGTGACAGTTGCTACGGCTGCGCTTGGGCACGCATGCTGATAGCAGGCATCCCGCATGTTGTTCAAATGTTCTCCACGAAAAGACTGTACAATCGACTCAAACTGGCGGATCGACTTGGCAACCCGCGCCGCACCCATTTGCTCTACCATGATGGCATTGCCCAGTTCTTGCCCCGCTTGCGGCTTATAAAAGAGCATAGGCGTACCAGAACACAGGCATTCAGCAATTGATATGCCGCCAGCTTTAGCGACTGCAAAGTCCGCTTGTTGTATCCAAGATGCAATATTGTCCGTATACCCGACGGCGTTGAGACGCTCCCTCTCCCCCGTACTTGTTGCCATTTCTTCAAGCTGCTCGCGCATGCGTTCATTCCGTCCACACAGCACAGAAACTCCATGATTTGGAAAACTATTTAGGAGACAGCGCACAACTTCCCGTAGATTCGGGAAAACACCACGCCCTCCAGCAGAAACAATGATTGTGGGCCGCGGCAACTGCGAATTCAACTGACAGGACATAAATTGTTCTCGAACAGGAAGTCCTGTTACCACCACGTCACGATTGGTCATCCGGGCCAAAAAACGTTTAGCCGCTTGAAAGGAGACATCCGATGGGAGTATGTAGAGGTTTGTGTTGCGATGAAACCAGCGGCTGTGAACGGCAAAATCCGTGCAGACAGTCGCTAAGAATGGCGTTACCTCCAAGTCTTTAGGCAGACGGGCCATGGCGTGATCCGGAAATAACTGAACAACGATATCCGGTTTGTGCCGCCGCAGCTCACGCCAGGATGCGGCGCGGGAGAATAGCGCTAATAAACCCCATAACGGGTGATTTGGAGACAGATTTCTCGTCAGTGTGTAGCTCATTCCATATAGCCCAGGTGCGAACTGCGTTAAGCTTTCATATAGCCATTCGTTCATCCGGGCCATTAAACCATTTGTTTGCCGGAAGCTGTCCACACGTATGACTTCGGCGCCATGTTCTGTCTCCAACACATGCGCCATGGCGTTTGCGACCTGTAAGTGGCCATCCCCGAATGACGCATACATTAAAAGGACTCTCATGATTGAATGCGATACTGCTCCCTTGTATTTACCGAACCGTCCAATGGTACAGTCGGATCCTGTAAAGTTTGACCTCCCACAACGGGACGAAACAGTTCGATAATCTGTCTCTTCGATGCAACAACCAGCTTTGGCTCCAACACATCCGCGTGCGTGCTAAAAATGTCATTCGCGTGCGGATTGAGGATCCTTAATACGTTACGAAGATGCCAAGTAGTGATTCGCTTCGATACCCCGTCCGAAATGGGAAGGGTGTGAAAACCAAAGCGATCGATCCCACGGTGAATAAACGTGATCCCGTACAGTGCCGCTGCTCGTTCATATTTCTCATGTTCAATCGCTTTCGCCAACACCGGCATCGATTCACGCGCTTGCCGGATTAGTTGCACCATCGCGCGGACAATATTCTCATCCTTCGTCAGCACCCGCTCGACGACACTGTTGTTCATGTGAAGTTCGATGACGATGTCTCCGGATTTCACAGTGACGTCCTCAACGACAAACGGACGCCCAAAATAACGCCGCTTGGCAATAAAGAACAAATGCTCAACACCGGGTTCTATCTCTTCCAGGTGGAACATCTTGTGAAACAGTGATTCCCATGCATCAAATACGAATCTAAATGCACGTGTAGCCATCACCGGCCCCCCCTAAACACACTCGGAAATCCTAATAAAATGATAACCTTTCCTACGAACGAGGTCTACTATGGCCGGAATGGCTAAAATCACCCTGTCCGCAGCCCCGTCCTCTGCTCCAAACGTGTCATTGCTGTCATGTAAGACGATGATCGATCCGTCCCCTAACTTCTTCTCGATCCGCCGAACCAGCTCGGTTGGCTCCGTACGACGCCAGTCCCCTACCATCACTGACCATGTACACAAGCGCATCCTCGAAAAACGCATAATAAGTAAAGTGATAAGGTTACATGCACCCCATGTTGGACGATACACAAGGGGCACCGTCCCGAAACGGGCCGACAAGGCCTTCGCCGCACCCAGGCACTGTTCGTAGGTCGCTACCGGGTGAAGCAGCGGTACAAACCAATGTTGGAAACCATGAATCTGGACATCGTGACCCTCATCCAACATGCGCTTGATGATCTCAGGATGTTCCCTCGCTTTCCGTGCTAAGACGAAAAAGGAAGCATGCACATTGTGCTCCTTGAGTACGTCGAGCAATCGCGGCGTATAGGCTGGGTCAGGTCCATCATCGAATGTAAGCGAAACTGAGTTCGGTCGATTTGTCAGACGGATACATGACCGGTGAAAGACGCGGGTCCAGATAACCGGCCAGCCACTATATATGAATAGAATAAGCATGATTGCAACTGCAAGCATCCACCAACTCAATGACCGCCCCCCCAACTTTAGGTCATCAGTACCTCTGATGGAACCGACGTCGCCGACTGGCGAACCTCATTGCCTGCCAGGTCCAATATGCGACTTGCAATGTTCTGTGCTGCGCCCAATACGGGTACTTGAGTTGCCGCCTTCCTCATTCTTTCCAGAATTTCCGGATGCCGTTGCACTTTCGAAAGAAACTGCTGTGCTTCTTTCGCATGTTGAGCTCTCACGGCCACGCCAGCTCGAACAGCAAAATCTGCGTTGATTACTTCCTGGCCCGGAATCGGTTTAAACAAGATCATGGGTATACCCATTGCCATGGATTCCGTCAAGGTTAAGCCACCTGGTTTTGTGACAATGACGTCTGATGCCGCCATCAGTTTATCGATCTCGCTGGTGAACCCGTACACACGAACACGCGGTCCCGCCAACTGGGCAAATCGTCGTTCCATTCTCCTGTTCTGCCCACAGACAACGAGGTATTGCATTCCAGAGTCTTGAATAAATGTCTCCCAGTCACCTGGTTCCGCAAGGACTCCGCTCCCGCCTCCCATGAGCAGGACGATTGGAAAATCGGGTGACAGGCCGAACTGTTGAACCAATTCACGGCGCTTAGAGCGCAGTGTTCGTACGGCATCGGCACTGAACTTGCGCCGCAAGGGAATGCCGAAAACATCGATCATATCAGCATCCACACCGTAAGATATCAAGTCGTCTTTGACTTCCGAAGTCGCTACAAAATAGTGATCGGCATACTCGTGGAACCATTGACGGTGTGCCGTGTAATCCGTCACTATCGCGACATTCGGCACGTTCACCTCACCGTGTCTCCGCAGTTCACCCACAACGCCCATCGGGGTGGGAAACGTACTTGCGATGACATCTGGTGAAAAGGCCTCAATATAATCTTGAATTCTCGTGATGCCAATATGATTCACATAGCGTTGAAGCGGTGAGTCCGGCTCAATTCGCGACATTGATTTGTAGAATAAGCCGTACAGACCCGGCGCCTTTTGAACGCCTTGAATCAGGCTAAACTTCGCAAAGGATCGCAGTGCAGGGTTGAGTAGGCTGACATAGTCAACAACTTCTGCAGTTGCACCTCTCTCCCTCAGAGCTTCTTGCACTGCATAAGCTGCTTGATTATGACCTGCGCCGAATGACGCGGTTAAAAGCAATACGCTGCGCAATGGGCTCGCCCCCTTGAAACAATCCACATCTGTTATTGTAAACGGGTTGAATCAACTGGACAACTTCATCTGCCTAGATTTTCGACAAAATCGGCACACCAACAAAATAAGCGGAGAAGCCAATAAATGTTCTCCGCTTATCCTATTCATATGCATGTCCGTCTAGCCGTGGTATTACTTAGTTGTACATCACTTGCGACCAGATGACCTCCAAACAAGAGCGCGTACCACCAATTGAATCAACAGAATGATTACCAACAGGACAAACGCAGCTGCATAAGCGAGATTGCGGGCTTCTGGATACGGCTGATCCAAATAATCCCAAACAACATAGGTTAGGTATGGCACTTGTTCATGTGTCAAATGGCCCGTCGGATTATGTGTATTCCAACCAGCAGTATACAATAACGGTGCAGTTTCACCAAGACCGATGGCAATTGCTAGCAAAACACCAGTCGCGATCCCTCCCGCAGCCGGGCGCCAAACGGTTCGGCTGATGGCCTGGAATCGCGTCATACCGAGAGCCCATGCCGCTTCGCGTTGCGTATGCGGTACCTGCTGAAGACTTGTCTCCGTCGTTCGCAGAATGTAAGGAAGCATCATGATGGTCAAGGCAATTCCGCCCGCAAGTGCCGAGAATCCCCAGTGCCAATGCATAACCATCAATAAGTACCCGAAGTACCCAATGACGATAGAAGGCACTCCAGACAGAACCTCAGCCAAGAACCGGATGACCGCAGATACTCGGGTGCCCGCGAACTCAGACGCATAAACACCCCCAAGAATGCCCAGAGGTGCCGCAAAGATAATGGCGATGATGACCAATTCGAACGTACCAATGATGGCGTTTTGTAAACCACCGGCAATTCCATGAGTCGTCTGGGTCAACATTGACCACTTAAATGCCCTAGCTCCATGCCAGACCACAGAAATCAGGAGATCGAACAGGGCGAAAATGACAAGTGCACTCGCGAGCCACGCAAAGCCCCAGCCAATGTAACCACCGATTTTCCGACGACGTCGCCTTACCTGAATCATACGCGTGCACCTGCCCTTGCTCGTTTGGTTGTACTGCGTCCACCTACGAGCCAACGCGCAAATAGGTTAGTGAGCAAAGTGATGATCAACAAGACAAGTGCCATTTCAGAGAGCGCGTGTACGGCCATGCCGGACGCGTCGGTTTGGGCACTGTCCAACTGGTCAGCGATGAAGGCAGCCATCGTCGAAATTGGACTGTATAGGTTGTGTGGGAGGATGTTAATGGCACTCCCGCTCACCATTAAAACGGCCATCGTTTCGCCCATCGCTCTGCCCCAGCCAAGTGCCACAGCACCCACCAGGCCATTTTTAATGTAAGGCAAACAAATAAAGCGGACTGTCTCCCACGTCGTCATTCCAAGCCCAAGACCACCTTCGCGGGCTAATAGGGGAACTTGTTGGAACAGATCCCGCGTGGTTGCTGTGATAATCGGAACGATCATGATGGCTAACACGATGCCACTCGTGAGCAGCCCGTAACCACTGCCCACGGAACCGCCAAAGAACGGGATAAAACCAAATACAGATTTCAAGAAAGGTCCAAATTGGTGCCCAATCCAGGGCGCTAGAACCAGGATGCCCCACAGTCCGATCACGACGCTGGGGATACCCGCCAACAGTTCGACAAGAATACTGAGTATCCAGCCAAGTGGTCCGCGAACCCGGTATGCCAAAATCATGGCTGTCAAAATTGAGACTGGAATAGCGATAATGAGTGCAATAAGAGACGATGCGATGGTTCCCACGATGAACACAAGTGCACCGTAAGACGCTCCCATAGGAACAGAGACGCCATGTTTATGAGTCATGGCCCCGTAGAGGTTACCAATGTTCCACGTAACGTGCGTGATAAACTCCCATCCCATGAATCGCATCGTCGGTATGGACTGCACAACGACAATCGCAGTGATGGCCAACAAAAACAGCACAGGGCTACTGGCGCAAATGCCAGTAGCCACTTGGAATATCCTATCTGCTGTTTTGGAGGCGCCAGTAATACGACGCATAAATTCAGCCTCCGTAACGGTGTTCTGCTTGATTAACCAGCCGTAATTGAGTTGATTTGTGCCTGACTCTTTGGTTCGATGCTACTAGGCAAAGGCAAGAAGTGAACTGGTGTTAAATACTTGCTGTCGTTGCCCTTGCTCGGGTCAATTGCCCAGTTCAAGAAGTTCTTGATTGCAGTAGCCTTATCAGCCGACGGCTGGGTTTTCTTTAGGATAACGTACTCAAAGTTGATGATAGGGTAGGAATCCTTACCAGGCTCATCAATCAGCGAGACGCGCTCGTCAGCTGGAACATTTTGCGTACCTTGCGTAGCAGCAGCTTGAATGTTTGCGGTTTGCGGAAGGACAAAGTTACCATCCTTGTTTTTCAAAGCTGCATAGCCCAATCCCTGCTGTGTGGCCTTGTCCAACCAACTGATGCCGACATAACCGATGCTGTATTTGTTCTTCGCCAGCGCTGCAACAACACCGTCGTTGCCTTTCGCACCAACTTCGGTTGACAAGGAAGGCCAAGAGACTGTTGTGCCGTAAGCAACGCTGCCCTTCCAAGCACTATTCGTATCAGACAGGAACTGTGTGAACAAGAATGTATCGCCAGATCCGTCAGAACGACGAACCGGAATAATCGCTTGGTGAGGTAATGTAACACCTGGGTTCATTGACTTGATTGCACTGTCGTCCCAGAACTTGATCTTCCCCTGATAAATCTGTGCAAGCACGTCGCCAGACAACTTCAAGTTGCCTTTCACTCCCGGTAGGTTGTACATAACCTGTTGTGCGGAGATTGCGACCGGAATATTCAACATTCCAGGATTCTGCTGCATTTGAGCGTCCGCAAGGTATGCATCAGATGCGCCCATGTCAACCGTTCCAGCAATTGACTGAGAGATTCCCGTACCGCTGCCCGTAGAAGCTGCTGACATTTGCACATTTGAAGCGACGGAACCATATGCCGGAATCCATTGCCCATTGAATAATGGATAAAGAAGTGAAGATCCAGTCTCTGCCAAACTGACATTGCCGCCAGTTGCGGCTGTGCTATTACCCGTGGATGTGTTGTTCGCTGTATCTGCTGCTCCGGCTGTATTATTCGCCCCGTTGGCTCCACAACCTACTACAGCCACCATCGCAGTCAATGCTGCGGCACCTGCCAGAATTTTTTTCGCACGAAGAGACATTATTTCGTTCCTCCCTGACCCCTGTTGGGATGACGTATTTTGTCCTAACAGAGGTCAGGATAACAATGAATTGTGAATCTGCTATATTGCCTGTGTAAAGAATTCGTAAAGATTGACTAAGATTCGATGAGATCCGACACCCCATTGCGAGCGTTTCGACATTACAAGTCCGCTTGGTGTCCCTCGCGATTGAGTCGAAGGAGCTTGGCGACCGAACCAGTCGTCGTTGCTTGGACAAGAATCGTACATAAGATGGCCAAAAAGGCGACGGCCATGATCACGTCCGCGTGAGGGATCTTCTCTGCGACGGCCGTCCCAGCGAGCGCAGCCGGGATGACTCCAGTCTCTCTGACCCACATCATGAACGTCACTTCGCGCCAATTCCATTTCGCCAGGCGATCCTCAAGAACTGAACTGACGACCGTCGCCGGACGCGCAATAAACATGAGTACAGCCACGACAACGAGCCCAACCCACAAATATTGATAGACGACGCCAAAATCAACTTGTGTCCCTAATAGCACGAAGATAAGCATGCGCATGATGGTCGTCATGACGCTGCCGAAATGTTCTAAATGGGCATTTGTTTCGGCAGAAAATGACCAGCCAAATGATTTCCCGTTACCGGTAATGACGCCAGCAGCAAATGCCGCCATGAAACCACTGGCATGAAGCCTACTTGCGATAACATACGAGCCAATAGCTGTGACAAAGAGCACAACCGACCCGAATTCGTGAAAGATACCCCAGCCCCTTCGTGACACGGTCCACAAGGCGGCAACACCAAACACGAGACCTACTGCTAGTCCGATTAATGAGTCATGGAAAAATTGATAGACAGCGGAACCAATGTTGAGAGACCCCCCTGTTTGAACGGCTGCCATGAGTGTCATGACGAGTACGGACGCCGTCGCATCATTAAATGCCGATTCCGTCTCCATTGTCTGCTGAAGCCGTTCGACAATTGGGACTCGTTTAAAGACCGGTATCAATGTGGCCGGATCGGTCGAGGCCATAATTGCTGCGAGAAGCAAGGACCAGACCCACGGCGTTCCCAGCAACAGGTGTACCGCGACCCCGACGACCAACGCGGATACGACAACGCCGATGGTGACCAGCACGGAAATACTTATGTATACGCGACGGAGGACGTCGAATCGGACGGACCGGCCTCCGTCAAATAAAATCAATGTGGCCCCAAGATAAATTATAAATTGGTTGACCTGCGATTGACTGGGTGCACTGATGAGGTGCAAGACCTGGGGCCCCAAGACAATCCCTAACACAAGAAAGACAGCCACGTCTGGGATCCGCGGCTTCTCCGTCAGTTTACTCACTATGATGCCAAGGCCCACCACGATAAACAGAATCATGAGGGCTTCTTCCCAAGTCCCTGCCAAGTGAAACATCAAAAGATCCTCTCCTCATCGCAAAGCGGCGCACGCTTCCTATAGTCTACAGGATCGGATGGAGTGAATAACAGGCGAGATCGAGATGAGTGGATGAACTGTTGAACATGACAACGGGCGAGTGTGGTCAAGCCGTTAGTGTGCAGGTGCCGGCCCCCCCATCGCGGGGTTAAGCTGTACCGCAACCTGTTTCATGCCAGATGGGTCTCGTCGCGCACGGACCGCTATCTTGTTCCGTATCTTACCTTAGAAATTCGACAACGATTCTTTGGAAGTCCGATGGCTTCTCAATATGTGGGGTGTGGCCTGCATCCTGTATAACAACGTGCGTAGCGTCTTGCATACAGGCAGCCATCTGTTCGTTGATTTGCGTAAACTTCATATCCAACTCACCCGTGACGAGTAGAGTTGGGATCCTTAGCTCGTGGAGACGAGACCAGTAACTTGGTTGCTGGCCCGTGCCAATCCCGCGCAGGCTTCCGGCTAGCCCCTCTTTGCGTTGCTGTGATCGAATGGCGCGCTGATTGAGAAAGACATCTTCCGGCAATCGACGTTGAGACGCAAAAAGCGGGATACTCTCCCACCGCTCAACAAATGCTTGGACACCTTCCGTCTCGATGAATTGGGCCAGTTGCTCGTCGGACGCGCGCCGTGATGTCCGCCCATCGTCTGTGCGAAGACCGGGTGAAGCGCCCTCCAACACAAGGCGATGGACTCTCTCTGGATAAGTCAACGCAAAAGCCAGAGCAATTCGACCGCCCATCGAATAACCGAGAACATGGGTCTGTTTCACTTCGAGGGTGTCAAGAATGGCAAGAACGTCCCGCAGTGTTTCTGCCATTCCGTAGCGAACTGGGGAAAGCGGTGCATCACTGTCTCCATGGCCGAGTAAATCTGGTACAATACAACGGAAGTGCGACGCCCACTCCTCGCGAAACGGCTGGAAGACAGCTTTCGATCCGGTAAAGCCGTGCAGCAGCAAGAGACTTTCACCCGAGCCGAATTCGACAGCCGCGTATGTCACTCCCCGAATGGACAACATATGGTTCATTGTGTTTTCACCTGCAGTGCATCCATCACCAGGGCTTTCAAGGAGCGGTAATGGGCCGCGCTCGCGTCGTTGCGAAACCGGACTTCAACTACGTTCAGACCCTCGTTCTTCATGGACTCCTGGACGGCGGCGATCATGCTTTCTTCATCATCCACCCTGCGATACACCCCACCGTACGCGTGAACAATATCTTCAAACTCAAGCCCGTGCGGCGTTGTGAAATACTCCAACGTGTCCTTGCGTTCTGCTTGACTGAGGTGCTGGAAAATCCCGCCTCCCTCATTATGAATCAACAAGACGGTGAGCGGCACATGAAATCGTCGGGCAGCCAACAACCCATTTAAGTCGTGGTAGAAAGACACGTCGCCGATGCAGAGCACAGTTGGCAAGTCGCGATTCCCGGCGGAAATGCCAAACGCAGTCGATACGACGCCGTCAATTCCGCTGACACCGCGATTTGCATACGTGCGTACGCCTTGACCTGTCATGTCCGCCAGCGCATCCGCATCCCGAATTGGTCGACTATTCCCGAAAACCAGTTGGGCTCTCGATCCCACGGCCCGTGTCAGGGCACGTATCGCTGTCCCTTCAAACCAGGTCAGTGAGGTGAAGTGGGCAACACTGTTTGCAACTTGCTCATTTGCGTGCTGCCACAATCGCAAATATGATTCCCTCGATTCACTCTGTGGAAGGGCCATGTCAGCAAGCGTTGGCTTGAGATCGCCAACCAAAACATGTGTGGCATGGAACGATGCATCCCGGTACCATTCTGTGTCATCGACGAGGAAGACCGTGGATTCGTCGGTCCACCGATTCATAAACGTTGCCAATGATTTGGAAGTTGGCTGCGCCCCGAAGCGAAGAACGACGTCCGGAACAGGGATTGTCGAACCTGCAGCGGCCAGAAGCAAGTCGTAATAATCGATGACGGCCGTACCGCCAGCTAGCCGTCCCCGCGCCTGTGAGAGAACATCAGCCAAGACAGCTATATGATTCGCCTCGGCAAACTGTACAACGGTTTCTACCAGTTGCGGATCGTCCAGCGGACCCACGACAATGAGTGGACGCGTTGCTCCAGCCAAAGCGTTCGTCAAAAATTGAACCGCTTCTTCGGCGACAGGTGCTGCTTTTCTTGCGTAGACCGTTGGTGTCTGAACGTGTTGGTCTCGTGTAAGGGTATCCCGTCTTGGAAGCATAAGCGGTTCCTCAAAGGGAAAATTCACGTGGACAGGTCCGCGCGGCGACGTCAGAGACGTTGCGACAGCACGTGCTGCCACAGCCGCCGCATACCGTGCAACAACCATGGAACCATCGGGTACAGGCATCTCGATAGACGTCTTGACGTGTCCATCGTACAAGCCGTATTGGCGAACTGTTTGATTCGCGCCGACTTCTCGCAGACGCTGCGGCCTATCGGCCGTGACGACAATGAGCGGAACTCGCGCTTCGTATGCTTCCATGACGGCAGGGTAATAGTTGGCCATCGCCGTACCTGACGTACATGAAATAACCACAGGTGCACCTGTCGACCGGGCGATGCCAAGGGCGAAAAAGGCGGCGGATCGTTCATCCAAATGCGTGTACACTTCGATATCGGGATGCTCGACAAGTGCAAGCGTCAACGGTGTATTTCTCGATCCCGGCGATACGACCGCGTGTTTCACACCAGCGTTCGCGAGCCCGTCGACAAAACTGTGGACAGGCCAAAGGTTGTCATTTGCCACTGGTATCCCCCCATTCACTGAAGTGCCATCCGCATGGGTTTCAGTTTCATTTCTGTTTCTAACCATTCATCAGCGGGTCTCGATCCGTCGACAATCCCGCAACCCGCAAACAACCTGGCCTCTGGGAAACGAACCGCGGCTGTGCGCAGGGCAACATTGACGAGACCATTGCCAGTTCCGTCGATCAATCCAAAACCACCTGCATAGAAACCTCGCGGCCACCCCTCGTGCTCGCGAATAAATGTCAGGGCATCCGCACGGGGAGTCCCACCTACTGCAGGTGTTGGGTGCAACAGTGCCGCCGCATCGAGCAATTGTTTCCCATTTTGAAGTCGTCCGCGCACCGGCGTATACAAGTGCTGCACGTTGGCAAGCTGTTTGATTGTCGGCACGTCTGGCCACTCAAGCTCGTTGGCCACCAGTCGCAAACGTTCTGTGACAAACCGAACGACAGCGCCGTGCTCAGACCGATTTTTCTCACTCGTCAACAACGCTTTGGCTAGTTGTCGATCCGTTTCGGCGTCGATCCCCCGTGCAGTTGTACCCGCCAAACAGTCGACAGTTATCGCGCCTCCGCCTGCACGGACCAATTCCTCCGGGCTAGCACCGAGCATCCACACCCCGTTCCAGTGCATAGCGAAGACATGACTTGTTTCGTATGCATTGCGAAGTCGACTCAAGCTATCAGACAACGTCGCTGTGACAGTCATTCTCGCCTGACGCCCTAGCACGACTTTATCCATGCGTCCGGCGCGAATGTCCACCAGTGCACGATTGACGACAGCGGCCCATGTTTCCTCGTCGTGGATGACATCATTCGATTCCAATGTAGTACTGGCGTCGAATCGGATTTCAGACATATGGGTTGACGCAGCTGGCCTCAGCATCCCCTTAAGGGACGCGGTGATGTCTTCCACCGTCTGGCCGGCTTTGTCAATATAGGACACCCGTACTACGTCGGAGTCGAAGGCCCGTACCAAGAGTAACTTGGGAACAAACCACATAGCGTGCGGCCAGCCCTGCCAAATTCCCCGTGGCTCGATGGTTGGGTCAAACGCGAATCCGCCAAACCACGTGCTCCCTGACGGGAGACGAGCGGCGTTCATTTCGGTTCTGACAACACCCATGGCATCTGAGCCAAAACCCTGAACGACCGCCGCGGCCCCGAGGCCAACTCGCTCCATGCGGGTAACGGGCTCCGCTGAGTAGACCGCTTGAACTCCAGTGTTCCACTCTAGAACAGAGTCGAGTGCCGGCGTGGAAGCACAGGGTAACGTCAAAGATACGACGCGCCACTGCCCACCCTTTAACGTCTCGTCCACCTGCCACGCACGGGTGATATCCGTGACGAGACGATTCACCAATTCCTTCACAGCTTACACCTGCTCCCTCAAAGCCCGGCGCAACAGCTTCCCTGACGCGTTACGTGGCAGCGAAGACACAAAATGAACATCTTTAGGTACTTTGTATCCCGCGAGACGATTTCTACAGTGTGCGCGCAAGTCGTCCGCAGATGCCTGAGCATCTGGTTGCAGGACGACAAACGCTATGGGGACTTGTCCCCACTCCTCATTCGCCTGTCCAACGACCGCTGACTCTAGTACTGCAGGATGTTGTGACAGTACAGACTCGATCTCGGCCGGATACACATTTTCACCGCCGGAGACGATGAGATCGGATCGTCTGTCCAGGACATACAAATATCCTTCATCGTCCAGAACACCAATATCCCCCGTGTACAACCAACCGTCCCGGAAGGTCATCTCATTCGCATCTGGGCGATTGTAATAACCCGCAATCACTGTGGGACCTTTCACCACGATTTCACCCTCCACATGAGGCGCTGTGGTCAACCCGGATGCAGCGGCGATAGCAACACGCGTGATGGGGAGTGGTTTGCCGGAACTCCCAACCTTGCGAAGCGCGTCGTACGATTGCAAGGTCGTTGCCTGCGTGTTCGTCTCGGTCATCCCGTAACTCTGGTTTACTGGCACAGATAACGACAATGCTTGCTCCAGTAACGCCTTCGGGGCGGCACTCCCGCCGAGTAGCACCGTGCGAAGTGTAGTGGGATATGGTCGCGTCCGTTCCCGGAGCATTCGCTGAAGCATAGCTGGGACAACGGATACAAGGGTGATTCCCTCATCCTCGATGGCCCGATTGACCGCGCGCTCATCGAACCCGTTGTGGATGACAACCGTTGTACCATAAATGAGACTGCGGATGAGCACTGCCATGCCGCCAACGTGAAACAACGGCATGGGCACAAGCCACTTATCATTGATGCTGAGGCCTAATTGCATGGCGGAAGCCATCGCGCCCCACCAATGGTTCTGATATGTAATCATGGCCCCTTTCGGGCGTCCAGTGGTCCCGGATGTATAGATGATGGCGTGGGTGCGGCAGAGATCGACATCGTCACGCGAGACTCGATCCGCCGTTACCTCCAGTTGCTCAATTTGTCGGGCACCCAGGTCTGGCTTACAGTGTTCCATGATATCGGCTGCGAGCGACGTCGCATCCTCGTCATAAAGAAGCAGTACACAGCCGCAATCCTCCATCTGTGGTGCCAGTTCAGCCCCGGTCAGACGCCAGTTCAACGGAACAGTAATTGCGTTTAACTGCATCAACGCGTGGAGCATGACGGCGTAACGCTGCCCCTTTTTCGTGAGCACAGCAACCCGTTGCCCTTCCGTGACGCCCAGTTTGCACAACGAAGCCGCGTACGAACACGCGGCGTCGTAAAGTGCTTGATATGTGAGGCTCCCGTCTGGAGAGACAATAGCGACTTGTTGCGGATGTTGTGTGGCCCGGGTTGTCAACCAATCCGGAATGTAGCGCACGGGTTGCACATCAATTCCTTGCATTCCAATTCACCTGCTGTCATCTCGTGCATTCAAGGCTTCTTCCCAACTTTTGCTCGTTAGGGAAGCCGATCAAACTTCGTGAAGTCCGGTTTGCGTTTCTCAAGGAACGCATTCTTTCCTTCCTTCGCTTCGTCGGTCATATAGTAAAGCATCGTTGCATCGCCAGCCAATAGCTGCAATCCTGCCAAGCCATCCGTGTCCGCGTTGAATGCCATCTTCAGGAAGCGGATGGCAATCGGGCTCTTTTCGAGAATCTCCTTTGCCCACTGAATACTTTCTTCCTCTAAACGATCCAGTGGCACAACCGTGTTGACCAGACCCATATCGAGCGCTTCCTGTGCGGAATACTGCCTGCAGAGATACCAGATTTCCCGCGCTTTCTTGTGACCCACCGTGCGGGCCAAGAGCGTTGCACCGTAGCCAGCATCGAAACTGCCCACTTTCGGTCCCGTCTGTCCGAAACGCGCGTTGTCCGCAGCAATGGTGAGATCACACACGAGATGAAGAACGTGTCCACCACCGATAGCGTAGCCGGCAACAACTGCGATAACGGGTTTTGGCAATTGACGAATCAAACGCTGTAAATCGAGCACATTGAGGCGAGGGACTTCGTCGCTTCCCACGTAACCGCCATGGCCGCGAACCCGTTGATCGCCGCCGGAACAGAACGCCTTGCCGCCTGCACCTTGAAATAACACGACACCAGTGGAAGCGTCGTCTCGGATATGGTGAAATGCATCGATCATTTCCGCCACCGTTTCCGGTCGAAATGCGTTATGTACCTCGGGGCGATTAATGGTGACACGAGCAATCCCTTCGGCGCGTTCGTAAATAATGTCGGTATAGTCTTTTACTTTTTCCCATTGCAGCGACATGCTTACGCCCTCCTATTATAGTTCTAGATTCCGGTGCGACTCGGTTTAAATAACGTCCATAATTATAGAACTTGTCCGAGTACGGGTCAAAATGTCGTAGATCTTGACACTTTCCAGATGACAAAATCTCATTTGCCGTCGCAGGCACCGCATGCTAGGATAACGATGGATTTATAGACAAACGAGACTGTCTTTGCTCGTACAACTTGGTAAGAAAGGAGGACTTTCCGTGACAAATCAAAAGCTGGGTGTATGGTGGAGACTGTTCCGTCCGTTCACGCTGACAGCGAGCATTGTGCCGGTACTCATCGGTACCGGACTTGCCATTCCGTCGTACGGCTTTCACACGTCCTTATTTATTGCAATGTTTCTCGCGTCTGTATTGATTCAATCGGCCACAAATATGTTCAACGAGTATTTCGATCACAAACGCGGCCTCGACGATGAAAACATGGTCGGTATCGCCGGTACCATCGTTCGGGACGGCGTTAGGCCCAAGCTCGTACTTGCGTTCGGGTGGATCTCTATCATCCTGGCCCTGTTGCTGGGTATTTACCTGTGCTCCCAAACGAGTTGGTGGCTCGCGCTGATTGGAGCGGTATGCATGTCCATCGGCTATCTGTATTCTGGCGGTCCTTGGCCACTGGCGTACACGCCGTTTGGAGAACTAGCGGCGGCGACGGCCATGGGTCCGGCCATCGTTCTCATCGCGTTCTATTTACAGGCAGGTACCATTACGTGGCGTGCAACATTGGTTTCTATCCCCATTGGCCTCCTCATTGGTGCCATTCTCCTTGCGAACAACATTCGGGACATGGACCAAGATGTTAAAGGTGGGCGCAGAACGATCGCCATTTTGATTGGCCGTGAGCGGGGAAGGATTCTGTTTGGTAGCGTCTTTGCCGCGGCGTATGTGTTAGTCGTAGTTCTCGTCGTTCTCCATCTTTTAACGTTTTGGGCGTTGGCCGTATTGGCAACCATCCCGACGGCCATTTACGTCACGCGGCTCTACTACCAGTTTACTGAGCCGGCCAAGCTGCACGCAGCGGTAAAAGGGACCTCAAATCTCCTCTTCCGCTTCGGTGTCTTGATGTTTTGTGCAATGATGGTATCGATGATTCACATGTGATCTGTATAAGACCCTTACGAATGAGCTGCCCTAGCCAATCGGCTGACTGGGCAGCTCATTTTCATGCAGCCTAGGAGCTGAAAAGAGAAGCGTCGTCTTACGGTCATTGTCAACGCAATGTCATATGAATCTTTTAAACCACTGGGACAACCTGTTACACTCTATCCTATCCATACAATAATCTCGTTGCCTGAAAGGTGAGAACAAGTTGCTCGTTTATAATGGACACAACGTAGCCCGTGTACCCAATCGTGCAGCTTCAGAACAAGAGATGGTTTTCCTTCCTCTGTTGCAGCCGCATCAAGAGGAGATCAGAAAAATTGTCGGCGACACATACCATTGCCACGAACTCGTCGTCGAAGATTGTCTTCGCTTCGGGCAGCGTCCAAAACTGAACGTCTATACCGATCACGCCTTCTTCCCCTTCTTCTTCCTTCGCGACGACTGGGAACTAGTCCAGATTGGGATTGTCATGGGGCACAACTTTGTCATCGCCATTCTGCCCAAGCCCATGCCATTCCTCAGTGAACTGGAAGAGGAGTTTCAAAAGACACCCGAAAAAATGAAGAATCCTGGCCGAATCCTCTATGAATTCCTCGACCTGTGTGTTCATCATTACCTCGATTTCGTAGATTCGATTGAAGACACGGTAGACGCCATGGAAAGTCAAATTTACGATAATCCGCAGACGTCCGTCGCACCGGAGATCTTCTCACTCAAACGCACGCTACATCGCACAAGGCGCGTCTTTAGCGAGGAACGCAACGTTGTTGAATCATTGATGCATGCGGCATTCCCATACACAAAGCAAGAGGATAACGTGTACTTGATGGACTTGTACGAACATATTAATCGGATTGTTGATGGGATCGACAGTTTTCGAGACTCGCTGTCTGGACTGTTGGACCTGCAAATGGCCATTAAGAGTGATCGGATGAACGCCATCATGAAGACGTTGACGATAGTCAGTACATTCTTCATGCCACTCTCCTTCATCGTTGGATTGTACGGGATGAACGTCAAAGTGCCCGAATACGGATGGCGTTACGGATATGTTTGGGTGTGGGCGTGGATTCTTGCATCCGTTTTCGGATTGTTTCTCTTCTTTAGGAAGAAACGTTGGTTTTAGTGAGCTTTCGCGGTTTTGTGTACCGCGAAGCAGTTCGGAAAATGAGCGGTGTTCCGACAATCGTGGGAAGAAACCAAAACACGAGTGCTGGAATTTTATTCATTCCGGGTATGTGCGGCTGGTTGACGACAAAAATGGCCGTGATGAGGGCAATATACGATCCCGCCATGCCCGCAATATGCGTCTTCAGCCAATCTTTCCACCGAATTTTCCGCGACAGGTAACCGAGCAACGCTAACCCGTAGGAGAACAGGTCAATATAGAACAAATAAGCGTCCTGTTGCCAGTGAAGAATAGAAGTGAAAAGTGCTGATAGAAACAGAATCACGTAAGTTGCGTGGTATGCTTCGCCCCACACCGTGTGTTTACCCCGGCGCTTTCGAGCTAAGAGTGCCACAGCACCCATAACGAGGCAGCAGGTTCCGCTTACAATGTGTACAATAATCAATCCCGAAAATAGTGACACGACAGTGCCTCCCAAATTTAAATTAGCTCTCTTATATTCGGCCCTCGTAAATTATCTCCTGGTCACGGGCCCGTCATCTCCAAATTTTTGACGCTATCGTCGGACTCCGCGTGGTGGGTTTCTCGACTGCGTCGATACAGGAATGCACTGAGTGCAGCAACGAAGACAAACGGGACGCTTGTTTTGTAGATACCAGCAAAGGCTTCCTCTGCGTTCGTCTTCACCCTTGCTGCCACACGGTTCTTGTACTCAAGAATCCCAGGCATGTTCGGGATAACTTGGGTGTTCTCTGTACTCGGCGCAGTCCTCGAGTATTCGCGTTCAGAGACGAGCTGGCCTGTGGTACTTGCGAGGATGACATCCTGAACGTTGCTTGGTAAACGTATCTCCCTTACAGCCTGTCGAGCAAAGCCAATATTCTGTTTGTTCGCAGCGTCGAGACTGTGTGTAAGGCTACCGACGAATACGGCAACAGACAAAACAATACCGACTTGACGGAACATACCGTACACACTTTGGGCAGTTGTCAACATGGTCCCTTCAAAAGCAAGCGCACTCGCAACTTGCGACGGCGCAATGACAAAACCAAACCCGCAGCCGACAACGGCCAGTGCCAGAATCATAGACCATGTCACAGGATTATTTTCACGGATTACGTCATGTAACCAGACGTACCCAGTTCCCATAAGAACGAAACCACACGAAACTGGAATCGCTGGTCCAATCTTCACCGCTAATCTAGATATAAACGGCGTAGAAACGAAAATAGCAAGGGGCAGTGGGCTAACCAGGAGGGACGCCGTTAACTCAGAATAGCCCTGGACTCGCGTGAGAAACTGCGGGAGTATTACCGTCACGCCCACAAGAAATAATGTTGATGTGACAACCGTGATCGAAGCACCAGTAAACAATCGGTTCTGAAACAGGCTCAGGTTAACCATCGGAGCGGTTACCTTTCGTTCCACAAGGAGAAATGCCGTAAGACAGACCATGAAGGTGCCCGCGAACGAGATTGCCTTTGTACTAAACCATCCCCAATTGTTTCCCTCCAAGAGAAGGTACGTTAATGAAAAGATGGAGACAGTACAAAGGACCAGCCCTACGATATCTACGTCCACCCGATGTACATCTGGTCTTCGCAATGACAAGAGAAACCAAGAACAGACGATTGCAACGAGACAAATCGGGACATTCACAAAAAACACATCTCGTCAACTTGTCAATTGAGTAATCAACCCGCCGATGGTGGGGCCAAAAGCGGCAGCAACACCCTGTGTCATCCCAAGCAGCGCGAGCGACACGTTTCGCTTCTCTAACGGCATGGCTTCGACGCCAAGAATATTGCTGCAGGGAATGAGAATTGCCGCACCTACACTCTGAACAAATCTGGAAAAGATAAGAAACGAGCCTGCACCGGACAAACCGCATAAAGTCGATCCGAGACCAAAGAGGGCCAAACCAATGACGAATAGCCGCCCTCTCCCGAAAACATCTGATAGCCTTGCCATGGGGATAGACATTACAGCAATACACAGAGTGTATACGTTTAAAACCCACGACACGCTGTTAAGTGACATGTTGAGCTGGTCCTGAATGGACGGCAGGATAATATTCATAACCGTCGTATCGAGTGTACAGACGAAGACACCTAAGCAAACGAGAACAACAACTCCAACACCTCTGTTGCTGTTCACTTTTCCATCCCGTCCTTACCCAGCAAATCGATTTCTCGGTCTAACCATTCGATTTGCATTTGGGCATTGGCAATCCCAAACTCGAGTGTCTTCGCTTCAAACGGATCCATCGATGGGTATCGACGCTTGATCTCGCGAAACGTATCGAGTGATGCTTGAACTCGTATACGTTCCTCCTCCATCCACCCTCTGAACTGTTCCGGTGCTGCATAGCGAGCAAAAAAGACACGAATAAGAAAGTCAGACCGGACTAAAGCAGCCTCCAGAGGACTGTTCAAGTACGCGAGAAAGGTTTCCCGCCCACTATCCGTGATTTGATACAGGTTTTTATTTGGCTTCCCTTCCTGAGGGACTACCTTTTTTTCGACAAGACCGTCTTGCTCCATTTTGCGAAGTGCAGGGTAAATAGCTCCGAAAGATGCATTGTAGAAGTTAGATACCGATAGCTCAAACTTTGCTTTGATGTCGTACCCACTGAGTGCATCATCCATAAGGAATCCGAGAATAGCTGCTTGAATGCTCAGCGTGAATCACACCCTTATCACCGATGGTTATATTAACATTGATAATATAACCGTAAACAATATTGGTTTGTCAAGGGGAACACGTCTGAGGAACTGTCTGGAAAACAAAAAAACGGCCTCGCGTCTAAGGCGAAAGCCGTTGTTACGAATTCACTGTAAATGTTTCTTCCAACCACCCAATGTGGACGAACCGAGTCCTAAATAACAACTAGCGCTGCATACGCCACGGATGTGTGTACACATTAAATGACTTGCCGCGGACAAAACCCACCGCTGTGATCCCAAGCTCGTCAGCCATATCGATAGCGAGGGCTGTGGGCGCCGATCTCGCAATAACGATCCCCACACCGATCTTCGCCACCTTCAGAAGCACTTCAGAGGAGATGCGACCGCTGAACGAAATGACCGTGCCTGCCAAGGAAATCCCGGACATGAGTACGTTGCCGAATATTTTATCCAACGCATTGTGTCGTCCAATGTCCGTACGCGCCAGCAACAGCTCATCCGGTCGACACAGAGCAGCCATGTGAACGCCGCCTGTCTCATGGAAGAGCGTTGCTTCCTCATCCATGGCGTCGAGTAGGGAAAACACTTGATTCGGTTCGAGATGGACATCATCGTCAACATGTTTCGCGGTCACCGCGTCATTGTGAAAATAAAAGCTTTGCCTACCCTTACCGCAACAAGAGGCGATGTATCGTTTGTTGTAAAATGCCTGATTAAACGTCACCTGATGTTTCGTCTTGACCCGCGCTGTCCCCATGAAACGACTGACTGTAAGGTCCTCAATCTGGTCGGCCGATTGAATGATTCCTTCCGATGCCATAAATCCAACAACGAGTTCTTCGATATTCGTGGGCGTACACACAATCGTAGCCAATTCGTTGTCATTGACGTAAATCGTCAACGCATACTCCGATGCGACAACATCCTCGACCTCCGCCCACGTTGAATCACGGTACTGTAAAATTTGCCGCTCCGCCCGCTGCGGCAAATCACTGCCCGAGCGAACAGCCCACGCACTCATGCGTGCTCGCCTCCCTGTTTGACTTCAGCCAGAGAACGGCCCATTCCCTTTAAAAACGCTAAACCGAACGAAATTGCTCGGGCTACATCTGGATCTTGCAGTGACTTCAACGCGTCGTACACACCAAACTTGCCCACTTCAGGCGCCTCTGAGGCAGCTTTCATTCCGCCACCAACGCCTGCAATGACGCTCTCCATGGATTCCGTCGGAATCTTGGTAAACAGTTGCAAGAGACCGATGAAGTTCTTCACACCTGCACCGTATTCCTCACTTTGAAACAACGCAAGAATGACCTTTAAAACGTCATCCCCTTGCTCCACAAGCGCCCGGACAAGCGGCAAAACACCGCGTTCCTGCAACGCTTGTAAAAGACCGAGAGCCTCAACAATGCCCTCTGAATTTTCATCAAATGCTTTGTCAATTTGAGCGCGGACTTCTGTGTGAGACATCTGTGTGCGCTCAACTGAAGTCGTTGGATTTGCTGCCATGTTGTCGTTACCCCCTACTTGGAACCGTAAATACATCGCCCGCCATCCGCTCGGCGTATCATAGACAAGTATAGCGCATTTCTTCGACGATCCGTCAGCACCACACCGGCAATATACTTTTTACCGTGTCATGGTGCTCAGTCTCAATTGACCCTGTCCTTCATACAATTCGGATAACTAATCCATGAATACTTAAGCTCGCCATGTCAGAAGGATGACCGATAGACTCGACGCGAGCTAGATCCAATTGGTAGGGTGTTTCACCAACGTCACTGACGATTTGCCTCATGTTGGCCGAAAACGGTCGCCAAAAGTACAGGTCGACATCTCCAACCGTCGCTTGGAGCCCCTCACCGCATTCGGAATCTGAAGCGACATCAAGAGCAACAGGATAATACATATCCCATCGCTCCTTTACCAAATCCAAGTCCTCCACGACAGAGTGAATCGCGGCCATACGGAAGAGCGGCTTCGTGGGCAGGGCACCCGTTCGACGCAGATCCTCCGCCCGATCGCCGTCGCCACTTCCCCACTCAATAAAGAAGGGGAGCTTGAACGACGTCCCCCCTTGTTGTCGGGGAAACAGCATCCGCCAGTGAAGGATTGTGCCGTCCGGGCGAGATCGAGAGGCGTTGATGGGCCCGTCAAATGGCACGCCCTGTTGCGCCCAACGATTCACAATTTCATCCATGTTTTCGGTGCGCAACGCAAACTGAATGGGTCCTTCATGGACGGCCAGCCGCTCAATCACATTTCGCCCAAAATCCGTACGGACAGCCACCTCTTCGTCGCGAACACCAACCCATTCAATATAGGATAGACCGAAATAGCATAGTGTGTTATATGTTCCCCACTGGGGATGACTTCCCCCAGTTGTCGTGTGGACGCCGAGCTGTCGTTCAAATGCGAGTCTGGCATCCTCAGGGCTCTTGACGGCCTGCAGCAAATGGTCCAATTGGATATTCAACGTGACCTCTCCCCAGCAACCAATATCCTACTCGGAATTCAGCCTAGAAGCGCGGAGGCGTGGCGATGATTCGCTCAATGGCGCTCTTCCAATCCAGGTCCGGTCGATCGCACTGAAAATGACGACATACATAGACTGTCAACTGGTTCTGTTCCGCTGGATAAATCGACCCTTCTTCTCCCCGCGCCTGGGGTTCCAAGATGACAGCCTCTGGAACGAACGCCTGATGCCAAGATTCCACAAAATCCTCGACATCGCGATTTCCTTCTCCAACCGCAGCAACGACTTCCGTTGTGCCACCGTACACGAGCAAACTTGCCATGAGCAGGAATAGATGTTCCGTCGGTGCCTCGTTCAGCATTTCGGCAAACGCTGCAAACAATTTGTCCTCTTTGTCCGCATATTGGGCGTCACCTGTAATGGCATAAAGCCGCGCCAGATTGTAGCCACTGACAGAGTTGGCGGACGGTGTGGCGCCATCATATACCGTTTTCGGCCGAGCGATCAGTTCCTCCGCATCGTGACCACTCAAGAAATAACCGTGTAAGTTAATGTCCCAGAAATATTCATCCAACTGCTTTTGCCAGTGAATTGCACGCCGCAAGTAAAAACCGTCGAGCGTCGCTTGGTATAGTTCAAGGTACGCCCAAATCAAATACGCATAGTCGTCGGAATAGGCAACAATGCCGGCTTCCCCGTCCCGGTAACGTGCCAATAGACGTCCGTCCTGTCGCACCAACTGCTTTTCGATAAAATTGGCCGCACGGACAGCTCGCATGACGTAATCAGAACGATGGAATGCAGCCCCCGCTTTGGCAAGCGCCGTGATCATGAGAGCGTTCCAAGCAGTGAGTACTTTGTCGTCCGTTCCCGGGTGAACGCGATGCTCTCTCCACTCATACAGTTGTTCATTCGCGTCGCGAAGCTTTGCCCACAACGCGTCAATTGTCAGCCCTCGGGAACTGGCAAATGTCTCTACATCCGTCTCGATGAAATTCGGGACATTATACCCTTCGAAGTTCCCTTCGTCGGTGATGTCGTAGAAATCACAATACAGTTCACCAAGCTCTTCACCCAGGGCGGCCGTAACATCATCCGGTCGCCATACGTAAAACCGTCCTTCTTGACCCTCCGAGTCCGCATCCTGGGCCGCGTAAAAAGCCCCACCCTCCGAAGTCATTTCGCGTTCCACGTAGTGAAGCACACTGTCAACGAACCACTTGTGCGCCGTGTCCTTCGTCTGCTGGTATGCCTCGGTGTACGTCAGCACCGCCAGCGCGTTGTCGTAAAGCATCTTCTCAAAATGCGGAACGCGCCAATAGGTGTCAGTGGAGTAGCGGGCGAGGCCGCCTCCGACGTGATCGAAAATGCCTCCACGCGAAATCGAGGTCAGGGTTTTTTGCACCATCTGGAGTGCATCGTTTTCACCGGTATAGCGGTGATAGCGCAAGAGAAACATCAGTTGATGGAACGTTGGAAACTTCGGTGCATCACCGAAGCCGCCGTACAGCGGATCAAACCGGTTCCCCAGTTTCTCGGCAGCTTGATGTACGGCGGTCTTCGGGTCAAACGATCCCGGTGCTGCAGCAAAGATAGGCTGCAACCTCTCCGAGATATCTTCGCTCGCAGCGCGCAGTCGACGATTGTCTGTAGCCCATTTTTCATTTAGTTGACTCAAGATGTCCAAAAGTCCTGGACGACCGTACCGGGATGTCTTCGGAAAATATGTTCCCGCGAAGAACGGATGTCCTTCCGGCGTCATGATCACCGTGAGCGGCCAACCGCCTTCACCCGTTAGGGCTTGGCAGTACATCATGTAGATGTGATCGATATCGGGGCGCTCCTCCCGATCGACTTTAATCGATATGTAGTGTTGGTTGAGATAGTCAGCAACGGTTTCATCTTCGAATGACTCGTGAGCCATCACGTGACACCAATGACAGGTCGCTAGTATAACCTCTTACTATTAGTTAGTTTATTGCTATCATAGCCCCAAAGGGCTACGAATAGCCGATGGACAAGAATATTGCCTTAGACTCACGTTGTGCCTTCTGAAACGCTTCTTCGCCCCATGGAAACCAATCAACGGGATTATAAGCATGTTGCAATAAGTACGGTGACTTCTCATGTATCAACCGATTCGGCTTACGTTCTGTATGCATGAATGTGACAACTCCACTCGTATGGAATTACTTTGGACTTGACGTACCTATTGGTATGATACCCTACAAACGCAAAAAGACCCATACCACCACGGTACGGGTCGTCACTTACAAGAAACGCACTTCTAGCTGGATATTGTCACCGTATTACGTACATACTCGATAAGGTCCACAGCCTTAGCAAGTCGGTTCACGTCCTCTGGGTCAGTCTCGTCAGCGGTCGAAGCATCCTTGAACGCCTTTCATCGGAACGGGATGTATCCTGGATTTCAATCAACTTCTCAATTTGATGAAGTTCGTCCAGAACCTTGTGTAATTCGCGTACGTACATATCTCTGTTACATTCGTACTCCAAGGTGGCCACACGAACATGTTGACGAACCTACACTTGGGGAACACTGGCGCCACGGTTCGTTCGTTGACACCAGAAAACAAACACAAGTAGAAAAATCCCACACCACAAGAGCAACAACACCGCAGCTAATGCGGATATAACAGTGAGGTGAAATATTGAATCACCACGCGCTGTCTGAACGGCAATTAACGTCTCAAACAGTATCCATAGCAAGCCTTGAAAGTGCACCAACCTCCCCTTGATAAAGTCGCTTCCATTTAGTGATGAACTCATGGCCGCGAACAGCAAGATTGTCTCAATACCGTTAATCCCAAAGGCATGCACCCAGATGATGTTACCATGAGCTCCGACATACCGTCCTCGCTCTACAATCATCCATACACCTGCTGCAAATGCTCCCATAATCCCGGCCATTGAATAGCGAATGGCTAGATTAACGATAGGAAGCCTGCGTGTTCGAAAGAACTTCACCATTAGAACTATATACAACACTATTATTATCAAAGAATCTAGCGCGAAGCCCATACTAGCCAATCCATCAATTAGACGAAAGTGATGGCTAAACCTCGGATCGAGGCCACGAAATGGCTGCACAGTTTCGACCATATATGCGTATAGGCTAGTTAAGACGGCTGTCCACACGAATACTTGGTAGCCTCGACGAGTGAAATTGGCAATTGGTAAAATTGCAGCAGTGGTTAATGTAAATAAACCAATTGACAGGTCGAATGATAACGGTTTCGTAATGTTGCCTTCCGGTACGATAAATATCCGGTGTTGTATCAAGATGTCAATGCCACATACAAGAGCCAGCAGTAACCCCAGTGCACCAACTCCGTAGAGAACCGTAAGTCCAGGTACACCGTCGCGTTCAGTGTAATTTCTCACTTAATCATCCCCCCTCGTATAGTATTTTTCGATTCTTCTTTTTGAAGAATTTCCAGTAAAAAATTGTTTTTAGATGGAGCAAGTAGCCGAACCCGCACCACAGCCCGGAGGGCGAGGAGCGGAAGTCGGGGTCCGCCCGAAAACAGGCCTCCTTGAAAACTTAATAAATCGCAATTGGGTCTTGGACTCTTCGTGATGTTCCCAGACAATGATCCTTGGGTCATTTGGGGAAATTCGTTCATCTCCTGTAGCTCGACTACGTCTAAAGTCTGTTTCCCCAGCACTCGCGTGTACTTCTAACCCGTTGGCTGTTCCCTTTGGCAACCCATGCTCGAAAGTAGCAGATTCGAGGCGGCTCATGGATCGAAGGAAGTTCTCATATGCGAGGGTGATTGATCTGCGAGCGCGCTGGGGGCGTCCCGAAGAGTCCAATTCCCCAAATCCCTAATTCAGAAGGGAGGGATAACCTTGAAATTATTCGTCGGTATTGACGTTAGCTCTGAAGACTTAAAAGTCTGCGCCATGAACATCGTTGGTGACACACTGGATTCCTTCACAGTCACGAATAACCACGATGGGGCTTCCCGTTTGCGGGACAAGCTTCTGTCCCTAGCAGATAAGGAAAAATCCAAGGAAATCCACGTCGGACTTGAATCCACATCCGTGTACAGTTGGCATCCCGCCATGTTTTTGCACGAAGATAACTCGTTACAAAAACGCGGCACCAAAGTGTTTACCATCAATCCCAAGCTCATTAGTAAGTTCAGGGAGGCTTACCCCGACCTGGACAAGACCGATTATATTGATGCCTGGATTATCGCTGACCGGCTGCGTTTCGGACGACTGCCGATGACCGTGGTACTGCAAGAACAATACATTGCTTTACAGCGCCTTACTCGCATGAGATTTCATCTCGTGCATAATCTGACGCGTGAAAAGCAGTACTTTTTGCAACACCTGTTCTTCAAATGCAGCGCTTTTACCAGCGAGGTGGAAAGCGATGTCTTCGGTCATGCCATCACCGAGTTGTTGCTGGAGCAGTATAGTCTTGATGAAATCGGATCCATGGAACTGGCGGATCTTGCAGATTACCTAAAAGAGAAAGGCAAGAATCGTTTCCCTAATCCGGAGAAGGTCGCCAAGTGCATTCAGAAGGCCGCCCGTTCCTCATACCGCCTCTCCAAATGTGTAGAGGATACGATTGACATCCTGCTTGCTACTTCCATCGAGTCTATACGAACTATCAAGCAACAGATCAAACAGATTGACCAAGCTATCGCGCGACTGCTGGACGGCATCCCGAACACGCTGGAGACCATTCCCGGCATTGGACGCGTTTACTGCGCCGGCATTCTTGCCGAGATCGGCGACATTCACCGGTTTAAAGACCAAGCCGCCGTTGCAAAGTATGCGGGTCTCACGTGGCGTAAACACCAATCCGGTAAATTTGAAGCCGAAGATACTAAGCGAATCAAATCTGGTAACCGGTTCCTCCGCTATTACCTTGTTGAAGCCGCCAACTCGGTAAAACGACATGATCCAGAATTTCAGAATTACTACCAGAAGAAATTCGCTGAGGTGCCAAAGCACCAACATAAAAGAGCCCTCGTCTTAACCGCAAGAAAACTTGTACGTCTGGTCGATGTGCTGCTACGCAACGACCAAATCTACACGCCTAGAAGGAAGGTGAATACGGAGAAGCAATAATCGCCTCCTTATCATCCTTTGGTAACAGTTCCAGTTCGAGGAACAAACTCAGACTGGGTTTCTTTAGTGCTGTCTTTTTCACTGACTCACGGTAATTTGGTCCAACAAAATTTCCATTTTTCGAGTTTCAGGAACTTGACATATTACCGTTGGACTTTAATTCAACAGTCAACATTAGTTCACACCGGTCGTCTTCCAGGTAGTTACAAAAGTCATATCAACTCATCCTTGTCAGGTTGCCTTTCTCACAGCGAAAGCCGAATCTCCCGCCGCCATTCGAGGCCTGTTGGCGGACAGTGAGGAGTCCATAAAGGTCTGTTGATTCGATTCGACTTTTGTCATTTCATGATTCTAATCGATTTTAGAGCCTTCACGAACAGAGCGATTTCAGGTTCGGTGGCGCCAACTTCCTCGCAAGCCTTCAAAATTTTTCCTTGAAGTGTTTCGTGACACGACGTTGTCCAGTCTAAATCATTGAAAGCAACGGAACAGACAGATCCCATACTATATTACAAAAATATCCTTTTCGTCTCCGCAATAATAAGGACCTTGCCTTCTTGCCTTCGCAAACGTCGATATTCATTTCATTCCCATATAATGATGTTAATGGATTCACGCTTGATTCGCTTTAAAAATTCTCAGAATCATTTCCGCATCAGGAATGGGGCAATCTTCCCACTGCAGTTTACTAATGGCTAATCCCTCAATTAAGGAGTAATAAGCCACGGCTAATTTCTCTGGATCTCCGGCCACAATTTCGCCTTGGTCTTGTCCTGCAGAAATTAAAAGTGCCGACTCTTTCACTTGTGATGACGTATGTTCTTCGGTTAATAACTCCCTCACTTCTTCTGGAACTGCATCGGAAGTATATGCGTGAATCATCGTTAGAAACAGATAGCCTCCTTCACCTTCAATACTCTGCAAAATCATTCGAGTCATCCAATGGATTTGTTCCAAAGGCGATCCCGCTTGTTGTTTCGCGTAGTGAAGTACTAGTTTTGAACTCTCCGTAGCCTTTTTAACAAGTGTGGTAAATATTTCTTCCTTTGAATGAAAATAGTGGTAGGCTAATCCTTTACTTAATCCCGCTTCCTCCGAGATATCCGTCATCTTGGTAGCAGCCAACCCCCTCCGCGCAAACACTTTTAATGCAGCTTGAAGAATCTGTTCCCGTCGTTCGTCGCGAATTTGCTGATTCTGCCTCTCTGTTCTTGGCATTGGGAGTTCCTCCAGTCTTATTTTTGAGCGGTGTACATTTTTGAGAAGACTTTCGCCTTCCACGGCATTCTATCCAGAACACGCATGTTCCAATAAAACATGTGCATAAGGAGATTACTGCTATTGATCTTCTTAAAGGACTTCTCCTGCCTTATTTGTCCTTCTTGAATTCTGGTCACTTCCGGTCTTCTAGCTAGTTCAAAGGTTTTCAACATATCCGCAGAATAATCGTTTTTATGAATCGCGTCCGTCAAAATTCGAGCTAAGCATTCTGAATCCTGCATGGCCGCGTTAACGCCGATCCCCCCCGTTGGACTCATGGTGTGGGCAGCATCACCCATAATCACCAAACCGTCCTTTACCCATGTGTCAGATACAGAACTTTGAACAGGAAGCATAGTAAAGTCACTCCAGTCACGAATGTGTTCGTCAATCGACGGAATGAGTTCTGGAGCCGCTCTTTTAAGATGATCGATAAAGGGTTGGAAACTTTGCTTCCGTAAAGTTGGGAACGAACCCTCTTCGATTTGCCAACCGATTTGGACAAATGTGCCTGTACTCGCAAACAGACTAATTTGCGTATTATTGACAAGAACCATTCTCATGGTGGGTTTCCAACCAGAAGGAGTTGGAATTTTCGCCCAGAGAACGTCATATCCATGCTTTCGAATAGTTGTAGAGATCTCAGCAAAGCGCCTCACAGGAGAGAAGCGTCCGTCAGCTCCTACAACGACATGTGAATAAATGTTAATATCTTCCGCGCCATGCTTCGCTGTTACACCGATGACTTTATCGTTTTCTGTTAAAAGGCCTGTGACAGCCGTGTTTAATAATAGCTCAAAGCACTCCTGTTGTTTGGCTTCATCAATCAGGACGCCCAACAAGTGCTTATGTGGGACATGAATACCTACATGGCTGTTTCCAAACATTTCAGGCGTAATTGACATCACGCGTTTGCGCCCGTAATAGAAGTCCACACTTTGCATAGGAAGAATTCCTAAAGCTTTAACCTTCTCAAAGAGTTGATATCTCTTTAAGAGTTTTTCAACGTCACTGTGAAGATGCTCTCCTCGGAATTCACGATCTAGTTGTGGGTGCCGTTCCACAAGCAATGTCTTTATTCCGCTCCGTGCGAGTAAGTAACCAAGGAAGGCACCTGCAGGGCCCGCTCCGACAATACACACATCAACATGAAACATTTTCAATGTAGTTCGCCCTTTATTTTGGTTGACCAGTCGGTCAATATAAAATTGTAATCACACTTTAATGTTACTTTTGATAAAAGTCAATGCTTTTTACACAGTCGCGAGCAAGGCCACTCCGTGCACGATCCCGTCTCCAAATACGACTGGTAACAGTCCAGAAACGCCCAACACCCAGGTGCGTTGCCATAATGGTCAAACTCAGTACATCTTATAACGACATTTTCCGTGCGAGCTATCGTCTCCTTTAGGGGCAACGAGGAGAGTTCAAAAGCCCCGAATCTCCTGTGACAGAAAGGATTTAAGACAATCAATATATGTCATTCCGAATTCCTTTTCAAAATCACAAAGCCTTTGGACTACGAAATTCATAACTTCCTCTGTCAATTCATCGGTTAATTCTTTTCCGACAAATTTATCTTGAATGAATGCACTAATCCCTGTCTGATTCAGCCAAGACTCTGTGAAGGTATCACACAAGTTGATAAACTGGTTCCAATACGAAGGGGAAATATGGTGTAGAATTTCGGGGTTTATAAGGTATAGGTACAATTCCCCAAGGTCTTCGACGAGAAATGGTTTACAATACGTGCGAAGAAGTTTATCAATTTCATTTTGTCGCCATGTCTCTATATCGACAATCGCGTCTATAGACAAATGCGCTCACCCTTCCTGTGTTTATAACTAGCCAAGTGAGTTGGGGAAAAGTTTTCCGACAATAAGGATAGCGTGAAGTGCTTTAAATTAAATTGAAAATTCGCCCTAGTCATACCCTGTATTGTTTTGGACACTAACAGGTTTTCGCATCCCCGTGCCATCGGGAGCCATTGACCTCGACCGCGATCGCGGGTGTTCCTTTTGGAACCCATCCAGTAATTTTCACGTTGGTTCCGAGTAACGGAGGGTCTGCCCAGATATCTAATTGGGGGATGATTTTTGGAAGCGTATGTGTATCTACAATGGGTGCAATGTATATCTCTTTCGTAACAACAACAGGTTTAGCAGTACTATTCTTCAATCGATCAAGAAACAGAAGCGCGTAATCATCATCGGGTAGTTTGCCCTGCTGTCACATTCGTAGAGTTCATACTCAGGGAAGATGGTGAGGGTCAGGCAGGACATCTACCAAGAAGCATTGTACTGGCCAGGTCAATGTACGTCACTGCATATAAATGACGCCGTTTGATCATCATTCCCCCGTCTTTTTACAGCAATAGACGAAACCAATACAGAAAATGTTACAGCGATACGTACGAAAAAACGCTCTCGTGATACAAGAGCGCCAAGTGCAAGCGAATCACAAATTTCGAAAATCACAATGAATACAGCCCTGCGATCTTTAATCCGCAGCGATTAACCAGTAATGTATTAATCTACCTTTTGCAAGTGCTCCGCCGCATACCTGAACGCTTGAAGATTACTTGATTCCACGGTTTACGCACTATGCCTCGTTTAAATAAGTTAAGTCATGAAAACTTAACTTACAAACGACTAGAGTAATACAAATGCATACAAGTTGAGCCTATGAAGAAACTGCGGAGCTAATGAGTCATTGTAAACTGTCTTACTTAATCCACAGGACAAGAAATAGGTCTAACATGTTACTCACGAATACTCAGGTACAAGAGAAGTCCTATGATGGCGCCGAGTTCCATTGGAACGGTCAAACTTTGAACATTCCCCACTGAAACACTAATTAACCCGGATTTCGACGGTTTTTTCATTTAACAGCCCGACAGGGCTGGAAATTCAATTAATAGGTAAATATGTTAACGATCACGATAGCATAGTGGTCCTGGATTGAACCTTTGGACACACTTTCCCCCTCCCCATAATGGACCGTCATTTTTGCCAGTTCAGCTTGGAAATCACTATGTCGCCACCTGAAGGACTTGGGTGGACAGGCGCTGTGCGAACTCGGGCAGACGAATTGTCCACTGACGTGCATGGTGAACCAAAATTCCGGGTAGAAGGAATAGTCTCCGCCGGAGCCGTCCAACTGTCCACTGACGCACTCCAGGTTGCAACGCTGCTTGTTTATATAACAGGAGCAGGTTGTATGCCAGCAGCTTCAGAGCTTCCAACGCTTTGTTGGTATTGAAATTCTGACTCGAGAATTGGTCAACGGCGAATCCATATTTGGCTTCTTTGATATGATTCTCAGCGTTGCCACGGTGGTTGTAGAAATGCCATATGTCCTCACCGTTCCAGTCGAACGTTGTGGCTATGGCCTCGTACTCCCAAAACCAATCCGCACATAGGACCTCCTGCGGGTCAATGTCCAATCGACGCACAATGACAACTCGCCGAGGTTTTTCCCAGGATGTTGCCTGGTACATAAGGGAGGCAACATCGCAGTGTTCTGTATCACTCTGGGTGATACAATGCCACGCTAGGTTGGGGGCCAGCTCTGCTAGTCGCTTAGTCCATTTCAGTTTGATCACGTAGTCTCGCCCGTCTTGTTCCAGTGTCTGAAACACCTTTTCACCGGTAAACCCTTTATCCATGCGGATGGCACGGATGTTTACACCTGTTGGCAACTGCTTTTTCATCGCCTCATAGAAGGCTGCAAACCCTTCTGCTGTGTGAGCGTCGCCGGAACGCAGTTCGTCATAGATGCAGCACCCCATCTGCGATTCAAACGCTAGCAAGGGATGAAAACTTGCCCTTCCATGATGATGCGGATTGAACCCTACAGCAGATTGTTCCTGGTTTCCAAACACCGTCTCCACTGAAGAATCTATGTCAACGACAATGTCATGTCCTTTGGGGAGTAGCGACTTAAGTACAAGGCGCTGTGCCGAGCGGATCGCCTCCATACCAACAGGGGAGCCTAGCCGCTTCAAGTCCTTGTACAGCAGCGTTGTATCTGGCAGCTTCGGCAGATCCAGCTTGAGCATAAGAAGGGGATCATGCTCAATGTCCTCGAAGTGGAAAATTCGTTCCTGACCCAGCAATGTACCGAGGACGAACGTAAGAGCAACGTCATCCATTTGGAATTGAGCGTCTTTCCGTTTGCCAAGTTCCTCTGTGCAAAAATACTTATCCATACCGGTTTGGAGGACGAAATCGATGAGTCCTGCCGCCCCGCCAAATGCAGTGGCAGAATTGAGGTCGAAGTGAGTATGTATTTTACAGCTTTTCCGGCGGCGGTGTTTTCGTGTATGCTTATGTTGTTTCACCTTAAAGGTGCTCCTTTCATGCTAGAGATGTATTCTCGACAAACTCATCTTAGCCTTACGGGGAGCGCCTTTTCAATTATTCGGGTCAATTCAAAGAGGACAAAACCGTCGAAATCCGGGATTAATGTGAATATGAAAGCAACGACACCAGCTAAAATAGCACGACCTATATTGTCAAGCTTCTTATCCAAAACGGCACCTCCTTTTAAGCAATTTGTACAAAGGATATCCACGTTACAATCGTTAATGTTTTTGCAGCCTTGACTCAAAACGATACCACGACCCAAATCGTACGAAGACAAGAAAAAGCAGAATTAACAAAATCGACCTATTCCAATCACGATAACCTATGAGGCGATGCTCGCACCTGAGAACCGTGAACCGTTGATGGGCATTGCAGAAATCATGAAGCCTTCCATTCCACCTCTCAATAGATATGCATGACAACTGGAGTGATAAGCTACGAGACTAGCTCCCTTTAAACACGTAATTAACTCAGCCCGATGTTCGATGGTACACGCGCATGATTCGCAGTGCACCCCTCCATGCTTCACTGTACAAACCTCCCCGGCATCGACTGAAGCTAAGGTGTATAGGAAACCACGGATCTTTTTCCGACTTTCGTGATTATCTCTTGCGATGCACGTATTTAAGAATCCATGTCTTCACTCTGCTCGTCTGATGTCCAGCAACCACGAAGATTCGGTATCGTTTACGACCGACGGTCATGACAATTGGTGAAACAGGGCTAACACTGACAAACCATTAAGTGATTGCCGTCAGGGTCTTTGAAATTAAACCATTGATTATGCTCAATTCCCGTTATCAATTCGACATCCTTATCCTTCAAATACGCGTATGCTTGTTCTATATCATTGGTGTTCAAATGAAATGGAGGAGTCTTGAAAACACTCTCCTTTGAATAAATCTTGCTATCTAATACAATTCCTGTTCCGTTCATCGGTATGACATATAAATGACCAAACAGGATCTCGCCATCAACTGGTAACCCCAATATGTCACAGTACCAATTGCGTGCTTCTTGAATATTACTGACGGGGATAAAAACCGTTCCAATTTGGTTTAGTATAGGTTTCATACAATCACCTCAACAAAAATATCTCTCGAGAGTGTGGTGAACATAACCTATCTCTGTGAATATAGTTTTTCGATAATTTTGGAAAGACCAATCAGAGTGCCCCCACCAAAGAAACAACTTGCAATAGATGTCAGCATAGATCCCCAGTTCGGCATAACCGCCGATGGTATAGATGCCATTCGAGCAAACATCATCGTATTTCCAGCTAGTTGAACGATAATTACGGCAACACCTAACCAAAATAAAAATCTCGCAGTTTTCATAAATTTCACCTCGACTCCGCATTCTCACTAGCATATAACTTATGTAACGATTTGGGAATCCAGAATCATCCATAAGCCGCTGAGTAAGGTTGTCAGCGACATTCACGACATCTTGAGCCGTCAAGACAGGGAAGGTTGATGAACAGTTGTCAGCAAAATGGACGAGGGATTGAGTTCAACCTCAATCTAGTGGGACCGTCATCTCCACAGTCGACTTTCCGCCCTCATCAATCTTCTCAACAACAATTTCGTGGACCGTCGCTTGAAACGTCTCACCAAAGTGTTCGGTTTCTGCCAGGGCCAACTCGAAAATCCCCTTGTCGTTGATTCGCCCAACCGTTAAATGAGGAGAATACGTGACAGTGCGATTTAGATGTTGCGCCAAAATTCCGGAGTACAGCCTGTCGTGCAATTCAATAATGCGATCGTTCCCCACCTTCACATTTAGGAACAAGTACTCCCCGTCGACCCCCGTGACACCCCTGAGAACAATTTCAAACGGGGACAAACCCCGAACGGATAGCTTTACGTGTTGTCTGAGAGACTCAGCAGGAACTCCGCTAGCAAACGGAAATACGAGAGTCACATGGGGCTGAATCAGATGAAATAGGGGATCGTACTTCTCGCGTAACCTGTCGATTGCGCATGCATTCTGAAACTCAGGAAATATATGTATAGCCCTTCGCACCCGCTCACCGCCTTCGCATCTGCAAGCACTGCCCTCACGTCCGGCAGCCGTCCGCCTGGATTTTTCACACCCATTATTCTTTCTCATCTAGTGAAACACGATCTCCATGGCTCATCGGCTGCGACACAACGATGAATTCTACATCTTCTTGCGACGTGTTCATCATTTGGTGTGGGGTTCCTGGTGCCACCTCGATCCCCTGAAACTCCCGGATGACGTGTTGATCCCCATCAACTTCTAATGTCGCCATACCCGACAAGACAAAGAAAAACTGTCTTGACTTGTTGTGGAAATGCCTAACCTCAGACGTACCGCGTGGCATCCTCTCATGGATTATGCTTAAGTCATCCTGCTTAACCAGGTGCCAACCATCACATATTCCACGCCAAATATAATGTTCGGCATTCTCTTTGCTGATCATCAATCACAACACCTCAGTCCCTTGCCAGTTCCATGAGCCAGCAGTCGTGATATATTCCTTCGTGCAATTCCCGTTGTGGCAACAACTTTACCTTTTTAAATCCGCACTTTTCGTAGACATGGATGGCTCTAAGATTATCTACACGCGGGTCCATTACTACATAGTCAGCTCCGCGCTGTCGCAGTAGCCAGTCTGAAACCTCACGAACCAGCACTGTTCCAATCCCCTGATTCCATATCTCGGGTTCACCCAGAAATTGATCCATACCGTAAACGCGAAGTTGGTCGGAGTACCCGTACAGCTGTTTATCGACCGTGACAGGATATGCCTGTACATATCCTACTGGAGTACCTTCCCATGAAACTAGACATCCAAGAACACGTGATGCATCCGTCTTAGTCAGAAACCTGGCGCGAATCATGTCCATGTCATGCGGTCTGTCGCGTCCTTCATAAAAGGCGAGAACGCGGGGATCATTTAACCACTTATGAAGGATCGCTCCATCTTGATCCTCAAAGTGGACGAATCGTCAAACTACCTTGTTTGAAATTCAAGCAAACACCTCGTATCGGTTTCCGTGCAACAATTCCAAAAAAGCGAGCCATTTTATGTGTGGAGTATTCTGTTAATCGTTTTTTCTTTCTCGATTTCATCCAGATACTCGAAGAAACCTATCCTGTTTCCCCAAGGATCCGAGAAAGTCCCCCATTTCACGGGCACTTCGCTACGCCCATACACTTCGAAAGGTTCAAGATCCAATTCTTTCACAACCCGATCTCGCTCACTTTCGATGTCACTGACACCTAAGCGCAGGGGACCGCTCCCCTCTGTCGGCGTGCCTTCAGCTACTTGGAGCCAAGTTCCTGGAATCAGTTCCCACTCTGCAAATGCCTCATGGGGTACGAAGTCCGGATCTCGATTAAGCAATTTTGAATACCACTTCAGCCCAATAGGAAACTCTGTAACACGAAATTGCACCGTCACTTCATATGTCGTCATATTCACTCTCCTAACCACTCTACGGATTATTTAAAAATGTCCAAAATAAACTCGGTCATCATCATTTTCGCGCACGGCTGTGAGTAGCAGGTTGCACGTTTCAACCATGCCTAGTTAAACGCGTTACAGATGTACCAATTTTTGCACAAGATATCCAACCAGTTCAACGAGAATGCAATAAGTCAAACTAGGGTGCACGGAGTCGTTTAGGTTGACAAATACCTCATAAGGATGTATATCTCCAGTTAATCGGTTTTTTTCAAACAATTCAATCTTAATTGCATACCGAATTGTCATGACGGAGTGAGTAGATGCGTCTACCCGTGAAGAGATCGAAGGTCGTCGGCTGTGAGCCTTCGTCGGGAAACCGTGTTGAACCGCCTCCCGAACATTCCGTGAAAAGCGGAACGGAACCGGCCGTTACCCAGATTGAGCGGATACGTGTGTGAGATCACCTCTTCGGTCATCTCCTGTGCACGTATCAATGAAGGTGGTACCGCGAAATTCACCCTTTCGTCCTTCGGATGAGGGGGTTTTTGTGTTTTTCAAGTGTGTGTAGTCGTAAGGAGGCAGGAATATGACGGCACAGCGCATCGTGATCAAGGTTGGATCAAGTAGTCTGACCGATGAGGACACTCGTATTTCGGTCAAAAAAATGGACCGTCTGGTGACGCAGATTGCGCAAATGCACCGCGAGACGTCAGGCCAGATCATTCTCGTCTCATCTGGGGCGATTGCAGCGGGCATCGGAAAACTGGGTTGGTCGCACGCGCACTGCACGATGCCGGAGAAACAAGCTGCGGCTGCCGTCGGGCAAGAGGCTCTCATTAGTCTGTATGAACGCCTCTTTGCGCGCGAAGGCATTTCCATTGCCCAAATCCTGCTCACACGCTCTGATGTAGAAGACCGCAGGCGGTTTGTGAACATCCGCAATACCATCAAGACACTTCTCCGCCACGGTATCCTGCCTATCGTGAACGAGAACGACACCGTTGCGGTCGATGAAATTCGTTTCGGTGACAATGACACGCTTGCGAGTCTCGTGGCCCTTACAGCTGAAGCCGATAAACTCATACTGCTCACGGATATCGATGGACTGTATACCGCAAACCCAAAGGAAAATCCGGAAGCTCAGCATATTTCGGACGTCTGGGACATCACCGGCGAGATGGAACGCGCGGCTGGAGGATCGGGGAGCACAGTTGGCACCGGGGGCATGAAAACGAAGATCACCGCCGCGAAGATAGCAGTTCGGGCAGGCATTGACGTCGTCATTGCGTCCAGCCATACGGACAACGTGTTGCGGCGAGTGATGCAAGATGAGCGGATCGGGACGATGTTCCATGCTTCGTCGGACCGGCCTGCGGCCAGGAAGTCGTGGATTGCGTTTGGGACGAGAGCCAGGGGGCGGATCGGGATCGACGACGGTGCCATACGAGCACTGAAACATCATGGCAGCTTGCTCGTTCCAGGGATCACGAAAGTGACCGGAGATTTTTTGGAGGGGTCGACGGTCGAAGTGTCAGATGCCGATGACAGAGTGCTTGGACGGGGCATCGTGAACTTCTCCGCTCGCGACTTAAAACGATTGTTAGCGCGGCGAACAGCCGGCGAATCCATTCACGACGTTCAAGAGATTATCCACCGAAACGACTTGATGATTTTCGAATGAACGAAAATGGTTACAGAAGGGGCGGTATGAACATGAGCGACACCGGTCTACAGAAGCACGTGCTTGATAGGGTATGCCTTGCCAAAGAGGCCTCCCGCTTCTTAGCGGGAATCTCGACCCAGGACAAGAACGAGGCTCTGCAGCGAATGGCCCAGGCGCTTTGGGACAATCGACAGCAAATTCTAGATGCAAATCGAGTGGATATCGAAGATGCGGAAAAGTCCGGCGATCCTGCCAGTCGAATTGATCGACTGTTGTTAGACACACAACGAGTCGAAGCGATGATGAAGGGCCTGTATCAGATCATGGAGTTACCCGACCCTATCGGTGAAACATTGGAGACAGCTGTGCTCCAAAATGAACTTCGTGTGGAAAAGCGGCGAGTACCCCTTGGAGTAATCGCGATGATCTATGAGTCGCGGCCGAATGTGACGGTCGATGCTGTCGGGTTGACGCTCAAGACGGGTAATGCTGTCGTGCTGCGCGGCGGCAAGGAGTCGCTGCGATCCAACCAGGCACTCGTGGATGCTTTGCAACTGGGCCTGCGCAAAAGCCGCGTTCCCGTCGACAGTATCCAGTTCGTGAACCGTGTCGACAGAGAGGCGGTGGACATACTGATCCAAGCCAGGGGACTCGTGGACCTGGCCATTCCTCGGGGAGGAGCCGGCCTGATCGGGCGTGTCATCCAAGGTGCTTGCGTACCGGTCATTGAAACGGGCGTCGGCAACTGCCACATCTATGTCGATGCCGATGCTGACCTTGCTAAGGCGCTCAGCATCATACTCAACGCGAAGACGCAGCGACCATCGGTGTGTAACGCCGCAGAAACGCTACTCGTCCATGAAGCAGTGGCAGACGAGTGGCTGCCCGTTGCCATAAGTAACTTGCTGCAACACGACGTTGAAATTCGTGGCTGCCCGCAAACCGAAGCGCTTGCCAGACAGTCCGGTGCTCCAAACAGGCTTGTCCGGGCGGCATCTGAAGAAGACTGGGCAACTGAATTTCTCGCCCCCATTTTGGCCATCAAGGTGGTCAAGTCGGCGGATGAGGCAATCCGACACATCACGCACTATGGGACCCAGCATTCGGAGGCAATCGTCACCGAAAACGTCGCCGTAGCGGAGGACTTCTTATCGCGGGTGGACGCTGCAGTGGTCTACCATAACGCGTCGACCCGATTCACCGATGGATTTGAGTTCGGATTTGGGGCGGAAATCGGCATCTCTACCCAAAAGCTGCACGCCCGTGGGCCCATGGGGTTGCGTGAACTGACAAGCTATCAATATGTGGTGCGAGGGAATGGACAAGTGCGGCAATAGAGTCCCTTACGACGAAAACCAATGCCCCCATTCCTGGGGGCCCCGAATTTTCCTACATGCCATCGCGTTCGGTCATCCCTTATTCACGCCGATTCAAACACCTGTCGCACTCATACATCGCCCCACTCCCGTAAACCGCGAACTCAGACCCACATTCTACGCATTGTTCCGTTTTTGGGTACGAACTCGTTGACTTTACGGGCCCATAATGGTGTATACCCCACCCATATAATTGCATCGGCTTGTTCTCGTGTTCGGAATGTTCCGATACCCATCCGTAATAGCGGTGACTCATCGAACCATCTCCTCATATGTCCTCAATTTAATTCATACTATGCAAATCTCCGTCTGTTCTTTCTACCTGTTATACAACAATTTATATGTGTCATATCAATAATTCAAGTCAAAATCGCGAAAATTTTTCGTTGTGTTTTATAACAATCGATGTTATATAACAGATAACAATCATATGCTGATTGTGAAACAGCTGAGCTCAATGTTGCCGAGGAGGGTACAGTATGTTGATGTCAGAGCCAAACCAAATTGACCGCGGACGTTCCGTTTCCGTCGCGTCGAAAGTTCTCCAAGAAGTGCCGGTTGGTCCCATCACGGAGGAAGACCTCCGGACGAACGTCAGCCTGGGGATTCAGTACATTGAAGCCTGGTTGCGCGGTTCTGGGGAGGTGCCTATTTTCAATCTCATGGAAGACGCTGCAACGGCGGAGATCTCCCGGGCGCATGTGTGGCAGTGGATTCGTCATGAACGAGGCGTACTCAGCGACGGCCGCAACATTGATTTCGATCTCGTTCGAACAATCATCGACGAAGAGCACTCAAAGTTGCTCGAGACAACCGAACAGAACGCCTCAGATCACGCGTATGAAACGGCAGCGGGGTTACTCTGGGATCTGATTTTGGAGAATGAGTTTGTCGAATTCCTAACGGTCCCCGGCTACAAACTTCTCGTCTGAACGTCCACCCTGAAATGACTAAATATACGGAGAGTGAGAGAATCATGGCGGATCGCGGTCAAGTAGAACAACTGGAATACGAGTGGAAAACAGACTTCCGCTGGAAGGGCATTGAACGCCCGTACAGTGCCAGCGATGTGTTGCGGCTGCGCGGATCGGTACACATTGAACACAGTCTCGCCCGAATGGGTGCAGAACGCTTGTGGCGGCTTCTTCACACAGAGCATCACATAAAAGCCCTCGGAGCGCTCACTGGGAACCAAGCCGTACAACAAGTAAAAGCAGGACTTAAAGCGATTTATCTCAGTGGCTGGCAAGTTGCAGCTGACGCCAACCTGTCTGGCCACATGTATCCCGACCAAAGCCTCTACCCTGCGAACAGCGTGCCGCATGTTGTGAAGCGAATCAACCAAGCCTTGCAGCGGGCGGATCAGATTCACCACATCGAAGGAGTTGACGATACGCATTGGTTTGCACCCATCGTCGCTGATGCAGAAGCCGGTTTTGGCGGACCACTGAACGTCTTTGAATTGATGAAACAGATGATCGAGGCGGGCGCAGCAGGTGTACACTTCGAAGATCAGTTATCCTCCGAGAAGAAATGTGGGCATATGGGTGGCAAGGTCCTCATCCCGACAAGCAATGCGGTGCGCAACCTCGTCGCTGCGCGGTTGGCTGCCGATGTCGTCGGTGTTCCCACGGTCCTTATCGCGCGCACGGACGCAAACGGAGCAAACTTGCTAACAAGCGACGTGGACCCGCGCGACGCAGAATTCATTACGGGTGAACGCACTGTCGAAGGGTTTTTCCGCATTCGCGGCGGACTCGATGCTGCGATTGCGCGCGGTCTTGCATACGCGCCGTACGCAGACCTGATTTGGTGCGAAACATCCGAGCCGAATCTGGAAGAAGCCCGCCGCTTTGCGGAAGCCATTCATTCGCAGTATCCTGGAAAGCTGCTTGCATACAACTGTTCTCCCTCTTTCAACTGGAAGAAGAAACTCGACGATGAGCAAATTGCCCGCTTTCAAGACGAACTCGGCGATATGGGTTACAAGTTCCAATTCGTGACGTTGGCCGGGTTCCACACCCTCAATCACAGCATGTTCACACTTGCTCACGGATATAAACAACGCGGAATGGCGGCCTACTCCGACTTACAACAAGCCGAATTTGCTGACGAAGTTCACGGATATACGGCCACCAAGCACCAGCGTGAAGTGGGCACTGGCTATTTCGATGAAGTTGCTCAAGTCGTTTCGGGTGGATTCTCTTCCACCGTCGCCCTCCTGGGCTCAACGGAAGCCGAACAGTTCGCATAAATACCGACCACATACGGAGGCGAGGCGGGCGAATGCCCCCTCGCCTCTTCCTGCCATACCCGAATCCATCCCAATTCCCCTCGATTTTCCCCATCTTTCTTGTCTCTAAATACAGAAGATTATCGAATTTAGTAATATAATCTAAGCCATGGTGTATACGCCAATGGGTTAGATGGGATACAGCGACTGGAGTGGAATTAAAGTGTCTGACTTTATCACAGACGTACTGGTAGTGGGTTCAGGGGCAGCCGGTCTCATGGCAGCTCGTGCAGCAAGCGACGCGGGCGCTTCCGTTTTAGTCGTTGACAAGAGTGTCGTCGGACGTGGGGGTGCAACGGTCCTTGCACAGATGACTGTGGCTGTGGCACTCGGTGAAGCGGAGGACGACAACCCAAGTATTCATGAAGAAGATACCCTGGTCGGCGGACGCGGTCTATGTGATCCGCAAATCGTCCGGGCCATTGTTGAGCGCGGGCCGGAAGTCATTCTGGAAGTTGAAAAATACGGCGTCAACTGGGCTCGTACCCCCGACGGGCGACGGTCTCAAGTTGTCGCACCCGGACACTCGAGAAGACGCTGTGTCTATGTGGACGTCCTCAACACGGGAGGTGCCACGTCCGCAGGTCTGCGGCGGGCGACATTCCGAGATCCGCAAATTCGTCGTTTGCGAAATGTCATGATCACGCGGCTCGTGAAGGACGATGGCGTGGTAGTGGGAGCGATCGGATTTTCTATCGAGTCGCTCGAACCGATCACGATCGCGGCTTCCAATGTCATCATTGCCACCGGTGGTCTTACGGAAACCTATGCGCGCAATAGTGCGTCCGCCAACATGACGGGCGACGGCTTCGTGCTAGCTGCGGAAGCGGGTGCAGAGCTTCGCGATATGGAACTCGTACAGTTCTTCCCCATTGCACACCTGCATCCGCCCGTGGTCGGGATCGATCCGATCATGTGGGATCCCTTTCGCTACAAACTCGGCGGGCGCTTGCTGAATCGCAACGGTGAAGAATTCATGCTGAAGTACGCAGGTGAAGAGGCTGGCCGATATACTGCCACCAGAGACATGACGACGACAGCCATATTCGAGGAAGTGGCTGCAGGCCGCGGTTCCGATCACGGCGGTGCCTACCTAGACTTCCAAATGGTTCCGGAGACGAAATTGCGAGAAGCGTTCGGTCCCGTCATCGGCATCCTGGAGAACAACGGGATCGACTTGACGAAGCAGATGGTTGAGGTGGCGCCAATGGCACACTTCATGATTGGCGGTATCAAAGTCGATCCGTCGATGAACACGACGATACCCGGTCTCTTGGCCTGTGGAGAAGGCATTTACGGCATGCACGGCGCCAACCGGTTGTCCGGAAATGCCATCACCGAGGCACTGGTCAGCGGCCGAATCGCCGGCGAAACGGCTGCCAAACACCGGAGCAAAGGAAATTCAGACGCAGCAAAGAAAGCTGCCCGTGAAGAGTGGGAAAGATTGCACCATCTATGGCACCCACACGACGTAAAGCAGGACGATGGTTCTGTTGTCGGGTTGAAACAGTCGTTGCAGACGGCGATGTGGGAAAACGCCGGTCCCATTCGCACCGGTCGCAAACTCGACAAGGCCATGGAAGAAATTGCGACTCTCAAGGAACAGTGTGAAAGCTTGTCGTTAGCGGAGGAAACACGCTTTCCATTGCAGTTTGTCGAGAAGGTTGAACTCTACAATATGCTCAAGGTCAGTGAGGCCATCGTCCGGGGAGCCAAGCTCCGCCGTGAATCAAGAGGGTGCCATGTCCGCGAAGACTATCCGGAAACACACGAGCACGCACAAAGTACTCGGTTTCATTACAACTCTGAGACTGGTTGGGAAATCTTATACGACGTATGATAGGAGGTAAGAACAATGGACAAAGTAACGCTCAAAATTACGCGAGGTAACCCGAATGATGGAGAGACCGTGATGGATTACGATGTCCCGTACTCGGAAGGCATGAGCCTGCTGGAAGCCGTCCTTTGGACGCGGGCGCACCATGACCCGAGTCTAGCGGTCCGATATTCCTGCCGATCCGCCAACGCCTGCAAAGAATGTTCAGCCATCATCGACGGCAAACCAGGCTACCTGTGCAATACCAAGGCTCAAAAAGGGGCTCTGGTGAACGTGGCTCCTTTGCGCTCGCGAACATGGATTCGCGATCTCGTCACTGAAATTGATTGAGGTGGTGCAACAAAGTGGAATTGTACCCGCTTGGTGATTCAGCTATCGTCATACGCGTCGGAAACGAGATAAGTCACTTCAATCACCAGACGGTCATGGCATTGGTTTCCTATCTCGAGGACAACCCTTTCCCTGGGATGATTGAATGTGTTCCGTCTTTCACAACGGTCACGGTGTTCTACGATGCGACCCGCACAACATACCCGGAAGTACAGGATTTGTTACATGGCCTGCCAAACCATGCGCTGACCTCAACGACAAGCGATCCGAAAACGGTGGATATCCCAGTCTGCTATGGCGGCTCCTTCGGCCCCGATTTGGAAGCGGTGGCAGCACACAATAACCTGACACCGGATGAAGTCGTCGCCATTCACACTGGAGGCGATTACCTAGTCTACATGATAGGATTCGCACCGGGCTTTCCGTATATCGGAGGCATGAGTGAGAAGATTGCCGCTCCTCGTCTCCCCTCCCCACGTTTGGCTATTCCTGTAGGTTCCGTGGGAATAGCCGGGGAACAAACAGGGGTTTATCCAATTGAAACTCCTGGCGGCTGGCGCCTGATTGGACGTACCCCCCTTGCGCTGTTTCGGCCGAATGAGAATCCCCCCAGCCTTTTGAACGCAGGGGATCACGTCCGATTCTACGCAGTTACCGAAGAGGAATACGAGTCTAAGCTAGAGGAGTTTTCAAGACTGTGATCAAGGTTTTACATCCAGGAATGCTGACGACCATTCAAGATTTAGGAAGATTTGGCTTTCAAAAGTTCGGTGTCATTGTCAGCGGTGCCATGGATCCCTTTGCACTGCGAGTTGCCAATCTCCTCGTGGGAAACAAAGAGAACACCGCGGCCCTTGAAATGACGTTGGCCGGTCCCACACTCCAGTTTAATAAGAATTGCCTGATATCGATTACGGGTTTTGGTATGAACGCCAAAATTAACAATGAGGTGGTACGTCACTGGCGACCCGTGTACGTTCGCGCAGGTAGCGTTTTAGAGTTCACCCCGACCACCGTGGGCTGTCGTGCTTACTTGGCTGTTGAAGGAGGGTTCGCCGTCCCCACTATCATGGGCAGTACGAGTACATATTTGAAGGCCGGGATCGGTGGATATAACGGGCGCGCCATACAGACAGGCGACTACTTGGACATTGGCCAGCAGGCTTCGGCGCCCCTTGTCATCAAAGAAACGCTGGTCAGTCGCTTAAAGGAATCGTCATTTGTCTATCCCAAATGGCATGTCAGTTCCGAATTTTTGCCCAAGTATCAACCGAATCCTGTTCTCCGTGTGGTCAAAGGCAACCAGTTTGAGGATTTCACCGAAGAGTCGCGAACGGCCTTCCTCGAGGGGCGGTTCGAGGTGTCGTCGAGATCGGACCGAATGGGCTATCGACTGTCTGGTCAAGCCCTGCAATTGACAAATCAGGTGGAATTGATCTCCGAGGCCGTGACTAGTGGCACCGTGCAGGTACCGTCCGACGGAAACCCGATTCTTTTGCTCGCGGACAGGCAAACGATAGGCGGATATCCAAAAATCGCGCAGGTCGTACGTGTCGATCTCCCCATCATCGCCCAGGCTCGCCCAGGCGAGAAAGTCGGCTTTGAATTGGTTACGCTGGAACAGGCACAAAAGTGGATTCGTGAAGAGGAACAGAGCATCAAACAATTGAAAACAATTCTCAAGCACTTATCAGAAAGGTAGGTTTTGCTCATGTATCGTCTGGATATCAACTGTGATATGGGGGAAAGTTTTGGTGCGTACACGCTCGGAACGGATACAGAAATTTTAGATATCGTCACCTCCGCCAATGTCGCGTGTGGATTTCACGCTGGTGACCCCGCGACAATGCGCAAAACCGTCGCCATGGCAGTCGAAAAAGGTGTTGCTATTGGTGCCCATCCAGGCCTACCCGATCTCGTTGGCTTTGGCCGCCGAAACATGGATATCAGTGCGCAGGAAGCGTATGACATGGTCGTATATCAAATCGGAGCACTGTACGGGTTCGTCAAATCAGTCGGTGGACAAATGCAGCACGTCAAGGCACATGGAGCCCTTTACAACATGGCTTCCGTCAATTCAACACTTGCCGACGCGATCGCGAAAGCGGTTTATGAGGTTGATCCGTCACTCATTCTCTTTGGTCTATCCGGCGGTGAACTAGTCAAAGCAGGCGATAAAATCGGACTGCGCACGGCAAGTGAAGTATTCGCCGACAGAACCTATCAGCAGGATGGGACGCTCACCCCACGCAAACAGAAGGACGCACTCATTCAAGACAGCAAGGACTCCGTTGCACAGGTCATTCGCATGGTGAAGGAAGGCAAAGTCATGTCGCAGCAAGGTGTCGACGTGCAAATTCGCGCCGACACGGTATGCATTCACGGCGACGGCGCACACGCCTTGGAATTCGCTCGTGAAATCCGCTCGGAACTCACAAAGAGCGGAATCGAAGTCGCTGCAATAGGGCGAAATTAATCCCATACCCTAACGGGATTGTTGAAGCGAAACTTTCTCCCTATTGGATTGTTCTGTTTGCCTAAAAAAGGGTGTCCCGTCTTTTCATTGGGACACCCCCTCCTCGTTTCTTTTGGTCGTATCAGTGCATCAAACCAGGGAGCTGTCCCAACGATTTAATTGCGGCGTACAGCGTAACGAGAAAGGCTAGTACCCCGAACACGTAGAGCCACATGGGATGGCGATACTTCTCCCCATGATTCGCTTGTTCCGGGCAGCGATGAGAATGATCACGAGCGTGAGCGGGAGAATCAGACCATTCAGTGCTCCGACGAGAACCAGCACTTTGGCTGGCTGACCATAGAGATCGAAAACGAGTGTTGAGAAGACGATGAAACCGATGATGGTTGCCCTTTGGTGCTCTTTGAACCAGGGACCAAATCCGTGCAGGAAGGATGCACTGGTATATGCGGCCCCGACGACTGACGTGATCGCGGCGCTCCAAAGAACGATACCGAAGAACTTGTAGCCAACCACGCCAAGCGCAAAGTGGAACGCGGACGCAGGCGGATTGTGACTGTCTAACACGTGCCCAGCGGTGACGACGCCAAGTATGGCGAGGAATAAGAAGACGCGCATGAAACCAGTGATGATGACGCCGCTAAACGACGATTTCGTCACTTCGCCAAGGTGTTCCTCTCCCGAGATACCCGCATCTACTAAGCGGTGGCCGCCCGCGAATGTGATGTAGCCGCCAACGGTACCGCCAACCAACGTGATCATGGGTAGCATCATGGCTCCATAGCTCGCTGGGAGCACACTCGCTACTGCAGCCTTGCCAACAGGCGGGTGGCTGGTAACCATGACGATGATGACCAGGATAATCATGATAATCCCGAGAATTTGAGCAACCCGGTCCATCACACGTCCAGCATTTCGCGACAGAAAGATAAATATAGCGATGAGCGCTGAGACAGAAGCCATGACTTTGGTGTTGAGTCCGAACAGAACATTGAGCCCTAACCCAGCACCGGCCAAGTTGCCAATGTTAAAGGCCAATCCGCCAATGACGATCAAAATGGAAATCAGGACGCCAAGGCCTGGTAGTACTTTGTTGCCGATTTCCTGGCCGCGCAAGCCGGTGTAACCGATGACACGCCATGTGTTCATCTGCGCGCCAATGTCCAGGATAATAGATGCCAGAATGGCAAACGCGAAATTGACGCCGTATTTCTGAGTGAAAACGGCGGTTTGTGTCAAGAATCCCGGACCGATGGCAGACGTGGCCATCAAGAAGGCGGCACCAATCAATGTGGAGACTGCCCCTGCCTTCATCACCGTGGGGCGATTGCTCATCACAGCACCTCTTTTCATTCACTAGTTTTTTGGAATAGAATAGATTATACAGACATTACGGACGACTCGTAAATATCCTGTGTAACTATCACAGTTGTCCGGCATGAAATCATCCCACCGATATTACATAGGAGGACAGCTAGAATGAACGTGGAGAAGATGTCACCTTCAGAAGCACGCGCACTGATTCGCAGCAACGATTGGACCCGTCCAACCGCAGGTATGGCCAGCGGGTTTACACAAGCAAATCTAGCGATCCTAAAAAAGGACTTAGCTTTTGAGTTTCTGTTGTTCTGTCAGCGCAATCCAAAGCCTTGCCCAATCCTTGACGTAACAGAGCCAGGCTCCCCTGTTCCGCGCCTTGTCGCACCCACCGCGGACTTGCGAACCGATATTCCGAAGTACAGGATCTATGAACACGGGGAACTGACGAACGAAGTTGACAACATCACGAAATATTGGAATGACGACATGGTAGCCTTTCTTATAGGGTGCAGTTTTACATTTGAACAGCCTCTCATGAACAACGGTATACCCATCCGTCACATTGAAGAAAATTGCAACGTCCCGATGTATAAAACGAATATCCAAACCGTGAAAGCCGGACGCTTTGAAGGCCCTATGGTGGTCAGTATGAGGCCTGTGGCCCATCGAGATGTCGTTCGGGCAGTGCAAGTCACCTCGCGCTTCCCGTCGGTTCACGGGGCACCCGTTCACATCGGTGATCCATCGGTCATCGGTATCAACGATGTCTCGAAACCGGATTTTGGTGACTCGGTATCCATTCGTGACAATGAGGTCCCAGTTTTTTGGGCCTGCGGCGTCACGCCCCAAGCCATTGCCATGCATGTGAAACCGGACATCATGATCACCCATGCCCCGGGACACATGTTCATCACGGACAAACGAGACGAAGATTACTCAATTCTATAAATGTGCTGGGCGCTACGGCTCCTGCGGAAGCCGAGCGCCCATCTTGTATCCGGGTATAATGGGTACGGACTATAAAAATATTGAAAAGGAACCCAATATGACGCGAAAAATCATCTCACTCTTGTTGATTGCAGGAATCATCGTCATCGCGGTGACGCAAAAAAACTGGTTTACAGAAACCATGAAAAGTGGCGGGGATATCGCCATCGGAATCAGCATTGTATTCATTGCATTACTCGTTTTTATTCCCGTGGTTCCATTTTTCGTGGCTGCAGGACTTGTGGGAAGTGTTTATGGCACCTGGCAAGGGACGGCTATTACCCTAACAGGTGCGATGCTGGGAACCATCGTGATGTTTCTTTTGGTCCGATTCGGATTTTCCTCATGGACGCAGAAAATTATCGACAAGTATCCGAAAGCAAAGCAATTCGAGTCCTATTTTGAACATCACGCATTTGGCACCGTATTTGTCGCGAGGCTGATCCCAATCATACCGACCACGCTCGTCAACGTCCTTTCAGGCCTCAGCAAAATCTCATGGGTTTCATTTTTCTTTGCATCTCTTCTTGGTAAACTGCCCGTAAATATCTTGTACAACTTCGCCGGCAGAGAGATGACCCGTAATAAGCTGGTAGCGATTCTCATTTACGCTGCTTATTACCTGCTCGTACTCGTCCTCACCTACATCTACCTACTAAGAGAGCAGAAACACAAACGAATTGATTGAAACGCCTTCAAACACGACCATCGCTACGGACAGTCCGAATTGCCGCTCATATCCCTCGACAACACAATCCAACAAAACAGGGGTTCGACAGTTGCCCGGGTCCCTGTTCGGATTATGTTAGTGGCACGTTGATATAAACCTTTTCTATTGAATCGTGATCGAATTGCGGTTTCGGGTCATCTTCGAGAACATAAAACGATCCATCTTTCAACTTCACCAAGTGGAATTCGTAGACACTATGTTGTCGGTCCAGCGATCCATTAGGAGCCTGCGACTCCATGTACAACGAATCTAAAGCGACGTCCGTAAACTTTCTTAAGGCCTCTAATCTGTCACTGGCCAGGACTGGTACAAACTCACCAATGTCGGCAATCCTCCCGACATACTCTGTGTACGTCATTGCAGAACCTCATTTGCCGTGATGTAGCGAACCGCACCGCCTTCTGGGACGTTTGATGCCCGGATAGATGATCGTTCGCGAATTGTAGGGTCCCCATGCACGAATGCGATATTCACAATCTGGTTATATGCACAAGTTCATCCAGCATCCATCCTTCAGCATCAATACTGTCCATAAAAAAGAAGCGACCCCTGTATGGAGTCGCCCATTGTCGTTTATACGGTTAAGCAATGTTCGCCGAAGCATGAACACCTTGCCCATCGTGGAACTGCAGGTCTACATGGACCATTCCAGCGGCAACATGCTCGCGGCTTGCTACAAATTGTTTGATGGCTTCAACCATCTCCTGCTCATCAAGCGACGGAGCTGTCTGCCCGTTCACCAAGATGTCGGCTGCAAAGCCTGTATTCCGATTGAACAGGAGGTCCACCGAGACATCCTGAGGAGCACAGCCTCGATTCCTTGCTGTGTACTCGCAGCACGCGTCACATACGGCCTGTTCATCAAGGAATGCTGGAGTCCTATCTGTCCGAATCGTTTCTGTCGTTTCGACCGTTTCCCTTTCGTAATCCTCATCGTACATTGGTTCGTATCCGTTGTTATAGACAGGTTCGTAACGCCTTGGACCCCGACGCCCGTGTCTGAATATCGCACGGATGATTGCATACACCAGCCATGCCAGTAACAGTAATACTAAGATGTCAACAATAATACCGACCCACGACAGCGCGGGCGAATAACCCGGGCCACCCCAGCCTGGATGTTCCATGTACTCTGGTCCTCCCCCATAGTATCCACCACCGAAGCCCCATCCGAATGGGTGAAACATACTACCCAGGAAAAAGCCTGTCATAAATGTTCCGAAGTGTCCCGGATAGAACCCGAAACCGTTATAGCCATATCCATAAGACCCGCCAAAAGTCGACCGGGTCACACGATTCGTGGTGGTCGTCTTCGTTGTAGTGGTACTACTCGGTTTATAAGTAGACCCACCAGACGAAGTTTTCATGCCTGAGTGGTAGGTACTACCCGAAGCCTGACTAGTTGATCTTGAACTGGACGTACCGCTGGTAGACGACTTGTACGCGCTGGACCCACTCGTGGACGGCACGGTATAACTGCCGCTTCCCGAATATGAACTGTGTCCGCTTGATCCATACGAACTCGAGCCGCCATACGATCCGCTGGACGGCGGCGTATAGCTATGACTCGATGAATAGCTCGAATGGTAGCTGTGTCCCCCGCTGTAACCTTTCGCAAATGCTACAGTTGGCGAAGCTACAAGCAAAGTCGACGCCACAATGACTGTTAACAGTCGTTTCACCAATCATTCACTCCTACCTTTGCAGTGCTTGCTCTCTTCAAATAAGTAATAGGTTCTTATGAACCTGCGTTATGAACTTACTATAAGACCCTATACTCGACATGTCAATGGTTTATTTTCGATTGACCCGTTAGAAGACGGTTCTTATAATGGTTCATAAGAACTCTTTTCTGGAGGTGATGAGCGTGGCGCAGTTTACCCGTAGTGAAATGGCAAGAATCCTCGTATGCCTGAGGGAAGGGCAAATAAACGAAGCGCTCACTGTAGTGAAGAGTGTTCTGTCATCGGTGCGAACGCCATCCAGATCAGCGGACGCAACCGACGAAATATCCGGTGTCAGCGCAGAAGAAGGATTGGGAAACGTCGTCGGTTCCTTACTTGGCGGACACTTACTGAGGAGTTCTGTACCCCCGATTTTGGAAAAGCTGATTAATATGAGGCAACAGTCGCGGGCAAAAATCGGGTTTTCTATCAGTGATATCGTTGCACTTGGAAATCAAATGGAGTACGCGAATATGTCTGTAACAACCGTCCAGAACTGGGTCAAACGAGACGTGAAAGAGTTAATATCGACACCACAAGCGGGCAAGAAATATTCAGTCGAACAGATGGCCACAATCTTCATCATTGAAGATCTGAAATCGTCGTTAGATTTTGATTCGATTCGCAAAGTATTGGCACTCATTTTCAATGATCCGACGTCGGATGAAGATGACCTCATTCATCCAGTCGACTTTCTTGCGGCTTATGCGACCATCTTTGAAGATTTGCGCAGACAGGGGACACCAATTGCAGAAGTGGCAAAGAGAGCCCGAGAATTTGCATATACCCTGCCCGTCTTGAACGAAATACAGCGAGGTTTTATTGAAAGTACCATTGTGATCGCTGTGCTGTCATTACAAGCTTCGAACTTCCAAGTAACAGCAAAAACTTTGGCGTCGACAACGATTATTGGGAAGCAACTGACGTAACAAAGTCATGTAAATGGACAAATGCAAACGGATTCCGTTGACACCATTTAGCGCCCTCTCCTTCAGGCAGGTTTTCACCCGGTTACTTCATTATCTTTGATGTATTGTTCCAATTGATCGACGTTGTCACCATTCAACGTGATCGTGTCGCCCCAATACTTGCCGTCCGTGACATCGCCGTAACACCATTCACTCAAATCAGACGCGATCCGGTGTAAGTACAGCAACCCCGTTGCGTTGTGAGTCTGGGAGGCAATGACAGCCATTTTCTGGGCATTATCCAAGTCTTTTAGGACATTGTTGTCCGCGGGTGTCAACGGCCCTTTCCTGATGGCCGATTCAGCTGTGTTAATATCCTTCTCGATTATCGGCAAATGGGAATGAATATACGAATACCAACCCACATGACGATACGCTCCCCAACCCGTTAATTCGTTCAATTGCTTGTGTAAGTCCGATATAGCGGTGCCAGCCTGCTTTTTGAAGGCGCTTTTGTCACCACCTGGTGTTTTTCTGAACTAACCCTTACCTGCCAAACGTGTAGCATACGGAGTGTGTGTGGCTATACACTCTCAATGTATATACGGCTCCCACTTCTTTCTGCAAAATTACAATTGCTGAATAAATCGGCCCCAATGAGCAAAGGGAGCATCCGAGAAGAATTTTTATTTCTCTTTATTTTCAATTGCATGTGACGTTACGTCACCCTGTATCCTCAATTTCGAAAGGAGGGAACACCTTGAGTCACAAGTTTTATCACACGGGCGAATTTGCGCGCAAAGCCTCCGTCTCGGTCCGAACCCTTCGATACTACGATCAACAGCGACTACTATGCCCTTCGATGTACACGGACAGTGGCCATCGCCTATACACGGACGACGACCTGGCTCGTCTGCAGTATATTCTGGGACTTAAGTTTCTTGGGTTTTCTCTGGATGAGATACGGGCGTGCCTAGAGGCGGCTGACTGGAACACATTCCACGAGCTCCTGGCCCAGCAAAAGACAATGATGCTGGAGAAGCGACAGCACTTGGACGCCATCATTTCAGCCATCTCAGAGTCAGAGAAAGTCGTACAGCGTGGATCGTGGGATTGGGACGCCATTGTGAAAGTGATTCAGGTGGTAAAAATGGATTCCAAGAAAGATTGGGTCAATCAGTACTTTACACCGGAACAGCAGCAAAAGCTCAAGGAACTCAGCGACATGTCCTACTCCGAGGAAGGCAAGAAAAGCTTCGAGGGTGAAGTTTGGACAGAGGAACACCAGAAAGAGGTAGACGCTAAGTATTCCTGGCTATACTCGGAATTGACACGCTTGGTCAAAGCCGGCGCGAGCCCCGGCAGCCCTGAAGCACAAGCCGCAGCCAAAGTGCAGCTTGAGTTAATCGATGCATTTACGCAAGGAAATCCCGAACGTGTGGCCGGGTTGAAAAAGTTTTGGGAGAACTTTAATCAACTCCCAGATGACGAAAAACCGCCAATTCCGCGACCCACCAAGGAAGAACAGGCCCTGCTGAATCAAGCAATAGCCATCTATCGAGCTAACCTTATGAATCAGTGACGAAGCGGCGGTTCGTTCACGTAAATGACGATCACTACAACAGAGCGCTTGAATATACGTTAATCTGCCAAAATGGGCGAATGTGCTGAGTCATGTGACCTTCGACAGGACAATCCTCTAGACATAAATTTATACAGACACTGACAATAAGGAGGAATCGTCCATGTATGGAGCTTTTGGTGGATATACTCAATGGGCTGTAGTGTTCTTGATTATCTTTGTTCTGTTCTTCTTGTTTGTACCAGCCGTTGGTTATGGTGCAGCTACCAGCTGTAGCTGTAGCTGTGCGGGATCATACTAATAACAGATAACGGAAAATGATTAAAAAACAACCCCACAGAAACGTGGAATTAAACAGATTTAAGTCGAACACAGGCGTCCTATAAGGGGACGCCTTTTTATCACTGGATAGGGAAGAGGGCTATGTGTTACGAAAACGGATGGCAATCCTGATTTAGGTCTCTTTCCGTCATCACCCGTGGGGAATATCCCATTCGATATGGCAATTCGAATAGTCTTGAGAGTCCTCGAACTCTTTGAGAGCCATAGCCAAACGTAATAGGAGTCATTCCAGGTATTAAAACTTTCACAGCATGCAGTCCACCGTGAGATACTTCCACACTGGTTTGGTTCAGCACGATCACGTCAAATCCTCGCCCGTGTAAATCGTCAAGTACCGAATTGAGAATCAGTCGAATGTCTCGTGAATCGATTTGGTATCGTCGAGCTACATCGGTGTATACTTCTTCGACTGACTGAATCTGCCCTCGATTCTCCTGCCTCAAAAGAAATTCCCAACGTGGGTAAGCTTCGGGCAAACCAGCAACCACAACGTGATCGAGAATATCCTTGATTTTTTTCGAATCCAAGAACATGGAAACTGCCTCTTTACGTCTCTCTTCCGACGTTCGCTGAAGGTTAAGCACTTGAACAGTTAATTCCCGGAGCGCACCATAGACAGCCTGATAGGGATTTAAATGGCACGCGGATCCGCTTACCACTTTCGGAAAGTCGTTCTCTCCGTTAATTGCCACAGCACAAATTGCCGGTATGCTGAGATCATGGGACATATTAAACAGGCGAACTTCAAATCCATTTTCCACCAAATAATTAAAAACTTCTGATGTTTTAGATGGGCAATGATTACCCAGTCTGAGCTCAGGCAGCGGCATCTTTGCGTACCACATGTTAAGAAATCCATCCCGCTCGAGAACTTCGAAAGTTCCATGCAGGACAGCTTCTTCCACGGTCCCTCCTACTGCGCATCCATTAGACGTTTCCTTGATGAACCGCTTCTCATCAGCCGTTGGTCCATAAAAGGCAATCTGCTCCGGAATGAGGACAGACTTATTATACTTGGTCGAGTGTGCCCAAACCCATGAATACTTCTTCTCTTCATCAAAAGGTTCAAGGATATGATTGGGCGACTGCAACAACTCATGGCTGTGCAACCCGAACTGTGATGGGTGTACGGCGATGTCGTTGAATTCCGAATACTTGCCAAAGACGACCGGACGTCGATTCACCGCCTGAAATCCGCAGCTACGCTCCAACACTTCGAGCATCGCGGATAGCTTCGCATCGGTGATGGACAAACCCGAGCCATACCCAGCAATTTCCGTCCCAGCAGGCGTATAAATATATGCACCTGCCTCGACATAACGGTCTCCATTCCAAAACTCATGAGAGTTTGAAATATAACCTACCTTGGTATGCACGAACAACTCTTCTAAATGGTTAAAATCCACAGTTCCAACTCTCAACGATTCCACATCGTTGATGATATGAGAAGCGAATTGCAATTGGGCAAGAACGGGATCGTCATCTGGCATAAGGTTACATCGAGGACAATCGTGACTTGGGACAATTGGCACCCACTCGATGTGTTCCGCTTGGTCGTACACACCAACTTTCCCTTTGGAATTCGGAGAGTTCGGGGGTTCCAAAATTATAGACTGTATCTCATCGGTTACGATGTCTCCCAACGTTACAAGGTCTGATTGAGACATCATCAAAGGCATATGAAGAGGTTCCACGTGACTTTCGACTTGTTGGTTGAAAATAGAATTGAGAAGACTGCGATCGAAAGTATTTTCCCACCGCAATTCTAGACATGTCACGCAGCCAGGTATTTCTGGAGTCTCCAGCGGCCCCAGCAGAACCGTCGATCCCCTGCCAAGCACAGACAAGATGCTGAGGTTTAAAGCCCTACACTTTCCCAATACCAAGTTCTCGAATTCAGAAGGCGTATCCGATGCCAAAATGACAAGTTTTGGGCGGTATTCTTCTAGATCATCAAGTGAGCAGTTGTGCACCACATGAAATTCACTAGTTTGACTGTACTTTTCGTACCAGGTGTCAATGATTTGTTTACCCAAAGTGGAACCATTGTGAAATATAACAATATTCATTGGATCCCCCGCAATTAAGTATCAGTCAGTTTATTTTCGTGTACCATATCATAAGTCAAAATATTCATGTATTCTTGCGTGTAGAACAAAGGATCCACTACCACACCGATGGTGGACATTGGAAAATGTTTAGCCGCAACCTTCATGACTCTGTTTTGAGCGGGATAGTTTGGCTTACGCAGTTCTTCTTATCGCGGGTAGTCGACTCGGCAATATGTTTGGGCTTCAGAACTCTGGGGTCGCTTACTCGCTGTTCCACGAGTTGGAGCAGTTTGTCATGGGAGATGTTGTTGAAGTACCCGGTAATGTCTACATCCACTACCCAGTACACTCTCCCGAAGTTCACCGTCTTGTGAGTTCGCTGGATAACTTGTTTGGCACTTCGCTTCGGTCGGAACCCGAACGAACAGTCTTTGAAGTCCGCTTGGAATACGGATTCAAGAATGATTTTCGTCGCCATCTGTACCAGTCTGTCCTGGATAACGGTAATGCCCAACGGGCGGGTTTTACCGTCTCCTTTCGGGATGTCCTTTCTCCGAACTGGCTTGGGGCGATACGTATCTTCTATTAACTACCGTTGCGTGTCCCGTACGATTGGATTTCTCCGTATTCTTGTACAATGTGCTGAATTGTCACACCCATCGATACCGCCACTGCCTCGATTGGCTTTCACTCGTTTCCATGCTTCCCACATGACATCTGACCTGTACACTTTGTCGTACGGAGCATGAAACCTGCGTTTGGCATTCGCCTTCGCAGCAAAGTAGAGGGTTCTTTGGAGTTCTCGAACTTTGACTTTGGTGTAGTTAGCAGGTTTCACTGCATTCGCTCGCTCTTACCTCCATTGATACCCGTGAACAAAGTAAGGGTGCTTTCCTCGTGCGGGTTATGTTGTCCCGCGTTCATTGGTACTAGCACCCTCTCCAACTCCCTTCTCGCCGCTCACCACTTCACCCTTCGGGCTTATAGGCTTGTGTTTTACGACCAATCCGGTCGTGCGAGGGAGGGTCTCCCTAGTTCCAGACACAACTGTCACTACATGCGGATCCCTATGCATCGGAGGGTTCTTCCGCGCTGCATCTTACATGATACATACTAGGTGGGTTGGTTTATACGGCCTGTGGCTTCCTCGAGTGTTATTTGCTCACTCAAGACATAGTGTCGTGGGCTACTACGACGGGTTCTCATATCGGTTCATTGAGAAAAACCTTATTGCATAAGGGTTTATATCGGTTTTTCTTTGTAACACCAACACACTTGTTTGCACACTAACGCTCGGCTGAAAAGTGTCAGGGTGAAGATCAATACTCGCTAAGACGGTAGTATTTCGTAGAATCAACTTGCGAACGCATCCCAACACCCGGGGAGCCGAGTATTCCGTCAGGTAAAACGATCGCCATCCTACCAGTGCCCGGTTTAAGAAATTACACAGCGCTATAAGAGTGCGCACCAACTTCTGAGCATCTCCGAGCACTTTGCCCCTGAGCGCAGTCAAGCCCATGCGATAAACCCACTGACGAGCTTCTCCACCGAGAGGAAAGGGCGTAGCCGGGTTACCTGGTCCCATTTGTGCAACCGTAGACGAGTCCACATTTGACACGCGCAAGGCAAATGGGGTGCTGAGTGTTGGGTCCGATTGTTGGCTCTGCTATAGCTGGGCCTCTAGGGTACTCATTTTGGTGGGCTATACTTGTAAGCCGCTCCCCATTGGTACCCGCTTGTTGAGCGGACCGGAAATGGTATGTCCGAAAATCTCAACAGCCATGTCTATAGCCCCCCGAAAACAGCGAACCCCCCTTCCGTATAACGGATAGGGGGCTATCTTAATAGCAGAATGACAATCAATGTTCTGCGCATATTTCCTCATGCCACTTTAGATCAACCCAAATATGGTTCCACGGGGATTTGCAATGCTGGACTACCCCGATTTAACGGAAAGAGGTACTGACTGATGAAAGGTACACAATACAGGATTGAAATGAGGTACTACGGCGAGCGCAAATAGGTACCACTAAAATGCCAAACTTGCGTTTGAGGTGCGGAGTTGTTTGTTTACGAAATACCGAATTAAGAGTGACGATTTAGCAGACGATTGGGTCTGCTTAGTCCCCCTTATTCAACCCGGTTGAAATTATATCAAATTTGGTGGATACGAAAACGGTGCTAATGCTTTTGCCGTCCGTTCGTCGATTGTAACCATCTTATTTATGGTATCCCTGCTATATCCAGGACGATACCTTCCTTTATCGGTATGAACCTCTAGTGTAATCATGTGCGGGGAATTCCGGATCACCCGACCAGCAGCAAAATGATCGCCTAAATCAAGCAAGACGTAGCGATTTCTAGCGCCCTTTTTCTTCACACCTGCACATCCTTTCCATACGTCTGGATTAATGTATGGAGTGGACTTTCGTCTATGCAACGGGCGAATACCCATGACACGTTACTAAGATTTCTCCTCACCCGTCAATACGTCATGGACCGCCTGTAGATACCGTGTGGCTTTTATTTGGTATATGTCTCGCGTTCTCAATGACGTCTAACTGCTTCGGGGAACATGGTTTGAATGCGAAGGCAGTCAAGCATTTCATCCCCTGTCAATAATGGATAGACATGGACGACACGCTTTGGTGTAATGGTGGTACACATGCATGACACGAGAGGTTGAATGATAACAGTGATTGTACAACGGTTGGTGATGAAGACAATAACCTCCGTAAGAACTGCATCCGGGCAGTAATAAGACAACAGGAAGCATCGATGCGTAGGATAATTTTTTAAATATCTTCATGCTTCCATCCCTCATTCGATTGCTAGATTCAATGACCGGTGCTAGCTTATGAAGTACGCCTTTGGTTTCCCGCGAAAGCGTGTAAAATTTCGCTTGTAGCAATCGGATTTTCATTGTCTGGACTCTGGTAAGGGCTTCTTCAATGCGTTGGATTCATTCGAGTTTTACTTCTGCATGGAGTGTTTCATTGCGTAATTGACCGTTGGAATCTTCACCTTTTGAACGGTCAATGGACACTGGCCCATTTCGTTACCCCCGGGCAATTCCTCGATGCATTGAACATCCAACGTTCTCGGACCGTCACTAGGTTAATTTCATAATCCAGTTGAATCAAGACGTCTCGATCCACATTGATAACCAAGACCGCTCATGATCCGTGAAATGCCATATCGTCTCTCGTTCGCCGGTGACAAGGGCGTTTTTCTTGCCCTTCAGGCAGCGGCCATTTTTCATCGGAGCGTTCTTGCAGGGTATACCGTCACGCCGTTACGTGTCTTGGCTCCGCGTCTGTTCACGTCACCACCTTCTTGCATGGGGTTTGTTTACGAACACGGATGTTTTCCCTTTTACACGAAGGGAACGTATATGCAAGCCCTAATGGGTGATAACTGGGCAAATGTGAAGAGGCATTCCTCCCAAGTACAAACTAAATGGCACATAGGACACGTAGCGAAAGCAACACGGTGACAGTGCTAACAAGTCCCCCATACCGTCCATAACATGGTAATTGAGCTGTACAAAACACTGTGGGGGACAACACAGTAAACGAGCGTGGATATCTCTATAGACCGATACATGTCCGTCAAGATCTTATGTGTTCCATTAGATAAAAGGTGCATATGATACATCACGTCTTTGGGATGCCACGCCCGCCACAATGTGAGCCAACGCCAACATGCGTGGCATCCCACCGACATCCCCATTTCCCCTGCTCAACCCGTAGACGTCCCTTGCCGATGTCATATGAATGTCCTCAATAAAACAGTTCAAGACATCTGTAAAAACTCCCAGGATATTTCTTGTCTATAGGGCTTGATGATGCATTATATGTCCTCATAGTCCCACAAGAAAGGTCAATTGCCATTAGCCGCAGTTCTACAAATCATCATGCACATCAGACACAGTTAAGTACGTTTATGTCTCGCGAAGAAATTTCTGACCCACCGAACGACGAGAGCGACCAACATAGGAATCCCTAGCATACACGTCACTATGGAAGTGCTGATTCGAAAGTTCAAGGTACCATCCCCCTATGTACGTGTAATCATCCTGGTCGATGTACACCTGTTCATTGGTTACAGTTATTTAGATTTGTTATAAATGGTTATTAATGCTGTTCGGTTGCAGGAGGATGTTTCTGACCCGCACTCTACATACCCCACTAGGAGAATTTCAAATCGAATATCGTGCCATAAAGTGTTTGAGATACGATGATGCTCACGATGTATGAGAGGTTTGGGGTAAGAGAGTGAAGTAAACCTGAAATATTCATAGCGTGATCGTAGAGGGGCAAGATATCGAAGTAGTGCAAGATCTGATGAGAATTTGACGTTTCACCCGAAAAGTGACACATCTGCATAGAGAAAGAGCCCAACCTTTGGTAGTGTTAAGGTGTCGAATCAAAACACACAGAGGGGGCTCTCTTATTGAACAGCGTACAAGATTACACCCTGAACTTCAACCCGAGGATGAAAATGAATTTCGCTGGTGGTGACTTAACCTCGGATGCTGGCTTGCTCCTATACAGGGAATTTGATCAAAAGTTGGGGTTGTCAGAAGCAGTTAAGAAACTGCTTGTGGTTCACGACCCCGTTTTTCACCGGGACCACCCAAACAGCGACGTGGTGCTTCAAAAAGTATATCAGCATCTCGCTGGGTATCACACAGACGACGCTGCGGATGACTTGGCTGTTGAGCCACTCCTGACAGCGCTGCTCGGAAAAGAACGGTTGGCCTCACAACCTACGCTGTCTCGATTCAATGAAAAAGCGGACATAGCCACTGCACTATCCCTCGAACGTGTGAATGAAACGCTGCAACGACGGGTGTACGCTGCCCGTCCTCAAGACCAATTTGTCTTCGATTTGGATTCCTCTGGCTTCGCTGCTTATGGGCATCAACATGGCGCGAATTACAATTACCACTACCAACAACATGGGTTTCATCCATTGTTTTGCTTTGACGGATTGACCGGCGATTGCCTGCGGGCTGAGCTTCGTGCGGGAAACGTTTACACCTCACGCCAAGTGGTTCGATTTGTCGGACCCATCCTGAAACGCTATGAGAAATGGGTGCCTGACGCACTCATCGTCCTTCGAGGGGACAGTGGCTTTGCCGTTCCTGGGCTGTTTGACCTGGCAGAAGCCAAAGGCCATAAATATGTCATCCGCCTCAAGTCGAACGCTCGCTTACAATCGATTGCACAAGCCATGGCAGATCCACTGCTGAACTCGGACAATTTACACAAACGCCAAGTTCATTACCGGGAATTCATGTACCAAGCTGGGAGTTGGGATAAGGCCCGCCGTGTGGTCGTGAAGATGGAACGTCCTGCAGGAGAGCTCTTGTTTCAATTTACATTCATTGTGACCAACATGACGCTGCAGCCCAAGAACGTGGTTCGCTTTTACTGCCAGCGCGGACACATGGAAAACTTCATCAAAGAAGCCAAGAAGGGATTTGCTTGCGATATGATGAGCAGCACAGACTTTGAGTCGAACGCTGTGAAACTGCAGATTGCCATGCTGGCCTATAACTTCAACAACTGGTTTCGCCGTTTGTGTTTGCCAAAAAAGATGAAATCTAACCGGATGGAAACGTTGCGTAATCAGTTGGTCAAAATCGCGGGGAGACTGGTACATTCCGGTCGATACTGGACATGGAAACTATGCAGTTCATGCGTGTATCGGAGAGAGTTCATTCAAACGCTGCACAACTTGGCTCGGCTGCCCCAGACCGGCTGAGGAGACTAAGCCCGCACGACAGATACAAAGATCCCAAGCACCAGACAAGGGACAGCTATGCCCTCTCAGAAACCCAAATTATCCCATGCATCACCATTGGTCGTGAACATGCGTAATTCAAGCACAAAAAGTCCCGAATCCAGACTCCGTCGGCTCGAAGTTTTACTGTTTTACCCATTTCCGACCTTCGATTCACCTTGCCATGAATATTTCAGGGTAAATATCAACAACGGATCATTTATTTTAGTTGGTAATATCCGTCATGGATTCCGCCTTACGTTCAATGGAAACTGCCCGATCATCCAACATACCCAACTTATACAAATCATACCAACTGGAACGAGGCATGTTGCCAAGTACATGTAGGACCAATTCCCCAAATGGCCCGGAGGGATCATTTCTAGAATAGGTATGAATGGATGATACCAAACTTCCATTAGTCCACTTGGCCATTCACCAAATTTTCCGGATATCATAGACCAAACGCTTATAAATGTCAGGACGACACCTGTAAATTGACTGACAAAGGCAAGACATAGGAAGTTAAAAAGCTCTATGCCATTGTGCCGTGCATTATCACTGATTCGTACTGTGTTCCCTATCCATGCGAGAACGAGTATGCGCTGGATCCATGGGTGACCTAAGCAAATGAATGATGTCAGGCTTAATAAGATATAGCTTCTAAGGAACGCTTTGTTTACGCCCCACATAGTTTCCTAACCTCCCGAATACACTCCAGTGGGTAATGCAAGCTACTTGCGGACTGTTCGCAATGTGATCCGGTAGTACCCAACCATGTACAGCACACAGCTGAACCCCAACCTTCGAGTACACCTGCCAAACTAGCTTACTGCAATAGACCGAATGAATATCCCCTAAGAAACCCAGCGGGTCGTATGGTATTCCAACTTCCTTTCGCGCAACTTGTGCTGCTTCTCTCCGCAATTTGACCGGAACTTTCGGTCGAAGAATCATAACTTCATCGTAGTCCCGGTAATTATTCACACTTTGTAATTTTGTTCCGCGGGAGAAGTCGGTCGCATCTATCACTTGTTCGTTCCCGACATACAACACAGCATGTGTCCAGTACCCGTATGCGCCATGTGGATTGTGGCATAAGATGATATCTCCTTGTTCCGCGATGTGAAAATCCACAGAGGCCTTGGGGCCACTATGTCGCCCATTAAAATTCCCTTGAAGCAATTGTCCGCTGAGTGAATGTGCTAGTAGTAGCGTAGGCGAACGATTGAACCAGCCGTTAGGAGCCACAATGAATGCAACACAAAGGCAGAGGGTGAACACGTAGAATAACCATCTTAGGCGGTGTATTGAGACTCACCCTTTCGTTTCATGCCGTGACTAATCGACAGGAGACAACTCACAGACTCAACGTTCTCAACCACCCGATTACAATTTCCGAATTACCTTGAATTCAATCACTAATTCCTAAATGTAGTTGGGTGACATCAAACGTATTATGTGGACAGATAACCGATCCATGATCCTTTTTTACGTGGGAGTCTTAATACTATTCACCTATTGAAACCTCAAACATTCATTCTCCACAATAAAGCTAGGTGACCGAAAAAGACAAAGCGGCTTAGTACCAGCTGGCGTCTTGCATACTATTTGAGAACGACGATTGTTTGTACTGTGGTTCCTCTTGTTCTAGCGGTTAAACACGTTGTTCCCATGTACTAACGATGGTGTTTGTTTGATTTACGGCATCTGTATACACTTGCTTTGCCTGCTGGTTTTGGGGTTCAGAGCAAATTGTTTAAAGCTCACCCGCGCACTTTTTAGGACTGCTAACCTCTATTTTACTTGACTATAAACCGATCATAACGTTCAATCCCCTCCTAGGTAGTATAGGCGGTAATATGTGTAGTTCACTCGCCATACATGAGAGTCTCCAGTTCGGCAGTGAATTAATTATCCATGCTTCAGTAATAATGCTTCCACAAAAGACACCATTTACGCTTGCTCAGTAGGAATACAATATTGGTCGATCTTGCGAAGTGTGGCATAAGAGTATCGGGACAGGCTATGTACGGAGGTGTTTCTGCATGGGGATTGTGCGGCTTGTAATCGTTATCTCCAATGAATTGTCTCGTCGCAACCTTCGGTCCACATTGCAAAAATCACCTCTAAATAACGGGCTCACCAACCATTCGCAAAGATAGTCAGTTAGCCCGATCCGGTGAACGAATCCAGATCAAGAGTCAATGCAATTCTGGAGAATTCATTGGAGATATTGCAACAACAGTAATCCATGTTCGCCCATCACCAGGTATCGGAATCATTATGATGCCGATGTTCTGGTGGGGTAACATGGACGATTAAAGCACTTTTCACGCTTTAATCGTCCACTTACCTTTCAAAACATGCTAATGAAGCTCTCAACATGATCTTCATTCATCCGCGTCTGTGGCTTGTCAACTCTTCCGTGTCCCCGCAGATTCGGAATAAAATAGGACCGCTTTTGCATCCTAGAAAGAAATCAACTGTGAGTCAATTGAATTAAAACAAGGGATGGTGCAAAAGATGCTAGCTCGGCGACGAGTTGTGGCCGTATCTATCGCTTTGGCTTTGGGGACAACCGGATGCTCTCCGCAACAGCAACAGCAGAAGCCACAGGGTGGAGCCGAGGTCGGTACCCAGGTCCGGGGCATGATTCAAAAAATGGCTCTGGATGCTGAGATTCAGCGGGCTTTTCTGGAGGGAAGGAAAAAAACGGTTCAATCGGATTCATCGGTTCAGGCGGAGGCATACCAGCAAAATTTACGGGAGCAGAAGGGCATGGCGGAGGAGCCCCAGATTGCCCGGCAAATGGCTGGGGTAAACATGGCCGTGTCGGAAAAAGCATTGGCTGACCCATTGGTAAAAGACCGGTATATGGACCTAAACCTATCCGGTTTACGTAGCATCACTCAAGACCCTGTCAAACGCAATGACTTGATGGCCATCCTCCTCCAAGCCAGGGAAGCTACACTAAAAGATGGAAAAATGCGGGATCGCATGTTGAAAGACGGGATCAACGAATCGTACGCCGCTTTGGCCAGTTTGAATACACGTCCGAGCGTACTGGATTACCAGATGGACGTCGCAGAGCAAGCATCGATCGACCCAACGCAAAAAAACGCATGATGCAAAATCAGATGAAAGTCATGAAAGCGATCGCACAAGACCCCGACCTGCGCCCGCAATTGGTAGGCCTGATGGTCCAGTTAATGAACGATCCCGCTATGAAAGCAGAAATGCAGAAAATGATGATGCCGATGATGCAAAAAATGAAACAAATGCAGATGCAACTGCAAGAAATCCAGCAACAATCGATGATGCAGAAGCAGCAGCAAACGACCGGATCTACTCGGGAAAGCTCCAGTCAGTCCCACCCGAAGACTGGCTCCTCTGGTTCACATGGATCTGATGCTGTGCAAAGCACCCGTCCACAGGCGGCCAAAGAGGCGAAGCTCGGATAAAAGAGTAGGATGGTTGGCTGTCGTGGCAAAAAATAACTGGATATACATTCACCTAATGTATCGTATTTTAATCACCTTTAGTCTGTTCGTATTGGACGGGGCCATTGAATGAATCCTGGCCCCCAGACAAGACCGATTGCTTGTTGTACAACATCGCCATAAAATGTATTACTACCTTTCGCCGGAAGGAACACGTAGCACTACCGTCTATCGTTCTTTTCTTCTTCACCTGTTTACTTCGTAAAACCATCAATAAATTGTAACAGCAGTTGTACTTAGGCACTCGCCCATTTCCAATCTCCAGTTCCCTTCATACGATACAGAGCATTGGAGTTTCCAGAGAAAAGAGGAGTGAGTCAATGGATAAGAGGAAGAATGCCGGACCTGATTTAGGAAGTCGTATTTCTACAGATTTGTTCGGTGGCTGTACAATATTGAAGATACCCCAATATGAGGGGTATCCTTACAGTCGTTATAAACCGAAAACAGTAATACCTTGCACGTTTAAACAAGGCAAGTTGTATAAGTTGTGATCATTCAATCCGTTCTAGCCATTTTTGGATGGGTCGGTATTATGTTTGTTCGTTGGGAATTACGGAATAGGCGGTAGAGGTATGTTTTAGGAATGTCCTGTTACCAGAGCGTACAAACTAATTTTTAAGGGGAGAGGAATTCCTCTTAGGGGCTTACCCTACATTTTTATAATATTTGGTCATTACCCACGTGTTGTAACTAGATAGGGATGGTAATGTTTTAAGTTACACTTCAGGGAAGGGATCGCATGAAAACGATCCCTCTTTTTTGTTGTCATTGTCTTTGTGCAGTACGATCCCTTAAAAAAGACACGCCGAGGGGTCAAACGGTTGCACCCCTCATGAATGTTCTTCCCCCTTCCCCACATACTTAGTCTACGGTGGAAGATTGTCCTTCCTAACGGCAAATGACACCGTGAATTCGCCGAATTCTTGCAGAGGGCACAAGATCGAAATCATGGATTTAACCATAAGAATGAACGTACTCTGTAGGACGAGCGAACCACGTTTGGCTTCCCCTATAGAGGGACCATCTAGACTACACTCCGTCAGATTCCCCGTCGATGCCAATCCTCGATATAAAATAATTCACGCGGGATCGGTCTATATTAACCAAGATCCTAGACAAACCGGAGGTGGATGACATGGGAGTACGAGAAGGGTTGATTCCAACTATTCTAGGCGCTGCTGTCACTGCCACTGGTATAGCGATGCGACAAAGCAGGATGAATCCTACTGTTAGCTGGTCAGTTACTTCGTTTGGTGTGGCACAAGCGTTGCTCGGGGTAATTGATTTGATGGAACATCAACGCTAGGGTCAACTTGATGGAGTGCTTGCACCAGCACTCCATCAAGAATCGGGTAGTACTCGATTAATCCGGCATCCTTTGTCTCTGCTTAAACTTCCTCGAGCAATTACACTGTTGACTTACTATTGTTTTACTGTAACTCACCCGACACAATGGGGATTAAACGATTCCGTTTTTAGTCGTTTGTCATACGTTAGGAATGGTGTTCTTGGCATGTCCACATCTCCCCTAGTTATCCACAGAATCTTGTGAATATCGTGTGGACCACTCATGTTTTAACCTATTTTCTACCAGAAGGCGCACAAGCCGTAATAACGGAGTCCTGCATAGGTGTGTCCATCAGGCAGTTCCAACAGCAGTTGTAAATCTTCATCCGTAAATGCCCCAATGGTATCTTCCTCAACGGACTGTTTCTTGATATTAGTAGAATAGTTAGCCCATTCAAAACGATGACGGAGGTTATAAGAAAAATCACGCCACCACCACTTGAGTTTAATCCACCTTATTATAGATTGCCCAATTTGGCCCAGGTTTATTGTCTCTTCCCCTTAGTCTGTTACCCTTCGCCTCTACTTCACGTCTGCGCTCATGGGTGTGAACGGACGACACCATGCGCTCTAGTTTCTTCCGCTTCCTCTCTAGATGAAATAGGGTTCGTTATCTAACCACTAAAATATTTTTACATGTATTGCTCACTTGAAGGTATCGAAGTTTGTGTCGCTACAGGTTGTTCTCGTAAGGCATTTTTCACTCAACAAAAAAACCGCCGAAGAGAGAAAGGAACAATTTTGTTTTCAAACCTTATTAAACCAACGATGCGCCTTTGTTCCATAACTCCGATCCGATCATGGCCCGAAGGGTTCGTGCTGCATATTTTAAATGTTGTTTTCTTCTCCTATGCCACTCTGTCGCCGCTACGATCCACTTCTTATCTTCCGGAGCAGTAACGGCGATATTACCGAGTGCGGTTTCCGCAACCTTATCATGTTGCCTTGTCTCAATGAAGCATTCAACTGTCATCAGTATTAACAGTTCATCCGAGTCACCTGCGACCAAACGTTCTAGATTACCAGCTGCTGTATTGCGATGATAGCTGGTTTGATAGTTTTCTCTATGCACTGTACGCAGAGCGGCTTGGTCTGTGAATTGAGGAAGATACTTCATCTGTGTAACAATTGAGCAAAACACCTGTTCCGCTTTAATGCTTAGTTCAATCTGATTTAGCACATCTGAATATGCCGTACGTGTATCTTGTAAAGGTTCCATAGTACATCTCCTCTTCAACTTTTACACACATCATATGGGCCGATGTTCTAAGACGTTCTCTACTCAGCCGCCTAAACGCACTCTAGACGGGCGAGCGCCCATAGGTCATACACTCGCGTTTTACCGTCCTAGACTAAACTCGTCGAATTCATTCTCTATCCATCATACGTTAACTGAGGTAGGGGGATAATTAGCCCGAGTAGAAGGAACTTGAAACGATTTTTTGGGGGTGGTCATATGCGAAGGAGAGAAAAGACACCCGAGCGCTCGGTATATCGATAGTTCGTACTACGCATAGGCAACTTCCCTCTCGCGACACAACGCATACCTCTCTAGCTCCGTCAGCTCGTTGGATAGATATTTTCACGTGTTTAAAAGATCAAGTGCTTTTCTAATCTTCCTTGCAAACCTTAACGGGTTCTAACCGCTTCGGTATAACGTACACGGTTTATCAAAGAGCCAGTGGCTGTACACAGCAAACATGGAGGGAGCGAACTTATTAGTAGAACTCGTGTACGTCATGACTGTCTCACCTTGCTTTGGTATTGACTGTATGGGAACCGTGACGTTATAATAGGACTCTTTAATCTACTAGTCATCATAACCCGGGTAACCGTGATGCTTGTGTTTTTTGTAACCGTAGTACTTATCGCTTGGCGATTCATCATAGTCATAATGGTGTTTGGGATGTCCAAATAACCGAGTCGGTATGCGAAGAATTTGCCCTACCTGAATGTAGTTTGGATTTTTAATACCATTGGCATGGACAATCGCTTCGATACTGGTTTGATACTTTGCTGCTATTTCCCACAAGGTATCTCCTGGCTGAACCATATACCTAACCATTTAAATATTATCCCCTTTCACATATTGGGTAGACTCATGACCCAACGTATGACAGAAGTACAGAAAAAGAGTGGTTATCCGCCCATACGAAAAAAAGAAACACGGGGATTTTACCTAAGTGATTATTAAACCGTACCCTAACTTTTGTCTCTGGTGAGCCCCCAATTTCAAGAGCCAAAAACGGAACGAGGTCGTCGGTTAGTTGCCCTATCGCCTGAGACAATCGATGCCTTAAAAATGCACATGGTGCGACAAGCCGGCGAGCGGTTACAATTTGGTCCGGCATATGAAGATAACGATCTCGTAATTGCACGGGAAGACAGGAGACCAATGTTCCCTCATACTTTTGATGATTCGTGGTTCCGTTCAATTGAGCGGACCCAGGTTCCTAAAATACGATTTCACGACTTAAGACATACACATGCAAGCCTTGTCTTACAGCAAGGAGTACATCCGAAAGTGGTGGCCGAACGTCTAGGACATGCGACCATTAACATTAAACTGGATGCGTGTCCGCATGTGCTACCCGGGGTTACAGAAAGAAGTCCCAAAGAATCTGATGAACTGATTTTTAAGAGACAAAAGGGGACCAATTAGTGTTCTCCGTCGTCATATAATGGCGGTCTGAGAACATACCGCGTTTTTGTTCGATTCTTATTCACAATTCACGGGAGCCCGCTCTTGAACTAGCCCCCAACAGGTCAAGAAGGGGCTACCTTGTTTCGGGTTTAGCTAACCCAATTAATAGTTGTCAAGAATGCGGGTAACAACATTTCTGTAGCCTTTCCTGTACCAGCGGAAGAATTTTTGGATTAATGTATCATTAACCAATCATCGGCGAGGGGCGTCCGTAGCAGGCAGAGAATTTGAAAAAGCCTCGCCGATGTCGTGGATAAGAATAACCAATTATCCCGGATTTCGACGGTTTTTTCATTTAACAGCCCGACAGGGCTGGAAATTCAATTAATAGGTAAATATGTTAACGATCACGATAGCATAGTGGTCCTGGATTGAACCTTTGGACACACTTTCCCCCTCCCCATAATGGACCGTCATTTTTGCCAGTTCAGCTTGGAAATCACTATGTCGCCACCTGAAGGACTTGGGTGGACAGGCGCTGTGCGAACTCGGGCAGACGAATTGTCCACTGACGTGCATGGTGAACCAAAATTCCGGGTAGAAGGAATAGTCTCCGCCGGAGCCGTCCAACTGTCCACTGACGCACTCCAGGTTGCAACGCTGCTTGTTTATATAACAGGAGCAGGTTGTATGCCAGCAGCTTCAGAGCTTCCAACGCTTTGTTGGTATTGAAATTCTGACTCGAGAATTGGTCAACGGCGAATCCATATTTGGCTTCTTTGATATGATTCTCAGCGTTGCCACGGTGGTTGTAGAAATGCCATATGTCCTCACCGTTCCAGTCGAACGTTGTGGCTATGGCCTCGTACTCCCAAAACCAATCCGCACATAGGACCTCCTGCGGGTCAATGTCCAATCGACGCACAATGACAACTCGCCGAGGTTTTTCCCAGGATGTTGCCTGGTACATAAGGGAGGCAACATCGCAGTGTTCTGTATCACTCTGGGTGATACAATGCCACGCTAGGTTGGGGGCCAGCTCTGCTAGTCGCTTAGTCCATTTCAGTTTGATCACGTAGTCTCGCCCGTCTTGTTCCAGTGTCTGAAACACCTTTTCACCGGTAAACCCTTTATCCATGCGGATGGCACGGATGTTTACACCTGTTGGCAACTGCTTTTTCATCGCCTCATAGAAGGCTGCAAACCCTTCTGCTGTGTGAGCGTCGCCGGAACGCAGTTCGTCATAGATGCAGCACCCCATCTGCGATTCAAACGCTAGCAAGGGATGAAAACTTGCCCTTCCATGATGATGCGGATTGAACCCTACAGCAGATTGTTCCTGGTTTCCAAACACCGTCTCCACTGAAGAATCTATGTCAACGACAATGTCATGTCCTTTGGGGAGTAGCGACTTAAGTACAAGGCGCTGTGCCGAGCGGATCGCCTCCATACCAACAGGGGAGCCTAGCCGCTTCAAGTCCTTGTACAGCAGCGTTGTATCTGGCAGCTTCGGCAGATCCAGCTTGAGCATAAGAAGGGGATCATGCTCAATGTCCTCGAAGTGGAAAATTCGTTCCTGACCCAGCAATGTACCGAGGACGAACGTAAGAGCAACGTCATCCATTTGGAATTGAGCGTCTTTCCGTTTGCCAAGTTCCTCTGTGCAAAAATACTTATCCATACCGGTTTGGAGGACGAAATCGATGAGTCCTGCCGCCCCGCCAAATGCAGTGGCAGAATTGAGGTCGAAGTGAGTATGTATTTTACAGCTTTTCCGGCGGCGGTGTTTTCGTGTATGCTTATGTTGTTTCACCTTAAAGGTGCTCCTTTCATGCTAGAGATGTATTCTCGACAAACTCATCTTAGCCTTACGGGGAGCGCCTTTTCAATTATTCGGGTCAATTCAAAGAGGACAAAACCGTCGAAATCCGGGATTATACGTCTTTCAATACATCAGGGGTACTGCCACCATGAATCAACGGACTTGCATTCAGAACGTCGTATAGTATGATTCGATAATTAGGTAGGACAGCTATGGCTGTTATCGTCGTAAGCGAAGCTGGGACTTGCGGCATCTTGTCGTTTTAAGGGCACCTCATCCCACTCCTTCAAACCACCCTATGTGGGCTGTCTGTTTTGTAGAGAAAGGCCAGCACCGAATCCCGTACCGAATTAACTTAACGATGCGAGGCAGTGGGTTTCGGATGGCTTGTCATTGTGATTCAGTAATGTGTCTAGTCATCAACAGTATAATAACCCGTGTGCACTACACACACTAGTCAAGACAGGAGGATGAATAAGGATAATAGGGACCCTTCCCCCTTCGCGATGTAATAAAGTCTTACCCCGTGATCCATTGTCGTTGGCACGTTTATTCACCTCGTTATACCTGTTCAACCGGTCGTTAGCCACGGATACTTTGGGCAGCTATTTAACAAAGCATTTTATTAAAATTACATATTTGGAATATTTTATATACATCATCGGCGAGGTAGTTAATAATTACACCTACCTCGCCGATGCCATTTTAACCACAATGTATTCCTGCAAGACAAAACATCACTGACTTTTTTTGCTACTGATCCATGACTGAGCAACCCAACCAATCAGCCCAACAACTGCAACCGCAATTGGAAAACTAACAGCGAGGCATTCAGCAACGTTTGATTCATTCGGTTGGACCATCGAACCCCTCCCCGATTTTGTGTAAGCTCCCCAATCGGGCTTAATTAACCACTTTCCTCAAACATTACTTTTGGTTTTGTTGCATTGCATCTACAACATTATTGGCTGCTTTTGTAATGTTTCTGCTTACTTTTTGCCCAGCCGTAACCGCCCCTTGTACAGCTGACCTTGTAACATCTGCTATATTCCCACTTGAACCGGCATTTCTTGTACCTTTTGCGATATTACGCGCAGCATTCTGCAACGGGTTTCCATCCGCCACCTTATCTTTGAAATTCAAGTGACGGCTTGGTACCGACAATTGTAGTATGGTATCTATCGAATAATGTATGATGGGAATCAATTACTGTCGCGGAAAATCGATGTGACACAATATCCCCCATTCCTGCTTGGTTAGATCAAGGAATAATTATCCATTTGTCGTAGGTCTGTATGCTCGTAGAGGTGTTGTATTCCTTGTCATTCAACTCCCATGTTTCGCACGGAATGGTCGGCGTTGGAAATGATGAATTACGTTGTCCGACAACAAAGCTTTACCAATAGGCATTTTGATTCCCATTCTTTATCTGACTATTCGATTCACCAACTTTTCATGGGCCTCTAGTTAGTTTTAACAGGGGCATATCATGCCTTAGACTCCCACTTCTATTCGATTTCTCAGCTACGTAAACTTACACAGTTAAGTGTAAGGGGAGTTTGATGATGGTACGGAGACGACTCACCCCAGCAGACCTGCTTCAGCTACGTACAGTATCTGATCCACAGATTTCTCCAGACGGAACTCGAATTGCCTATGTGCAAACCACCATGGATGGGCATGCCAATCAATATAAGTGCCGCATTTGGATGGTCTCCACGGCCGTGGGAAGTACACCCCGTCCGTTTACCTTTGGACCTGAATTAGACTATGCGCCTCGTTGGTCACCAGATGGCGAATGGCTCGCTTTTATCTCCGCGCGACAAGGCAGGTCGGCGCTGTGGATCGTGCCGAGTCAGGGTGGGTATGCACACCAGTTAAGCTGTCTCCAGGATATAGGCGGGGCCCCGGTGTGGTCTCCAGACAGCAGTTCAATCGCGTGCGTAGTCCATGTTGGTCCAAAGGGACCAGAGAAGGATAATTGGCCACACAGAACGTCAGAAGTGCGGTTTTCAGACGATGTTCTAGTGATTGATCGGTTATGGTATAAGTTAGATTCTGCTGGATTTATGGTGAGAAGGCACTGGCATCTCTTCACCATCTCAGTTACTGGAGCGGATAGGGGCAAATTTACTCAACTTACATTTGGTGATACTGACTATTCGGAGCCAGCCTGGTCGCCGGACGGGGGATCCATCGCTATCGCTGACAACCGTACGCCTGACGGTATTGGAATGACTCACTTCAATGATATTTGGGTGGTTCCGTCGACTGGGGGTGTGCCACGTCGTGTCACTAGTAGCCTAGGTCCCGCTGACCATCCAGCCTGGTCTCCCGATGGACGTCTCATCGCTTACATCGGACATGACCGAAGACATGGTGGTTATACCTTTCCAGGAATTTGGCTTGTTTCTGCATCGGGAGGGAAGCCTCGAGAATTAACGGCTAACTTTCACTACGCTATAGGTAATCATGCCATAAGAGACGTCCGCGGATACAAAGAACCTACAATTGTCCCGGTTTGGGCACAAGATGGTCGAAGTGTCTATACCTGTGCCAGTGTAAGCGGTGCCGTCAATCTCTGGCGATTTTCCGTTTTAGATGGCAAGGCGGTCCAACTGACACATGGCAACCGGGTCATATACAACTTGAGTTTCAATAGAGATGTACGGCAAGTGGCCATGGCTGTCACCACACCGACGTTACCCGGCGACATCTGGGCTGGAGACGTTAATGGGATACGCATCCAGGCGCGCCGAATTACCGAGGTGAACCGTGATTGGCTTACAAGTGTTGTGATCGCTGAACCGGTTCGCTTCACATTCCGAGCAGCGAATGGACCGGAAGCCGAAGGTTGGATACTCGCCCCGGCTCACCGCTCACGCTTTGATCAAAAACCAGCTGTGTTACAAATTCACGGAGGGCCCACAGTGATGTACGGGCATGCCTTTTTCTTTGAGTTTCAATTGTTGGCGGGGTGTGGTCTTCCCGTAATTTACTCAAATCCGCGTGGGAGCTTTGGGTATGATCAGGACTTTGCTGCTGCAATCCGAGGGGATTGGGGCACTATGATTATATGGACTTGATGGCGGCCGTAGATTCAGCATTGGCAAAAGGGACATTCGACCCGAACCGCCTCGGACTTGCGGGTGGAAGCTACGGAGGCTATATGACCAACTGGATCATCACTCAAACCAATCGGTTTAAGGCCGCCGTTTCCATGCGGAGCATGAGTAACCTCTACAGTTTCTTTGGCACCTCAGATGGTGGTTTCCTAAATGCCGACGATTACGGAGGTCCACCCTGGGCACTACCCGAAAAGTATCTTCGGCAGTCACCGATAACCTACGTGACGAATGTTCGTACCCCGCTACTGATGATTCACAGTGATCTTGACTACCGCACGCCAATTGAACAAGCGGAGCAATTTTATACCGCACTGAAGTTTCACGGGCGGAACGTCCTCTTCGTCCGCTTCCTTACCGAGACACACGAATTATCCCGTTCAGGCGACCCTAGGCACCGGGTTATCCGGCTTGAACATATCCGAAGCTGGTTCGAAAAACACCTAACACCAGGTTCGGGTACAACTGGTTGGTTCCTCTAAGACTTGGGGACCCGGTCACTATAATCCTCACATAAATTTGTTTCATCGAAGTCGTAATGATGTCTTTGGGATCCCAATGGGAGGTACGTGTATGAGTTCACCCCGTTATTTTCGTGACGTTAAACAATATATCCACGTTTGCTCGTCAAACCCTCCCTTAGACTATCTGGACCACTGGATACCCTTAACTCCACTAGAGCAAATGGCAAGGACAGATTATGACGTGATTATTGTGGGCACCGGCGCGGGAGGTGGTGCCGTTCTCTGGCGATTGTGTGATAAGTGGAGAAAAGGAGGGAAACGTATCGCCGTGATCGAACGAGGCGACCTTTTACTACCGACGCACGCAATGAATTTACCCACGCTTAATTATGAAAGAATGATTCGATTTGTGGAAAATCCAAAGTTTAAACAACCAATAACCTGTCATCACACCGACTTAGCAATTCCATTGGATTTTTCACAGTTTTTTGCGTTTGGGGGAAGAACCTTATATTGGGGAACAGGCAGCCCTCGTTTCCATCCATTAGATTTTCAAACATGGCCATTTACATATCAAGAGCTCCTGCCCTACTACCAAATTGCCGAACGAGTTATGGGAGTGAGCCAGAAATTTACACAAAGATCTACCATCCAACAAAATCTTCTAAGACGTCTTCGCACGATCGGTTATGTGGAGGCAACTGATTTCCCTTTGGCCATTGACCACAACTTTAGAAAGAATGGTCTACACCTAAGCGCCGTGTTCAGTTCAATCAATCTGTTTGCCCACGCCTTAAATGTTGGAGCATTTGATCTAGCAGTAAATGCACGGGTCGTACAAGTTTTCACCGACAAAGGAACCGTCGTAGGGGTACAAGTCCTTACTCCTAGCCGGAAGGCCTATGTCATAAAAGGAAAAATAGTTGTCCTGGCAGCAAGTACTTTAGAAAATCCACATATTCTCCTCTGCTCTGGGATTCAAGATGAATCCATTGGACGATACTTAGTCAACCATTCATGGGCAGAGACAGAAGGGCGACTCGAATTCGTCCATAGTGAACGCGAAATAGGAAATATGGCGATTTTAGTTCCACGCACACACCGCCAAAGATATCAAGTCGAGATCCATCTGGACCAGCCTTATGAATATGCTCCAAACATTTATGGTGAGATCGGAAACCGAGATTTAAGAATCAGTATGCGAGGATTTGGTGCGGTCGAACCGCGATATACGAACAGGGTATCCCTCAGTCCGAATCAAGTAGATGAATACGGAATCCCAAAGTTGGCTGTACACTTTACGTTCAGTGAACGAGACCTACATGTAATTCAACAGATGATTTCTTCAATGGAGAATCAAGCGTGCGGAATAGGGATACATTTAATTGCGCCACCTTGCTTGAAGCCTCCTGGCAGAGAGTCTCATGAGTCGGGGACTTGTCGAATGGGTAACAATCCTCATTTTTCAGTAACGAATCAATATGGTGAACTACATCAAGTATCTAATTTGTTTGTGGCTGATAGCAGCGTATTACCGTACATTGGGGGAACAAATCCCGCCTTAACGATTGTTGCGGTGGCGATCCGGACAGCAGATTATATTCTTCACCGATTGAAAAATTGAACGCTATAAATTAGAGAAATGCTTATGGAAATAGGAATGGAATCAATAACGATAAGATCTAGGGGCCTATACGAAACAAACAAATTCGACTCCAGTATTCACAGCGCATCAATACAAGAGCCGAATTTGTCACCTATATATACCATGTTTCAGCTGCGGAACATGAATTGACTTTTCTAACCAAGCTAAATTCCTTCCATCTCGTGTTTGTTTCGTTGCAAGGAAAATCCGTTCAGAAACGTGCGCATATCATATACTGTATTGGCCGCGGTACAAGCAACCACGTGTCGACTTGAATGCAACGGATCGCTCAATTTTTTACGTCCCCAACCGGTTTGAAGCTTTTCAACCGTATATCCTTTTGTTGTAATAGCTTCGTTAAACTCCTTCTGTGCACCCTGTTTTGCCTTGAACAACATCATCTGAATACGACTGTAGACGTTGATAGCTCCATCTCCGGTCGTTTCAATTGGGAGAAAGATGGCTTCGGGATATTTCTCGGTGATGAGTGATTGAACCCCGTCCGAAACACCCGAAGATGGCATGCACCCGAACGGTTTTACAGAAATCGTCATGTTGGCCTTGTGCTTGACCACATTCAGAATCAATTTACCGACTTCCATATGACCTTCTCCACCACGCAGTTGGTTATTGTAGTGTTGGTGGGCAACCTCTGCGATCTCATCCATGTTGGGTAAATGATAACCCCGTAGTCCAATGGTCCGAGCATAGGTTTGAAACATCCCACGGAGGACGCCGTCAGCCAGAGCGAGCGCACGCATACGCAAGAAAGGATTTACTCCTTTTAATCCTTTACGACCGGAATCCGCCGTGCTCAAATTCATTCGTTCTTTTGTGTCGTAGCGCCCAGCCCAGATCAGATAAAGAATCCAAGCCGTAACCGATTGTACTTCGACCTCAGCTCCTTCGCTCTCTAAGAACCGTTGTAATTGGTAGTTGCCGTCACCTTCAGTTGTCATCGCCCAAAACTCACCAAGAATGCTTACTTTGGGTTTTACCTGAGCCCGATCCACCTGGATGGTACGCAATTCCTTGCGACATTGTAACAGCGCTGGGAACAGCCACTTTTGCCCACTTAAAGCGTCGTATAAATGCTTTTTACAACGAGCCAGAGCAGCATCTGTGGAACCCGCGTGGATTTCGTAAGGACGGATGCGGTAGCCCACTGCATTCAAAATATCTCCCAACAAAACCGCTTTCAAAAAGCTCAAGAAAAAAGACGTATCGAGCTTTAGGGCAGACTCTCCACCGGTCGCCTGCTTTAACCCACTTTGCTGTTGGAACAAGAGTACTCGAAATCCGTCAAAACCAGCATCCCGAAGGGCCTTGCGATATTCCGTAACATAAGTTCCGAAACGGCAAGGACCGCACGATCCGCTGGTCACAAAGAGGTAATTCCTTACGATTTCTTCCTTCGACTTTCCTTCCTCATCCCGAAGCTGAATAAGATATTTAATTAAATTTCCAACCGTGAAATACGTTGGGTTACACTGCCCACGGTTCCCAAATTCCTTTCCGTAACGCAACGACTCAGTATCCGGACAGTCCAAATGTTTGACTTGATATCCCAACCCACTAAGCGCGCCTTCTACCAAATAATCTTGAGCCATGGTCAACCCACCAAAGAGAATCGTCGTATTCGCTTTATCCTTGTTTAAAAATTGACGAGGAACTGGATCGAACCACTGCTCCCTAGTTAAAGAACTCAGGCCCAAGGCTTTTTCCTGTTCCGCCTGAAATCGACGAAGGAGTTCTTCCGGAGATGGCTTCTTTGTTTGTTCAGCAGTTTTTGTTATCGACATCTTACTTCGCTCCTTGTTTTTTAATATTAACCAACCACTTGTCCACTTTTTTGCTGTAGTAACTCGGCACGCTTTTGCTCCAAAAGTCGCGCTAATTCCGCCTTCTTTTGGGCAAGGTCCTCCAAACGCTCTTCCTGAAGACCAAGACTATGCGCATAGGTTTTCACACGTATTTTGATCGAACCGCTTGGTTTATTTGCATCAATATCGTGTAATGCGGAATAAGGCGTTCCAGCCGTTGAGATGATGGAGTCAATCAACCCGTAGGTAGGCGCGTCATGGCCACACTTAAAGCTAGAGAGATCGAGCACCGCTATGTTAGGATGACGTGCTGCAAATTTTGCTGCCCAAACTTTTTGAACGCTGTTCGAACTGAAATTTTCAGGCCACACATCACTCACTTCCATCGCGTACTCCACACGCCCAGTTTTTAGGTCTTCACTGAAAAAGCGCTCTAGCCAAGCCTCATCCTTTGGAATGGAACGCATAGATAAGATGGGATAACCCAGGACTTGAAACTCCTCCAAAACGTTGTGATTCAAACCCGGGTCAGAGTGATACGGCCGACCGATCATCAAAATGGCGATACGATTTTCTTGTTCCACCTGCTCGAGAATCTCCCGGCCACGGTCCTGAATTTCAGAGTCAAACATTTGCATTGCCTTCCAGCCTTGATCCACCGCAAAGTCGCTTTCATCCTCGGTTATCTGCAGGTACTCCCGAAACGCCTCATACAACTGTTTCTTCATCAAGTTGAGTTCCGTAAACGTTACCGCCGGATCTAGATAGGTCACCCCTCTGGTTTCGAAAAAGTTAATCTCCTTTGTGAAGGCAGCCTTTATGACGTTTGGTGCGCCAGCCACAATCGGACAACTCGCTGAATCCATCACATTCTGCAGAAAGGTAGGAATGTGGGTAATACATGGGAAGAAAATGTAATCAAGTTTCTTTTTCTCATGGTGTTTAAACAACAAGTTATGCACGTGCGCTTGAGCGACTTTTGAAGGGTAACAAGGATCTATGCTTCCATATTTCCCGCCTTCTTTCCACATGTCCTCACTCGTATAGTCGCTAAATACAATGTTTCGCTCATTAATGCCAAGGGTCTCAAAATAGGTTCTCCAAAACGGCGCCGTCGACCAAATATTGAGTACCCGTGGAATGCCAATTCGAATCCCTTTTCTCCACTCCGCTGCTTCCGTGGACGAACGCTGAAATTGCCGCTGATATAACGTCTTCCGTATTCCTCTGAGCCCGAACAAACTACGTCCTAACCGAACATCATCCACTAGAGTGTCTGGTTCCGGCAACGAATCCGGACTGTAAAAGTGTTGGAACATGCGACGTGCTTCATATTCGACCAAGTTGGGGTAGTGTTTTTTGAGTTCCTGTCTATCCTTGGTCAATTTCACAACGGCTTCTTTGTCTTCAACCGTTCCCTTCTCACAGCTAAAACCGGAGATGTAGCGGGCCGTTTGTCCGTCAGGGGTCTTTGAGTCGATAAACGTTCTGCTGCAATGATTGGGACAAAATGTACAACGCGTCGATTCGTCGTTCCGGGACACGTACTGTAGATTTATTGCTGTATCCAGTCCTAGAAATGTTGAATACCCACGGCGTTTCACAACCCGTAGAGTTTCCATAGCCGCTCCAATGGCTCCAGCTTCACCTGGGTGAGGATGAACGTACACTTCGGCATCGGGAACTCGCTCTTTGATATAATCGACTTGGGCTTTTACGGCGGCCAAGTTATATTGCGTTCCGCCCTGTAAAACGAATTTACGGCCAAGTTCAGCCATACGTGGAATCTGAACCACGTACTGCCAAACGTTTTTGGGCAAGACTAGTGCTAGTCCGGCAAGTAGTTCTTCCTTCGAGTATCCCTCCTTTTGAAAATTGACCCTGTCCGCATCTAGAAATACAGCGCAACCATATGAAAATTTGGGTGATAGTCCTGCCCTAAAGGCCGTGTCCGCGTATTCCTGAACCGGGATACCAAACTGGTCTGCCATAGCTTGAAGCAACATACCGTTTCCGGCAGAACACTGATTGGATAATCTGAAATTGCGTATATCCCCGTTTTTCATAAACAGTACCTTGATGTCCTGACCACCGATATCACAGATGACATCGACGTCACCAAACTGGTAAACGGCGCTCATCATATGAGCCACAGTCTCAACAATATTGACATCCGCCCTCAAAGTTTTTTCTAAAACATCCGCCGCATATCCAGTCGCACCAAAACCGATAATCTCCAGTTCCGCACCTTGCTGGTTTACCCTACTCTGAATCCGCTTCAACATTTCTTTTATATCCTCGAGGGGGTTACCTTTGGAAAGTTGATACTCCTTCAGCAGAATTTCTCCATTTTCATCAACGAGAACGGCTTTAGAAGAAGTTGAGCCACCGTCAAGCCCAATCGCTGCTCGAACCCTTTGTCCAGCCGTAAAGGTAGCAGGCGTAAATCGTGGAATCGCGTAATCTAGGCGAAAATCTTGTAGCTCATGTTCGCTGCTTACAAGCGGCGGTCCCGCATTTTCTCCTAGTTTCGCTTTGCGGCCGTGCGTAATAAATTGTTTGAGCGCTTCCAGCCCCGTATAGTTACCAACACTCACAGGCTCATGCAGTCCATATAGGACTGCACCGTAGGCTGCGTAGTACTGCGAGTTTTCAGGAACAAAAATCAATTCATCCAGGGGCATGTCTTGTGGATAATCGTAGCCTCTCCCTTGCCAGGTTTCGGGGATCCGTTTTCTCCAGCACTCTTGTAGGAACGGTAAGTATGTATTGGGACCGCCTAGCAAAAGAACACGGTGGCGTAACGTGTTTCCGCGGGTCAATACGGAAAGGTTCTGCATTACAATGGCATCTGCCAGAGAGCACATGATTTCAGCGGATGGGATGCCGCTTTTCACCAAATTGACTATATCGGTTTCAGCAAAAACACCGCACTTGGCAGCCACATGGTGTAATTTCGTATCGTCAAAGCGTAACTTGCCGACTTTCTCCATGGGCATGCCTACTTTAATCATGCACTTGTCAATGGTTGCACCTGTGCCCGACGCACACTTGTCGTTCATTGAGGTCAATGCTTGTCTGTCACCGGTCTCCTCATTTACCTTGAAGATAATGATCTTAGCATCCTGCCCCCCTAATTCAATGACACTCCCTACATCTGGATGGAGGTGTTCCACCGCCATGGTCACGGCATTCACTTCTTGCACGAACTTTGCCCCAATATGCTCGGCAATTGGGCCACTACCAGATCCCGTCGTGAAAACGCGAATGTTTTCCTGTTTAACGTCGGGAAATTCGTTTCCGATAGTGATTAAGAATTCCAGAACCTTTTCAGCCTGTTTCGTATGGTGTCGTTGATAATCTGACCAAAGGATCTCTTTACTATATGGATCTACCACGGTTGCTTTAACGGTTGTTGAGCCCACGTCAATACCTAAAATTAACGATTTGCACGATTGACTCGCGTGAACCATATATGCTCACCATCCACTGAGTTGATATTTTATTGTGCGAGTGAATGAGCATTTTATACGTAGCAATAAAGCCTGATTTAGAAGCGGTAGATTCATACCTTGAACTTAACATTGTGTGTTACTAATCAGACTCATGTGAACTATTAACCGCTAAGTATTAGTGGGTGTGTACTGGGACATGTGATCGTCACTTAATAGTGCGGGATCGACTCTATCCGCAAATTACGGTGGGTACATGTATACGAAATGTTTTGCACTTCAAAGGGCGGGTTCAATTTCGTCAAGCGGAGCCTATGTATCCCAATGAATTCACTGGGCTATATTATCCGGAAGCGGTATAAGAGGCTTTGCGAAATCTCATGAACGACGACCCTGTTCTTTCAACACGAAACAGTGTCGCTTACGAACAATCGGAGGTCCGCTCTCAAGATGAGAATCGCTATATTTACCGAAACGTTCTTACCCGGAACCGACGGAGTTGTTACCCGTCTTTGCAACACGCTGAAACATTTGGAAGAGGCTGGGCATGAGGTACTCTTGATTGCTCCGAACGGTGCTCCGCCGAAGTATGCGTCGGCGACAATTGTGGGTGTTCCGTCATTTCGCTTCTTTCTCTATCCGGGGATAAACTTTGCATCCCCGTTGGCCAAAGTCGGAAAACACCTAAAACAGTTTGAGCCTGAAGTCATTCATTCCGTTAATCCGGGATTTTTAAGTTTCGCAGCCATCTATTACGCGAAAAAGTACCGTTTACCCCTCATCATGTCCTATCACACGCTCATACCAGCATATGCGCGTTTCTACAAGTTAAGTTGGTTGGAACCAGCCTTGTGGCGGTGTTTCCGAACGATACACAATTATGCAGATATCAATTTGTGCACCTCTCAGGCCATGCTCAAGGAGCTTGCTGCCCGTGGATTTCGCAACCTGGACCTGTGGGAGCGAGGTGTCGATTTACAGTTGTATTCGCCGATGAGGCGTTCCGATGCCATGCGCAGCCGCCTCACCAACGGGGATCAAAATGGGAAACTAGTGCTGTATGTTGGGCGGTTGGCAGCAGAAAAATCCATTGAACGCTTACGGCCCTGTATAGACAAAGCACCGCATGTTCATTTGGCGATTATTGGGGACGGTCCACATCGGTCAGAGCTAGAGCGCGTTTTTGCAGACAGCAATACGATTTTCACAGGTTATCTGTTTGGCGAAGAATTGGCCGAAGCATATGCATCGGCTGACGGCTTCGTCTTTCCTTCGACCACCGAGACACTTGGTCTCGTCTTGTATGAAGCGATGGCCAGCGGATTACCAATCATGGCCGCAGACAGCCCCGCATCTAGGGAGGTGTTAGATGGCGGCGCCGCTGGTTTCATTTTTCAACAGTTGAACCCTGATTCGATATATCAAGCTATGCACGACATGTTGTATGACGTTTCGAAACGAGAATTTGTAAAATCCCGGGGGCAAGAGATAGTTCAGGCCCTCAATTGGAGCGGACCCACAAAGCAACTCATCAACTACTACAGTACTCTATTTAATTCCGATTCAAGTGGTGTCGATACACCATGACTTGTATATGACTTAAGACGTTGTTAATGTGCTGGATTCCTGTTAACAGCAGGCCGCGACCGTCAAGTCCGTACAACGTACATTATATGCCGCGACAAAAATAGGCCCTGCGTGGATTTTTGTCTTTTGTCTCCGCGGAGACACTCTGGCCAGAGGTTATCCACGTGAACACGTTTTTAACGCTCTAACCGCGGCATGACCAATATTCTTAGGTTTTTTACAAGGGTCTCGTCTGTACCGTCTAAACAGAGTACTCAGAATTGATTGTCCAGAAAAGAATAGAGCTACGTGACCCAATGAAAGACGAAAGCGGCTTGGTGCCAGCTTCCGCCTTTCGTATCACTTGAAAATTACGATTGTTTGTACTGTGGTTCTTCTTGTTCTAACTGTTGAACACGTTGTTCCAACGTACTAACGATGGTGTTTGTTTGATTTGCAGCATCTGTATAGACCTGTTTTGCCTGCTGGTTTTGGGTTTGCAGAGCAAATTGTTCAAAGCTCGCTTGTGCACTTTTTAGCCCTGCTAGCGTCTGTTTCACTTGACTATAAACCGTCATAACATTCAGTCCCCTTTCAAGTAGTATAGGCGGTAATAGGTAGATCACTCGCCATACATGAGAGTCTCCAGTTTGGTAGTGAATTAAATATCCATATTTAAGCAATAACGCTTCCAGAAAAGACGCACATGATGTTCTGGTCGAGGGTGGCACGGGTTGTGGAAAAATTACTTACTCTATATCGGGAATAAATGGTTGTTTCGCTTCGCGTATGTATTGGATAAGCCTTGGTTTGTAGTCATAATACAATGAGTGACCCATGCATCCTCTCGGAACTGGATGTGAATAAATAACGAGGAGAGACGCTCTGAAATGAAAGAACAGTACTGTGATAAATTTCTGCATATCAAGACAAGTGGAAATCAGGAATTCCCGAGTGATTTCCTCTATTACCGTTACGGGCCACCCCTTACAGTGCACTCGAACAACTTTTTGAATCATATGAAGACATCTTAAATTCCTTTGAAAAAACGCCTCGAGAATTGGACCTTCTTTTCTACGACCCGTCAGATGACTACATTTTCCTCCTAGAAAATGAAACCCCATTTAACTGCAAGCGGAAGTTACCTTAGAAGACTTGTTCGTTAATAACCCATATGAGCGGTTTCTGATTTATCGATCGGACGTTTAATGATACCCGTTAACAGGGCTAGAGAGAGAATTATATTCGAACTATACTTCTAAACAAAAAGCCCATGATGTTCATTCTACGTGATGCCGCGTATTGCCTGTAACGCTTCTTCAGTCCGGTAACGACAGAAGGACTACACTCGGAAAGTGAATGATTATTCATTCCACGTGTAGCCCAATATCACGTCTTAGTTAAGCACTCTGGTTAGGGGGTAGATGTCAGGCCATTCTGACTGATCACGTCTATGGTACCGTTGTTTTGTACAGGATATTGTTGTTTTGTAACTCCACACTCTTCGCTTGCCCACAAACTATCGCTCGACTACGACCGGTGTCCCCACTTTAACAAGAGAATACAACTTCTTTGCCGTTCCGATAGGCAGTTCGACACAACCGTTACTCTGTGGAAACCCGTACTTCTGACGCGGATAGCCGTGAATGGCCGTATTTCCGAACAGTCCTAGAACCCAAGGTACATCGGGGATATCATATGTCGTCCCATCAGGGTCCTTGCCCTTCATATCTGCTTTGGGAAGTTGCGAACGAATATAATAATGTCCTAATGGCGTGGCTGCACCTGTGACGCCTGTATTACACAGTGATTTCAGTACAACGTGCCCATTTTTGTACAAAGTCAGTGTCTCAGGATTCTTTTCTTCCACTACAATTTTTTGGTTCGACTGAGTTATGAATGGCCGAACGACATCTGCTACTAAATACTGTCCCGCAGAACTTACCGGTCCGTCCACCCCACCCTTGATACGCATGGTTTCGACCTGAGTGGGGCCGATTGGCTGATCGGGCTTGAATTCCGCCTCGATCGGCGACACCCAAACTACGCTTCCACTTATCGGGGGATTAAAGGTAATGTCACTAGACAACTGATTCGGGTTGGCAATGGGCGCGTTGAATTTCAAAGTAAACGGCCCGGTCCGCGCCACATCATATTGCCAAATTCCAGGGTTGGTGATTGTATTCAACGGTTGTTCAGTTTGACCTGCAAGCGTCCGCGAACGAGTTATGGGTATCGTGCCGTCACCCGAAGCCTTGTCAATTGTCAGTGAATATTGATGACCTTGGAGTAGACTCACCCGAATATGTACTGTCCGACTCGCCGGCTGAACGGTTGTTACATGAGATTTGCCCTGCCAAGTCCATGTAACCGATTGTACGGGCTCGTTGAATCCGATGGTAAACCCAGTTGCAGCATTCGCAGTCCATGTCTGAGAGAGCGTTAGTTGGGGTTTCTGCTCCGGGTGTTGTTGTATGGTATCACAACCAACGACGAATAGGGGTAGAACAGAGATAGAAGCTACAACGGAGAATTTCATCTTGCAAGTCATCAGATTCACTTTCATTCGATCCCTCAAGCCACATTCTTCTTTCATTGTCCTCACTGAACCAGTATGTTGGTAGACTCATCACTACAGTAACATAATGTGGGATGATTTCCGTTATCATTTTACGTCGCGTCACCCGGATACGACAACAGGGTTCGTTCCTTGTGGCCCTATACACCTTCATCGCGTCACACAGACCGTATCAATCACCCGAAATACGTCCCGCGACACTAGTCACGAATGCGTCCAAACGTTCTCTTATCAACTGTTCTGTGACGTCATGCACGCCAAAAGCCTTCCAGCCCGGATACACCGTGGGTCGCTCCGAAAGAAACTCGATCAGTGACAGCAAATCCCAAAACGGATCGTAGTCAAAGACTGCCCCGGCATAACGACGATAAGCCGTCAAAAAGGCATTCGCTGTTGGGACATTGAACAGTTGCGCTAGATTGACGCGACAATGCCCGACGTCAATCCCGGCGGGACCGCGGCAGGCGTTTACCCAGTCGACCACGCCACTTACGGGATGCTCAGTCCACAAAACGTTCGCCGGGTGATAATCCCGATGAATAAAGCACTCCCTCGAGACGGGCTGGGGTCCACTCACCATGCGCAGTGCTTCGTCCCACAATTCAGGGACACTAGACCATGTTGGCGTCTTCAGCGATGGAATGTCCGCATATGTAAAATACGCCCACGGGTAATCGTCCGCCCCCACCGCATGAATTTGTGCAAGTGACTGTGCCAGTCTATCCACCCAGATGTTCATATCACGTGGCCGGAGCACAACCGCTCCCTCCAGTCTCGTCATGAGCACCGAAGGAACGCCACAGTCCTCTCCAGTTTCATCGAACGCGACGAGTGTCGGCGTAGGGACGTCGATTGTCGCTGCCCGCCGGAGACTCCCTGCTTCATGGCGGGCCAAATCCGGTTCTTCCGATCGCCACTCCACATTGTCGAACTGACGTAGGACGAATTGTAGTGGCGCGTTGCTGAGCCGGATCGAAAGACCGTAGACGGAAGAGGACGTACTACCATCAAGCAACCGAACCGATTCAATGACGGCCATGGGGTCTACACACTGAACGACCCACTTGAGAACACGATCCGGCAGTGCATGTTCCTCCACAGGCATCTCACTTCCCTTTCTTCTCGGCTACCACTTACCCATTGCATATAAATCGCCCCTGCGGTTAGCTACTCTATAACAATATTCTGTAAAAACAAACCGTGACCTCCTTGACACAATCTGGCTTTTGGCGTACGTTCTCTGAAATCCCGTCAGTACACAATTTTGAATTGAATTCCATTAATTAGGCAACATACTTTGAACAAAATGTTTGATGGGTGTGTGTTTATGAGTTTCATCGGAAAACTGAAGTACCGAAAACCATACCGCAATGGTCAGAATCGATTAAGTCCTCAAGAAGCGCAGGATGGAACCCCCTCGAAGAAGCTAACGAAAGCAAGTTCACCAACAATCTAGAGAAGAACTTAGATATTTTTGAGGGCATCTTGGGCGGCAACGCGGATTTTCTTGTTCGGAGATTTGAAATTCAAATCCGAAAGAGAAAAATAAACTGCGGTTTGATATATATCGACGGAACGACCTCCAAGACTGACCTCAATGACGTATTGCACGCTTTGATGCTAGATAGCGACATAAGCGACCGCACACGGAACTCCGTCGAGGAAGTTGTCATCCAACAATGTCTTCCCTATGTGGACGTTGACATCAAATACTCAGTGATGGGTGCGGCGAACTGGCTTTTATCAGGCAACTCACTGTTGTTCCTCGATGGACTTGAAAAAGCGATTGGACTGAGTACGCAAGCCTTCAAGGAACGATCTATTTCGCAGCCACAGACGGAACAAGTCATTCAAGGGTCCAGAGAGGGATTCATCGAATCAATTGGCACGAATATCTCTCTGATTCGCAAACGCCTGCGATCGAGCAATACGCACGTCGAGTTGATGCAACTAGGCGAACAAACCGCCACCGATGTCGTGTACTGCTACATTAAAGGCATCGCAAACGAAGACCTTGTGCTTGAAGTCAGGAACCGTCTTCAAAAGATTGACACCGATACAATCTACGGCGCCGGTTATCTTGAGCAATTTATCGAGGACAATCACTATTCGCCGTTCCCCCAAATCCAAAACACTGAGCGGCCTGATAAGGCTGTCGCGGCCATGCTTGAGGGCCGAGTTGTCATTCTTGTCGACGGCACCCCGTTTGCACTCATTGTTCCCGCTGTGTTTTCACAGTTTTACCAGACGACGGAGGATTACGACACCCGCTTTCTCATGGCGAGTATGATTCGGGGAATTCGTTTGGTCGCGCTCATTTTTTCACTTATATTCCCATCACTATATGTTTCTTTGATTTCCTTTAACCCGGAAATGATCCCGACTAAATTCGCCGTTGCGGTAGCGGGTGGTCGAGCTGGTGTGCCCTTCCCCGCCATTGCAGAGATATTCGGTTTGGAACTGATTATGGAAATCTTACGCGAAGCTACGATTCGCTTACCTCAGCAGATTGGTGGTGCCCTGTCCATTGTCGGCGTGCTGGTCATCGGACAAGCGGCCGTTCAAGCTGGATTCGTCAGTCCGATCACGGTGGTCATCGTTGCGCTGACGACCATTGGGTCTTTTGCGACACCCGCATACAACGCTGCCGTTGCGCTCAGAATGCTTCGCTTTCCGCTGATGATCCTCGCGGGCATGTTTGGTTTATATGGGGTCATGGTTGGGTTAATTTTGATAGCCAACCATTTGAATTCCCTTGAATCATTCGGTGTGCCTTATTTGAGTCCCGTCGTTCCAGGGGACAAATACGGGCTGCGCGATACAATCGTACGGATGCCCGTTTGGTCAATGAAAAAGAGACCTAAACACTTGCGGACTAACAATCCCAATCGTGTGCGTGCTGGGGATGTGGCCACTGATCCAAAAGGCCGGCCTCTGACGGCGGCAGTTGGTACCCAAACAGCGAAACGAACAGAGCGAACAAAGAAAATTAGACATTGAGGGGTCTCCTATGCAGAAACCAAAGTCGGTCACCGCAGTTCAACTGACGATGAGCATCGGAACATCCATTATCGGAGTTGGAATTCTCGCGTTTCCACGAATTACGGTCGAGTACGTTCGAACCGGTGCACCGTTTGCAGCTGCTTTTGCCATGCTGCTCATGATGTGTGGTGGAATTGTCGTGGCATATCTAGGCAAACAATACCCGAACCAGACAATTTTTGAGTACGCAGACGGACTCGTAGGAAAATGGCTGGGGAAACTGATGACCGTTGTCATCGGTTGTTATTTCTTGGAGTTAGCGGCCCTCGCTTCCCGGGAATTCGGTGAAGTGGTTGTCACATCAGTCCTGCAGAGGACACCCATTTCCGTGACGGTTTTCGTGATGATTCTGCTTGCCACGATTGCCTGCCGTAGTGACGTTGCGGTATTCTCAAGAATCCTCACGTTTTATATGCCATTCGTTTATTTTCCCGCATTAATCATCGTCGTACTCAGCTTGAAAAGTGCCCAATTAACGAATCTGATGCCGATCTTAGGCCTCTTTCACGGCCAACCACTCAGCAATATTACCGAGTCCATCATGGTCGTCGCCTCACTGTTCACAAATTATCTCATTGTCGGCCTGCTCGTTCCCTTCATGTACAGGCCAGGAAAGGCCATCAAAAGTACGTTAGTGGGCATGGGGATCGCCGGAATGCTGTACATCATCCTCATGTTCGCCACGCTGTCGGTATTCGGGATTGAAGAAATGAACAATCTCCTGTGGCCAACCCTAGAACTGGCGAAAACAGCGGCACTGCCAACGTTTTTTGTAGAGCGTTTAGACCCTGTCTTCCTAGCGGTCTGGGTGACAGCCGTTTTTAGTGCCATTTTTGCGGCTTACTACCTTGCCATTCAAGCATTTGGTCATTTGTTTGAACTGAAAAGCCACCGCAGCCTGAGTCTTCTTGCCATGCCGGTCATTCTCGCTTTAGCCAAACAGCCCGCAGACATTGTAATGCTGTACCAAGTTGTCCAACAGGTGGGGATCATTGGCCTGTGTCTAACACTTGGCTATCCACTTATTTTGCTTATTGTTCATGTCAGTAAAACAGCAAGGGTGAAATCGTAACATGAAGGTAAAGAAATGGTTAACAACCGTCGGTATTTTCTTCGTTACCTTCCCGATGCTTACAGGTTGCTGGGATAAACTGGAGATCGAAGATCGTGGTACGATCCTGGGACTCGCTATCGATCCAATAGAGGACGGCAGCGGACAAGGAATCACTGGACCGAATGCGCGAAGTGATTTAAGCGGCTACCGACTGACGGCACAGGTAGCGATTCCGGGTCGAATCCCCTTGGGGCCCGGTGAGGGAAGCACGGGGGGCGGCGGTACGCAGAGACCCGTGTGGGTCGTTAGCTCGACAGGAAAGACAATCGACGACGCCGTCAATAATATGCAGCAGGAGCTTGCTGACAAGCTGTTTTTAGGTCACTTGCGCGTTATCATCGTTAACCAGAAGCTAGCTCGGTCAGTTGGGATCCATGACATTCAAGATTTCTTCCGCAGAAATGCCGAGATTCGCAGGCTGGCCTGGATGGTCGTCTCTGTCGGCGACGCCAATGAAGCGATGGAGGTTGCACCAAAACTAGAGCGCGTACCCACACTGTATCTGGTGGGAACCATGGACCATTCGGTACAGTTAGGCAAGTTACCGGATGTGTATCTTGGGAACTTTTGGTCTACATTGTCATCAAAAGGGCAGGAGCCTGTACTTCCGTTAATGCAAGTCTCCCAAGACAAGGTTGTTTCTGAAGGGCTGGCGGTCTTCCGGTCCGAGCGAATGGTCGGCACGCTGAGCCCTCTTGAAACGGCAGCATACATGGAGATTAAAAACCAACGAAGAGCTGGCTACGGGGTTGCCGTCCCAATGCCGGGTGACCCTCAACACAGCGTCATCGCCAAGGGAACCAACCGTCAGTCGGTCATCAAGATGCGCATGGAAAACGGAAAACCAACGTTCGATATTTACACCTTTATCGAAGCGAACATCGAAGAGAAAACCGGCCGAAAACCTCTGGATTCAGTCATGTCTCAAGTCGGAAGAGAAATGGAGAGGACGCTGACAGATGACCAACAGGCCGTCATTACAAAAATGCAAAAGTTGCACGCGGACGTGTTTGGTTTTGGAGAGTATATCCGGGGTCGGAGTCCGAGTTATTGGACTGATATACTGGGTGAATCTCGACAAAAATGGGACCAAGAGTTTGCGACGACACCCATTCATGTGCATGTAAAAGTGTACATGCGCCGCGCCGGGATGTCCGCACACTAGCTTAACCAAACGAGGATTTGAAAAGCGACGAGCACCGCTAGACCACCAATACAAAATACGAAAGCCGTGATTCGAACGAGCGTGGCCTCACGTCTGAATTGCGGCTCGTCTCTTAGTGACCTGTAGTCTATAAAGTAAGCCATGATTCCTGTAAGAACAAACATGGTGACGTTCATGCGAGCGTGACTAAAAATGAGTAACTGAAAGGCAAGATCCATAGGTACCCCTTTTTCTGAAGTATGATAGCACGATGTTTACTATCCCCATTTTTCCAGGGGATTATCAGGTAACCGAGGAATTACGCGGCCGCTACGTGGCGTTGCCAAGCACTCTTTGTACATAGAATATGAATGGTGTGCTTTGCCCCGGGGAAATCTGGAGTGAATAACAGTGTAGTTCGACATGGAGGAATTCTCTTTGGGGACCGGTATGAAAGCCAGACAAATTCAGAGGGAGAAATCGAGCTTTCTTGAACGAACGGGGATCGTGTGGAAAACTACTCTCGGCTCCGTGATAGCCTGGGAAGCGGCTCGACTTCTAGGGTCAAAGCACCCGTACCTCGCACCACTGACGCTTATCCTCTGTATCCAGACGACAATCGGGCAATCGCTGCGGTTCTCCCTCTATCGGTGTGTCGGAACAGTCATCGGCGTTCTCCTGATTGGCTTTTTCGCCAAGGGTATCCCTGTTACGGCGTGGGCACTGGGAATCGCCCTCTTCATCAGCACTTCACTGATGAAACTTCTTCGCATGAACGATACCATCATCCACCAGGTGGCGCTCAGCATTTTGTTTGTCCTGTACTTTGAGAGCCACTCAGCGGGTTACGCGTGGGATCGTGCCAGGGACACGCTCATCGGGAGCCTCGTTGCCGTCGTGTTTGTGACGGTGTTCTTTCCAACAAACGAGACGAGGAAGAGCGAACAATCAATGCGTCGTTTTGTTCAGGATTTTGCACAGGTCGTCGACCAGACTGGCCAGGCCGTGCACGACAACGATTTCCAGTTTCTCAATGTGACATTGAAACAGCGCCTCATAGACCTCTTCAATCAACTGCAAAAGATGAACCAGTCGCTGACGCAAGCGAAACAGAGCTTGCGATTTAACCTATACGCTGCACCTTCTGCTACAGAGCGCGTCAGCCAGCAAATGAACGTCTTGCAACAGGCATACATACGGTTCACGTCTCTAGCCGAAACACTGACGACAGATTTTACAAAAGAACAACGAGACAAGTGGAGTCAGTCATTGCGGTCAATTGCAGTGGATCTTCGAGACTGGCCTAACCACAGCCAAACGGTATCGGCACCAAAGACCACACCTAACGTGCAATTACCGCACCTATTCAATGAAGAAGCCGCTACATACGAACTTCAGAGACTCATGGAATATTTACGAGGCAATGTTTCAGTTAACCGTCCTCGTGCAAAAAGTGATTGACCAGTCTGACGGCATGTTCAATCTCTTCGTAACTCGTACACCGACAAATGTTTGACTCTAACCACATTTGTATGGTGCTATCGTCGAGTTTTCCACGTTGACTCAGCATGGCGTGCGCGTTCATGATGAACCCAGGTGTACAGTATCCGCATTGAAAAGCGAAACACTCAACAAAAGCCTTTTGAATGGGTATATCCCGCAGACCCTCGATGGTGGTGAGAGATTGCCCAACGCATTCGATAGCGAGCATGAGACAGGACTTATGCGGTATTCCATTCATCAGAATGGTGCAAGCACCACAGTCCCCGTTTTCACATCCTGGCTTGGCCCCGGATAACCCTAAATTGGTGCGGAGTACGTCTAGAAGTGGATCTGCTGGGCGGATGACAACGGATCGTTTTTCACCGTTTACGTCTAGAATCGCTTCCCTCTTCTCCGCCATCGTTGTCAAGTACCTCCCAGTTGCTCAAGGATGTCGTTCAAAGCGGTTCGCAGTACGAACAGACGGTAGTCCCTAGACGCCTCGAAATCGTCTAACACTGCCTCTCTTGGAATCAATCGAAGAGCGTTTTCGATCCGCTGTCGAAAGTCGATGTCTTCACGGTTTAATTCCGCTTCGATCCTTGTTGATCGGAAAGGAAAGGAACATACCCCGCTGAATGCTGTGCGGATTTGGTTGTGTACGCGAATACCTGCGGCTGTCACGATAGGATATCCGACATGTCCCATCTTGCGACGTTTGATGTGGACAAACGGCGCTTTGCGAGCAACATCATTCGTTTCGATTTGCACGACAAATTCCCCAGGGAGAAGTTTGATGGAGCCGCCATCCAGATCCATCACATTGAGCTCCCGAACACCAGTAGGTCCAACGGTACGCAACAGGCTGTCACACAACAGTAAGGGTAGGATGGCTTCACGATAAATGATTTCCCCGCAAATATTTCCACCAAGGGTGATCTTGTTTCGCGCCGTTCTATCCGCTATTTCACTAGCCGTCACCTTCAACAAGGGGAACTCACGCTCGACCAGTGGGTGGTCAGTGACCTCCGAAAGTGTGATAGCTGCCCCCAGGTAGAGTCGTTGACCTACCATGTGAATCACTTGCGTTTGCGGAATGGTTTTGATATCAATGACCGCGTTCGTCTGGATTTGGCCAAGGCGTGCCAGCGTAATAATCTCGGTTCCTCCCGCGTAATAGATCGGTTTCAAACCCGCATCCCGAAATAGGGTGAATTGATCGATCGCTTCACGAAGCGTGCCTGGTCTCACATAGTCGAAATCGAGAGGGATCATGACGGGATGCCTCCTTGGATACGCCACAAGGACTCAAACGTCATCGGCATGTGGTTCACCTGTGATCCCATCGCGATCGACAATGCACTGGCCAGTGCCGCAGGCATTCCAATGAGCCCGTGTTCCCCGAGCCCCCGGAGTCCCCACGGTGCAGTCAAATGTGGCGTCTCCAAGAAATAGACTTCGTACAGCGGGTGGTCGCCGTAACGATGAACTGGATAGACGCGAAGTTGCGCGTTGGTTATGACCCCTTCCGAGTTGTATACATACCCTTCGCGACTGGCGAGACTTAAGCCCATATTCATGGCACCCTTGACTTGCCCTAGGGCAAGATCAGGATGAATGACCTTGCCGCAGTCGACCACGGTGATGGCGCGAAGAACACGGTAGGTGAAGGTCTTTGGTTCATACGCCACTTCAACACCTTGTGCTGCCACAGTCCATTCGGGACCAGGAACACCTTTGCCCGTTTCGAAATCGATCGGTGTAACGCCTTGAATCGTGTATGTTCCGCGCCCGACAACCAAGGTCCCAACGACGTGTCCGTCGGGCAATACATAGCCGCGTGATAGCTCCCCAATCGGTATGTGCTCATGCGAGTATGGGCTCCAAGCGTGCCCGTCACGAATTTGCACTTCATCTGGATCACAACGAAGCACGATCCCGGCCGTCCGTGCGAGCTGGACCACCGCATCCTGTGCAGCACGGACTACCGCATTCCCGGCAAGTAAACTACCTCGACTGGCCACCGTCTTCCAATGCTCCGGATGGGACATGGTGTCCACGTCGAAAACGACCTCAACATGCTTAGAACTCATGCGAAACACTTCGGCTACCATTTGCGTCAGAGCCGTCTTCGTTCCCTGCCCGATCTCGACAACACCAGATACGACAGTAACCGTGCTATCACGATTTACATACACAATCGCTCCGGAACTGGCATTCGGTGGCGTACTTGACGTCTTCCAAACGCAAGCAATCCCCTTCGCCACTACCGTTGAACCGTTTCGAGTAGCCGTGGGGCCCGTCCAGCCGAGTGCGCTTTTCAACCGCTCCAGGCAACCGGGGACATCCCCCACAGAACTCCGCGTCAACTTTGCTTGAGTCGGGGTGGTATCACCAGGGCGAACGGCGTTTTGTCGGCGGAGTTCAAGCGGATCGCGTCCCATTTTCAACGCCAGGGCATCCATCGCCCGTTCGATGACGAATGCCTGCTCCGGATGGCCGAACCCTCGATAGGAGGTGGTCGGCGGGTGATTTGTATACATGCAGTACGCGTCGCAGTGTACATTGTCGATCCGGTACGGCCCCGTACAATCCTGAGCCGCCGCACGCGTCACAATGACTCCCCTGTCTGAGTAGCCGCCACCATCAAACCAGTACGTGATCTCGGCCGCGACGAGACAACCATCGCGTTTCGCTCCGAGCTTGATGGTCGCCTCCAGCCCAATATGACAAGGGACCGTGTACATATCCTGCTCACGCGTGCAGCGCAACTGAACTTTCCGCCCTCCCACCGCTTTCGATGCCGCCACAGCCAATGGTTCGATGAAGATACTCGACTTCCCGCCAAATCCCCCACCGACAAACGGTGTGTGCACACCTATGTCCGACTCCCTGTACCCAAATGTTTCACTGACCGTCTCGGGGACGGAGTATGGGGATTGCGACGCCGTCGTCAGGTGAACTTGCCCGTCGGGACGGATCTCGCACGTCGTGCAGTGCGTTTCCATGGCAGCGTGGTGAGCTTGGGGAAACGAGACGTCACACTCGACCACCACATCACACAGTTCCCAGGCAGCACGGGGATTCCCTTTGCGAATGCGGATGCGGGTCGCAATATTCGTGCCGAGTACGGGCCTAGCTTCTTCTTCGTTCCATTTGTACTCGCCAAGATTGGGATGAATGAGTGGAGCATCCGCAGCAAATGCCCTTTTGGGAGACTGAATGATTGGGAGCGGATCGAACTCGAATTCAACGAGTGAAGCGGCAAACTGAGCTTGGTACAGCTCATCAGCTACGACAATGGCGATTGGTTCTCCCGCGTAACGGACCGTATGAATGGCGACCACCGGCCTATCTGCTAACGGGGAACCGGTTAACACAGGACAATCCTGACCTGTCACGACAGCTCTTACTCCCTGTGCAGCGAGGGCTCGCGTCTTATCCACTGAGACAATTCGGGCATGGGCATGCGGGCTCGTTACCATCACGGCATACAACGTGTCAGGGGAGTGGAAATCATCCGTATATCGGGCTTCCCCAGTCACTTTCGCGATCGCGTCCTTACGAGGAACACTCCGGCCAACGGATTTCGTATATGACATGAAACGACCTCCCATGTGCCATCCCGTATCCGCGTGGCGATATACCACTTATATCTATGTTTTGAAAGAATTGTCCTATGTGTTATTGTAAAAATCGTTCTCACGGTCCCTGCCAAATTGGTGGCGAAACGAACAGCAGTGCATCGTCATGCACAAAACGTGAATGGTGTGCCCCAACAATCTTCGTCTACTTCCTACTATGTGACGTTTGAGTTTGAGAGTCGGGATCGTATGGAGTTTAAAGTTCATGGAAACGACTATGGACTTCTCGCTGAAGGTGACTCGGGCAAATTGACATTTCAGGGGACCCAGTTTAAAGGCTTTGACCGGACGCGATAAGGAAGCAGGGATTACCGATTGAAACGCAGAGGGCGTTTCACATTTCATTCTTATTGTTAGCGGATGCTGACCGCACACACCTTTAGCTTGTTTCGGCAATGGCCGGTAGCTGGGCGTAGGAACCGCTCGGTGACCGACGCCTAACTGGGACTGGCCGGGTATCGGGTAGCTGCCGCGGGAGCATTGAGATTGGGCCGACGTGCGGAAGAAAATGTCCGTATGAACGGACTTTTTTTCCCTAGATCGCAATATCTTGACTCTTCATGAGTAAACAAGAGAATGGGGTTCCTTTGTTGGTACAGTGACTACCGTCGGATTTCTAAATTAACTGGATAGAGGTACCGGGTTCCCTTCATGCTTCTAGGGTCATCGAGCTCTTCGTTTAAGGGACTAACAGTTACCTCTTTCAAACGACGCCTGGTCCCAACGTCTTATCTCTTCAAAACTCGCAGGAGACCAAAAAAGCGGCAACTTGTCTATCAAACAAGTTGCCGCATCACTGTTATTCTTGCCCTTACTCAAATACAGCACCCATCTGTTCAAACACTTCTTTCCGGGATGTCGACAATCGAACCATGTAGATAATCCCGAGGACAATCCACCCACCGACGACATACGGTATATAGATCATCGGTGCTGTGCCACCACCGGCCGGAAGGGTTGACATAATGACTCCCTTCAAAGGCATGTACAATAGGGCTGTTGCAATAAGTGGCATGACAAAGTGTTTAAACCAGTGGAACTCGCCAATTTTCCGATAGTAGAAGAACAGGCTTACATTGATGACGACGTAGATAATGACAATTGCCAGGCCAAGTACGGTTTCTGTCCAACCGTAAACCGCCATCGGCCTCCACGAATATCCGAGAACAAGCGTGATAACGAGCGCGAATACCATGTACAGGATGGATGCATTCACAGGCACTTGGCGGCTGTCGGATACTTTTCCAAGGAAACTTGGAAATACTCGCTCTCTGCCCATTGCATAAATAATCCGTGTGACAGCATTAAAACCTGAAAGCAGGTTGGCAAAAATCGAATTTAAGATGACGAGCATGACAATGGCTGCAGCGCCTTTTCCCCAAAAGGTCGTGAACAGTGGGTCCCACGGATTGTTGCCTTTCGCAATGCTCGCTACGACTGACGAAACATGGCTTGGACCATAACCGACCACGGCTGTAAAAGCGCCCAACAGGAAGAACAGACCGATTCCAATAACAGAGAAAATGAGTGCTTTCGGAATGTTTCTTGTTGCGTCTTTCGTCTCCTCGCCCAACGTTGCAGCACTTTCGAAGCCCACGAACATGAGAATAGCCCAGAGGATAGCCGTTCCAATCCCGTTCCAATCGCCAGGTTTCAAGGTGTTGCTCGGGTTAAATGCAGCTAACGTCACACCTTCTGAACCACCGTGGCCTAATACCGTGATGAAAAAAACGACCATGACGACCACTTCGATAATCAACATGACCAAGGCGACGTGAATCGATTGCGTGACAACCCATACAACTCAAAATGAGGACGATAGCACCTACAATGATGGAGAAAATGCCCCACGAGATATTGATGTGAAAGTATGTACTGAAGAAGAGATGTAGAAAATACCCAATTGCAGATAACAACATTGGTGCGAGCATGGCGTATCCACCGACGAGAAGCCAACCGGTGAGAAATCCCGGCTTCGCGCCTAAACCGTTGACAGAGAACGTATACGCAAATCCTGAGCTCGGCAATTTTTTGGCGAATTGTGCGATGACATACGCCACGAACAGCATGGCAACCATGGCCACCAAAAACGCAAATCCAAACGCATTCCCCGCGTTTTGTACACCCATACCAGTGTTGAAGTAAATGGATGTCGCGGGGCCCATGAAGGCGCACGTCGCTGCGACGGCGCCTACGAGCGTGATCGCACCCTTTTTGAGTCCACTCATTGACGAGGCCCCCTCTGAATCACTCGACCGTTCTGGTCGTGATAGCCCAAAACAACGGGCTTGCCTTCGTGGATCCCTTCGACGACGGCCACTTGCCCGCGGGTGACGAAGATCTGCGGCCGGAATCCGAAAATGACCGTTTGACCTTCCTCCACTTGCCCGTCCACGTAACCGTAATAGTCAATTCCGTCGTCCGGGATAAGCTCCACGTCTCGTTCTGCCAGGTCTTTGCCAACACGTGCCTTGAGACCGTATTGACCACGGACTTTGTCCACATAAAGGCCACCGCCAAAGACGTGTCCCCGACCATTGTGAATGTGGGAAATCTCCGACAGGTACAACACGGCCGGCAATTCTTGCACGTCTTGCACTGTGGCGAGCGGCGTCGTGCCGGTAAACCCGTTACCTGGCTCCACATGCGTTGCGCCCATACTAGCCATCAACTCGAACACATCGGAAGAAGTCGTGCCCGGAGCATTGACCTGTTTCACGACAATGCCCATCCGCCGCAACTTCTCCACTGCCAATTGAATGACCTCAAAGTTGTGGGTCGGGCGGACCGTGCCAGCGGACTCGTTAAACAGCATAGCGGGGAAACTTGTCACGCCGACAATCTCCACGTTCGGCAGCTTCTGAATTTCGCGGACAGACGATTCGAGTGTGTCGACGTGGAACCCGCCTTCGTGCCCTGGATAGAACGTGCATGTATCGTCGTAGACACGGAGCAGGATCGGTTGGACGACATTCAACCGCTTTGCCGCATCACTCACCTGACGGGCCTTGTGAACTGAGAAAACGGTGAATACTTCCGGATTCATGGCAAGCAAATCATCTGCTGCACCTTTGGGCGGCTGGACGAGGTGCCCTACATGCCCGATTTTGTAACCCTGTTCGTGCATCAGTCTCGCGCCCATCCAGTCGACGGCCACAAACGATTCGATGCCTGCATCGACGATAGCTTGATGCAAGATCGGGTTGTATCCCATCTGTTTTGTCATTCCGTAGACGTTCAAGTGAAACTTGTCTGCGTTCTCCTTGAGGATTTTTGCGTTTTCACGGAATGCGTCGAGATCGAACACGAAAGTGTTGGCTTCAAGTGCCCCCTCTTCGTGCAGAGAAACAACCGCCTCAACAAATTTACGGTTTCTGTCAACCAGTGATTTCAAAAACATGTTGTATCACTCCTTATTCGGTTTAGACCGCGGACTGGGTCAACTGTTGAACGACCAAGTCGAGCCCGATGATCGATCCGCCCCACAGCGCCACCTTGTCATGCAGCGCGGACTTTTCAAGCTTGGGCGGGAACGGCAAGTGCCTCTTCAAATAGGTGTTCAACTGCTCCTCGATCAAATCAAATGAGTAGGCTCCGCCGCCGCCAATGACGATCATCTCGGGATTGAGAACAGATGCCAGTGACACGACACCGACGCCCAGATACTTCGCCCACTGATCAAACACCTGCTTTGCCTGTGGAGACCCGTTCCTCGCCTCGTTTGCCACAATGGCTGGATCGGTCACGTTCTGTCCGGTGATCTCGTTCCAGTAGCGGCACAGATGCTTGGTCGCAGCAAAACTTTCGAGTGCCCCATTGGCACCGTAGGATTCCGCCAACTTGTCTGTATCCGGCACGATGAACGCCAATTCCCCACCTGCACCTTTGAACCCGCGCACCAGTTGGCCGTCGACCAGAATACCTGCGCCGAGTCCGGTACTAACGGCAAAAAAGACGACATTTTGGAGCCCTGCGGCAACACCATTGTGTGTTTCTCCGAGCACAGCCAGATTCACGTCGTTTTCCACGGCAACCGGAACGCCAAAACGCTGTTCTAAAATCGACTGAAGTGGTACGTCATTCCAATCCGGCAAATTCGCCGCTTCGATCACGATGCCATCCCGCACGAACCCCGGTGCTCCAATGACAATGCTGGTATTCGGGACGTTTGGCAGCATCAGCTCGTCCACAATGGACGCGATCTCATCCAGTACAGCTGTTCGCGTTGTCGTGTTCGTCTGCATGGACGTCGCGTCCATCAACTGCCGTTTGAAATTGAATCGACCGGCTTTGATGTTCGTACCGCCCACATCCAAACAAATAATCTGAGCAGCATCCTCGGCGACCGATAAGACTTGTGCGGGTCTGCCACGAGGTGTCGATGGACTGGGCCGCTCTGTGACGACCCCGTCTTGGATTAACCCACTAACCACATCCAGGATTGTCGGCATACTCAATCCGAGCCGTCGGGCCAGCTCTGGTCGCGAAAGTTCACCATGAGTGAGTAGCTCTTTCAGCACACCCTGGGCATTCAATGTTCGTAAAAGCGATGGATGTCCACGTGTGATTGACATATTTAAGTAACCTTCTTAATTAATTGTTTGAGTAGAGTGTATACTTTAAACAAACAGGCGTCAAGCGCTTTCACCAAGGTGCGCTGGAAACGCTGACAGACCATCAACTAATGTGATAAAGTCGAGACACAGCCAATCATATCTCTTTAACACGGTAGGTGCATAACGTGAAACTGCATGAATTTCAAATTGGGGATCGTTTTGTTACACCGACTGTCGTCGTCACGCTGGACGACATTATCAACTTTGCCGGGGCGTATGATCCGCTCTACTTCCACATCGACACAGACAAGGCAAAGAACAGTATCTTCGGTCGAGTTGTGGCGTCCGGACTTCACAGTATTGGATTGTTGAACGCCGAGTGGGTACGCATGGGCATTCTAGAAGAGGACATCCAAGGTGGCGTGGCGGTCGAGGTACAGTTTATGGTTCCCGTCTACCCTGACGATGAAATCCACGGCGAGATCGTGGTCGAGAACAAAAAAGAGAATTCGGATGGTCGAACAGGTCTCCTAACGCTCTCGTTAACGGGCCGTAAGAAAAACGAGCAGATATTCTCCAAGGCTCAATTTAAAATCTTGGTCAATAAATGAAGATAGGACGCGTTCTCTTGCGTGCGTGAAAGCGATTTCAGGATTAGTTATAATGTGTATGAGGAGGGAACACACCGTGGATTTCGACTTATCGAAAGAGCAAAAACGCATCCGCGACGCTGTCAGGGAATTCGCCGAAGAGGAAATCGCACCACTGGCCGCGGAGCTAGACCGGACTGAACGTTTTTCTAGTGAGACTTTTAAAAAAATGGGTAGTCTCGGTTTTCTGGGGATCCCCATTCCCGAAGAATACGGAGGAATAGGAGCTGACATGGTGAGTTACAGTCTCGCTGTTGAGGAAATTGGCCGTGCCTGCGGCGGGACCGGGCTGAGTTATGAAGCACACATTTCGCTGGCGTGCATGCCCATTCTTCACTTCGGCACGGAAGAACAGAAGAAAAAGTACTTGGCTCCACTGGCGCGCGGTGAGGTACTGGGGAGTTTCGGGTTGACCGAGACAGAAGCTGGATCCGATGCCAAGGGCACGCGGACGACGGCTGTTTTGGACAATGACGAATGGGTCATCAACGGGACGAAAATTTTCAACACGAATGGTGGTTTTGCCGGCACCGTGGTGCTCACTGCCCTGACCGATAAAGCATCAACAGGAATCAGTGCTTTCATTGTGCCGACTGATACGCCAGGATTTTCAGTGGGCAAACCGTACGAGAAAATGGGTATGCGAGCGTCCAATACGGTCGAACTCATTCTCGAAAATGTCCGAATTCCCAAAGAAAACCTTCTTGGTCCCCTCCACCGTGGTTTCCGCCAGTTCCTAGCAACACTAGATAATGGCCGCGTAGCGATCTCTGCCCTCGCCGTTGGCATTGCACAAAGTGCCTTCGAGGCCGCGCTTGCGTACGCAAAAGAGCGCAAACAATTCGGCCAGTCAATTTCAAAGTTCCAAGCAATTCAGCATAAGCTCGCCAACATGGCCATGCATATCGATCTCGCCCGCAACGCCTACCTGAAAGCCGCCTGGATGTACGATCACGGCTTGCCATACACAAAAGAAGCCGCCTACTCCAAGCTATTCTCCTCGGAAATGTGCACGAACACGTGTAATGACGCCATTCAAATCCTCGGCGGCAACGGCTATATGCGTGAATATCCATTGGAACGGAATTTGCGGGATGCGAAGCTCATCGAGATCGGTGAAGGTACATCGGAAATTCAACGGATGGTCATCGCACGCCAACTCGGGTGCTAACAACGATAACCTGGATAACGAAGGGCAAGGCCTGCCTGCCAACATTGCGTGGCAGGCCTCATTCATATGACTAATATGGGTACGTCAGATACGGGACTGCTCGTTGCTCTCGCGCACAAGCACGCCGCAATCAGTCCGACCAGCGGTCCGTCCCGCTACACCGGATAAACAACATGCTTCCGCCTCGGCAAGCGCGGCTCCTTCGACGCATACGCCGCATATCTGCGAGTCAGCTCACCGCGCAAATTCTCCGGTTGTACGATCTCGTCGACAATGAGTTCCGACGCCAGACGGTAGATATCAATGTCCTCACGGTACTCCGCCCGCTTTTCTTCAATAAACGCTTGTCGATCCGCCTCGGGCAGCTCAGCAATCTTATTGCTGTATACCGCATTCACTGCCGCTTCGGGTCCCATGACGGCAATTTGAGCCGTAGGCAGGGCAAGACATGCATCCGGCTCAAATGCCGGACCAGCCATCGCGTACAATCCAGCACCGAACGCCTTGCGAACGACGACGCTGATTTTCGGCACTGTTGCTTCCGACATGGCCGCAATCAGCTTCGCTCCGTGGCGGATGATGCCTGCGCGTTCGACAGCAGTACCGATCATAAATCCAGGCACATCCGCCAAAAAGAGAAGGGGGATGTTGAAAGCGTCGCACAGGGCAATAAACCGGGCAGCTTTGTCTGCCGAGTCGACAAACAGCACGCCACCTTTAACGCGCGGCTGGTTCGCGATGATGCCCACAGGGCGACCGTCCAATCGGCCAAAACCCGTGATGATTTCGCGGGCGAACAATTGTTTCACCTCAAACCACGAGCCGTCGTCGATGAGTCGACTAATGAAGTCGTGCATGTTGAACGCCGCATTCGGATTGACCGGAATGATATCCGCAATGGTCTTGCCAAAGCTTGCCGGTGCTTTGGCGGCCTCCATTTTGGCCTGTGTCGTGTAGTTCGAAGGCATGTAACTCAAGTACCGCCTGGCCGAAGCAATGGCTTCTTCTTCATTCGCCGCGAGTACATCACCACAGCCACTCACGCTACAGTGCATGCGTGCGCCGCCCATCTCTTCGAGTGTCACTTTCTCACCGATGACCATCTCCGCCATTCTGGGCGATCCCAGATACATGCTGGCATTTCCTTCGACCATGATGACGACATCACAGAACGCAGGTATGTAAGCCCCACCTGCTGCTGACGGACCGAACAAGATGCAAACCTGGGGAACCATGCCCGACAAACGCACTTGATTGTGAAAGATCCGCCCTGCGCCTCGACGGCCTGGGAACATTTCCACTTGGTCTGTGATTCGGGCCCCTGCGGAGTCGACTAGATATACCAGGGGAATCTGCAGATTCTCCGCCGTCTCCTGGATTCGGATAATTTTTTCCACCGTGCGGGCGCCCCAACTGCCCGCCTTGACGGTACTGTCGTTTGCCATAACGGCAACGGTCTGGCCGTTTATTCGGCCAATCCCGGTCACGACACCATCTGCCGGAAGACCATCCGCGGTGCAGTTGGCAAAAATCCCGTCTTCGAAATCCATGTCCGCATCAAACAGCAATTTCAGTCGGTCACGTACAAACAACTTCCCAGCCTCGGCATTCTTCTCGTGATATTTCTGTGCTCCGCCAGGCAATATACCCTGTAGCATCGTGTTAAAACGGTCATCCGTCATGTGCGTTTCGCCCCCAAGCTAGTGATATTCGGCAATGATTACTTGCCACGATATTGTGGCTTGCGCTTTTCTGCGAACGCATTCAACCCTTCCAGACGATCTTCCGTCGGAATCACCATCTCATATGCCTGTTTCTCAATCGACAGTCCCGACTGTAGATCCACGCTCATTCCGGCGTCGATGGCAAACTTGGCCTGGCGAACGGCAATCGGTCCGTTGCGCGCGATTTCTCGTGCCATCTCCATTGCCGTTTCCAATACTTCAGTTGCCGGGACAACACGATTTGCAAGCCCCAACTGAAGCGCAGTCTCTGCATCAATGCGACGAGCTGTGTAAATCAGTTCCTTGGCTTTGGCGACACCGACAACTCTGGGAAGCCTTTGTGTGCCGCCCGCACCGGGAATGATAGCGAGGCTCGTTTCCGTTAGACCCATTTTCGCCGTATCAGCCAGAATGCGAATATCTGCGGCAAGCGCGAGTTCCGTGCCACCGCCAAAGGCGACGCCATTCACGGCCGCAATGACAGGCATTGGCAACTGCGCAACGGCTTCGACAGCTCTGCGAATGCGCGCGACAGCGCGACGCACTTGGCCGTCATCCATGCCGCGGCGTTCTTTCAGGTCCGCACCCGCGCAGAACGCTTTCGAACCACGGCCAGTCAGGATGACCACCCGCACGTTCGGTGCATGGTGTAGTTCCGCGATGACCGTGAGCAGATCCTCAAGCAGCGGCGTGGACAACGCATTGGCCGCGTCTTCGCGATTCAGCCCAAGGACGACGATGCCGCCGTCGTGATCGTGCCGCAGGACGAGATCATTCATAGCGATAGTAGACTCCCTTCAGTGTGTTCTCCGCTGTAGCCCGTTATGGTTTGCGACGGTCACGGGGCCCACTTCCACAATCGACGTACTCTCAACCGGCCATTGTGTGCTCCCGAGCCTACTCTATCTCGACGAGCGCCTGACCCTCATTGACAAAGTCCCCCGGTTGAACGAGGACTTTTACCACCGAGCCGGCCACTGTCGAGGCAATCGGCACTTCCATCTTCATTGACTCCAACACCACAACGTCTTGCCCGTCCTGCACAGCGTCGCCGACGCTAACGAGAACCTGATATACCGTGCCAGCCATATCTGCCAATACTTGTACCATCATCGTCACCCCTATGCGTTTTTTGTCCTAGCAACGCTCTGCAATTTTGGAATAAAGTCCGTTGTCGTTACCCCCGCGGCAAATGCCTCCGATGTCACAATGTCCCTGAGAAGCGGGAGATTTGTTTTAATCCCTTCAATCCGATATGCATCGAGCGCCTCGGACAACTTGTTGATAGCGTTTTCACGATCCGCCGCCGAAACGATGAGTTTCCCAATCATCGGATCGTAAAACGGCGTCACGACCGCGGGCCCTTCAACGGCGACATCGTTTCGCACTCCGTCTCCCGCTGGTAGCGTCATGGCCGTAATTGTCCCTGGCGAAGGGAGCATTCTCACTGGGTCCTCCGCATAAATGCGAACTTCAATAGCGTGTCCCTCGCGACGCACGTCCGACTGCGTGAAGGACAGAGCTTCGCCGTCCGCGATGCGGAGCTGCCACTCGACGAGATCGAGGCCAGTGATACACTCTGTAACCGGATGCTCGACTTGAAGTCGCGTGTTCATTTCAAGAAAATAGAAATGCCCGTCGTCATCCACGAGAAACTCCAGCGTTCCGGCATTCACGTAGCCGATGGCACGTCCCGCCGCGATGGCCGCTTCTCCCATCCGCTCCCGCAGTTCCTCCGATACGAACGGCGACGGTGCCTCTTCGAGAACCTTCTGGTGACGACGCTGAATCGAGCATTCGCGCTCCCATAAATACACACCGTGGCCCTGCCCGTCAAACAGCACCTGAATTTCGATGTGATGTGGAGACGTGATGCATTTCTCGACAAACATGTCCCCGTCGCCGAAATACGACTTCGCCCGAGCTTGGTTTGAAGAAAACGCTTTCTTCAACTCGTCAGCATTGCGCACGACCTGCATCCCGATTCCACCGCCGCCGCCTGACGCTTTGAGCATCACCGGATAGCCGATCTCCTCTGCGACAACCAAAGCCTCCCCGTCAGAAACAGCACCGTCGGAGCCCGGCACGATTGGCACACCCGCAGCCTCCATGATGGCACGGGCGCGAACTTTACTCCCCATCTGGCCAATTACGTGGGACGAAGGTCCGATGAAAACCACCCCTGCCTCTTCTACGCGCCGCGCAAAGTTGGCATTTTCGCTCAGCAGTCCGTATCCCGGGTGGATGGCGTCCGCTCCAGTTTGCAAGGCCGCCTGGACAATTGCTTCGGCCTGCAGATAGCTCTGTGCCACCGGAGCGGGGCCAATCCGAACTGCCTCGTCCGCTTCGACGACGTGCAGAGCCTCCACGTCCGCGTCCGAATAAACCGCGACGGTTGCGATACCGATTCGCTTACATGTGCGGATAATTCTCCGCGCGATCTCGCCCCGATTCGCGATCAAGACCTTATTGAACATACACTTCCCCCCTGCCCTTTCCTACACAATTGACTATATCAATTTTTCGGTCCGTGCGGCAATTTTAAGTGTCGTAGCGGAAGTTAACACTATGTGCATCGGCCCAGCTTGTGACCCGCAACAGCAGTTCCCGGCGATTCATCTTATATCTTCCTCGCCTGTGGTTCTAACTGCGTTAGCGATTCGCCACGACGGTTGAACCTTGTCGTCGCTCAGGAGCCCAATCCCCCGCCATCATGGCGTACACGACGTGATCGACAAAGTGGTCATACAGCCATTCCACCTCGTGCAAAATACCCTCTTCCCGGAACCCAAGCCGCTGTGGAATGGCACGACTCGCGTGGTTGTCTTCGGCGGCCCGAACTTCCACGCGATTTAACTGGTAATAGTCGAATGCAAATGTTGTCAGTGCTCGACAAGCCGCTGTCATATAGCCGTTTCCCACGGCATCCGCCGACAACCAGTAACCGAGAGACGTCTTCCGGTTAACCCAATCCACGGCGTGAAATCCGATGATGCCTTGTAGTCCATCTTTCGTCCAGATACCTGTCTGAATTCCGTCGTTGCGCCCGTACTGCTCTTGTACTGACTTGATAAATGACAGCGTATCATCGACCGATTTGGTCCCGTCAACAAACGGCAACCATGCGCGGAGATGGTCCCGTGATCGGTCAATGCAGGAGAAAATCGCTTGGGCATCGGACGGATCGATAAGCTTGAGCCACACGTCATCCCTATCCGTGAGTAAAAACATATCATCCACACTCCAACCTATACGTACTAATTTTTAGTATAATTGAAAGTGACAAACTGTACCAATTATGAAAACGGGAGTGTCCGATATGGAATACCGGATTCACGGATCCACGATGCAGACACTGGAAGTCATCATCGCGCCGGGAGAATGTGTGTTTTCAGAGACAGGGTGTCTCATCAGCATGACGCCAGGCACAAACATGGAAACGCACGCGCCTGGTGGACTAGGCGGCATGTTACGTCGTGCATTTAGTGGAAACAGCATCATGCTGAACTATTTTCGGGCCACACACGACACGGAGACCGTGCAGTTTACGACGAGAATGCCCGGCCACATCTTGGCTCTCCCACTTCACAATTATGGACGAATCATCACCCAGCGCCACGCGTTTCTCTGCGCACAGGAGTCCGTCGAATTTGGTGTGGAGGCTACATTAAACGTAGGTCGTCTACTCGGGGGAAACGGACTCGTCTTTACATACCTTGACGGAGATGGGACAGGGTTCATCTCCATCGACGGAGAAGTCATTCATCATGACTTGGAGCGCGGGGAAAGCTTGCTCGTTCACCCAGGACATATCGCAGCGTTCTCTGCGACCATGGACTACAAGGTCCAGCGGATGGCGGGCGTCCAAAACATGCTCTTCGGAGGAGACGGTCTGTATCTTGTCCGCCTTACAGGCCCAGGACGGCTCTGGCTTCATTCACTGACCATCCACAACCTTGCCCATGTTCTCCAAGAGTACACCAGAACTGGACGTGACTAAATTCATGACGTCAACCATCATCTTCGTTCGGCACGCGCCAACATTGGAAAACGAAACGCACGTGATGATAGGCCATACAGATCCACCCCTGCACGATCCTGGTCTTCACCGCGCACGCCAAGTCGCCGACGCACTGCTTGGCATCCCGTTCACACGCATCGTCAGCAGCCCCCTCAAACGAGCCCTGCAGACGGCTACGGAAATCAGTCGTTTTCGGACGAATTGTCCCATCGTTCTCGAACCGCGTTTGGCAGAACTTCATCTGGGCGTCGTCGACGGCATGTCTTCCTTCGAAGCATACGATTTGTACCGCGACGAATTCGATAGGGCCTTTGACCCGAACACGAAGGATTTCTCATTTCCCGCCGGAGAACGGTGGTCGGACGCATTACAGAGAATGGACGAAGCCTTGTCTGAGCTTATCAAACAAGCGGTGGATGAAACGGTTTGTGTAGTCTCACATGGTGCTATGCTGGGACTCTGGCGGACCAGGTTGGCCGGCGCATCGCTAGGAACGTTTCGCACCTATCAACCGAAACACGCGAGTTTTTCAGTCGTTCATGTGGACGGGGGCACGGCTTTTCGTGGCGGGATAGCCGCGAACGCCGATATCGAAGGTGGCGTAGGGGCTCGCGTCGGCAAGTGGAGGATTGTTCGCTGGAACGAGACATCACACTTACGGAAAGACTGGGTGTGTCATAAGCCCCAACGCGACAAAATACAATACCCACTCTGTCAGTTCCGCCAAAGCACCATACGTATCGCCTGTCATACCTCCGAATCGATGAGCCATCGCGTAAGAGAAAGCAAATACTGGGGCAAAAAAAACGACGAATAGCACAATGACGGAAAAAAACGGAACAAAGAGAAGGGTCAAAGCGAGACAAAACGCTGAAACTGCTACGACATATAAGGGCCTAACGCGCAAAGCAAACATGGCGCCAAGCCCTGAGGGTTTCGCTGCCGGGACGAGCATCATTGACCACAACATAGCCAACCGGCTGAACATCGGGACGAAAATGAGCGGGTATGTTGAACTTCCAAGACTGGCGATGGCGATCCACTTACCTGCCACCAGCAAAACGGCCGCAATGGCACCCATTGCGCCAACGCGACTGTCTTTCATGATACTGAGCGCCTCATCGCGAGGTTTGCGACTCCCTATGGCGTCCGCCGTATCCATTAACCCGTCGATGTGCAGTGCGCCCGTGCACAATATGTAAAGCGTAATGGCGAGAAAAGTAGCCGCCCCCACGGGAACCACATAACTGAACAAATCTCGCGAGCCGACGAGAATACCGCCAAGAATCAAGCCTATGACGGGCAAGAAATATGCGCTTCTGCGCATTTCCCGCTCACTCGGTGATGCGATATGCGGCGCGGGGATGATGGTGAAAAATTGCCATGAAAGCACAAAAGCGCGCCAAATTCCGCGCATGGGAGTCCTCACATCCTTTTTGCCTTTGATCATGTTTATCAGCATCCGTATGGACGTATGGCGTTCCTACAACTCGTCCACTCGCACCGCGCCGGGAATCGCCTTCAAATCCACCGCGATGCCTGATGCAACAAAGTACACCCGTTCCGCGATGCGTGCCATGGCTTGGTTGAACCAGCCAAGCCAATCGCGATATCGTCGGCTTTCCGCGTCAGCGGGGATGAGCCCAAGCCCGATCTCGTTCGACACTACGATGCACTCTGCCGAAGACGCGTCGAGTACATTGATGAGTTCCGAGACCCGCTCGCGGTACATCTCCTCCGTACAGTGTAAATCATACATCCAATTGTTGAGGAGTAGTGACAGGCAGTCGATCAGATATACGTCGTAGAGACCCTGGCGGACCACGCCGGCCACGTCATGAGGCGTTTCAACCGTTGCCCAGCGAGAGTCGCGGGTAGTTCGGTGCCGTTCGATGCGCGCGGCCATTTCGTCGTCCATGGCCACACCCGTCGCGACAAAACAAATTCGTTGCGCCGTCCCTTTTGATGCGGCCAACCGTTCTGCGAAATGACTCTTTCCGCTTCGTGCGCCTCCAGTGACAAAATAAACGGTCATCGTACGGTCACCGTCGCTGGCAAAATTTCTTCCTGCTTTTCGGGGCACAGCGTCATGCTGAGTCGCGGGTGGTGCTGAATTGGATCGGAATACATGGTGGCGTCGACACAGAACACGTCGCGAATCAACTGTGGGGTGAACGTACTCTTGACACTCCCCTGGGCATAGACCTCACCCTGACACATCACCAACAGCTCATTGCAAAATCGAAGCGCGAACTCTAAGTGGTGAATGGCGACCAAGATAAGGTGGCCCTTCCTCGCAAGGCTCGCCAGCTTCGACATGATGTCCAATTGATAGAACACGTCAAGATTGGAGATGGGCTCATCGAGCAGGAGCACAGGACTCTCTTGGGCGAGGCAGCGAGCGATGCCCGTTCGCTGCTGTTCACCGCCCGACACCTGCGAGAGTGGGGCATCGCTGAGCGACTCAAGTCCCATTTGACGGAGGGCCAGAGTTATCGCTGAAGCATCATGGGCGTCGGTTGGGGACCAGGCGGATCGGTGGCTGAATCGGCCCATCTCGACGAATTCTCGGACGCTATAAGGTACATCCTGCGCGAGTGACTGAGGCAGGTAGGCCACATACCGGGCCCGTTTCTTAGGAGCCATTCGGGTGATCAGTTGCCCATCCACCCAGACTTCCCCCGCGGTCGGCATGAGTAACCCAGCAATCGTACGAAGTAAAGTCGACTTGCCAGCACCATTCGGACCGATGATGCCGACCATACGGCCAGGTTCAAAGTCGGCTGAAATGGCGGACAAAATAGGTGATTGAGTGATTGACTTGAGAGAAAGCATGGCCACGTCCATCAACTCCTTTGCCAAGCCCGTTGACGCTGAAATAATAGGTAGAGAAAGAAAGGTGCACCGAGACATGATGTGACAATGCCGACGTTGAGTTCAATTGGTGAGAAGAGCATGTGTGCGACGAGATCGGATAGAGTCAGCAAGCTGGCACCACCGAGGGCTGCAGCGGGTATTAACAAGCGATGCCGCGATCCCACGAAGTGACGCAGCACGTGCGGGACAATAAGCCCCACGAACGCGATCACGCCCGTCGTACTGACACACACAGCCACAATCAGAGCGCATATCGCGAGGGTCAGCTGTTTGATCCGTTGCACCGGAACGCCGACGCCTTCTGCATGCTCTTCACCCGTAAGCATAATGTCGAGCGACCACGCCATGGCGAGAAACACAACGAGTGAAACGACAATGAGTCCAACGAGCACCAAGACTTGATTCCAGTTGCCACCATCAAGCCCCCCCATGAGCCAAAAGAGCATCTGCTGCATGGTCTGAAGTGGCGATAGTGACAAGATTGCGGTGATGATGGCACTACAAAACGAACCGACGGCCACACCCGACAGAAGAAGTGCGTACAGGTTGGTTCGCCCCTTCACGGTCGAGAGTCGATAAATGAGCAGGACGACGACGACCCCAAAGATAAACGCCGAAAGTGGCGTCGCCCACAAAGTGGAGGCAGCCACCCCCACATGGATCACCAGGATTGCCCCGAGCGCGCTTCCACTCGAGACCCCAATGACGCCCGGGTCGGACATCGGGTTCTTGAAGACAGCCTGCAAAACCGCCCCCGCCATGGCAAGGCCGGCGCCGACAAAGACAGCCAAGAGGCACCGCGGCAGACGAATTGCGCCCACCACGATAGCATTTGAGCTGTGCTGTCCGTTCAGGTAGGCCACCGTATCCGGAATGATCTGCGAAACAGGAATCCCCATGGGACCAACGCTAATTTCCAGAATCATGCCAAGGAGGAGCAAGGCGACAAGAACAACAAACGTCCACTTCGCCTTTGCCCTATTCATTGCATAACCTGAAGGTTTGGGATGCTCGATTTCGGATGAATGTCTTTGGCAAGATCGACCATTCCTTTAACAATGTACTGAGAAACGCTCGACAGGTCTGCATCCGGTATCGCGTACATTTGGTGCTTGCGAATGGCCGTGACCGACTGCAAATCAGGACGCTGGGCGAGTTTCGTGAGAAACGCTTTATCCGCCTCTGAATCAATGATGACGTCCGGATTCATCTTCACGATTTCCTCGTCGGAAATTTTCTGCCAGCCGTCCAAATTTGCCGCGGCGTTGGTTCCCCCTGCATCTTGAATGATGTCATTTACCGTTGTATTCTTGCCACCTGCGAATCCGTATGAGCTATAGTCCAAAACACTCGGTGATCCGTCTCCCGAAACGGCGGACTGAATCTGCTTAATATTGCTATTGATGTTGTTGACTAACGCATTTGCTTTATCTGTGGCACCTACGAGCTGCCCAACGACTTTGATGTTTTTTTCGATACTGTCTACGGACGTAAAGTCGTTAAACTCGTATACGGGGACGCCAGAGTTGCGGATTTGATCGACAATGCCTGGTTTCACGTATGATGCTAGAAGAACAAGATCGGGGTGGACAGAAAGGATTTTCTCTGCGTCAGCGTTAGACATTTGAGGAATACCTTTCACCTGATTCACGACATTGGAGTATGTCGGATCACTGGATAGGTTCGTGACGAGTGAAATTTTGGAAGTCGGAATAAGCGACACTAAAATTTCATCCGTTCCCTCCGTACCAGACGCGATATGTTGGGGCATCGATTTGACCGTCACCTGTTTGCCCGCGTCATCTGTTAACGTGACAGGAAACGTGGCCTTAGCAGCTTGACCTGTCGTGTTTGTTTCGTTCCCCGCGGAGTTTTGACTGCTGGGTGAACCGCACGCGGTGACCAGAACCGACAACGCTAGGGCACATGCAAGGACTGTTGCGAATTGGGATGAACGTTTCATTACACTGGAACCCTCCTTACTGTGACTTCACATATTCACTGCGTCACAGTTATACCGACCGGAGCGGATTCGGACTGTTATCCAAAGTCCCCGGCCGATGAAATATGGGAGCGTCCCGTCGAGAAAAAGAAAATCTCGCCCTGAGGGGGCGAGTTGTCCGTCGTGGCCGAGAAACGAGGTTTCCCCAACCATTCCAAACAAACCTCTCCTCGAAGGTTGGCTCGTTGCTCTTCAGGCAGGTCTCCTGGCTCACAGCTTCTCCTTCTCGCCGTGTCCTTCCCACAACCCTGGGGGCTGCAGTGGACAGCGACCAATACGCTGTTTACAGTGGCGGGACCGCACCGGATTTACACCGGTTTCCCTATTCTCTCTACGTGACGCAGAGCACCTGAAAGACACATTCAATTCAAGCTCATGCTAGTCTGCTTGGGACAACTTGTCAACGGCGAATCTAACCACGAAATACGCTCGGGCTATTCTCGTAGTCGATCTCGGCCCTCTGATATCGGACATTAACGCTACGCGCCAGCACGAACAGCAGATCTGACAAACGGTTTAAGTAGCGTAGCGCCGGTTCGTGAACAGGTTCCACTTCACGCAAACGCACAACATTTCGCTCGGCACGCCGAACAACGGTACAGGCAACGTGCAGAGCAGCTGCAGCCGGGTGTCCCTGCCGCAAGACAAATTTGTCCAATTTGTCTGCTTCCGCTTGATACCTGTCGATGAGCGGTTCAAGGGCAGTCACGGACTCATCTGCAGTACGATATTCAAAGTTAGCCGATTCGGGTGCAGCCAAATCTGCACCGACATCCCAAAGGGTTTGTGCAATCTCGGCGATGACATCTTGAATATCTCTGTCCGCCCCAGCAGGCAACTGACTCGCGGCAAAGCCCAGAAACGCCCCCGCTTCGTCGACCGTCCCGTAGGCTTCCACACGTAGATCACTCTTTAAACGGCGTTCGCCTCCGATGAGCGTTGTCTTTCCTTGATCTCCCCCGCGTGTATAGATCCTCATTGTGACGCCTCCCTTTGGTTTCCCCACAAATCTTGATAAATGAGTTTCTGCAAATCCAGGCGCGCTCCCCAGCCAACCCGCTCCAAAAGTGGGATGTCGGGAAAGTGCGGCGTGTAGCCGAGCGTGAGGAGTGCGACCGGGTCGACATGCGGTGGAATCTGCAAAATCTCCCGGACGTCCTCCTTCTGGTAGATGCTGACCCAGCCCATCCCGATCCCTTCCGCACGCGCAGCGAGCCACATGTTCTGAATCGCGCAGGATGTCGACATCAAATCTGTTTCGGGAATCGTATTTCGTCCGAGCACATGTGGTCCACCTCTTGTCCCATCGTTCGTTACGCAGATGGTCATGGGTGCTTCTACGAGTCCTTCCACCTTCAAGCGCAAATAGTAGTCTCGCTTTTCATCCGGGTACGGCTCACCAGCGCGGACGCGCTCCTTCTCAACGGCCGCCTGTAAACGCCGCAAGACCTGCTTGTCCTCGATAACAATGAAATTCCACGGCTGCATATATCCTACAGACGGTCCATGGTGACCTGCTTGCAGAATGCGGGTTACAACCTCCTCCGGCAGTTTGTCCGGCAAAAATACGCGAATGTCCCGGCGGGCGAGAATGGCCTTGTAGACAGCCCGCGTTTCTTCCTCCGTAAAATCCCGGGGCACAGGCGCAATTTCTTCTGGGGTGGGCCTGTCATCCTGTTCCGACGATGGTGGTGCTTCGCGACCGTTTTCGTGTGACCGCGCATGCGGGTTGCTCACGCGTGCATCAGCAAACGTAGCCGTCTCGGCCATCACACGCAGCGCCCCCTGGATGATAGGCCATGCATAGAGCGCACCAACCCCTTCGCCGACACGCAAGGAAAGGTCCAGTAAAGGAGTCTTTTGCAACGCGTCGAGGACCAGCCGATGAGCCGGTTCCGGCGACACGTGGCCTGCAATTAAGTACGGTCGAATACTCGGATCAACTCGATCCGCCCACAACGCAGCCACACCCGTGAGCAATCCGTCAAGCACCGTTGGCACCCGGCGGGCTGCAGCCGCAAACATGGCGCCTGCCATCGCAACCAGCTCGAAGCCGCCCATGTAAGCGAAGCCTGCGAACAGATCATCATGGTCGGGTCGCTCACGCCATGATTGGACGACACCCGATACGGTGTCCCGCTTGCGCGCCCGAGTTTCGTCGTCAATGCCCGTTCCTCGCCCGATCACGTCCGTAACAGGCACATCCAGCAGCCATGCAACAAGCGCACTTGCCGAGCTCGTATTACCGATGCCCATTTCTCCGAGAATAAGGCAATCCGCCCCGCCGTCGATCACGCGATCCGCTTCCTCCATGCCCACTCGCAGCGCACACTCAAACTGTTTGAGCGTCATGGCCGGGCCGGCAGTGAAATCTGCAGTCCCTCTTGCCACTTTGCGAACACGTACACTTGGATGGCGGACCTGCCTAATGACACCCACGTCAATTACGTCCAGGGGTACGCCATAGTGACGCGCCAAAACGGCGCTCACGGACGTTTTCATGGCGATGTTAACGGTCATCTCCTCCGTCACTTCCTGGCCGTATCGCGACAGGGTGTGATTCGTTGCGACGCCGTGATCGGCAGCAAAAACAAGAAAATAAGGCGAATCCAACTCGGGAATCAGTTTCCCCTGCAGTCCGGCTATCTGAGCGACCAGATCTTCCAAATGACCAAGACTGCCCAAGGGCTTTGTTAAATTATCCAAACGATTTTGCGCCGAATTCAGGGAATCCTTAAACGGAGTCGCTGGTTTTGGCATACGGATAGAATATCCGAACAATTGCCTGTCCCCTCTCGTCGCATAGTTTGCGGTTTTGCTCTAGATTTACCAGAAGAGCCTACGTTGTGCAACGGATACAAAGATACCAAATATCATCCGAAATTTCTGAATACAGACATAGAAAGTTACTTGAAAACATTACGCGAACACGTAAAAATGTGTTAAAATAGTTTCAGGAGATGATGGTCATGGGAAACCATGAACAGCTGTGCCCGAAGTTTGAATCAGCATTTACCCTTCTCGGTAAACGCTGGACAGGACTCATTATTCGAGTTCTAATGCAGGGCCCCAAGCGGTTCAAAGACATTTCTGAGATGATTCCAAACATGAGTGATCGGATGCTCGCTGAACGCTTTAAAGAGTTGGAAAAAGCGGGTGTTCTCGTGCGACACGTATATCCGGAAACCCCGGTTCGCATCGAGTACGAATTGACGACGAAAGGTAAAGCCCTTCAGCCCGTCATGGACGCCGTTCAATCCTGGGGCGACGAGTGGTGCGTACCGGAAAAAGTAGAACAATAAACACACATAGTCATTTGAACGCCTACAATGTGTAGACTGATACACAGCATCTAAAATGCAAGCCAAACATACGACAGGCGATTTTACAGGAAAAGCCCCGTTTTCGGGGCTTGATTTATGTTTTCAACCGCACGAACAACCTAGGGAGGGCTACGCTTGGAATCGTATCGCATCCCGACGAAGTTGCAGAGACTAGGGTCGGATATCGATGAAAATCAACTAGCTTATCACAAACGGCGCGTCGCTGTTACAAAAGAGTTCACCTTCGATGCTGCTCATCACCTCCACAGTTACGAGGGAAAGTGTAAGAATCTACACGGTCACACCTACCGGATCGTCGTGACGGTCAGTGGCTATGTAAACAATATCGGATTGGTCGTCGATTTCGCGGACCTCAAACGGATTTATCTTGAAACCATTGAACAAAAGCTAGATCACCAATATCTCAACGAGGTCCTGCCCCCCATGAACACATCTGCGGAGAACATGGTCGTGTGGATGTGGGAACAACTCGACGAGGCAATCCACAAACAAGTGGCGGCAGAGCAGCAGGTTCGATTGGAAGAAGTTGTCCTCTATGAAACGCCCACTAGTCGGGCGACGTTGAAGCGGGCGTGGATGGAATGAGCCGCACAGCTACAATGGATTGGATTCCGCTATACAAGAAAGCCAGGCAAGAGCAACCGGGTGACTTGACGCTACCCATGGTGGAGATATTCGAAACGGTTGAAGGCGAAGGTACGCAAGCCGGGTTTCCCACTGTGTTTGTACGCGTATTTCACTGCAATTTACGTTGCACATGGTGTGATACGCCGTATAGTTATGCTCCATACAAACCAGAGTTTGAAGCCACCATTCAAGAAATTCGCAATCGGGTGGAGCAATTTGGCTGGCAAAACGTTTGCCTAACTGGCGGAGAACCGCTCATTCATCGGCATAAGTCGCAATTACTTATCGAGGAAATCGCTCGAATCGATCACGTTCGCGACATCCACATTGAAACGAACGGCGCGATCGACGTTCGCCCCTTTGCAGAACTGCGAAGCGAACAGCAACTACTTGCGGACAAAGTTCGTTTTATTGTCGATTACAAGTTGCCCGCAAGCGGTGAGACCGACAAAATGATTCACGAACACCTAAACGTCCTCTCCCCCCGCGACGAATTAAAGTTTGTCATCGCCACCGATGAAGATTTTGATTTGGCCGTGGACGTGATTGGTCGCTACAAACCAGCAGCAACACTGTTGTTCAGCCCGGTGTGGGAAACGATGCCACCAAATCGACTAGTCGAGAAGATGCTTAAGTCGGGGTTAAAACAAGTTAAGTTAAACCTGCAAATTCACAAGGTCATCTGGGACCCGAACGCACGGGGCGTGTAAACCTGGGCTCCCACATTGGAGAGGAGTTATACCGCCATGTCCGCAGTTGTATTTGACGCATATGGTACCCTGTTCAACTTGGATTCATTGTTGCCGCTTGTCACAGCGTTCGTCGGCGACGAGCACAAAGCGAAACGGATCACTCGAGTATGGCGCACGAAGCAGTTGGACTACGCATGGACCAGTGTCCTCATGAACCGGTTTCAGGACTTCGACAAGTTGACCGACTTAGCGCTGAAATTCGCCCTTCAAGACAACGGAGTTTATGACGAAAAGATTGTTCGACGACTTGTTCAAGCATATGTATCCTTGCCTCTTTATGATGATGTGCGTGGGGTTTTGGATGAGCTCGCAACGAACCACAAATTGGCAATTCTCTCCAATGGAACGTTCCGATCCCTTCAAACACTAACAAACTCTGCAGGCGTGATGTTCTCATTCGATTACATATTGAGTACTGAACCGATTAGAACGTATAAACCCGCTCGCGAAGCATACGACTTGGCGCTTCAGAAACTCGGTAACGAAAAATCCGACATTGTTTTCGTATCGTCAAACCATTGGGATGTCACTGGTGCCAAGGCGTTTGGATTCCGCACTTATTGGTGTAATCGTACTGGCCAAACACCCGATCCCCTATCACCCGCGCCCGACGGAATCATCACGTCGCTCGCGGATTTACCAAGCCTGCTCTAGGCAGTACACCAAAAATAAACACCCTTCCAACACCAAGGGGTTACCGCAGACAGCGGTAACCCCTTTGTCATCGATGCCCGAAGGCTTTTGTAAGCAGTTTAGTGATTAGCGGCCAGACAATTGTTGTTCAGCGAAGGCAACCAAACGCTTCGTGATTTCTCCACCAACAGAACCGTTTTGGCGAGATGCTGTTTCTGCGCCCAATTGAATCCCGAATTCAGAAGCGATTTCATACTTCATTTGATTCAAAGCCTGCTGTGCTTGCGGGATCAATTTGTCGCGGTTGCTGCCACTGTTGTTCGATGCCATGGTCAATTCCTCCTCTGTGGTTTTGATGATGACAAGCCATATTGTAATCACTCACCCACCGAGTTATACACATGTCTACTACGCGGTTAAATTTGGAATTGAGATACCTGATTTGCCTGCTTTATATCCGTTGTTCAGTCATACACATACGCGTATAGGCACATGAAAACGCGTCACCAGGCAAAACCTGAAGCCAGGGATATTCACCTTAAAGAAGACAGGGAGGCGAGAGGGTGAGGCGTAGGTTGCCGTGGTTCCGCTTACTCCTCGCTTGCTTAGGATTGATAGCGGCCACATCCATTCCAAGCCAGGCTGAAGCGCACTCAACAACTACTTCAGTAATAGGTAAATTGCACCCCAAAACGCATCAAAAAATCGTCTATTTAACGTTCGATGATGGGCCAAGCCTCATCTATACGCCACAGATTCTAGACATTTTGAAACGGGAACACGTCCACGCCACCTTTTTTGTCCTCGGGTCGCGCGTAGAGGAATTCCCAAAGATTTCAAAGCGCCTCATTCATGAGGGCCACGAAGTGGGAAACCACGGTTACCATCACGATTTCTTGCAGGAGAAAACGCCTGCCTGGGTAGCCTCGGACATTCGAAGAACCGACGTCATCGTCCATCACGTCATCGGATCGCATGCTCATTATTATCGTCCTCCCGGGGGAATCATCACGGAACCTGAGTTACGATCCGTCAACACGCTCGGACACCCGGTGGTTCTATGGACGGTTGACTCCCAAGATTGGAAAGCCGACGGATGGGAACAAATTGTTCAAACGGTCCTCCGGGACACGCGGCCAGGTTCCATCATTCTGATGCACGACGGCGTATCCAAGAGTCGTTATACTGTAAAAGCACTTCCTGTCATCATCGAGTCACTGAAGAACGCCGGTTATCAATTCAGGAAACTTCCGTCGCGCTGATTTGTCGTCGTCAGCGCCGCCCTTTCGAAGAATTATCAGCCCGTGAGCCCGTCCCACCGACGTCATGACAGCAAATCAGTGAATTACACGAGTGACCCAGTGTGGACGGCCGTGGGCAATGACCGCTGTCCTCTTCGTGCGGAACTAAACAGCGGTTCTGAGTGCACTCATGGCCGCAATGCAGCCTCAGTTTCGTGCATTGAACGGTGAAACGGAAAGTACCTTGCGTTCGCCGCTTTGAGTCGTGGGAAATAGATGGAGGATTGTCTCAAATGGAAGTCGCAGGCGCACACGCGAAACGTTCGCACCTATAATCGGGCCTCCTGCGGAGATCTTTGTCCAGGAATTGCCGTCGTTACTGATGGCCCGTCTGATTTGCGGTATCCTGGTCACTGCCTTATTCAAACCAAATGACGGTCTAAGCGAACGGCTAACGGTGAGCAGCGTGATCGAACCCCTTGTCGGGGTTGCGGTCGTGTCGCACAGAACCACAGCTTGCGGACCGAGTATGCGCCGTGTGAATCGCTTGTCGTTTTCTCATCCTCCCATTATTGGGATTTCAGCATCCAATAATTGGCCTTCCTGAACAAGTTGTATTAATTTTTTCGCTTCGGTCCGAACAAGCGAAACGACATTCGGATTACGTTGCCAGTCGTCCTTCATTTGTCCGGGGACGTGCGCTGCACACCAGGAGAACTCGATCCAATCCGGCATATACGTATTTAACGTAAGCATACAACGCAGCATGTGCCAAGGCGTTGTCACGACTAGTAAACGTTTAATACGGTGTAGTCCCATTTCCCTATCTAGGACAAGCAATGAGGCAATCACGTTTTCCTTTGTATGATTGGATACCGCTTCACAGAGAATGTCTTCATCCGGAACTCCGTGTTGTAGTGCGATTTGCTTCATTCTCTCCGCATCCGTGATGTCATGTTTCCCCCACCTGTCGCCTCCAGAAAACAATATCTTCGGTGCTCTCCCGGCTTGATAGAGCCGCACAGCCTGTGCCGTTCGCTCACGGCTAGTGCCAACGCTGCCGAACACGAAAATACAATCACCGGTTTTCCCGTCATCGTCCAGTCCTTTATACAACAGCGTCGTTATCTCATCGTTCGACATTTCATCGATCCGCAGCGCCCGAAGTCCGCTCACAGCCAGTCCTCCTTCTTGTTTCTCCGTGATCCAAGCTATGTCAAAGGAACAACAGAGGTTTGTACCTACACCTAGCTGTGAGCGTTGTGGGCGTGATGGCGTGAAGATGGGATATGGCGTGGGGGTGACGCGCGACGTGAGCAGGGCGTGAGCGCTGGGTGGCATCAGGGATGTGAAGGTGAGCAGGGCGTGAGCGAGGTGGTGACGACGGACGAACGACGCTTACACCGCTAGGTGGCGATAAGGGAGTGATTGTTCGCTAGCTTGTCAGGTTCATCTACACAAAAACAACAACGAACCAGGAGTCCTTTACTGTCCAACTTTGCAGTCAGCGATGCCCGAAAATAGTGAGATAAGGGCACCGCGTTCCGTTCTACACTCTCCGGTCGTTCAAACCATCCCAATAAGGGTACTGAGTTCTCTAATTCCGAAAACAGAGACGGAGACCCGGGAGGCTCATCCCTGCTCCCTGCTCCCTGCTCCCTGCTCCCTGCTCCCTACAAAGAACAAAGGCCGTCCGGAAGTAGCCCAGCTACTTCTGAACAGCCCATTCACACGTTCAAACGAACCATCCCACTCATTGGTTGTCGAGACCGAGTGGTGTTTTTCTATCCGACTTGAGGAAAACCCAGATACCGACGATGATACCGATGAGAGCCGACGCGAGTGCCGTCCATTGTGCTGCATCCCACCCGAAAACACCTCGCGGTGAGTCTCCACGGAGCATTTCGAGGAAGAAACGGCAAATGTTGTAGACGACGAGATAATATACGAAGGCAAAACCACGTGGCCAGCCTTTCTTGCGTTGTAAGAGGACGAACAGCAACGCCATGAGAATGATATCCACTTGGGCTTCCCACATGACGGATGGCCACAACGGGTGATTCCCGTACTGTTGACGAGCCAGTGTGTCCGTTGGAAACAGGACACCAAAATCCGACCCCGTGGGCCTGCCGTAGGCACTGCCGTTCATAAAATCCGCGTCGCGGCCGATACTTTGTCCCAAAAATAGACCGGGCGTCGCGATGTCGGCGAAGTGGAAGAAATTCAGCTTCTTTCGCCACATGTAAATGATGCCAGTGATGAGAGCCCCGACGATACCGCCTTGAATGGATAGGCCGCCATTCCACACTTGAATGATCTGTCCTGGATGGGCACCGTAGTAGCCCCAGTCAAAGAAGAAAACCTGCCAAAAGCGAGCACCCACAATGCCGCCGACCAGGCATAGCGGTGCCAAACTCCACCAGTGCTCTGCATCCCCTGGCTTCCCCTTTGTTCGGGCGAAGTACAACGTTACGCCCAGGCCCAGCAAGAAGGACAAGGCAAAAACTGTACTGTATGATCGAACGGGAAATTGGCCGATCCAAAACCAATATGAGTGCACGTCCACTGTCACATCCTTCGCTCACGTAGGAAAAATACCCCTATGTACAGTAGACAGCGTACCTTGTCGATCGAATTGCGTCAACTTCAGCGCGGCGTGACGTTTTTAGGGAGCACATCCGACCACTTTCAGATGGCGTTTCACTTTGCCAGGCTGCCATGGCACCGAGAAGAAAATCTCACTACCTGACGGCAGAAGCGGCCATTCGTTCCCTTCCGAGAACGTTTGTTCGCCTGCGGAAGCACGCTGCAATTGCGACTGCACCAAATATAGATCTAGTTGCTGACTCACGCGGATAACGTCTTCATGAAGAAGATCACCTGTTTGGTTGGCAGTCAATATCATTTTTTCCCGTAGGTACTCGATAACGCTGATTGTGTTTTCCGCGATGGTCATGGTCCGCCTCCACTGCATGTACCTCATTAATCAACAGTATACGACGAGTAATGCTATCCAGTTGTGACGAAGCGTGAACGAATTCGTTACATGTTTGTCGAAGCCAGTCGATGAAATCTGAATATTAGATTTGGCGTGTCGATTCGTCTTTAAAAGTGTGTGAATCTCACAATCATGGCAACGATCACACTCGCCAGAATCGGCGTAAAGTACTGTAACACAATCTCTCTGCGTAACATGTGGCGGCGAAAGATGTAAACGCGGCCAGCGGACCACAGGCTAAAAACCAGTACGCAAATAGCACAGGTTATGGCGACCTTAGTGCTCGCTGTGAGCATCCCGGTCAATGCCCAGGTAACGACAGCCCCGGCGATACCAATTCCAACTCGCGCTTGCCAATGCAATTCGTGCATCCCCTTCCCCAAAAAAGCGGATGTATTGATAGTACTCGAAATCCTGCCGATTATGCAGTCGCAAACAGGTAACCCTAAACTTGGAGGTGCTGTGATGCGAAAAATCGTGGCCGTCCGCAAAAATGGAGATGGGGACCTGCAACAAGTTCAGTTTGCGGATGGCATCGTCGTCGATATTAGACAGGCTGTTCAGTTGGCGAAGGCTGGAGATCGATCATGCCAATGCCTTTCGTGGAAGAGATGGACAGGACCATTTGCGATCCGACGCAGATGGCGACCCAACCAACAACCTAGACAATTTACCCACATGTTAGGCGAAGAAGACCCGCGCCAGGTTGAGCGCGGGTTGAGTGGGAAAATCGTTGTTAGGTGGATAGACCTGTTTGGCAATGTATTAAACGCATCAACTGTGGAGTTTTTGGCGGACGCGGCCGGCGAGATCGTAGGGGGTCTCTTGATAGACGCAGTAGTTTAGCCAATTCGCAAAGAGTAAACTTGCGTGCGATCTCCATTGATGACGCGGTGCTAAACTGGGATCGTCGTTTGGGAAGTAGTGTTTCGGCAGTGGTACTGAGAGACCACGCTCAATATCCCGGTTGTACTCCTCCAGCAACGTCGTCGCATCGTATTCCACGTGACCCGTTACAAAAATCTGGCGAGCATCGGGTGTCGCCACGAGAAACACGCCCGCCTCATCCGACTCAGAGAGGATCTCCAACTGGCTAACTGACACGATATCCTCACGTCGAATATCCGTATGCCGAGAATGCGGGACCACGAATTCGTCGTCGAATCCACGGGTTAAATTACATCGGACGTTAACCCCATGCGAAAAGACGCCGAATAGTTTTTCGGCGAGCGGTTGTTTATCGATGTGGTAGTGATGATATAAACCCGCTTGTGCAGCCCAGCAGATGTGCATCGTGGACGTAACCGATTCCTTCGTCCAATCAAGGATTTCGCGTAGCTCGGACCAGTATGTGACTTCTTCGAAATCATATTGCTCAACTGGCGCACCAGTGACGATCATGCCATCATACGCCTGCTGTTGAACATCCTCAAATGTTTGATAAAAAGCACTCAAGTGTTCCTCGGATGTGTTCTTCGCCAAGTGAGACTGCATACGTAGCAGCGTCACCTCTACTTGTAGCGGGGAGTTGCCCAGCAAGCGAAGCAACTGCGTCTCTGTAACTTCCTTTCGAGGCATCAGATTGAGGATCAGAATGCGTAGGGGCCGGATGTCCTGGTGAAACGCACGTTCGGTACCCATGACAAAGATTTGTTCGGATTGAAGGACCTTGATAGCCGGTAAGTGATCCGGGATTTTAATTGGCACGGGCCGTCCCCCCATCTAAAACTTTGAAAGACCTTACCCGATCTTATCACATTTTTTCGATTCCTTCGCAAAGCCAAAACTATCCGAGCCCATTCACCGAATGGGTGGGCACGTGTCATCAGCCTAGTGCATTAAATGGGTGTGAATCCAATACCGCAAGGAGGATGCACGGTGCCAAGCGAATACAACACGGAATCAAACTTCGATGAAGAATATCGAAGCGAAAAAAAGCCTCTCAAAGCGCAAAAGAAATATGAACCACCCAAGAAATACGAACTAGAAAAACACGAATTTGAGCACGAAAGCCCATCTCTTCCGGAAATGCCGAAATACGAACATGAAAGTCCGTCTCTTCCGGAAATGCCAACTTTCAAGATGCCTGAATTCGAGTCACCCGTTGTACAGTACGTGAAAAAGGTTCAACCGATGCCCAAACCGAAACCACAACCGCAACAGTACATGTATATGCAATATGAAATCGAAGAAGAAAAAATTGAAATCGATCCGTCGCTGTTTGCCGTCCACCCGATGCACCACTGCCCGACCATCTGCGAGTACATCAAGGATTGTATGTTGACCTGCGAGCGGACAATGCACATCCTGATGTGCCAACCAGATGTACATTTGCGTATGCGTAAGATTGCTATGTTGCAAGATTGTGCCGAAGTCTGCTTCTTGACAACTCGTCAAGTCGCACGGCGAAGTCCGATGCTTCGTATGTCACTTCGCTACTGCGCGAAGGTATGTCGGACGTGCGGACACGAGTGCATGCGCTACCCGGATCCCGAATCCCAGGCTTGTTCTCGCATGTGTCTTCACGCTGCAGATGTCTGCGAAAAGTTTGTTAACCAACAAAAATGGAGCTAATACAATGGCGCGGTTGCTCCGCGCCATGTCTTTTCTCCTCAAGTAACCTGCATTAAGCGCCCGTAAATCCACGCTTTTGCAGGATCCACCGGGGAATTTCGAATCTTGCAGTCCTGAGCGGATCGACCACTTGGCACACGCGCAAATCGCCGGCTGCACTGCACAGAAATGTGGCTTCAGCGACATCCATGCCGAACTCATCCGCCAGCCAGTGAACCATCCGCTTCGTCGCTTCGGTCACAGCATCATCAAGGGTAACAGCCGAGGCAATCGTCAGGACTACGTCGTCATTGACGATCATGGGCAGAGGCCACTCTTTGCCCTTGATGACGTCTAGTTGCACGGTCACCCGCCCAGCCGTTTCAACCCCGCATACAGCGACTTCCCCGTCGCCCATCGTCGCGTGGAGATCACCCAGTGCAAACAGGGCACCAGGTACATTGACTGGCAGTAGCAGCGTTGCGCCCACTGTAATGCGGGTACAATCCATGTTGCCGCCGTGATCGCCTGGTGTACCGCAGGGCACCGCGTTTTCCTTTGGTGCAGTCCCAATGACACCAATCATGGGCCGCAAAGGCAATTGAATGTCATCCGAAAACACGGCATACCCGTCCCGAATAGAGATCATGCGTATGACGTTTTCCTTCAGTTCGTCACCCAGTACACCCAAGTTCGGGCCGGTAGTCATGACGCCTTGCGCTTCAAATTCAATGTCCTGTATGCGAACAACCAAAATGTCCCCTGGTTCTGCCCCTTTTACGTAAATCGGCCCTGTCGCTGGGTTGATACGCTCCCAATCGAGCGTGCCAAAATCCTGATCAGAACGTATGATTTGGTTTTCAAAACAATCACATGTCTCCACAATGACCGTCGATCCCGCTTCCACTTCCAGAGCAGCTTCGTTCTCCGGTGACATCGCATAAATCAACTTGCTTGTATTTAAAGTATGACGCACTCGCATCGCCTCCCGAACATAAGAACCTCGGTTCTGTCTTCAGAACATTCGCCCGCAAGTCTGGCGTCTCCTCCTTGGTTCCGCTCGAACGTGGAGCAGCAGGAGCCGCTTGCCAAAACTCGATCGACACCTTCTGTTTAAACTTGGGTTATCCGTCAAGCGGGTAGCTTGTCTTGCATATCATAGACGAGGAGGGGGTGGCTCCGTGCTTCTGTTTCTCACTTTGCCTATAGCATTGATCGATACAATATTACTATATCAACTGATGTCCCGTCGGGAAATCAATCGAGCCGACTCAGCAACCCGGCAGCAAATGCTGAACTCATCCCTGATGCGATTTAGCTTTGCAGTTCAACTGGTTATTGAACTGACGACAGGGAACAAGACGGTTGGATGTATAACAAGTTTTATCTTCGGTATTTTAGCAGGTCTACTGACAACCGCAGACGTCAATTTGAACGTCATGGCAGAAATACTGATGAACGTGTTTATGGGGATATCGATGGGGGTTTTTCTCATTGGGCACTTATCATTGCTTTTGACCGTGTTGTTAATTGCTCCAATCTTGCTCTCAAGCACTTTGACGTTCCTTCATACGAGAAAACAGCTACGGCGCAAGTGAGCCACATACATACAAGAACGGAGACTCCTCATTATCATGCAAATAAAGCGTGTCTAGCATACAGTCACTTAGCCTAGATCCGCAAACAGGATTTCGGCCACGAACATGGTTACCGCTTGTGCTTTTCCAATACAAATTCCGTTTTAAACCGACCTACCGGCTGCTGGAGGGTATTTTTCAACGGCGGGTTGGTGTCCTTCGCAAGTTGCTGAATCTCACCATCTATTCCGATTTTCAGTTGCCTCAACACCTCATTCACAACGGGTGGCAACTCGGTCAGTCTTCCATCCTCAATCTTGATTGCGATCCCAATGCCCGTATCCCGATCACAAATCCCATACACTCCCTGAGACCCTTCTTTGACAAGTAAACGACGGCCAAAAACCCGCATCACGCGTGTACTGTATAACTCTTCACCAGTGACCATCTCCGGCCTATTCAAGTACGCATTCACTATTCGATCTACCGATTCTTGGTGTTCCTTCTGAACGATTTCCGGGGTAGACAATCGTGCAAATCCTTTGGCAATGTTGGTGAGTGGCATACAGTACGTGGGAATCCCACATCCATCGATCGCCAACTGGATGCCGTTTTCCGGGTAGTCCGTGAGGTCTGCGACGGCTTTCTTTACACGTTTTTGGACGGGATGAGTCTCTGAAGTATATGTGCCGAGAGGTTCCTTCATGTATGTAGCCGTAGCGAGCATGCCAATGTGAACACCTGAGCATTCGTTGCAGACAGCCGTGACCGATTGTCCAGAGCGTATGAGCTCCTCATAGCTCTTTGTGTCAATAGGTGGACTGACGCCGCACTGTAAATGACTTTCGTCGATCCCGACTCGCCATAACATGGCGGTGGCTCGTGATCGGTGTATCTCTTCTCCAGAATGCGAACTTGCGCAAAGAGCTAGATCCGCATCGGTGAAACCGTAATGATCCGCTGTTCCGGTCTCCATGACAGGCAGTACCTGAAACGGTTTCAGGGCGGATCTGCCGTGCGTAATCCGAAACGGATCGCCAAACGAATAGAGAAGCTCTCCATTCGCGTTTACCACAGCGATATGTCCGCGATGAGAATTCTCCACAACGTCCCCGCGATAGACGTTTAATATGGAATTGTCCAACGCATTTTCCCTCCCGCTGTAGACGCCTCACACATTTTGTCTCTCAATTGGGCCTTTTATGTTTCCGATCCGTCATCAAGCTTGCCCAAAAAAGGCCGCACATGTCGTGCGACCTCCAGTTGCTCTAATTGTTTCCCTTTGCCTCACGCTGTCACGTCGCGCCTCGTAAAGGCAACCCATGCCACAACGTGAAAGACGATAAAGTAAACCGCCAAAACAGTAATAGAGAAGGCCAATGCCATGCCTTTGACGAGCGGCTGACCTTCAAAGTACTGAGAGAGGCTTTCGTTCGTGAACAAAATAAACTTGTCCCAGGAAAATCTACTCAATAATCCGGAAATGGTTTCACCCACAAACAGCAACAAGATGGAAATAGCGATGGCCAGGGAACTGCTGCGAAATAACGCTGAAATCATGAATGATACCGTAACGGTCATCAGTAACGGTACACACTCAAATGCAAAACTTCGAAGCATCTCCAAGCTTGCTGGAATCTGATAGGCCGTACCGGATGCTGGCGAAATGGAAACCGATTTGGGGCCACCGAATCCAAAGAAAAATCCTCCAATTACCCAGGAGACAATCATTAAACCGATAGCGAACAGGAAAGCAAACAGCAATACCGAAAAGTACTTTGACACCAGGATCTTTGTGCGAGACACCGGACGAATCAATAGCAGTTTAATGGTACCAGAACCGAATTCGCTCGCCAAAATATCGCCTGCTATGACCGCCGTAAAAATGGTGACGAGACTCATCAACGAACTTGATGTCGTCGCAAACTTCCAAGCGTCCTCTGAAACATGAGTCACACGCATATTCTGGTTAATAACCAACGCAATTGCAATGACACCCAGAAGGACGGCCACGAAGAAAATCCATGTCCTTGTACGACGATAAATTTTCGTATTTTCATTGCGGACAAGATTGATCACGGATTCGCACCCCCAGTCATCTCCAGGAACGTATCTTCCAATGACCTCGTCAACGCACGTATTTCAAAGACTTCCACGCCCGCCTCAACCAGTTGCTGGTTAATCGCCGGAATATGTTCACGCGCTGTAATAATTTCAATACGTGAATCCACCACTTGGACCTGTTTTACGTGCGGAGAGTTACTCATAATGGACCGTCCTTGTTCACTATTCCCCACGACAAACACCACTTTTTGCTCGACCTCGTCCCCCGACACCATCGTGTCTATCCGTTCAACGCTCACAAGCTTTCCATGTTGGATAATGGCCACACGATCACACATCAGTTCCATCTCGGACAGCAGGTGACTGGACACAATGACCGAGACGCCTTCATCCTTGGCCAGTCTGCGAAGGTGATCGCGTAATTCACGGATACCGGCCGGATCGAGTCCGTTTGTCGGTTCGTCGAGAATCAACACGGATGGCTTGTGCAACAACGCCTGAGCCAAACCAAGCCGTTGTCGCATACCGAGCGAATACGTTTTGACTTTGGCGTGAATGCTGTTTTCAAGACCAACGAATTGAACGACTTCGTCAATTCGGGTTTTATCGATGCCTTTGACCATTCGGGCATATAAAACGAGATTTTCATAGCCGGACAGGTACTTGTACATCTCAGGATTTTCAACAATTGCTCCCACTTGCCGAATCGCTTGCTCATAGTTCCTCGTGACGTCCAATCCGTGAATCAGTACTTGTCCATCCGTCATCGCAATCAGTCCCACCAACATACGGATGGTTGTAGTTTTACCAGCCCCATTTGGTCCCAGTAAACCGAAAACTTCTCCCTGGGGTATATCAAATGTCAGGTGATCGACAATGGTCTTCCCGCCGATTCTCTTTGTCAAATTACGAATTTCTACAGAGTTCGCCATACTTTCCTCCCATCTTAAACCGATCATTCCACTACCTCGGAAAAGTTACCACGTGGCCTCAGTATACCCGATGCTGCCAAAAGTGGAAGAACTACCTGATAGGAATAGTTAATCAAAAAAAGACACCTCAGAGGTGTCGTTTTATCACTGTTTTCATACTCTTATTGTCCCTGATGGAGCTGCTGTCTGCGTTTTCTGAGTCTCACACTCGCGTAGCCAACCCCAACCAGTGCGAACGCCAAGACGATAACGAGTGGAATGAAGTTCCTTTGCACCAGGATCTCGACAAGTAGATACGACAGTATGAGCGACGATACCGGAGACATGATCCAAATTTTCACGATCCGCCTCACAACATCTTGCCGCCATATATCTCGACCGACTCTCGATTGACCAACACCGAAAATCGACATCGTTGTCGCTTGCGTTTGTGGCACCGGAAGGCCGAACGTGGAAGCGATCAGAACAAGGGTCGCACTGGTGAGCGAAACAACCGCTCCCTGTAAAAGGGACAACTTGGTGATTTTTCGAGCATTCGTTTCCAACACGCGGCCGCCCAGAAAAACGGCGCCCAAAGCGACGAACAAGGCTCCCCATAAGAGGCCCTCATGAATATCCAACAATCCAGACGCGACCAGCGGTCCGACAGCGTTTGCGACGTTATTCATCCCGGCCGAAAAGGCTTCGTAACACCCCGCAACGATGAGCAGCAATGTTAGCGCCGTGGTTACCCATTTCGCTTTCACCACAAGTTTCGGCTCTATGACACGGACAATTTTTCCTAGTACAAACGCAATAAACATAGCGATAAATGGCATAACAAGCCAAACAGTGACGATAAAGATAAGCTTTGTCGTATGAACATGGCCAACAGCAAGCCCCACACCGACAACAGAACCAACGGTCACTTCACTCGTGGACAGGGGGACGCCGATAAGATTCGAGAAGAACAAGGTAGCACATGCCGCAATTAGGATCAGCACTGTTATTTCAACCGTAATATACGTGGAAGGAACAATGCCGCCACTGATTGTCTTGACAACTGTGCCGCCGCCGATGACGGCACCCAAAAACGCCCCAATTGCGACTAAGACCAGGGCCATCCATCTTCGTGGCAATGCGCCCGCGCCATAGGCGGAACCCATTGCCGCCGCCGTCCCGCTCGCCCCAATATTGGCTGCAAAGAACAATGCAATGACCCATGCGGTTATCTGCATCCCCCAGCCCCCTTCAAACATATTATTCACATCATTTAACTCGGTATTTGGTCAATAGTCAACTCGTTGCGTTACCGTATGCACGAATAGCTATGTCGGGAACTGGTCTTTAGCGGTGATCTTGATAACGATCGAGACGAGGGAAAATCATCCTATTCCGATCTGGATACCATTGTATCAATACGATACAACTGTGTATAGCAGGAAACTTCCAGACACCCGCTCACCCCTATTTCGGGCGAGCGAGCGTAAAAATGTCACCTAAACGTGCGTAGTCGTTGCCGGCTAAGCGGGCAATCGGTTGTAATTTGACTGGATCGATCCGGCCATTATTGTACAATGCATCATCAATGTGATACGCCACCACGCGACCGATCAAAAGATCGCAACTAGGGGGCGTACCGCCGAGTTGAACGACGGTTTCCAACGTACACTCCATGCGAATCTTTGCTTCCATCACGCCAGGTACGGGAATTTTGAGACTGTCCACAGGAGTCAAATGAGCAAATTCGACTTCACTCTCGGAGGCCGGTAACGTTGCGGACGTTTGGTTGATAGCTTCCACATTTGTCTCATCACATACGTGTACGACAAATGCCTTTTGGGCCATAGCGTTACGGGCCGTGTCTTTAGGTACGCCATTTACTCGCTGCACCGAGACAGAGATGAGCGGTGGATTTGCCGTCACGACATTAAAGTAACTAAATGGTGCGGCATTGAGTGTACCGGTTTCCGACAATGTCGTGACAAACGCCACGGGGCGTGGAATAATGCTTCCAATGAGAAACTTGTAGTTATCTCGTTCGGTCATCTGTTCAGGCATGAGTGACAGCATCGGAATTCCTCTCCATTCCACTATTTCCTTTAACGATACAACAGAGAGCACGATCCCGCCAAAGCAAATCGACCAACCAGAGACTCAGAGTCGACGAGCGATTGCGACGACAACGATCAACCGGCCCCACGGAGCCGGTTTACCGTCTATCGTATCATTGCATCTATTTCACTCTGCTGGCTGCTGCATTTTTTTCCTATCTGAGATTTGGATTTTGCCCATAAATAACGTCAACAGCGTTCCAAGTAATACAAACAGCAAACCAAAAAGGAACACGCTGTGAAGCGATGTGACCAAGGAGGATTTCAAAACTGGAACAAGATGACCCTTCACGACAGCCGGTAACTTGCTGAGCGACGTAGGATTCAAGAGTGACGAATACAATCCCTGTGCATTGTGCTTTTCCATGTCACTCATTTGCGTCAGCATGGGGTTCGCCGCACCTTGTTGTTGCTGCATCGCGGCGAACTGACTGGACAGGAGATGGCTTGATCGTGCGTTCAAAACCGCCCCAAGGATGGTCATGCCAAATGTGCCGCCAATTTGCCGAAAGAACTGGCTGGACGACGTCACAACACCCAGTTCACTTTTGGGAAAGCTCTCTTGCAAGGCGATGGTGAGGATGGGAAACACAAGGCCCATACCAATACCCAAGATAACCATGTATGCAGAAATCGTAAATTCTGACGTATCGACCGTCATTGTGGACAACAAATAGAAACTGGCAGCCATGACGAGCATACCAATGGCCATTTGCAACCGCACACCGATTTTCGTCACCATCTGACCACCGACAATACTGAAGAGCATCATGGTGACCATCATCGGTGTCATCGCTGTTCCGGACGACGCGGGGCTAATGCCAATAATGCCTTGCATAAACAACGGAACAAACATGATGGATCCGAACATGCCGACGCTCATCAAGAACCCAATGCCATTGATGGTCGTAAACGCTCGGCTCTTGAACAAGCGAACAGGTAAAATTGGCTCCTCAACCCGAAGTTCAATGATTGTAAAGCCCACGAGGGCAACCAGGGCAAGCCCAAACAAACCGAGGATTTGCCAGGAAGTCCACGCGTAGTTCTTGCCACCAAACGTAAGTCCCAAAAGAATGCTCACGACGCCCACAATCATCGTAATGATACCACCCACATCGAACTTGACTTTAGTATGAGCAGTTCGGCCGTACAGCCCTAGGGAAATGAAGATGACAGCCAACAAGGCCACTGGCAAGTTAATGTAGAAAACCCAGCGCCAACTGGATGCATCGACAATCCAACCACCCAGTTGGGGACCGAGGATAGAGGCCAGCCCGAATATGGCACCAAATACCCCTTGCCACTTTCCGCGTTGTTTACCGGTAAATAGGTCACCGATGATGATCATGGCCATTGGCATCATGATCCCGCCGCCAATACCTTGAAAACCTCGAAACCAAATCAATTCAGTCATGTTCTGAGCGAGTCCACAGAGCACAGAGCCAATCATAAAGACGACGATACCCGTTACATATACAGCTTTCCGACCGAGCAAGTCTGCCAGTTTGCCGGCGATTGGAACAACCGTCGTCGACGTCAGCATATAGGCCGTCGTCAACCATGTCATGAGGGATAGGCCGCCTAGCTCTCCAACGATACGAGGCATTGCCGTTCCAACAATGGTCTGATCAAGTGCACCAAACAACATTGCGATAATTAACCCTGTGATAAGCAGTTTGCGTTTCGTGCCGGCTATTTCTTTCTCTGGCACCTGTATTTGTGTCTGGGAGACACTCATGGCCATTCCTCCATCTGATTCTTACTGGCAATCGCTGACTTTAAGTCGACCGTTTCGGAGACTTTCGCCAGGCGTTCCAATATCGTAATAAACGATTCAATCTCTTGGTCCGGAAGCTCCGAGAGCGTTTGCGCAATGACGCGGTGACGAACTTCCATTACCTCTTCAATCGCCGCGTCTCCCCGTTCTGTCAGTTCCACGTATACTGCACGCCTGTCTTCCACGTCTCGCATTCGTTTGACCAAGCCCCGCTGTTCAAGTCTGTCGAGCATGACTGTGATGGCACTCGACGTCACCTCCATGCGTCTTGCGAGTTGCGACACCATGGCGTGACCTTCCTTCTTGATGCTATAGAGCATGAACAATTGCCCGGGCGTCAGCCCGATGGGTGCGTGTTGTAATGCCTTAGGTCCAAAGTGATTCAACAGCACGTGAAGCGATGCATCAAACCGCCGTACAAAAGGGTGTGTCCATTGCAGTTCTCTCGCCTCCCGTACAACCATTAAACAGTTTTATATTTCATCCATTAAACGATTAAACAATATAACGATAGCACAAACCTGTCAATTACATCTGCGTCAACAAAGTTGAACGGAATGTGAAATCAGGAATTCCTGTGCCGATCATGCTTTAGTTATCTATCCTGAGATCTTTCTTCTGCAAGATTCATTTTCCGTCGAATATCGGCACGCGGATCCCAGCATCGAAATTGATAATGTGTCTTCGTTTCATAACCAAGCCGACTGCATCGCATGTCGATCCGCCCGCCCGTCCGCTGTATTCGAAAATGCTGGCACGTCGCACAACAGTGATACGATTTTGGCATGTCTTTATTCACCGCTTCCCTACCTTGTTCCCCAATCATATCGTCTGTGTGACATTTACAAAAGAGAAAATTGTTTCTCCTTTTCTTCAGTCTGGTAAGATTCCAAGGTAGAGAGAACAGACATGATTCGCACCAAGAGGGGCTATGTTGCAAATGAAACACACGATGCAATACGACTTTCCACCAGTCATCTGGTGGATGCTAACGGCAACAGGAGTTACACGAATTACGCAGTTCATGACAATGCCGTTTATGGCCCTCTTCATGTCCACACATACTCACGCAAGCCCCAGTGTTATTGGTCTCGCTATCGGGATGAGTCCCCTTTGCGCGACACTCTTCAGTTTCGTTGGCGGAACGCTATCGGATCGATTCGGCAGACGTGGCCTCATGGTCGCGGCGATGATTATCAACGCGATTGCCATGTGTGCCTTTGCGACCGCGCGTACCATCGCCGTGTTCTTCCTGATCAGTGTCCTCACAGGCATGTCGAGAGCTTTATTCGAACCCGCGTCGCAGGCGATGATGACGGACGTGATCGAGAAAGATAAGCGTGCATCCGTCTTTGCCATGGACTACTGGATTGTGAATATTGGCGCGTCAGTCGGTCCTGTCTTGGGTGGTTATTTCGGAACCGTTGCCACGGGTGTGACGTTCTACATCGCAGCTGCTGTAAGCGCGCTGTACGCCATCGTCATTATCATTCGGTTTCCCGAGTCGAAACCTCAGAAAGATCAGCGCGATCACGCCGGTTTCACCACATCGCTACGCGTCATCGGCATGGACAAGGCACTTTTGTACTTCATTGTGGCCTCAACCATCACGAGCCTCGACTATTCGCAGTTTGACACGACGTTACCTCAGTTCATGCAATCACTCTTTGGGGCGACAGGCGCAGCGAAAAATTTCTCCATCGTTTTCGCCACCACAGGATTTGAAGTCGTCGTTCTCCAATTCATCGTCAACCGCTTCTCCAGCAGATGGTCAATCGCACGAACGTTCACCATCTCGCAAACGCTGTACTGCATTAGCTTTATATGTCTGGGTTTGTCGAGATCGCTGACCGCCTTGCTACTAACCACTGTAGTCTTGATTGTGGGTGAAGTCATGGGGGCACCGCGAATTGGAGAATATGTCTCCTCCCTTTCGAAAAACCAAATGAGGGGGGCTTATTTCGGTGCAAACTCCTTAGCCAATTTGGGGTTGTTTCTGGGCCCATGGCTCGGGGGCATTCTGCTCCATAGATTCGGTGGTACGATCCTGTTTCTCATCGTCGGTCTAACCGTCCTCGCATCGATTCCATTTTATCGATTATCCTACCGCCACAATGCCGAAACCAACAGCAGACGTTGGAACCCGGACGCCTAGAGGTCATGTTTTGAGGTCCAACAGGAGTAACACAGTCCCGAACGTCATCAGGGTAGATGCCAAGATTTTGCGTCTCCCCTGTGCCTCTTTTAGAAATACAATACCGACCAAAGTCGCGGCTACGCTGGCCAATGCCGAAATAGCCTCAATCACGGCTGGATGCACAAACTTCAGCATTCCAAATAGGGCCACGTACGCTGCTGCATTGGTACATGCGGCCGTGACACTCCAGCCAGGACGAAGAAAAAATAATCGAGCTAAAGATGGAATTTCTCCAAACAGAACGATGGGTACGAGCATCCACAATCCGATGCAGGTGAATAAGCTAGCGGCGTAAGCGAGGGGAGGCTGGTCGGCGTTTGTCACGTCAATGAAGCGGGCGACGGCGAGAAGAACGTCGCTGATGAGCATCCAAAGGACGGCCCGACTGATTCTGCGGACAGTTAAGAACCATGCGCCCAGTGCAAATAGCCCAAGGCCTGACCAAGACAAAAGACTTCCAAACGGATGAATCAACCACAATATGACGACAGTTGCATTGGTCCATGGACTGACAGCACTGACAGACCCTTGCGTCAAGGATGCCGTATAAAACCCAAACGCCACAGCGTACACGACGCCTGTCCACATCGTCGACGGGACCCAAATCACCTGGCCTTGCCACCAGGCTACCAGCCACAGAACAACTGCGGCACCGCCAAAGCCGATCCCCATTGTTGCCAAGGACCCTTGCCTGGCCTTCCCTAGTCCATGAATTGCGACTCGTTCCGCTGTCAGTGTCGCGATGCGAAACAACCCGAGCAAACCGACAATGACCGCTGTGCCCATTACAGCACCTCCAGCTCCATGTGCCTATGGTTGTCCATCAATCACTGCAAAGAAGGACGCGGCGAATCCGTGTCCTTCTAAATCTCCAAAGGCTCTCTCCATCATGAACGGCCTGTGTTGTCCCGCAGTTCATTCCAAACTTCATATGGATTCTCAGTTACGACGTTCGTAATCTGATTCATCTCATTAACAAATACAACGTTCGGTCTGAGGGATTCCCATTCCGCCTCGTCCATCCATCCCAGTGACAAGACGATAATGGTATCACCTGGCTGGAAGTGGCGAGCAGGAGGCCCATTCAAACATACGACTCCACTCCCTTCGGCGCCTGGAATCGCGTACGTCTGCCAGAGCACACCGTTTTCCAAATTCGTGATCTGGACCATTTCGTGGGGACGAATATCCGTCGCATGCATAAGAGCGGCGTCCAGTGTAATACTCCCCATATAGTTTAGGTCCGCTTGTGTAACGTGTAGGCGATGTAACTTCCCTTTACAAACCTTCCGAAGCAATGTCCATTCCCCTTCCACGATAAGTCAGACCATCGGACAGAACATCTTCATGCACAGACTAGATCGTATGAATGCAGTTTCGCTGATATGCATGTCCGCGATCGTGGAAGCCTGGAAAAATTATGCCGTTGATTCGACAAAGTGAAGGTGATACACTCTCAATACAGTTTCCTGTGACGTTGGTGAAGCATTTTTGGTTTTAATCTATGTATGATGTATCGGGAATCCGAGGCCGTATTTAGAACAAAAGCCTCCTATGAGTGGACTTGCGAAGAGTACGTTAGGATACCCACCTGTGAGAGCAGGTTCAAAACCTTTTGCTTCACGGCAGAACGGGGCTATACATAAGAGTGAACGGCATCCTTTCAGGATGCCGTTTTTATGATCCGGCCAATCAACATCTTCATTCTTGTGGAAAACGTTATGAACTTCATTCCAATAGGAAAGAATGATCTCATCCACTGGAAGGAAGGTTGATAGAATGGAACAACCGCTTGATAGTCCGGATGTTGTTTTGAACGAGATTAAGCAACTGTATATCCAAAGTGGGGGAATTTTGAGCAAGAAGCACGTAAAGAAACATTACCCTGAGATTTTGCGCCAAGCACTGTATTACTTCCCCTCTTGGGAACACGCAGTGGCCAAGGCCACGGAATAGCGTATCAGGCACAAGAGAGGCTGTCCAAAAAGATCGCTCCCTTTTTGGACAGCCTCTTTTCGCGGCGGGATCGAAACCGATAGCGCCGTGTCGTAACTTGTGATCAGCGCCCAAGCGACCTTCTTTGAACAAAATCTTGTTCACTTGACTGCTCACTTGGCGAAGTAACCCACAAAGTTGCCCGAATTACTTCGAGCGTTGTGTGAACATCTTGCCACTCACCGTCTTCACTTGCCCATCGCCCGTCCGCGAGCTGCATCCCGCTCAATTTCCGCAGACCATCTAGAACAAGGACGTGTTGCGAAGATACGCCAGCGACGCAAAGGGTTGTCAACAACCATGCTAGTTGACTTGGCTCAAGCGTCGCAAGCTGACGTTGTAAATAGACAAACAGACCGTCAGCGGCAGTAAGCTCTCCCACCCTAAAGAACAAACCAGCAGCCAACCAGTTCGCATGTAAAAATGTCGGTAAAAATCCGCTTCCATTTACTTTCGTGCGGAGAAAGTGACAGGCTAGTGCGGCTCTATCACTGTCGTGATCGAAATGACAAAGCCAAAAACCTGCGTTTGCTGTCAGATAGAGTTGTGCCTCTAAATCCCCGGGCCGCGCCCAAGGAGGAGCGACATTAACCAGCGTATCATCCTCTTCAATGAGCCCGGATGAGCGTTGATTCGCTGAAAGAAATTCGAGTGCTCGCTGAATACATGCCTCGTTACCGGCAACTCCAAGTTGTTCACATTGTGCGAGCCAGTAGCACGTCGCGTCAACCGAGCTGGTATCCGCCGCCCAAAAAGGGGCACAACCGCCATCCTCACGCTGTAAACGAACGAGTTCATGGATGGCTACATCTGACTCAGGTAACCTGTTTCCCAACAGAACACTCAATCGGCATTTCTCTATCGCACTGCCGTGTTGCTCAATGAATTTGAACGCCGCCTGCAAGTCAGCCAGTGCGTTCACCTCCCTTTTTTCTTAATCATCAGACAGCTCTCGCTGGATCTGGGCGACCTCATCGTCACTCACTAGTCGGGTATGATCACGCCTTCACCCAAATTCAGCAATCAATTCATCCGTAGGCATTACACGTCCAAATACACTTTTAATCGTACTGAGTGTTGCACGATGAGATGATTCATCCAGTCCACCATTGGCATCACTCACAAAAACGACCTTAAAGTCGCGCATAAACGCACTCCGAGCCGTGCTTTCACAACATACGTTGGTGACAGTGCCTGTGATAATTACCGTATCAACCCCGTGAAATCCTCGGATGTTCCGCAAGACTGTCTCGAGATTTGTATTGTAAAACGCATCGTATCGATGTTTATAGATGATCATTTCATGGGGCAATGGTTTGAGTTCCTCTACAATGTCGATGCCGGGCGTCCCACTGCGCATCCCATTTCGCTGCAGTTTGGGGTTGTACGCGACCTCCAATGGAGAAACATCATAGTCGTCATAGAGCACATGTGACGTGTAAATAACGGGTATTCCTCGCTTCCTGCAGGTCTCCACAATTCGCTTCATATTCGGTAGAAACTCGCGAGCCATGGGAACTTCCATAATGGCTCCTTCTCGAACAAAATCATTTTGCATATCGATCACGATTAAAGCCGTTTTCGTCACATCAATCTCCCACGGGATATCAGGTCGAGCTCCCACATGCACTCGCGATGCACCTCCAACTGAAATCACTTTCTATTCAGATAACCAAACCGTCGCTATTACTATCCCAGGAATGTGTGGTCCATGTAAAGATCAAAAAAGGATTGGACTCGTGCCAACAGCACCAAGAATCCAACCCTCAGGATACAGAATCCTAGGAAACGGTAAACAATATCGATTGGCTTACCACTTTGAAACGTCTGTTTATCGAGCGTCCAACTGTAATCCTGCGCCCGCCAGCTGCAGCCTAAAGACCAGTGAGAAACCGAACGGTTATTGCCAGTCTGAAAGATGTTCTAAAATGTTTTCCAGTTCCTTGACCCGTCCTCGTGTCTCAAGAAACTCTCTCAGGTCCTCAAAATCTACTTTACTTGGTTCCTTACTGAGTCCCCGACGCAATTTATCCAGTCGGTTTTGGAGGAATTCTATTCGATGGAGTAAATACCACTCTGCTTGATTGCGCATAGCCTAGCCTCCGATACCATTTGGAGAAATGACTAGTTTCAACGCATGTTTGGTTCACATAGATTTAAATTCAAAGAAACAAGCCGCATCAGGCGGCCGCATTGCTCAGACAGCGTCAGTATGAACACCTTTTGGCTCGACGTCAGAAGACACGACAACGTACCTTGTGGAGCCCTTCCGAGACACCGACGTTTGACCATTCATGGATTCTTCCTCGTGCTCCGAGAACCTATCGACAAGCACATTTCCATAGAGAAGTGCCGAACCAGCGAAAGCCACAAGAATGATTCCAATAATACCACCAATATACAACAAGTTGCCCACTCCCGATCCACTCAAATACCCGCATCAGGGTCATTATATCTATCACTAACATATTAGGTACCCTCTTTGAGCTATGGTCCTACGCTTGTTGAATAACGTTTGAATATATTTCTTGATTTAGACATAGAAATAGAAATTCACGGAAACAGATGGCTCAAAACATGAACGCGTTCAGCGTTCAGCGTTCACCTGTTGGTGATATCTTCGTTTGAGGTTTTGAGTATATCTCGGCAAGCGTAAAAATATAAATACGATGCACAGATATATTGAATACGAACACATGTTCGGTTATGATGGCAATGTAGAGAACGGAGCGAAAGGTGGAGCTTTGGCTATGACCCAGTTAGAGTTTTTCAAGACATTTGGGAGCGCCATACTAGAAACAGTTAAGGATGACCAATTGGCAATGCGACTGGTGAGTAAAGCGTGGATCACACATCGTCGAGCATTAATGAGGCGCGCAGCCTAACAATAGCATAGTAGTACCCTAGGGTAATAACCTGAATACCATCGCTCGTGATAGAAATTTCATGGTGAGATATGGTAAGCGAGCGAATGAACTTGTGATTCAGTTCTTGGGCTCTGTAGCGACGCTGGTCGCTCTGCAGACCAGACGAGATCATATTTCGAGTAAAAACGATGGGGTAGTTAAGTCGTCGTCGCGAAACTCTTCCGTGAGCTTCCCGGACAACCACCACTGATTTTGTCACCTAGACTAACGTGCGCAGTTGAATCCTCGGAACTGTCGCGCATTCGTTACCCCATCATCTTCAAACGACCGTCTCGAACCATAGCTAACAACGTTGTCACGTCTACTCCTACGTCACGGGCAATCTCCAGTGTCGTAGCTTGTCTGTGCTTTTTGATATATGTTTTAATTTCAACAACAAGTTGTTTCTCTGCTTCTACGCATGAAGGACAAATGTCATACTTGGAACTGGTAAACAGTGAGTGACATGTTCTACAGTTCTTTAGCATCTTATCGTTTTCACCTCGCAACGGTTTCAACGTGGTACGGAGCCGGCTGTGAGTTGAATTGGGAGCAAGATAAAAATAACGAGCCTCGGGTTTCCGCGCTCGCTGACGATGCAACCCGGCGATCCTAGACCATGGCCCTTAGATCCGTAGCTTTGCGTCCACACCTTTCGATGTGTTTGCCCATGTTGGTTGTTAAGAAAATTCGATGTTATTCTACACGATTCACGTCGTACATGCCACAATCCAAAGCACGTTCTATAATGATGAATAAAAAGAAACAAGCGTTAGTCTGTTAGCCATCAAGCAGTTGTTAAAGAACAGGATAATGATTTGTTCCCGTATTTTCCAGACGATTCTACCCACACACCCTACCGGAAACCGATACAATACATATGGGACGCACAGAAGTCGTCGGTTACAAGAAATTTGTACCTCCTGCGATTGCGTCCTAAAAGGGAACAACTTTTTTAACGGTTTCCAAAAGGTTGTTTATACTTCATACAAAGGTCATTCACTGTAAGTTTACAGTAGGTATAATAACTTCAACGACATAATGCCCGACCCTACTTTCACTATCCTACTACACAAGAGGTATAATTCGATGAACAAGCTGAAAAAACGAAGAGATAAAAATCCGAAGAAAGCTCCGAGTAAACGGCTTAGGATCAATACAATCTACACGATTGCGTTTTTGTCGTTCACAGGACTCATCCTTCGCGAAGCGTATCTTCAAGTGGCACATGGCGCGACCATGCGAAACAAAGAAGTGAACACACAATTTGTGAAGATCGCTGTTACGCCTGAGCGTGGCTGGATTTATGACGCTAACGGACAAGTCCTCGCGTGGGATCGACCTTCGGATAACATCGTACTAAATAATTTGGTAACCATGACTGACTCACAGTACCATCAGGTGGCAAACGAACTAGCACCCGTATTAAACACAACGCCAGATAAACTATACGGGAAAATGACAACGGACAAAAACGACTTACAAATCCCCCTTGCGACAGATGCGACGACTAGTCAGATTGCATTTATCGCTGAACACCAACAGGATTTGCCTAACGTTCAAATCAATCAAGTGTACCAACGTCAGTATCCCCAAGGCGATCTCGCCGGACAAGTGCTCGGCTATGTGGGAAGCATAACGGCCGATGATGTGAAGAATAACAAATACCCGAAATACATTGACAGCCAAAAGGTAGGCAAGAGCGGCCTCGAGTATCAATACGAGCCAATTCTACAGGGGAAAGCTGGAAACGAAGCTGTCGCAGTGGATCGCTCTAACAATACAGTCCAAACCGTCGGAATGATACCGGCGCCTATCCCGGGCGATAACATCCAATTGACGCTCGACGGACATCTACAGGCGGAAGCTCAGACCATCATTCAAGATCAGATCAACAAATCACCAAACAAGAGTCTCATTAGCAACGCATCCGCCGTCATGCTGGATGTTAAAAACGGCGGTGTACTATCCATGGTCAGTTACCCATATCTTGACCCGAACTGGTTTACCAATGGAAAGCCCAGGACAGCGGCACAGGTTAACTATTTAGTCAACTCGGGTGCGCAAAACAACTTTGCTACTCAAGACGCACAAAATCCAGGTTCGACGGTAAAACCGGCAAACCTGTTGACGGCACTGAAACTAGGCGCCGTGACGCCAAACTACACGGTAGATGATGAAGGATACATTTACATTGGGAAAACTCGTAAAAACGAAGATATGGGTATGGTATTCGGGCCAATCGATCCAGTGCGAGCCATCGCTGTTTCGAGTGACGTGTATTTCTACGAAGTCGGACTACGACTCGGGAAGTGGTACGGAAGCAGTACAACAAGTGGTGGCTGGTACCCAGCCAGCGATGGTAGTTATCAACACTATTTAAATACCGACTTTGCAAAAGGTTTAAATGCCCTATTTCAAGGTGAAGAGGACTTCGGATTAGGAACAAAGACCGGAATCGATCTGCCGTACGAATCATCGGGAGGGTTCGAGGTGATGGATTCCACCAAAAACTTTACACCTCAGCCGTATGACCTTCACAAAAGCGAAGCATCCATTAAGAAGACCGGGGAATACCCGAATAACGGCACTCCAGCCAGCTTAGCGATGGCCGGCATTGGTCAATCCCAAGCATTTACCACGATACAATTGGCAACCTACGCCATGACTCTGGCAAATAACGGAACAAGACTACAACCGCATTTACTCGACAACGTGTTTAGCGCCAACGATACGCCTGCGAATGGTGCGAAGCCTCTTTCAACCTATCAGACAAAAGTCACGGGGCAAGTTGGCGGATCGAAACAATATTATAATCTCATTAAACAAGCGATGTATGACGTAACGACTGGCGGAGCTGACGCGACAGCAAACACCTTATTTTCTGGCGAAAACTACAAGGTCGCTGCGAAAACTGGTACAGCCCAAATCTCCATTCACGGTCATCAAACGGACAACTCCGTGTTCATCTGCTATGCTCCACTAGATAATCCGCAGGTTGCTATGGCCGTAATGATTCCTGGCGGTGGTTACGGTGCGTCTCTCGCGGGTGTAATTGCGCATCAAATGCTTGACGCATATTTCAATGAACACCATGCTTCGTTTATGCCGAAAAAGGATTGGACGAACACACAGATCCCAGCAAACTGGTACAAGTCGCCTGCCAACACACTGCCCTGAGGCTTCGTTTGGCAGGCGAAGCGTCCATTCATTGTCGGCATTCAGAGAAGACAATCTTCACGACCTGGCAGAGCTTTGAGTATATCCCTTCAGTTTATGTCCATACTACCTTTGAAATGTATGGAACGGAGGTTATTTTATGAGCCGGGGTTCAGGAACTGACAGGCCAATCTTTAGTGAACATGACATTGCGGGAATGCAGATGGTTGAGGCCATGCCTGCGGAAGAAAGTTTCCCGCTAGACGAGCGGGAACCGGTAAATTCGGACGAAGGTCCACTCACACCATGCGACCAAGAACGGTTCGACACAGATTCACCGGCATATCGGTGACACAAGGCCCATTGTATTATCCGGACACGCACGTCGCTGTCCGGATTTTTTGCAGTTATGAGCAATGCTTTGCGATCACAGTCCGTATCACATCCGCGTCGATTCCCACCGGCATTTTCAATTCCACTGTGTACGTCTTCTCACCGAATTCGCGCAATACGACTGTAGCCTGGTCCTGTGAAGCCGTCCGTATTTCTTCTTCAAATTCATGCATCGGCACTGTGTACGGCAAGGGAATAGAGTGAATTTGCGTATTGGTTTCTGACACAATGGTGATGGCGGAGATGATCATGGATGAATTTGGGATAATCCGTTTCTGCACGCCATCCGTCAACACGGTGTGATACCAGTTGATATCGTGAACGACGCCACTGTACTCAATTCCCCCAAATAGGTATGTGCGTGCCATGATGGTCTGGCCAACAGAGAATGGCCGTAGCGTAAATAAGATTAGTCCAGCGAAAAAATTGGACAGTGTCGATTGTGCACCGATACCGACGATGACACCTGTCACTGCGCCACCGACCAGGATACTGCCCACCTTCACATGAAGTAAATGGAGACCAACGACCAAAACGAACAGGTATCCCACTGCACTGAGCGACCTGTTGGCCAACATCGTAACACGAGCGTCATACTTCCCCTGTCGCCCCGCTAGATAGGTAATGACACGCGACAGGTGGCGAATGAGTAGAATGCCTATCAAAAACCACAAGACTGACAGTCCCCAATTCACCCACATGTGTTCGCTTGCGGACAGGGAATTGAGCAGATCGGAATCGTGGTATACGTTGAAAATCGTCGCCAATGCAACGAGTAGTAAGAAAATCAGCGTGAACCTTCGCCACGGGTTCGTGATGGTTTCATCATTCTCGTTCAAACGTTCCATGATGGTTCCTTCCTTCTCCCCTGAATTCGCTACTCCCGTCAGTAAAGACCAATGTATAACTGATTTTGTTCATTCACTGCTTCCCATCCCCGATGTCCTGTACACGCCAAGAGGCCCCGAAGGTCAGTATCGCCAAATCCTTACCATAACCCATCACGAGCCTGTAATATGGCAGAGGATAGACAAGACCACAACGGACCAATCGAGAATGTAGCATTCCGATTCTTCGTGCTACACTTGACGGAGTAGGACAGAGGAGGGCATAAGATGGTTGAACATATGGTGATTTTCAAGTTTGGTCCGGAAACAACAGAGGAACAAATTAGTGAGTGCGTACGCAGAGCACGCACGCTCCGAGATGACATTAAGGGAATTATCGATCTCGCCGCAGGGAGCAACTTTTCGGATCGGAGCCAGGGATTCCAAGTGGGTCTGACGGTTCGCTTTGAGGACAAACGTGCACTTTCAAACTACACGCCTCACCCAAAGCATCAGGAATTCGTGGCGTTCACGATGGAAATTGGCCGGAAAGACATCATCGTTGTCGACTTCGAGTTGTAAGCTTCGGTGCGTCCCCAAGTGAAAACCGACAAGGGGCCATCTCTGCCTTTGAGATGGCCCCTCGGTCCATAACCAGATGTCTAGTATACGCTGGCTATTTAGCTAATGTGGGGGTCACTTGAGATTTTGCAACCTGCTGCATCAGTCGGATGTGATCGATGGGGAGTTTTAACGTACAGAGTGCCGCGATGGGCATGATCCAACCGATCCACTGCAGTGCAACGTACAAGCCATACGCATCGGCCACATATCCCATCATCATAACCCCCAAACCCGCGATTCCACCCGCAAAGCCTATCAGGAGACCGGACACCATGGCGATATTGCTAGGCATCATCTCCTGCCCGTATACAACCGTTACCGCAAAAGTGGACAACAGACAAAAACCAACGATGGCTAGATCGACAAAGACGAATTGTTTCGGCAAATATGGCAGTAGGACCGTAAACGGTGTAGAGATAAACATCGATAAACGAATGACGTTCCTCTGACCAAACCTGTCCGCCAAGGGTCCACCTGTAACCGTTCCAATGGCGCCGAATAAGAGAAAGACGAACGAATACGCCCACACGTCGCTCTCTTTGACGCCAAAATGGTGAATCATGTAAAGAGGAACAAAAGTCATGAACCCAGCCATGATCCAAGAGCGAACCGTGACGATGACAACGAGCAACGACATGCCGATTCTGGAAGGGCGCCTCTCGCTCAATGCGGAGCCTTGCGCACGTCTTTCTCCGTACTCCGAAAGACGATCCGCGAACCATCTAATTAGCGTAAACAGAAGAGCTGCCGACAGGACACCAGGGACCATGAACCAGGCCAGACCGCCAAACCCAACCTTACCGAGAAACCACAGTGCAAGTGCTGAGACGGCCAGACCAAGGTTCCCGCCCACTTGAAATACGGATTGTGTTAAGCCCCGACGGTCGCCAGCCGCAAAATACACCGCTCGACTTCCGTCAGGATGAAAAGCAGCGGAACCGATTCCGTTCAAAACAACCGCTGGCAGTAGCCAAATATAAGACGGAGAAAACGCGACGCCGAGCAACCCCGCTGAAAGACACAGGGCACTCATCCCCAGGATCCACGGTTTTCCCTTCTTGTCCGAAATAAATCCGAATATCGGCTGAACTAACGATGATGACACGTTCGAAACCATCGTCAGGATGCCGACCTGGGAATAAGACAACCCAAAATGAACGACCAGTAGCGGAAGGATCGCCGTGATCACATTGATTAAGAAGTCGTTCACAAAATGACCAAATGCCAAGATGGATACAACACGTCTATTCACGTCACTCATCACCCGTATTTAATATGTATGAAAACACCTGGCATCGCAATCATTTTGTTCCTAATCATGGGATGTTTCTCCTAGTTGCTGCTCTTGCTTGAGTGGAAAGTCAATTGTAAATGTCGTTCCACCTCGGGTTCGACAGTTACAACCCACTTATAAGCATTTGTGGATAACCGGAATCCCGTAGTGGCGCGGAATTTCGGTTCTTTTGTGTAGGCATTTTCTCAAAATTTTGTAGGCATGCGAATTTCTGTGGAGAACTCGTAGTTTTATCCACAATTATTGACTTTATCCAACGTTTTGTTTTAAAATGTAGACATGTATATACGGCGGATATCACGAAAAAACAAAAACGGCTCTGTCACGTCCTACGTGCAGCTTGCCCATAATGGGGTACCGCCGACATTTTAACGAAAATATACGCTAAGACATTTATTGGGATGAGAATTCGGTTTTCCCCTACTCTAAGAGTTCCTTGAAATATGAAGAAACGCGGTATATATACACCGCGTTCTGGATATTCATTCGTATTTATGTGGCAGTCGTTCTTGCGCTATTGCACCCATAAGTTCAATAACCCCCCGTCAAGACTTTGAGTACAATGTATAAACTTAGACATTCCATTAATTGTTTAACGACATATGGCTCTACAAATGATATTCATCCGTCGTCTACTTGTAATCTGTCCCCATTGCGTTGTTTCAAACAACGGCCAGTATCAAAACAATCATCCTGGAAAATCAGCAAATCGGTAACCGATTCCCGGTTCCGTCAAAATATATTTAGGGTGCGTCACGTCCTCTTCAAGCTTCTTGCGCAGATGTCCCACGTACACACGAAGATACTGACTGTCCAATTGATCTTCTAAGGCTCCCCAAACCCGCTTAAGCAATTGTTGGTGCGTCATTACACGTCCTGCATGCGTGGCAAGGACCTTCAAAAGGTCGTATTCAGTGGGCGTTAATTTCACTGCTTCACCCGAAAGCTTAACAATGCGCTTCGCTAAATCAATGGTCAGTTCCCCAAAAACCAGAACGGGCTCAGACGATGCGCCTATAACGTGGCGCAAAGCCACACGAATTCTTGCCAATAATTCTCCCATTCCAAAGGGTTTCGTGATATAATCGTCTGCTCCCGCATCGAGTAACGTTACCTTATCAGACTCCTGTTCCTTCGCCGTGAGTACAATGACCGGAACATTCGACCACTCTCGGATCTGCTTAAGTACATCAATCCCTGGCAAGTCCGGAAGTCCCAGGTCCAAAACGATCAAATCGGGACGAGACATTGCAGCTTGCATAAGTCCATCTTCGGCGGTCGGTGATTCAATGACTTCAAATCCATGTGCTTGCAATGTTACGCGTAGTAGTTTTCTGATCTGTTGCTCATCATCGATCACGAGAATTTTTGCCCCATTGCTAGACATAGCATCCTCCCCTAAAACTGACTGCCGGAATCAACAGGCATGGCCACCGTAAACACCGTGCCACGAGGTGAATTCGGTGCTGCGGTGATTGTCCCCCCATGTGCTTCGACAATACCCTTGCAAATTGCGAGACCCAGTCCCGTACCGGGAACTTTCAGCCCGGACTGAACCCGATAAAACTTATCAAATACCTTATCGTGTTCCCCAGCAGGTATTCCAAATCCCTCATCTGCGACCCGAATCACAAGTTTGTCTCCATCGAACGTGACTGACAGAGTTATCTCGCTGCCGACAGGAGAGTACTTGATTGCGTTACTCAACAGATTAACAAGGACTTGTTCCATTAGTACATCGTCAAGGGGAACAGGCGGTATATCATCGGAAAATTTCACCACAATGCGATGCCCTGATGTCTCTCTGAACTGATTTAGAGCAACACCTACAATATCTTGAATGTCGCACCAGTTCTTATTCAGTCGCAACATTCCACTCTCCAGGCGAACCATACCAAGCAGATTCGTGATGAGCCGGTTCATACGCATTGCTCCGTCCAGAATGTTATATAGAAGTTCCTGCCGATCCTCTGTGGACAGTACTTCGCCCGTCTCAATTAGCCCGGTGACCGAACCGATAATGGCGGCAAGCGGCGTCCGTAGTTCGTGTGAGATGGAATCCAACAATGCGGTTCGGAGCCGCTCCGACTCTGCAGTAAGGTGCGCAACTTTCGCCTCTTCTTCCAGCTTGATACGGGACAAAGCCATGGCTGATAGTCCTGCCAGTGCCTCAAGCAGACGAAGCTTATCGGGTGTGAGCCCCCGAGCCATTCGGATCCCTAATACACCGTGAATCTTAGTATCTGTTTTCAGAGGGAGATACAGGTCAGGCGACTGACGAAGGTTACGAGTCCCATGACCAGCGATTTCCCCGTGGCTGTATACCCACCGGGCGACACCGTAATCGCCTTGTATTTCACTATCCTGTATATTTTCCCGCGAACTAACCGCGAGATGTAAGTCACGCAGATTGTCCCCAAGAAAGATAACCACCTCGTGACCTATCGTTGTGGAAACCTGCTTCACGATACTCTGGAGGACATTTTCTAACCCTGATACAGCCGTCATTTGGCGGCTCAATGCGTACAATGCAGCGGTATTTGCCTCACGTTGTTTCGCAAAGTGAAGTTGCGTTCGTAGTCGTGACGCCAGACTGGCCGTAAGCGTAGCGACACCAAGAAAGACAGCAAAGGAAACGAGGTACCGCAAATCGGCAACAGTGAAACTGTGTGTAGGCGGTACAAAAAAGAAATCAAAGGCAACGACGCCTATAGCGGAAGCATAAAAAGCCGGCCCGAGCCCCCATCGTACTGCACTCACGAGGACTGGAAGCAGATATATTAGTGCGATGTTGACCAAGTCTCGTGACACGTTGAACTGATGCAGCAATACGGTTAGAAGACAGACAAAGACAGTAACCAGGACGTATGCATGCCACCTGTGGCGAACCCCTGGCATGTCGTGGACAATACTCTCCGTGATATCCATCCGTCCTGGAATCACGTGTATCACCATACCATCACTCTGGTTCAACAGCTGTTGAATGATGGAGTGGCGCAGCCAATTTGTCAGTCGCGATTCTTCGGGCTTCCCAATGATAATGTGTCTCACATGTTTGGACCGCGCGAATTCGATGATTGTCTCGCCAATGCGCTCTCCGGTAACAGACACCACCTCGCCACCAAGCTGCTGCGCCAGTTGCATGTGAAAGGATAGGCGATTCACGTCTTCTTCGGTAGTTGGCACTGTTCTTGCATTGTCGACAAACAGGGCGAACCACCCGGTTTTCAGTCTGTCGGCCATTCGTTGCGCCATACGGATCATGTTCTCTGTAAACGGACTTGTACCAATACACACAAGGACAGGTCCAGTATCAAGTTTAGCCTCTATTTCCAGCTCACTCCGTTCACGCTCACTCATGCAGGTACACTCTGCCTCCGGTTCCAGTCAATTTACGCCAAATCCTGTGCTGGTGTTGCTCACAGACATTATTGTATACGTCCCACAGCGGGACAGAAGTAAAGATGGGCGTTGTGTGTCGGAACCACATCGACCTATGCCAACTTGTGCACTTTAATTCACCAACCCAATAGGCAACTGGTTTTCTGACCCCATCGTAATCTTCCACACTGCTACAAAGCACATGGATGAGTGTCCGCAATGATGGTTTCCGTCGTAGCCAGAACACACTTCTTCGTTAGGTCCCATTTACACCTCATGTTCATCTGAATGGCTCATGCCTCCCGCGTGTTGGAGACAACGTGTAAATCGGCGAATTCTGCATGTTGCAATACGTAACCAACAGGATTAGCTTTCCACCGACGTAGCCATCCCTTTCCCAGAAGCGGCTGACCGATGACAATCTGTGTGACATGCAAATCATTGGCCGTGTCGACAATGACCTGACCGACTTCTTGTTCCAAGGCTTGTTTCTGCAAAAATACAGCATTGAATTGGTTGCTCAGGCTCTGAATTCGGGCTAAATCTCGTTGCTCATCCGTGGTCATCGGTTTACTTCCAACCACTACGAGTACGAACAATTGGGCATTATGGCGGTCTGCAATCCGCCATCCCCGCCGAATCAGCTTCTCTGAATGTGGACGATAGTTCACACACACCAAAATGCTGTCTCTGGCCCGGTTTTTCTTCCCTCTGTTCTGCTGTCGGTCGAGCCGCTGCTCAACGTCATCTGCAACCTCCAGTAAGGCCATCTCGCGCAGTGCTGCCAGGTTTGGCAGCCGAAAAAAGTGGTTCAACGCCCGGTCTATCTTGTCTTGAGAATAAATTTTCCCATCTACGAGTCTCTGTTGTAGTGTTTCCGGCGTCACGTCAATGAGTTTAATTTCCCGCGCTAAATCCATGAAGGAATCGGGAATGCGCTCCCGAACCCTCACACCCGTAATGTGCTCGACTTTATCACGCAAACTCTCAAGATGTTGTATATTCACAGCCGTAACAACATCGATGCCACATTCAAGTAGATACTCGATGTCTTGGTAACGCTTCTCCCTTTGGGATCCCGGGACATTGGTATGCGCCAACTCATCAATCAAAACAACCTCTGGGCGACGCCGGACAATCCGGTCAACGTCCAGCTCTTCGTATGTTCTTCCTTCCAAAGACAATCGTAGCTTTGGCAGTACTTCTAGATTGCCTACCTGTTGCGCCGTTTCGGAGCGTCCATGTGTCTCAATTAGGCCAATCACAACGTCCACACCCTTGTCGGCCCAGTCATTTGCGTCCCGCAACATCTTGTAGGTTTTTCCAACACCGGGCGCGGCGCCAACGTAAATCGTTAAGCGTCCCTTGCGCGACTCTCCACCAGATCGAACGGATGTCGACTGTAGCTTGTTTACCTCATTCAGATAACTACCGCCCTGCGGCTCCTTCCACCCAACAATGCGAAGGTCGAGGTACTTCATGTTGTGCAGCAGATACCGAACTGGATTGTCCTTCCAAATTGTCCAGAGCAGGTTCCCATGCGGTTGCCCCATTACGATTTGAGTGGCATTCACCTGTTGTGCCACTTCCATAATGACAGCCCCAATACTTCTGTCATTCCGTACTTCCAATACCTGCTGTGCACCATACTTATGAGCGATCTCGACTAGTCTTGATACCTTTTCCCCAGTCTTCGCAGTCAGCTCATCGCGAGGTGTGTTTAAAATCGTAAGGACAACCAGATCTGCATTCATTCTCTCGGCCATCAAGTGCCCCTTACGGACGAGCTTCTCAGAGCGTTCGAGATAGTTGGCACAGACCAGTATCGTTTCCTTCGCACCAACCGGTCCGGTCACTTGGTTACGATCCAGTGACTGTTGCAACCGTGCATCTACGTCATCCGCCACTTCTCTCAAGGCCAACTCCCGGAGTGCTGAGAGGTTGGTTTTCCTGAAAAAGTGGTTCAGCGCCTGACCGACCTTGCTGATTGGATAAATGTCTCCATCCCGCAACCGCTGCCGCAACGTTTCCGGTGTCACGTCAATGACTTCGATTTCATCCGCTCGTCTGACAAACGATTTTGGAATCACTTCCCGGACGCGAATGCCTACGACCTCTTCGACTTCCTTGTGAACCCCCTCAATGTGCTGTACGTTCACGGCGGTCATCACATGGATGCCTTGATTCAACAGGTATTCCACATCCATGTATCGCTTCGGATTCATAGACCCAGGCACGTTGCTGTGGGCTAGTTCGTCCACCACAACCACTTCCGGCGCCCGCGCGACAATGGCATCCAGGTCAATCTCTTCAAACAATCGACCTGCGAACTCAATTTGTTTACGTGGGAGTACCTGTAATTCACCGATTTGGCGCACAGTTTCCGGTCGATGATGAGACTCAACATATCCGATGACGACGTCTATCCCCTTTTGCAGCATCGCATTGGCCTCACGCAGCATGGTGTAAGTTTTGCCTACGCCCGGTGCAGCCCCAATGAATAACCGCAACCTACCACACTTGCGCTTCGGTACATTGTCAGCGGGTGGCGTGTTGATGCCCGTTTGATGCACGTCATTCACCGAACATCTCTCCCCGGTTTTAACACGTTCAAAAAGGACAGCATCCTCTCAAATCGGATGCTGTCCAACGACTATTTAGCCTTTTCTAAACTCTGCATAGCCATGTTAAGTTGCAAGACGTTCACATAGGGTTCTCCCCAAATTCCAAGGAAACGACCAACGGCACTCGTCTGAACAAGTGACTGTAATTTCGCTTCGGGCACTCCTGTCGCCTTAGAGATCCGTGGAACCTGCGCATACGCATTGGCAAGAGAAATGTCGGGATCCAGTCCGGAACCAGAGGACTCCACCATATCGGGCGGAACCTGACTCCCTCGGAGACCTGTGGCTTTCAGGTTGCTCTCCACTTCTTTAACAAGTGCCGGATTTGTCGGCCCCAGGTTGGATCCACCTGACCCATTAGCGGCATAATTGACTGCCGATGGCCGCGGGTGAAATAGTCCCGGACTGGTTACGGATTGGGCAATCAGGGTGGAACCAACAATCCGCCCATGGTCACTGATCATCGACCCTTCTGCCTGACGGGGGAATAGTAAATGACCGACACCAGTAATCAACAACGGGTAACCGAGACCCAGAATGAGGGCCAGGACCAAACTTAACCGAATGGCACGAATCACGTTTATCATCTGAATCCCTCCTCTAAATGTTCGCAATACCCAATACGGTGAGCAGCAAATCTATGACCTTAATTCCAACGAACGGTGCGATAACGCCACCTAGCCCGTAAATCGCTAGGTTCCGAAGCAGCATAGAAGTTGCTGTCATCGGCCGATACTTGACCCCTCTCATGGCGAGCGGAATGAGCAGCGGGATAATCAACGCATTGAAAATCAAAGCAGACAGAATGGCACTCCGGGAACTGGTCAAATACATGATGTTCAATACATGCAACTGCGGGACGACTGCGGCAAACATCGCCGGGATGATCGCAAAGTATTTCGCGATATCGTTCGCAATGGAAAATGTCGTAATGGCCCCACGAGTAATCAAAAGCTGCTTGCCAATCGAAACGACTTCAATCAATTTGGTTGGATCCGAATCCAAATCCACCATATTTCCAGCTTCCTTGGCGGCTGTCGTCCCGGTATTCATGGCCAAACCGACATCTGCTTGTGCAAGGGCGGGCGCATCGTTGGTCCCGTCACCAGACATCGCAACCAGTTTGCCTTGTTCCTGCTCCTGTTGAATCAACCGCATTTTATCCTCAGGTTTGGCCTCAGCAATAAAGTCGTCAACGCCTGCCTCCAGTGCTATGGTCGCTGCGGTCAATGGATTGTCGCCCGTACACATGACTGTTTTAATGCCCATTCGCCGCAGCTCTTCGAACCGCTCACGCATGCCAGGCTTGACGATGTCCTTGAGGTAAATCAAACCGAGCAACTCATCCCCCGGGCTACAGCTAGAGGTGTGCCTCCTTCCTTGGCAATGGACTCGGTCTTTGTGTCCAGATCAGCAGGAACAACGCCCCCTGTTCGACCACGTACTTTTTCATCGAGTCCACCGCGCCCTTGCGCACCAGAGTGCCATCCGGAAAATCCAACCCGCTCATCCGAGTATCCGCAGAGAACTCCACATTCTTGGAATCGGCGTACGATTCTCGTTTCACTTGGACACCCAGTTCCCTTCCCAGATCAACTACCGAGCGCCCTTCCGGTGTTTCATCAAACAGCGACGACAGCACGGCTACTTCTATGAGTTCACGATCTTCGTGTCTGCCGACCGAAACAAAACTACTTGCCAAACGGTTTCCGATAGTGATCGTGCCGGTCTTGTCGAGAATCAGTGTATTGACGTCGCCCGCCGCTTCGACTGCTTTCCCAGATTTCGCAATCACATTGAACCGAATTACGCGGTCCATGCCGGCGATGCCGATGGCTGACAGAAGGCCACCGATCGTCGTTGGAATCAGGCAGACTAGCAGTGCAATCAACGTGGCAGTATCAATGGATCCATGGACAAACCGCGCCAAGGGTTGAAGTGTTGCCACGACAATCAGAAACGCAAGTGTCAGTCCCGCGAGCAGCACGGACAAGGCCAACTCGTTCGGCGTCTTTTGACGTGACGCGCCTTCAACCAGTCCAATCATCTTATCAAGAAACGACTCCCCCGGATTCACAGTGACCTGAATCAAAAGTTCATCGGACAGCAGCTTGGTACCGCCTGTAACAGAACTGAAGTCACCGCCTGCCCCGCGAATGACAGGTGCGGATTCACCAGTGATGGCAGACTCGTCTACACTCCCCAGACCCGCTATGACTTCGCCGTCTGCGGCAATCAGTTCGCCTGCGCGGACTCTCACAATGTCATCTTTGCGAACGGTACTAGCGGGTATGTTCTCGTAGTTGCCGTCGCTTTTCTGCCGCCACGCCATGAGGTCCGTCTTCGTCTTTCGCAACGACTCCGCCTGCGCTTTGCCGCGGCCCTCAGCGATGGCTTCCGCAAAATTTCCGAAGAGCACGGTTACCAGCAAGATGACCGTCACGACGAGGTTGAACCAACGCTGATCCGCACCGTAGTGCCCGCCGAACAAGTTCGGAAAGAATGTCAGCAATGCAGTAATCACAAATCCAACTTCAACAACAAACATCACTGGATTTTTAACCATGACGCGCGGATCGAGTTTGACAAAGGATTCAACGAATGCCCGGCTCACCATACCACGCGAGAGCGTACCCGTTGTTTTTTCCATTCAAAACGTCTCCTTTATGCCCATCTCCCGGAAAATTCTTAATGGTTGACCTGTCCAGCCATCATTTGGAGGTGTTCGCCAATCGGGCCGATCGCGAGAGCCGGGAAAAACGTAAGTGCACCAACGATAATGACAACGGCGAGAAAAACCATGCCGAACGAAAAAGTGTCTGTCTTCAACGTCCCGGAACTCTCCGGAATCACCGGCTTGATCACAAGGGACCCGGCAAGAGCAAACATGGCTATAAGTGACAGGAATCGTCCCAGTAACATGACTAGACCAAGAGAAACATTGTAGAACGGCGTGTTGCCACTCAGTCCTGCAAAGGCTGATCCGTTGTTGGCGGCACCAGACGTGTACGCATACAGGACTTCCGAAAGTCCATGAAGCCCCGGATTGGCAATGGATGAAACACCTGAATGCGTGCTGACGGCTATCGCCGTTGCTACCAAAATCAGAAATGGGTGTATCAGTAAGCCGAACGTTGCCAATTTAATTTCGCGCGCTTCTATCTTCTTACCGAAGATCTCCGGCGTCCGCCCGACCATCAATCCGGCGAGGAACACTGTGATAATAAGATACATGATGATATTGATAAGCCCTACGCCGTTCCCTCCGAATACGAGGTTGAACATCATGAACAGCAGCGGTACCAAGCCGCCCAAAGGTGTCAAACTATCATGCATGTTATTGACGGCACCAGTCGTGTAGGCGGTTGTCACTGCTGTGAATAAACTGCTTAGCGCCGGACCAAACCGAACTTCTTTCCCCTCCATATTCGGCCCTGATATCCCCAGCAAGTCGTGGAGAATGGGATTCCCTGCGGTCTCCGCTGCGTACACCGTGAACGCCCCAGCAAGCAGTAAGCCGGTCAAAACCGAGTATAGGATAACCGCCTGTTTACGGTTCTTAAGAAAACGTCCGAAGGAAAACACCAGTGCGGTAGGTATGACCGCCATTGCAAGAATTTCTAATAGGGTTGTCAAGGCTGACGGATCTTCAAAGGGATGTGCTGAATTCGCATTAAAGAACCCTCCGCCATTCGTACCCAATTGCTTGATGGCTTCCAGTGACGCGACTGGACCGCGCGAAATGGTTTGCACCGTACCAGTTAGTGTTTGGACAGTTTGTGCACCGTGAAGCGTTTGCGGCAGTCCGAGACCGACCAGAACAATGGCAAACACAATCGCACCCGGTAGCAGCAACCGGGTGTTTGCCTTTACAAGGTCGACCCAAAAGTTGCCGATTGTTGTGGACCTATTTGCCACAATTCCCCGAACAATAGCAATCGCGGCAGCGAAACCAGTCGCTGCGGACGTAAACTGCAAGTATTGGATCGCGATCATTTGGCTGAGGTACGACAAGGATTGCTCGCCAGCGTAATTCTGCCAATTGGTGTTCGTGATAAAACTCGCAGAGGTATTAAATGCTAGGTCCCAAGGCATGTTCTTGATGTGATCTGGGTTGAACGGCAACCAGGCTTGTAGCCGAAAGACAAGGTAGACAAATACCATCATGACCAGATTGACAAGCAAAAGGCATTTGAGATACACCTTCCAATCCATCTCCACGGATGGATTGATTCCGGCGAGTTTGTATATACCCCTCTCTGCTGGGCTGAATACCCGTTCGAGAATACTGCGTTTTCCGGTAAATACCCCATAGATGTATCCACTGAGTGGGATAGCTATGAGGAGGATGAGACCAACAGCAGACAATATTTGAACGATACCGTTAACAGTCAAGATGCCTCACTCCTCGTTGGCTTACGTTACCTGCTAAAACTGTTCCGGATGAAAGACAACGTAAATCAAGTAAATCGCCAGGGCGATCGCAATTAACAATAGGACCCACATAATGCTGCCTCCTTGTTAGGCCTTGTCAAAAACTCGAATGAGGTAGATGAACCCACCAAAACACAAGACGGTGACTGCCAGTGCTATGAAGTCCCCCATACTGCCCCTCCTTGTGAACTAATCCCATTTCCCATAAAAGCGCGCATGAAACCTGGATTGCTCCTGACTCGTAACATGGTAATTGGTCATCCGTAAAAACGGTGTGGGGAATTTGAGGCTTGGGCATAAAGAAAACATAAAGATGAGGGGGGAATTATCTGCGAATTCTTACGAGGATAAATTGGTACAAAAGTCTCGTATTAATGGATGATAACGGGCAAATACCCAAGTACAAATGACGATAAAGTTTTAGATCTAGAGTTCTTCCTGTTCTGATTCCTTGAGTACGTCTAACCGTTTTGCGACGAATCCGGTCGTACTCGCCTGAATGACGATGGTCAATAAGATAGCTAGGAACGTAATCGCACTGATAATACGGGCACCTGTAATCCCTTTAGCAACCAACATTCCGGATAATGCGGCCGGAATTACGCCCGTTTCGCGAACCCAGCACATGAAGGCGATATGGTTTCGCCTCCATCTGGCTCGTTTATCGGCCCAGACGGAACTGAAAACGGCAAGGGGTCGAGCGATGACAATGAAGATCAAAACTAGTATTAATCCCATCCAAAGGTACTTTGAGACTAGCCCAAAATTAACCTGTGTTCCGAGCAAAACAAAAATCAGCATCCTCATAATTAAAGTGATCGAACTGCCGAAGTGATTAATATTCTCCTCCGTGTAGTTGGCAAAGGGCCAGCGGAACGTTTTTCCATTTCCGCATATAACCCCAGCTGTAAAAGCCGCCATAAATCCACTAGCACCAAGTGAACTGGTAAGTTGATACGATGCCAGTCCAATAACGAGCATTACGATAGAACCATATTCGTGAAAAATCCCCCACGCCCGAGTGGATACCAACCACAAGCCAAGTAGTCCGAAAGCAGCGCCAATTAAAAGACCTAAAACGGCCGATTCTACAAATGTCCATATAGGTTCATACCAATGTACATGTCCGCCTGCCGCTAACAGCCCCAACACAGTGAACACTAATACAGCACCCGTTGCGTCATTAAACGCAGACTCCGATTCCACAGTTTGTTGTAGTCTTGGAACAATAGCTACGCGTCTAAATACAGGAATTAACGTGGCCGGATCGGTCGACGCAATCACGGAACCGAGCAAAATCGACAGAAGCCAAGGCGTTCCGAGAATGTAGTGTGCGGCTATTCCCATAACAAAAGCCGTCACCAGTACACCGATGGTTGCAAGCATCACGATGCTTATCCAGACTTTCTTTAAGACAGAAAACTGAACACTACGGCCTCCGTCAAACAAAATCAATGTAGCACCCATATTGAGTAGTAATTGATTGACCTGCGACTGACTCGGTTCCTGTATCAAGTTAAATACAGCAGGCCCAATTAGGATCCCATACACTAAATATGCCGCAACGTCAGGGATTCGAGGTTTCTCTGTTAACTTACCGACAATCAAGCCACCTGCGAAAATCACGATAAGTACTGTCAAGGCATGTTGCCAAGAATCCATATGTAGCATGTCTAACGCTCCCACTGGTCTAAAGATGCTTAAGATGAGCCAACTGCCCTTGCCAACCTCTGAAGGGCTTGTCCAGGCCCAAGTAATACGACGCGGTCTCCTTCTTCCGCAATATCTGTAGCAGAAACGGGAAAAATGGTTTCGTCTCCTCGTAGGATAGTGACGACTTGGACGCCAAACTTATTTGGTAAATCAAGGGATTCCAAAGGCTTATTTACGATAGGCCCAGTCGCGTTTATCTCCATCATAAAAACTCTATCGTATAACTCCACCATGTCCAATATTGAGGACCTAGTAATCATTCGAGCTAAACGTATAGCGGAGTCTTGCTCAGGGTAGACAATATAATCCGCACCTAATCGTTCAAGGATCTTCCCATGGGTCTTGTCCGTTGCCTTCGCCACCACAAACAATTCAAAATCCTTACAATTTATCACTGCATGGTTGGAGGCGGATTCGTTTTCACCGATTGCAACGATCACAGCGTCCACTTCTTTAATCCCTGCTTCCTCTAGAAATTCTGGACTCTGAGCATCTCCTATAGCAGTCGTACAATCACCCGCCAGAGATTCCAGTCGTTTCGGGTCCTTGTCGATCAACAATACGTCGTGTCCGTTCTCAAGTAGTTCTTGTGCGGCAGAGGAACCGAATCGGCCCGCCCCAATAACCCCGATTGTCTTCGGATTACGTTTTCCAATGTTTCTTATGTTCGCCAGTAATGTGGAGTTTCGATATGCCAAATCAACACCGCCTAACTTGAATTTATCCGATAAAAATACGCTCTTGTACGCGTTTGACGCGTGACATAAGTCCTTTCCGGTGAAGCATTCCCACAAGAATCGTAAGAATACCAACACGTCCAACATACATTGTGAAGATTAAAACCCACTTAACCGGCGTTGTAACGAATCCTGTAATACCAGTCGAAAGCCCAACGGTCCCAAATGCTGAAGTCTCTTCAAATAGAAACCGCAGCAAGCTTGTTCTTGGGTCCAAAATGGAATCAATTATGGTACCAATGACAACGATAGAAGTTGCTAAGAAAAACAACATCATGGACCTTCTAATTATCGTCCACGGGATCGATCTTCCGTAAGCTTCAACCTCTTCATCGCCCTTTAGTGAAGCCAGTGTGGCTTTTACAAGCGCATAGAACGTTGTAGTCTTAATTCCTCCGCCTGTCGATCCGGGTGAAGCTCCGATGAACATAAGTATGATGATAACAAACCATGTGACGTCACTCATATTTCCTATCGGGATAGTATCGAAGCCGGCTGTTCTCGTTGTGACCGACGTAAACCAAGCATTAAGAAGTTTGGTTCCCCACGACAAAGGTTTCATTGAGTTATTGGATTCCAGAACAAAGATAAGAACCATACCAAGAAGGAGTAACAGACCCGTCATGAAAAGAACAATTCTGCTGTGTAAGGATAATCGGCGCTTTCGTGGATAGCTGTATAATTCCGTGAGTACGATGAAACCAAGCCCACCAAAAATAATGAGGAGACTGGTTAGGATGACGATAAACGGGTCGTTATGATACCCCTCAAGAGAGTTCCCCCACAAATCAAATCCTGCATTATTAAAGGCCGAAACTGAATGAAACGCACTAATTCCCAATGCACGTAACCACGTGTAGTGGTAAACCAGGCAAAAATAAAGAGTGAACAAAACAACAGCTGCGCCCTCTATAGAAAGACTGAAAATTAAAATACTACGGATCAAGCGTACAGCGCCATGCACACCGAAGTTGCGATCTTCTGCAATTAAAACGCGATCACGCAATGTAATCTTGCGCCCGAGCACCAAATAAATACCGGTCGTCACCAACGTCATACCTGCCCCGCCAACTTGCATTAACAGAGCGATTACGAAATCACCAAATGATGTCCAGGTTGTCGCGGTTGTTACGGTACTCAGTCCTGTCACGCACAAAGCGCTAGTTGAAGTAAAAACCGCGTCTGTGACAGAAACTGACGTATGTCGGGACCACGGCAACAATAACAATAGTGCACCGATTATAATAATTAACAAGTAGCCGATTACAACCTTTTGAGGAGGACTAAGTCGAGATTCCAAAATGTAAACCCCCAAGATCGGTTTGGCAAAACAGTCAAAGGCCCACGAGCCAGTAATCAAAGCAACTACCATGAGTACACACGGTGATATAGCATAGCCCTTGACAAATCTTATCGCGAATCATTTCGGTCGCTTTCGGATTCGTCCTCGGACCTGTGTGGAAGACTTAATAAGCCACAGATAGTGTGCTATTTTACCGTTGGTGTATACATCTATACATCGAAAAGGCCCAATCCAACAAATCCGTTAGGATGGCCTTCTCGTTTCAAGTATTTAAGTAGGAGGAGTGTTTTGGATAAAAACCACGTTATGAAAGGGTTCTATGCAATGGGGGTCAATCAGATCACAACGTGCATTTATAAAGTTTCTCTGGATTCGAGATCACGCTAGGGTGGTTCTTCAGCTAAACTGCTCCGAGAGCGCAGTAACAGTTCCGAACCATGATTGTATATTTATGTATTAGAAAACCCGAGTGCTTCTCAGACATTCGCCCCATTTAGTTGAAGAAGGGAGCAATGCTTTTATCGCATAAGCTCCCGTTTGTCTCATTTGTAACCATCATTCAGTAAAGTTTGAAACTCGTCCGTATGGTTAATGGTTCCTCAAACCTTTACTTGGATTTCTGCATAACATTTCCCTGTTGATTGTACAGGTGATGAAAATCAAAGGCATATGGGCTGGGTCCATGTTCACACAAAAAGTTCATCCTCTCGACTGCTTCGTGATAGTCCACTGTATTCGGGTCTTCTACATACCAAAGTACATAGATGGGATGGTCACTTCTCTTAAACCAATCTTTACGCTGTCTCAAGGCACTCGCATGTAGATTATCTCGGTAGGAGAAGGTAAACAAGGAATCGATATCTTCCCATACGGATAACGTTAAAGCTGGATAGTCGGTCTCTGTGTTAATGTAGTTGGGCCATGGCATTGGTTCAGGCATCTCATAAACAAATCGAATGTGCCCCGGAACGTCCTTCACTTTCTCCATAATCCTCCCACCGAGTTCCTCAAAGCTCTTGTTAGCCGGATTATCGTATGGACGCTCCAATTTTGGACAGGTATATAGTGCGATATAAGCCGTTGGAATCCCCTCCCGTACTCCCTACTTCAATTCATTGTTGATATTCTCTCAAATGTATTATTTATCCTTTACGCTTCTTCAGCTGCCCAAGAGTGACACAATGTTGCCCCTTTAGAAGGGTATACTCATGCAATCCATCCGCCGAATGGTTCTTCAGTTTGTGCACCGTTTGTCCAACAAGCCGTCTTTGTTATGATTACGTTGTCAGCGGTAATCAAGAAACATGAGGAGTGGGGCATTCGTGTTATTTCACGTTACGGCAAGACATAAGTTTGACCAATGCGGAATGTATAATGAAGACGTTCAGAAGGCTTTGCAAGCATTTCTTCCTTCGATACAGCAGTTATGCAAGGAACACTCAGTTAAGCTACACTATGTCGTTACTGGTCACCCAGACCATGTATTCTACATCCTTGTTGAAGCAGAGGATTCCGGATCTCTTTGTTCAGCGCTGACTGCCATCCCAATGCAACAGGAATTTGATATTAAGCCGGTACGGTTTTTGGGTGTTAATCAGTTTTAATACAAGAAAACCTGCGAAGCAGGAAGCATGAAGGTCGGGCGGTGGCATTCCAGTTGAGTAGTTATACAATTTCAATGCCGCCGACATACTCCCGCACCTTATCGACGGACGCAGTCGTCAGAACCAGGTGCATAATCATCCAGGACCGCAAACAGAAGCGCGGTAGGTTTAAGGACGCCGTCGCTTAGCCAATTTCAGTGTTTGTCTTTCTTGTTAAGTCAATCATTAATGCTAAGAACAAGACCTCAAATAAGTCACGTCCATCACTCGTAACAAAATAATTCGATAAACTTGTTATCTCAGCAGTAATATCTGTTCCCCATGGTTGCTTAGAGAGGATTTCCCCCCAATAAACAACCGTTCTACAACCCAAGATAATTAGTAAGAGTGTCGTCCCACAGGCTACCTTCCCTGATGTACTCATCAAGCATGGCCCTGCTCTTGTGGCCTGTTTGTTTCATGATCACCAGCGCATCCGCCTTATTTTTTGCGCCCTGCGTTGCGGCACCAGCTCGCAAACTATGTCCCGAATAATCCTCTGCGTTGGGCAGCCCCGCAGCGCGAGCTGCGTCCTTTACGATAAGTGCAACTGTTTGGGGAGACAACCCATATTCAGTTAGTCGACCTTGCGGTGTGAAGCGCCGAAAAATGAACCCGGAGTCGATACCAGTCCTCTCAAACCACTCCTGCAGGTTACGAACCGGACACGTTTCTAGCCGGGAACCGTACCCAATCGCTAACTTTCGTCCCTCCCCTTCCTGGTCTGTTTTACTGTGCCGTAACAGGATTTCAACCCCGTTTCGGACGAACTTTACGTCTTCATACTTCAGTCCGACTATTTCAGAGCGCCGGAACGACCCAGCGTACCCAATAAGTAGAATCAGTTTGTTTCGGAGCCCCAACATTGAATTTGGTTGAATAGCTACCATTGCGCGAATGTCTTCAATGAGCGTTGCGGCTTTCTTAGTAACCCGTTCATCCCTTTTATCGTTGCGAATTCCCTTCCAAACACGCTTTACAGCAAACGATTGGGTGGGAACGTCTTCTACCCCATTCATTCTATGAATTTCAGCGATTGAGGTCAGATGACGACGAATTGTACTTTTTTTCCTTCCGAGCAGTGCTAAATATGATATGTATCGTCCAATTGTCACATCATCAGCTGGGAAAGCTTTGAATCCCATTGTCTTACACCAAGATATAAAATTGTTCCAATCTTTAAGATAACTTTTCTTTGTACTCTTCGAATTTGCAGAATCCAGAAATTTACGTACTGCGTCGTCTATGTTTTCCAGATTATTGAATTCGATGGATGGTAAATCAATACCATTTTTTGATATAACAATGTCGTCCATATATTACACTTCCTGTTGGTAGTGATAAAGCCTGATTATCGCTAGTAACTATTGTTAAAAAAACCCAATAATTTTTTCTCTGGGTTATGTAGTATTATCCAAATATTACATGGAAATAATTTGGTTGATGATCTTGAACAGTCAGAATACCATACTGTGGTCGACTGTCCATATACGGAATTCTACATGATCATCGAGACGAGTGAAGCATTTTTTGACGAACTTGCTAAAATGGCTCTAAAAGCTTGTATATTGGCCAAATAGTGCTTTGAGGTATAAAACTATTAAGTACATCGATATAATCGCTTAGACGCAACGGTGATATTTCAAATAATGTAATTAGTAGGTTTTTTATGTAAACATTTGGTTTTTATCTATATAATTACTCCGTGTGTCTTCTGTAATCGCTTATTTATAACAGGCACGAATGTTTCATCTAACTTGTACAGACTAAACGGTACGTTCATGAATCCATTTCTGTACTCGGTGACTATTCCGTCTAGATTGTAGTACAGCCAAGTCCAGCTTTCTGGAACACCCGTCTCGCTGATGTGTTTAAGGATACGCGCTTGGAAAAGTTCGTTGAAGAGTTTACAGAATGCCCGCGTGTCTTCACTTTGGTCGAGAATGTGGATTATTCGTGAATCTGTATCCACGGATATATCGACCGAGATTACTGGATACGAAGGATCGGAAAAGACCATTTTCATGTTGTATGCCCCCTTGTATATTAAGAGCAGCTACCGATTTGGTTTACATAAAACCAGATTAAATAGTTACTCTTATAAATTTCTGTTCCTTGAAAATTAGTAGGTGGAGGATGTAGCCCAAGCGTAAGCGCGGGAGCCGTAAGGAGTCCATCCACCGTGACCATCAACTCAGAACACAGACTGTTTGCGACCTTGGGCTGACCTTGGGACAATAGCCTTAGGTGTTTACCAAGGGAATGTTCCAATGCCCCCGTTGCCCCTTATTTAAGGGTGTCTTCCGAATTGAGAGTGTTCCCCTGGCCCCATGGAATAGACCTACACGCTGACTGTTTCCCGGTCAGTCATCCCTCCTGCCAGCAGAGGGAGGCTCGTGCACCGATGACGCCCGGTGTATTCCAATAGCTCGCAAGGCTGTCGTTCATGGGTTTCCCAGGGTCATCCCAAGGCCGTAGACATCTGCATCCCAGCCGAAGGAGGTGATACCATGCCCTCTCCGTTATTTGTCGGAATTGATGTAAGCAGCGAAGCCAACGTGGTTTGCTGTTTGACGCGGGACGATGAGAAACGACCAGTGAGTCGATTCACTGTTACCAACAATCGTCCCGGTATTTTAGAGTTTCAGGAGCGCATCACCAAGCTGGCGAAACAGCTCCAGTCTGAAGAGATTCTTTTCGGCCTCGAACATACGGGCTGTTTCTCAACTCATGCCGCCATGTATCTGCAACGTCACTTGGACTTCGGCGTTCCGCGTAAGGTGTACGTCTTTAATCTCAGCCTCATCCGGGAGTTTAAGAAGTCTCATTTCCTGAGCGCCCCCAAGAACGACAGAGTGGATGCCTGGTTCATCGCAGCCAAGCTTCGGACAGGCCTTCTCCCGCATCCGTTTACGTGGAGCGAACCGCTCATGGCGCTGCAACGTCTGACACGTACTCGCTATCACCTGATGCAGGACCTGACTCGGGAAAGCAATTTCCTCATGACGAACCTGTTTCTCAAGTTCAGTGACTATACCATCACTGGACCCTTTCGTAGAAACAAGCTCTCTGCCACGTCATTGGCCGTCATGGAGGAATTTGAATCCGCCGAGGAAATCGCTGAGATGTCCTTGGATCGTCTCATTGACTTCCTTGTCGAGCATGGCAAGAATCGTTTCGAAAACCCCGAGGCAGTCGCTCAGGCCTTGCAGAAGGCCGCTCGCTCCTCGTACCGGTTGCCGCAGTCGATGTCGGACTCGGTGAATCTCGCGATGGCGTCCAGCATTCGCATGATTCGCACGGCACAAGAGCAGCTTAAGGCGCTGCGTAAAGGCATCGAGGACCACTTGGCGACGATCCCGCAAACGCTCGATTCCATTCCCGGTATCGGTCCCATTTTCGCTTCTGGCAATGTGGCTGAACTGGACGTTAGCCAGTTCAAGAGTCACACGGAAGCAGCAAAGCATGCCGGGCTCGCTTGGACAGTTCACCAGTCCGGGAAGTTCACAGCAAACCGAACTCGACTCATTCATTCTGGCAACCGCTATCTCAAGTACTACATGGTTGAAGCGGCCAACAGCGTCCGGGTGCACGACCCTGTTTTTGCCGAGTACTATGCCAAGAAGAAAGCGGAGCCGAAAGAATTTGCCGAGGGACGTGCCCTTGCGCTTACAGCCCGGAAACTAATGCGGGTGGTCTTCTATCTGCTAAAGACCAACCGACTCTACACTCCGGAGGTGATCCGACAACGCGCATAACAAAAACGTGATCGGTACCAGGGCCACCAGTTCCTAGCTTTACAGGAAAAATGTGAAAAGCTAGGTAGGGTGGGCTTAGTTGAGTGTTGCTAAATTCGGCACCACCTCCAAAAAAGCAGCGACTCTAAAGATATTATGTTAACTTATGGCCTTGACATCGTACCGCTGCTCTTTATTCACATTGTAGAAGTAAGCAAGGGTTTTTTTGTTCCAAAAATGAGAAAAGCCAGACCGAGTAGGCCTGGCTAATAATAAAGGGACCGTCTACAAACCGGATTACTCGGTCCTCACACGCAGCTCTAAGAGTTGCTCTGAAACTTTCCGTGCATGGCTGAGTGGAATGGTATGTTGTCCTTTTTTAAGTTGTGTTTGAATCACATGAAGTGGAATTGCTTGACCGTCTAACCAGAATTCGCTTCGCACGATACGATCACGCCCATTTGTCACGATATAAGTAGGGACACAATACGGACGTCTCACTATCTCGTGGACTTTGTATAGGGCTGTGTCGGTATCTTCTATATCAATCGATTCGAATCCTTTGATTAAAGACAAGAAACTCACCCCCTGGTTTAAAGCTCAGCAGATTGTGAATTCTACAGGATTAGCCTGTTTTTTAGACCCATCACCGTCATCATCGAGAAGTTTTAGTTGCATTGGTAGTGCCGAATTCAAAAACTCGTCAACGGATTGTATTCCTAATGCGACACAAACGACATACATTTGTTCCTTTAAAGTAGACAGTTCCGAACGAATATCAGATATTTCCTCAATTCGACTTTGGTTCTGTATGCAGAATTGACCGAGTAGTGCTTCGTGAGATTTCACTTTTTCAGTTAACATTGCAACATCACGTTCTAAAGCCTTGTTTTGACTGTTTATCATATCCGTCACCGTCCGCAGTGAATTGTATTCATCTGCTTTTACCATATCATAGCCGAAACGGTTTGATATGGAGTTTAAGAGACGGATCCATGGAATTCGTGTGGACACCAGTCTTAAAGAGATTCCTCCATATAGGTTTTTACACGTCCCTTTCAATGCAAATGCCGTTAGCACTCTCCAATATTTAGCCCGTGACAGTCCATATGGAATATACGGAGAGCAGCTTTTTAAACGTTGGATATACCACTTCGATTTCCCGTCTTGAGAGTATTTTTTGAAAGTAACGCCTTGTTCACCTTGAAAGCACGCGTGAAACAAAAATTTCTCGGTGTCGACAGTGAAATCAACAACATATTCTCCAAACATCATTCCAATCAACATTTTTACATGATTATCTACGCTCCCTTTGTATCGCCCCATTCCACGGGGACGGATCAGGTAAGTCCCGCGTGGTCGGGGAAGAACAAAGGTTTTTGTTTTACAGAAGCATTATTTGTCCATCTCTTTGGATTGCCGGAATGACTGCATCCTCAACTGATTCCTTGTTTTCGTATCGAGGTATCACTCGATATCCCAACGAATCCGCGAGGCGCGTTAATTCCTGAACGTCGCGATTGTATAGCAGTAATTTTGTCTCGTTTACAATTGCGTCTAAGTGACTTTGGGCGTAACTGATACACGCACGTTCCAAGTCGGACTGGTTAGTCCTGGTGTACCAGGGCGGCTCGGCAACTTCTTTTACGAACAATCACTAGCTTTGCAGAAAGGAGTTTAGTATTTGTCAAGTGCTGAAGTTGTCAGAATACACGGACGTAATGTTTGGAATATTCATGATTTATACATCTAAATACGTAAAAAATCTCCTTAGAATGAGAAGTACAGGTAGTCCTGTCCAACTCTCTCTAAACGTGTATAATGGAATTAGGAAAACAGCATATGTTAAATAAGGTTGTTGAGGTGGGAAAGGTTCCCCACGCGCTAGTCGAAATGCAGCGTGTCATCGATAGGCCGTTGAAGGCGACTAGTCAACAGAGATGCAGGATACGCCGCCCTGCCAATAACCACATATGTTTCGGTAGGCCGAACCCTAGGGTTCGGCCTTTAACATTTACTAACTCTGTATGAGTTCGGAACGTTCACATGCCAAGAGCTGATTTGAGTTGCCACGGCAATGCCTCATGATATCTGACACGATTGATTCCAACCACAAATTTATTGTGTTTGAAAGACATGCGCTAGAAGCGCCTCCCTCTCATCCAATACTCCACTTGTCTGCTCAAACCAATATCCAAAGCGGTACAACTGGGCTTCCTCATTTGTCCTGCCAACGAGTTGCATTCCTATAGGAAGCCCATCTTCTGAAAATCCACAAGGGATGGACAAACAAGGATTACCCGTGTAGCTCCAAGGTAGAGTAAATCGTAACAATGTGGTATTCACCTTATACGTCACGTTTCCGATCTGGATCTCGCGCTGATTAGTATCTGTTGGCAAAATAGGCACGGTTGGTGTCAGCAAGATATCTACTTCATCGAAAATCTGATTAATCTCTACTGTGGTTTGATCTTTTTGTTGAGTTGCTTTCACGTAATCATATCCCCTGGTACTTGCGCAAGTCAGTAATTGCTGTTTAATCTCGACGTCCAGATCAGTGGCATGGGTTTGTAAAGTGGATTCATGAATCGCATAGGTTTCGCTGGTTTGGATCATGACTTGACCCCAACTCATGGTCTGAATTTGTGGGATGGTCACAGATCGAATATTCGCGCCTAGGTCTTGAAAGACACTTATGGTATGTTGCAATGCCTTCGCAACCTGAGAATCGATTTGTTCAAAGAAAAAGTTGGAGGGAACTCCAATAGTAGCCCCTTTGATGCTGTCATTCATCAAACGAGTAAAATCCTCGAACTCTGCATATGAATATGGATCTTTTTTATCGCAACCTGCGATAATACCTAAAACGATCGCGTTATCTTTAACGAAACGAGTCATTGGGCCAACATGATCCAGCGTATAGCTCAACGGATATACGCCGAATTTACTCACACGGCCAAAAGTCGGTTTCAGTCCGATAATTCCACAACAGGAAGATGGAATTCGAATCGACCCTCCAGTATCCGTCCCGATGGCACCATAGCAAAGTTCGCTTACTACTGCCGCGCCCGCACCGCTACTCGAACCGCCACTGATTTTCGAAATGTTAAAGGGATTTTTGACTGGCCCAAAATACGACTTATCACCGGTTGACCCGTAGGCGAATTCATCCATATTCAGTTTACCCAGTACGATTCCGCCTGCATCTCTAATTCGCTCGACTACGGTAGCATTTTCTTCGGGAACGAAATTTGCGTAAACTTTAGAACCCATCGTGGTTCGAATACCTTTGGTGAAGATTAGATCTTTCAGACCAATCGGCACACCGTGCAAAGGACCCCGATAGACGCCGGACATGATTTCACGTTCGGCAGCTTTTGCGTCTTCCAACGCTTGTTCTTCCAATACAGTCCCGTATGCGTTAAGTATCGGGTTTAGCGAATGGATGCGTTTAAGCACATCGTGAGTGACCTCTACAGGGGAAATTTCTTTGTCTCGAATATGCTGTGCCAATGTGGCTAACTGCATGGCTCACAAAGCCTCCTTTAACCTCCATCTGTGCGAAAGGCAGATAACAAATATCCCTGAAATGGTTCGGCATTTACGCGTTGCGCTTTCACTGTGCCCTTCTCAGAAACGAAGGGTCAATTAATCCTTCTCCTATCTACTGGTGAAGCGAGTCATTTTGTTGATTGTAGCTGTGGATTGAATTTGCTGGTTTTTTGTTGAGCGCGTTGAAGCTGTTGCGGGCCCACTCGCAGCCACTACTGTTGTTGAGTGTTAGCCTGAGTTCCGGCTTGGCTCTTAATTGTTACAGAGTCATTCCTGCATCACGAAGGCTTTGGCCGAATTGATCGCAAAACAGACTAAGAGACCTTAAGGTACCCGCCATACACCCAAAACAGACCGTAAAAAATCCGGAATAGCATGGGCTATTTGGGAAGGTTCGATAAAGGCCCCGGACAGCCGGGGCTTTATAATGTTAGCGTTAAGACTGGGTAACGGGCGTTCCCAGTTTGTTCAGTGTTTCCCGGATGAACGCCGGTTCGTCAGCTGGCATGCGCGACGAAACGTAGTTGCCATCGACGACCACCTCTTGATCGACGTAGTTGGCACCCGCATTGATAAGGTCATCTTTCAAAGGAGGGTAGCACGTCAACGTCTTGCCTTTGGCAAGACCTGCGCTAATTAGAATTTGCGGCCCATGGCAGATCGCCGAAATTAGTTTGCCCTCACTGTCCATGTCCTTGACAAACTGCTGTATCTGTTTGTTGAGACGCAAGTTTTCCGGTGACGATCCGCCCGGAATGACGACCGCGTCAAACTGATCAGCCTTCACTTCGTCAATGGAAGTATCGGCCGTATACATAGCCTTCTTGTTCTTTCCTGTGAGTTGTTCACCTTTTTTCAACCCGACAATGACCGTTTCGTAGCCCGCTCCTTTGATTGCTTCGTACGGTTTTTGCATTTCTGAATCCTCAAATTCTTTGGCCAGCAGGAAAGCAACTCTCTTCATATCTGCTTAACTCCTTCTAAAAATAATGAGTTGGTGCCCACGCTCTACAGTGCCCGTTTTTGGATTCCCCTAAAAGTATGTAGGGTTCTACAGAGGACTGCACAAGAATCCAGGAAGCTGTAGAACGGGGCCGTAATGTCTGCCGAAAAGTGGGTAGGGAGTTGTACAAGGCTACAGATGAATCGTCGTTCACGCAAAGGTGCTATGATGCAGATTCTGATTTATAACATGTTAGTTACTGCTTGGATAGGCTTTCACGAGCTCACCTTATCAGCCGATAAAACAGGTCCGAAAGGGATTTTCGGTTTTAATATCCGGAATGAAGCTTTCCCCAACCTCGGACTAAGTTATCATCGAGCTAGGTGGCCCGAATAAAAAGACGGAAGCGACTTCGGGGCCAACTTCCGTTTGTCATACTATTTAGCCTTTGTATTGTGGTTCTTCTTGCTCTAACTGTTGAACACGTTGCTCCAACGTATTAACAATGGTGTTTGTTTGATTCGCAGCATCTGTGTACAGTTGTTTTGCCTGCTGGTTCTGGGTTTGCAGAGCAAATTGTTCGAAGCTTGCTTGTGCACTTTTTAACCCTGCTAGCGTCTGTTTTACTTGACTATAAACCGTCATAATGTTCAATCCCCTTTTAGAACAGTCTGTAGGCGACTTTTGAGGTAATAGGTAATTCACTCGCCATACATGAGATTCTTCAATTCCGTAGTGCATTAAACATCCATATTTCAGTCATACTGTCTATTCGTTGGGGATTCTATACTACGAAGGAGAAATACATGAAAAAACCAACCTACAAGCCGATCACCTCTGCCGATTTAGAATACAAAAGAGAAATACCGAATAAATGTAAGGATTGTATTTGGAGACGAGAATTCGTCTGCACTCGACCGATTTGTGTTAAAGGATGATGGACCTACATAACACTTTCATGGACTCCGATTTCTGCGTGTGCGCACTACGCTAACTCTAAGGCCTCTGCACGTCCGTGTTTTATGACAGCGATGCGAAGTCGGGTTTTATCGGATAGGAAAGCCACTTTACACACCCGCCTTGTGTTAGAAACTTATTGCTGTTTGGTGTTTCAAAGATTTTGGGGGACCACCAAGTTCGACTTGTAAGTCCTCGGCAATCATGTGGTTTAAGTCCACCATCTAGATTGCGGGATGATTATACCTCGACATACTCAGTGGATGCCCCTAGTAATGTGTTTGGCCAGATACGTTCGTTACTTTTGTTAATACTGGAAGTTTATGTGTTCATTCTGGAACCAAGGTGCGTGTGTAATTAAAAGGTTGGATACATATCATTACGTTTCAGCTATTGAAGGGTGATTCACTAGCGCTAGCCAATTTTCTGATCTCGAACACGTCATTCAAAAGGTTCCAATTTTGAGGGAAAGAGTTTGGGAGTACCCAATAACTAATACCTCGAAGATCAAAGTCGAAGATTAGGTTAAACTTCGCCGCCACGCTCATAGCGTCTTCGAACCAAACGATGTGGCGTTTATTGTCCACATCGTATAAGAAATATGGTGAAGCTGATTCGTTATCCCAAAGGATCGGTACCTGTCGCTCCAACGCGAGATTTTGAGCGTCATTTGCAGATAGTCCCGAGGCTAACCCACCTGGTTGATGAGGAAGCTCCCAGTCATATCCGTATAGGGGAATGCCCATGAGGATCTTGTTGCTCGGGATAACAGATGTTGCGTATTCGAGAACGGCTCTAACTTGATTGATCGGGGCGATCGCCATCGGTGGACCGCCAACCCAACCCCATTCATAGGTCATGAGCATCAAAAAATCAACTTCCGCACCTAATGTTTTGTAGTCGAACGCACCCATCCAGGGTTGTTGCGGGGCATCGGATGTTTTTGGACCCATCGCAATGGAAATAGATAGTCCTTGTGCATGAACGGCATTGCCGAGGTCGTGAATAAATTGATTATATGGTTGACGATCTCCCGGATTCATGTGCTCAAAATCTACATTAACCCCGCGAAAACCCCGTTGTTTCGCGGTATTGACGATATTTCTGATGAATTGTTCACGAAGAGATACGTTCGTAATGAGGGTATGTGCCAGTTCGGGCCTAAAACCCGGACCGTTCGTAACAGACATTAGTGGGGTTATGTTGTATTGCGCTGCTGCGCGAACAGCTTGTTGATCTGGTATAATTTGCAAACCCCCATCCGTCGTAGCTTGATAGCTGAAGATACATAGATACGTTAGGTTGCTTATCCCTTGAATAATCTCAACATCATGCACTTTCCCGGAGGGTAATAGATAAGAGTTGACCTCGATGGTTCGCTTCTGTGGGACCGGCTTCGGAACCCAAATCGTTGTACCGGCTGTTAAGTCCGTTCCGATTGTTCCACGGAAACCAAGCCAGCGCTCTAAATTCGTTTCAGAGATTCCGATCCTTTGAGCGATACTGGCTACAGAATCCCCAGGTTGGATACGGTACGGTTGAGCCACATTCCGAGTCCGGCCTGGTACGAGTAAATGTAGCCCAGGAACAAGCACATCGAGTGTCGCTAACTCGTTTAAATGGTCTAATTCTCGCGTTGTCGTACCATAGATTCTTGCAATATCACCAAGGGTGTCTCCACTTACCACTGTATGAATAAACACTCTGTTATTCGCCTCCCGCCTCTGCTTTCAAGTGTTAACATATTCATCAAGAGACGAATTTGCTTCGACTACATATTTGTGATATTTTGGAAGGAAAGGACCGTGAATGAAGCAGTAAGAGGATGAGACACGTGGGCTCATACAATCAGTAGGTCTTCTCGAGCTAATAAAACTTTTTTGGGAACAAAAGTTGTACCTAGTCGTTTACCTTGTCACGTATCCGGAATCCCGCCAATACGCATTGGAACGGAATGAGAGGGGTCGGATTGATGGATAACCGGAAGAACTCACGATATATGGTGCTTATTGTAAGAAGTGGAATTTCAGTGGATTTACTGAGTGAAAACTCTTCGACACTATCCCTCGAGGTGCAAAGACATTAAAGCAATGAACATCCATATAGCCGTAAAGAAAGTAATCCACTGTACGTTCAAACAGGGAAAACTGTTGTAAGTTGTAATCAAATTTGATGGTCGGTTACTTTGGGCCTGCTGAATGAACCAAAAACGCAGTAAAAGCAAGGGTTTTAGGTGCGATTTGTCGAATTCAAGTGTATGGATTTCGAGCGGAACGGGCGAAAAACCGTGCACTTGGAGGACGGACAATGTACGCGAATCATCAGGATCAACAAATACTCCCCGGCGGTTTCTTTCTGCCGTTTGGTGGTCGACTGAGCGAAAACAATCGTTGGGTTCAGTTCTCCTATCTCATCCCGTGGCGACGAGTGGAACAGGAGTACAGCAAGCACTTTATCAAGGACCTTCGAGGCGGACGAGCATTTTCGGTTCGGATGGCGCTCGGCGCGCTCATCATTCAGGAACGCGAAGGCTTTTCGGACCGTCACTTGGTTCAACACATCACAGAAAACCCGTACTTGCAGTACTTCTTTGGTCTTGAGGCATATCAGAAAGAACCGCCTTTTGACCCTTCCCTTTTGACCTACTTTCGCAAACGACTCGGCCCAGAAGCTATCAATCAAGTGAATGAATGGATTGTGCAGGCAGCACACCAGGAGGAAGAGGATGGCGACAACGAAAATACGCCAACCTCACCTGGGGAAAACGAAAATGGTCGCTCACAAGAAGAACCGCAAGAACCACGCGCCCATCAAGGGAAGCTCATTCTGGATGCAACCTGCGCACCCGCAGATATTGCTTATCCGACTGACTTGTCGCTGCTAAACTCAGCCCGCGAGAAGTTGGGGGATATCATCGACACGCTCCATGCACCCCATATTGGCAACATGAAGAAACCTAGAGACCGGCGACGTCAAGCACGTCGTGACTACCTGAGAACAGCGAAGAATCGAAGACCCAGTCGTTCAGAAATCCGTAAGGCTATCGGGCAGCAGTTGCGTTATGTGGCACGTGACTTGAGATTCATCGAACAGCTTGTACAACACACACCGCTCACCGCGCTCTCGCGAAAACAATATCGTGATCTCTTGGTCATTGGCGAACTGCATCGCCAGCAACGAGAGATGTATCGGTCTCGTAGCCATCGAGTGGACGACAGAATCGTGAGCATCGCGCAGCCAGACGTTCGACTCATTGTGCGTGGGAAGGCAAAAGCGAATGTGGAGTTCGGTGCTAAAGTCGCCATCAGCGTCGTGGACGGATACGCCTTGATGGAAAAGACAAGTTGGGACAGTTGCAATGAGAGTACGACACTCATTGAGTCGGTGGAGCGGTATGTGGAGCGCTTCGGATACTACCCGGAAGCCATACTGGCAGACAAAATTTATCGAACGCGGGAGAACCTCAAGTACTGCAAGGAGTACGAAATCCGGTTGAGTGGTCCGAAACTCGGAAGACCATCCAAACAGATGGATAAAGAGCAAGCGAAACAGGAACGCCAGGACATGGGCGAGCGTAATGCGGTTGAAGGAAAATTCGGCGAAGCTAAGCGCAACTATGGGCTTGGTTTAATTCGAGCCCGCCTCCGTCATACAAGCGAGGCCGTGATCATCCTGCAACTGTTAGTCATGAATCTGGAAAGGCGGCTACGCCTTCCTTTTTGGCTACTTTTCGGCGAGCTATTGAGATTGGATTTTGGCCAAGCCGGGTCTGCTGTGTAAATCATTCAGCAGGCCCTACTTTGTCGTGCCTTGGATAAGCGATTAAAGCATACCCCGGTAGGGGTGCAAAACAGTCGCACCCCTTACTGATCCATGATTAATAAACAGGGGTTGTGGTACAACAAGTTTTAGTAGCCGGATAAGCAGGAACGAGCAGAAAGAACAGGACAAAAATAATTAGGAATACTACCGCCCACTGGGTATATCCGCCGAATGTACCCATTGATTTCCCCCCTCTGTGTCACTTTTCAATGGGTGTTAATATGACCCACCGCCTGCAGGAACAAGCAAGATAAACAGTACGAAGATAATCAGGAATACTACAGCCCAACGGGTATACCCACCAAAACAACCGTCCATTTCGGTTCCTCCTTAACGTTGCGACATGCTGCAAAGTATGTCCGTAGACAACCATTCTGAGACGGTATATACCCATCTTTGTAGCCGTCCTATCGAACAAACCGGCTCTGATGTGTTAAAAAGCACAATTGTTTCACGGATAAATAGACACCGTATGTGGTGTAAAAATTATTTTTTGCACCAGAGCCCCATTACCACCACAAAGCCCACAGCCAAAGCCCAAGAAGCCACCACCAAGTAAAAAAGTAAAGTGGCCACCAACTCTCTTTAATGTCATCTGTAGACTGTGGCAAGTTCTTTAGTAAATCAATGTTGTCGGCTTCCGTACTTGATTGAGTCGCTAGTCTAGTACTGGGCCCTCCTATCGCCCGCACGTAAATTCCATCATTCGTTACGGAATGTAATATTCCGTGGTGTGTGACTCCATCCCTCGTACGAAAGACGACGTGCTGTCCGATAAATTTCATTGCGTGGGCAGGTCCAATCATAGTGTCACCCCCTAGTGATGACAGTTAATTCGGGAGGCCGAACCAATGAAATGGACGAATTCCTAATTTAATTTGTCCATCATTGACCTCTCTACAGTAACCTAGGACGAATGTGTAATTCTCATATATTTAGGGTTGTACCACCTCATCATTTGGGAATTCCGCCCGCCCCATTTCATCGACGTGAGCATGAATTAAAGCACCACGCGATAAAAACAATGGCGCGGTTCCGCAAAACTAGTCATTTAGGAGGGGGGAAGTGGTATGTACGGAGTATTTGGAGGGGATACAAGGTGGGCCGTTGTATTCCTAATTATTTTTGTCCTGTTCTTTCTGCTCGTTCCTGCTTATGCGGCTACTAAAACTTGTTGTACCACAACCCCTGTTTATTAATCATGGCTCGGTAAGGGGGGCGACTTTTTTGCACCCCTACCGGGGTATTTCTTAGCGTAACGATTGAGTAAAAGTGTTTACCACAGTCTGGAGTAGGACCGACATTTTAACGAAAACATACGCTAATACATTTATTGGATAGTAAAAGCTAATTTTCTCTACTTTAAGAATGTCTCTGATGTATGAAATACGAAGAAAACGCGGTTCATATATACCGCGTTCTGAATATTGCAGGATGAGTTATTAGGAAATTTACAGTTCAATATAAGGCCTTGTGGGCAATCTATCAACCAAGGCTGGCTGTTTCTCAAGCCTGGAAATCAGCGACTGAATGTCCGTACCGGCACGAATAAAGAAAACACGACCTCCAATCAAACTTCCCAAAGGTTTAAGATGAGTGACCCGCACATAACCAAATTGCTGGCTGGCCACATACCCAGTTATATAACTTTGATCGTCTGACCAACACAATTCTGCGATCACCTCTGGTTGTGCGGTTACTTTGCTCGCAAGCGCGATCGCTTCCCACACTCTTGGACGTGCGATTCCCAAATGGCCAATCCCGTTGCACCAGCTTTCCAAAACACTCGGTTCCCAATCAAGTTTGGAAACGCGCACCCCACGATGGGGATCCGGCTCCATTCGAATCGGTTGTTCAGCGTCCAGTAGGACGGCGCCGCGCATGACGCGGCCTCCGGGTGCCGGACCTGCTTTTAGCAGCGCGATCGCAAAATTCGCCGACTCTGACGATACTCCCGCTTCGCACAGGAGGTGGTGAGCAGCACGGTGCCCTTCCTCGACATCTTCCACATCACAGGTCTGAATCGGCAGCGCTTCTAGCGACATGATTTCCTCCGGACACACGCGCTCAATGGACAAGTTTACGAAATCCGGGGTCCCGTTCTTGTGCTGCATGGCACGCTGCACGAACGTGGCGGCCACACGCTCTAGGTCGGTTTCTGCCACGATTCGCTCCGCACCGGAAATATGTACAGGCGTGCCCTGTTCCTCTCTGGAGGAACGCATGCGTACGCTAAATAAACTCATATCTCGCACCTCCCGACAGGCGTATGGCTGCCCCCAAATGACCACTTAGTGGCCACAGACCCGCCTATCCAAGCAACTGTTCGATTTTATCCAGAGCCACGCTGTCCGACACGGCTTGGGTAATAGCGGACGCCGTCGGGTTCGATCCCAGCCACGGAACCACACCCAGCACATCGATGCCCGTGACCTCGCGAATCATCTCTGGATTATGTTGTTCCGCGACGCCGACGGGTTGCCGGCGCCCGTAGCCGTTGACGATAATCCCACTCACCTGCAAACCCTGAGATTGTGCATAGGCGACGGTGAGTGCCGTGTGGTTGACCGTACCTAGGTCCGGCCCGGTCACAACTATCACCGGTAGGTTCATCACTTTGGCGCAATCGACCACCATCGCATCCGATGTGTAGGGCACGACCAATCCTCCCGCCCCCTCCACGATCCAATGCCTGTGCCGCTTTCTCAACGTGTCGTAGTGACTCACAATATCATGTAAGGTGACCTTTTGCCCGGCTCGTTCCATCGCCAATCGCGGCGCGAGCGGCTCCTCATAGGAAAAGGGGCAAATGGCCTCCAACTCGTCATCGACGCGGCTGAGAGACTTTAACCGGGCCGCGTCCCCCTCCGGATCGATGGCCAGATTGCCACTCTGTATCGGCTTAAACATCCCGATGTCGATCCCTCTCGCTCTCAGCACCGCCGCAATCCCGCCGGCCACCAGTGTTTTGCCAACCTCTGTGTCTGTCGCCGTGATGAATAACCCACTCACGAAATCACCCCTAATCCCCGCCCTGCTGCGATACAAGCCTGGATAATGTGTTCAATGTCATCGTCTGTGTGGGTTGCCATCAGCGTGAATCGAATCCGCGAAGTCCCCGGCGGTACCGTGGGCGGGCGAATGGCCGTGGCAAACACCCCGTTCTCTTCCAGGCGTCGGCTGAATTCCAGCGTGTGCAGCGGATCACCAAGAATGATGGGGATGATAGGCGCTGTCCCCGGTAGAACCTCAAACCCCGCATCCAAAAGACCGCGGCGAAGTCGCTTCGTCAATGCGTGCAGGTGATCCCGCCGAGCGCCTTCAGTCTGGATAATCTCGATGGCCCGCATGGCCGCAGCCAGAACGGGTGGCGACAGCGCCGTGGAAAAGACGAATGGCCGCGCACAGTTGACCAGGTAGTCGATGAGCACACGCGATCCCGCAATAAACCCGCCTTCTGATCCGATAGCCTTGGACAACGTTCCCACCTGAATCGCAATCCGCTCAGCCTGTATTCCGTAGTAGTCCGCGGTGCCGCCTCCGTGTTGGCCGAATACGCCCGTCGCATGGGCATCATCCACCATCACCCAAGCTTCGTAGGTGTCGGCGACATCGACGATGGCCGGCAGGTTTGCCAGATCCCCGTCCATCGAGAAGACCCCATCCGTGACAATCAGCCGCTGCCCGGAGGCCGGAGTATCCTCCAACTTTCGGCGCAAGTCATTCATATCGTTGTGGCGGTAGACCACCACCGATGCTTTCGATTGGCGACACCCGTCAATGATACTCGCGTGGTTCAGTTCGTCGGAAAAAATCACATCTCCCGTTCCGACCAGAGAGGAAAGTGCCGCCATGTTCGCCATGTACCCGTTGTTGAATACAAGCGCCGCTTCGGTTTGCTTGAACGCGGCGATGGCCGCCTCCAGTCGCACATGCAGGTCTGTCGTCCCCGTAATCAGTCGAGATCCCGAGGATCCCGTCCCGTACCGCACAATCGCATCCACCGCCGCCGCCCGCACACGCTCGTCATCGACCAAGCCCAGGTAGTTGTTGGCCGCGCACATTACCAACCAGCGTCCATCCACTTGAACCCGTGGCGCAGAAGCACTGCTCATCGTGCGCAGACGGCGATGCAGCCCGGCCTCTTTCAACTGACTCAGTTTGTCCCGAAACCGTTTCATCTGCTTTCAGCCACCCGCGTCTGATGATCCTCCGTCACTTCGGCGATGGCTTGGTACAGAATGGACGTCATATCTTTCAACTCTTCCAGTTTCGCGGCTAGCGGAGGCATAAAAACCATCACATCAGTCAACGGCCTGAGCAACATCCCGAGTTCGCGGCACCTTCTGGCGACCCGGACCCCCGTCCGCTGTTGCAACGGGAAGGGCTGTTTTGTTGCCTTATCCGCGACCAACTCAATCCCCACCATAAATCCGCTTTGCCGCACATCCCCGACGTGTGATAGAGAGCGAATCGGATCCAGGTAGTGATGGAGTTCTGCCGCCTTCTGTTCGACCTCCGCCACCAGATTTCTCTGTTCAAATAGCTTCAGATTTTCCAGCGCCACCGCACACCCTAACTGGTTCCCGGTGTATGAGTGGCCGTGGTACAGTGTTTTGAATTCGTGGTAATCCGCGTAAAAAGCGTCGTAGATCTCGTCGGTGGTCAAGGTTGCAGCAACCGGCAAATATCCCCCGGTGATTCCTTTCGCGACTGCTAAAATGTCCGGGGTAATCCCATCGTGTTCACAGGCAAACATCTTGCCGGTCCGCCCAAATCCAGTGGCCACTTCGTCCACAATCAATAAGATGTGATAGGCTGAGCACAGGTTCCGCAACTCGCGCAGATACCCCGAGGGCATCGGCACCATGCCGCCCGCTCCTTGCACCGGTTCCACAATCATCGCGGCAATTTGGTCGCCCTGCTTCTGAAAAACTTCTTCCACCGCACGCAGAGAACCGTTCACTACATCTTCGACCGACTCTCCATACGGGTTCCGATAGGGGTTGGGAAACGGAATTTTCAGAGATGGGAACAGCAATGGCGCATACACCTGATGGAACAAGTCGATGGAACCTACCGAGACAGCACCCACTGTATCCCCGTGATACGCCTCGCGCATCGTGACAAACGTGGTCTTTCCATCCACCCCGCGGTTCTTCCAGTACTGGAAGGCCATTTTCAGCGCGATCTCGACGGCCTCCGCACCCGAATCCGAATAAAACACTTTGCCCAGTCCGCGCGGCACAATCGTGACCAACTTCTCGGCCAACAGGATAGCCGGGACGTTTCCCATCCCGAGCAACGTAGAGTGAGCAATCGAGTTCAATTGTTCCCGAATCGCTGCATCCAATTCGGGCACCTGGTGGCCATGGATATTCAGCCAGACCGAAGAGACTCCGTCCCAGTACTCGTTCCCTTTCACATCGCGCAATCGGCAACCATAGCCGCTCTCGATAATCACCGGTTCGTCCGCTAAATATTCCTTCATTTGTGTAAACGGGTTCCACAGGTACCGACGGTTCTTTTCATACAGTTCTTCATAGGTCATGCCTTGATAGGCCACTAACATTCCCCCTTCGATCACGTACCGCTGCCATTCACTCCAGCCAACAGTGCTGGAGAGTTCAAGCTAACCAATGTTCAGATTGCACGCGAATCGCAACGCCTGCTGTCCTTACAGGGCCGATTCTTCAATTTCAAATCCGAGATCCTGAATCATCTTCCAATCCGCCTCCGGCAACTGCCCTTCCGTCGTGAGATAGTCGCCGACGAAGATGGAGTTTGCCACGTACAGGCCGAGCGGTTGCAGGGATCGCAGATTCACCTCGCGGCCGCCGGCAATCCTAATCTCCTTGGACGGATTCACGAAGCGTATCATGGCCAGGATTTTCAGGCACATATTGGGGGTGAGTTCCCGTCGACCCGCTAGCAAGGTTCCTTCAATGGGGTTCAGAAAATTGCAGGGGATGGATTCCGCACCGAGCGCCTTCAACGAGAAGGCCATATCCACACGCCCTTCGTCTGTTTCGCCCATGCCAAAGATGACACCCGAGCACGGAGAAATCCCCACATCCTTCACCCTGTCGACCGTATCCACCCGGTCTGCATAGGTATGCGTGGTGCAGATATTTTCATAGTTTTCACGGCTGGTATTGAGGTTGTGGTTGTAACGGTGCACCCCGGCGTCGGCCAGTTTGTCGGCGTGTTCCGGACTCAAAAAGCCAAGGCAGCAGCAGATTTTCAAATCACTCGTAGACCGGATCTCCCGGACGGCATCCGCCACTTGCTCTACTTCGCGATCCGACGGCCGCCTCCCGGACATCACGATGCAATATGTACCAGCCTTGCGGCGCTGCGCCTCTTGTGCCCCGGCCAGGATGGTTTCTTTGGACAGCAGGGGGTATTTTTCGATGGTGGCATCTGAAATGGCCGACTGGGAGCAGTAGAAGCAATCCTCCGGACATATTCCAGACTTCGCATTTACAATCATATTCAGTTTCATTTTGGTCCCGAAGTACTTGCGCCGAATGATAAAGGCGGCGCTAAGAAGGTCCAGCACCCGTTCATCTGGTTCACGCAGGATTTCCAACGCTTCCTTCCTGGAAATTTCATATCCTTGCGTGACACGTTGGGCAACGTCCGACCAACTCCTGGCAGTCACTATGTGTGAAATGACTCATCCCTCCAGAGTAATTGTTAACCTATATTATATATCAGGTTAACAATTCGATCTAGACGTGGACGGAGACCAGGACAAACTAGGGGCTACGCAATCTCCAATTTATATTTATGTCAATAAAAGGAATATAAAACCGCATAAATATATGATTACAAATTCAAATTCAGATACACTTCATCCAATTCGTCCTGTGTAATACCGATGTACGACAGGGTGACACTTGGGGCAGAGTGGTTGAATAGCTTCTGCAGAACAGCCAGACTCACACCAGATTGGTACGCATGATACCCAAAAGTCTTCCGAAGGGTATGTGTTCCAATGTTCTCCTTAATCCCTACTGCTCTAGCCGCATCATTAATGATCTTATAGGCTTGCTGTCTCTTCAACGCTTGCCGTCCCTTCCTGGACAAAAAGAGGGGATCATTCAATGTATAGGTACGAGTGCTCAAATACTCCATGATGGCTTTACGTGCTGTATCCCCAACCGGAAAGTCTTTGCTTTTCCCTGTTTTGGTTTCCCGAATAGAAATGCGGTCTCTTACTCGACCTCGGTCATCCATCACGTCATGAATGTTCAATTTCAGTAAGTCACTAATTCGAAGGCCAGAGTTAATCCCTAATATAAACAAGCAATGATCTCTCAAGTTTGTGGCCTTTAGAATTTTTTTCATGGAATCAATTTGTTTCTTCTCGCGAATAGGCTGAACAAATTCCAAAAGTGACCCTCCGTCGAACGATACTTATTATATGATATTATACGATAAGTATGATGTGTTCGGAGAACAAATAAAGTAGAACTTATGAAATGTTGAAAAATCCCTTTCGTAGCACGGGATTGCAGGCTCATATCGAATCATACAAAACTAGATTGTGTATGATTCGGCGGATATCACTTTTACCAATTTTCATAGGGGAGTTTCAGATGTATACCCGAGTCAGAGAGTTACTAACCCCAGAAGAACGATTGAAATACATGGAGATCCCCAACGACATTGATGAATGGACGCTAGGGACATACTTTACATTTACGTCTCACGACATCGAAGTGATTCGACGTCACCGCAGAGACTACAACCGTCTTGGGTTCGCTATCCAATTGTGTGTACTGCGGTATCTGGGCTGGACTCTGTTCGATGTACAGGAAATACCTGAACGTGTCCTGAGCTATGTGGCCAAACAACTTCAGGTAAATGTCTCTGAATTCCAGGGTTACTCGCAAAGAGAGGCAACAAGATACGAACACTTGGAAGAAATTCGTCGGGAGTATGGATTCTCCCCCTTTACGCTCGGCGAATATCGTTGGCTCTCAAAAGTTTTGACTGAACATGCCATGATCAATGGTAGCCCGCTACATCTCATTCAGATCGGCTTAGATGAACTGCGTAAACGTAAAGTGATTCTACCTGCGATGGCAACAATCGAAAGGACCGTATGGGAGGCACGGAAACGAACGGAGGATAGAATTTTCAAGGTGCTCGGCGCTTCGTTGACAGACAGTCAACTGCACAGTCTGGATAGCTTACTATCGTTGATGCCTGGTACCAATAAAACGTATTTGGGTTGGCTAAAAGAGGTCCCAGGCCAGTCCTCTCCAGAATCGTTTCTGAAGGTTGTTGAAAGGCTTGAATATATCCGAGCACTCAAACTCCAAGTTGATACCCATGGGATTCATCCAAACAGACCCAGACAGCTGTCTAAAATCGGATCACGATACGAGCCTCGATCATTTCGGCGATTTAATGACCCCAAGAAATACGCTATTCTCGTGGCTTACCTACTCGACTTGATTCAGGATTTAACGGATCAAGCATTCGAGATACACGATAGGCAGATCATGTCCCTTTTATCGAAAGGGCGAAAGGCCCAGGAGGAAATTCAGAAGCAAAACGGAAAGTCTATCAACGAAAAAGTCGTTCATTTCGCCAGTATGGGAGATGCACTTATAAAGGCTCGAAATGAAGGGATAGATCCCTTCGTCGCGCTAGAAGCCGTCATGCCTTGGGACAAACTGGTTGCATCCGTGGAAGAAGCAAAAAGCCTTGCACGCCCTGTTGATTACGATTACTTAGACTTGCTGGAGAAGAAGTTCTACACACTCCGGAAGTACACCCCAACGTTCCTGAAGTCACTGGAATTTCGTTCAACCAGGTCTGCAGAATCCCTGATGAGAGCGGTTGACATCATCCGGGACATGAATGAATCCGGTAAACGCAAGGTCCCGGAAGGCGCCCCCCTTGAATTTGTGTCGAATCGCTGGCAGAGGCATGTCTATGACGATGACGGAAGCATTAACCGTCATTATTACGAGATGGCGGTCCTCACGGAACTGCGAAACTATATTCGATCCGGTGATGTGTCCATTGTTGGAAGCCGCCAGCATAAGGACTTCGATGAATACCTCGTTTCCAGAGAAGATTGGGAGCAGATTAAACCAAGCCATGTTCCACTAGCAGTCGACACGTCGGTTGAGGCATATTTGGAAGAACGGATGGAATCACTCCGGAAACGCTTGGATTGGCTATCGTCCAACGTTGAGGCTTTGGAATCCGTCAATTTGGAGAGTGGGAAACTTCACATTGATCGGTTAGAAAAGGACGTTCCGGATGAAGCCAGAGACTTCAGTGTGTCGTTGTACGAGTTGCTGCCACGCATCAAACTCACCGATCTCCTCATGGATGTAGCCCGTTGGACTGGATTTCACGAACAGTTTGTTCATGCTTCCACCAACCGTATGCCGAACGAAGAGGAAACCATCGTTGTGATGGCCACCCTCATGGCAATGGGAACAAACGTGGGACTCACAAAGATGGCCGAATCCACACCGGGTGTTTCATATCGGCAGTTGGCAAATGTGGCGCAGTGGCGCCTTTACGAAGACGCAATGAATAAAGCCCAAGCTGTACTAGTGAACTTCCATCATCGCTTGGCTCTGTCGTCCTATTGGGGCGACGGAACCACGTCATCATCAGACGGTATGCGTGTGCCGATAGGTGTCTCAGCGCTTCATGCAGACGCCAATCCTCATTACGGCCATGGAAAGGGCGCGACCATTTACCGTTTCGTCAGTGACCAGTTTTCAAGCTTCTATACCAAGGTCATCAACACAAACGCAAGGGATGCCGTGCATGTCATTGATGGCCTGCTACACCACGAAACGGATTTGATCATTGAAGAACACTACACCGATACCGCCGGTTACACAGATCAGGTGTTTGGCTTAACCCACCTTCTTGGTTTCCGTTTTGCGCCTCGACTCCGAGATTTATCAGACTCTAAGCTTTTCACCTTCGGTAAACCGACTGACTTCCCAAAACTGGAGACTTTGCTTCGTGGCCAAGTCAATGCAAAGGTCATACGAGACAACTTTGATGATGTCCTGCGGTTGGCGTATTCCATTCGAGAGGGTACGGTCTCTGCTTCACTCATGATGGGGAAACTCGGCTCTTACGCACGACAGAATCGCCTAGCCACAGCTCTTCGAGAAATGGGTCGGATCGAAAAGACTATTTTCATATTAGATTACATTTCGAGCGAGACCTTACGCCGTAAAATCAATCGGGGGTTGAATAAGGGAGAGGCGATGAACGCTTTAGCCAGAGCGATATTCTTTGGCAAGCATGGGGAACTTCGTGATCGTGCACTTCAAAGCCAGCTCCAACGGGCTAGTGCGCTCAATATTCTATCCTGAAAATAATTGAGCGATGACCAGGGTAAAACGACATACTGAAATAAGCCCACCACAAGATGGGTTTTAAAAGGAACTCTGTGATGTCTGGAGATCATTTATGCAACAGGTTTTACGGTGACCTCCAACCCGAGTGATTGCAACTTCCGGATCGCCTGCTTTACGACTGCGTCTTTCTTGCGTGCTTCGTAATATGTTGGGCCGAGTTCAATATAAGGCTGACGTCGCTGTAACACGTAATACACGATGGTTAAGATGCTGTGGGCCACTGCAACTGCTGCACGGTTTTTGCCTCTTCGAGCTGCAATTCGATGGTACTGGGCAGAGAGATAAGTCTGCTTCGTTCTCGCCGCTGCGCGTGCTGCTTCCACCAGCGCTGCTCTGAGTTTTTGATTCCCTTTGCGTGTTTTCCCCGACTTTCGTTTCCCGGCGCTTTCATTGTTCCCTGGAGCCAGTCCTGCCCAAGAGCATAAATGGGCAGCAGACGGAAATTGGGTCATGTCTGTCCCAATTTCAGCCAGAATTTGTTCTGCTGTTCGTCGACCGACACCGGGGATGGTGTCCACTAGCTCCAGGTCTTCTTCAAAAGGGAGCATGCGCTCCTTGACTTCTTCATCCAGCCGGGCAATCTCTTCATCCAAGTAATCGATGTGACGTAATTGGGCTGCCAGCATCATTCGTTGGTGGGAGCCCATAAGCCCATTCAGTGCCTTGTGCAAATCGGCCTTCTTCGCCTTCATCCGGCCTTTGGCTAACCCTGACAATACCTCCGGGTCTTCTTCTCCGTGGATCATTGCTTCCAACATCGCCCGCCCAGATTTGCCAAGTGTATTGCTGGCCACTGCAGAAAGCTTGATGTTGGCACCTTCCAACACCTTTTGAACCCGATTCACCTCTCTTGCCCGCTCGTCAATGAGACTTCGGCGATAGCGAATGAGTTCTCGTAGTTCCCGTTGTTCACGGTTGGGGATGTAACTGGCTTGCAACAGCCCGTGGCGGAGCAATCCGGCGATCCATTCGGCATCCTTCACATCGGTCTTACGGCCCGGAACGTTCTTCATGTGCTTGGCGTTCACCACAAGCACTTGACAGTCCGCCGACTCCAGAAGGTTGTAGATTGGCTTCCAGAATGAAGCTGTGCTTTCCATAGCAACATGCGTGCATTCATGTTGTCCTAACCAGTCAACCATCTCCAGGAGATCCTCCGTCATCGTGGAGAACGTGCGAATCTCCTTGGCCTCCGGCGTCAGCACACAGGCGACCACCGTCTTCTTGTGCACATCGAGGCCGCAACAACGTTCGTATACGACATCCATGCCAATCCTTCCTGATGGACTGGTAATATTGAAGGGCTGGTGCAACGACCATAACGGATCATTCTATCCTGCGTGCTTCTCCGAGGAGGAGAGCGACATTCTGTGGTGCACCTGGTCGTCGTAGTCAGTCTAATCAGCGGGCTCGAGGCACCAAGGAGTGACGACCTGCCTTCGCCAGCCACCAAAAAATCATTCAACACAAAGGCATTTTCATCCTTCTGCTGGTGCCGCCCCGGCGGCATGGGAGTCTAATCAATGCAATCAGCGTGTGGAATACAGTTTACCTGACTAAGGCGACGGAATTCAAAAGGGCGCAGGGTGGATTCCAGGAGGAACTCTTGAATCACATTTCCCCGCTAGGGTGGGAGCACATTAATTTCCTAGGCGAATACACATTCAGCCTAAGCCAGCCGAGAGATTTAGATTCTCTGCGCCCACTTCGTAGTCAAAACACGAACACCTTAGAGTAAAGAAACTCCGAATTCTCATTCCAATAAATGTCTTAGCGTATGTTTTCGTTAAAATGTCGGCCCTACCCCATAATGAACGCAATCCCAAGACCGGCAATCCCCAAGCGAAAGTCCTCTACCACTTCGGGCGTGAAGATGAAGTGGACATGGATGGTCTAAAGAGACTTGCCGCGAGCATATCGCGGTTCCTTGGGGATTCACCAGTTGATACGGAGCCCAAGGACAGCGTGCAGCTCAGTCTGCTCGATAGCAAGACGTTTGGTACCGCTTCTATCGTCGACTCGCTGTGGCAGGAGCTTGGCGTGGGTCAAGCTATATCCAAGCGACTGGTACAGCGTAAGTATGAAGCCCCGATTGAGCGTGCCATCTTTGCCATGGTCGCCAATCGAGCCTTGGACCCTTCGAGCAAGCTTGGCATGGAGGACTGGGTGAAGCGAGATGTCGCACTGCCAGGTGTTGAGAACTTTGAAGTCCATCAAGGATACCGTGCAATGGATTTCCTGATTGAATCAGATGTAGACATCCAGCGAGAAGTGTTCGAAACGGTCGCAGACCTATTAAACCTCGAGGTCGACTTACTGTTCTTTGACACGACGTCGAGTTATTTTGAAATGGATGACGAGCCGGAAGAAGACAGTCTGAAACAACCCGGTTACTCCAAGGACCACCGGCCTGATTTACCACAGGTCGTGATTGGCTTTGCAGTAACCCGAGATGGTATCCCTGTGCGGTGTTGGGTATGGCCTGGGAACACGTCAGACATGACCGTCATTCCAAGTGAAGAAGGATCTCATTGGATGGCGTCTCGGACGCGTCGTTACGGTCGTCGACCGTGGGTTCAGCTCGGAGGACAATTTACGTGAGCTTCAGAAAACCGGCGGGCATTACATTGCTGGAGAGAAGATGACCGCTGGCAAGCAGAAGGTCGAAGATGCCCTGTCTCGTCCTGGGCGATTCAAGACCGTACGAGATAACCTCGAGATAAAGGAAATCGTCGTGGGAGACGGTGAGGCGCGGGTTCGATACGTGCTCGTTCGAAACCCAGATGAAGCACGCAGAGACGAGTTTCGGCGCGAGGCACATCTCAAGGCCCTAGAAGCCGAGCTCGCGCGACTGAAGGAGTTGGACAGCGATGCGCACACCAAGGCACATTGTCGTTTACAGAGTCACCCGACCTTCAAGCGTTACTTGAAGTCGGACAAACGTGGCAATCTCGCGATTGACCAACAGGCGGTTAAGGCGATGGAACGACTGGATGGAAAGTACCTGATTCGGACCTCAGACGACACGCTGTCCGCGGAGGATGTGGCCCTTGGATACAAGCAACTGTGGCAGGTTGAAGCAGCATTTCGTTCCCTGAAACAGACCATGGAATTGCGCCCAATGTACCACCGGAAGAATGAGCGAATTCGGGCACATGTGCTGCTGTGTTGGCTCTCGTTACTCTTGGTTCGGGTAGCAGAGAACCGGACCTGTCGTACATGGAGAGAGATTCGTTCTGTCATGAACGAGATGCACCTTATAACCTACAAGGCTGGTAGCGGAAGAGTCCGGCAGCGAACCGAAGTAACCCCGGAGCAGGCACAAATCCTGAAAGCGCTCGGTTACGAGCATCCACCGCTATTCGCAGAGATATCCACAGAAATGCTGTAGGCACCACACGAAGTTATCCACAATCCCGAAACCCTAGACGCACCAGCGGGTTTCGGGATTTCGTATATCTACAGCTGTCGAAGCCGAGTCCACGTCTGATCTCGCTTGAGACGTTGACCGTTCCCGCATGCTGATAGATGCATTCTTAATCAGGAAGAAATATCCTATTGAAATACATATCTTAAAAGCATTCGAATACAGGCACCAAAATCGGGGAAAAATTGTTGACACCAACAACTCTTGGAGTGACGACTTATGAAACTGATCGTCCGTACAACAACGAAGGTTTGTCGTGCATGGTGGCAAGCATGGTGTGATTATGCAGACCTATTTCTCGACGGGAATGCTTAACTGATAGTAACAATTCGTTTGCTGACCAAAAAACTACAGAGCTGCCACAATAAAAAGCCGCCCCGCAACAACGGGATCGGCCCTTAGTGTGAAGTGATTCAATCCGATGGTACCTGACGATAATCCGCTACTTGGAGCAGCCCGCCCACAGGCTAGTGTGACGAGGACAGTTACACTTGCCTTTTTTTCGTCACCTTGACATCAACATCATCCGAAAAACGATAGATAGAGAAGTATTAAATTGAGCGTCACAATGACCACTGTGCAAATTGTGGCTAAGACAGTCACCGATTTTTTGTTCACTAAGACCCCCATGATATCTTTGCGCCGTGTGAAGTACACTAATGCAATGACGGGCATTGGGAGGACGAGACTAAGTACCACCTGGCTAATCACGAGTGTCTGCGTCGGATCGACGCCTAGCGCCACAATGATGAATGTGGGCAGCATGGTGATCACACGGCGCACCCACACAGGGATTGTGAATCCCACAAAGCCCTGCATGATGACTTGTCCCGCCATCGTACCGACTGCTGAACTCGAGATTCCAGAGGCCAACAAAGATACCAGAAACACGGCAGCTGACGCTGAACCAAGCAGTGGCGTCAGAGTTTTATATGCTGTTGAGATATCGGCAATCTGTGTGTGCCCCGTACCATGGAATGCGGATGCCGCCATGAACATCATGGATAGATTCACGAACCCCGCGAGCACCATGGCGACGATAACTTCCTTTGTGTTAAACCGCGCAATTTTACGCTTTTCACTGTCATTTCGTGGAGTGACGCGGTTTTGTGTTAGCCCTGAGTGCAGGTAAACTGCATGCGGCATGACCGTGGCTCCAATAACACCGACTGCCAGTAACAATGCATCTTTATTCCCCATCCATGGGACGACACTATGATATACAATTTGACTCAACTGCGGTTTTGCCAAGACGGTCTCAACGATATAGCAAAGGGCAATGACGATGACAAACGATGCAATAAACTTCTCTAATGGTCTAAACCCGAATCGTTCCAGTGTGAGAATGAGGTACGTTGTAATTCCAGTCAGAACCGTAGCGAGAAGCATGGGAATATGAAACAGTAAATTCAATCCGAGGGTTGCCCCCAGAAATTCCGCAATATCGGTTGCCATGGCTGCAACTTCCGAAAAACCCCACATGATATAGGAAAGCCATGTCGGGAAGTATTGTCTACACATCTCCGGAAGGCTCCGCCCCGTCGCGATCCCAAGTTTTGCCGACATGTTCTGAATCAGCATGGCCATCAAGTTCGCTAAGACAACGACCCAAAGCAATTTATATCCAAATTCAGAACCACTCTGAATGTTCGTTGCGTAATTACCCGGATCTACGTAGGCAATTGCAGCAATAAAAGCAGGGCCAACAAAAGGTAACAACGCTCGAATGCCTCTCTTTTTTTGTGAAAGTGCTGCTCGAGCTGCAGCAACTGCTTTGCTATCCCGTTCAATGTGTTGCGTTACGACGGTCACTTACCATCCCACCTTTTCCATAGCGTTCAATTTATCGGTATGAAGGACAATCTTTTGTATTTGAGAAACACTTTTAGTCTAAGGAAACTTTTACACCGTCATTATACAGCAGTTCGGGCTAAATGTTTACAGTTTTTTTGTTGTGAAGAAAGAATGTTTCCTCGAGGAAACATTCCGTCGAAAGCAACAGATCAGGATGGCGAGAGGTATGGGGGTGTTGGGGATTTCCAGAGCCTTACGACAACTTCTAGCGACCAGATGTGGCTGGGGTGGGATGGTGGACCCCACCCCAGACTTAGTGTCCATTACAGAAGTGTACAGTAAGACCACCATTAGCCACGTTCAGTACAGTAGACCCGGGACCATGTCAGTGATGATGTTTGTGACCAGACTGCGAGACAGTCCAGTCCCCAGTTTGTAAGTCATAGTCGAGTTCTAGATTATTCAAGAAATCATTATTCTTCTGCAGGATAACTTCCAATCCCGTATCGGTTTTTACGACCTCATCCCCCTCTGTGGGCTGGTCGAAACCAAACCCATAGTGAGCGTGATCGCCATGTGCATGAGTAACGAACACCCGTAGTCTCAGTGATTTATCCGTTTCCTGAGCGAGCATAAGTTTGACTTGATCCGATGCGGACTGTGTGATTTTAAAGTTCAAAATGGTTAACTCCTTATTTTTTTGAACCTAATTATATCATTGCGTGAACTAATCAAAACCAGATATATTTTTACCAATCTTACGGAACCGCTTTCCAAGGACAATTTTATGATGAATAGCGTTTAGCGCAAAAGGCCGAAGAAGTTCGATACTATGTGTGCTACACTTGTCCTGCAAACCCTTTTACCCCTATTCCTCTACCCCGTCAGCTTCGGCTGCCGGGGAATTTTTTGTCCTGGAAGAAACGACCACATCTCCTGTTGTACACAGCGTAAAAAAATCCTCGTATCGACTAAACACGATACGAGGTAAATGTGGGTAATTGGGTTTGCTTAAAGTACGAGTTCATTATGCCTCTGATGATGGCACGGTTCAATGAACCGTGCATATGACACATAAATTATGCGGGACAAGTCGAACTTGTTCCTCTCTGCAAGGGGATCGATACGATGGCTGTGGTCCCCTGGCCCGGTTCGCTGACAATGGAGATAGTCGAGTTGTGATCCCTCAGGATTTTTTGGCTGATCATCAAACCAAGCCCTGTACCTTTTTCCTTCGTAGTGTAAAACGGCTCGAATAGTTTCGGTATACGATCACTTTCGATACCAAGCCCATTGTCTTGAATGTGAATCTCAACATGGTCGTTCATCTGTTGACTCATAATTTTCAGGAGGCCGCCAGTAGACATAGCCTCGATCGCGTTTTTGATGATATTGATGAACACTTGCTTGATTTGATTTTTGTCACACAAAATGACCGCAGGCTCGTCCAAAGTCTGGATATTTATTTCTACACTTTTCAAAAGGGCCTCGGCACTTAAAAGATTGACCACTTCACGGAGTATCGTCATCACATCGTGCTCAACGACATGTGTAACCTGAGGCTTCGCTAACACGAGCATTTCGCCTGCCACAAACTCAATGTGGTTTAGTGCGTCTTCCATTACGCGATAGTATTCTAACCTTTGTTTTGTATCGGTCTCCTTGGCAACCAGCAGTTGCAGAAACCCTTTTAAAGTTGTCAGTGGATTTCGGATTTCGTGTGCTATTCCAGCTGCAAGTTCACCAATAATTAAAAGTTTGTCTGAGTTACGAATGATCTCGTCCGTTCGCTTCTTTGCGGTTACGTCCTGAACGGTTCCTATCACTTCTATCACCCGCCCATGTTCGTCGCATTTCGAATAGCCGTGAATAGACACATATCGCTCTGTCTTATCGGGGCGGATGAGGCGACATTCATGAAATCGAAGGTACCCGTCCTCATGCAATTGTTGCAGAGCGGCTCTGGTGGCTTCTCTGTCGTCAGGATGAACCAAACTTAACCACATATCTAGGCTCATCGCCACTGGCACGTGGTCTAGCCCGAGAATAGACCCTGATTCAACCGAAAACTTAAGTTCATTGGATGTGACATTCCACGACCAGTCCCCCAAATGGGCGATGGACTGTGCCTCTGCAAGTCGTTCGCGACTTTGCCGCAATTCCTCTTCGACTTTCTTTCTCTCTGTCACATCCTGAAACACACCGTAAACTTTGGATGGGATTCCGTTCTTACTCGAGAACCGTTTCCAGTGGCTCAAGAGTGTCCGGATTTCACCGTCCGGGCGGACGATACGCATCTCTGTCAGTGAGTCATCCGGCAGGTCTGTGTCTTTGTTAATTCTCGTTACATGATCAATGTCATCTCGATGAACGCGATCGTAGAAATCTTCAGGGTTATTAGTGGGATGGTCGAATCCAAACATTTTCTGGAGATGCTCGGATGACTCAGCTTGTTTGGTTATGAGATCGTACTCCCAGATGCCAAAATTCGCTATATCTTGAGCATGGCGCATCCTGACTTCGTTCCGAATGAGCTCATGTTGGATTTCGATCCTTTCAGAGATGTTCTTTCCAAATTCGTATACACCGACTACTTGTCCCTCAATCAAAGCAGGTACAAGCGTTAAAGCAAGGTAAAGTTTATCTCCAGACTTACTGTGGCACAAAACCTCCAACTGTTGTGGTTCACCCAGTAAAGCCTGTTTGAATGCACCCACAACACTCTTACGCTCCGACTCTACCGCAAAGTCACCAATTCGCTTCCCGAGAAACTCCATTCTGGCGTAGCCAAGGAGCTTGTACGTTGCGCTGTTGCAGTCCTGAAAGTAACCTTGGTCATCCACGACACAGACAATATCGGGGTGGTTATCAAAAACTGACCTGTAGGCATCGTAACTAGACAGGTGCTTACGCAGCAAAGAGCCTTTTACATTGATGGGTTTTTTCATTCATTCCACCCCAGTTCCACAAGACAGCCTTTGTTCGCCCGATATCTCCAACTGCTTTCCATTATATATTCAGGCCACAGTCGGTTTATCCGAGCATTGAACAAGCATTCAAGGCCCGGTATTGTCAGATACATACAACACTTATGGCGACTTCGAACCTGAACCATCGATCATATTCGTCAACATTCGACACCAGAGCGTATAACCCTCTCTAACTGGGGGTTCCAATGAAATCTAGCTTGTGGGTACTGTTGTTCTCACTCTTCCCCATGAAACAGGGCCAACCCGTAGCATATGAGCATCAAAAAGCATATCGAACCGACGATACCAATCCAGTGGAAGTTGATCCATAAAAATCCCCCGGCCCATCCAATGATGGAGGAACCTAAATAATAGAACAGCAGGTAAAGTGAAGATGCAGTAGCTTTCCGATTGGCAAGCGCAGCCACGCCTACCCATCCGCTAGCGGTAGTATGTCCAGCAAAAAAGCCGAAGGCAAGCACAGCGATGCCTAGGATTTTGATCCACACGCTTGGAATCAGTGTAAGGAGGGCACCCAAGACAAAAATCATACAAGCCACGCCCATGAGTTTTCGCCTGGAATGATGATCCGCCAGTCTACCAAACATCGTGGAACTCCAGGTACCCACCAAATTTACAACGAATAAAAATCCAAGCACAGTTTGACTCATATAATAAGGCCGCTCGGTTAATGGATATCCGATGTAATTAAACAGCATGATGTAAGCACCCATGAGCAAAAATCCCATGCAGTATAAAGGAAACAATCGTTTACTTCGGAGCCCTACGGCAAGTGTTTTCACCCAATCAACAAACGGCATTTTGGCAGGTTGGAAGTTACGTGGACGGGGAAGCGAAAACCAAAACCATAAACTGCATAAAAAACAGACAAATCCTAGTGTAAAAAATGCGAACGGCCACGAAACCCAGTCAGTTAACGGCCCAATTGCTACCCGGCCAATAAATCCCCCAACGGCAGTACCAGCTACATAGGCGCCCATTGTACCACCGATGCTGGCGGGTGAAATTTCCTCGTTTAGATAAGCGATCGCAATGGCAGGAAAGCCCGACACACTAATCCCTTCAAGCAAGCGTACGATCAGGAAAAAACCGAAATTTGGACTAAAAGCGGAGAGCATGGCCAGAACAGACGTAGCGAACAATGAAAGTCCCATGATTCGCTTTCGGCCCACTCGTCGAGACAGCAAGGGGATGAAGAGCAGACTCGCAGCGAGGGCGAGTGTTGGAAACGAAATTGAAGCGCTCGCCGTTGCAGGGGACACCCTGTAAAGCTTTGAAAAAACATTAATTAATGGCTGCGGTGCGTACAAGTCAGCAAACGTCACAATACTACCAAGCAACATACAAATTAACACGCGACGATATTCTTGGTCCTTTTTCTCTATGTACTCCATCTTCTCAGTTCCTTTCGTAAGTACTATAGGACCAAACAGGACGAAAGTCTAAACAGATAGTACAACCGTCAGTTTCCCCCGCAATGTTTCCGTCGAACCGCACAACACGGACGAAACCAATCCCTCGGGCACATCTTTCCCGCAGCATGCGACAGGTCAACAAAAAATGGGCATTTCTGCCCATTATAAGAGTGTATTACCTATGTTTGTATAGAAAAGGGTACTGACTCGCTTCTACCAGAGGAATGCAAGCCAGAATATCGATGCAAATGCTTGATACCCCAGTCACACCCACCAACCAAAAAGAGCAGTAACCTAAATCGGCTCTGCTCTCAGATTGAACGACGTATTGATGTCGTTTCTAGGTAAGCTGTTTACGAAATGCGGATACTTCTTTTAACATCGTCACTGTCGTAGAAAATTTCGATCTCCATGGTCGTGATCTTTGATTCCACCGATTAAGGTGTCGACTTTCTTTCTTCCGCAGATTGTAACCCAAATAACTATCCAATCCATTTAACCGATCGTTATCACTCCGTTTGAAATTGTGAATAGGGTATTGGTCGCAAGAAATTTCCCGTCCGGCGTTACTGATATTTCATCATAGGTCGATGGAATAAAATCGTACGTGCCGCTGTATTCAGCAGTGAAAAACTCATTTCCAAGGGCGTTAGCCAGTGGCTGAAGTGCTTGCTTTATATCCGCCTGTTTCCCGGAGACTAAAAGATTGAGCCATGCGCTATACCCAGACGAATCAATCGTGGAGTATAAGTGGTTATCGCTACTTCCTGGTACAGTAAATGACGAATATGTGAAATGAAGATCTGTTCCATCAATTGTAATAGTCCCGAACTTTGATTGCAGATCCTGACTCGAAGCATCATTCCCTGTGCCATTCGTCGAAGATGAAGTTTGCGCTGGTGGTGTTTGAGGTGGTGTCGATTGACTTGGAACTGTCATTGCAAACACCCCCGTGCTTTGAGAACCATCCCAAGAAGATTGGATACCGGCCTTCTTTAATATTTGTTGAAAGGCATACAACTGTACGTAGGTCGTTCCATCAGCCGCGAGCTTAGGAGCATGGCCCAGTGTTTGACCATTCAGTGTAAATACGCTGTCACCTTTTTGCGCCTGGATTACGTTGGTGGCCGCGAATACACTACCGCCGAACAAAATACCGCCGGCAAGAAATGCTGCGATGTGAGTCGGAATACCTTTAGCAAATTTTAAAAACTTCAAAATAATCACCCTCCTAGCTGTTTGTATTCCATGCCTATGGACAAATATCCTTGTAAATGAAGTTGTATCCATCGCGTGTTTACTATTCTTGTGGATGTGGTGTATTCTTCGTTCGCCTCATACGCGTGGTAACGGTTGATCGCTCATGCAGTAAGGTCTGAAACAGACCCCCAAGTTGTTCTACATATAGCCGTAATTCTTTCGCTGCAGCATGATCTGTTTCACGTTCCAATAATTCCACTTTCGATTTCATCTGCGCGGTAAGAAAGTCGGCAAATTGTTTCTCGAGCATAAGATCACCTCACTCTCATAAGTGCACGTGGAACGTCTTTCACATCTCGGCATACGATTGTTCCTTTTGGGGCCTGGATGGTTTTATCTGTTTGCCCGTTGGTAACAATAAGGATCACGTGAATGGGGTCAGTAAACTTTTGCTCTTTGTACCACAACCGCCTTCGCTCCCACTTTGCCGCCCACTGCTTGGTGGTAATGGCTGTTCGTTGATACTCGACGACGGCCTTTTTCTTTTGCCATTCGAGCATGACGTCGAACTGACCACGTGGTTCTGCTATCCATTCAGTTGGTCGGCCCCTGGCATACGTCAAGGCAAGCCACAGGTCACCAATACCTAACCAATGTTGTCGTCGTTGCGTGTCTCCAGAGATACTTTTGAAGTCGAATCCATACCTTCGTTTTGCTTCTTTTGTAAGCCGCCATAACCATGGTTCATCTCCGGCCCCTTTCGTCTTCTCGAACGTTTCTGGGTGTGACCATAAGAACTGTTGAGCTCGCATCACTGGTTGTGTTCGATCACGTAAAAGTGCATGGGTCGCAAGCTGCTTCGACGTGAACAACCGAGCGCATGCCGCCAAGGCAACGGAAAAATACAGAAGAGTACCATTAAAGAAAGTTGGCACTTGTCTACCTACCCCAATCACCTATCCTAATCACATTGTCCAAGCCGATGCCGTCATCACCCGGGTCCATCTGCTCGTCTTTGAACCTCACCTCGTCACGAGGTATGTCGTAGAACGTATTCACGGGAATTAGCGGCTCGATAAGGCGTCTAAGGACCTTCTGTGGGACATACGGTGACTGGATCTCAATGTCGTGTTTTACGAGTGGCGACTTGTAGAGATACCGTCCAGGAATCCATCTAAGTTTCTCCGCACCTTCGTGTCGAAGGACGATCTTACTGTCAAGTTCGTTCTCGGTGCGGAAGCAGAAGACACCTTCTAATTGACCACGGATCGCGACGGGTAACGTGTCGGCATCCGGTCTCTGCGTGCCATAAATGATGTTCACTCGCGGTTCCCGACCAATACGTGCCACACTCGCTAGAAAGTCTAAAGCGGTTTTCCTCATCGCCTTATCTTGCTCCGTTATCGCGTATGCTGGAGCCAGCTCGCCGCCTTCATCTATCAAAACGATCAAACGTGGATACACCGGTTCTTTGCGAAATACCGCACGCAATCTCTCCACTTCGATCAGACGATCTACCATCGTCTTATGCGCTGCCTCAATTGCTTCCATCGCTTCTCGTACCGTCTTGAAGATTCCTCTGACGTGCGGAAACCATTTGAAAGGTGCAAAGCTGACGCCGTTCTTTAGGTCGACAATAATGAATTCCACCTGGTTCGGTGAGTATCGCATGCACATATATGTCACCAGGTACTTTAGGAATTCCGTCTTACCTGAACCGGTCGCCCCAGCCACTTTTGCATGCGGAATTTTATTGATGTTGTGATAAACGGTCCTGTTGTATCGTGTCTTTCCTATCGGGATGCCCCAACCCACGGATGTATTCGTCATACCAGTTAGAACCTCCAAATTCATTATGATGCTTGGTATACTTACGCCGAATCGTTCCCGCTAACTTGATGATGAGCGGGACCGCACATAGCACACAGCATATTGTCACAAAACCGTTTGTGCCTATCCAGCCAGACACGTTCGTCAATAGCGCTCCTGTGTAACCATTACCATCTACGGCAAAGCCACTCATTGCATCGCAAATCTTCTCCAGACCTTTGTAAGCGATGAAGGCACACAGTCCATGTACGGCTAAACTTTCGGCTGTAAGTTTGGTTTCGCTCATATGGGTAACCACTCCACGATGGTCTGAACGACACGCACACTTACGTCGATCCACCAGTTTTGTATTAAGCCGTCAAAGAACTGCATCATATGGACTTTATCTAGGCCAGCACGCCCAAGGATCTGAACAATCGCCTCGAAATGTTGGTGAATGGCATTCATATCCGTCTGTGATAAATGTCCATCGTTGCCGAGAATCAGATGGTCTTTAATGTTTGTGCTACTGCCTGTGTCGTGTAATTGTTGCCCGGCTGTATTCAAATCTTCACGTAACCCCACGTTCACTCCCCCAATGAATGCAGAATAACTAACCCGGCAATGACTCCTGTAACGACATGAGGTGTCACTGCTATGACTGAACTGATTGCAGCACATCCTGCCGGAGTTCCGATTGCATACAGTAGCGCTGGAATAATCAGTGACATGTCAGTCACCTCCTAGCTGGACCTTAAGTGACGACTCCACAGGTTTCGTCTGCTTCTTCAGTTCCCGGGCAAGGTACTGTTTCACCAGTCCGCTAAAGTTGGTTCGTTTGCTCAACTCATACATAGCGCGTTCCGTCGGGTCATTGAGGTTGAAAATACGTGCCGCTTCTTCGATCCGTACTCCATATCGCCTCACCTTTCATCGTGTCGTTAATTGACGATACGTGGAGAGGGCTTGTGGATATACATGGACGTACAAAGTTATTTACGAGGTTGGAGGGAACGCCTACGAAGTTGGAGAAAATGTATGTATGGAAAACAAGACACGGCTTAAGAAAATTCTCGAAGACAACGGAATAAAACAAGAGTGGTTAGCCAATAAAGCGGGTTTGAACTCGAATACACTTAGCAGGGTTGTTACCGGAAGGCATTTACCAACATTGAGGGTTGCCCAAAAGATCGCTAGGGCACTGAATACAACAGTGGATGAACTTTGGCCTTTGGAGGAGGATGAGTAATGAAACAAGCATATGTGCTTTATCTATCGCCCGACGTTCAATATGATCCCATCATTAGGTTGCGCAGAGGAGAAATAAACGAGGCTATAAATATTGATATTGATACACAAACAGAACATTTATTGCGACATCCAATGTCGACACATCGATATTTAACCCCGATTGCATACAACACGGAGAAATGGATCATTGATGATTTAAAGGAGAAGCTGATTCATGACGGCATTGACAATGGCGCTATTGTAATTGACCTTCTTCATCTGGAGACTCTTCAATACAACGAACAGACAGGTCGATACTATTTATAGGATCAAGGCGGATGAACATGAGGATTGAGAACGAAGCAATTATCATCGGTCCTACGAAGGAACTATGACAATGAAAATGGCCACCGCTCCGAAGAACGGTGGCCTAGTCTCGCTTCTGCAGTTTATCCTCAACTTACCCATTTGCATTCCTCTGGGAGTTTATCGAAAAGGAACCCCTTAAACGAAACAATGCGCAAGTGATGTCGCTCTGTACGTTCCAAGTACTGCACACGACAACATAGGCGTGGCTCTATCCACTGGATTCCCTTCTCTTCACGAGTGTGTAATTGCTTTGCGACAGAGAGAAAGGCCCGTTTCTCCTCCGGTTTGAACCCAAACTCCACTACGGCTACGGGCTTATTCTGCACAGTCGGGAAGTTCAGTCCGACGATAAGACCAAACTGAGGTGTGCGTCTGTAACCGAGAATAACCGTGTCGATCTGCTGCCAGTTCTTGATCTTCGCCCACTGATTGGAACGGGTGCCTGGCTTGTAGATTGAATCGCGGTGTTTGGCCACGATACCTTCCCAGCCGCGCTTCTCCGTTTCCTTCTTGAGCGCAATTCCCTGAACTTCTACAGTTGCCGTCTGCAGCAGGACGTTGGATGGATCAATGATTTCGGCGAGACGTTCCATCCGGTACCACAAAGGTTTCCCGGTCAGATCCTCTCCATCGTAGAGGATGTCGAAAACAACAAATGTGGCTGGATGTGCGGATGCTTCCCTGACAATCTTCATCTTGTCGGAGAGTTGACCGCGGTGCTGAAAGTCATCGAATATCGAGCGACCATCGCGGATGCATATGCCTTCGCAATCAAGGATAGCTTCGTGGGCAAGAATGGACCTCGTCACAGCTTCGAGTTCTGGGAACTTGGCCGTTACATTGCGACCGTTCTTCGTATAGGCTTCGATGCGTTCCCCCTGCTTGTGTATCTGGATTCTCCAACCATCCCATTTCGGGGAGAATATATAGTTCGGATCATCAAACGCCTCTGCCCGCATAGTCAGAAGCATCGGTTTTATTGGAGAGAATAGCATAGTATCACCAATACCATTTTCACGTTATGTAAACTAATCGTACATAGGGGTTTACTGGATATTGCACCGAACAGACGTTCTGGTATGATGTGATCGGAGATGATCAATATGTGCGGACGTTTCGCTATGACAGAGGATTGGAGTCAGGTACTTAAGTATTTCGGCATCACGAACACGAGTTACAGTTTCCCGCCTCACTATAACATCGCGCCATCACAGCGCATCCCCGCTATCATTGCGGATCACGACAACGAGCGTCGAGTTGGGCCGCTTTCATGGGGCCTGATACCACAAGCATGGGAAGCGGAAAACCCGAAGGTCAAACCGATCAACGCGCGCGTTGAGGGACTGAAGACGAACGGTGTGTTCAAGCGGCTTGTCGAGCGTCGGCGCTGCATCATTCCTGCCACAGGCTACTTCGAATGGCATAGGAACACGAAACAGCCCCACTACATCAAAGTGAAGAGTCGGCCAGTCTTCGCGTTCGCTGGTTTTTACGACACCTGGGCCGATGCGTCAGGAGACAAAATAAATACGTGTACCATCATCACTGTCCCGGCCAACATGCGAGTGAAGTCGATCCATGAACGGATGCCGGCCATTCTGCGCGGTAGCCAGGATGAGCGGTTCTGGCTGCATAGGTACGTTACCAATATCGACGACTTGCTCGCCGTGCTGAAACCGTATCCCGAGGATGACATGCATTGGTATCCGGTGAGCAAGATGGTCGGGAACGTGAACAACGACACACCTGAGTGCGTGAAAGAGATTGAAGCGTGAGCCGCATTGTCAACCGACCAATCCACGTCAACCGCATAGACGATGAAGGGCGACCGCTATCCTACACTGACGCTAAAGGCATTGAGCACCGCATAAGGGACTACCTCGATCAGTGGCGTGAAATGGGCGACTGGATTCGCGGCGAAGGTGAGCGAGTGATGTATCGGGTGTTGACGGCGGATATGGCTATGGTGGAGTTGGAGCATCGGTGGGATGACGCATGGATTGTGTATCGGGTGTTTGACTGAGGGGGATATGATGAGGTGTAGTGTGTGAGAGAGAAATAAGGGCACTCTAGAGTGCCCACTTACATTTCATTCGACAATTCATTTCGCAGTGCTTCTGCTTCATCCTCCTGCATTTCTTCACTATCTGGACGTGCGACTTTGAGATGAGCATTTGAGATAATCGTCATCAGTTCTCGCACGGACAAAAATGCTGATAAAAGCATAAAAATTGCCATCCCGGACCAAAGCCCTAGGACTATCCTCCACCACCATAGCGCCGGAGCACTTTCACCCATAACGACATACAGTACAGCCGCAAAAATGATGGTACAAAATCCAGCGGAAATAGCTTCCCAAATATAGCCGAAAAGTACGGACTTGTAGTCTGAACCCATTACATGCTGTACTAGTTCAGCATCCCGAATACTCAAAACAATCCCTAGTAAAGCGCCGAGCAGCCCGATGAATATCGATGAAACATTAAGCGATGCGTCTACCAGTTTGTCTAAATTCTTTGTTGTGATTTCAAGCCCAATCCATTGAAGTATTGCACTTACACCAAAGCAACCAGATATTCTCATGACCCGATTGCGCCAGGACACCATGCTCACCTCTATTTGGATAAATACCCTATAATCCTCTTTCGTGAGTCGTTATACAACTTGACCATGGCTTTCGCAACTACAGCGTGTTCTAATGACTTACGTTTAGGTACATCAAAGTAGACCGAGCTTTGGGCTCGCTCCTCAAACAAATCGATAACCTCTACTGCACTATCATCTGATTCTTTCAGACCAATTTCCGCCTTTACTATGCCGCTTCCTTCACGATCCTTAAGAACTTCGTCAATTACCTCATTTATTGTCTCCGAACTCAGCGATGAATTTCGCGATCTCCCCATGGTCAAAGTGACCTCTGCGTTCACGGGAGCGTAGTCACGAAACGCATCCACAAGTTCCTTTGCACGTTTAAATTTAGAGCTTGGGGATGTTGAATCTAAATCGGCGAATCTAATAGTCAGACGGCGAAATGCGGTACCCTTCTTCACGCGCTGGGCAACGTCCTTAGCGAGAATGGGACGAAGATAAATATGTTGTTTATGGTTATCCCAAACTGCGTTAAGATACGCTTCTACGCCTGTTGGGCTCAGGCTATTACGATTTCTTTGGAGCATCAATATTTTATTGGTTTCATCATATAGACCAGTTATCTCTTCTCCGAGGTATTCGTCCTCTTCTAGTTCCATCGGCTCAACATTCGTAGATATTGTTGCCCACGAAGGGATCATCGTGTCTCTCAAACGGCTAAAATGTAAGAACCAGTACCCATCTGTTTTAGAAAACGTGGCTTTTTCCATACGGGCCTGTTCTTGGTGGTATTCCTTGGTTAACGATTTAAGAGGCAACGCCTTCGCTTTGGCAATCCAAAGCTTTAGATCAAACAACCGATCCTTATCATTGGGCTTGTCGCCGCTCTTACGTAGAGCCACTCTATAGTAGTCAAACTTAACTTGTCTGCGAACCGTATCCTTGGCCAATATTTTCACCCTCCCACTTACATATTCTTCAATGGAAAAGGGTGTCCTGCTATAAAACGACATTTTCCGATTGTTTAAACAAAAATCCCCAGTCCGAAGACCGGGGCATCCGGTTTGACCAAGGAGGTCACTGTTTACGATACGGCTGGTTGAGCAGCCTGTCCATTATCTGTAGGAGAATTTAATGCCTGTCTGGCTTCCTCGGCTAGCTGCCTCTTGATGGCTACTGTCTTTACCGTCTGATTGTATGCTTCTGAACCGGCGAAGGCATCCGCAATCTGTCTGCTCGTTGTGATAACATGATTGATTTCCTCCGGTGTGACGGTGTAGCCGATCTTCGCTAACTCGGTTTGTGCGTACAACACCAGGACTGCTTTCTCGTCATCAGCGAGCTCACCAATGCCCTTTCCATATGCCGTGGCCAGTCCCCGAACTACCGCATCAATCTTCGAGTTACGCAACTCAGCCTTTACGTGATCCAACTCCGCTTTAACCGGCGCGAGTTCCGGCATCTGCAACAGGTGCTCTACTTCGTGAATTCCCTCAATGATGACCGGTTTTAGCACACCGGCTGCCTGGACAATCTTCTCTTCGGTGGCGACGGCCTTTGGGCCGAATGCTTTATGAATCCATCCGGTTACCACACCGCTGCCTGCAATTGCGATCACTGCTGTATAGATGTCGTTGAAATTAAATCCTGCTAACATACAAATCTCTCCTCTTTTATGGTTGTTTTACTTGCAAAAGGTCACAGTATTGTGTTTTTGGCTCACAAGGAGCTCGTACTTGTTGTCGATGAAGAACTGGTACCCGAAGAGTGAGTTGCCCGTGAAATCCGGGTCCACAACACACTTGATACCCTTGAATGTCACGCCGTTAATTACGACATCAACTTGACTGTAGTAAGCCTGTGACTGTCCACCGACACCCTGGACAGCCGTGGCTCCAAGGTTCGGAGCGTTGAACAGCTTCGCATCGGCCTCGTTCAGCATCAGTTCAAATGCGCCTGTGTCGAGCTGGAAGGTTGTTGATCCACCCGTCGTCGACTGTGCAGTAAACAGGATTGCATTCGACACGTCAGACGTCGGGAGCAGCGGGAACTGGACTACTATCGAGTCATCAGAAGGCAATGGGGTAGGCGTGACAGCCGGGACCTGGAACTGGGTCGAATTTGTGACGGTGTGCGTCTTACCGTCCGGATCAACCCACGTGACCGTGATGGAGTCTGTCTTGTTCGTTGTCTCGTTGATTTGCCACTCATAGCCGCCTATCGCGTCAGTATAGTCGCGAGCGACCTGTACGCCATTCTCGGCCACAGTGATGATTTGATTACCCAGAGGCTTTCCGTTGTCGAGCGTTTGGATTGTGGTGAGTGCCCACCTACCGGCAATTGCGGTCGACGGCTGGGTAACCACGATCTGATAGTCATGAGTCACTGGCACCGGATCGGGTTCGGAAGGCGTCGGCGCAGTAGGCTGTGCAGGTGTTGAAGCCTTCGTTTTGAACTGCCACACGCCATTTGCGTCTTTGATCGGATGCGGGTCAATTGTTGGGATGGCCGACCACTCGACATAGGTGTTCTTTCCGTCGAATACCTGGGGCGGCTTCTTACTGTCGATCTCGACATCACCAGGAGCAACCTTGGTCAAGTTACATCCGGTATCTCTCGCTACGGTCCAGATGAGGTAAGTTACATCGTTTACTCCGACTGCCAAAACATCTTTTCCGTTCACTCTCGCCTTTGCTGATTGGTAGGTCACTTGTGTAGCCTCCTTGTCATACTTGGCTAGGTCATACTCCTTGATGATTTCGAGTAACTGAGATCCGTAATTCGGATCGGTTGCATATCCATCAACAGCGCCAATCAAGCGACACGCAGTCGCATAATCAGCGCCGATGAGGTTTCTGTATCGCGGTTGCAAAAGGAATCCGTCATGGTCCTCGAGACACGCTTGGGTAGATGGATAGGCTCGAAACTTGGCCGTGATGGTCTGCCATTGACCCTGGACAAACTCTTTGGTCTGTTGCATCGTTATTGGTCCACTCCAACTCGAGTCAGCCTTGATACCAAAGAGATTGTTGCCCATCGCTTGCGCGGTCTTACCCCATCCACTTTCAAGGGCACCTTGAGCAATAATGAGCGCCGCACTGATTTTATGGGCACGCATAAAAGCCACCGCCGACGGGGCGATGGCTGAGATAAACTGTTGAGGTGTCAAACCGCTCAGTCCTTTCTATTCGGTTTTCCTTTGAGGACGCAAACAATGTTCACTAACTGCCTTGGCACCGGCACTCCCATCCGTCCTAGGTTTTCAGTCAGGGAAATTAATTCATTGGTCACATAGAAGTAAATCACAAGATTCATCAACGCGTTTACACCTAGAGCCACGTCCAGTTCGTGAGCCACTAAAACGAGGAACAGGATCATTACCTTTTTGGCGATGCCTCTAAAACCCACTTTCGAACTCAGCCCCGTGCCATCGAGCGCACTTGCGATAAGCCCTGTCGCATAATCACCTGCCACAAGCCAAACCAGGACTGAGAGTGAAGCGTTCCATCCACCGTAAAGCTGGGATATCCAAGTACCGATAACCGCGCACACCAGGCAGAATGCCGAGTCTAATCGTGCGAAGTTCCACATCTTTTCGCCTCCCCATTACTGACTAATAAACAAAGTCCTGTTCTCTTTCGGCATCACTCCTTTACGGCCAATAGTCGAACGCTTGCAACTCTACGCGATAGATTTCTAGTGATTTGTTGTTGGGATTCGTCCCGGATGATGTACATAATTTAGCCTGGAGAACGCCATGATTCGTGTCTGTGCTTTGCCAATACGGAGACAACCACGTTCTGAACTCTTGTCCATCCACGCCGCCCCATGTGTTCGCCATTTGCTGATCTCCGGATATACTCGAAGTGAAGTCGGCCTCCGCGAGTTGAATATGAGGATAGCCGTCCGTCGATCCTGTCGAGCTATCCGTGTATTGGACTAGGAATCGGTAGTACCTTTGTGCCCCTTGCTGGACTCCTGGCATTCCATACGATAAAGGACCATATAAGTGAGTACGTCCAAAACTGACCCATGTCGCTGATGATGTAGTAAAAGGAGTGTCTCCCGCGAACCCGAACAACGGAAACGACATAATGGGCTGGTAGTAGCCATGGGTAGAAAAGCCAGGTCCACCTGACCCAGTGCCTATTTTTCCAAGCACCACGTACCGGCCCGAATTCCCGGCCCTAAGCAGCAACACACGGTCGTTCGGAGCGGGAGTGTACCAAGCTGCACAAGGGTAAGGTCCGACTGGTGTTCTACTAGTATCATCATCAAAAACTAGCTTCGGGTCTCCAGACGTGTAGTTTGGGTCAATCATCGCGAGTGCTGTTTCCTTGGGTACCCGCTTTAGCGCACCGCCCCCAAGTTGCCTAGCAATCTCTTTACGAATGATGTCCAGGAACGTACTTGCCGAGTTCATATGGCGATCACCTCCTGCGCCACATGTTGCATCATCCCACCGGCCTGCAGAGGCATCGTCCACGAGATCTCTTCGAACTTGCCGTCGATGTAAAGCGGATTGTGAGTAAAGTGATACACATCGTCATACGAGTGGATTGGCATGACGGCAGTTGAAAAGCTCACCTGGTGAACCATCGTGTCTTTCGACGCCTGTTGCTCGACAATGCCCTGTAGGCTGTCCAAATCCGTTGCGCTGACACTGATATATTTGGTCACGGCGCGCCCTCGACTAACGGTGCTGGTTGGACTATTCGGGTTGTCATTGGTGTACGTGTACGTCAGATAGAGCCCATTCGGCTCACTGACAACTCCGATCCACGTGTTCGGAACGCTGAAATAATCTTCTGTCGACGTCGCACCGTTAGAGCCGCCAAAAATAACGCTTTGTCCATCTGTGGCGTACACGTATTCCTCGGCGCGTACCTGTGGAGTCTGATAGGGATGCGAGGTGAAATATCCGTTCTCGTCAACGTGCAACGCCTCATAGTTGATGAGCTTTAGCAACGTATTGCCCACCTCCAAACGAGACGTGTCAGGCGGCCAGTCGAGCCAGGTAGGCAGTGTCTTGCCAGTTTGGTCAATGTTAATTTTGGTGATCCCCGCGCCTTGGAGGATGGACTTAACGGTATCCACGTAGTTGGCGCCCTGGTTGACCACGTAGCGTGCAGAGAAACCCCAGTCCGTCAGCTGCTGCATGGCGTCATAGGCTTGCACTGCCCTGTAGCGATTCAGCCCTTGATATTTAGTCGTTGGACTCGAAAGAAGGAAGATCCCCTGGGGCCATTCCACATAGCCATTCGGGAGATATAGACGAGCGAAAACTTGGATCCTATCTTGCGGCCAGTTAATGCCTCCATCATCTTTGACGTTAAGCTGCGCCGACCGCTTTATTTGGTCGGCGGTATTGTTCATGCTGATGCTACTCTGCCCGACCTGAACCAGGTTGGTGATGTCTCTGATGAACTGGTCATCCTTAGTCAATTGTGCGAAACGAAAGTGAAGCCGCCTGTTACCGTGGACGGCATGCAAGGCGGCTTTTACTTGATCAACGCTGTATCCGTTTTGTGCGAGAGGAAGCATTAAACCGCCTCCTGGTAGTCAACCGCGTTGACAGTGAGTTGCACCTGAGTTCCCCAATCCTGTTCTGTTTCGGGAACCTCACTCACTACGCCGTAAACCTTGCGTCCCTTACCATCGCGGTAAAGTAACACACTCTTGCGTGCAATCAGTGCACGCAGGCTGTCTAAGTCGCCGTTTGTCTTGAGACAGTCGATCGTGACCTGGATTTGTTGGTCGACCTGATCGTCCATGTCGGCTACGGGTAGCTCCCGACCTTCAAAGTGCATAAGGGTTTGCCCGTAATCCGTTTTGGACGTTCGGTTGTTCTCTCGCAACTTGAACCTGGTGAGCGTTGTCGGGTCAGCCGGATCATGAAGCCATATACCGGATAACGATATCGATGTGGTTATCACCTGTGAGTCGACTTGAGTACCGTTCGTTCCGTATGTGGTTACCTTGTAATCGTAGGACTGACCACTCGCAACGCTGTAATCGGTCCATGAACTATTCGATGGGATCGCTTCAGCAACCCTTGTCCAGTCGGTTGAATCTGAAGTTCGTCTATAGATATCGTTACCGGACACGGCGGGCTGAGACCCAGTTGGTGCAGGGTTAAATATCGCAAAGCTTATTCTCCCACTCGCACTATCCGGAGTCGCTGTCATCGCGGCTGGAGCTGGAGGAGTGAAAGACGTAGAGAACGATGTTGTCGCAGGAGCACTCGTGATCCCCTTCGTATTCGTCGAGACGATCTTGAGCTGATAATTCGTGTCGTTCGCGAGCGTATATTGAACGGTCATTTCTCGGATGTTTCCAGTCGAGTCGTTCACTGTTCCGCTTTCCCATAGGACATTGTTGTTTGCGTCGAGTAACTGCAGATCGTAGGATGCTTGAGCGTTGTTCCCTGGATCGCTGTACGACCATTTAGCGACAACGCTCGACGTGTTGTCCGATGAGCCCGCCAACGGACTTGTGAACGACACCGATGGAGCGGCTGCCGTATTAAACGTCGAATAATTCGACCACGGTCCTTGAGCTCCGCTCGAATCCCATGTCGTTACGCGCCATTGATACTGCTTACCGTTCGATAGAGTGTTTGCTGCAAGCGCGTAAGATTGAGACGAGCTTGTCACTTTCCCACTATCCACGACCGTCGACCCACTCGACACGTCGACAACCTGGAGTTGATACGCGCTTTGGCTATCATTACTGTTCGGATCGCTGAACTGCCACGTCAAATTCTTTGCTGTCATCGCGTCGAAATTCGATACCGGATTGAGCGTCGGAGCGTTCGGAGGACTGTTCAGAGAAACATAGCTGTATTGAATGCTTGTACTATCGTTGTAAATGTACCGAATAGCGTCTGCACTGTTCATACTGAACTGCGACCACAGAGCATTAGGATCCGCATTCGAGTTTGAAGTCCTTGGAAGCCCGGACAATGCCGTCCATGCCCCTTGTGATCCCACGGAGCCCCCGAAATTCCCGTCCTGTGACTCATAGAAAACATATAACTGATTTTTCGATGGATCATAAGATGCCGTCGGATCTAGCCATCCGGAACCATAGGACGACGAGTGTGTAACAATAGGATCCCAGTTATTCGGAGTAGACGGCCACGCATTAGGACCTTGAGACTGTGTGTGCCATACTCCGTATAGTGACTGATTGATGTTTTGCTGTGCTGAGTAGAAACAGTGGAATATGTTGTTCTTATCGCACACCAAACACGGAGCCGGAGCGGTGTTCGCTGTTTGTTGAATAGTTATGTCATGCGTCCACGCAGATCCGTTAAGATACGCACAATAAACGAACGGATTTCCTCGCATCGCGGAGTAGGCTATGACCGGAGTGTTGTCTGTACCTATTGCAAGCGAGGGATATTTCGAGTCGTCCCCACTTGTCCCGAGATTCGTCACATCCCACCATTGCCATGTGTTCCCGCCGTCTGTGCTTTTTGCCGCTCGGATGTTGTAGCATTGCGGAAATGTCGGGTTGATGTCCGACCATGCAACCCATATATAACCGTTACCATCTACCGCGATCGAACACCCTGCCCACGACTGACTCGACTCGTTTTGATTCGGATATTTTGCCGTACTAATCGAGCTCGGAACCGTCGTCGCGTCGAATGCGAACACCTGGATCCCATACTGTCCTGAACACGCGATCAAGTAGACACTATTCCCGTTCGAGGCTATCGCCCAACTGACTGGATTGACGCTAGGCGTAGTGAGTAAAGACCATGTGTTCCCGTTGTCCTTAGATACATAGACTCGGAGTATAGCGGAACCTACGTCTCGAATAGCAACGACGATCCACCCATTTGAGAGTTGAACAATCTTCCGACCCCCGGCCGCGCTTATGTCGAAATTGCCCGAGACGATCGTAGTCGGATCGATCACTACCGGATAGACAATCGAGTCCTGCGAAATCCAAGCATTATCGACGGCCATCGCAACATATATCTGTCCCGGGCCCATGTCAGTAACGACATATGATCCGATTGTCTTGTTCCCGGACTGGTCCCATGCCTCGATCGCAGGGAGGGTGAAAATGGGGTTGCCGTTCCCGTCCACAATGTCGATGCCTGCCCCCGTTGTGAAGTCACCAACCATCGTCATTCCCATTGTTCTAATGGAGAACGACTGGTCGAACGTGATTATTCCACCTACGGCAAGTTTAGGATTCGTGAGATACGGAGCTGGGTCACGTTGATCACCGGTTAGCGTCACAAAGTGCTTGAGTTGCCCCGCCTCAACTCTCCAATATTCCTCGACGTCCGGGAAATGCCTGTCATAACGGGCGTGGAACTGCCGGACTACAAACAGATCACTCGTGTTATCCGCTGAATAGATGATATCGTCGAGCCCGTTGTCATCCGTGTACTTGATCTCTTGTGGATACCAGGAAACCATGGCGCCTGTTGAAACATTGGAGAACTGAACAACATTGTTTCCGCTGTCGTCCTTTGTGAAGGTCGCGTTAATTTCCCCATTGTCGGAGACATAAGAAAAGCCACTCTGGTTGAGTGGCTGCGGATCTTTCGGTACATATTGTGCGATGGTACCCACCAGATTCACTCCTTACTGTTGGGTATAGGTTAAGTCGCCAGCGGAATCGCTGTTACGCGTGATAGTGAGAGTTGAACCGTCTTGAAGCGTGTACTCAAGCGGGAATGTAGCAGTCCACTCTTTCCCGTTTTCATACCAGGTCTCTTTACCGTTCGCCACGTACATCGTGTCACTGAACGTTGTCCCGGACACCGTAAACAGTTCCACCAAAGGGACAGTAACCGCCGACACGTTTACGTCGAAGTTGGACCCTGTCCCGCCGGTTAGCTTTTGCCCACCCTGGAGAATCGCCTGCCATTTAACCGCCTGTCTCGGACTAGCAGTTGTAGACGTGTCGGCCATGTATTAAGTCCCCTTCCGTTGTGCTTCTTGGAGTTGTCCCGTCGCCGCATTCCACACATGTGTAGCGATAAGTTGACTGTCTAGGTAAATGTTAATCGGATGGCTTCCCCCGCCACCTGCGACCGCAGGCATCTGAGCCGTGATGGCCGACGCAAGACGGCGCATGGTCGAATCGTTCAACGGGATTGCAGCCTCTGGTCCCGCCTCACCAACTAGGGCCGGGCCGTTGAAAATGCCCCCACGAGCAAGTGCAGGGGGCTTTATAGTCGCAACAGCCCCGGATACCGCAACCCTTCCCGCGCCCATAGCAGAGGACGCGGCATTCGCAAGTTGAGCCGCCGCCGCTTGAACAGCTCCCAGCATACTGTTCAGTCCAGACACAACCCCCTGGCCCAGATTAGTCCCATATTTCTTCCCGATATCCAGATAGGACTGCGTCCACTTGTTCAACTCGTCCTGGCTCGCCTGGTCGGCTTGTATCTGCAATCGGAGTTGTTGGTCACCAGTGTCCTTAACCGCTTGTAACCATGCAGCTTGAGCTTGTTGCTGAGTCATTTGACCGGTTGCAATCGCATTTTGTAATGCAGCCTGAAGGGCTGTAAAATGTGCCTGCTCCTGTGTCATTTTTCTTTGGAAGTCAGCCTCACGTTGAGCCCATTCCTGATCTAACGCCTGCCTCTGTAATGCTCTCTCTGCGTCATATTGCTGTTCTTGTTGCTGGATGGCCTGCTCTTTGTCTTGGATGGCCCATTGTTGTTTCTGTTGGGATATCTGCTGGTTGAGGTCATCGATTTGCTTTTTAACCTGGTTGATGGTCGATGTGTCACCCATCAGATTCGCAACGGTCAACTGATGGTTTAAATCACCCATCTGCGAGTCCCATTGAGACTGTTGGTTCGCACGGTCGTTAGTCGTTGACTGTTGTTGGAGTGCGGCGAGTTGGGCTTGATATTGCGCGTCCATGGCGCTGGTCGTGGCATCAAAGTCAGACAATGCCTGCTGATGGGCCTGTTGCAGAGCGGATAACTCGTTTTGTAGAGCTGTATTGATTGACGATATCTCACTGTCGCTCATCGTCTTAAAGGCGTTCGCTGCTGCCTGCGCCGCTTGCTGCGAGGTTTGCGTAATCTGGTTGTTTAATTGCGTGATGGCATCCCGATCGTTCCACCACTCTGTGGCGAGCTGTGAATACTCGTCACGTAGCTTTGCAATGCCATCGGCCTGAGTCTTTGGGTTCATCTTCGCGATTTCCGCATTGACCGACTTCATGGCGTTCTGAAGCTGACCAAGTTGCTGATTATACGCGGAAATCTCATCTTTGATGGTAGATGACACTGCAGATGAATTGCCCTGGTCGGTACGGAACTGAAGGCGCGCCTGTAGCTGGGCAATCGTCTGATTCAACGGGGTCATCTTACTGTTTATACCATCGATTACTTTTTGCGCTAGGTCTTGACTTGCCTGTTCTACCTGGGCTGCTGTTTGCTGAATACCAACTTGCAAGCCTTGTCCAACGTTTTTACCGACTTCGGCCATGACACGGGATGGTGAGTGGATGTCTAATAGCTTCTTAACAGCGTCCGGGATGTGTTCACTAATAAAGCTCGAAACATTTTTCTCAAGTGTCGCACCCATGCCGCTGATGCCCTGCCATAGACCGTCCACAATACTTTTGCCGATGGTGAGCATTTGTTTCGGGAGGTTCATAATGTCTTTGAGGCCCGCCTTAAATTCGGAGCCGATCATACTGACACGACCGGATAGGTATTTAAGGACAGCTTCAAGCCCGTCTTTCACACCGCTTGAAACTTTGCCCATCGCATCCTTGACGAGACCGCCTAGTGTTCCACCTAGACCCTTGAAAAGTCCTACTATCTTTCCGCCGATCCACAACTGGAACAAATCCCACGCAAGTGAAAGTCCGTCTATAGTCAGCTTCTTAATATCCTGCCAGAGCTTGCTCCAGTTTCCTGTAAACAGGTCTGAGAATACGCTAATGACGTCCTCTATCACTTTAACCGCGTTTTTGATGGCATCCATGATGGTTTCCAGGGTACTGATGACAAGAACCTTGATGATTGGCCATACTGCATTAAAGACCGCTGAGATGACCTTATTAACGTTTTGTATGGCCGCTGCTATTTCGGGACCATTCTTCTGGATATAGTCAGAAATTTGCTTAAATATCGTTATAAAAGCAGGCCCAACGGTTTGATATATCTGCTTCATCGTGTCAGCAACGTTCACAAGCGTTTGCTGGACCTGTGGAGGGATGTTCAGGGCATTTGCAATACTGTGGAATGATCCTTGGTTCCCTGCAAACAACTCCATGATCATCTGAATTTCTGCTCCGAGTCTATCCAACCCCTGTCCAATCGCAGGACCAATGTTTAATGACGCGAAAAACTGCTTCGCTTGTTGCATAATGTTCGTGTCACCAAACGCGCTTTTGATATCGTCCATGCCCATCTTGATGCTTGATGTTACCTCTTGGATACCAAGACTTATCGATGGCGGGAATAGATTAGCAAAGGCTTGTCCAGGGTTCTTGGAAGAGATAGTACTCACCAATGAAGTAACCCCGTTAACGACTTTGGTCAACGCAGGAGATAAAGACTCTTCGATTTTGATCGACGCCGACTCGAAAGCACCCTGCATCTGAGTCAGGGCACCCTTGAGATTGTCTTGCATCTCATTTGCCATTTTAGCAGCTTCGCCATTGGAGTTTTGGAATGCCTTAGTTAGTTGGTCGATCTTCGCAGGCGACGCTTGGATGACCGTCATCATTCCGGACATTGCGTTCTGCCCAAAGATGGCTGATGCCGCTTGTAGCTGTTGGGCTTGTCCAAGGTTTTGGAACTTGTCGTGTAACTCGGCGATGATGGTGTTGAATGGTACCATCTTTCCCTGAGCGTCTTTTGTCGCAATGCCCAATGCAGATAGTTCCTTGGCTGCTGCCGCAGGAGGTGCTGCAAGACGTGTAAGTGCTTCACGCAAGGCCGTACCTGCGTCCGAACCTTTAATCCCAGCGTTACCCATGATTGCAATGTCTGCGGATAATGCTTCAAGACTTACCCCTGCTGCTTTTGCAAGCGGCGCGGCATATTGTAATGTCTGACCCATGTCACCGATGCTGATGGATGACGCATTAGCAGCTGCAGCCAACACGTCAGCGATGTGACCCATGTCACTCGCCTGCATGCCAAAAGCAGACATGGTCGATATCATGATCTGCGAAACAGAACCGAAGTCCTCTCCAGACGCCGCCGCCGCATTTAGGATACCGGGCATCGCGGAGATAATCTGGTTGGCTGAAAAACCTGCTGCAGCAAGGTTCTGCATACCGTCCGCGACCTGGCTTGAAGAAAACACCGACGCAGCGCCAAGCTGAATCGCGGTGTCCTTTAACTGCTGGAACTGTTGTGCGGTAGCCCCAGACAAGGCCTGTACCTTTGACATTTCAGCGTCAAAGTCCATGCCTGTAGCAACGACACCTTTCAGGGCCGAACCGAGGGCGTAAATGCCACCGTATACTCCTGTAAAGACCAGAGCGGATTTCACAGTCGAACCTAACCGCCCAAAAATACTCGAAGAAGAATCAGCTTGATTTGCCGCTTCCTTAAGACCTGTTCCAGCTGTCGCGAGTTCGACGTTCGTTCTCTCAAGCTCATTTTGCAGGAGTTGCAACTGCGTCTGAGCTTTGTTGTACTTTGTCGTTAAAACGTCTGTTTGCCGTGCATCCGCGCCCTTTTCATCTATGCTCTTAGCAAGTGCACCGGATAACAGGTCAACTTTTGCCTGCTGAAGTTCGATCTGTTTGGTGAGAGATGAAGCCTTCACGCCCAACTGGTCAGTCGAGGATCCAAATGCACCTAACTTCGCCGACGCTAGTTGGAATTCAGACTCGACGATCTTAAGCTGCCTGTTTACCGAACTAATGCCATTCTGAAAACCCAAACTGTCCAGTCCTAGCGTGACTTTTAGACTGCCAACCTCTTCATCGGCCAAAATCTCACCTCCCTACCACAACACCTGATCAATCGGCACCAATTCTTCTTCTTTGGGCTTAAGCCGATGCCACATACAATGCTGGTCATATAGAACGTCGATCTTCCGTGGCGTACAACGCCAAAAAGCACGCTCCTCCATGTTCAGGAGAACCGTGCCTAGATACAGCAACCATGCCCAGTCCCACACCGCATCTTCAGGTGTGGACTGGTTTACTCGTTTTTTGCTTCATCAGCCTTTGGAAGTGACGATGTAATTGCGTCCATCATCGGCCTGACGAGTGCTGGGATGTCACCGAGGGTGAAAAGTTTACCCACGCCTCGTTCCGTAAGTTTATCGTCCTCATGAGTGAGTCCAGCCCAAAGGATGTATCGAACCGCGCTTAATTTCTCTGATTTCAAGGCGTCAAAGGCTTTTTGAACCGATCCAAACTTCTCTTCAAGATCCGCGAAAGCGTTCATGTCATAACAAAGATGGCGAGGTTTATCGAGTTCCACCGCGACTTTTTTCACGCGTACATCAGATGCGGACATCCACTATTCCTCCTCATAAAAAAGAGAGGGCCATAAGCCCTCTCTCGTCATCATTCAACTTACGCAGTAGTGAAATTCGTCGTACTGTCCTCGGCCAGGGCATTCCCGGCCAAATCCTTCACATTGGTTGTTGCCACGGCAATATATTCTGTGGCCGCTGTAAAGTTTGCTGCAGGCGTGAATGTGACCGTCTTCTTGTCTCCGCTCAGGGCTAGCGATCCATTTACCAAAGATCCGTCGCTTGCCACCATGACTAAGAAGTTAGCTGCGGTTACTGTACCTGGCATAATTGCCTCAGAGAATGTCCATACGAATGTGGAATTATCGGCTACAGCACTGGCACCATCCGCTGGTGTTGTAGTAACGGTCGGAGCCGTTGTATCATTACTGCCACCGTATACAGAATCGAACCACGTTGCACTTCCGGTGAAGCTAGAATTATCCTCATCGCCACGCGCATCGTAGGCGTTGTCGTATTCCCGACGGACGAACGTAAGAGTCAGAGACGTGGTTGCGAAGTTAGGCTTGTCCTCTTGAGTCTGCAAATCATCCTCCGGAACCTGAGCCTTGCCCTTCAGTAGCCATACATACAGGTCCTTCCCGCTGCTCTTTCGAGAAATGAACCCAACAGCAATGTATGGTGCCTGGTCGCTAGACTTCTTGACCAGGACTCCATTCCCATCAATGGTGTGCCCGAGAATGGCCGCCTGGTCCTCAACTGGAAGTTCCGATAACTCAATAGTAACGTCCACTTCCCCAAGGACTGTAGCGGTCTCTGATGGTCCATCGTCAGCGTACAGGGTAGCCGCATTACTCTTCGGCTGAATCTTTGACGTCACTATGCCAGGAACAGATTTGATAGCACCATAATCCACGCCCGTGGAATCGTCTTGTGTCAAGACGGCATAGTGGAAATTTCTCAACCCGACTTTAGCCAATATTTATCCCTCCATTTTTAAAGATATCTAGTAGTCCTATAGCGTAGGACCTTATGGTATACATACGTATCCTCTTCATAGAGATCCGTAGCGTAATACCGGATCAAACCAAGACCATGAACGATGTCGTCAACCTTCGACACGATGCTGTTGTAGTTTCCCTGGTCCCACACATCGATCTGCACTAGGATTTCGTTTGATAGCACAGTGTCATCTGCGAAGTCCTGATCCATGTTGTAGATATCAAACATCGTGATGCGTGGATACTCATCTGCATTCGGAGCTTTGATGGAGTAGACACGCTCACCACCGAGCATGGATACGAGATCGGCGTCTCCGATTAGTGCATTTCGTACCTCTGGCTTGATGTCGATCATGTGTTCAACCCCGAACGAATTTCAGACGCCATGATGCTCATGATCTTATCCTTAGAATCCTTAAGTGCAGGATCCATAAAAGGATGCGCGGTCATCTTGCTCGTTCCGAACTCCAGAAACTTAGCGCGCCATGCAGTCTGTTTACCCGGGCCCACTTCGACGTACCTCTGACCAGAGGAATCCGTTTTTACACGACTGATCTCGATATCATCGCGCAAGTGGATATCGTTGTACTTAGACAAGTTGACGTTGTCCATCATGGCCTGTTGAAGGGGTTCGGCAGCCTTCTTAAGCGCGTTGTTGGCTATCCGACTACCGACTCGACCCATGGACTGAAGACGAGAGACCAACGAATCCAATCCATCCAGTTGTAGATCAGCCACCGCCAATCACCTCCCGCGTACGGAACCAGAGGTATTCATGTTCACCAGACTTGTCTGCCATCTCGATGATGTGTAGCACTCGTAAACCATACGCAATACGCATATCCGGCGTGATGTCGGTGCGGTACCGAATGGTGATATCAAGCAAGTTCTCGACCTGCAGGGCTGCAGACGCTTCAAACTCTTTACCGCGAGTGACTTCCTTAAACGCTGCCCATACCGTTGTGACATCTTGCCATGTTTGCGTGGAGAACCCTTCGTCGTCAGTAACGGTTACCTGTTTTTGAAATGTCACACGGCGCCTGAGGTCTCCTGTGGTTGTCATGTTAGGAAAACCTCCTATGTGTTCACGATCCGCTGCTTGGCAAGCAGACTCTTTACCGCAAACGCAACTTCTCCACCGACACTTCCGACGGCTGAGCGATTGTTGTACCAGTGATCAATCAGCATTTTCATGGCCTGTAGTACCGATTTCGGGACCTTATCGGCGGTCCCGTAGCCAGCGACATACTGAACCCTCACACCGTTTATGGGCTGTAACCGAACCAACGGCCACTTTTGACCGCTTGCTGGAACAATGCGACCCGGCTCGCTATCCGCATCAACAATATACGTCGATGGATCGACAGTCGTTTTTGCACCAGTTTCATCCGTATAGGCCACTGACGTAACAGACTGGATTGGAGGCATCGGGAGCCGAATTTCGTTGTGATGACGATGTCGGTGTCGATACAACTCCCGCTCACCGGAAAACAGAAAGGGAAGATCATAGAACAAAAACGGTTCGCTAATATGGTGTGGGAAATGGTCAATGACAAGCTCCAGCGTCTGCGTGATGTAGGCGCGGTTTTGATAGGCTTCGCACCATTCCCGAGCCGCTGTGATGAACGCGCTTATCATGTCGTCTTCAGTATCGTCATCCACACGCAAATAGAGTTTGGCGTCTGTGACGGTAAGCGGCTCTTGAGCGGGTTCCTCAACGACGTTCAAAATCACGGTTATTCACCCGCTTTGGGGTCCTGTACTGGTGGATCCTGTTCCGGGGGATTCTGAGGTGGATCTTGGGTTGGCGGATCCTGCACCGGTGGGTCCTGAGGCGGATCTTGGGATGCTGGATCCTGTACCGGTGGATCCTGCTGCTTCGTTAGAGCCTCAAGAGCTTTTTGTTTTCCACGTACTTTTTCTCCATTCGGGAGCTGATAAAATCCGCCACCAAGATGAATCAACCCGCTATCATCCGGTTCGCCAACGACAATGACCCCGATATCAGACAACACCTTTGCCCGATTATCATCGACATCTATAACATCGCCGACCTTTCTACGGACGCCCTCAACAGCATCTTCGAACTCCGAAATCACAACATACTTAGCCATTTCCTAACCTCCTCGATAGAAAGTAGAGGCGGCATTAGCCGCCCCCTGACAAACTTGAAAATCAAGCAGATGGAACGTCGAGAACAACGAACGGAGATACCTTTGTCACGCCATCTTCCAAGGTCAGCGGAGCGGTAACCCATGGCTTTCCGTCTACGTTCCACATGACACGAATCATGGTCTTATCCTGTTGGAAGAGCACATGTGGAGAAGCGTCGATGAACGGACCAGAACCGTCTTTGATGAGGTATTTGCTGAAGTCAGCCAACACCAAGTCACCTTTAGTACCAAGGGCAGGAGTACGGCCACTGAAGATAATGGGAATGCCGTACAACGTATCCGGGATGTGTTGAGTTACATCGCCGCGCAGGAAGATGTAGCGGCCATTGACATCCTGGATGGACACCAACTGCGGAATGATGGATTGGTTGGCAACCCAAACCGCCGTAGAAAGGCTTTCGGAATAGAGTCCAGCACGCAGTTTCGATACATCAGCGAAGGTGATTTGATTTGCAGTCGCACGATTAACGTTCAGTGCTCCTGCCGAACCAAGGATGCCAGATGGTTTGCCGGTCCCATTCCCACTCAAGAATGCGATGTCTTCGGCGGATGCCGTAGCCTGACGCATCAAATTGCTAATGAAGCTGTTCGCTGCTGGCCAGTTACGGATCAACTTATTTGTCAAAACAGTCGTGGCCGATACTTCTTGTGGCGTCAACTGCAGTTCTTGAAGGCTGGCCGATGTATCTGGCTTTGCCGTTCCCTCAGATGTCCACGTAACTGTCACACCGCCATATACGCCATTGGTTCCCTGGTTCAACACAGGCATATTGACGGTCGTGTCAGGGATGTCACCGGCGGGAATTACGAATGCGCGTGGCCGTACAACGCTAGCTTCTGGATCCAGCATTCTGACGTCTGTCTGCCACAACTCCGGTACCGCATACCCACCTTCGGAACCAGTGCCCATAGACCAGTCGTTGCGGAAACTCGGCATAAATTGAGACTTGAACGCAGCGGGAACTTCATAACCGCCAGTTTTGCGGTCTGCGGTGCGATCCATCAAGCGACCTTTCTTGTCTCCGAAGCGAACCGCGTCGATGAACTCACCGAGAGACTTAAATCCACCGTCATCCAACTTTGGTGCTTGTACATGGTCTAAAGCCGGTCGAAATGGCTTGGTCAACGACGCATTCAGCTCCTTCTCACGGGCAGAAACCTTCTCTTCGCGCTCATTTTTAGCACGTTCAGCATCAATTTCCCCGTCCAACGCCTCAATTTCAGCGTCCAAGCGGTCAAATACAGTTACCTCATCAGGAGTGAGATTGCGGTCTTCAGCCTTTGCAGAATCAAGCAATTGGCGCTGATTTTGCACTTTTTCAGCACGTTTTTCGAGCAATTCCTGTAGCTTGTTCACTTAACCAACCTTCTTTCGTTGTTTTTTACTCGTCTTTCAAATAAAGAAAGCGACCCATTAGGTCGCTGACTTCCGAGTCTGTCTTTTGAGCTGTCTTCTTGTTCCCATGGCGGAGTCTCACCAAACTGTTTGTAGTGCTTGCCGAGTTCAGCCTGCACTTTTGGTATGTCCGCTTCTGGAATGTTCGACTGTGGCAGGCGTGCAGCTGCGTTGGCGACGCCCTCCCACACTACCGCGCCGTCAGATGGCCTGTGGTGGGGTAGTTTCAGGTCTGCAAACGTCATAGGAGGCATTTCTCGCGCCCAAGCATAGTGTCCGGCGATGTGGTTCTTCTCGTCATCAGACAAATCGGACCACTGCTTGTCCGTGAAGTCACCAAGCGTAGGTTTTGTCCATGCCGTATCCTTCGGAGCAAGCGTCTCGGATACATCAGGCGGGACCATGCCATCACGGACAATCATTCGTTGGTGATTGCGCCTGGCATTGGATTCAGGTTGCGTCTCAACATACGACGCCAACTCGGATTCGAGATACCAATGATAGATGCCGTCGTTTTCCATGCCGTCGAACAGAATCCCATAGGCATAGGTGAGAACGACTTCGCGTACGTCACCGGTTGATTGCCCTGGAATTCGCGGCGAAATTGTCAACTGAACATCACTTCCGACCGTGAACAGCGGTGCCATGTCATCTGCACCGTCTGGGTCCTCTGCAATTTGCTCGAGTGACGGTACTGATGCCGCCGCAACCTTCCTTGGGACATTCCGATAACGCGATAGGTCCATCTCCTGCCCATTCACCAACAGCCGACCATTCCGGACGGACGCAGATATTTGCTTGCTCTGTTCAATTTCGTCCGCAAACCCCATCTGAACAGCTTCATCTGCTGTAAGCCAAGTCTCCGCGTCGAGAAGGGCAACCAGTTGATCTCGATCCATCCCTGTCTTGTCTTGATATGCCGCAATCAGACTCTCGCGAATTTGATCCAGATCGTCAGCCAGCTTTCGGAAGTCGGCCGCATTGCCGAATGCAAAGCTCCACGGGTTATGAACCATCATCATGGCGTTGCGCGGCATCAACACTTGGTCTCCGGCCATGGCAATCACCGAGGCGATGCTGGCGGCCAATCCGTCAATGTGTACCGTGACATTAGCGGGATGGCGTTTCAGCATGCTTAGAATTGCTTGTCCAGCGAATACGTCCCCGCCATCGCTATTGATGTACACATCAATCTGCGAGACGTTACCAAGCGCGTTTAAGTCTGCTTGGAATTGATTTGGGGTAATCTCATCGCCCCACCAAGTTTCGCTCTCAATGATTCCGTACAAGTACAGTTCGCCTGAACCCGTGGCCGCGTCGTTGCGGAATGACCAAAATTTCTTGTGATGCTTTGTCAAATGATTTCACCCCTTTCTCCGGCTTACGTGGTTTTGCCGGGAACCGGATTTGATGGTGGAGCAATATTCAGTTGATGACTCACTGGCATCATGTTCCCATTCACCAGATATGCCTTACCCGCATCACCACCAATCGGATTGCGACCTTCGACCGATCGCCATTCATCAGCGTTAATGACGCCATTTTGACGTTGAATCGCCATACCATTTTGACGGCTCACATAGTCCGCACGAAGCAACTCATTGAGGTCAAATTTCACGAAGTATCCCTGTTGTCGATCTCTCTTCGAGAATAGCTTCCAGTTGATTGCGTTCTCCCACTTTGAGATATACGGCATCAAGGAATACATCACGAATTCAAGGCTCATCTGCTCGATGTTCGAGAATGTAGCCTTGTCAAGGTTGGCAATCATGTGGGGCGGCACGCGAAATAGACCGCATATCTCATCCCGTGCCAACTTTCGAGTCTCAACAAACTGCGCATCAGCCATCGGCATCGAAATACGGTTGTACTTCATGCCGTCTTCCAAAATAATCGGCTTCCAGGCGTTGCGAATACCGCTCCAACTCTCTGCAATATCCTCTTTCAATCGGTCATATGCCTTGTCGCTAAGTTCGTTTGGGTGTTCGAGGATACCCCCGGCATTCATACCCTGGCCGTAGAATCTAGCAGCAAATTCTGCAGCCGCCATACCGACACCAATCGATTCAGCCGCCATACGGATCGGACTGTATCCGAGAATGCCGTCCCAACCAAGCCCAGGAATATGAAATACTTGTTCAGCAGGAAACACTTCGCTTTTGCCACGGTCATTTACACGGTATTTAATCTTCCAGTCATCAGGATCCCTGTAAGGCCAGCACCGCTCCCATGGCACTGGATATACGTCAACGGCTTGCCCACGGCCATTCATAGTGATAATCGAATAACTATTACCTGAAATGACTAGACTGCTCATCTGTTGCTCGCGCCAAGTGACCGTGTTCATCTCATCGTTCGGCTCAGCATAGAGCAAGTCGTACACCGGATGATCCGGGGCCTTGTCAGCACCACCGTCAGACCGTGACTTGTACACGTATAGCGGAAGTGAAGCAAGTGCTTCAGACAGGACTCTCACGCACGAATACACCGTGATGAAGCGAAGTGCAGATTCTTCATTCACTGGTACCCCTGAGTGGTTATTGAATCCCCCAATGCGTGCCCAATATCGCTCAAAAAAACCATCCGGAGAATAGCCTCCTGTCACTTGGTTCTTGGCGACCAGTCGAGTTAGAAGGCCCATCATTCACGCCTCCTTTCACGAGGTGGCAGGCCAACCCAGAGGAGCATCCCACCGCAAGTGATGAGTGCAGCCGGGGGATACACTCGCCACAATCCGTATCCGACCATAAAAAAACCCGCCAATAGGCAGGCATCCTGGATAAAGTCCAACTTCATTCTGGGTTTCTTCTGTTCTTGGTCCATCAGATAGACATCCCCCCCCTCAAAGTCTCCGCATACCGCGTTTTTCGTACACAGATTCCTTGGATTCGTGCCCCATCGCACGAGAAAACGCGTTAATCACCGCTGCAATCGGGTCGATCCGATTTGTCGACCGAGCTTTATCAAGCATGATGTTCTCCTGTGCATCAACCCGGGTGATTGCATTGCCAATTGCCCACGTTAACAGCGGATCGTTCTCATGCAATACGTTCCCTTTGTAGACCTCTGCACGAAATGCTTTGGTAGGCTCCGACAAATGGCGAATCGACTGCGGGATTTCGACTACCGTGAACCCCTCGTTCTCCATGTTTTGAGCAAAATGGCTCGCGTTCCACTTATCGAAATCAATTTCCCGTATGGTATGGTCGTCATCACGAGCCTTCATGATGTATGACTCAATAAACGAATAATCAACGATGGAACCAGGCGTTACAAAAAGCCAACCTTGTCGCACCCACAAATCATAAGGGACTTTGTCCGTTTGCCTGCGTTCAGCCAGCTTATCCTCCGGCATAAACGACCGTTGTCGAACAAAATACATGCCATCGTCAAGCTGATAGACAAACCCGACGGAGGTAAGGTCCGTGGTGGCCGATAAGTCTACGCCCGCATAGCACGGATATTGTGTCAGATCTGGAATTGAGTCCACTGCGCATGACCGCCATTTGTCCAGATGCATAAAACCATCCGGCTTTTGGTCGATCCACTTGTTCATGTTCTTTGTGAGGAACGACCGCATCTTTTCTGGTACATCCTTTGCGGCCTTGAGCTCACTTCGCAGAAAACTAATGCCCTCGTCATAAGTGGCAACAATCGGGTTTGCCTTAATCCAGACGGACTCATCATTGATGTCGTCCTCCTCGTCAAGCTCACAGATCATGACAAAATACTCGTCATTCTCAATTGGCGAGTTCTCATCCACAATGCTCGAGACGTATTGGTATTCCGTAAAACACGGGCGAGACATATCGAAGCCAGCTGTTGTAATGATCACGATAAGCGGATTCTTTCGGGCAACCATGCCAGAAATCAGCACGTCGTAAATCTCACTTGTTTCATGAACATGGAACTCATCAATGACAGCAATACTCGGGTTTTTACCGTCGCCTGTCTTCCGTGCTTCTTTGGACAACGGTTGAATGACAGACCCACTTTTCAGGTGGGTGATCTTTCCATAGCTGTCGGTATATTTACCCTTCAGTAGGTCGCAGGCCGCTATTTGCGTTGCTATCTCACTGTAAACGATGCTTGATTGCTCGCGGCCCCAACCGGCGATATAACACTCCTCTTGTTCGTCGCTGAGAAATCCACAATAAGAAGTGATGAGGGCCAGAAACTGAGACTTTGCATTCTTTCGTGCCACTTGAATGTACGCTTTACGAAAACGACGATACCCAGTGACTTTATTCTTCCAGCATAGAATGTTCGCCGCATTGAACAACTGAAAGTCAGTCAGTTGGATGTATTGACCGGCAAGAATGCCCTTGGTGTGCCGGAACATAGACGCCCATTTGTAAAATGAGTACAGCTCGTCCGCGTCAAACTCATACAAGAATGACTCGTCTGGAATTCTTTCCACATCGCGCAGGAATCGACGGCATGCAGACTTATGTTTTTTGCACGCTCGAATCGCCCCATCGATCACGCCATTGGAATATTCAACTATGCGTTCAACCAGGTTCATAACCTATCGCCAAAGAGTTCTTCCTCTTCGGTTTTACTCTTTCCATCCTGCTTGGGCATCGCCAGTTTCGCCCTGGAGCTAGGAGTCAACCCAAACTCCAACGCCAGTGACCGCATCTGCTCATGCAATTGTTTTTTCTTTGTCAACAGAGGATGTGGCACCTTGTTTGTCTCGGCTGCCTTATTGGTGTACTCCACCAGCAAACCCTCGCTGCGGATGATACGCGTACATTCAACGTAGTCGGCATAGGCATCGCAATAAGCCGCTAGTGCGTTCACATCGATGTTTGTAATGAGGTCCAAATCGTGGAGTTCCTTGGCGATGCGTTTGAATTCCTTCTTGGCTAGGCTGTTCAACCATGGAGGAGGCTTTATGTTGTCATCGCGTGGACGAAGTGACCGCTCCGCTTCCACGCGTTTTTCAATCTCAGATTTAGTCAACCGATTTTTATTACCATTTAACAATTGGAGATGTACCGGAATTGCTTTTCGCCCCATCTTAACCACCTCCAACCCTTTACCCCTTTTATGATTTAAAACGAATTTTGTGCGCCCCGTAGGCCCACGCGGTCTACAGGGAAAAATGCTATAGAGATTTGTATCCCCCTACCCAGCGATCCCAAGGCGGCATTTGAGCGGTGTTTCATACCATAGACGCCTAGCTCTCGACGTTGACCTGCAGTGCCTCGGTAACTACTGCCAACAGAGCGGCGCGGATACTCTCATAGACAATGTCGGGTCGAACGCCAGCTTCTAGAGCCCGTTGCCCTGCATCGGTAAATTCTTTACAAAGTAGTGCGAACCACGGCGCCGTGTTTACTTTCAAACTTAGGTCTTTATCACCCATTACCGAATCCTCCATCCTCTTTCGCAGTCTTTGCGTCATGATGTGGCTTACACATCGGCTGCCAGTTGTTCTTGTCCCAAAATAGCTTCTTATCGCCCTTGTGCGGTACGATATGGTCAACGACAGTGGCCGGGGTCAAACTTCCTTCACGTTCACATTCGGCACATAGCGGATGTTTCTTGAGATATGCCAGCCTTGCTTTGCGCCATCGTGAGTCATACCCGCGTTGTGCTGATGTCCCCCGGTAGCAGTCGTGCTCTCGGGTATATTGCTTGTGGTTTTCACAATACTGTTCACGGGTGAGTGCCGAGCACCCAGGCTGCGAGCATGGCTTCATTGGTTTGCTGGGCATCGTATCACCTCATTAGGGCAAAAGAAAAACCCGCCGAAGCGGGTCATTTCCAATCTAATTCTTGGTAAAGCAAAATTCTAAGTGCCTCTTCCAGGTCACGTTCTCCTATAACTTTGACATTTCCTCGGCCATCTACCTCGGTAATTTTACGTGCCTCATTGATTTTCCGCTGTGTAATTGTACGCTTCCACGGACCAACCTGAATTTCATATTCCAACGGTTCTACAGAAGCCTCAGACAAGTCAGCTCCAAGCTCGTTTGTCTTAATCTCATTTAATAATTTTTTCAAAATACCTCTTACTTCCGATCTATATCGGTTATAGCCTAGAACTCGTTGCCTTATGTCTTCTGCCCATTCTGACATTACCCATCACCCTCCTACTAACAGTTTCTGCAAGTATCAGAAGGTTCCTGCAACTAGTCGACCACGTTTACTTGTATAGCATATCGGTCTTTTGGTAACTCTTCAGAGTGAAATAAACCAAACCTACTTGGGAGTGTATGACTTGGACATCCAACGTGCTAAGGAAATTATGGAATCGTCCAAAATTATCAATGTAGAGTACCGCGGCGTTCCTGTTCATATTGATCAAGTGTTCGAGTCCAATGCATACGCCGAAATCCATTACGAGGATGGCGCTGTAGCAAATGCCCCTCTTAATGATTTACGCGAAAACTGACGCGATCCACGAACTCCTTCGTGTTATCGCATATTTGGACAAAAGAAAAACCCGCCGAAGCGGGTCAGTTAAATCAATACATTAATCTGTGAATTAATTCCGTCACATTTAAAAGTTATCCTACATAGACCAAGGAACATATATTTATGAGCATGACAGGGAAAGCCCCCTCCTCCATCACCTACGGATGTGAGTAAGGTGTATTACTCGTTTCCGTAAGGTACGTAATGTACCATGCAACATATTCGAAATACCTCGTTTGTGAATGAGGCGCTTGAAAAGATCAACAATTTGCAGGCTTAGCAGACAAATTTGCAGCATCACCAATAGGTGCTCCATCACCACAAAGTGTTCCATGTCCACGTCCTCCCTGCCCAATAGGCCGAAGGGGGATTTCCTGCCATCTCGTTTGAAAACTATTCCGCAATAACCTCAGTTATTCCCAATAAAGTTTTTTAACTCCAAGATTTTCGTCTCTCTTATAATATGAATGAGCAAACTAACTCGTTGTTCATTTGGATGATGCAACCGACAGGTTGCCGCCATGTCCGAAGTGCAGCAAAACTAACTATGTTCGTGTTTAACAGACAGAAACTCTTGAATGGCTGCTTCTTCGTATCCGAATAACTTACCGAGTAGCCAGTGGTCAAACGTTGTTACTGGTTCCTGCGGCGTCATTTTTATCACATTGAGGATATGACTGTATTTGTATACCCAGAACGTGACCCAACCGTCACTAAGTTCCTCGGTGTATATATGCAACTGATACTCCTCGGTTGCGATTGTGGTAGCTTCTTCTACATATCTGGTTTGGAGCGCCATGGATGCCGCAGGCTTACCTCTTTGCACCATATAACAGTAATTCCTCAATTCTGGTCCAATAGCATCCACTTCGTCACCTCCAGACATTTCAGTTTATGTTTTACCAGGTTGTCTAAACGCACTCTAGGACGGGCGAGCGCCCATGGGTTAAACATTCGCGAAAGGGTGACCGTCCTAGGCTACGCTCAGAAAATAAAAAATCCCGCCATTGCGGGACGTAATCTAAACATGAAGGATTGCATTAATGTGACTCAAGAAGTACCAAAGCCCTCCTAGAAAACACACAAGGCTTATAAATTTCTGAACGCCTTTTCGAATACTTTTAGGCAACGCCCTACTCAAAATAAATCCAACTAGTAAGGCCGCTACAAACATGCCAATTAAATAGGCAAGTGCCAAGTATATCTCATGCCTCATTGGCTCAAACACTTTCGAATAGTCAAATGTCACCATTCACCCTCCCGCTAACAAATTCTGCGGTTTCGGGGTTATTTCCTCCTATTCGATGGCTCGTCTTAACTGCTTTGTTTTCCCGTTCCGTCGCTCATCAACGTTTGTTCACCCCCCGCTTATTCGTTCCATGCTAATCTGAGCCTTCTAGCCACTTTAGGAGGCCGTTAGCCTCGCCAGACGTTTCGCCTCTGCAATGCACCAGAGCCGTGTCTCGCGACTCTTATGGGCACTGTCATCGTCCCATAAATGACAGCGATCGCAGAGTCCGAGACAGTTGCTGAGGTCGTTCGTACAGATGGCTCCTTCGCTCCGAAAGTGACAGTGGTGGAAATGCATTAATCGGCGGCATTTGCAGCGCTCGCACAATCCATTGGACCGCTCCCGCACAACGTGCTTTACCTTTGGCGGAAACTCCTTCGACTTTGCTCGCTCACTGCGACACTTCTTATATGGCCGTTTTTGCTTGGAGGCTTTGCTCGGCTTCGGGACAGGATGAAACTCGGCGGACAGATCCAAGTGTCATCCCCCGCTATCCTCGACCTCGACGTCTCTGCTTGACCTTGCCCCCGCGTTTCTCGAACGTGTCTCGGGAGCTCATCATCGTTTCCCAGTTCTTGCGATCCCGCTCACGCTGTTCCAACCTCTTCACCTGTTCGTCGGATGGTGTTACTACTCTCCCATGACACAAAGTGCAATTGATTGGTCGTGTATTGGGCTTTACGTTGTAATTGCATACCCAGCATGGTTTCATGACACCACCACCCTAAAACAGTTTTATATGGTTTGCTCGCGAGTCCACTTTGAGCTCAATGTTTCTGCTACGTGCTCGCGGGATTTACATTTGGGCTTGTACACCAAAATGGCCACACCGAAGTGTGACCTAGGAACAGCATGATTTTTGAAACTCAGCACGCACCGTGAGCTCCTGCTCCGCCACCATAACCAGTTGCAGGAACGATTAAAATGAACAGTACGAAGATGATTAGAAACACGACCGCCCACTGTGTGTATCCACCGAACATTCAAGCACCTCCTCGCGAGAAGATGCTGTATATTACTCACCCTAAAACCAAAGTAAGTAAGTCATTCATCATACGTGTTTACTTTGACGAGAAGAATAGGCTGTTATACCTACCGGCATTTGCCCTGAAGTACATATGTTTAGGCGTATAGAAACCACTATCTAGGAGGAGAACAAAAGAATGCTTGATCATCATCGGCAGGCGGCTACACCATACGGTCAACAGCCATATGTTTACCCGCAGCAACAAGCATATCAATACTATCCATCGTACTCACAGCAATATCCCGGGTATGCCGCACAGCAGGCAGCGTATCAGACGCCATACGACGAGCGCTTAGAGCAACACGAGCGTAGGCTGGAAAGCCTTGAACGCAGACTGTTACGCCTAGAGAGTATGCAACAGATGCCAACACGTTCAACAAATGAAGAGTCTTCACCGACAGACTCGTACCAAGCGCTTTAGGGTGACCTTTAGACCACGACTCGCTCCCAGCGTCGGTTTCTCGACATTCCTTGTGGCGACCTTGAACATCCACTGTCGCGAAATCAACGCCGGGAACGGGACCCAGCGTGTTCTTCCGTTCGAGCACCAAGGCATCACCTCCTTGGCGACTGGAACAACGAAAAAGACGCCTGCGGGTTAGCAAGCGTCTTCCGTTAGAGTTCCCAAGTACCATATTACACGGGTTTTTTACCCATATACTGTTGATCTGCTGTTGTTTAACTGTTGTTATTGAGAAACCCCACCTCAATCCGGTACTGGAATAAGAATATCTCCTATGGGAATCACACCATGTTTCTCCGTACGATCAGAGTGACTCGGTGTCACTAAACTGGGTTGACCAGTTACAGCGATTCCAATTACTTTTCCACTTTCGTTAAGAACTGGGCCACCGCTGTTTCCGTATATAATAGATGCGCTGATCATAAACCTCTTCTGCTCAATACCAGAAGACCTCACCTTTCGCTCCATCGTTATTGCACCGTTCTGTATGTACGGGGTATCACCAACCTGATAATTCGGATAACCAACAAGGATAATATTTTTACCTATTTCGATTCCTTCATCAAAACTCGGTTCCAATCCAATGCAGTCGTCATAGTCAATGGACAATATTGCAAAGTCTCGGAGTGGGTGGATCCTAGAAGTCTTGACACTATACTTCTTTGATGTATCACAAGTGCGGTATGCTACCGTATCCTTTTTAACAACATGTGCACACGTGACAAGACCAACCCCGTTTAACATGAAGCCCGTACCCTGTTCAAGTTCCTCATCAGACTCTAATACCCAAAGTGATGGAGAAACTGCTTCGAGTATCGAACGATTGTAAACAGGGAAGCCACTCCCAACCAATTTGTTGTATCTATCCGCTAGCTTTTGATATATGGAATTAGACTCGCCCCTTACCATTCTAATGTAATTTATTTTTCCTTTCATTGTGTTTTCTAAGTTCCAGAAATCGTTTACAGGATTACGATTTTCAATTCCATACTTTGTTCGATAAAATTGTTGAGCTTCCTCCGGTCCATACTTCTCCCAAACATTAAGAACAGCTCGCACTTCTTTTATGAACTGACGTCTTACATTCGGAAACTTATTCACCGTAAGCCCCGTAACCTCTTGGCGTTGAAAGTACTGACTCAGTCGGACCTTTTTCGGGTTTATTGAGAATCCGTTCTGTTCAACAATTCGCTGAATTTCACTCGTTATATGATGGGGAAAGTTTTTCTTCGTGGTTGAGAATACAATGTCATCCGCGTAACGAGTATAACTACACGACGATGACTTGGCCAAATACATTAAATCACGATCAAGAACCGCACAAATCATGTTTGAGATAATAGGGGATGTGGGGGCGCCCTGCGGAAGCTCGTTGTTATAACAACATATTTGCGCTAAGACAGTTGCGCATGCATCGGGTAAATCAAAATACTTCATAAACATGCCACGAACACGACCAAAATTGATTGACGGAAAGAAATTCAACAGGTCTACATTATAAACCCACCGCTTATTCGCATGTATACGTGCATTCGACCGAATATCTCGCCCGTTAACATATCCATGAACACAAGCTTTAGGCCTGTATATTAGCCTCAATACATAGTTCAATTTTTGCTGTAAAATTTTTATCGAGGACCTGGGAGCGGTAATTACCCTTTCTCCCCCAAGGCGTTTCTTAATTTCAAAACGTTTATATTGCAAGTGTAATGGCTTACGATAAACAATATACATTAGCACTTTATAAGGGACTTCAAGCATGTCGGCCACATCAGATGGCTCTTGTAGAGAGAAAAACTTATTTTTTAGCTGATCCGCAGGCGTAGTAAGCTCGGTGTTCATATGTACCTCCAGTGCACGCAAAAAACGCGAGGTACATAGGGGATTTTAATTCTACCTTGCATGGCCGAGACCACATACGACGATATAAGGACACGTCGAACAAGGAAATATAGGTAACCTTGAAGAACATCACCGCATAAACACAGTGAAAATCAATTTCATCCCCTATGCACCTACGCCTGATAATGAAAATTCGACTTTATATCTACAATATCCTTCCTATTTCAGCACTCCAGATTGATCTATGCCCTTATGCTTTCTATTACCTTAGTCCGACAGCCCACTTATCAAACTGATGTAACGCCTTTTTTCGACTTAATCGGTATTCCTCGTCCGTAAGAGGTACACCATCTCTTGCAGCCACCTTACAAACCGTCTTCCAGTGTTTTCTCAGCACGTACTTGTAGTGTAGAATGGTCCACCACTCTGGGTAGTACATCTCCAAGTCATCCATGGCCTGTTTGATGATTCGTTTCCGCTCACGAAGGATAGGCAACCGTTCCCGCGCATCCATGATGTAAGCCTCGCGCTTAATTGCAAGCCGCTCCGTCTCTGTTAGCTCTAGGTACTCTTCTGGTTCACCGTATCGTTCTTTCAACAGTTTCAGCACCATCTCAATATGTTCCTCATGCTCCCACGTCACTGGCTCAATCCGTTCTAATCGTCGTGTCACTCTGTATGTAGCGGCGTAGTGGAATTCATCTGGTGACACATACGTTTGAACGCTATTGACGACTTTTTGGGCCTCCGGAGGCAGTACATCGTGTTGTAGAATACGTCTCACTATTGGATCGTCATCTCTCGGCGCCGAAGCTGTGATAGATGGTTCAAACGGAAGGTTATCGCCTCTTGCCCACTCTTCCGCTTCTCGGATATCCCGGTCGATGGTGTAGAACTCCCGTAATCGACGGATGATTAGCTTCTCGCGGTCACTAAAACTTTCTACTTCTAGGTCAAACGTTTCTTGCTTCGGTTTTGCCTCCTGTTGTTGCATTAAATCACCCCGCTTATACGCAGAAGGTTGTGAATAACCTGTGGTCTACTCATGTGTTCACACTTCTTGCCATTGTGATTTGTATGGGTACGTGTCCATTCCAAGACGATGTCCTTTTGCGTTTCATGCATAACAACCATTCATGAAGGAGGAAATTCTGTATGGCTCGAAAAAAGGACCCGGTAAATCGCGTCCGGCACATTATGTCCGGCGTAACTTCGACAAACAAGAACCATGCACATCTGTTCGAAAACGTCTCAGACGTGGTCATTTTCAAACCAGGTACCCATATGCATACCTTTCATGGTATTACTACCACCCAGAATGGACACAGACACACTTACTCAGGAACAACAGGTCCTGCAATTAACGGAACAGGTCCACATGGTGGCGGTCCAAGACACTTTCACAGGTTTACAATTATGTTCAATTCCGCTAATGGTCACACTCACCGCGTAACAGGTACAACAACTGTTAATAGGTTCATTGGCAATAGTAGACCTTAGGGTTTTCTAAAGTGTTGCCGCCCGGCTTATGCTGCGGCGGTATTTTTCATCCCACTCGTCCACAGCTTGTCCACCACGGTCAGGTAATCCAAGACCACCCCGCGTCCAGTTCTCACTCTCATCCCAAATTCCCGGATAGCTTCGATAGGGATTGATTTGCGCTCCCCTGCCTGCGCGTTATGCCAGCACTTTACGGCATACTGTCCGGGTACCAAGTACACCTCATCTAACTTTGCGAAGTCGATGTTAGAAAAGTAATGGCTCCCTGTTGTTCAGCTTGCTTAAGGTACGCTATCTGATGGTCATGGATGTTTGCCAGCGGAAACCGTTTCTCTTCCCGGCACATCTTAGCCTCGAACACGATTGCGCGACCGTTGTAGACGCCCTGGTAATCAACGCTCGATTTGCTTTCCCACACGGCGATAAACGTCCCACGATTGTAGTCGCGCAACTTCTTTATAGGCGTCGGTATCTTATCCACCAGGGCCCAGTTGTTTCGGCGGTACTGAGCGTTTGTCATGTTGATCATCGTTTCAAGACTTCGCCCACGATTCGCGTGAGACTGAATGGTTATGGATAGAGCTGCGTCTTCAGCTTTGCGTCGTTGGCGCAGTGACTTCATGTCTCATCCTCCTGTCGTGGTGCGTGCTTAGCTAACATCCCACGCGCGATACCTTTTATTTCCCCGACGTATACAAGCGCTTCCCCGTTTGGGTAGTTATCTATTTGTTCCAACGCTGCTTTGTAATCGTCCCGTTCCTCAGTTAACTCCGACACCTGGCGTTGCAAGTCACGGATCGTGGCTATAAATCTTGAAATTGAAGTAAAAAACGAACCTTGTTCAGCCCGGCTGACCTCTCCCTCACTCAACACGCGCCCATCTGTCATGCGAGATCATTCCTTTCGATGTAGTGCCGCCATATCTCTCCTGTTACCGCTTCAACCTCGACTCGCACACCATATCCGTAAGCGATATTCCACATTTCTTTGAGTTGTTCTATCTCCGCACTCTTCTCTGTTAATATCTGGTTTAGTCTATAAATCTGTCCGCTCATATCAGTGACTGTTTTATCTTTCTCCGCTATCGTCTGATCAGCCGCTTCCCACTCCCGAATCACATTTCCAATCACAATATCTGCGTCTTCTGGCAATGGGGGTACGTGCAGCGAGTGTTCCCCGTTAATCAACTGTTGAAGTGCTGCATATGCTTGTTCCTCGGTCGGTGTAAATTGAAGTCGCTTTTCTGCATCCGTCACTCTGACCGCTTCCCTTCTAGAATTCGCGTGTTTTAGAACATCTCTGACACTTCTCGATTTCACAAATCCACCAGTCTTATCCAGACACTCGTTTCCACAGATGGCCTTTGAACAAACAGACAATCCAAGGTATCATTCCGTCCCACCATCCTCTGCGTCTGCTCCGCTATTTGCGTCTATGTCTGCGAGAAATTCACGAATGTTATCGACTTCAAACTCCAATAACTCAACCGTGTCGGACACCATCAGTTCACTACTCGGATACTTTTCTGACCACTTCTCTAGCATATTTGCGACTCGTACAAGTTCATCACGCATCCGTTGTATCTGTGCATTCTTGCGTTGTATTTCCGCGTCCTTTTGCAGATAGCCACGCGCCAATTCCGGCATGAGGTTACCGGACTGTGCGATGAATTCGGCGTTGTGATAAGTGGTCGGTTCGAATCTAGCCACTTTGACTTCGCATATGTCACCTTGGTTCTCTACGCCAACGATAGTATCTTTCCGTACTACCCACTTTCCTCTGTGCGTTGTCGCCCGTTCCGACGCCGCTATCAATTGTTCCACCTGTTCTCTTGTGAGTGCCATCACACATCAACTCCTTTTGCACGTAGAGCAGCATGTCTAGCCTTGTCCGCTATCATCATCGCGAAATTCGCTACGTCCGTTGCCTCTTGAATCACGCGATCTTTATTCGCCATATCCCACGGCGTTAATAGCACATGCGGGCAGTCCGCTTCTCTACAACCACAACGACCACTCATTGATTCAGCAAGTTCGTCTAGCTCCTCATGTAACCTGCTGAGTAGCCATCGTGTGCTGCAATCATCCCAACCGCCTTTATGGTCGTTTCTCCGCAACGTTTCTTCCATATGTTCAGCAAACCAAGCTACAGGTTCCCTTGGCGCCATCTTCGCCCAATCGTACTGTGGCATTAGGATTCACCTCTTAATATTGGTTGAATAGCGGAGCGCAAAGATGGCTGAAATGTCGTTACACGCTTAACTATCTCTGGAATCGAATTAACAATCGCATTCAGCCGCTTAATCTCCTCATTCGCATCCTGTAAATCAGCAACGATGTCACGCGATTCCTTTTTCGTCGGATAGGCACCCATCGTCATTCTCTTCGCAATAAAATCCAACCGTTCATCGGATACACGCTGATTCATTCGGATTCGCCTTCTTGCCACATGACCTTCACGATAAAACTCTTTCGCAAAGTGGGACGATCATTTTCGGCGCGTCTAGGGAATACGCGTAATGCAGACGATGATTCCGTGAAAGCGTCCCATCGGTGATCGACACGATAGCCTTCCTCATTCAGACATCCCTCTAACAAATCCATCGTAAACTTGCGTTCAATTTCATCCATCCTCATTCCCCATCCCTTCGCTTGATACAGTCGTCACACAATGACTTGCTCATGTTCGGGTGGAACTTCTCGCTGCACTTCCTGCACGTCCAGAGCTTGTGACTCTGACGCCGTGGCATCCGTGCAATCGATGGAGCAGGCATCATGTCCTGTCCTAATGCACCAAGTACCACCGCCGCAGCAGCTATTCCCGTCAACCTTCTCTGCATGCTTTGATGTCATCACCTCACCTTATAAACTCCGTATAGTGCCGCTATCTCGATCATCACCCACATTGCAGGTGTGAATGGGTATGTTCCCTTTAGCCAGTCCTCGATTCCAGTGAGAGTTGCCATGCTGATGTTTAGCCATATCAACGGTATCGTGTACGGTTGGCGTGCCCACATGGAGAATAGCCATTTCATGCGCTCACCCTCGAAACTTGACCTGGCCTGTCTTTGCTTGCTCCCTATATTCGGCGGCTCGTTTATCCGTACAACTGGGACAAAGCCATGCCCATGACGGCAACGATAAGTAAAGACCAGGCGTTAGAGATATGTGCTTAACCTTGTTTGCATGCTGGCTCCCGCAGTCTTGGCAGAGTCTTAATCTCTTACGCTTGCATCGGGCATGAACCATGATGTCTCCTGCCAAATCCCATTCATCTTCGTATATCCATTCATTACATACGGGACACTCACCAACGATTGCCCCCGAGGCCACCCATATCACCCTCGCTCCCCAAACCACTTCACCGCTTGTTCTGCTGCCTTCTGGAGATTTTGAAAGTCTTCCGCATTACCGCCGGCATCAGGATGCAGTTGCTTAGCCAAGGTCCGGTACCGCTCTCTGACGTCATCCGTGCTGGCTGGCAGGTCCGTGAAGCCCATCTGACGAAAGAAGGTAGGTACTTCGACCACTGGAGGAAGGAACTTAAGGCCTGCTATCCAGGTGGTCAATTCGTATATCCCGCGTTCCTGCATTCTCGCCAAATCCTCGAGTGTCAGGACGATCTGCGCAAAGGCGTCAGAACCATATGTCAGTTTGTTCCCTTTGGCTTTCGCCTTTTCAACAGAGTGTTCGAATCGGTATAGCTCGCCCTTCAAACGGAACTGTACCCACCCGCCAAACCTGTCCCAATTCCACTCACAATCGTCTTTCTTTACCCCGAACCGTTCCATGACGAGTTCCAGTTTACGTTCATAAAACTCAGGGCCCGCATATTGCTTGCGTCGGCCGTCTGACATCCAATTCACCTTCTCTCATAGCGTGTTAAGCAAAGGAGCATCGGAGATGATCCGCCTTTCCGACATCGCTACATAGGCCGAATTCAACTCAATCCCGATGTATCGACGCCCTAGCCTGGTTGCCACAAGTCCGGTAGTTCCAGCTCCGTTGAATTGGTCAAGTACAATACCGTTTTCCGGGGCACCGGCCAGAATGCAGGGTTCAATCAGCGCTGGAGGAAACGTTGCAAAATGTGCCTCTTCATATGCGCTTGTGGGCACCGTCCAAACATCCCGTTTGTTTCTCTTCGCTACTGGTTGATACCGAGCGTTGAATCCGTCGTACGTTCGTTTGCCAACCCCATCTTGTTTGCGGCGGCTGCCATTTAGCGGGTTATCGATGACTCCAATTGAGCCGCGTGGTTGATTTGGGTCTCCGTTCACGGCTGGCTCTTTAATCGCTTCATGGTCGTAGTAGTATCGTTTCGACTTTGATAGAAGGAACAGGTATTCATGACTTCTAGTTGGTCGATCCGTTACGCTCTCGGGCATGCAGTTGGTTTTTGCCCAAATAATGTCGCTCCGCAGATACCATCCGTCTGCTTGGAGGGCAAAAGCTACGCGCCAAGGGATGCCAACAAGGTCTTTGTTCTTCAAACCCGCTAGAGCACTACGCCACCCTCTAACCTCTGACTGGGCATGCCACGCTTTTCGTTCATCGGTATACGAGCCGCCGCCACCTCTTCCGCCTGATGCGTAACTATCACCAAGGTTGAGCCATAACGTTCCGTCGTCACGTAGAACGCGCCACACTTCACGGAAGACCTCGACTATATGCTCGACATACTCTTCCGGAGTGGTTTCAAGTCCGAGTTGACCAGCGACGCCATAGTCTCGAAGCCCCCAATATGGCGGAGACGTGATGCAGCATTGCACGGACCGGTCTGGCATGGAGCGTAATATTTGGAGGCAATCACCCGTTGCAATAGCCTATGAGTGTTGCCCACTCAACACTGCATCGATGCTCACCCATACTCACCCTTTCTCAACGTATCGAAACCTCGAATTCGGTTACCATAGTCAGGCATCGGCGAGGCTGAGCAAACACTCCTTGTTCATCTCCCGTAGTGACGCCACTCGCCGATGCTTGGTCTTATACACTCAACGTCTGCTGTGATAACTCCTCAACCTTCCGATCAATGAACTTCTGCACTATAGGAACCGCGTCAACCTCACCCATAATGTCGAGGATGTCTTTAGTTGCCCATGCGGCCGCATTCTGTAAGAAGATGATCCCGTTACGGATAAGACCATCTCTGTCCGACGAATTGAGGATGTCGGTCGAATCTGGGAACCTGGTGTATTCAAGGGGAATACGTACAGTGATGTATGGTACCGCGCCTTCTGGCTCGACAGCTTGAGCGCTAGTCCGTTGCGTTGCCGACACGTGAATCTTGGCTATGACTTTTTCAGCCGTCGGTTCTGGTACGCCCTTCTTCGGATTTCCCACCGTTGCATAGTCGCCCTCGGCCATGATGGGCGGTACTTTATACCCACGTGAATCGAGCCATTTTCCTAATTCCGACGCCTGATTCGATTCAAATCCGAGAAGTTCTACTGCAACTCGCAAACTCGGCCTATCTGTTAGCCACTGAACAGCTTCAAACATCCGTTTTCCGTGGCCCTTCGCGTAAGCTCTGAGAACCTTTTCCCAGTCGATTGAACCACTTGTGAGTCTCGGAACGTCTTTCTGAACAGCAGTCATGTCTGCACCTCATTTCCCCAGGAGTCCCATCCCGGTATTCGAGTTCTGGCGAACAATTCGATCCGTGGCACGTCACCCATTAACCGCTCAATCCGTGCTCTGACTTCATCTGGCTTACGTGAATGTTCACAGATTGGAGCGAGGACAACAGAATGTACACCTGCGTCGACTCTTTTCGGCTTGCCTTTGATGCCGATGAGACAAACCTCACTATTCGACCGCGTCCAGTTTCCCATCCCCCAAAAAACCATCGTTTCGAGCATCGCCTTGAGGACTCGAGCCGCGAGCGTTCCCTCCGTGATTTTTTGGAGCGTCTTGAGCGTTGTCGCGAACAGCTTGTCCATCCGTTTTAAGAGCTTGATCCACACGAACCCGACCGTCTTGTATTTGAACCCCCACGCTCTCATCGTCTCGAGCCCTTCCTCGAGGAGCGGCCACGTCACCCATAGGAACAAGACACAGTCTTCGTCAACTATCTCGTGCACGGGCAACGCTTGGATCTCATCAATGGTCATCAGCTCGTATTTAAAGGCCACGCCACGCTTGCCCGATTCGGCTTTATCCTTGTAGGTCCACGGGGGGTCCGCGTACAGCACCGAATACTTTTTATCCGGAAATGGAATCACTCGAACCATCCCCCGCTCCCCCGCCGGCGTAACCACCTACCGACAACGATTGAGAGCGTTCCCTGTTCCCCCGCTCTGTGTCGGCGGTACCCAGCAGTTGTTCAAGCAGCCTGATGCTGACCGGGCGGCTCTCCGCCAAGACCCGGTGCCCTTCTTCGCTGAATGCAAGCCATTCAACTAGCGACCGCCTGGGCATCCCTACATCGCGAGCTAGGCGATTTTCTACGTTCGCCCCCGCTGACTTTTGCCACCCGGGGAGCAACAGAACTCGGTCGCAGTCCATCATTCCTTTGATATCCTCCCGCATATACTGTTCCCACGTGCCGTTGTCGAGCTGGACCTCCGCTGGGTTGAATACCTCGTACCCTACTGACCGGAGTACGGTCGCTACTTCGTTGAACGTGTCTCTGTTGAAGTTAGGGAGTCCTGTCATTGGTCCTGATAGGTAGATTTTCATGTGTAGCCTCCTCTCAAGAACAAAGTGATAAAAAGCAAAGGCCAATAATCTTCTATGGGTTGCTCGCTTGCCACATCTGTACCGCTTGTTACTGCTCGTTGCTCGCGGGCGAAACTTGGCCTACGGACGGCGACATGCACTGCTGATACGCGTCGAGAAATTGTTCCCGGTTGGTGATCGGGCGAAACCGCTGGTGAGAAGTCATCTGCAACAGCAGTAAAATGTCGATTGGCTTGCGGTTGTTCAGTGATGATGGAATGCCCAACTGTGCCTCGAGGTTCCTAATGCGGTTCTCTAATCGTGAAATCTCACCCATCACGGAAGTTGCAATGGTCCTATGGAGATGACTTACGTTCTGTTCCAACTCATATAATCTCTGCTCGACGGTCAACGTGTCACGAAACGTCATTGCCAACACTCCTTGCGAGATTTACGAACTTCTGGTTTTGCTTGAGAAACACCAACTCGGCCGTTCCTGTTGGACCGTTTCGATTCTTTGCAACGATAAATTCCATGATGTTTTGTTTCTCTGTTTCGGGGTTGTAGTACTCATCCCGGTAGAGAAACGCGACGATATCAGCGTCTTGCTCAATGCTCCCCGAATCCCTAAGGTCGGAAAGCATCGGGCGTTTATTTCCCCTCTCTTCGCACTTACGAGAGAGTTGGGATAATGCGACAAACGTACAATTTAAGTCCTTTGCGGTTGCCTTGCACATTTGGCTTATCTCGCTGACTTCTTCGTTGCGACTGCGGCCGTTCTGCCGCACCAACTGCAGATAGTCCAGGTAGACAACCATCTTCGTCTCTTCCGGCACTTTCCGTCTCAGCTTTCGCAATGTTGACCGGATGTGCGACATGGTAACTAGCGAAGTGTCGTCGATGTACAACATGCGGTCACTGAGAGAGCTTGCAGCCAGGGATAACTCGGGAAACTTATCGTCATCGATTAGGCCGTTTCTTAGGGAAAAGAGCGATATTGTTGATTCAGAAGCCAGTAGTCTGTCGTATAACTGCTCCTCGCCCATTTCCGCTGAGAAAATAACTCCTGCCCCCTGTAAAGACGTTGCTTTCGCTGATTCCAGCATGAATGCCGTCTTGCCCATACTTGGACGTGCTGCAATGATGACAAAGTCCTTTTCCTGCCATCCCCCGATAAGCCTGTCGATATCATCCAGACCCGTCGTCACACCCATGACTTTTCCACGGTTCTGATACCGTCGCTCGATCGTATCCCAGTGCTCCATAAGACCATCGCCAATGTGGGTTGGACCTTTGTCCCCCTCGAACTTGTTCATGACTTCCGATAGAGCCTTCTCTGCGGCATCAAGAGCCGTCGCTGGATCCGTACTGTCATGGGCGAGTTGCACAAGTTGTTTCCCAACCGATTCCACTCCGCGCAATAACGCTGCCTGTCTCACAATCAGTGAAATTTGACCGATGCTCTTAGGCATTGCTCGCGCAATGTCTAAAATCTCTGCTAGGACACCCGAATGAACCCGTTTTTTCAACTTCTGCATAAGGGCAAAGATGCTGACATCTTCCCCACGATCCCGTAAGTACACCGCCGTGCGGAACAACAAACTGCACTCTTGATCTAGAAAATCCGTATATGTGACATCAACCTCATCAAGCGTTTCAGGGTAGTTAACCACCGTTGAAACAAGCGACGCCTCTGTCTCACGAAGTCCCTCGTTTAGCAAACTTGTCCCACTCCTGTGCTTCTGGTGGCAATCCTTGAGGCACGTAACGTGATTCGCCTGGCGATGCACGGCTTGCCGCTAGACGCATTTGAAAATCAATTGGTTCCGCACTGGTCTGAAAGGCCAATTCCTTTGCCCACCACTCTTCAATGCGCATCGCGCAGTAGGTGAACGTGTGTATTTCGGGATTGTCGTCATAGCACTTCTGAATTCCCGTTTTCACGAAGTCGATTGGCACTTTCGAAGCATGGAATTTCTTAACCCAATCCAGCGCCTCTTTCTTGACGACATAGTTTGGATTGGCACCACATGCGACCATGGCGAACTCGATCTCTTGACAATAATCCGGCAGAGATAGTTGTTCTAGCTGTTGTGGTGGCAGCATATGCTTGTCCTCAGAAGGGGCGTTGATACTTCCAGAGGCACTTAGATCACCTAGAGTATCTTGATCACCACTACTACTCTTCTCTTGTATACTCTTCTCTACTATTGCCCCTGCACGTGCATCGAACGTTTGTTGCACGTTGTTTGTTTGTGTGTTATTTCGCTTACGTGCACGTGCTTCACGCATGCGCTCGGCGTTCTTATTACGTTGTTCGATCAGCCGTCCCGTGTAGTCATCCCAGTCGTGAATATGTAGCTGCTGATCGTCTCCAACCTCGAGCAGACCTACAGAAACAAGAGCGTCAACCAATACACCACTCTCACCTTCCCAACCAGCAGCTCTCTCGATAATTCGATTTGAGGCGGGGAGAATGCCATCCGGTGCATTATCAATGGCCCACAACCAAAGGAAGATACAGTGACCCGATACGTGCGCCTCAGACATGTCCAACCTGGCTGCCAATTCAAGTATTTTTCTATGGTCACGCAGTGATTGGTGCGTCTGTATGAAAGCCACTGAATGCATCCCCCTCTCTTGGCCCGTCATGGCCCCATTGAGTCGTCCTTTGCTTCCGTGTAAAATGGGGCCAATACAGATTTTTGTCCGATATTGCCCTGCACGTTGAGCAGAACATGCAGGGCATCGTTTGTCCTTAAGCGATCAACACGATGCTTCCAGCAGCAATCTTCTCGCTGAGCTCTTTCGCTAGGTAATCTTTCACTGTGTCCATCGCTTCAATCTTCCACGCACCGCCATCCGCTTCGAACAGCGCGCAATAAGGACCCGATTTCATGCGGAACACAAAATTGCTTTCCGGTTGTTTGACCTCAACGAACGTCCGATACGGAGCCAACAAAACTGGATTTGGAACTGGCACAGCGGCAACCGTGGCGACCCCGGTTTTCGCAGTGACTTGCTGTGATACACCATCGTCACCGAATGTACTGACTGACTCATCCTTGATGTTGCCAACGACTTGGAGCATGTTCTGACGATCCTCGTTGGTAACGAACACAGACTGAAGTTTGATGTTAAACTCCTCAGCGTCGTACCACTTGTCGCACCGGAATTCGGGCAGAAGTGCTTTTGCTTCGATAAGCGTGTTACGTACTCCGTCGCGGTTGAAGCCAGTGTACGCGGAAACTGATGTCGGACTCTCTACGTGAACCATTAGTGGTTGGTTACCGTCGAAGTTCGACTTTAGATACTCGACTAGTCCAGAAAGGCTATGGACTGTAGTGGTCGCAAATGTCGGCTCTTTGATGACACTCATTGGTTGAGTGGAAAGGATTTGAGTTCCGACCGTTTTGGTCTCCACGTTTCCGAGAGAAATGAGATATTGCAGTGCTTCTTTAATCATTACTTAAGGCCCCCTGACTGCTTTTGCTCGAGGTACGAAACTTTCCCTGTTCCTGGTTCGCTCGGCGCCACTTCGGCTTCCTCAAACAACCTAGCCTGCGTGAACTCCGCGCCGACGGCTCGTCCTTTCAAATCACGGTCCATAAGGAACTTCGTGGCGATTCCAACTGCGGGAGCGATGGTAGATTTCGCATCAACCGTTACCAGCGCAATTTCGCGATTTTCGTCCGTGGCAAAGGTTAACGTTAATTGCAATTTCCGCTTTGCTTTTGTGCTCGTATTGGGATCCATGATATTGTCGAGCACCCGTTGAAACTCCGTATCAAACCGCTCTTGAACTGCACCGCCTGCCATTTTTGCTAAGTCCATGATTTCATCCCCTTCAACCGTTGTATGACCCGAAGCACTAACTGTCGGCAACCACCTCCCTCAGTGAATACCGGCATATCGCCTGTATTTGAGGCATACATTCCTAACGTGGGATGCGCGCGCAAGACTCACGCAAAGTCGAATACCTCAACTTCTTCACCCTCCGGGGTGATTACGATCCGTCCGGTTCCCATCGTTCCAAAGAGTCCATACGCGGCCCAGTCACATCCAATGTCCTTGAAACTGCGACCAATACAGCCTTGGTATGCCTGGTTCGCTGCTTCTTCGGCTGACATACCACGATCCATGAAATCCTGACCGCACTGGACATTCCCGCATCTCGGACATTTGAACTTCCAGTCTCGACCCTTTTCTCCGTACCGTTCAGTCGCTTCTTTGCGCCATTCTTCTAACGTTTGTTTCTCCATTTGGCTACCTCCCCACAGGTATCGTTAGGACTTGTCCAGGCTGAATATCTCCGTGAATGTTGTTATGGCTGTATACCCAGTCCCGAGCCATGTTCATGTTGTCCCGGGTGTCATATCGTTGGAGAATGCCCCAGACCGTATCCCCCGCTTGAACTGTGTATGTCTCCGTATGCACATCGGATGGTACATCTCCCTTTGTGCAACCAATGAAAATTCCACCTAGAGTCACTAGGCCGACAGCAGCGAGCGACGCATAACCTCCGAGGATCAACGTTCATTCCTCCTTTTGGCCTCTTCTAAACATTTGGTGTGAAACCATCGGCCATCAACGATGTCTTGTGTCCTTTCATCCTTCTCCGTGACCGGATATCCGCAGCGACATATTCCTAATGTTTCGTGAGATTCAACACGAGAAATCTGTGCCACCCCATTTCCGTTTGTGATACACTCGAATTAAGGTTGTTTTTGTCTATGGCTCTCGTTGGCGCGAGAGTCTTTTGCTTTTCTAGCCTCAAGCAGTGAAACTCCAGTCCATTTGTCACAGGGTTTACGCCCGAACAGTTTGCAGTACTGCCTCTTAGCATCAGCGCTGTTTCTAGCCTCCAGTTGATACCATCTTCCTCCTGGAACTCGAACCTCGTAGGGCATTGACTCACTTCCTTAGTGACTTTTCACGTACCGCAGGGACTCCAACTTCTTACGATGCTTTTGATTGATAGCTCTCATAGAGAATCCGTACTCTTCGCATTGCACACCGATGTACATGTAGCTAGCTTGGATCGCATCCATGACTTGAAGCAGATGTTCCTCACGTTTCCGACGATGAGTATCACCTTCCGCTCCTGGAGGTTTGTTAGTCGCGAAATGAGATATAGCGTCCACGGCTTCCTGTAACTCCTCGAGGCATTTTTCACGAACCGCTGACCTATGGAGATCGACGTTGGGGCCATCAAGGTATGAAGGACCAACGCCATCGGTGGCTTCCCGCATCGTTTCGAAGTACATTGCGTGATGGTCAACTATGCGGTTGAAGTGTGGTGCAAGGTCGGCAGCCATTTGGCGCGTTCCTTTTTCAATGGCGCTAATCATTTGCTGAGTCACCGGAACATCCAGATCACTTTGCTTCAGTCCACGGCTTGTCCGGCTGATTCTTAAAGCCTGTTGTATCGACATGGTTCTCTACTCCTCACCTGTTGTATGAAGTTGTCAAAGTACAACTGCGTTGCGTGTTAATCTTTGTTATGTAAGCAACGCCACAGTACATATCGGTCGACACTGACCTACATCCCCGTTTGAAACTCTTTTCTATTAACCCGCCGCCAACGGTATCTTCACCTGGTCCGGTCTCTCCATCGGTCGCGGCGGGATTGCTCCCTCCTCGAGCAGAATCTGTTCTAATTCCGCTGCAAGGCACATGTGACCGAGTCTCCATCCTGAATTGAACATCTGCGCCCCTGAGTCAGTTCCAGTCGGCCTTGACCTAGCCACACTCCGACACTGCAACATCAATGCCAGTAGTTTTTCATGCATCTGATTCACCACCTTTCATCGGGCCTGTCCATCTTCCGGACGGTTGCCCACACCCCTCACTTAGGAGCGATGTATGTGCAACCAAATACGTGCATTGACGAGATAATGGAACTTCTTGAAACTGTGTTGCATGACCTCAGTGAATCGTTACTTGACCGCTACGAGAGTGTTGATATCCGCGTGGTCATTGATGCCCACTGACCGGCTCCTTGGCTTGTTTCCTCTGTGCCGCCCGGTAAGCAATCTGACGGATGTACTCATTGAATCGGTCAATCACTTCCTGTGAAGGCTGGTTCTTCACGACGACCTCAATTTTGTTTTTCATCGTCATCGCCTCCACTGGCAACGTATGTGTTGATTGGTTGACCACTTACCGGTTTTCAGCGAAGGAAACGACTCGATTGCGTTCGATGGTCAGTGAACGAGCATCGCATGGTTCTTACCGAGCGCACCAGCCACCGTAAGACTGTCAGTTAATGGTCGATTGTTCTCAACGAACACTAGTGCATTGGCCATAAATCCTGTGCACTTCTTTCATCCCTGAATCACTTTCTGGTCAAACTACAATGCCACGTGTGTTCTATTTATGGCCCTGTCTTCTTCGTTCCGATTCGGAACATTTGACGCAAAAAAAATCTGGTTAACGTCTGTTTTAAGTGCGTCAGCGATACGTTTTGCAACTCTCATAGATGGGGTTTTCCGACCTGCTTCGATATTTGTGTAGTAAGCGCGTGAGATGTTCGCCAAACTCGCAACTTCGTCATGAGTTAAACTTAACTTCTGCCTACGTTGACTTAGTTGCATGTTCACTGCCATTCGCTCACCTCCGTTCCGTTAAGGAACATTCCATGCACACATCGTAGTTCCTTTACGGAACAAAGTCAATACGTTTCTGTTCCTTTTATCGACGTTTCTTTTAGGAACATCGTTAAGTAGAATTAAGACATACTGTTCCGGCGGTGATACATTTGGCATCTTTTGCTCAGAGATTTAAGGAATTACGCGAAAAGCGGTGGACACAAGATGAAGCGGCTGAAGCTCTCGGTGTTTCTCGATCAACAATAGCCGGATACGAATCGGACACTAAGGGCCGGATCCCACGACAGGACACGCTACGAAAAATAGCGGACGTGTTTGGCGTATCCGTTGACTATCTTCTTGGACGGGACGACCCATCAACTAAAACCGAAGATGACCACGTATCACCCGAAGAACGAGAATTTCTTGATTGGGTAAAGGAACACGTTACAGGTACGTTCTTCTATGACTTCGATAAATCACCTGAAGAATCGAAACGTGAGATGATGCGTGGGCTGAAGTTGATTTATGAGATGGAGAAAGGGCGTAAGCCCGGGCAGAAGCAGGGAGAGTGACAGTTGACGGTAGACACATCATTTGAACATCGGCGAAACCATAGGGATTTCTCAAAAAGCAGGGGCAATCGAGCTCTGTGGATGTTAGACAACAACAAGTTCTTTCGTATCAAAGATCGGGCGGCCCTGAGAATCTATACCGGCCCCGATGCTTACATCAAATACTACGAACAGTTCGCACATTGTGAATTGAGAAACTGCAAAATTTACAGTGCTCAACTCAAATCGTCCATAGCCATGTGGAACTCATGGATTGCGAGTATGAACGCTTTTAAAGTAGCGCTAGCAACTGGACTCTTGGCATCCGCTTTAACGTCATTGGTCTCATTTTTATACGCACACTTCAACCTGCTCTATACACCGTGGTGGGTCGACGGAATCATCATTACGTTTCTTTTGGTGATTTTTATAGTCAACATTCCCGCTTTATTGGTATCAGTAAAAATAGAAAAGGCGACCTTTCTGCTTTCCATAATCGACGACGTTGTGAAGTTGAACCAAGAGACTAACCGGGACACATGACGTAGATCAATTTGCTCTGACATTGCAAATTGGTACCCCCCACATTACGATAAAACACAGCACGATGAAGGGGTGACCGAAACGTGAAAATTTACACCATTGGGTATGAGGGCAGTAACTTCGACGAATGGTTCCAAATCTTAATTGAACATCAGATCACCTGTGTGGTCGATATTCGTGAAATACCTGTAAGTCGAAAACGAGGGTTTTCAAAGACAAAATTACGCGATGCATTGGAGTGTGCAGGAATTAAATACGTTCACTACAGATCCCTCGGCTCCCCCTCGGACATTAGGAAGCAACTACACCGTGACGGGGATTACATAACATTCTTTGAGAAATTCGATGCATACCTTGACGAACAACAAGATGAGCTAGAGGAGATTGTAGGCTTAGCACAATCTGAACGTATTTGTCTGTTGTGCTTCGAGCAAAATCATCGTCGCTGCCACCGACATAGTGTTGCACAGCGATTATCGTCTTTGATGCCCAAAGGGGCTGAAATTGTAAATGTCGATTGCGGAAAACGCTTGGCGCAAAACATCAATCTTAATTACGGTTAAAACATACCCCACCCCGAGCAAAAAATATCGAGAACTGGTCTGCACGGCAGGTATCACTGAGTACGGTGAATGGATACGTCTGTATCCAGTTCCATACCGATATCTAGAAAACGATCAACAATATGGAAAATATTATTGGATAACTGCTTCAATTCAGAGAAACGGAAGTGATCATCGACCAGACAGTTTTGTACCCAACATTGACACCTTGGAAATCGGCGACAAGCTGGACACTAAGCACAATTGGCAGAGACGAAATTCTGTAGTACTTCCGACAGCCGCACCTTCTTTGGAATTCCTCAAGTCTAGATATGACGACACCTACCACTCCCTTGGCATATTCAAGCCCAAGGTCGTACAGGATATGATTTATGAGAAAAACCCCCACGCTGAATCGTCTCGTTTACGTCCCAACGAGTTTTTGAGACAATCCGGTCTCCTAGATACGACTCCCCCAAAGGAGTTGGAACCGATGCCATACAACTTTTACTACAAATTCATGTGTGACGATAAATGCTGTAATGGACACCGAATGATAGTGATCGACTGGGAAATTTTCGCGTTATTCCGTACGCTTCGAAAAAAGCATGGTGAACGTGGAGCATTAGAACGGGTCCGTGAAAAATGGTTACTTCAAATGTGTGACAAATCTCGCGATACCCACTTTATTGTAGGTACTGACAAACAGTACGGCCATTTTATGATACTCGGGGTGTACTGGCCGCCTCATTCAGAGAGCTTCCAGACAAGTCTGTTCTTGTAAATACTAATTGTCATATCAGACTGTTCATGTTAACAACGATCAGTGTACAATACGAACATACGTTCTGTATGCGAGGTGTACATCATGCAAGAGATGTTTGAGCGCTACGTTCCCACCCACCTCGAGTCCGCAATCATGGACTTCTATCGAAAAAACAAAGTGAAGTCACAGTATGATATCGACCTTGAGATGTTTGCCTGGGACGCAGGGATTTGGGTGCATTATGCCGATATGGGTACCACACACAATGAGGTCGATGGAACGATGTACTCCATCATCATTGATAACCGCATCCCATGGCAGCAGCAACGCGTCGAATTCGCTCATGAGCTCGGGCACGTTCTGCTTCATGCTGGCCGCCAAGAGTTCATGAATAACGACTTTCGAGCCTTACAAGAGTGGCAAGCAGACAGGTTCGCCATGTATGCTCTCGCCCCCACGTGCATGATCGTCAACACCATTACAAATGCTTCATCCCGTACCCAACTGGTTCGTCAATTAGCTGAAGCATTTGACGTTCCAGATCCATTTATGGATGTTCGTCTGAAAATTCTCGAGCAACGGTTCCGCGACCTACAGGCACAAGGCCTAATGCAAGAAGCAATCGAAGCCGAGCATGCTAGATACGATTACACGTATCGTCACCCCACTAATCCAGTTATCGAGTATCTGGTTAAAGACCACGTCATCGTAGGACAACGTCGCCGTGCTGACATCTGAGGGGAGATGATACCTATAGACCAGTTATATCCTGTTCCGGTGTTCGGCGCGGTCCCAAGCCTTTCGATGACATTTGCGGAATCCATCAGCAATCCCCCGCAACTAGCCGTAAAATCGTTTGCTCCGTACAAGCGGTTTGCCGTCGAAATTATTGACGACGGATTGGACACGGCTGGACTCCTGTCTGGAGACTATGCAATATTTCGTGAGCAGGGCTGGCCGAATGACGAACTCCAGGTTGTTTGTGTTGCGTTCGGCAATAACGTGACGATTCGAATCCTCGAGGGAATACAAATGCGCGAACCTGTTTTACGAACTGCGCGAGATGCTGTTAGGGAACAACGTCATCGAAACGACTTCATCGTTCTAGGCGTACTCGACGGCATCATCAAGTCGGACTTTGTTAAATTCATGGAATTGGAAGAAGAAGCGTTCGACTGGGGGTGCTAAAATGTAGCGAAGGAGTGCTCTGATGCGCGCTGCGATATACACACGCGTTAGTTCAGAAATGCAGGTTGCGGACGGTTTCTCTCTAGATGCACAATTATCGCGTCTTCGTTCCTACTGTGACTCACAGGGATGGACGGTAGCGGGCGTTTACACTGATGAAGGCATATCAGCTAAAGATATGCAGAGACCATCCTTGAATCGACTCGTAGACGATATTAAGCGTAGCAAATATGATGTAGTCGTGGTGTACAAGCTCGACCGGCTTACGCGTAGTGTTCGCGATCTAGATGAACTCCTACGTATTTTCGGAGAATACAAAGTCGGTTTTAAAAGCGCGACTGAAGTGTACGACACTACATCCGCGACCGGGCGTTTGTTTCTTCATCTCGTTGCTTCCCTCGCTCAATGGGAACGAGAAACAATTGCAGAACGGGTCCGTTTCGGCCAGGAGCAGATGACGCACGAGGGCAAGTGGTCCGGTGGTAACATACCGTTCGGTTATGACCACAAAGACGGAAAACTGGTCATCAATGACGCACAGGCTATCGTTGTGCGTGAGATATACAATCGTTACGTCAGAGGGGAAGGCACTAAAGCTATCCTCACCTGGCTTAACGATCCAGAACATCCCCAACTCGCACCAAATCGGCGTTGGAGCCAATGGGGATTAAAATATCTTTTGCGTAACCCTTTATATGCTGGATATGTCCGATATGGGTATCGCACTATCGAAGGACGAAAGCAGCCCGACGCAATTATTGCCAACGGAGAGCACGAGGCAATTATCACGCAAGAGACATGGGAGCGTGCCGATCAGATGAGAAAACGTCGCACTATGATGCCGTCAAACTCGTCAACCGGTACTTATCCGTTGTCGGGACTTTTGCGTTGTGGAAAGTGCGGAACCGCGATGTCTGGGCGCACGAATCAAAAGATGTCACACGGTAAGCGAGTTGTTGGCCGACATTACATTTGCAACGAACGTCAACACTCCAACCTCTGTGACATGCCAATGATACAACAAACAATGCTCGAGGACGCTGTTCTTGTGGAGATTGAAAAGTTCTATGAGAGCCTTAATGATATTACGGAGTCGGTGACCGATAATTCAAAGGCCGCGGACCGACTAAACGCGGAAATTGAGAAAGTAAATAAGCGTCGGAGTCGATGGATGGATGCATTCGAAGAAGGCAATATCACTTCAGCGGAACTTCGTGAACGTTTGGATACGTTGAACGAACAAGAAGAGATGTTTCGACTCCAATTAAGTGACCTTGAGGACGCACAACCGATGGACCAGGCGTTTGTTCGCGACGTGCTCAAATCCTTTCGCTCGGCGTGGGACGCAGCGGAGCCGTATGAGCGCAAGGAACTCATTCGGATTATTGTTAAGCGGATCGACGTTCACATCAACGGCAAAGTAATTCGCAACCGGCCTGCACCATTTCGCGTTGACATAGAGTTCAACATGTAGTTCTCGTGCGTGTCATGGGGCGTCAAGCGAATGCAAGCCACCACCACCACCAGCCGCCGTACCAGCCGCCATAACCGGGATATCCCCGGCCACGACCACCGTAAGCGCCATAGTAACGGGGGCCGTACCCGCCATACCCCCATCTAGCCAGTGAAATATCGAGTTTCTCTTCGTCGCTTTGATCCACAGACTGGCAAGCTCCAGCAAGACCGACTGGCGCATAACGGCGCGGGACACGAACCAAGACTGCACGGTCATTTACGCCAGAAACAATGCCACGATGCGTTCCCCATTTGGTTCGAAACTGTACCCATTGCCCCATCTTGTTGACACACTCCGTTCTCGTGCACATGGCCATACCTCCCTTCAATGTAATCACCCATGTTGAGACATGTGTACGAATCAGTAAGAACCGGTTGTGCAACAAGTCGTCGTGGCATACGGAACTAAGAGAATAAAGAGCACGAAGATGATGAGAAATACGATAGCCCAACGCGTATATCCACCCAATGCTCCATCGTACATACTCTCCCCCCCCTCGCTCAAGACATGCTGCAGAATATGTCCTGACAAGACAACCTGAAGAGGATATCAACCCAGTTCGATCACGCCGGATCGCAAATTCAACGCGTGACGGCGGTTACCTGTCACGATAGTTTCCATACAGCACGAGCCTATCTAACGCTATCCCATTGCCGAAATTTGTGCTATTATGTCGACGGATTATACAGAATATTATATCAAGAGGAAAACGCGCTGAAATAGAGCAGAGTCAAGCAGATTGAGCACCGATGCCTATAATCGTCGCGTTTAGCCATGCTTCACAGGCTCGACTGCCTATCTTCGTTTACTCGGAGGAGGGATGCAAATTTGGAAAGTCTATTGGAACAGCGGAACTTACTGTTTGACTCTGTTGCGGATTCAATGGAGGAACTGCTCATCCTTGTTGATTCAGAATGTAACGTTATGTATTTCAATAGGGCCGCGAAGGAAGCTCTTGGGCTCACGGAAGGCTGCATCGGCCGTCATGTTTTCGACGAATTAAAAATTTGGATAGTCAACGATGATCGAAATCACACTATCATTCACGAAGTCCTCAAAACGAGAATGGCACAGAAGGGTCTCCGTCGGCAAACTATAGATGGACGAGAGCTTCTGATCAACATCGTTCCTATGTCTACGGCCTCAACCCGTCGAGGAGTACTCATTACGGCTCAAAACATCAGTCACGTAATTGCTATGGAACAAGAATTGGATATGGCATTCGCATTGACTTTACCGAATAGCAAAGTGGAATACCGCTTAAAGTCTATCCCAGAGTACCAAGATCTGTACGACACAGACACTAAGTTCATTACAATTACAGGTGTGATTGCTGATGGTGGACATCGTCACGTTGTCAATTGTCTGAAAATATTCTCCGTCCTGGTGGCCAAAGGTGTTACCCGATTAATCGGAATTGACAAGGACTCACTGGTACAAGCGTTTATTTTTCATGATCTAGGGAAATCACAACCGGTACTACAGACGGGCGATAAAGTAGACCCGAAAATTGTCTTCGAGAACGGAAAGCTTCATGCAGCACGCGGAGCGGACATTGCTAAATACTATTACCAGCAGAAAGACGATATCGTAACCATTATTCGATACCATCATCACGGTGAAAGTGAATTACCAAACGATTTTCCACAACACCTGCTCCCCATGTTCCGGCTATTCCAGATTGTCGATGGATTATCGGCCGCAGTGACCCGAGGTGGGGTGAATGTCAGTTTGGATGTTCACGATTGTGTCATTACAATCCAGGAAGTGAATCGTCGCCCTCAATACAACGGGACGCGGCACATTAATCTGTACACAGGCCAGTCCGAATGGATTCCAATTGCGTAACTATCACTCCACTCAAATGCGGGCATCCTCTTGGGTGCCCGTCACATTCGATCCGCCTTCAGTCGTCAGACTTCGCCTCTTTCACCAAAATGCTAAACAAATATACCACTATACCAACAATCACTACACCAACTAACACTATTAAGCCAGTACGCATCTATCTTCCTCCCCGATTCACAGTCACACACCTCTGATGTTGGTTGCCAAGTTCATAGGTCGAGGTTCACAGAATCCAGTCTTAGCATGAGCAAATTTATGGGGATTAATCATCTACGTCTCGAAAATTTCTTAAGCCCCATACATCGGTTGAGCCGGTTAGAGGCGTTAGATGCAAGGTAGTGCTCTAGCTATCCGACATGCAGTTTGATCGGTTATATGTCATAGGTTCCGGATGTGCCGCATCTTGAGGAGAACCGAGCCCCCGCTGAACTGCCGCCATATCCTTGATTCACGTCATGAGTCCAATTGTTCAATCATCTTCTGATATTCGAATAATGTTCCTTCTCGCAAAACTCAAAACATAAGTTTATTTTATTATGTATCGTTCATAGCTATACAATAGGAAGTATTCATCTGAGAGGAGACATCAAGTTATGGCAACCGTTCTTTACATTACTGCACATCCACACGACCACACCCAGTCTTTCAGCATGGCAGCCGGAAAGGCCTTTATTGAAGAGTACCGGGAACATAACCCGAACGATGAAGTAATCTATCTTGACTTATATAAACAGGACATCCCTTACATTGACGCTGATGTGTTTAGCGGTTGGGGAAAACTGCGATCCGGTACCTCATTTGAAGAATTAACGGAAAACGAAAAAGCAAAAGTCGGACGTCTTGCCGCGTTAGCTGATCAATTTGTCGCAGCCGACAAATATGTGTTTGTAACTCCCATGTGGAACTTTTCCTTCCCACCGATTATGAAGGCCTACATTGACTCACTTTGCGTTGTAGGAAAGACCTTTAAATACACCGAACAGGGATCTGTTGGCCTTTTGACGAACAAAAAGGCACTTCACATTCAAGCACGCGGTGGTATCTATTCAGAAGGACCAGCGGCAGACATGGAAATGGGTCATCGCTATTTGTCAAAGATTATGCAGTTCTTCGGTGTTCCCTCCTTTGAGGGATTATTTATTGAGGGGCACAATCAGTTTCCAGACCGAGCTCAACAGATTAAAGAAGACGGCATTGCGCGTGCCCGTGAACTAGCCAAGACATTTTAAGTGAACCTCAGGGAGCCGCCCATATATGGCGGTTCCCTTTTTAGTTGCTAATCAAGCTTACGTGCTAACAGCTGAGATACCTTTATCCCCATCCGTTTGACGGTGCGCATTTAACTCGTATATCAGAATGTCTAATTTACAACGAAGCCGATCATCAGACAAGAACGACATATCAATATTCCTGCCAGAATAGTGCCGATTGTCTTCCGTTTAGTACAACCTGACTCGCTCGATGAAGTGATTTACATTGCCACCGATCATCAACCACACTGCATCACCCGATAACTTAATTTTCCGTGATACAATTACGGAAGATTGCTCAAAAAGGAGAACGCCTATGATTGCATTGTTGTGTCATTTACCAACACGTCGCTCAACGAATATACGATCACGGCGCGGATGACAATAGCCTCCGTGACTCCGCTTAGGGGGAAGTATAAAGTGGCTCAATTGACAACAAAGCGACTGCGCATGGAATCATGGACAATTGAATTAGCCGATGCCGCCATGAATGATCAGTCGAAACTTAGCCGATCGCTCGGCGTTACTGTACCGGACGACTTTCCAAATAAACCGGTGCGTCATGTTGTTCTACCCAGTAAATTGATGGAGTTACGAGAGGATCCCAGCCGCGGTGTATGGAGCGGCATCATTATTCATGTGGGTGACAACATCATCATTGGTTCAATGGGTTTCAAGGCGCCGCCCGATCGCGAGGGAATTGTAGAAATTGGATACGACATTATTCCCGCCTATCAGAGTCAAGGCTATGCCACGGAGATGGCGAAAGCTCTCATCGCGTGGGCGTTCGAGCAGCCATCAGTAAGGGTAATTACGGCCGAATGTCTCCCGGATAATTGGGCCTCTGCCCGAGTGTTGCAAAAGGTTGGCATGCGACAAGTGAACTCATCAGCCGACATGGTGCGTTGGGAGTTGCCGAGGATAATAGGGCAACTGTAGAGCGGTTTTTGGGCAGGGGCTTAAAGGCCCCTGCTACAGGGTGTGGCACGTCGCCGCCTTGCCTAAGCCATACTAGCCCTGGACGCGAACACACCTGGATTACACCCGCATGTGCCACAAGTTTCTTTCGGTAATTAAACCCATCAACTTCCCCTTTTAATATACATAAGCAAGCTGCAGACGTAACTTCTGCAGATTCGACCCTCGAAACGGATTCCTAAAACAAGACATAGGTATTTGTGCGGAGAGGATTTCAAATGAGCAGATATCCGCTGTCCCCGAATAAACATATTAAGGGACGGAGGGGTGAGCTTTTGAAACCTTACGATGCAATGCAACATCACACGGATCTTAAAAGATGGTATTCCCGAAAACTTGGACTCCATATTCGATTGAAAAAGGTTCTGCCGGAGCCGTTGGTCCTGCTGCTATATTCCGTCCTCATTGGCATAGTTGGTGGGTATGGAGCTGTCGGGTTTCGCAAGTTGATAGACTTGTTTACCAGCCTGTTCTTTGGCCTTGGAAGTGACTTCTCTAGTCTGGGAAGAGCAGATGTTTTATTGTCGCCTATGATAGGACTCATCCTTGTTAGTGTTATCGCAAAAGTCTTTGCCCCAGAGGCCAAGGGGCACGGTGTACCTGAAGTGATGGCAGCAATTGCGGTGTAAAGACACCGATAAATCCCGAGAATTGCCCCGATCCATTTCCTTCGTCTATCAGCGAAGTATGAATTACAGCACTGGAGGAGGACTACCATCCCAACGACCCGCAACCCATACAGATGATTATGGTTTTTCTGATAATATGTTGTTTGAGAGGCAGCATCGCCTCGAACTCGTATCTGAGCGAGTTTTGTACGGATGAATGCGCTCCAATCAATTTAGTATTCGCTAGAGTTTACCGCCATGAATCAAAAGGATGTAACCGTCGTTCGACAAATGAGTTACCAAACGCCACAGAAGTGTATGGAGGGACAACGATGAATATTGTTGTTTTGGGTGCTGGAGCAGTTGGTGGGTACTTCGGAGGAAGACTGGCATTGGCAGGTAGCACCGTTACCTCCCTTGTTCGGGAACGTCGTTTTCAACAACTGAAAAATATAGGATTGCACATAGAGAGCATCCACGGAGATTTTACTGTCGCTCCAGAGTTGGCCTTATCCACCGATGAGATCGAAAATCCTGACATCGTGATTTTGGCCATTAAAAACTACCATTTACAAAGTGCGTTGCCAGAAATTCGAGATCCGGTTCAAAGGGGTGCCAAGGTCCTGCCTCTTATGAACGGCGTGCAACATATGGAGATGCTGGTTTCAGAGTTTGGAGAGGAGTCCGTTTTAGGGGGACTATGTTACAGGCGACACTTGATTCAAACGGAAAAATTATCCATACAAGTCCAATGCACGATATCATCTTCGGCTCTCTGATCTCTTCTAATCAACCGTCGTTGCAAGAACTCGAAGCTGCCTTCAAGGACAGTGGAGTAAATGTGCGGCTGAGCCAATCGATCATGGTTGACCTATGGCAAAAGTTCATCTTCCTTGCATCGTTCAGTGGGATTACCGCCGCCACTAGAAAGCCGATCGGCGAAATCCTCAACGATGCTGTATCACAAGATTTTCTCCAGGACTTGGTTCATGAAATTTTTTCTGTCGCCGAGTGAAGTTACCTCCAGATGCTTTCGAACAAGTCATAAGCAAGTTCAACAGTGTCTCGCCCACGATGACCTCTTCGCTTCATCGTGACTTAGAAAAAGGATTACCACTCGAAATCGACAGCTTGCACGGCGCAGTCCTTGATATGGCGAAACCGTACGCTGTCCCAACTCCTTGTGTACGCTCCGTTTACGCCTTGTTACATCCTTACAAAGAAGGATCTCGCTAAGATCCCGCCTATTTTCGGTCTTATGTTCCACCATCGCCAAAATTCGGTAGCAATGAAGCACGAAGTGAGCCTCACTAATCCTAACAAGGAGAAGGGGGCCCATTTTATTGTGATCAGATTTACCCAAACAATATGGGAGTCAGCACGGAAACTGCCTTTATTTTCTTTAATCCAGGACCCTTGGTAGTCCCCCACATCACACCATGCTGTGAAAGGCAAATCGTTGGTGGATGTAAGAATTCATAATCCAAAATCCTTCGATCACGCTCCACTCCTATTACACGAATACGGTTCAACCCCATGCACATGTGGCATGCAACAAGGGACCGATCCGACGTACGATGTAGGCGTTCCTTAATTGTTGTTATAGCGATATGTGTAACATCAATGCCTATCCAGTGTCTTTTGAGTCTTTCAGCAGCAGCAATAGAAGTGCCACATCCACAAAACGGATCCAAAATAACGTCATTTTCATTAGAACTAGCCAAAATTAGTCGCTCTAACAGAGCGACAGGTTTCTGTGTTGGATATCCAATGCGTTCTTTCGACTGGGAATTTACAGGAGGAATGTCATCCCATACACATTGTAATGGAACCCCTTTAGACTCATCCAAGTACTGTTTAACTCGTATACCCCCGTTTTTCGTAAAATGGAGCCGATCTTCTGCGTCCAGGTTCTTCATTGTAGCCAATGGAACACGCCATAAAGAATGGATACCCCGGTATTCATAATCGTATCCTCCACCAGATAGTCCTTTAGCTGTTAAGTTGCCATCGGTCCATAATCGTCCATTACTGTCGCGATGCCTAAACCTTTTTAGATATTTCGGGTCATAAGGTTGATAAAGTTGATTCCATATCCATTTTTGACCTTTTGTATAAAACAATATTCTGTCTACATTAGAACCAAATCGTTTAGGGTCATTATGAGCACTGGTCCTTTTCCATATAATTTCATTTCGGAAGTTTCTAATGCCAAATATAGCATCCATTAATAGTTTTAGATAGTGACTGGAGTTTGTATCGCAATGAAGATAAATACTACCGGTTGGCTTTAAAACGCGATGAAGCTCCAAAAGCCTTGGAGCCATCATAGTCAAATAAGCCATCACGGTAGTCCCACCAAGAATCTCTCGCATTGCTATTAAGAAGCTCGACACTTTGTCGTTTTTTGAGTATTTAACCGCCTCCACAAAAGACCTTTCGACATCCGAATTCCAGTTCCACGTATCCTCAAACACCATAATTTGTGCTTGTGATTGTCTACCTTTGTCACTGAATATCTGGTTGTAATTCCGATTACTGTTAAATGGCGGATCCAAGTATATGAGGTCTACACGTGCTACGGCGCATGAGTGAGGGTTGCGTGAACGCGACGGTTATCTTTGATGAGATTTCGGAGATGGGTTATGACGGTGGAATGACGCAACTACGTGTGTTTATGAAGCCTCACCGACAAGCCGCTGAAGAGAAAGCTACCACACGATTCGAGACGCTACCTGGCGAACAAGCTCAAATAGACTGGGGTAGCTTCACAGTGAACTGGCATGGTCACAAGAAGAGGATTTATGCGTATGTGATGGTATTGGGCTACTCTCGCATGATGTACTTGGAATTTACGGAGAATGAGAAGCTAGAAACGCTCATGGGCTGCCATGTGAGGGCCGCAGCATATTTCAACGGGGTAACGGCGACTTGTCTATACGACAACATGAAGACCGTTGTGGCCAGTCAAGACGACCGAGGTAAACCGATTTGGAATGAACGGTTTGCCGCCTTTGCCACACACCATGGTTTTAAGCTCAGACGCTGCAAACCCTACCGCGCCCGTACGAAGGGAAAAGTGGAAAATGGGGTCAAGTACGTGCGGAGGAATTTCTGGCCAAGGGTCCGAACGTTCACTGGGCTTGATGATTTGAACAGGCAAGCAAGGCACTGGTTAGATACTGTGGCAAATGTCCGCGTTCATGGTACCACTCACCAACGACCGATAGACCGATTCCCAGAAGAGCAGCTTCTGCCAATGAATACGGTACCGTTTGAAAGTGCGGAACGTCATCTACGGAAAGTACCTTCTGACGCACTGGTTACATACGAGACAAACCGCTACTCTGTGCCGTATCAATTGGTAGGTTACATGGTTGAAATACAGGATGAGCGTAATGGTGTAATCCGGTTCTTCCATGCTGGAAAGCTAGTCGCCGAACACACGAAGTGTCCAGGTAGACACGTGATTTCGAGAAACAAAAAACACTTCGAGGGGATTCTCACTGGAGGCAAACAAAAGGTTCCCCAACCTATCCCACGCCTCATTGAAAATCCAGCACCCGAAGTGATGCGTCGCCCACTCTCTGTGTATGACCGTCTACTGAAAGAGGAGGTCGTACGCTGATGCTGGAACAACGAATTCAGCACGCATGCGAGGAATTAGGATGGTCCCGGGTACCCGAGGTCCTTTACCAGCACGCTGAGCAGGCTTCCAAAGAAAATATATCTTACCTTGAATTCTTGGACAATCTCCTGCAGGAAGAACTGCGTGCCAAATACGAGCGTATTATACTCACGCGGACTCGCTTCGCCAGGCTTCCGTTTCAGAAGACGCTTGAGGAGTTTGACTTCACATTTCAACCCTCCGTTGACGAGCGAAGAATGCGCGACCTAGCAACGATGCACTTCCTGGGCCACCAAGAGAATGTAATTTTCTTAGGACCACCGGGAGTTGGTAAAACACATCTAGCAGTAGCCTTGGGGCTCGAGGCCATTCGCCAACGGTATTCGGTCTACTTCACCACAGCAAATGAGTTAGTTGAGTCACTGGAGGAGGCACATGAGAAGGGAACCATTCGCCGCAAGCTGCGGCAATATACTAAGCCAGCGCTGTTGATTGTAGACGAGATTGGATACCGAAAGATGAATAACGCCGCGGCGCATTTGTTCTTTCAACTCGTAGCGGAACGATACGAAAAGGGTGCGATGATCCTCACTTCAAACAAGTCCTATTCCGAGTGGGGAGATATCTTTGGAGATAACGTGCTTGCAACAGCAATTCTGGATCGCATCTTACACCACTCCACTACGGTAAATATCCGTGGAGAGAGTTACAGGATTCAGGAAAAGAAGAAGGCAGGATTCCTAAGATTGGATGAAGACGGTAAACCGATGACGCTATGAAGCTGAGGTTAACCGATGAAACTGGGGAATTTTCGGCCGATTATTTTGAGGAGTTTTAAACCGTTGTTGACAATTACGTACCCTTCCATGAAATATCCGCTCCTTCGGATATTGGTCGTATGACCGTCGTATCACTAGCCTTATCTTTCCACTTTGTACCTAATTTACGTTTAGATGATTGTCCTGTGTATGGCATATGACTCAGTAAATTCGCCTTAATTCAAACCTAATTGGGACTACATACTTGCGACCCGTTTTCAAAGCTTGCTCCTACGACTTATATGGGTTGGCTGTTGTTACATTTCAACGCATAACATAACTTGCCACTCCGAAAGCTATACTCCACCAAGATAGCTATCATCAGGGTATCCAATTAACTTGGCCAGCAGAGTCCAGAACGGTTTCCCTACCTGCTCAACCCCCCAAAGTGTTTGACCATTGGACAGTTTAATTGCCTGACAACCAGTTGGATCAGCGTGAGCAACCAGAACCACTTTCTTGCCACTCTTGAAAATCAATGTGTACTCTACACCAGTATCGTTAGGACAATGCATGGTTCCCGAAGGAAACAACCGCAGTGAGCGTAAATCGGAGTACAATTGCCTGACCGTAGGTTTGTTGCTTATGTTCAAATCGAGTGCCTCAAGTTTTCCGTGTTCATTTCTTATGATCTCCACTGACGTGGGATTGAGACTATCCACTGTAGGAAGTGAATTGGGTTTAGTACGCTCATATAGTGGCTTCTGGGCTTGCACGCTGTTTGTCGTTTGAGTTACAGGAGGATTAGTTTGTTGACCGTGACCACACCCCACGGCTATAGGGAAGAGCAGACATAGCACACATATCGAGACATTTGACTTGCGCATGTGATCACCCCTTGCCAACACAGACGCTTGAAGCCATTTATGCGTTACAACTGAACACTCTAACGAGTCGATTAACTTCATGGATTAACGCTGTATGAATCATCCAGTATAACCCTAATTTTACTCACGATTATGAATGTCGTATTTTCGATGGAATTTGGATTTTATTTCACCTCGAATCGACTCGGTAATGCACTCGTTCGTAGCAACAAATACTTAGCCAGGGAAGTAGTAATATGTGAACTCGTCACTTGTGATCGGGGCGGGTAATAAACCGAGAACGTTCTCCCATAACTACAAAATTACTGCCTACCAACACATTCGCTGACATGTCATCAGCGTTTATTTAATAATGCCCTGGGTAGCAAAGGTCTTGCTGTGGTGATCCTATGGTTTAACCACCTACCGTTAAAAATTAATAAAATTCAAAACTTTTATTGCGCATTGGAAAGCATCTACGTAATGGATAGACCACTGCTCAAGCGTCTTGGTGGACGACGACCCGTAACCTCTTTTACGGTGCTTCTGGACGGTATGTTATTCCCCAAGTACCTGAAACAGCGCAACAATAACTATCTCGGATGGCGAATATTTTTTTATCGTCCTTAGCAACTTCCACCCGCACAAATGAACTTCGTTGAGCCTTCAAATCGATGAGCTACTATAGGACAAAAACGCCACTGTTTCGGAATAAAGCTACATCAATTTCAGGATTACTTTCTTATAAAATGCATCATTAGACTTAGTAACACATGATAAAAGATCGAATAACTCTTATTATTACGCATTATATATGTTATAGTACAGTCATTAACGGCATATGTATTATCAGTCCAACAGTACGAACGGGGGAAATTGTAATGCCTGAAATTAAAGATCAACACAAACTTTCTTCCATTCCATTGGTTATCGAAGGTGAAGTATCCCAGTATTGGGTGACGACTGAAGATGGAATGTGTATGCTTAGCCCCGACATATGGAACAAACAAGGCCGTAGTCTCCAAAGTTCATTATCTAACTTGGACGGCCAGCGTGTGCGTGTGACCATCGAACTGTTAGATTAACCTTCACCCACTCAAGGCCACCGTTGTGACCAGATTGCTTTAGTATCCAGGATTTTCTGTAACGTGCCTAGGAAGATGGAACGTAGAAGAATGTAACTCGCGAGTTCCGACCTGGACTTCGCTAAAAAATTCCTGAAAACAATGCTCATTTAAATTGTCACCACTAAAATATAACAAGGACAACTACTGACACTCGCCGTAAACGGGCTGGCTGTTTTTATTTAATGTTGATACCGGGATTCTTTGTTTATGAGGGCATTGGCTTTGAGTTAATGCGGATTGGCTGTAGCAGAGCCTGTGTAGGCGTTTAGAGAGACGTTGAGGGCAAGCATAGAACAAGATATAGGCACGAAGAGACGATTTAAGGTCGTCTCTTCGCCAAGGCACGTTGACAACACCACTTATGGAAAATGTTTTCGATAAGTTGGCACATCACGCTCCTATGTAGTTAATGTGTCCGTTGAACCGATTCCTTATGCGTCAGTCAAGTCAGTTACAAATTGGGCTTTGCATTCCGATATAATGGGCAGTAAGGGAGTGTTATAAGCTGAGGAAATATAACCAAAGGAGGTATGTAATCGGATTTATGTACTTGCTTGGTGACTTAGCGCCTGAAAAAGCTTGTAGTAGCAAGCAAAAGGCATGCATTGTTTACTTATAGAATTTACAGGTTTTAGGCGGTTGAGATTTTCGAGAATAGGCATGCAGTAAACGGCATTTCTATACCCCTATAGGGTATGCACTCTGTGACTATTGAAAAACCGCGCCCCCGCTGGGTTCTGCGCCCAACGAAAACGCGGTTCAAACAAAGGTATGTACCTGCCGAAGAAGCAAGCCTGTAAGCCGAGTTCTGTGCTCCTGTGCTCCAAGCGGTATCGATGGACACGCAATGCCCTTGTATACCTCGCACTTCTGGAGTAGCAATCATCTATCTAGGTCGACTGTTGCCAGCCGACTCAAGCGACCAACCCGAGTGCGTGACGGGCAGCCACATATGCACTCCTATCCGGTCTTGCTCCGAGTGGGGTTTACCTAGCCAGCCTGTCTCCAGGCTGCTGGTGCGCTCTTACCGCACCGTTGCATCCTTGCCTGTGTCCATAGCATGGACCATCGGCGGTCTACATTTCTGTGGCACTATCCCTAAGATCGCTCTCGCCGGACGTTATCCGGCACCCTGCCCTATGGAGCTCGGACTTTCCTCCCGTGCGGCCTTTCGGCACTGCACCGGCGATTGCCCAGCTTACTTCTTCTTGAACAGCATTGCTTATTATAATCCACGTTTACGCTCATGACAATGCCCCGGATTAAAGTACCGCAGGCACCAATTCCGTCCAATCACCGAATTAAATCCAAGTGAACGGATCAACGGTCACAGGAGCTGCTTCGATGGTCACTGATGTACCATTCGCTCGAAGCTTGTCGCGAAGCATTTGCGCGAGCACAGCGCACACCGGTTGCTCCAGTGCCGCGTGCGTTGCGTCCACCACTGCCATACCGTCTGCCCAAGCATCTCCTGCTTCGTGATGGCCTACGTCCGACGTGACAAGGACCTGTGCACCTTTTTCCAAACTCGCAGCGACCCACCGACTCCCTGAGCCACCCAACACTGCTACACGATCCACCTGCAGATTCGGATCACCTGCGAAACGGATGTGACGCATGCCAAATTCATCCCGAACACGTTCCGCAAACTCCTCCAGCGCTATGCTCCGTTCTAGATTTCCGATCCGCCCGATGCCGAACTCATCTCCAGTTTGTAGCATGGGTAAAATATCATACGCCACTTCTTCGTATGGGTGGACTTCACACATCCGCGCGACAACGGAATGGATAAGGTGGTCCGGAACGACCGTCTCCAAGCGCGCTTCCGCGACTTGCTCCAGTTCCCCTTGTGTGCCGATGAATGGCTTGGTGCCTTGACCGGGCAGAAACGTACCTGTCCCGCTCGCTGAAAAGGTACAGTGTGTATACCTGCCAATGGCGCCTGCGCCGGCGTCGCCGATGGCGGATCGGACGACGTCCAAATGCGTGGTAGGAACGTAGACGACGAGTTTGTAGAGCGGCTCCCGATAGGTTACATCCAACACCTCGACGTCTTTCAGGCCCAGTTTACCCGCGATCACATCGTTTACACCGCCTGGAGCGATGTCGAGGTTCGTGTGTGCCGAGAAAACAGCAATGTCGTGAACGAGCAGTTGCTGAATCGCTCTGTCTCGGCGCTGGCGCGTGTCGAGCCTGGCAATTGGTCGGAACAACAAGGCATGATGCGTGACAATCATGTCGACACCTGCGTCCACTGCGGCATCCACTGTGTCCGGTGACGCCTCCAAAGCCACCCACACACGTGATACCGGCTTGTCCACATTGCCGACCTGTAACCCGATTTTGTCGTTGTCCATGGCGAGTTTGGCCGGAGCGATCTCTTCCATTAAACGCATGATATCTCGCACGAAGACTGTGCTAGTCAAGTGGCTTACCTCCCCTTGTCTCGACTTGTAGGGCCAGTAATTGTTCAATCTCTGCCTGCAGCGTATCGAACCTCTCCCGCGCCTCGAGATTGTCACTCGTCTGTACACTGTGCTGAACCGCACGCAGCTTATTTATCTCTCGCTCCAGCCGCATATGAAACAGCTCGTCCGGGTCCCGAAGCAACAAGGGACCATACGTATACGCAAGCATCAGTCGCGAAGGGTCGTCGCGATATGGGTCATATGCCGGATCGCGATGGGCGTTCGGGGTCGCGATAATGATTTCGTATATCCTATCGTCATCGAGGACGAGTGCTTCCGAAGACAATGTGAAGTGAAGTTCGTCCAGGCGTGATCGCAGAAGGTGACCGGCGTTCATCGGTTGAAAGATGATGGTCGAGACACTTTGGGTGACTTTGGGCGACTCATCGAGCATCTGTGTGTGGACATGGCCGCCGATCCCGGCGCTGACAATGACGTCGACCTCTCCCGGCCGAATCGGTTGAAACCCGTTCCCCAACCGCAATTCGATCAGCTCTTTCAAACCGTGACGGTTGACGTTTTCACGAGCCTTGCGCAGGGGTCCTTCACGAAGGTCTGTGGCGATGGCGTGTAAGGCACGTTTCGTTTGGACTGTGTGTATGGGGATGAAGGCGTGATCGGTGCCGATATCGGCGAGCGATTCGCACTTCGGAATGTGCTCAACAATCTTCTGCATGCGTTTCGACAACGTGATAGGTTGCATGGATGACCTCTTTCTTAGAACAGGGACTGTCTTCCTCTAAGAGTATATTGGATATGAGCGAAAACCTCACGCATTGCTGAGTGGAACTCGCGCCTGGTGGAATGCGCCGCGAAGCCAGTTGCCTGGATATCCAGCCTTCTCGCAACGGCAAGTGCGCGAGGCAGGTGGTAGTCGCTCGTGATGATGACTGCAGTTTTGAGTCCCACCGCGTTCATGACGCGCTGGCTGTTTCTTAAGTTTTCCCAGGTATCCTTCGATGTCCTGTCCTCGAATATCACTTCCGGTGGAATCCCGTTCAGTGCCAAGAAACGCTTCATCGATCTCGACTCTGTCACAATCTCATCCTCACCTTGTCCACCGCTGACGATGAGCGTTCGAACGACACCGTGACGATAGAGGTGGATTGCGCTGTGGAGGCGAGATCGGAGAGGTAAGCTCGGTCGATATCCATCCGTATACGCACCGAGGACAATTCCTGTGTCGCTCACAGCAGGGCGCTCGCGACGACCAGCCCGTCTGAGATGCTGAGCAAACTGCTCGACAAACACAGTTGTTCCGAACACCGTGGTCAGAATGACCACTGCAAATATAAGTGAACCAATCAGCATGAGGAAGCGCACCGCCTTCGCGTACCGCACAAAAAGAAGCCATGTTTTCCTAACATACTGTACGTTTGGTGATGGCGAATTAGACGCGTGTCCCATTGTACAATCGAAAAACAGCCCGTGCTTTCGCACGAGCCGTCGTCACACTGTATATGCGAGATACCTTATTCGAGGAAATCCTTCAATCGCTTGCTGCGGCTCGGATGGCGCAACTTGCGAAGCGCCTTGGCCTCGATTTGGCGAATTCGTTCCCTTGTAACGCCAAACACTTTGCCTACCTCTTCGAGTGTGCGAGTGCGGCCGTCATCCAGGCCGAAACGCAAACGCAGGACGTTCTCTTCGCGTTCAGTCAAAGTGTCGAGCACATCTTCCAGTTGCTCCTTAAGCAATTCGTAAGCTGCTGCGTCTGCAGGAGCCGGCGCTTCGTCATCCGGAATAAAGTCGCCGAGGTGCGAATCATCTTCTTCACCGATAGGTGTCTCCAACGAAACGGGCTCTTGCGCGATTTTCTGGATTTCGCGAACCTTATCAGGTGTCAGATCCATCTCTTCCGCGATCTCTTCCGCAGTCGGTTCCCGGCCCAGCTCTTGAAGCAGTTGCCTCGACACGCGAATGAGCTTGTTGATGGTCTCCACCATATGAACGGGGATTCGAATCGTCCGAGCTTGATCCGCGATGGCACGCGTGATGGCTTGGCGAATCCACCAGGTAGCATACGTACTAAACTTATATCCCTTGCGATAATCGAACTTCTCAACAGCCTTGATGAGACCTAAATTACCCTCTTGAATTAAGTCAAGGAACAGCATGCCGCGACCCACATATCGTTTAGCGATACTGACAACGAGACGCAAGTTTGCCTCTGCCAAGCGCCGCTTTGCCTCTTCGTCTCCAGCCTCAATGCGCTTCGCGAGTTCAATCTCATCTTGGGCGGACAAGAGTGGCACGCGTCCGATTTCTTTCAGATACATGCGAACAGGGTCGCTAATCTTCACACCAGGTGGCATGGAGAGGTCGTTCAGATCATACGATTCTTCTTCGTGTGATTCTTCTTGCTGACGATTCCCATCTCTGTCATTGACAACATCGATACCCTTTGCCGCAAGATGTTCAAAGAAGTCATCCAGCTCTTCCGTATCTTGCTCAAACGGAGATAGGCGGTCCGTAATCTCTTCGTAGGTCAACGAGCCTTGTTTTTTCCCAAGCTCGACTAGTTGTTGCTTCGCAGCTTGAAGGGTGAGTCCAGTCTCTTCTTCGCGGACTTCGTCCTTTGCTTTCGTCATTTTCCCCGCCTCCTTTACCCTAACGGACCACTTACGATCCCCGGGGCCTCTTGAGTGTTGCAATCTGGTTCTGTAGTCGCTCCACTTGCAACTTTATCTCTCTAGATTGTGTTTCATCACCCGTTGCTTCGGTGTCGATCCACTGTCGAAGCAAGTCTCGGTATTCTGCCTCTAAGTGATGCAACTCTACCGTCCTCACGTAGTCATCCAGTAGATCATGCGTCAACTCCGGTATTTCGCCAAAAAACAGAGACGACGCAACCTTTCCAAGTGATTCGTCGTCAAGTTCGTCGACGAAAGCAGCGGATGAAGCGTCTGGATTGGACAATCGCCACGCATAAAGTCTCGCCAACAGAGCCGTCTGCACGGGTTCAGCCAGCTCGGTCACACCTTTATCCATGACATACATACATGCTTCTTTGTCAAACAGGACTGCCTGTAGGAGACCAACACTCGCTTTGGACACAGCTTTCTCCAAAGGTTGTATCCGTTCCGAGGACAACGCCCGATCTCGATGTTGACTACGCCTGATATTTTGTTTCGCGAACGTCCGAAGTTCTTCCTTCAACGTTTCGACAGACAAATTAAATTCCTGTGACAAATTTCGCAGCTCGTACTCTTGCTCTACTGGTGTAGCGCGCTCAGCCAAGAGTTGCAACGCCTGTCGAACATACTCAGTACGTCCAACTGAACTCACCAAATTTGCTCGCTGTCGAAGATCATCTAACAAGAATTGAACAACAGACAAAGTTTGTCGCCCAAGCAACCTTTTAAACGACTCTCCACCGTGGGTTTGGACGTATTCATCCGGATCTAAGCCATCAGGAATCCTCAGTATCAGCGGTTCCAAGCCCGCCTCCACCAAAATATCGATGGCTCGAACGGCTGCCTTCCTACCTGCCTCGTCACCATCGTATGAAATGATGACTTTATCACAATCCGACTTGAGCAATTTTGCTTGCTCTTCCGTTAAGGATGTTCCTAAGGTGGCGACACCTTGCTGGATACCCGCTTGGGACAACGAGATGACGTCCATGTAACCTTCAAGCAACAGGGCCGTGCGATCCCGGCGGATGGTCTTCCTCGCGATGTGGTAGTTATACAGAAGTCGACTCTTGTGAAAGAGGTCGTTCTCGGGTGAATTCAGGTACTTTGGTTTGACATCCTGTTCCATCGTACGACCGCCGAACGCGATGACTTCTCCCTTTTTGTCCAAAATTGGGATCATCAAGCGCCCACGAAAACGATCCAACGTCCTCGTACCCATCTCCACAGCCAACCCACAAGCGACCAACTCGGCATCTTGAAAACCACGTTTCCTGAGAAAGGTTACGACGGTATCGCCCGCCTTCGGCGCGAGTCCCAGTCGAAATTCCACCATTGTTTTCCGTGAAATACCGCGTTTTTCTAAGTAAGTTAGGGCTTGCACACCGGCATCTGTATTCATTAGAATGTAACTATACAGCTTTGCCGTTAACTCATGAGCTTCGCGATATCTCTGGTGCTTTGTGTTTGGTCGAGCGGCTTCTGCGTCGCCAACGCCGTCCGGAAGTTGCAACCCAGCGCGCTGCGCTAGAAGTATGACAGCTTCAACAAATGTCACCGACTCGATATCCATGATAAAGCCAATAACCGTACCGCCCGCTCCGCAACCGAAGCAGTGATACATTTGCCTATCAGCTGACACGGAAAATGAGGGCGAACGCTCGTTGTGAAACGGGCACAACCCCGAGAATGACCGACCGCTCCGACGTAGTTGAACATAGTCGGATATGACCTCAACAATGTCGACCCGCTGGCGTAATTGCTCAAGAAACCACTCAGGTACTTTGCTCACCGCACAATCACCTCTTCGGTGCGCAGTTCCCGCGTAGGTCGAACCGGCCTTGATATTCAGCTTCTATACTGTTATTCTACAAACACGGATACTTTCCTCCTTCTCCCGCAAAATTTGAGTCGGGTCTGTTAGTCATTCTTCGACAAAATGCCTCACCCACGGGGACTTGCCGAAGCACTCTCCCGAACAATTGTCAAGATACGCTCTAGTATCGACGGTTCGAGTTAAAATTATCCTCATTTTATCCTGCAATCCAGTGTATGGTTTGACAAACAATCTTATGTGTGCTTAAAGAGCCCTTTATAGAAATGGCCCTTTTCTTTATACTAACACAAAAACACTACCACTTACAAAATAATAGTATTAGGTATCTACTGGAGATTTTCGACTCGTTACGATGCCCAAAATAATTCCCGCGGTCTCTTCTACAGCGCGATAACTCACGTCGACGACGGGACAACCGAGCTGGTCCATCACTTTACTTGCAAAAGCAAGCTCTTCTTCAATTCTCTTCGACGAAGCATACAGTGCCTGTTCTTGTAAGCCCAGTGCTTTCAGGCGCTCCTGGCGAATCAGGTTGAGCTTGTCCGGTCGTATGGTTAATCCGATGACCTTCCGGCGTACTTCATCTTCGTAAAGTTGTCTCGGCGGTACAGACTCGGGCACAAGGGGTATATTGGCTACTCGAATGGTTTTGTGAGCCAAGTACATGCTGAGAGGCGTTTTAGACGTTCGAGATACACCGACTAGAATAACATCCGCATCGTAGAGGCCTCGAACATCCTTACCATCGTCATATTTGACGGCGAACTCAATTGCTTCAACCCTTCGAAAATAGTCGGCGTCCAGTTGATGAACGAGGCCAGCTTGAAGTCTTGGTGCTTCGCCGATGCACGCTTCCAACTCAGTCATCATGGGGCCCATGATATCGACATAACGAACACCAGCGACAGTGGCACGACGGATCAAATGAGCTTTCAATTCCGGCAGGATGATGGTGAAGGCGATGATCGCCCCTTCTGATGCCGCAGCATCGACAGTTTCTTCGATCGTTTGGATATCGCGTAAATGAGACACGCGGCGCAGGATGACGTTTCCCCCATCAAATTGACTGGCCGCCGCACGGACGACTGATTCGGCTGTTTCGCCAATCGAATCAGAAACCACGTAAATGACTGGGATTCGTCTCATATGGGATCTCCTCCGTTGTCAGTACCGAAGGTCTCGGCAAGTTGGTCGAGAATATGGCGTGATTTCAAATATAACCCTGCGAAATCTGATAGTTGATAGTATAGAGTTTGCTTTAAAGCTCGTCTGGTGGCAACAGAAATTTGAATATGACCAAGCTTGTCAATTGATGTCCGCTCAAACAAATAAAGAATTTTCCCCATGGATTCGGGAACAGGGAACGAAAGGCTGATATCGGTAAACAGGGTGCACTTTCCGCAAATGAGGCCGCCTTCTCTAGTATGGTACCGAACAGCGGGCGTGAGCGGCTCATTGCACCGAATACAGGTGGTCCACTCCGGGCTGACACCAAGCCACCTCGACATCTTCGTTTCCCAGACACGGGCGAGAACTTCTGAATCACTCGGTCTATCAACCAGCGCATCGAGGAGAGCGGTGAACTGGCGGTACATGGCCGGATCGCCATCCGGTCGTTCAGGCGCAGAGTGCAGTATCAGTTCACAAAAATAGGCGGCATACGCCGCCGACTCAAGATCTTCATGAAGACGGCGCCGACTTGCCACCACTTCGACTTGTGAGATTGTCCCCATACCTTTACCTTGATAGATGGAATACGTACCTTCAGCGCACAAGCGAATCCCTGCTGCAAGACGGCTTTGTGGCTTCATGGCACTGCGGGCCATTGCCGACACGCGCCCGATCGGTGTCAGTAACGTGACAATGGCATGTGTCTCCCCATACCGAACTGTCTTTACGACGACAGCCTCAGTGTTGTACAGCAATATCTTCCAACTCCCAAAAGTCGATGAACTGAGAGTCACCGGCGGCTTCTTATTGCGGATGAACCGTGTCTGTCTCATTCGAAATGTTGTCGTCAGACGAAGTCACCTCGGACTCCTCCGATAATCCGTTGCAAGCACCTCGGTATAAAAGATAAGCGTCGATATCGCCCGTCAGTTCAAACATTTGCCAAGTCAGATCCCGCAACTCAAATCGTCTCCTTTTTGAGTATCTCCGGTGCCTTCGTCTCTAAGCTTGGCTCTATTTTGCCGCACGGCCAATTGCGTCATACTCTGAAGTGACTGGTAAGCCCGTCCATCTGATGAGCCTCGCGAGCGGCCTCCCATATCAGTTTTTTCATGTAACCTGGAGAGGCATCACTCATCCTGGAAGCCAAACTGACGAAGCACCGTCGGTCGGTTTCGCCAATCCTTCTTTACCTTCACCCACAGTTCAAGATACAGACGATTTCCCAACAATCCTTCCAAATCGCGGCGAGCCAATTCACCCACGCGCTTGAGCATTTGTCCCTGTTTTCCGATGAGAATTCCTTTTTGACTGTCCCGCTCCGTGTAGATGACTGCATTCACGTAGACCGTGTCATTGTTGCGCCGTTCCATCTGTTCCACATCAACCATAACTGAGTGCGGTACCTCTTCCTGAGTTAGCTGGAGAACCTTTTCCCGGATGATTTCCGTGATGATAAACTGCTCCGGATAATCCGTCACCATGTCGTCTGGGTAAAACTTAGGTCCATCAGGGAGACGCTCTTCGATCAGGCTCACCAATACCCCGGTCTGGTCTTCTTTTAACGCAGAAACGGGAACGTACTCGTCGAATGCATAAATCTCTTGGTAATCATGGATGCGATCAAGCAATTTCGGCTTGTCCACCAAATCAACCTTATTCAGGACAAGGAAAATCGGCGTCTTGACACTCGCGAACTGCTTCACAATTTCGATCTCGCCCGGGTGGACGCCAGTTGTCGAATCCACGACAAACAAGACCAAGTCCACTTCCTTCAGTGTTTGAGTAGCCACTTCGACCATATACTCACCAAGACGATGGTGCGGGGTGTGAATACCGGGCGTGTCGATAAAAATGGTTTGAGATGTTTCAGTCGTTCTCACGCCTCGAATCCGATTGCGGGTCGTTTGAGGCCGGTTCGACATAATAGCAATTTTCTGTCCTATCATGGCGTTCAAAAGCGTCGACTTGCCCACATTCGGTCGACCGATGATGGCAACAAATCCAGACTTATAGTTCATCCTGAACCTCCTTACGATCTGTCCAAAGTTGAATCTCTCGATACGGTCTGAACCGCAGTACCCAAATCGTGACGACGGATATGATAACGAGTCCGGTTGCGACGGGATGGACATCCGAAAACAACTGGAATCTCCACGGTCTAGTACTAACTAAAATCCACACAGCGACCAATAATGCCCCAAAGGAAATCATCGTTACGGCGCCGGCCATGGCATCTTTCGCGATCCCGGCCGCCGCATGGTACTTGCGGTCGACGGTCAAATCGATCGTCAATTCGACAGCGGTATTGGCCAGTTCTGCGCCAAATACGCACATTGCCACAAAGAGACTAATCGCGACCACCGTCAGCGATGGTCGCAATATCAATTCGATGAGTGCTAACGTGTTGAAGAGCCAAAAATGACGCTTCATATTCGGTTCCACGTTAAATGCATAAGTGATCCCATTCACCGCATACCTTAGAGCACTGAATAAGGAACTTCGCGGTCTCGCAGCCGTCTCATTCATGCTTCTCGCCCCGTTACTTTGACTCGGAACGGACGAGTCCAAGTTCAACGAGAATTTCTTCTTGCAAGCCAAACATCTCTTGTTCACTCTGCTCATCTTGATGGTCATATCCGTTTAGATGTAAGAAGCCATGAACGAGCAGAAATGCCAATTCGCGTTCCAGTGAATGGCCGTACGCATCAGCCTGTTCCTTTGCTTTATCAATGCTGACGACGATATCCCCTAACATGGTGGGTCCATCTAAGTCAGGGAATTCGTCACCTTCTTGCATGGCAAAGGACAAAACATCCGTTGGTCTGTCGACGGATCGATACGTTCGATTTAGCTCGTGGATGGTTGCGTCGTCGACAAACAGGACGGAAACTTCACCTGAAATCCCCAAGTGATTGGCCGCAGCCGAGAGTACCTTATCCGTGAAGGCCGTTGCATCTTGCTCGCTGAGCGGCCATGGAACCTGCGTTTCAACTTCTACGACCAAGTGTGTCGATTCACTCACTTAGCCACTTCCTTCCGAAGTTTATCAATATCCGGGTACTCAATACGTGAGTGGTAGATTCCCTTTAGTGTCTTCATAAACGCACCAATCATGACATCGAGATCTTGCAGTGTCAAATCGCATTCGTCCAACTGTCCATCCTGCAACCTGTCTCGAATAATCTTCCGAATGACACCCTCGACTCGATTTGGGGTGGGTCGCGCCATACTGCGTACAGCAGCCTCAACCGCATCACAAATCATGATGATGGCACACTCTCGAGTCTTCGGTTTCGGACCCGGATATCTGAAATCGTCTACCTTTGTAGTACCGTTCTTGTCCTGTTCTTTCGCCTTGTTGAAGAAGTACCACAAAATCGTCGTGCCGTGGTGAGTTGCACAAACGTCCTGAATGGGCTTCGGCAACCCCGCACGCTTCTGCATCTCCAAGCCATCGCTGACATGCGAAGTGATAATCAGATGGCTCAGACTCGGTGCAATTTTATCGTGTGGATTTTCCTTCGTCATTTGATTCTCGACGAAAAACATCGGGCGCTTTGTCTTACCAACGTCGTGGTAGTAAGCCCCCACCCGACACAACAAGGGATCCGCACCCACGATTTCGGCAGCTGCTTCTGCCAAATTGCCGACAATCAGACTATGGTGGTACGTCCCGGGAGCTTCCATCAAAACTTTACGTAAAAGCGGGTTGTTCGGATTGGAAAGTTCCAATAAGCGAATTGGCGTGAGCAATCCGAATGCCGTTTCAAAAAACGGCAGAACACCCATCGCGAGAATCGCTGCAACAATTCCATTCAATGCGGCAAGGCCAATGTGCAGCGAAAAGGAATGAAAGTCATCCGTGTGGTCAGCGTGCAAAAGATGCAGCGATATCACTGCGCCAACATTCATGAGAGAGACAAAAAATCCTGCACGCATGAACGTTCCCCTGCTTGTGACCTTGGAAACACTGTATGCACCCACAAGTGAACCAACAAAACCGTAAAAGACAAAGTCATAATTAAAACTTAAAGCGGCACCGAGCAGGAATGAAAAGTAAAATGACGCGACAACAGCCAATGATGAATCCATCATGACGGTAATCAGCATCGCTCCAAGTGAAACAGGGAGAATGTATGCCGAGGACACGGGTCCCCCTGCATTGACTATCCACTTCGTAAAAGCGATTAAAATCGACATCAGAACAAAGACAAGGCCAAAAATGGACAGCATTAAATTGTCCACTTTTCGTCGCGGTGCCCGTCGTTCTACGTAAGCCGCCAAGAGCCCAACCGCAAGGGCAATAAACGCAGCGAAGCCTACCGCGACACCGAGATTTGCTCGACTCGAGTACAGACCGACATCCCGTAACTTGCTGAGTACGTTCGCCGTGACGATACCATAACGTGAGACAATGACGTCTCCTTGATGAATCATCACCGGGGGAACTGCTGCTGCGGCTTGATCTTTCGCCCGCTGTGTCTCTGCCGCCTGGTACACCATGTTGGGTTTCAATACGCTGACAACAACGTTTTGAACAATTAGTTCAGAGACCTTATCGAGTTCCAAGGTGAGCATTTGTCTATCCACCAACAGGGGCGCCTGCTGCATCGACTCTGCGTAGAAAGGCGCACCTAGGAGATCCTGTACGATCCGGTCTGAATCTCGCTGCAAGGTGTTGATTTGCGCAGGAGTCAGGTTCAGTAGCGCGCGTAAAGTTGACTGTGAGACTCCCTTAGGGGCAGTGGCAGCCAACGTTTCTAGCTTCTGCGTTGTGTTCATTGTCTTATCGGAAATGACTTGAACAGCTGTGGAATACAATGCATCCACCTGATTTACGGCATCCGACTCAACTTTGGTGGATTGCTCATATTGCTTCGGTACTTTTTCCTCGGCTGCTTGCCTTGCAGCCTGTGTTGCAGCTGTGTCAACGGTCGTTATGGGAGACCGTACGGTAACTGGGCTTGTCTGTCCAACCGTAAATTGATATCTGGGCGGAAGAATACTTCCAACGAGAATAGCAAACATCAAGATACCGAGAAGTATGTAAATCGTGATCCGGACGCGCCGGTTTTCGCGAAATCGTGCATCGTCGAGAAATTCCCGGATGGTTCGTCCCCATCTCGCAAACACCATGGCTCTTTACCCCTCGTCACGCTTGTCCTCTAGACCTCTCCATGTTGCACTTTTTTGCTTCGTTCGACGTCTAATTGGACACTCGTTTATAGGAAATGTAGCCGTCCTGCGATTGTCAACCAATCGCGGACGGTCCTCTTTCATCTGCTAGGCTATAGGCTTCAATGATTTTCTGAACGAGATGGTGGCGCACAACATCAGATGTGGAGAACATGTGAAACGCAATTCCACTCACGTCGCGAAGAACTTGATTGGCGTGCACAAGACCGGACATTTTACCGCCGGGTAAATCGATCTGTGTGACGTCACCTGTAATCACCATTTTTGAATGAAACCCAAGTCGAGTCAAAAACATTTTCATCTGTTCACCGGTCGTGTTCTGCGCTTCGTCGAGAATGACGTAGCAATCGTCCAGTGTGCGACCGCGCATGTAAGCCAATGGAGCGATTTCAATATTCCCGCGCTCCAATGCCCGTCCAACTTGTTCCAATCCATAAATATCATACAATGCGTCGTACAGAGGTCGAAGGTATGGATCCACTTTTTCCTGCAAATCACCGGGCAGAAATCCTAACTTTTCGCCCGCTTCCACCGCCGGACGCGTCAACACGATGCGCTTCACTTCTCCACGCTTTAAGGCCATAACAGCCATGGCCACGGCGAGGTAGGTTTTCCCGGTTCCGGCTGGTCCGACGCCAAACACGATATCGTGTTTCGAAATGGCATCGATATACCTGCGCTGACCGAGTGTTTTCACCCGAATTGCTTTGCCTTTATATGTCATGCCGATCTCGGTTGTGTATGTGTCAACAATACTGTCCAGATCGCCAGATTTAGCCGTATTGATGACATATCGATAATCGCCGTCATTCAACTGCATTCCGTGCTTAACGAGCGTTGTCATCGTACTGATAATGGACTGCATCAGCTCAACTTCAGCTTCGTCACCAGTGAACACAACTTCCGTCCCACGGGTCGTAACCTTCGCGTCAAACGACTGGTCGAGGAGTGCGAGTAGTGAGTCATTCGGTCCCAACACCCGAACTGCTTCTTCATTGGTCGCGAAGACCCATTTACGAACTGACTGGTTATCTGTCAACCAAAAACCATCTCCCAAGCCTTACATCAATGCGGCGAATTCGTATCGTTTTCCTGTTTGGGCTGCGGCGCTGGTATCGGAGCAGCGACCCCAATATCTTGTTCAACCCTTGTCAGAACTGTCTCGTATAGAGTACCATGGGTAACTTGCTCGTGTAAAACAGATTGCCCGAGGATTCGACCTTCGCCGCGCATTTGTGAACGAACGTCAGATGCGGCGAGATCGAGTGCTGATGATTTCGCTTGCTCCATAGAATAATTTTCGGCAGATTGTGTCGCTTCATACAAGCGAACGTTCTCCCACTGAATTGGAGATGTAATATTTCCTATTTTCCAGTCCGTTATCTTGTCCCGCTCATAGGAAGCGGGAAAGTGAGGTTCTTGCCATCCCCAGACACGCAACCGGAGCGATCCGATGGCTATATAGTCACGCTGAACAGTTTCCCCCGTCAGCCCCTTCTGAACCACTTTTAGGGGAACGGCGACTTTTGACGTGTACCAGACCTCACCCATCACTTTTGCGTCCGCCGGTACACTGGGCTGACCGTCAGCGAGGTTCCCCGTGACAAGCACCTGACCCGGGCGGACGTACTGATTGGCTTTGACCAGAACGCGGCCCCGGGCAGCCGATACGCTTCGGATGACAGCTGGCTGGGTGGCCACGATGTTGTGCGGCGTTTGGTCTAATGGTTTGGTGCCTTCGACTTTCGGGATCGCCTGAATGGTCGTGACAGAACCGGTGGTACGTACGCCAATCCAGACGAAATCAGGCGCTTTCTTAAGAAGAAACTGTTGAAGCTTGACCGGATCGGCGAGCTGAGACTTGCGTTGCCCCACGTACAAACCAATGGACTTGGCCGCCTCACGAATTTCATTCACACCTTCGTCGTCCTTCGGTCCTGTGACATCAATCCGCCAAATCACCGAAGACATCCCGTACACGACACAGAGAAACGCTATGGCTCCAACGGCAAGGGACTTTCTCCTCCATAAACGTTGACGCCAAAAAGGCAATCCGTGTCGCCCTTCGATTCGAAACCGAACGTGATGGGCTCGGCATGTGCGATAGACCGCATCAAAGTCTCGTAGGCAGATGTTACAGTAACCAACGCCGTTGCGAACGCGAACAAACCTAAGTGGAATGCCGTTTTGCTGCAGTAGTCCTAGGCATTGCCCGACGTTTCTACCACGCAGTACGAGCGTTAGTTCACCGTATAATTTGTACTGTACGGCAGAGTACTTCATGATGCACCCCGTCCACTTCGTACGTACTCCAAGCGCATCACTTTACCGGTTATGTGAACCTCACGGTCCGTTACCAAAGTCACTTCAAAATCTTGACCGTGGATGGCGAGAACCTCGTTACCGAGGTTGAGTGTGACTTCCTCCCCCTCAACCTTTAAGAGACCACGCGCGTTCTCTACAACCACATTCTTGCCATCGACGCACGTGACGCGGGATACATCCAGAAGTGCATCCGGCGGCAGCTTCAGCATCTCAGTTGCCGACTGCTTAAGTCGCGCTTTCCATCCTGGCATGGCTACTCCTCCCCAATGCATGCGTATGAGGATAATAGCCCTGCTAGTACAAAAAATGAGGACATGTGCCATCCAAGTGGACAACATGGGGCAACAATAAAAAAACCGCCGCAAATGCGACGGTTTGTCCATTGAAAATAATAGTGCAGCAGGTTACGACAAAAGGGATTGCACCATTTGTTGAACTGCCTTGCCGTCTGCGCGACCACGGACCAGCGGCATCAATTGTCCCATGACTTTCCCCATATCCGCTTTCGACTGAGCGCCTACTTGCACGATTACATCAGAAACAATTTGCCGTAGTTCGTCTTCGCTGAGTGGTTCCGGCAGATACCCTTCAAGAACTGCAATCTCTTCTTCTACAGCAGTTATCAAATCCGTACGATTCGCATCTTGGAACGCTTGGAGGGAATCTTTGCGTTGTTTGAGCTCTTTCTGAATCACCGCAAGGATGTCTTCTTCTGAAAGAGGATGCCCGAGTTCAATCTCTCGGTTCTTCGTAGCAGATTTAACCATCCGAACCACTGACAGTCGGACTTTGTCCTTGTCTTTCATCGCCTGCTTTAAATCTTGGTTCAGACGTTCTAGCAATTCCACGAAACGGCCTCCTGAACTTCGTCGAAATTAGAAGCCACGGCGTTTGTTCTTACGAGCAGCTTCAGCTTTCTTTTTCCGTGCAACACTAGGCTTTTCGTAGTGTGAACGCTTGCGAGCTTCAGCCAGAACGCCATCCTTTGCAGTCGCCTTCTTGAAGCGACGAAGTGCGCTGTCCAGTGATTCATTCTTGCGTAACCGGATTTCCGACATCCTTATTCCCTCCCTCCAATGATGCATCAATCCGTATTATAGTACAGTGAAAAAAACCTAGTCAAACATAGACGGTGAGAAACGAGAAAAATTCGTGCCTGTGATCATCTTTGTCGGCTCGTCCGCATACAGTCAAAGCGGATAGGAGGGGACACAGATGTGGGCAAACGCCATCGCCGTTGTGCTATCCCTCGTGGCATTTATCGGCGGCCTCAAAGTGATGAGGCAGGGCCTGGAAGGCCTAGCCGAAGGTCGCCTCGCGAAATGGCTACAGCGCTTGGCACAAACGCCAACACGGGGTATCTTAACTGGCACAGTCACGACTGCTGTACTGCAGAGCAGTGCCGCAATCACGGCCATCACCGTCGGGCTCGTCGCAGGACGAAACTTAACATTTCGCAATGGGCTCGGGATTGTGCTGGGATCAAACGTGGGCTCGACACTCACACCCCAAATTCTCACCCTCAACCTCTGGAGCGTGGTCATCCCATCGCTTGCTGTCGGCATCCTAGGCTTTTTGACAAGAAAACCAACGCTTCGCCAACCCAGCCAAGCGCTTGTGGGATTTTCCTGTATTTTCATCGCTCTGGAAGCCTTAAAAGTTTCCCTTCATCCACTGACCACAAGTGTCTGGTTTCGAGATGCCCTTCAGCTTGCTGGGGGTCATATTCTCATTGCGATCCTCGCCGGTTGCGCGGCAAGTGCACTCGTCCAATCGTCAACAGCCACCACCATTATTACCATGGCACTGGCCAGCACCCATGTCATTCCTACGTCGGGTGCCATCGCAATAGTGCTCGGCGCGAACGTTGGTACGTGTTTCACATCCGTCATTGCAGCCATTGGCGAATCTCGTCAAGCCCAGCAGGTTGCGCTGGCACACGTGATATTAAATGTATTCGGAGTGCTTGCATTTGTTCCAGTCATGGGGCCATTTACGTCATCCATGGCGCATACAAGCCCCGATATCGCTCAGCAAATTGCGAATGCACACACCGTATTCAACATCGTTTGCACCGTGCTTGTGTGGCCATTTACGCGCCATTTCGCACACCTTATTGAACGCTTACTTCCGGACGAGCTTCACGCCTGAACTGGTACCCAACCGATGGGCGCCGTACCGCAACATTTGGACGGCCGCAGAAGGCGTGCGAACGCCGCCTGAGGCCTTGACCCTGGCAGTGCTGCCCGCAACCATAGCCATGGCGCTGACATCGGCTAACATTGCGCCGCCCTTGTGAAAACCGGTGGACGTTTTAATAAAGTCCGCACCCGCGGCAACGGAAACCAAGGCTGCCTTGATCACCTGATCAAATTGCAGTGCACTCGTCTCGACGATGACTTTGATCTGCGGACGCGGGACCAACGACTTAGCCGTGCGCACAACCCGCGCCACGTGCGAATAGACCGTCCACACATCATCCTCGACCATCGATCCGACAGGAACGACCATATCGATTTCACGTGCACCCTTCGCAGCTAACTCCATCACTTCGTAGGCGAGTGCGTCGGGTGATGTCGCCCCGAAGGGAAACCCAATGACCGTACAGACGTTGGTGTCACTCTCGGCAAGCACCGCGGCTGCGTGACTGACGTGTTGGGGATTGATGCAAACAAGGGGAAACCCATGTCGACTTGCCTCTTGGCAGAGATTTTCAACGTCAACAACGGATGCCTCGGGCTTTAGCAACGTGTGCTCAATGGCGCCCCGCACATCCTCTGCTGTGATATACTGCTTTGGCAGTTGAACGGTTGATTCCGGCGCCAAAGTCAACTCTGGCATCGTGATGTTAAGCTCCTCGCGACATGCTGCCACCAGCTCCTCAACGACAGGGCGAACGCACTCGTAAGCTGCATCCACGTCTGCCTGGGGAGAATCACTTGATAGCTGTCTCCAGGATCGTTCGAAGTCCCCATCTCGCCAGGCCAGTACGGCGGCTGCCTTGCGGAAAATAAACGACCAATTGGCATAGCCATTTGCGTCGTGCTTGGCTCTCGCTTCATCAAACGGCAGGAAGTATGCTCCACGAACTTCTTCCGCTTGGTGCTTTGGTTGTGCGTCCGTATCAATCGCTTCCAGTAAAAACAACCGAACTTGCTTGCGGACGAGCCGGCCGTCGCGCCGGATCGGGTATTCAACGCGGCCTAAAGCACCCAGTACATGTGTTTCGATCCCGGTTTCTTCAGCCACCTCACGAATTGCCGCCGTTTCCCAGTCCTCACCGGATTCCAAGTGACCTTTTGGAAACGTCACGTGTCCATATGCGTCGTCTATGAGCAAAACCTCGCGCTTTGTCCCTGTATTGCGAATGACCAGTCCACCCGCTGCGCGTTCGATACGATGTGTCATGAAGAAAGCCTCCTTAAGCGTTCCTCTGTGTCCTCGGCGACCGTCACTTGAGCAACCATTTCGCCGACTTGCAAGTGCGCTCCCGTCTGGTTGACACGCACCCGTGTCACCTCGCCTATCACCCGTTCCATGTCCACATGATCCGGTACTGAGAACGCCACTTTTAAGTAGTTATCCGCATGTCCAACGACCATGCGCGAAGCAAGTGGGTGATGCCCTAAGTGATGGCGCGTCTCGTCGTCGGCAAGCGCAATCGGGCTCTCCGCAATGACCTCGATCTCGTTTCCAGCAAACCGCGCTGCATACGAAGCGGTCAAGGTCTCTGACAGGGCGATAAGCCGTTCCACGCGTTCATGCTTAATGTCTTCCCGTACCTGATCCGGAAACTTCGCCGCCGGCGTCCCGCGACGCTTGGAGTAAGGGAAGACGTGCAACTGTGAAAATTTCTCTCGCTTGATGAACTCATATGTGTCCTCGAAGAACTCGTCCGTCTCCCCTGGAAATCCCACGATCACGTCACTGGTAATGGCCAAGTCCGGCAGTGCCTGTCGCAGTTTTGCGAGCTTCTCTGCGAACTCCTCTTGCGTGTAGTGACGGTTCATCTTCTTTAAGATTTGGTTGTTCGCAGCCTGCAACGGAATGTGCAAATGGTTTACCACCTGCGTTGAACGTCCCAGTACCTCAATGAGCTCATCGTCGATCTCGCTCGCCTCAATCGAGCTGATCCGCACCCGGTACAAGCCCTCCACCTGCTCCAGATCCTGAAGTAGATGGGCCAGCCTGTATCCGTCCAAATCGGCCCCGTAACCGCCCGTATGAATGCCCGTCAAAATAATTTCGCGGTACCCAGCCCTAGCGAGTTTGCGCGCCTGCGCCACAATCTTTTCTGGTTTTCGGCTGCGAATGAGGCCTCTTGCCCACGGAATGATGCAAAATGTGCAAAAGTTATTGCATCCGTCTTGAATCTTGAGATTGGCCCGCGTCCGCTCTTCGAAGTACGGGACGTCCAGTTCTTCGAACTCCCGCGTCTTGAGAATGTTGCCAACCACTTGAAAAGGGTTTTGTTCGCGGCGTACATCCTCTACGTAATCGACGATCTTCGATTTCTTATCGTTTCCGATGACGAGATCGACACCTTCGATTCGCGCGATTTCCTCCGGCGCGATTTGCGCGTAGCATCCCGTCACCACGACGACGGAATCCGGATTGGTCCGGACTGCGCGTCGGATCATTTGGCGGCTTTTCTTGTCGCCACCGTGCGTGACCGTGCAGGTGTTGACAACGTACACATCGGCCTCGTCCTCAAAAGGAACCTGGGTGTACCCATTCCGTTTAAAGACTTGCCAAATGCCCTCTGTATCATAAAAGTTGACTTTGCAACCAAGTGTATGGAAAGCCACCTTCGGCAAACTCCATCAACCTCCCATGTCCCCGAAATGTGCAAGCGTCACGGCCAATCCAGCCGATCCGGCCGTCTCCGTACGCAAAATACGCGGGCCCAGTGTCACCAGCGACGTCTCGTCAAACTCTAGCAACAAAGCCCGTTCGCGCTCACTCCAGCCCCCTTCAGGACCGATGAAAAGCGCCCGGTGGTTCGTTTTGTCGCCGATGCTTCGCAGGGAAGCGGCAATTCCCGTCGCCTGTTCAGCCTCATCTAAAACAACAAAGTGTGTGACACCCTCACGGATAAGTTCCTGGCACAAAGAATTCAAATTGCGCTCATATTGCACACATGGAACTCTATCGCGCTGCGACTGCATGGCTGCTTCACGAGCGACCTTTTGCCACCGTCCAAGCTTATTGTCCACTTTGCCTTGGAGGCGGACAACGGAACGGTCTGCCTCATAGACAACGAACATGTGAGCGCCAAGTTCCGTGCACTTTTGTACAATCGTCTCCATCTTATCACCTTTGGCGAGCCCTTGAACGATTGTGACGAGGGTCTTTGGTTCCGCAGGACGATACGGCTCATTCAACCGTACCGTGATGTCTTTCGATCCGACATCCGATATGGCACCGAGCCACGGTCCGTTCGTCAGCGCCAAGACGATGGGTTCACCAGGCTGGACTCGCAGGACTCTCGCAAAGTGGTGCCCGTCTTCCCCACCTATGATCAGATCCTTGCCCACTTCGCCCATTTCATCGAGAAAGACACGAGGCAACACTACTCTTTCACCGCCAAGAGCGCCATCCAATCATCTTTTTGGTAGCGATGTTCAATTCGAAATCCGTGCTTTTGGAGTGCCTCTTCCACGGCAGGCGCCTGCGTGTCGATGAAGCCCGACGAGATCAATCGACCGCCTGGGTTCATGCGTGCGGCAACCTGGGGAACGAGCAAGATGACAATATCTCGCAGAATATTGGCGATGGCCACATCGAATTTCGTATCCGCCGCGAACCCACCGAGCAGGTTGCCCTCTTGTACCGTGACGTGGTTTGCCAAGTCATTCTGGGCAACGTTTTCCTTGGCTGCGCGGACGGCCACCGGATCGATATCGATGGCTGTGACGTGCCCTGCACCAAGCCTTGCTGCAGCGATGGCCAACACGCCTGTCCCAGTTCCAACGTCCAGTACTTGCTTTGCAGACAAATCAATGTCAGCGAGCGCCTGTGTGCACATTTGTGTGGTTTGGTGTGTACCGGTCCCGAAGGCCATGCCGGGCTCGACAATGATCGGTTTTCGCCGTCTCAACTCTTCCGGCAGGTCATCTTTATTCCAGATGGGAACAATGACGAGATCATCCCCGATTGGAATCGGTTCATAGTGCTCTTTCCATGCATTTAACCACATGCTGTCGTCGACGGACTCGATGCGCACATTGTCCCCAGTGCTCCCCACTTCCAGCCCTGATTCTTGCACTCGGCGAATGACATTTTCGACCCGTCCGCGAATGTCCTCTGGCGAGTGAGACTCCGGGAAATAAATGGAGACTTGGACCCCATCCGTCGGGACGATCATCTCATCAAACCATTCCCCGTACTCCGGGTGGGGGACTTGCAGTTCACCAATGCCCTCCAGTTGAACGCCCTGAATATCCGGAAAGTCCTGTAACAAAGCCGCAACTGCATCTGCTGCCTCGTGCGTGACGTGAAACTGGACATGCCACCAATGCACCTAACATCCTCCTAAACACAACGATACGGTCCAACACATGGACCGTATCGAAAAGCGTATTCGTGTTGCGCGGATTACGCGTTGCCGAGGAACGCATCCTTCATACGCTCCATAAACGATCTCGCCTGCTCGTTCGTCTGGTGCCCTAGTTCCTTCCCAAGTTCGCGGAATAGTTCCTTCTGCTTCTCGTTCAAGTTCGTCGGCGTTAACACTTGTACCCGAACGTGCTGATCGCCGCGGGTTGCCGTGGAACCGAGCTTGGGAATACCCTTACCGCGCAGGCGGAACGAAGTACCTGACTGCGTCCCTTCGGGGATGCGCAGTTTCACATCGCCATCCAACGTCGGTACGTCAATTTCATCACCCAAGGCGGCCTGAACGAATGTTAACGGCATGTCGAGATATACGTTTGTTCCCTCACGTTCAAACAAATCGTGGGGACGAACGCGAATGACGATATGCAGATCCCCAGGTTGACCGCCATTCGGGCTGGCTTCACCGGCTCCGGAGACACGTAGACGCATTCCCGTATCGACACCGGCTGGCACTTTAATTTGCACAGTCCGACGAACGCGCCGCCGGCCTTGGCCACGACAGTCTGGACACGGGTCCTCGATGATCACACCTTGACCGTGACAATTGGTGCAGACGCGTCGGTTCACCATCCGTCCGAACGGTGTGTTCGTAACCGTCTGTTGCTCACCTGTGCCGTTACACACGGTACATTTTTTCGTGTGGGTTCCTGGTTTTGCGCCACTTCCAGCACAAGTGGAACACGTTTCCGTACGGGGGATTTGAATTTCTTCTTCCACGCCGAAAGCTGCATCCTCAAAATCCACTTCGAGTTCATACTCTAAGTCCTGACCACGCTGTGGACCGCGGGATCGGGGACCTCCGGAACCGCCGAAGAACATATCAAAGATGTCACCAAAGCCGCCAAAGTCAAAATCGCCGAAGCCCGCACCTTGACCACCAAAGCCGCCCTGAGACGGGTCTTGGTGCCCAAACTGGTCATATCTTGAACGCTTTTGACTATCCGAGAGCACATCGTACGCCTCTGCAACCTCTGCGAACTTCTCCTGCGCTTTCGGATCATCCTTATTTACGTCAGGATGATATTGTCGAGCCAACTTACGGTAGGCCTTTTTAATTTCTTCTGGGCTGGCGGACCGGCTGACACCGAGCACCTCATAATAATCTCGCTTGCTCACCGGCACCCCTCCATCGCTACATAGTCTGATAACCCTGTCTATCTTACAACGACAGGCAGGGTGTCGTCATCCCTGCCGAATCGTCGCGTGTTTTAACGTAGATCTCGCAAAAGAGAAATTACTTCTTGTCCTTGTCGACCTCAGTGAATTCCGCATCCACGACGTTGTCGTCCTTCGCTTGTTCGCCTTCAGCCGTTGTCGCACCAGCTTGTGCTGTCTGCTCGTACAGCTTCGTTGACAGCTTATGCAGCACCTCGGTCAACTCGTCCTTCGCTTTCGTGATGGCATCCGTGTCGGTGCCTTCGAGTGCCTCTTTTAATGCCTTCTGCTTATCTTCCGCTTCCTGCTTCAAGCTTGCATCGACTATGTCGCCGAGATCGCGGATGGTCTTCTCCGTTTGATAAACAAGTTGGTCCGCCTCGTTGCGCAATTCAACCTGTTCGCGGCGCTTTTTATCTTCTTCCGCATGCATTTGTGCTTCTTTCATCATGCGGTCGATCTCGTCCTTCGAAAGTCCGCTCGAAGCCGTGATGGTAATCCGCTGCGATTTGCCTGTGCCGAGGTCCTTCGCATTCACGTTGACAATACCGTTGGCGTCGATGTCAAAGGAGACTTCGATTTGCGGAATACCGCGCGGAGCCGGCGGAATGTCACTGAGGGTAAAGCGACCCAGTGTTTTGTTGTCTCGTGCCATTTCGCGTTCGCCTTGCAGCACGTGAATTTCAACGGAAGTCTGGTTGTCAGCAGCCGTCGAGAACACCTGGCTCTTCGATGTTGGAATCGTCGTGTTGCGATCGATCAGACGCGTAAACACGCCGCCCATGGTCTCAATTCCAAGGGACAACGGTGTAACGTCCAACAGGACGACGTCTTTCACTTCACCCGTCAAGACACCGGCTTGAATGCCCGCGCCGACAGCCACAACTTCATCCGGGTTGACACCTTTCGATGGTTCTTGTCCGATGAGCTTCTTGATGGCATCTTGGACAGCCGGGATCCGAGTGGATCCACCAACCAAAATGACCTTGTCGATTTGACTTGCGGACAATCCTGCATCTTGCAGCGCTTGACGCGTTGGTGTCAAGGTTGCCTCAATCAAATCAGCGGTGATTTCTTCGAACTTCGCACGGGTGAGGTTGACTTCCAAGTGCTTCGGGCCCGATGCATCAGCTGAGATGAACGGCAGGGAAATCGTCGTCGTCAAAGTCGATGACAGTTCCTTCTTCGCTTTTTCAGCCGCGTCCTTGAGACGTTGCATGGCCATTTTGTCCTTGCCCAAGTCGATGCCCGTGTCCTTTTTAAACGTGTCGATCAAGTAGTTCATAATCCGGTTGTCGAAGTCGTCGCCGCCGAGGTTGTTGTTACCACTGGTGGCCTTTACTTCGAACACGCCATCACCGAGTTCGAGAATGGATACGTCGAATGTACCACCGCCGAGATCGAATACGAGGATGGTGTGGTCGCCTTCCTTATCCAAACCATATGCCAAGGCGGCAGCGGTTGGCTCGTTGACAATGCGGAGTACTTCGAGTCCAGCGATTCTTCCAGCGTCCTTCGTAGCTTGGCGTTGACTGTCGCTGAAGTAGGCTGGTACGGTGATCACCGCCTGTGACACCGTTTCGCCGAGATACGCTTCTGCATCGGCCTTCAACTTTTGCAGAATCATAGCCGAAATTTCTGGCGGCGTGTAGGATTTATCATCAATTTGAACTTTGTGATCCGTTCCCATATGCCGCTTGATCGAGATGATGGTCTTGTCCGGATTCGTAATGGCTTGACGTTTCGCAACGTCACCGACGAGACGTTCACCATCTTTGCTGAAAGCGACAACTGAAGGGGTTGTACGATTGCCTTCCGCATTGGGAATGACAACGGGTTCTCCACCCTCCATCACAGCGACACATGAATTTGTTGTCCCAAGGTCGATACCAATGACTTTTGCCACTCTAGTTCCTCCTCAATGTTCAGTAATGCTGATTCTGCCAGAGGCAGGAGTTTACACGCTGACTTTCACCATTGCAGGACGCAACACTTTATCGTGCAGCATGTAGCCCTTTTGCAGTTCCTGAAGGACCACATTCGGCTCCGTACCGTCTACAGATTCCTGCATGACAGCTTCATGGCGCACCGGATCGAATGTTTCCCCCTGGGCTTTCATGGGCTCCACACCGTGCTGCGACAGCACTTGCGTCAACTGACGATGGACCATTTCGATCCCAGTCCTCAACTGGTCGTCAGCTCCATCCTCAGCAGCAAGTGCCCGGTCGAAATTGTCCACAATGGGCAGAAGGTCTGCAAGCAGTTTTCTTGTCGCGAACTGGCTCAATTCTTCCTTTTCTTGACGCGTACGGCGTCGAAAGTTATCGAAGTCAGCCCGAACTCGCAGCAACTGCTGTTGCAAACTCTCAATTTCGGCGTCCTTTGGGTCTTGGCCCGCATCGTCTGCTGTCACTTCTGCATCCGCTTCGATTGTCTCCACTTCTGCTTCCACAGCGTCATTCTCTGCGTCAGATTGATTCTGTGTGTCGTTCAAGTTATTTTCTTCAACCAAATCTTTTTCGTCAGCCAAATGTCAAACATCCTTTCCTTGCCGCGATGTTCGGTAGGTTAAGACCCTTCTGTCCAGCGCGTCAACAAGGCCGTCATGGACCGTGACGAGAAGTCTAGAATTTGCATAATGCGGCTATAGTCCATCCGAATCGGTCCCAACACTCCAATATGGCCAACTGGTTTCCCTGACAAACTATACGTCGTCGTGATGACAGTACAATCCTGGAGTGGTCCAGCCGGGTTTTCCGCTCCAATGCGGACTTGAAAACCCATCCCTTCAAGAGGGAGTTGGCGACTGACAACGTGTCCAGTCTCCAGCAGCGATAGAAGTGACTGTGCCTTCTCGAAATCGTGAAATTCTGGTTGACTCAGCATATTTGCCGCACCGTTAATATAGACAGGTTCGTCGCGCCCACCAACTTGACAGAACTCCTCGACGATAGCTAAGACATCTTCGTATCGCTCAACAGTTCGACTTAATTGCTCGGCTAATTTGCTGTACAAATTCGACCGAAGCTTGGAGACCGGGATACCGACCAACTTCTCATTGAGGACGTTCACGATGGACTCAACGTCTTCGACTCGAATGTCCTCAGACAAGTGCACGGTGCAATCTTCCACATGGCCCGCATCCGTTACAAGAATGGCGACAGCTCGACCAGCGGTCAATGGGATGAGTTCAATCTTGCGCACTTTGTCTGTGTACATTTTTGGTCCGAGAACAATGGCCGTCTGCCTAGTCAAATTGGAGAGAACGGTAGACATCTCTCGAACGACCTGCTCGACTTCATCAATTCGTTTCGAAAAAAATGAACGCAATATCGCCACAGTGTTCATTTCCACTTCGCCTTGTTGCATGAGATTATCGACGTAAAATCGATAACCTTTCTGCGATGGAATTCGACCTGAAGACGTGTGCAACTGTGTTAAATAGCCCATTTCTTCTAAGTCGGCCATTTCATTTCGAATGGTGGCTGGACTAAATTGAATGGTTTCATGCTTGGCGAGTGCACGCGATCCGACGGGTTCAGCCACGCGAACATAATCCTCAATGATTGCACTCAGAATCAGTTGCTGTCTGTTGGTCAGCACCACTCTCGCCTCCTTGTTAGCACTCTCGACAATCGAGTGCTAAACATCATCTTCTTGACAATAGCAACGAGGAACGCCGTTGTCAATCGACAGGATTCGCGGTCACGAACTTCTCAAAAATGACGTTCGCAACAGGCCAGTAGCGACTCGGAATCCGAATCCTATCACCATCAACTTCAACCAATCCGTCCCGCTCCAAATCCGTCACGAGTTCGCCGTAGAGATCGTGTATCTTCACACCAAATCTCGCTTCAAAGGCCTTCTGAGAAACGCCTTCGTCCAGTCGAAGTCCAAGCATCATAGCGTCCTCGGCGGCCTCCATATGGGATACGGTGTGCTCCTCATCAATCGGCCGCTTGGCTTGTGTGAGTTTCTCCATGTAGGCGGGAATCCGTCTCACATTCTCGTAGCGCGTGCCATTGACGTAGCCGTGAGCCCCCGCCCCTGCCGCCAGATAGGGCTGATTTCGCCAATACACCAAGTTATGGCGTGCCTCTCCACCAGATTTGGCAAAATTGCTGATTTCGTAATGGCGCAGCCCGGCTGATATGAGTCGTTCTCGGACTTTATCGTACATGTCGCCCTCCAAGTCCTCGCCGGGTAACGGCAGTTGCCCCTTGTCCCGCCACTTCGCAAAGGGCGTGCCCTCTTCAATTTTTAGCCAGTAAGCTGAGACGTGATCGATTGGCAGGGACAGGACTCGCGCCAATGCGTCGTCAACGTCATCAAGAGACTGTTCTGGCAGGCCAAACATCAAGTCGACGTTAATGTGTCGGAAACCGAGTTTAGCAGCTGCCTCCACACGTTCCACGACAGTCTGGGCGTCGTGTGACCGACCGATGGTCAACAGGAGCCTGTCTTGGAATGTCTGAGCACCAAAGCTCAAACGAGTCACACCGTGATCCTTCAGTAACTTTAATTTGTCATCATCGACCGAATCCGGATTCGACTCGAACGTCACTTCTGCCTCCGGCGCAAACCGAAAATGCGCATGCATAGACTCAAGCATGCGCTCCAGTAACGCTGGTGGCGGTAACGTCGGCGTTCCACCACCAAAAAACACCGTTTCGAGCGGCGATGTCGCGTTCGCTCCCAGCAACGAAAACTCCCTGTCAAGTGACTCCACGTAGTTCTCCATGACGCGCTCTGGTGCTACATACGTATTAAAATCACAATAAAAACAGCGGCTTTTACAAAATGGAATGTGTACATAAAGCGACGTGGGTGTTGCGTTTCGCTCTCTATCTATCGGGTGTGCCTTCAAAGCTCTCACTCCATTTTTAGAACAGCCATGAACGCTTCCTGCGGCACCTCTACACTGCCAACCTGTTTCATGCGCTTTTTCCCCTCTTTTTGCTTCTCAAGGAGTTTGCGCTTGCGGGAAATATCACCGCCGTAACATTTTGCTAGCACATTTTTACGCATAGCGCGAATTGTTTCGCGTGAGACGACACGATTGCCAATTGTCGCTTGAATGGGCACTTCAAACATTTGTCGCGGAATCAATTCCTTCAACTTCTCACAAAGGGACCTACCGCGAGCATACGCTTTGTCTCGATGCACAATAAACGACAGTGCGTCCACGACTTCGCCGTTCAACAAAATGTCCATTTTGACGAGTTTTGACTCACGATATCCAACCAATTCGTAGTCAAAGGACGCGTAGCCTTTTGTAGACGACTTCAATCGGTCAAAGAAATCGTAGACGATTTCCGACAGTGGCAGATCGTAAATGATTGTCGTCCGCAGTTCGTCCAAATACTGCATATCATGGAACTGCCCGCGTTTTTCTTGGCATAACTCCATAACGGACCCGACATAATCTTTCGGAACGAAAATGGATGCCCGAACATACGGCTCCTCCACCCGCTCAATCCGATCCGCTTCAGGCATATCACTCGGGTTATCAACAGATAAAACCGTCCCATCCGTCAGATGCACGTTGTAAACAACGCTTGGCGCAGTCGTGATGAGCGTTAGCCCATATTCCCGTTCAAGGCGCTCCTGGACAATTTCCATATGCAGCATCCCGAGGAACCCGCAGCGGAAACCGAAGCCCAGTGCACTTGACGTCTCCGGCTCATAAGTCAAGGCGGCGTCATTTAATTCAAGCTTTTCGAGGGCCTCACGCAAGTCTTGGTAATCGGCGCTGTCCACCGGATACAAACCGCAGAACACCATAGGATTTGCTTTTCGATACCCTGGTAGGGGTTCCGGTGTGGGGCGCTCTGCATCCGTTACCGTATCACCAACGCGCGTGTCGCGAACATTCTTGATGCTCGCAGCCAAATAGCCAACGTCCCCCGCATACAAGGCGTCCACAGGCGTCATCCGCGGACGGAAGACGCCCACTTCATCGACTTCGAATTCCTTGCCGGTGGCCATCATGCGAACACGCATTCCCGGTTTGATCACACCGTTGAACACTCGCATATAGACGATGACGCCGCGATATGGATCGTAGTGTGAGTCGAAAATCAAGGCCTGTAACGGTTCGTCCGAATCGCCCTTGGGCGCGGGAACCTTAGCGACAATTTGCTCGAGAATCTCCTCGATCCCGATACCCGCTTTGGCCGACGCGAGCACGGCCTCACTGGCGTCGAGACCAATGACATCTTCCACTTCCTTGCGCACGCGCTCCGGCTCTGCGCTCGGCAGGTCGATTTTGTTGATCACGGGCAGAATCTCGAGATCATTGTCCAGGGCAAGGTAGACATTCGCAAGCGTCTGGGCCTCGATCCCCTGCGCCGCATCGACGACGAGCAATGCCCCTTCGCAGGCAGCAAGACTGCGAGATACCTCATATGTGAAATCCACGTGTCCTGGCGTATCAATTAAATTTAGTTCATACTCCTGCCCATCTTTCGCTTTGTAGCTAAGACGAACAGCTTGGAGTTTGATGGTAATGCCGCGTTCACGCTCTAAGTCCATTTGATCGAGCAGTTGATCTTGCATCTCGCGGTCGCTGACGGCACCGGTCAATTGCAAAATTCGATCCGCTAGCGTGGACTTGCCGTGATCGATATGCGCGATAATGGAAAAGTTCCGAATTCGCGACTGGCGGTCAGTGTTCGACACGTCTGGTCCTCCTTACTGTCACTTAGCGCGTTAGCGGTTAGTGACAGTTATATCGGCCTAGTTGAGCTTAGGGCTTTGCCCTTAGCGAACCTTGGCCGATGATGCGTTTCACGACGAAAACAAACCGCGCCACGGCGCGGCTTGTTCCAAATCAGTATATCATTCGACCGACGAGCCCAACAACTGTCGAATGCGACCACGTCGATTGTCGAAAATTTTTTTCGTTATCCCCCAAAATGATGTGAATGGTCGTGTGTGTGCGGCTGATCTGACCGGAACGAGTGCCACGATTCCCACGCTTCTTGAAGAACAAAATATAAGATCCCCGTTGCCGCAACAGCATCGACCCACCACCAATGAAATAATCCATTCAGGCCCAAACCGAGAAGTAAGGTCCACGACATATAGGCACAAGTGAAACTGCACATAGCGTCACCGATCAGACTTGGACTGTGCAAGAGTCGACCATACCGCAGTTTTTGCACAGCAAGCCAAGGGGTCACGATGCTGCTCGACGCAGCGGTTACGAGGCCAAGAATACTCAGCGTCGGTCCGAGCTGGATACGCAGTGCCTGACCCGACTTGAACGAAACGTATGCTGCCAACGCAAATAGGCACAGTGCAACGCAACCGCTGGTCCATCGTTCCAAGCGATGGTGTTCAGCTATCTCCGTTCCAGAATACATTTCCGTAAACAAACGAATGGCGAGAACCATGCCACTCAAGAGCTCAATCGCGCTATCCACACTAAAAGCTGACAAGGATAAACTGTCTACTCGGTATGCGGCAATGGCGGACAGAATGGCTTCTGTCATGATCCAGCCAATTGACAGCAGTTCGATCTCCAGGGCACTCCGCAAGAGTTTGTCCCGAAGCGGAACCGACGATCTCGACATTCGCTTACCTCCACTCGTCAATTCGTATTGATAAAGAGTGTGTTCAAGAGTCCCTTGAGCATGGACCCAAACACATTCTGCACTCGCTCACCCACATACACGCCACCGGTATCCATTGCCGCTGCCAGTGCGCTGTTCACGCCGTCATCGCCGGGATCCGGAGGCGTCGAATTGACTGTGAAGTTCGGCTGTGGAACCTGGTTACCTGTATTCGGATACTCGACGACAGGCGGCTGAAACGAATTCGTGCCCGAGCCAGCCGAGTTAAATGGGGTGTTCGGAACGGAACTCTGAGCGTCCCCACTTGATGGCTGCGTTACCCCTACTACGCGTGGCGTTGGCCCATTGCCAAGGTGCGTAATGGCCTCCGCAAAAGCAGTGAATACGGTTCCGCTCGCACCAACAAGGAGGCCGATAAAGAGAACCCCCGCTACAGTCTGTTTCAGTCGACGGCGCGCTAATCGCCAATTCTGCTTCATCTGCGCACATCCCCTTTACCGGTCGTTCTACTAATCCGTATGCGCGCAGTTGATAGATTATCACCCAATAATTGAAGTGACGTGCGTTTTACTAGAAGGAAACTTTCGATATGTGAAGAATTACGAGGTGAATACATGATAGGAGCAGTGACGAATGAGCGTTCAATCAGCTAGCGGCATAAGTACAACGCCAATCGTCAGCGGAACGACTGGTTCCACGAACGGGCTTCAACAAGTCCAGCAATTAACACAGGCGAACCAATCCTTTCAGCAAGTTTTGGCGGAAACCATAAATATGATATTGGAAGAAGAATTTGCTTCCATGTCAAGTCTGCTGTCGTTTGATGGTACGGATTCCAGTGACGCAATGGACCTGTCATTAAACACTGACGGCTCTTCATCATCTGTACTGGGACCCTCCATGTCGTCGTTCCTTTCTTTGTTGCCAAACTTTACAAGCACGGCCGCACCGAACGCGACAACGACGACACCTACGGCAACCGGTGGGGCAGTGGCTGATGCGTCTTCCGCTCCCGCACCCATTCAATCGTTGATTCAACAGGCTGCCAGCAAGTACAACCTATCGCCAAATCTACTCAGTGCAGTCGTGCAACAGGAATCAGGGTTTAATCCAAATTCCGTGTCCAACATGGGCGCACTCGGCTTGATGCAACTCATGCCTCAAACAGCACAATCACTTGGGGTTTCCAATCCGATGGACCCCGCCCAAAACATTGACGGAGGGGCACACTATTTAAGTCAACTCCTCGGTCAGTTTAACGGCAGCGTTCCCCTGGCACTTGCGGCTTACAACGCCGGCCCTGGAGCTGTACAACAACATGGCGGGGTGCCGCCGTATCCAGAAACACAGGCATATGTCACCAACATATTAAAGACGGCCGGAATCAGTAATCACCTCTAAAAACCGACAACCTATATTATGTGAAACCAAGAGGGGTGTCCAAGTGTCGCTGCACGAAGCCCTGACGCTGAGCGACGCCCCTTTCTTGTCGACACGAGTTGCTTCCCCCAGGAAACCCTCATGCGAGCCGGAGCTACCCTGCGTGTGCCTGCATATAGTCCTCAACGCACTGAACAAAATCACTGACAGCACTGCGCATATCCCGTGTAAGAAGATATGTATGGGTTGTGGGTAGCGACATATCAGGCACGTCTACTTCCATGATCCGTCCTAAAATCAGGGACTGCCTGGTAAGGCTCACTGGCAGAAAAGACGCAGCAAGCCCTTGTTCAACAAAGTGTAGGGTCACGTGCGTTTGACTGACGCGCATCGTCCGCAACGGTTTGAAGCGGTTGCGGAGGGCTGTAACGAGATCGTCCCAGAAAAGCGGATGATTATGCGTAACGATAGGATAGCGTTCCATAATATCGTCCACGGTCACAGTCGATCCGTCATGGTCTTGGTCCCATGCAGGCACAACCAGCCGGACAGGATCCTCGTACAGGATTTTACCCTCTATCAATCTGGAACTGGATGGTATACGAGAGAATCCGATATCGGCCTCATGCGACTCAACGAGCTTACAAACGTCATCCGAATCCACCACGCGAAGCGTAAACTGAATGTTTGGGTGGGTCTGGTGCATTCGTCGGATCCATCGCGACAAAAAAGTCAACGCCACTATCGGTGAGGTCGCCACGACAATCGTCTCGTCGTACGACTCGCTAAAGCGCGATAATTCCTCCTGGCTGGTTACATACGCATCATAAACATTCCTTGCGTGCTTAACCCCGCGTCTGCCCGCAGCACTTAGTTCCACATTCCGACCCGTGCGTTGAAAGAGCTCAACTCCCCAAACCTCTTCCAACTTTCGAATGTGCAGAGACACCGTGGGTTGAGCAATGTGCAAACGTTCGGCCGTACGATGGAAGTTGCCTTCCTCGGCTGCCACGAGGAACGTTTGAAGCCATGTGATTTCCAAGATTGACCACGCCCCAAATTGATACGATTTCATAATTGATACGATTAATTTTAATCATTATACATTTTCAGATATCCGACGTACACTTGTAGCGAAAGGACGTGGTAAGTTATGGCATGGGTCAATGGATTACAGGACGTGGTGGCAGCCCACACAGAAATCTCCGAAGTGGACGGCGAAGCTGGCAGGATCTCTTATCGAGGGATGCTCATGAATCAACTGGTTGGCAAAGCGTCGTATGAGGAGGTTGCTCACCTCTTGTGGACGGGTCATCTCCCATCACGTGAGGAAAGAGATGACCTGGTTAGGTCGTTTCAAGCTGGACACCAAATTGCTGAAAACGTCGTGGACGTTATGAATCACCTACCAGCTAAAATGGATCTCATGGACGCTGCAACGATTGGACTACTTAGCCTGGACGTACCAGAAAACTTGAATAAGGTTTCGCAAGCAGCCTTTTATACATCTGCGTTCCCGGTCTTGCTCCTCATGCATTACGCAAAACAAAAAGGTGTTCCCTTTATCGGGCCTCGAAACGACCTCGGACACGTTGCTAACTACTTATGGATGCAAACCGGAGGAGAAGAGCCGCATGAGCGTTCCGTGAAGGTCCTGGAAGCATACATGATTCTGACAATGGAACACAGTCTCAACGCCTCTGCTTTCGCGGGCCGCGTCGCAGCATCCACCCGAGCGACAATGCAAAGGGCCCTGGCGGCGGCAATGATGGCCATGACAGGAGAACTCCACGGTGGCGCGCCGAGCCAAGTCATTGATATGTTTAACGAGATCGAAACGGAAGAAAACGCTGAGTCATGGCTTCGTGACAGGCTTGCCCAAGGGCAACGAATCATGGGGTTCGGACATCGCATATATCGAACACTGGACCCACGTGCACGCGTTCTCCGCGATATTGCGGTTGAAGCATTGAAGGGCCAAGAAGCACTGAAACTGGCCCAAGTCGTCGAGGATAAGGCCACGGAATTGCTCGCGACACATAAACCGGGTCGTCGATTGTTTACGAACGTGGAATACTGGGCGGCTTGTGTACTGCGCGCTCTTCAGATCCCACCCGAACTGTACACGCCAACATTTTCAGCAAGTCGTATCGTTGGGTGGTCAGCACACATTTTGGAGCAACAAGACGTTGATAAACTGATTCGACCGAAAGCACTATACGTCGGTACTAACCACGAATTAGAGTAAATGGTCGCCGGGCACTTGGTTGGCCGGAAAAGGACCAGGGTGCCCGGAGACAGCGTGCTAATCGTTAATGTGTCACCAGATTGGCATCGTCCATCGTCATCGCTGGATGCAAGGCGACGTTAAGCCCTTTGGCTACAACAAAGGCAACATCGTCCATGAAATCATCCACTTCTTTCGGTGTCACGACGAGATTATTGCCCATAGGATCCAATACTTCGCGAATGAGATGCCATTTTTCTCCTGTGCCTAACTGATCAAATAACGCGCTCGCGGCATTTCCCGGGACTTGTTCGCGTAATTGACTCATCAAGAGTTCGATTGCGTCGTTCGCAATGGTGGCGGCATCAACGACTGTGGGGACACCTACTGCAATGACTGGAATGCCGAGGGATTCCTTGTCGAGTGCCTTCCGGTTATTGCCCACACCTGCACCCGGTTGGATGCCCGTGTCAGACAACTGAATCGTTGCATTCACACGCGTGAGCGATCTCGACGCCAACGCATCAATCGCGATCACGGCATCTGGCTTGATCCGCTCCACAATTCCACGGACGATCTCGCTCGTTTCAATCCCAGTCAACCCAAGCACACCGGGCGACACGGCCGAGATGGATCGATATCCTTTTCCGTCCCCAAGCACTTCAGGCATGTAGTGAAATAAATGGCGCGTGACAAACAGCTTGTTGACAACCATGGGGCCCAGGGCATCTGGCGTAATGTGTTCGTTGCCCAGACCAATGACCAAGACAGACGCGTCCTTCGGTAAATCCAGTAGACGATGCAGTTCGTCCGCAAACACCTTTGTCACACGCTCCTGCAGGTCTGGATCTCGATGCCGCAGACCAGGAATCTCCAACGTGACGTACATTCCTTTGCGTTTGCCCAGACGCCGTTCTGCAACCTTGGTTCGAACACGAACACGAGTCACATTCAAGCCGTCAAATTCTTCGTGTGATTCATCTACACCAGTCAAAGACCGACCACCTTGTTTGGCGAGCGCATGCGCCTCCATCGCCAAGTCGGTGCGGGGACTGTATTGCGATAGCGATCGATGTCGTTCATGTAACTTCATACTGCGAGGTTGTCCATGAATTTGCATACGTTTCATCAATTGTCCACCTCGATTCTGGAGTCGAGTCCTTGCTACAAGTCAAACGATGTGGTAAACTCTCTTTCGTCTGTAAAGGATGCCGGTTTTGTGCAACTGGAGGTGAACCATTCATGCCGAACATCAAATCAGCCGTAAAGCGCGTCCGCATTGCTGAGCGTCAATCGCTTCGAAATACTTCGATGAAGTCCGCACTGCGCACAACCATCAAGAAGTACGAAACATCTGTTTCCAAAAAGGACGCAGAGGCAGCACGTGAAACTCTGCTTGTTGCGACTCGTGCAATCGATAAAGCAGTCACTAAGGGAATTCTTCACAAGAACACAGCTGCTCGCAAGAAATCCCGTTTGACAAAGCGCTTGAATAACCTTGCGAACAACGCGTAAGGCAAAAGTAGACGACCCGTTTGGGTCGTTTATTTTTTTTGGCTTTGAATGAGTTGGTTCACATGTTGTTTCGCCATCTCTTCGCGAGCCAGGTACACCAATTTTCGAACCATCGGTCCACCAATGTGCCCACCGATTTTACCTGCCTCACGTGTCGTGAGATTCCCGTTATCTCCGTCCTCGTTATACGGCACATTCAACTTGTCCGCGACCATTTTTGCCGGGGACTTACGTTGTGCGTAGTTCATTCCCTCGACGACGCGCAATTGCCCATTCGGACCGATGGTCGGCACCAAATTATCGCGTTGTTCACGATTGTCGGACACGTACAAGCACCCCCTTGAGCTTACTTTGCCCGTGGTCGTGTACTCATACTCCTGGCACAGGACAGCATCAACAGTTCAATGGCCTGCCCAGGATCACGTCGCCCTCGCTTCACATCGTATTCATAATCAGCCGCCTGACGAATGAGCGTTTCCAAAGCTGATGACGTGACATTTCGGGCTTGGCGCTCTGCAACCTTCATAGCAAACGGATGTACCTTCACTTCTTTGGCGATATCCTCAATCCGGATTCCCCGCCCACCCTGCACTTTCGCATACCACATCATTCGCAGTTGGCGGGCGAGCATGGCAAGAAGGCCAAGCGGATCATATCCCTGGTGGGACAAATCCACAAGTGATGTCATAGCCGTCGCGATTCGTCCTTGGATGACGTCATCTACCCAATCGAACACCGTGTCCTCGACAGTTTGTGCAACCAGGTCGCGCACATCTTGAACGGTAATGGAACGGTCGACAGCGTACAGCGTGAGCTTTCGGAGTTCGTTTACCGCCTGCGACACAGAGCCCGTACGATGCCATAGTTCGGTCAATACGGCTCTGTCGGTATCCATTCCCTCGGTGGCAACCACTGTCTCCAAGAAACGAATGGCAACCGGTTCTTTTGGTGTTTTACAGTCGATCACGATATGGCGTTTTGCCGCTTTTGTCAGTTTTTTTCGCTCATCTAATTTGTCCGCCGAAACACTCATGACGAGCGTCCTCGTGCGAATGGGATTTTGCACATACGCCTCCAATACATCCGCACTTGATCCACTCTTTCCTTGACTCAAGAACGGAGTACAATTTCGGATGACCACAATTGGCTGCTGTAGAAATAGTGACACGGATTGCAGTTCCAACATCGCCTCGTCTATTCCATCCTCTTCGAAGTCAAATCGAACAACGGATTCAGCTTCTGTACTAGCAACCAATTTGTCCACGAACATGTCCATAAACAGGTGTTCTTGTCCATATAGTAAATAAACAGGGCCCACTTGCCCTTGTACTAATTGGTCATATGCACTTTGAAAATCCAAAAAAACGCCTCCCACAACCAGTATACCGTTTCTGGTCGTGAGAGGCGTATATCGTATGACTATACCCCAAATTTGGGGTATGTCCATCAGATCTTCATGACGGTCTTGCCACGGTTGCCAGCCAAACGCAAGCCACCGAGATTGTACAAGTAGAGGGCTTTACTGCCTTCCTTGGCAAGCGCTGCAGCTACACCTTTAATAGGGATACCAAACGCATCGCCGACACCGACGTTTGCGCCGAGGGAGCACAGGGTACCCATATCGCTTGGGTTGAACTCCGTCATTGGTTTGCCGTTTTGCAACGCGACGATGTTTTTAGCAGCCAATGGACCCATTTGTTCGGCATTTTGTGCGGTTGGCGGATATGGTTTGCCTTCAGCATTTTCGGCCCATGCACTGTCACCAGCGATGAAAATGTGATCATCATCCACGGACTGCATAAAGCTGTTTACTTTTGCACGCCCGCGACGGTCCACCGTAAACCCAGCTTCCGTGAGGAGAGGGTTTGCACGCACACCGCCCGTCCACACGATGGTGCCTGCTTCAAACGTTTCGCCACCATCCAAGTGAACGACACCTGGTGTAACTTCCATGATCTTCGTGTTCGTACGAAGCTTGCCGCCTTTTTTTGTCACGGTCTCAACGACGTAAGGACGAAGGTGTTCAGCCACCATCGGTAAAATCGTCGGCATGGCTTCAATGCATTGAATGTCCACGTCAGAGAACGGGATGTTCAACGATTGGCACAGCTTCGGTAAGTATTCAAGCAGTTCACCCATCAATTCGATGCCCGTTAGGCCTGCACCGCCAAGGGCGATACGAAGGTGACGCTTGTCGTGATCCTCTGTGTATTTTTTGAACTCATTTTCAATGTGTTCGTGAATCTCTACAGCCGTGTCCAAATTGGTGATGCTCAAACTGTTTTCCTTCAAGCCTTTGATCCCGAAGTACTCGGAAATCCAACCCAAGCTGTATATGAGGTAGTCATATGGTTGCTCGCCATTTTTGGTTTTGACGACTTTCTTCTCGCGATCAATCCCCACGACTTCGTCAACAACAAGTTCCGACGTGTCCTTCGTTAGAACTTCCTTGATAGGAATCGAATAATTCGATCCCGGTCCACGTCCCCCAGCAGCCTCGTGCAACAAAATGGTCAAGTGGTGGTAGTCGTGGTTGTTCACGATGGTGAAAGGAACTCCGGCATTGTCAAGATGGGCTGCAGCCATCATTCCTGCGTAACCGGCACCGACAATCACAATTTTGCTCATTGCTCGTCCTCTCCAGTTCTACACAGCATATTTTAGTCATCATGCCAACGTACAGTTTGGTTTCGTAAATAATAGGAACGAAACCCAAACTCTATCCAGTAGTAAATCATATCACACTATAACCTATTTTACACGAATCCGTGGGGGGGATACGTGTATAATGATTCGTTTTACATCCGATGCGTGCTGAAAACTGAGCAACACGCCGTAGTATAAGAACATGAGCCACGTCGGTAATACGGGCAGGTGCACCAGACTCCCCGGCTGACTGGCAACCGTTTGCAACTCGTTCACGATCAGAGAAACAAGTCCATCTGCACATACGCCAAGCCCACGAGCGACGGCTCTCAAGACCTCAAAATGAATCAGCGCTGTGCTCCAGGCCACAAGTCCCCAGAGCACAGTTAGTGGGAGTAGGACCACGATAATGGGTTCCACAATAACGGTCGCCACGGCACCATACGGAGTCAACTGCTGAAACCACCACCAAACAAGCGGCAGCATGTATACATCCACCATCAGACTGATATAGAGCAAGTGGCCCAAATGTTCACTTGCTTGCCGGAGATAATGGACTACAAAGTTATGCCAAGAAACAGTGCCCATATAACTGTGGTGGTATTTCTCCGTTTTCCCCTTCCACAATGCAGTTGCCTCGTATAGCGCCAGTACGGCGACAAGGGAGAACAAACTACTTACTGATGTGAATTCAGATGGTTGCCAAAAGACAAACATGAAATTGGCAACGGAGATGACAACGAAGCGACCCACACGACGCCGGAATACCTGAGCCATCAAGCTGTAGGACATGATCAGTGCCGCTCGAACGATGGGGGTGGCAAATCCGCAGACATCTACGAACAACCAGACGGAGCATAACAATGTGACGTATTCCAGCCACCAACTCGTCAGTCCGAGCGGGCGAATGAGAATCGCCCAGCCAAGGGCTACAAATCGACAAAACAACACCACATTGGCCCCGCTCGCCGCTAACAGGTGCATAACGCCCGCCTGAAGGAACAAATTGTGGTATGCAGTTGGCAACACAATTGCGCTGCCAACGATCATCGACAGGGCGAGATCGACATTCGTTCGGTCTGTTTGCGGAACCGACTCGACCATGGCATTTTCCATACGCCGGACAAAAGCGTGGGAATTCCCCCCTTGAGGGGGAGAAGGGGCATCAACCACCCTGCCCCGAAACGTCCAGCTTGGCGACAACCAGTTCTGGACAGAACCGGACGCACCTGAACCGACTACAAATAGACCACGTAAGACAACAGTGTCACCAATCGCAAAATTTGTCGCCTCTGCCGTGTTCGTTCGCCAGGATGCTTCGAATGAACACGGTTTTAATGGCTCCCCCTGCTGTTTTACCTGGAGCCGCACATATGACGACGTGCCATAGACGGATTTGCCTTGAATGACCGCTTCGATTACTGCCGGGGAACCAAGCATGGCTGTCGGGTGGTTCGGTCGAAGTCGTTCAACGCCCATACCGTAAAATGTGGCCATCAGTGTGACTGCGGCAAAGGCGGCCATGATCTGCAGCAGAGTCCGCCTGGACGGCCAAATGACAAAGGACACACAACATAGGAGACAACATGTCAGAAGGCAGGCGTCTGCGAAGAGCAAAATCGAACGTGTTAGGTGCATGGAAACCAAAATAACAACCGTGACAAGCCACATACATAAAGATACAACAGTGGGTCGCCTCATGTTCATCTGCTTACTGTGACGTTATGGTATTCTGGACAAACAGGCTACTTTGCCATTTCGCTAGCGTTTTTTGACCAATGCCGCTGACCTGGAGTAGGTCCGACACGGAGTGAAATGGACCATGGGCTGCCCGATACTGAACGATTGCTGCAGCGCGTGCGGGACCAAGACCTGGCAACGTTTCCAGAGTTACTACATCCGCCGTGTTCAGATTTACTTTGTGTGTGGGGGCGGAGAGTCGGGACGCACTTTCAGAATTTGCGGTCGGGGATAAACTGGTCTCTGTTTCAGCAGGGCCACTTTGGCTAGTGCTCACCGATGCGGTCGTTGACCCTATCGCCTGCGAAGAGGAATCCTGTACGTCAATTTCCTCTCCGTCCCAGACTAAAGCAGCACGATTGACATTCATCGAGTCGCTCGCGTGAAGAAAGCCACCCGCAGCTTGAATAACGTCTTGAACACGCGCATTTGCTGGCACTTTTACGACGCCCGGATGGACGACATCTCCGTGAACATCAACCTGGATGGACGGACTGTCAGAAGTGGCCGTGCCTGACGAACGTGCCAGGCTGACCGGTGTGGACAGCACGTTTGCGGGCGATACTGACCCCTGTTGACTGTGAATTCCGTGATGGTCGTACACAATGCCGACAATCACCAGGACACCAGCAATTCCAATGGAACCCAGTCCTTTTACTGCACGTTCCGACTTGAGAATTGAGAGTAGGCGGTTTCGTTTCCGATCCGGCTTTTGATTCTTGGAGTCCGTACCAATAACCCACAAGTTCGTGTTTCGTTTCAACGACGTTCCCCCCTGTGTCATGACTGGGGTAGAATTTCGAGTTACGTGTTGCGGATGCCTGTTCTCCCGAGATACAAAGCAGTGAATTCTTGGAGACCTTCAGACCTAAACGAGAATACAATATTGCATTCGATCGTGTTTGGGAGCGCCGTATCACATTTGCCGCATGCTTAGAACCTCGTGTAGAATGCTTGTAGACGAAAATGGAGGGTTTCGCGTGCTTACACCCAGCATGGAAGACTATTTGGAAAAAATTTACGAACTAATCAATGACAAGGGTTACGCGCGCGTTTCCGACATTGCTAGTTGTCTAGCTGTCCAACCAAGCTCGGTAACGAAAATGTTACAAAAATTGGACGAAAACGAATACGTGAGTTATGAGAAATACAGAGGAATTGTTTTGACCGCGAGAGGGCAACGCATGGGTCAGCTGATGAAGGAACGCCATCTCATGTTGGCGGAGTTTTTGCGTCTTCTCGGTGTCAGTGAAGAAACGATCCAACGAGATGTCGAAGGCATTGAACATCATGTAAGCCCCCGTACTCTAGAATCCCTGCAAGCACTCGTCGTGTTCTTCAACAGCCATCCGGCGGCACTTGAATCATTTTTAGCTTTCCAAGCCGAGGAAACAGCGACAAAGCAAGATGAAGCGGCCCGCCAATAGGCGCGCCGCACACTACCGCTTGGCGAGGTAGATGACTCTGTCCGCACGGTCAATTGCTCCCGGTTTAAAATCGCTTAACACGTCCAACAAGGTGAATCCAGTCTCCTCAAGGAGTTTCGTGACTTCCTCTGAATGAAAATATTGTTGCACGTGCCTTTCTTCAATGCGTTCATATAAGTCCCCGTGACCAGCAAGCACAAAGGCGTGTACTTCGTGGACAATTTGCCGATCCGTTACACGTGTTTCGTGTAACAGAACCGCGTCGTCTTCTATTTGATGCCAGTAGCCTTCGCGTAATGCCTCAATTCGCTTCGGTCCAATCGTATCAAAAAGAAAGTATCCGTTTGGCTTAAGTGCCGTATACACGGACGCAAAAGTTTGACGCAATTCGGTTTCAGTCTGCAAATAGTTGATGACATCACACGTTGACACAATTAAGTCCATTTTTCGTGGGAGGAGTAGGGATCGCATGTCTTCGCACACCCACTGCGCTCGTGATCTCTTTTCCATCGCACGGTCTTGCGCTTGCGCGAGCATAGCCTCCGAGGCATCGACACCAACACACGTTGACACATCGAAGGAAAGCGGCACGGTCAACATCCCCGTGCCGCACCCAATGTCCGCAACATCCATGGTGGCGAGTGTGAACTTCGATCGCAACAGCTGTAACCATTGGTCATATGGTGCATCTTGCATAAATATGTCATAGATCGATGCAAACGATTCATAGGTGCTCAAGTGGTCGATTCACCAACCGTATAGACGTCCGCATCTCCCCAGAGTCGTTCAATGTGATAAAACTCTCTGTCCTCAGGTCGAAATACGTGCACGACAACGTCCCCGAAGTCAAGCAACACCCAGCGTCCCTCGTCCATCCCTTCAACGCCTTTGCATGTGATTCCGTGCTCATGTAACTCGTCCCGAACGGCCTTGGAGACGGCTTCTACTTGTGGACGCGAGTTCGCTGAACAGATGACAAAGAAATCAGCCATTGGCGTCAGTGAATGAACATTCATGACAATGACGTCTGTCGCCTTTTTGTCCTGTGCCGCGACTGCGGCCCTCTGTGCAATGTGCTCTACTTCGTGTATTTGCATGCACTTGCCTCCTTTATGTCACCAACGCGGCATGAGACGCTTCCGGGGCTTCCGTGTCACCGTACCAACAACGCATTGCGTGTCAGAACAGTGAGCGGAAACAGGGGCTTCCCAGCGTCGACAAGAAACCGGATGGTATTGTCGATGCTGATACGAACGGCTTCTGCCAAGCTTTTCGAAGCTGCCTGACGGATGGCTTCGACCCCGTTGTAAGTACGCCCCGGTTCAATGGCATCCGCTACAAATAGGACCATGTCGAGATCCGTCATGTCCGGTCTTCCCGTTGTGTGATAGCGTACCGCTTCAAGGATGAGTTCATCCTCGATCCCGTATTTCGTGCGACCTAAGTGCGCAGCAATTGGTCCGTGCAATAAGGCGGGAATGGTTGCAAATCCATGCGGGACTTCAATCGTTTCGACTGCATTTACCAGTTTCTCTCGTGGCCATTCCCGGGCGAGATCGTGAAGCCATGCAGCTATTTCCGCCTGCTCTATGCTTACGCCATACCGCTTGGCGAGATCCACAGCACACGTCACGACCCCTTGTACGTGCTGAAAACGATGGGGCGTGAGTGCTGCTTTGACATCGCGAGAGAGTTCCTCGATTATCATTTTGTCCGCCTCCACAGCGCCGTCCTACGGACCAGTGTGCCAAACTTCAAGTACCAATGACGGAATTAAGCCGCAAACGTCAAGATGATTGTCTAAACGATCCCGCAACCATGTCGAGGACACGTCGAGCAACGGCATTTCAATGCTTTCTGCCTGGAGGTCAGGCAATTGTTCGCGAACGCGATCCAATGTTTCCTGGAACGGGTGACCACTCCGCCCTGCAACATAAAACTGAACGAGCTTCGTTAACGTTGCTGCCCCTCTCCAGGTCGGCAGCTGTGCCAAACTATCCGCGCCAATCAAAAAGTGAAATGCGATATCCGGATACCACTGTTTGCACGCGCGAACGGTATCAACGCTAAATGACGGCCGGGGCAACAGTTTCTCAATCGGCACAGTACGGAGCCCCGATCTGTCCCCAATCAACGCGTCGACCATCGAAATGCGCCACAAAAACGTGTCATCGCCGATTTCTGATTTATGCGGCGGGCTCGGTGCAGGCATAAACCAGACCTCGTCGGTATCTGTTTGCTCCAATGTCAGCGTGGCCATTGCAAGGTGCCCGACGTGTGGCGGATCGAACGTGCCACCGAACAAAACAACACGTTTTGCGTCCGTCTCTGGCAAACCCCTCGGCCGCTTTAAAGCCGCTTCACTGCTGGGATCAGTATACCATAAGCCGTCCTTCTCGCTCATGACTCGCGACGCTCCGTGCCGAGGTGTTCCTCCACTGCCCGGAACATCGACTCGACGGGTGCTTTTTTGCCAAGCCACCACTCATAAGCGTCAACGCCTTGGTAGACAAGCATCGACAAACCATCCACAACGGTGGCTCCGCCGTCCATTGCCAACTTTGCAAAATTGGTTACGCGAGGCCGATAGATAATATCCTGAACAACTTGGCCAGGGGAAAATACCCCTGCATCCGTGACGGGAGAATCATCCACGCGGGGCCACATGCCAATGGGTGTCGTCTGAATGACGACGTTCGCGTTGGCAAGTGCCTCATTCCTCACGTCCCACGGTACAAAATCGATGGCAATGGTATCGATAAAGCGATGTTGCAGCGCTTGAACGGCTTCTTCTCGCCGCGCGATCACGCCCACCGACGCATTCGGACGGTTGGCCGAAATAGCTGCCAGGACAGCCATCGCCGCACCACCGGCCCCGACGATCTCGATGGTCGGGTTGCCGGTGGGTACGTGATCGGCGACGGAGCGCCACCAGCCACTGACATCCGTGTTGTGCCCAATGGCACCGTCGTCGGAGAAACGAATGGTGTTTACTGCACCCACGCTTGTCGCTTCCGGGGTCCGCTGATCCACCCAATTGAATGCCGATACCTTGTGCGGAATCGTCACGTTCACCCCAACAGCACCGAGTGCTGCAAGTCCGTTGAATGCTTGTTCAAACTGCTCGGGCTTCACTGCAAACGGGACATAAACGGCGTCTTCCCCCTGCTCTCGAAAGGCAGCGTTCATCATCGCCGGCGATGATGAGTGCCCGATAGGAAAGCCAACTACTCCGAATAGTTTCATCAAGACAACCCCTCCGTCGTCCGTCGAGACAAATCGCCCACAAGTCTGGGCCGGAAGGCCGGATCTAACCAACTAGGCAGCCATAACTGGCCTTGAAACGCTGTTCCAGACAACGTGATCCAACCGAGGCCCGGAATAACAATGTCACGTCCTCTGCCCGATACGGCGATTGTTCCATTTGGCACGCGCTCACGGGCGCGACGGCTTTGAATACGGTGTGGCTTAAAGGAACCAAATGATGCGCGACAGGCTTCACACGGTACCTGCAGGATGTCATCTTGGTGATCCCGCCATATGTCGTCGGCCCTCTCCAGCTTGGTGCGATGAATCGGCAATTGATTGCTGACGTACAAGACAATCCCCTGACGAAGTCCCGATTCAAAATCAAGCCTCGCGATACCCCCGAGAAAGATCGTCTGGCCAGGATTCAGTTGATACACTCGCGGGCGTATGCGCGTATCGGGAACGACAAGAGATAAGCAGTCAGCGCATAGCCTGTCGATGACGCGCGTGCCGTGAATCAGTCCAGGTGTGTCAACGAACTGTAGCATCCCGCGCGGGCCCTCTAAGTTCAGCCTCGACAGGCGAAGCGTCGTGCCGGGACGACGGGACACGGTATAAGGCGCCTTGCCCATTTCAAATCGGCTTGCGATGGCATTCAGCAGCGTTGATTTTCCCGTGTTTGCCATGCCCACGACATAAATGGGTCGACTGACTTCATCAATCACCCGTTCGATCACGCCGTCCATACCCTCTTTGGTCGCCGCGCTGACAAACATGACATCCTCGACATTGACTTTGGTCGACTGCACTTGTTCTCGAATCCACTCCCGAAGTCCTTCGTAGTGGACACCTTTCGGCAGCAGGTCAACTTTGTTGACGATCACGACGACGTCACTGTTCATCACAAACCGCGCAAGATTCGGCACTAAGCTCCCGCTCAAGTCGAACACATCCACGACATATAAAACGAGGCCAGGGTGGTCAAATATCTGGGCCACCTGTGCCTGATAGTCCGCATCGCTCACCGCGACAGGCATGAATTCACCATAGTTCCGAATCCGAAAGCAGCGACGACAGAGTACGTTCGGCTTGTCCTGCGCACTGGACGGCACAAAGCCAGGTTGAGTCTCATCAACCGATTGCAATTCGGAGCCACAACCCACACAGATCCGACTTGTTTGTTCCATATCCCATCACCTCCTAGAACCTTGCGGTCTCTTCAGCCCGCGCATACGAAGTCCAGCCATTGCAATTCTCTCGGCGTTACGAACGACGCGCGTACCCCACCATTCATTCCGGTCTATTGGCAAGACGAGAATCGTGTACATCCCCACCCGATTGCCGCCTCGAATATCCGTAAACAACTGATCTCCTACCATGACAGCTTGTTCGGGACGCATGTGAAAGCGGTCGAGTGCTTTGCGAAACCCTTCAGGTTTCGGTTTCCGTGCAGCACCAACGGCAGGCAACCCCGACACTTGGGAAAACGATTCAACACGTCCACTCGCGTTATTGGATACGATGCAAACATGAAAGCCGCGTTCATGTGCTCGCTTGAGCCACTGTTCGAGCGTATCCGGAACCGAAGGGTGGTTCCAAGGGACGAGGGTATTGTCGAGATCGGTTAGAATGAGCCGCAGACCGGCGTTCCATAGTTTTTCTAAATCGATTTCATAAATGGAGGAAACATATTCGTTTGGCATCAATGATTGCCACAAGCCCACGTATGACTTCACCTAATTTCCGATTTTCAGCGCAGACCGACGCAACCGGCGACCTTCGCACATGGAAAATCGTGCACGATTTAACGGTAGACCATGATAGCACAGTGGGCCAAAAATGCACAGAGATGCTCCTGTTTTCTTCCATTATGGTGTCATACATTGCCCGAATCAAAACGAAAAAATAGGCCTGATCCGGAAAAATGTAAAGGAGCGGCTATTGCCGCTCCCGCCACACGCACTGTACCTACTGTATCTTTCTTAATCCGCATATTAACAGTATAAACCATCATTGTCCATTTGTTTTACAAAGTTTGTATCAATTGCATGAACCTTCATATCAATATCTCTTTTTAGGGGGATTGCGCATGCTTTCATATAACTTGGTGAGTGCTCGATGCTCGATTCGAGATACGTAGGATCGAGAGATACCGAGTTCAGCGGCAATTTCACGCTGCGTGCGTTCCTCACCGTAAGGCAGACCGAACCGTTTGCAAAGGACTTCCCTTTCCCGATCCGCCAATACAGGCAGACTCTCGTACATCTTTTGCTTCTCCCACGTGAAATCCACGATATCGATGACCTCGTCTGGATCAGAGCCCAGCAAGTCAGCCAGGGTCATCTCGTTTCCATCCTTGTCGGTCCCAATGGGATCAGACAAAAACGCATCTCGGCGATGCTTCTTTGTGCTCCGAAGATGCATGAGGATCTCGTTCTCAATACACCTTGCCGCATAGGTTGCGAGCTTTGTGCCCTTCCCTTGCTTATAGCTCTCGACAGCCTTGATGAGGCCAATTGTACCAATGGAAATCAGGTCCTCGGGGTCCTCACCCGACGTCTCGTATTTCTTGACCAAATGAGCGACGAGTCGCAGGTTATGTTCGATCAGCTCGTTTCGAGCCGTGTTGTCCCCAGTTGCAAGACGCTCAAGCGCTGCACTCTCTTCTGCAGCGCTGAGGGGTTTCGGAAATGCACCGTTCTTTACATACGAAACGAACACGGAGACGTCTTTCAAGACAAGCGCAAGGATCGCTAGAATGCCGGACAATGTGCCACCTCCGTCGACAGTTCATCGTGTCACTCTGCCTAATGCTATGCACATCGGACAGTGAATCTGTCTTGGACAAGGACGAATATTCGACTCCATCTACAAACTTTTCGACAAATCATGACACCAAGAAGCAGCAATGTGCCCACCACAACGGACTTCCACGTGCTTGGCATGAGTTCCACTGGGGGCCCAGACAAATGGGTATGCGTAGGAAAACAAGTGCATACCTATCGGATTGAGTACGTACGTAATGGGACTTTTACCCCTACCTGCTTTTTGTGTAGATAGTGAGGTGAAAATATGATGGGACGGCTCGACAAACCAATTGTTGCGTCACTTGCTGTGTTCGTCGGTGGTTGCATTGGTGGTACGCTGCGAGAACTGTGTAATGTTCTCCTCCCATCAACTCATTTTCCCTGGGGTACATTTGTCGTCAATTTGGTTGGTGCATTTGCTCTCGGTGTACTCCTGGAGCTCAAAACAACAGCGAGATTCCTCCGGCCTTGGCTGCTTACAGCGTTGACCACAGGGACCATCGGTGCATTTACGACATTCTCAACTTGGATCCTTGACATTCTTCGCTTGTCTCAGTCATCCCCCAGCATCTGCTTCGTCGCAGTCGTTTCCAGCCTCGCCCTAAGCCTAGCCGCAAATGTGACTGGTCGTTTGATTGTGCGTGGACATCTTCTCCGCCGGAAACCCACTGAGAAGGCATCGATATGAGCCTGTTGTCAATCTTCGCCGTGTCGTTCGGGGCTGGATGCGGGTCCCTAGCACGCTACCTCATTAGTCTATGGTTTTCGCGATACGTCAAAAGTGTGTTCCCTTGGGCGACTTGGTTTATCAACATGTCGGGTACGCTTGCACTTGCCCTCAGCTTCTGGTTCATGCCAACGACTGCGCAAGATCACTTTCTTTGGTTGTGGTTAGGGCCAGGGTTTTGCGGCGGGTTCACAACCTTCAGTACGATGGTCCAGGAGACAATCGGACTCGTTCGCCATCGCCCAATGCTTGCCCTAGTGTATATCGTGACGTCCCTGGGAATGGGACTGGGCTTAGGGGATATTCTCAGCTTATTATTGCGGACGTAATGTCGTAGGTTTGATGAATGTCCTAGTCCTCTGTCCTTTCTGCGGACAACCCCTCATCAATACATTGTGATAAGTGTTTGCAAGCAAGGCAAAGAGGGTGAACGCATTGATGGCACTGTGGGGACTGGTCACAGCGTGTCTTATACTGTCCCGGGCAGCCATTCCCAGCGACTTCTGGCACTATAACCACCTTTCGATTTATCAAAGAATCGTCCGTGGACTACTATTTGGGGCACTATCATCTCTATTTCTCACCTCGGGAACCTGGCTTGGACACGAAACGATGCGTCATTGGCCCACGATTCCGTGGACCATTGTGGGTCGCGACACAGTCTTATCGTTAATCTTGTATCAATCTTTAGCAAGGATTAACGGCCATTCCACAACCGATCCCCTTCTAAGTCGCTTTGACATGAATGTCTTCGTGGGCATTTATATCGCCGTCGAAAATCTCCTGATTGGGTTAAGCATCGCAATGCTTGAGCTCACACCCTATGCGTCATGGGTGATCTGTACAGGTCTCTTGACGATGATCTTGGCGCTTCGCTCTCCACGACACCTTCAAACATAACCACATGGACACCAGCCTAAATTGAGTTTACTGCTCACGAAGCCAGTTCTCTGCCAGGCTGAACAAATGCTCGTGTGCTTTGTTACTCGGTTCATTTTCTACACAGAGGGCAAACGCTTCCGTGGGGCGTCCGCCGGCAAATCGATAACCGACCAACCAGGCATTGACTCGACCGTTCAAAAGCTCCGCTGTACCTGTCTTGGCAGCGATGGGGAACGAATGTAAGGCGAGCGCTGTTCCCAGCCTGTCGTGAACGGCGTCCCACATACCTTTTTGTAAAACCATGGCCGTGTATGGCTGGCAGGCTTGAGCAGCTTGACGTACACGTGATGCTGACAGTCTTTCCTCAGTTTGAGCTTTCGTACCGCGAACCAAGGTCGTATCCTCGTATACGCCGTGCATAGCGATCGTTGCTGCTAAATCTGCACCTTGAACAGGGGTCATCCGTACATCTTCCTGGCCGATCGCTGTGTTCGCCATGAGTCCATTATCGCCACCCGCATGGCGGTAGAGCACAGCAGAGTTGGCGCTGGGAAGCATGGCCCGGCCGTGAAAAGGGGCGATGCCAGTCCGGTTGAGACGAAATCTATCCGCTTCCGTCAGTAGTGCCTTGCGACCCAGCTGCATACCAATTTGCGCGAAAGTGCTGTCGCAGGACTGCGCCAACGCATCGATGATCGAAATCGTGCCATGGACGCGCCAACAGTTCATCCTTACCTGTGGGGCGTGCACCCGTCCATCACAGAAAAAGGAATCGTTTGACGCGTACGAATGGGAATCGAGTGCGGCGGCAAGGGTGATCAGCTTGAAAATCGAGCCAGGGGCGATCGCGTGTAAAGCGTCGCTGTGGGCGTGATCGGCGGATGCGATGACGGAGAATTCGCGATTGGGTAGCGCGATCGATACGATACTGCCGTGCGATATGCCCGTCCGACGCAACAGCATTTCTGCACGCGCCTCCTGACGAGCGTCGACGGTCGTTGTCACGTCCTCTCCACGCAGAGCGGGCACCGAAGTCACTGCTTGCTGTGAACTCGGTATACTTTTCCCGTCCGGCCCCACCATAACGGCGGTGTACTCGGCACGTTTCCCCGCGAGAATCGGATCCAGTGACCACTCCAGACCAGACCTCCCCTGCTCCGGAATGCTCCTTGTCGTGCTCGGCCAAACGTCAGGCTCACCAATGGTACCCAGTAGCTCAGGAGCAATCGAGGGTGGCGCTTGCACGACCTTTGCTCCGTGTAATATAGACGGGCGCGACCACGGGGTTCCGTCCCGGAAGAGGATTTGTCCGCGCGCGTCATCGGTCATGACCAGTCGAAAGTGTTCCGCGTCCATGTGAAAGCGGGTGAGACTGGCGGATCGAACGGGATGAACACCGCGAACGCTCGGAAATGCCATCAAGACAAATAGCCGTCCAACGAGGACGGCTAGAAAGAAAAACCACACTAGGTTTAGAAACACTAACCGATATGATCGTAGTCTTGTTTCCATGGCAAAACCGAACTCCTTCGCAGGACAGTTTGCCCGAAACAAGTGTAAATATGTGGATTGGGGATCAACGATCCACCAACACGATTACTTCTTTGCTTTCCGCAAATTTTGCACACGCAGTGCCTCATTGTGTAATTGCTCTGTATACGTTTTAGAAAAGTAATGCTCCCCGCTGCCGTCGCCTTTCGCCACGTAATAGAAGTAGTCTGTCGTGGCCGGGTGCAGGACGGCGTCGATACTCTTTAGTCCGGGACTGTCGATGGGTCCAGGCGGCAAGCCTTTCACGAGATACGTGTTGTACGGGCTTTTCGTTCCTTGCGTTTCAGCGTCTGTAACGACGGAAACGTGGTGACCGAGTGCGTACTCCACAGTCGCATCGACTTGCAACTTCGAACCCACTTTCAACCGATTGTTGATGACGCTTGCAATGATTGGGCGCTCGGAGTCCACTTCAGCTTCGTTTTCCACCAAAGACGCTTCCGTAATGAGGTGATTGAGGCTCATATGCTTGGCGGCCAACTGCGACGTGAGCGAAGTGGTCAGGACGCGAGTTTGAAAATCATCCAACATGACGTTGATGACGTCCGTTGGAGACTCGTTTGGTTGAAAGTCATATGTATCTGGGAATAGAAATCCTTCAAGCCGATAGCGGATGCCTTTTCGTCCACTTAGGTTCGCCAGAAAGGACTGCTTGAACTGGCCGTGTTCTTCCGCGTTCAAAAAAGCCGACTTACTGCACACGCCAGCCTGCTCTAACCGAGATGCGATATCCGCGACATTATAGCCCTCCGGAATCGTAACAGAAATCGCATCCGAGACCACTTTTCCGTGTGTGAGCACCTGTATGATCTGCGATGGGGTCATGTTTGGGGACAGAGCGTACTTCCCCGCTTGGATGTGCGCAGCGCCGTGATGCTCGCGATAGAAAAGCCGAAAAGCCATGCTGCTGCGGATGAGTTCCTTGGTCTTTAACTCGTCGGCAACTTGTGTTGCCGTTTCGCCTCGAGCTACCTCAACCTGGATAGTCTGAGCTGAGGACGACACGGGTTTCAACGCATGTCGATACCATGTGATTAAGGACACGAGAACAACTATGACGCAGAGAATGACAGCGCCAAGTACAATATAAACGGATTTCAAACGCCAATTTCGCACTGTGATCAGACGTTGCACCACCTTTGTAACCATGATGACCTGGATCTTCTAAAGTGTTCAATCAGAATAGTGACATATTGTCACCGAATAAACATAAAATTGTCGCACTGAATGTGAAATTCAGTGCGACTTCGAGTCCAAATAAGTTTGCAAGAGGATAGTTGCCGCAACGGCATCCACGACTGTTTTTCGCTTCTTTCGACTCATATCCGCCTCGATGAGGACACGCTGGGCACTCACCGTTGTCAGTCGTTCGTCGAACAGTGTGATGGGCACGCTCACATGCTGGCCTAGCAGGCGTGAGAACGATTCAACATGTTGCGCTTTCTTGCCCACTTCACCCTGGAGTGTGATAGGGTAACCGAGGACAATTTGCTCCACCTCGTGTTCCTCAACGACCTTCGCAATGTCCATTGCCACTTGCTTGTCCGACTCGCGAAGAATCACTTTTAACGAAGATGCCAAAAAACCCGTTGGGTCAGAGAGCGCCAAGCCAACTCGACGCTCTCCGTAATCAATTGCCAGCGTCCGCATCGCCGTGAAGTGCTGCGTACGCGCGCACAAGCTCTTCAATCAAGTCATCGCGTTCGATACGACGAATTGTATTCCGAGCATCAAGATGACTCGTGATGTACGCAGGATCTCCGGAGATCAAATAACCGGCGATCTGGTAAATCGGGTTATACCCTTTCTCTTTCAGCGCACGATACGCCACTTGAAACGCGTGGCGCGCTTCGGTATTTTCAGATTTAGTCTCGAACCGCATCGTTTTATCAAAATCGCGGTTGCTCAAAGTCCGCCACCTCGCTCGTTCGTCACCTAGCGCTGCATTTCCTACTGCTCTATTTCTGCTTACGCATCCGCATTTCCTGCGATGGACGCAACAATCTCACTAACTTTTTCAATGGCTGCGTCCAATTTATCAGGATCTTTCGCTCCGGCCTGTGCCATGTCAGGGCGTCCACCGCCGCCGCCACCGGCTACGGAAGCCACCTCTTTTACCATCTTACCGGCATGAAAACCGCGTGCTTGTAAGTCTTTCGAAACAGCTGCAACAAATTGTACTTTATCATTGTGCGCCGAACCTAGCACAACAATGTACGATGTCTTGCCCGCACGCAGCTCATCAGCCAACTGACGTAAGCCATCCATGTCAACGTCAGATAGCGCGGCACGAACCACCGGTACACCGGAGAGGATCTCTTCCTTCTCTTTTAGCTCCCCGACACGCGCGTGGTTGAGTCGTGCCTTAGCGGATTCCAACTCCCGTTCCAAGGCTTTCACATCGTCAAGCGTGCGCGAAATTCGGTCAACCAAATTCTGCTCATTTGCTTTCAAGAGACCCGCTGCTTCCCGAATGAGCTGTTGCTTCTCTTCCACCAATGCATACGCATGGCGTCCAGTAACCGCCTCGATCCGCCGCGTACCAGAGCCAATCCCCGTTTCCGAAACAATGAGGAACTGCCCAATGAGTCCCGTTCGTTCCACATGGCAACCACCGCATAGCTCGATGCTGTAATCACCAGCCTGGACCACACGAACACGATTGCCGTACTTTTCACCGAACAGCGCCATGGCACCCATGGATTTGGCTGCGTCGATATCCATCTCTTCGATCACGACGGCATCATCACGCCAAATCTCCGCATTCACACGCTGCTCGACATCCCGTAATTCCTCGTCTGTCATGGGTCCGAAGTGCGAAAAGTCGAAGCGAAGACGTTCCGGTTCCACAAGCGATCCCGCCTGTGCAACGTGCGTCCCGAGCACTTCCCGTAGCGCTTTGTGCAGCAGGTGAGTAGCGGTGTGATTTTTCACCGTATCTCGGCGAAGGCCTTCATCAACTGTAGCGCGTACCGTATCGTTCGGATGAAGTGTGCCGTCGACAACGCGAACGGTGTGTACAGTCTGGCCGTGGGGGGCTTTCTTGACGTCGAGCACTTCAGCCCGCCCGTTCGGACCAACCAGATCCCCTTTATCCGCAACTTGCCCACCGCTTTCCGCATAAAACGGCGTGACGTTCAAAATCACTTGCGCTTCCTCACCCACGCCAACGCCGTCTGACCATTCGCCGTTTTGGACCAGAGCGATAATCGTTGAATCTGCTGTCAACTGACCGTACCCCACGAACGTGGACGGTGTCGTGAAGGATTCCAACACGCCGCGCTCGCTGCTCATTCCTTCAACTGTATGACGAGCCGCCCGAGCTCGTTCACGCTGTTGTTCGAGCTCACCCTCGAATCCTTCGCGATCCACTTCGAAGCCTGACTCGCCCGCGATTTCGATTGTCAGGTCAATGGGGAAGCCATACGTGTCGTAGAGACGGAAAGCGTCCTCACCAGCAATGACGGTTTTTCCCTGTGCTTTCAAGTCTGCCATCCAATTCGACAGCAGTGCCTCACCGTCACTGAGTGTTTCATGGAAGCGTTCTTCCTCGGTTTTGACGACCCGTTCTATCAAACTGCGCTTCTCCCGGATCTCCGGATAGTCCGGCCCCATAATGTCATCCACCACGGCGACGAGACGGTACATAAACGGTTGCTCGATGCCGAGGCGTCGTCCGCTGCGAACGGCCCGCCGCAACAAACGACGGATGATATAACTTCTGCCTTCGTTCCCTGGCAGGACTCCGTCGCCAATGGCAAACGCCACGGTCCGCAGGTGATCCGCAACAATTTTAAAGTGAATGTCGTCGTCCTTGCTTACGCCGTACTGACGGCCCGAAATCTCGCCCGTTTTCTCGATGATCGGTCGGAACAAGTCCGTTTCAAAGTTGTTTGATACATCCTGGAGCACAGAGGCGAGTCGTTCGAGCCCGCTACCGGTGTCAATATTCTTCTTCGGAAGCGGGGTGTACTCGCCGTCTGCTCCTTTGTTGTATTGCGTGAAGACGAGATTCCAAATCTCCAGGAACCGATCACAATCGCAACCAGGTTGACAGGTGGCCTCGCCGCAGCCAAAGTGCTCGCCGCGATCGTAAAATATTTCTGAACAAGGACCACACGGACCCTCACCGATTTCCCAGAAGTTATCGTCCTTACCGCGGTAGATACGGTTCTCGGGCAAACCGACTTGGTTGTGCCAAACGTCAAACGCCTCTTCGTCATCTTCGTAGATGGTAACCGACAGTCGCTCTGGATCGAGTTCCAGAACGTCGGTCAGGAATCCCCAAGCCCACGTAATGGCTTCCTTCTTAAAATAGTCACCGAACGAAAAGTTACCCAGCATTTCAAAAAACGTTTGGTGTCGCGCCGTATGACCCACTTCTTCAATGTCGTTTGTGCGAATGCACTTTTGCGAATTGACAATCCGGGGGTTTTCCGGAATTTCACGTCCGTCAAAGTACGGTTTCAGAGGTGCCATTCCGGCGTTGATCCATAAAAGCGTGGGGTCATCATGCGGTACCAGACTTGCGCTGGGAAAAATGGAGTGTCCCCGCTCAGCAAAATACTCTTTGTACAATCGTCGAATTTGTTGTCCAGATAACGGCTTCACGTGCTTACCTCCTAAGAGCATAAATAAAAGCCCTCATCCCAACAGGGACGAGAGCTGTTCTCGCGGTACCACCCTGGTTACAGTGCCATTTGCGCAAATGCGACACTGTCCCTCAAACATCGCGGTAACGGGCGAACCCGGCGTGGTTTTGCCACGCACTTGGAAAGTAGCTTCGGCTGCGTCTTTGGGACACCTCACAGCCGAGGGCATCCTCTCTGAGCAAAGACAAACAACGTACTGTTCTTCCGCATCGCTTTCACTTTTGTGATTCGATTGTAGCGGGTGACACGGAAGCCTGTCAAATATACTCCCACTTTAGGTTTTCGCTCGTCGCATGTCATCATAAATATTCATCCAAATCACTTTGAGGACGGCGGAGACAGGCACAGCGACAATCAATCCTAAAATGCCGCCCAGTTCGCCGCCGATGAGCAAGGCGGCGACAATGGCCATCGGGTGTAATTTTAGCGATCGGCCCATAATCTGCGGTGAAATCAGATTCCCCTCACATTGTTGAACGATGACATTCACAATGAGCACCTTGATGACCATGGCAGGGCTTACTGTGAAAGCGAGAAAGACGGCCGGTGCCGCTCCAATAAACGGCCCAAAGTACGGAACAATGTCCGCAAATGCGAGAAAAATAGCCAAGAGTAAAGCATATGGCATGCCAACGATGAGATAGCCAATCAGAGCCAAAATTCCCAAAGCGAGCATGACCAGAAACTGGCCTCGTATATAACTGCCTAGGGTGTCGTCAATGCCAATCAGTAACTTGTGCACCTGTTCACGTCTCGAAACAGGTGTAAAACGCACAATCGCGCGGCCCATTCCGCGTCCGTCCTTCAGCATGTAAAATACGAGGAATGGCACGACGCAAGCGATAAAAAACGTGTTCACCGCGCCTGTGACAAACGAGAAAATACCTGATACCGAGCCGGCCAAACCCTTTTCAGCCTGGTTTAAAGCATTTTCCACGCCCACCCGCACTGCATCGGGAAGATACTGCTTGCGGCTGTTCACCATATCGATCCAGTGGTTGACCTGCGTCACCATGGCCGGCATGCTGTTTGCAAGTTGCGTCACTTGCTTCGTCACAATGGGCACCGCATTCATGACCGCCACAATGGTCAATAAGACAAACGTAAAGTAGATGAGTAATATGGATGCACTGCGTGGCACGCGACGACGCGCCAACAGTTCAACGATGGGCTGCAATACATAGCTGATGATGAGTGCCGCTATAAAGGGATAGATAACGGCGCTTAACACGGCCCAAATATCGACAAAGAACCCGCGAAGTAAACCAATTAAATAGATGCATAGCAGGGTTAAGAAGACGGACAGTGTCACCCGAAAATACCGGTTGGATGGCCACATGGTGCCACCTCCTCTACAACAACAAACTCGTACCCGCTGGACAACCATTGCGACGTTCACAGTATATGCAATTGCCACTGCCATCATTTGTGGTGTGCTGGAAATTCCTTTGCAGAGCGAACTGCCCTCCTCTATACTCAAAAGAGCATGTCCCATTTCACGCTCGGACGGAGGAATGTCAGGTGCCATATATAGCTGTTGCCATCGGTGGATTTATCGGAGCCATCTTGCGGTACGGTGTGAGCGAATGGCTTGGGACCTGGAACGGCCTCAACATCGCCACGCTTTTGACGAACTTTGCAGGATGTCTCGCACTCGGCTGGTTAAACACCATCAGTGCCAACCGATTGCCTCTTCATCCAAACGTTCGGCTAGGGATTGGGACTGGGGTAATCGGTGCGTTCACGACGTTTTCAACATTTACGATAGACGCGTGGAAACTGTTTGAGAACGGAGCATTTGAACAGGCGCTTACTTACATATGGTTGTCGGTCATAGGTGGATTATTGTTCACCTATGTGGGCTACCGGATCGCTTCGGCCATGACGGGTGATACGCGCCTCAAAATATAGGAGGAAAGTACGTGAATTGGCTTCTAGTGGGCATCGGGGGGATGATCGGGGCGCTCATGCGATACCAAGTATCTCGATATATCAATGGTAGGTTCACTGTCCGTTTTCCGTACCCTACACTGATTGTCAACTTGAGCGGCGCCTTTTTACTCGGGTGGTTTACGCGGGAATTGCATTCATATTTCCCTGCTCTGGGGTCAGCTCCCATGCTGCTGTTGGGTGTCGGTCTCTGCGGTGCCTATACGACCTTTTCTACGTTCTCCTACGAAGTCATGACGATGTTTCGCGAACGTCGCGAAATGACAGCCCTATTTTACGTCGTTCTATCCTGCGTGGGTGGCTTCGCTCTATCAGCCATCGGTCTCTTTGGACTGCCGAAATAAGTATGATTCATAACTTTGTATCAACCGGTTATGCCCGACTGTTCCTCCGTCACATATGAAAAAAGCTGCCGAGCAACATGCGCTCGACAGCCGCAATGAACGGGACTAGGCCCCTGTTCCGTACTCCATTTCATTGTCCACGCTATCCATGACGACCAAGGAACCGTCCTCGGCGACATCATATACGCGGACTTCTTCGCCAGACACATTAAATTCGACGAAGCAACTCCAGCAATAATATTGGTTTGCACCGATCTTGCCGATATCCCGACTCGTACAGTTTGGACACCGCATGTTCTCGTCTCCCTTGCGTTGGTCGGTAACGCAGCACTCGTCTGCGTCCCATTCTCGTTTGATATGTATCACGAACATAGCATGCCCGAACCGACTCTCTTGCAAACTTAAATTGTGAGAAAAATAAAACAATCGGTTCATAGAACAAATATTTTCAGTTCCGAAATACATGTCAAACGAGAGCCTGTGAATATCCTACCCTTCGAGAAGGAACTTTGCAATGCAGAATATGGATAACTAATTAAAGTCACTTACAAAAACTCATGATTCATAAAATCTGTTGTAGCGACGTCACCACTCGACAGACAATTTTCCCGGCAGCGACCACTTCGTCTATCGAGTTCTGATCACTGAAGCTAAATCGCACAGCCTGCCCCAAGTACTCATTATAACCACACGCGGCAATGACGTGACTGGGCTCGAGACTACCTGCCGTGCATGCCGATCCCGCTGAAGCCATAAGGCCCTCCAAATCCAACCGCATCAGCAACGTGTCGTTTCGAATGCCCGGAAAAGCCACATTCAAAATGGTCGGGGCTCCATCCGCGGGGCTCAAGCGGACAGCGGAACACGATTCGCTGATCTGCTCATAGAACGCATCGCGCAACGCATACAGTTTTTCTCTGCGTTTACCAAATCCCTCGGCCAAGTCCTGTACCGCAGCGCCAAAGCCGACAATCCCCGCTACGTTTTCCGTTCCCCCGCGACGGCGCGCCTCCTGCTGTCCGCCGTGAAGCGTGGGCTGCCAAGGTGTGTGTTTCTTAACGAACAGAAGACCGATACCCTTCGGCCCATGAATTTTATGTGCCGAGAAGCTGGCGAGATCGAGTGATGTGTCGCGCAGTGGATGTTCCACAAACGGAAGTGCCTGCACCATATCCGAGTGGACGATAACAGCCGGGTCGACCGCCTTCACAACCCGGGCAATTTCCTCCACTGGCTCAATGGTCCCCAGTTCGTTGTTCACCGCCATAATGCTGACGATGGACGTATCTGGCCGGAGCGATGAGAGCACATCCTCCACGCGAACTCGCCCTTCAGAATCCACCGGCAGGCGAGTGACCTCTGCGCCAATGGATTCCAGGAAATCCACCGTGTGCAATATCGCGTGATGTTCGATGGATGACGTAATGATGTGGTTGCGCGTCGTGCGCCTCGCGAGATAGGCGCCGGTTAGAGCCGACGCATCTGCTTCCGTACCCCCGCTGACAAAGACGAGGTCCCGAGGGTCACAGGAAAGCCACGTGGCGATGGTGCGGCGGGCGTGATCGACAGCGATACGCGCCTCACGACCACTATGGTGGATGCTGGACGGATTGCCGAAGACCTCCGTGAGATATGGCAGCATAGCAGCGCGGACGGGTTCAGATATCGGTGTCGTTGCCGCATTATCTAAATAAATCATTACCGATCTCGCCTTCCTCAGATGTAAAACATATATCCGTGCTCATTATCCCCACGCATTTCAACTAAATCCTGTAAGGTCATACTTTCCAGTACGTCGGTGATCGCTGTCCGCAAACGGTCCCACAAGACGTCGAGCCCGTCCTCAAAATCGTCGTCAACGATGGTGATAGGTCCCTCCAGCGTGAAAATAATATCTTTCACGACAATGTCCTGTGGGGCCTTCGCCAGTACATAACCACCGTATGCACCGCGAATACTGCGGACAAAACCAGCATTGCGCAGAGGAGCAATCAATTGCTCCAAATAGTGCTCAGACAAATTTTGACGCTCGGCTATCGACTTCAGGGGGATGGGACTGTCTGTCCCTTGCTGTGCGAGATCCACAAGAAGCATCAATCCGTAACGACCCTTGGTAGAGATTTTCACTCCGTTCCCTCACCTTCATCATAATAACGCCGTGGTTCAACCCCCACTGGCCAATAGTTCTGCTCTACATAGTGCCCTTTATAGTCATGTGGGTACTTATAGCCAATGCCGTGACCGAGTTTCTCGGCCCCCCGGTACCCTGTGCCACGCAGATGAGGGGGTACCGTAAGCGGCAAGCCCGACTCCACATCTTTCAGCGCTGCATTGATGCCCTTGTACGCCGCATTCGACTTCGGCGCTGTGGCAAGATACGTGGTGACTTGTCCAAGCATGATGCGTGCTTCCGGCATGCCAATGGCCATGGCGCTCTGCCACCCGGCAACGGCAAGCGGTAACGCAAACGGATCGGCATTGCCGACATCCTCAGAAGCGAGAATCATGAGCCGTCTGGCGATAAACGCAGGGTCCTCGCCGCCTGCCAACATTTTGGCCAACCACAAGAGAGCCGCGTCCGGGTCCGAACCGCGAACGGATTTAATAAATGCCGAGATGGTGTCATAGTGCTCGTCACCCGATTTGTCATAGCGAGCACCTGCTGTAGACTGCAACGCTTCACGCACTTCTTCGACACCGACGACTGGTTGTCCGTTTTCGTCGACAACAGCCGACAACGAAGCCAACTCCAGCACATTGAGCGCGCGTCTTGCGTCGCCGCCACTCTGTGTTGCGATGAGGTGGAGAGCATCCTCGCTGACATCCACGCCAGTGTTCCCTAATCCCCGCTCACGGTCTTCCAGAGCTCGCCTGAGAATCACGATGATATCCGATTCTTTTAGCGGTTCCAGATGAAAGATGTGCGATCTCGACACCAACGCCGAGTTCACCTCAAAATACGGGTTCTCCGTCGTCGCCCCCACTAGAACAAGCAAGCCGCCCTCTACATGCGGCAAGAGTGCGTCCTGCTGACTCTTGTTAAACCTGTGTATCTCATCTACAAATAACACCGTTTTACGACGGTACATGCTCCGCTCTTCCGTCGCGGCCTCAACCGTCTTGCGAATATCTGCGACACCTGCGGTGACCGCATTCAGCTTCTGAAAGCGCGCTTTCGTTTGATTCGCGATAATCTCTGCGAGCGTCGTCTTCCCTGTTCCCGGCGGGCCATAGAGGATGATCGACTGTAATCTATCTGCCTCCACCATGCGTCTGAGCAGCTTGCCCGGTCCAACGATATCCTGTTGACCCACAACCTCGTCGAGGGACGTCGGGCGCATTCGGTAAGCAAGCGGCGCAGTCCGCTCCTGCTCGCGCTCGGATGCCATTGAAAATAGATCCATATGTTGCACCACCCTGCACTTTCAGTGCTTCGGAGAAATTCCTAGTTGATTACTCGACATTAAACTCATTATACTCATAGGTTCCCGATTAACGCAAAAAGGGGGCTTCCCTTGGCATCGACAACTGCCTTCGGGAGACCCCTGGAATAGTGGACAAGGAATGCTTCGACCCAATGGCCGTCTGACACCTCGCGTTGTATATGGTATCGGCCGCGTTTGCGTCAAATTTTGAACTGATCGAGTCTCTTCTGCAGGTCCTCTGCCAAGTGTGCCAAAGCAGAGGCGGAAGCCGTGATTTCTTCCATGGAGGCCAGTTGCTCCTCGGTGGATGCTGAGACGTTCTGTGTTCCAGCAGCAGCCTTTTCCGCAACCTTGGTAACCTCATCTATGGATTGGACAACTTGTTCAGCACCAGTTGAAACCTGTTCAATAGCTGCTGACACCTCTTGTATCTGATCCGTAACACTGGCAACCGAGTGCTGGATTTGCTCAAACGCATCACCAGCTGCACTCACTACTTCGCTGCCGACAGCGACGTCCTTCGTCCCAGCCTCCATAGACTGAACCGCTTTGTTAATTCCTTCTTGAATGGTGACAACATACTGGGAAATTTGCTTTGCCGACTGAGACGATTCTTCCGCCAGTTTCCGAACTTCATCTGCGACGACAGCGAATCCTCTACCGTGCTCTCCTGCACGCGCAGCCTCAATGGCCGCATTCAGCGAGAGCAAGTTCGTCTGCTGCGAAATCCCGCTGATGACTTCAATGATATTGCCGATGGATTCTGCCTCTTTACCCAATTCTTGAATGAGCTTCGCCGAGCCATTGACGCTGGCGTCAATGGAACTCATTTGTTCCACGGCTCGTTGGATTGCCTGTTTGCCTTCCTTGGCTACCTCGGACGCTCCGAGTGCAGATGCCGCCACCATTTGCGTTGTTTCGGAAATTTCTTGCACCCGAGCCGACACAGCACTTACTGTTTGGTCTGCTGCTTCGATGCTTCGAACCTGCTCGTCCGTTCCGGCGGCCAGTTCCTGCATGATGACTGCTGTATGCTCAGCTGCTTGACTGGACTGTTCAGCGCTGGCGGTCAACTGCTCAGATGATGCCGCCACTTGTTCGGAGCTCTCGGAGACTTGACGAATCAGCTCTTTTAAATTATTAGTCATCGTACTAAAACTGCGTGCAAGTCGACCAATTTCGTCTCTATTTTTGAAGGAAAGAGGTTCAACAGTTAAGTCGCCATTGGAAACTTGCTCCACTTGGCGGACCATCATTTTTAGGGGATTCATAATGGAATTGGTGAACACCCAAACAACTGCCGCTCCAACAAGCAAGGCAATCCCCAGCACAATCAACAGGATATAGAGAACTTGGTTTGCGCCCTGATTAAACTCGTTTAAGTACGCCCCTGCCCCGATAATCCAGCCCCAATCTGAGTCCCCTTCAAAATAAGCGATTTTCTTCTCCACTTGATTTTTGGTGGGGTTGAGATACATGTACGAAAGATAGCCGCCCCCACGGTTGGAGATATCGATCATCGACTGGCCGAGCATGACGCCATCTGGTGTCTTCGTATTGATGAGGTCATTCCCTTCACCTGCGGGATTCATGACAATGACAGCTTGCTTGTTGGTGGCAAACAAGTATCCTGTCTTACCGATTATGTAGTTCTTGTTGATAGGACGTTTATTTCCAGGTTGCTTTTTCCCGAGAATTTCTTGACGAAACTCTTCTTGCGCTTGTGGCAACGTTAAACTTCCTGCTTTAACCTGCTGATTCAGCAGATCAATCATCCCGATGGCCATGTGCACACTGGTCTTTAACTGCGCTTCGCCAGATTGGGTCAGCTGTTGTTTTGAGATCTGATAACCTATGAGACCTACGACGAGTGACGGAACTGCCAACAACAGCAAACAAATTAAAATAAACTTAGCCCGCAAGGAGCCCCTCAAACCATTTCGTTTTTTCTGTTTGTTCTCCACAGTGTATGCCCAGCCCTCTCATCTCAACTTTGCACCCTTACTCGTTAAATCAAAGCCTTGACCTGGCTGCAGCGCTTTCACGGAATCCGCGAAACAAACCCAAAAACATATGTGGATTTCAGCGTTCCCAAAGCGTTCAATCACACCATTCCTTGAGGATAATCTATCCTCATTCGACAATTTTCTGCATCATTCTACATGAATCGCCTATTTGAAACAAGATTCAAAAACGACCAAAATGTTACATAAGTCGAAATGAAGTTAGCGCGAAATGTGCGGGTCGATAAGGAATAAAGGATCAGCTACAATCGGTTGGCCACTAGAGGGGTGTGACTGCCTCCTAGGGGTGCCTGCGACAACGCAAAAACGCGATACCCAATGTTAGGTATCGCGTTGATTCCTATTCCGACGCCCCGCAATTGCCGTGCAACCCAAGGTTTTGATCCTGCTCGCGCAGGTGGGTGTCCTGCCCAGTAACTTCACAAGTCCCGCTCTGAGACGGGCATTTGCTACTTCCCCGGTGACGTCCGGACTCCCAATCAAATAAGTGTTGGAACAAAACGCTGCGGGCCTCACCAACACCGCAGGGCATCGCTTGTGTTCTTATGTTAACATCGCTTTCTCCCCAGTGCAAGCTGCGAACGGAAAAAATGAAAGGGTTTTCTCACCCTTAGGGAGCGCAACTAATCACGAAGAGCCAAGTGAAGGATCTTCAGCTGTTCTTCCGAAACGGTCGCTGGGGCGTCCATCATGAGATCCGTACCACTCGCTGTTTTCGGAAATGCGATGCAATCACGCAGTGACTTGCCGCCACCGAGTAACATGATGATCCGATCCAGTCCAAAAGCAATACCACCATGCGGCGGTGCGCCGTATTCGAAGGCGTCAAGCAAGAAGCCAAACTTCTCGTACGCCTCTTCTTTCGAGAAACCGAGCGCCGTGAACATCTGTTCTTGGATGTCTCGCCGGTAAATACGCATCGATCCGCCGCCAATTTCATACCCGTTCAACACAATGTCGTAGGCTTCAGCGCGTACTTTCTCAGGATTCGTCGCGAGCAATTCCACATCCTCGTACTTCGGCATCGTAAATGGATGATGTTCTGCGACGAAACGGCCCTCTTCCTCGTCGTAGCTGAGAAGGGGAAAATCCGTAACCCACAAAAACTTATAGGTGTTGGGATCCGCGAGGCCGAGATCGTTCCCCAGCTTGACGCGAAGTGCACCTAGTGCTACCAACACCTCTTTACGGCCCGCTGCCGCGATGAGGATCAAGTCTCCAGCTTGTGCCCCGCATGTTTGAACAATGTTCGCCAATTGTTCCTCCGTGAAGAACTTGCTGATGGATGACTTAATTGTGCCACCCTCCTGGACTGCTACGGTCGCCAGTCCCTTCAGTCCGTAGGTTTTGACAAACTCGACCAGCTCGTCCGTCTGCTTGCGGCTGTACCCAGCTATTCCAGGTGCCACCAACGCTTTGACGGTACCGCCGGCAGCGATGGCATCTTGAAAGACACGGAACTCGCTGTCTTTAACCACGTCAGCCAGGTCGACAAAAGCCATATCAAACCGGAGGTCTGGCTTGTCTGATCCGTACCGTTCCATGGCCTCTTGGTACGGTAAGCGCTGAAAGGGAATTTGCAGATCCATCCCCACCGTGTCCTTGAGCACCTTTTGCAGCATTTCTTCCATCATGGTCTGCAACTGCTCCGCTGTAAGGAACGAGGTTTCAATGTCCAACTGCGTGAATTCCGGTTGCCGATCCGCCCTCAAATCCTCGTCACGGAAACAGCGTGCAACCTGGTAGTACCGCTCCATACCGGCAAGCATCAGCAACTGCTTGAAGATTTGCGGAGACTGTGGCAAAGCGTAAAATTCACCCGACTGCAGCCGACTCGGGACCAGATAGTCGCGTGCTCCTTCCGGCGTGCTCTTCGTGAGAATTGGCGTCTCCATCTCCACGAATCCATGCTCATCCAAGTATGCGCGAAAAGCTCGAATGACCTGGTGGCGAACCATCATGATCTTCTGCATCTCCGGACGGCGCAAATCGAGGTAGCGATACCGGAGGCGAAGCGTCTCATCCACATCGATCCCATCCTGAATGTAGAACGGCGGGTTCTTCGCGGCATTCTCAATGACCGCTTCTGTCACAATCACCTCGAGCGATCCCGTCGCGAGCTTCGGGTTAATTGCACTTTCATCACGGTTTCGAACGGTTCCCCGAACAATGATGACGTACTCATTGCGAAGTCGATTCGCTACCTCCATGCTCGGCTCTGGTGTGCCAAGGCCGTGATCGAACACCAATTGTACGATTCCCGATCTATCGCGAAGATCCACAAAGACGACACTTCCAAAATCGCGGCGTTTATGCACCCATCCAGCCAAAACGACCTCGTCGCCAACGTTTGCGTCGAGTGTTTCAATCACCTGATGCTGCCGAATAAGGCGTGATGCAGTAGTGGTCATTCCTGTTTTCCCCCTGAAGCCATTTTTTCTGCGACATGCTGCTCTATATAATCTGCCAGTGCAGCGAATCCAATTTGTTCCTGCACACCAGTTTCAAGGTCCTTGACAGTCGCCTTCCCCGAAGCCAGTTCTGCTTCACCGAGGATGACGGCATACTTCGCCTTCATCCGATCCGCCAACTTAAACTGCGATTTCAATCCGCGACCTTGATAGTCCCGATCCGACTTGAGACCCCTGCCCCGAATGGAATTGAGGACGACCATTGCCGTTCGGTCAGCGTCCTTGTCGGCTACGGCGACAAACACGTCGAGCTGATGTCCCTCTCCAAGCGATCCACCTTGTTCTTGAAGAACCCACAGGGCCCGCTCAACACCGCCGCCGAAACCGATGCCGGGGGTTGGCGGTCCACCTACCTGTTCGACCAAACCGTTGTATCGCCCACCGCCAGCAATGGTAGTGAATCCGGGCGACGTGACTTCCCAAGCCGTGCGGGTGTAATAGTCCAGCCCGCGAACGAGGTCCTTCTGGAGGACAAACGGTACGTCCATGGCACGCAGATATTCTTGTACGGCCTGAAAGTGCGTTTCGCACTCTTCACACAGGACGTCCGAGATATACGGGGCACCCACTTCGCGTAAAATGGCTTGGCAGGACTCGTTTTTGCAATCAAAAATGCGCAGCGGGTTCTTGTCCAACCGCTCTTGACATTCCTTACACAGGTCATGCCGACGAGGTTCCAATTTCGCAAGCATTTCTGCTTTGTGCTTGGGACGGCAAACCGGACAACCGACACTGTTCAATTCAACCTTCAGATCCTTGAGGCCAAGACGCCGTAAAATCGTCAAATTCAGTTGAATGACTTCTGCATCAATCGCCGGTTCCTCGGTTCCGAGCACTTCAGCGCCGTATTGGTGAAATTGACGAAACCGCCCTTTTTGCGGTTTTTCATACCGGAACATCGGGCCAATGTAAAACAGCTTGCTGATAGACCCTGTGCCATATAATTTATTTTCCACAAACGCACGGACAGCGCCCGCCGTTCCCTCTGGTCGCAGCGTGATAGACCGATCACCGCGATCCAAAAATGTGTACATTTCCTTCGAAACGATATCTGTGGTATCCCCTACACCGCGCTCAAACAGCTCAGTGTGCTCAAATATGGGGGTGCGAATCTCCTGATAGTTGGCGGTATCAAATGTCTCTCTGACGGTTTCCTCCAAAGCCTGCCACGACTCGACCGTGCCTGGAAGCAAATCCGCCGTACCGCGTGGGCGTTGAATGTCCATTCTATCCCTCCTTAATCTCCATAGGAAACGAGGTGCCGCAAACGCCAAACGAATGAAGCGAGAAGATTCGGGTGACGAAAAAACGCTCTTTCGTCCATGCCGGTCCTAGACCTGCAGGGACGAAAGAGCGTTTCCGCGGTGCCACCCTGATTGAACACAATTGTTCCTCTTCGTTGGCGTAACGCGCACCCACGCCGAAACTTTGCCGCCCAAACGAGCGATTTCGGTTCTCCGAAGCTGTCCTTCCAAACGTAGCTGGACGATGCTCACAGCCTAAGGCACCGTCTCTCTGGTTCAGCAGAACCGTTTGTACTCGTCTTCATCACGGAATTTCCGATCTTCTATTTTGGAAAATTATACGGAAGTCTTCACGTCACTGTCAACGACGGTTGCAATTTGACCAGGTATTTTTCGACGAGGACCGGTGGGGGTTACTGCTTTAACCATCAAGGTTTGCTCCGCGTGCATGTCTCGTTCGCGGCGGTAATCTCCTAGAATCGATGTCGCTGAAGCGATTTCTAACCACGTAGTTTGTGTGGATTTACGCAAGCCAAAACACCCTCACTCGCCAGTTTTCTATACCGTTTCCTTTTGTCCATGGGTTCATGCCTCAAAAGGCAACCTTGACGCAGACACAGACTCTGCTACGCTTTGGTACGTGACGCGTCGCCAGATGAGCGACGAAGCCTCGTTTCAACATGATATTTTTCCTACAAAGGAGTATTTCCATGCCTATGAATCGAACACAATCTGAACTGTGGTTCAAACGAGCTCAGTCCGTTATTCTCGGTGGTGTGAACAGTCCATCGAGATCGTATAAGTCGGTTGGTGGAGGCACCCCTATCGTCATGGCGAAAGGGGAGGGATCGAAATTCTACGACGTCGATGGGAACGTTTATATCGACTACCTCGCGGCTTATGGCCCCTCTGTCCTTGGGCACGCACATCCACATATCACGCAGGCCATTGAGCGGGCTGCCAGGGACGGCATTCTCTATGGGACACCGGCGACGTCAGAGGTTGAGTTCGCTGAACAACTGCGTGCAGCCATTCCCGATCTGGAACGGATTCGCTTCGTCAATTCCGGCACGGAGGCGGTCATGACGACCATTCGCGTGGCACGGGCATACACGGGACGGACAAAAATCGTCAAATTCGCGGGCTGCTACCATGGCCACTCGGATGCGATGTTGGTTGCGGCGGGATCGGGACCATCCTCCATGGGCGTACCGGACAGTGCCGGCGTGACCCCCTCGACGGCTGGCGAAATCATCACGGTGCCATTCAACGACATCCCAGCACTGCAAGAAGCCTTGTCCATCCACGGGGATTCCGTGGCAGCGGTCCTCGTCGAGCCAATCGTCGGCAACTTTGGCATGGTGGCGCCGGAAAGTGATACATACCTGAGGCAGGTCATCGATCTCGCCCACAACCACGGCGCCCTCTGCGTCTTCGACGAAGTTATCACAGCCTTCCGCTTCCACTACGGCAGCGCCGCACAACTGTACAACGTCCATCCAGACTTGTACGCCATGGGCAAAATCATCGGTGGCGGCCTACCTATCGGAGCTTACGGCGGCCGCAAGGATATCATGGAACAAGTGGCGCCCCTCGGGCCCGCCTACCAAGCGGGGACCATGGCGGGAAATCCTCTGTCCATGCGCACAGGCATTGCATGCTTAGAGGTCTTGCGTCAACCGGGCACATATGAAGGTATGGATCGCAAAGCCAAGCGGCTTGTCGCGGCAATTGAAGCTGCGGCGAAGGACAACGGCGTAGCCATCACCGTCAATCGCATCGGTGGCGCCTTCACCGTATATTTCGGCTCCCACCCAGTCCGGAACTATGACGACGCCATGGCAACTGACAGCGCGACGTTCGGCAAGTTCTTTCACCTATTGGCGGATCGCGGCATTATCATCGCCCCGTCGAAATACGAAGCATGGTTCGTCTCGGCCGTTCACACGGACGAGGACATCGATGAAACTTGTCGCGTCGTCGCGGACGTCTTTAAAGCGTTGGCGAAGTAAACTGACGCCGGTCTTGTTCACGGCCGACAAGCAATGTGTTCCCGGGAGGAGAGTGTCACGTGGTCATCACACAGGCGACCGTCGAGGACGCGGAGGAAATCCTGCAACTGCAGAAACGGGCTTTTCGCATTGAAGCGGAAGCATATGGGAACTTCGATATCATTCCGCTCGTCGAAACCGTGGACCAAACGATCGACGACTTCGCTTCAAAGCTCATCTTAAAGGCTGTTGACGACGGGAAAATCGTTGGCTCCGTCCGCGGCCACCAGCAGGGTGGAACTTGTTACGTCGGACGCCTCATCGTCGATCCAGCCGTCCACAACCGCGGTATCGGCACACAATTGCTGACAGCCCTCGAGTCCCACTTCCCTGGCTGCCGATTTGAACTGTACACGGGCTACCGGAGTGATCGGAACATTCACCTGTACGAAAAACTCGGCTACCGAAAGTATAAGGTCGTTTATTCTGACGAAGAAAATATTGATTTTGTCTATATGGAAAAAATCGGACCTCAAGTCGAATAAGGCCCGACTGCCCCCACGGCAGATCATCGACAACTTGTGAGGAGGCAAGAGCATGCCAATCTCCCATTATTTACGAGACCTGCGCGCCAGCGTTGGGTCTCGACTCCTCCTCATGCCTGGCGTTGCAGCAGTCATTCGCAACCAAGAAGGACATGTTCTGTTGCAGAAGCGCAGCGACAACGGCATGTGGGACATCCCTGCCGGATCGATCGATCCCGGCGAAGCACCCGCCCAAGCCGTCATCCGCGAAGTCTATGAAGAGGCCGGTCTCCTCGTCCGCCCCACGGCCATCCTCGGCATTCTCGGCGGCAAGGCATTTCGCGTCCAGTACCCAAATGGCGATCAAGTCGAATACACCGCCACCGTTTTCGCATGCGAAGTCATAGGCGGCCAGTTGGAAGCCATCGACGGCGAGTCGACGGAGTTTCGCTACACTCCCCCAGACGACCTACCACGTATGTTCTCCGCCTACCCGAAGGACATCTTCGTGGTGGAGGGCGCGGCGGGCGGACCGGTGGCGCCGACCCCGTACTACGAGTGGCGGGAAGAATGGTTGGACGCATTGCAAGCGACGCGCGACGGTCAGTGAGCTGGGCGGCGGGAGCGGGGCGGGGTCGCCATCGGGGCACCTCGGCATGTCGAAGGCCGGGGCGGCAGCGCGGCGGGGCTGACGAGTTTGCGTAGGTTAGCGGAATGTCAGGGGCTTAGCGTGGTACGGACGGGATCGCATGGGAATAAAGAGAGTGTCATTCGTTTGTTGCGATGTCAGAGCGTGAAACGGGGCTGCGGAACCCCGGATAGCGGAACCGCAGGGTCATTTCAAGCTCCGAGCGGGCAGTTTCGCGTCATTAAGGTCCTCCGAGGGTCTTAATGTAAGGCTGTGCTGATGAATGTGAGCTTCATGAAGACCGGTCCGGCCACGTCCCACTGGTAACGGATAGCAAAAAAGTTGTCGCTCAGGGACGCTTAACGGTTGGACTGGTCAATCGCGAGTAAACACGGGATCGCCAGGCTCTTAACACACGGTCGGACGAGCTGGAGAAGAAACAAAGGCATGAAAGTCGCTTGTTGCACTACCCGACCGCCAAATGCCGCTTGGGAACCCCGGATAGCGGAACCGCAGGGTCTTAATCAAGCCCCAGCACAAGATTTCGGGCCATTAAGGCCCTCACAGTGCCTTCCTGCGACAGCCGCGACGGCCACCCGCGCCCATCCAAGCCACCCGCGCCCATCCAAGCCACCCGGCCTACCCGGGCCCGCCCAGGCCCATGTCCCGCGCGGCCGCCGCACATACAAAAAAGAGGCTGGCTCATCAAGCCAGCCCACCTCTCTTCTGCACCAAAGTCTTAGATCACGTCGCTCAGTTGAGCCAACAAGTCGTCCTTTGGTTTGTAACCAATCAGTTGCTTAACCACTTCGCCGTTTTTGAACAGAAGAAGCGTTGGAATGCTCATGATGCCGAATTGGCCGGCGGTTTGTGGATTTTCATCGACGTCAATTTTCCCTACAACGATGCGATCCGACAATTCATCGGAAACTTCCTCGAGCACTGGGGCCATCATTTTGCAAGGACCACACCAAGTTGCCCAGAAGTCCACTAGAACCGGTTTATCAGACTGAATAAACGACTGAAAGTCGGCATCTGTTACCTTTTGAGTTGCCATAACATATCGCTCCCTTCTGCGAGTAACCACAGGGAATATTGTACCACACTTGCTCGCGGATCATAAATTTCCCTAGCATGCCATGGCGGGTATTATCCCTAAATCATAAAGCGGCTATGCCTGCGGCTTGACGTGAATGCGAGCAGGAGCGTCGCTGCGATCACGGTGCCAAAGATCAAGTAAAAGTGGCCCATCTGGTAACGCGCGACCAGCGTCTGCATGGGAAGAATCCAATAAAACGAGGACGCGAGTAAAAGCGACCACGGTCGCAGCGCTTTCGTCGTGCGATAGATTCCGAATGTGATGAGTGCAGCTGCCAGCGTCAGACCCGCCGTGAGGACCGCGTGGGACGTAAAACTCCACGGTGTGAGCCAGATTCCCAGTGCCGGGACCAGTGTGCTCTGAAAGACCATCGCACCGGTGATATTTCCAACCGCTAGACTATCTTTCCCTTGGCGAATCCAGACGACGCTGTTCAATGTCTCTGGTAGCTCCGTTGCTAAGGGAATAATGATGGCAGACAAGACGAACGTTGGCATGCCGACATGGACGGCAATGCGCTCCACGCCTCCAGTCAATACATGCGCGCCGCCGACAATGAGCGCGAGTGATATAAACAGTTGAACAAATACGAGTGTGATCGTTGGATCCGTCTGTTTGCGCTGGATGTACAGCGGTTTGAGTTCTTCGGCTTCGACTTGATCGGATTTATCGCGGACGCACATGAAAATAAATACGACGTAGACCGAAATGAGAAGAATCGGAACCAGTTCGTGCATGAACTCGGACGGGAATAAACCTGCAAGGATGGCCAGCACGTAGGCAATCATGAAGCACGTGGAGTCGCGCCCATATGCGCGAGGATTGACGTGGAGGAGGTAGCCTGTGTGGCGTGATCGGAAGGCTAATAAGGCACAAGCCATGACCAGAGCACCTAGTGTTGCAAGTAAAAAAGGTGCACCGAGAATGCCGCCGATACCTACCTGTTCCGCCTCGTGCGAGCCGCCAAAGACAATCGCCGTGACGGGCACAGCCGTCTCGGGCAGAGCCGTTCCGATGGCGGCCAGGACACTACCAACCGCTCCCTGTCCCAAGCCAAGCTTGCGGCCGAGCCATTCCACAGCGTTTGTGAAGAGCTCTGCGCCGAACAGAATCATGGCTAGTGAGAAGATTAGTTGCACCGTCATCATCATTCGCATTCCTCCCGCAGAAGCCCGTCCTTATACGCTACGCGCGGGAGTTTTTTAATATGACAAGCCCGCTTCTCATTGGTACTGTTTCTCGGTTGCCCGTTTGCCGAAGGGAAGGCGTGAAAACCACTGAGGACGCAGTCTCCACAGGCTCGGAAAGAGGAGGATAAGGATGACTAGCGTATAGAACCAAGCAAACGTCACCCACATATGTGGATTGCCTGATACTTCCCCTTCCAGGGTGGCTTCCACGTATAGGGGATTGAGCGAGAGGAGGAAATTTCCCCAGTGCAGGCTGAACAGTTCAATGGGATTCCGTTCATATACAAGTTTCAGCCCGTAACCCAGCGCACCGAAGACGATCATCATGAACGAGACCGTGCCGTAGCATAGAACCGTGCTCCAAGTGGACCGAAGGGCTATCGTTGAAAACAACACGCACAGTGTCGCGATGACGACCGTTGTAAACAGCTGAAACAGCAGCACGGCAATGACCTCTTGGGGAACCGCCCCGCCGTAGAGAAAGACCAAACTGTAGACGGGCAGCGTGACGAACATCAGCAGGACGAGGAGTGCGCTCGACGAAACGATTTTGCCAACGAGAATGCCGATGGGAGACAAAGGTGTGGTCAAGAGTACAGCAAGCGTCTTTCGCTCTCGTTCGCCACTTACCGATCCGGCCGCAAACGCTGGCGTCAGAAACGCCACGACAACCATTTGCAGGAGACTGAGGATGACAAACACCTGTTGACTCTTGGTCGGCTGCACGAGATATAGCTGTCCCTGCACGTTCTCGTACAGCAGAAAGAACGTCAAAGCGACCATACACAGCACGTATCCCGTGATGACAATGGGTGCCCGAACGGTTCGCATGCGTTGACGGAACTCTTTTGTGAACAATGGGTTATACCGCATCTTACTTGCCCTCCTGAACCCTGGATAAGCGAAGAAACAGTTGCTCGATGTCCGTTGGTCGCTCGGCAAACTGAGTCAGCGTGATACCCGCCTCAATCATTCGCGTCAGCAGGGTCGCCTGCTGCCCCTGCGTACCCCCGTAGAGAATCTCCCACCCTGAAGCAATCCGCTCCACTTGTAACACTTGTCGATCCCCCGCCAAGACCCGTTCCACCAAATCATCCGGATCATTTGTGTTGAACTCGATGGTCCGATAAGCACTTGAGTGTTGAAGCATCACTTGAATGGCCGCGACAGCGACCAACTCGCCGCCCCGCAGGATGCCGATCTCGTCCGCCACCTCAGCCAATTCGTGAAGAATGTGGGTGCTGATGAGAATGGTTTTGCCGAGATCGCGCAGACCGTGAAGAACACCGCGCATTTCGAGGCGGGATCGCGGGTCGAGCCCCGATGCAGGCTCGTCCAAAATGAGCACGTCGGGGTCGTGCATGAGACACCGAGCGATTTCCAGACGTTGCTGCATCCCGCGTGACAACGCGTTGACGTACGTGTCTCGTTTATCCGTCAAATTGACTCGTTCCAGCAAGTCATCTGCGCGGCTCTTGACGACGCGCCGATCCACGTCATAACAATCCGCAAAGAAACGCAAATACTCCATGACGGTCAAATCATCGTAAACGCCAAAGGAGTCTGGCATGTAGCCGATGGAGCGGCGGACATCACGCGGATGGCGGCTGACTTCATAGCCGTTGATGTAAGCGTATCCGCTTGTGGGCGTGGACAGCGTCGCCAAGATCGACAAGGCCGTCGTCTTCCCAGCCCCATTTTCGCCAACGAGTCCGAACACTGTCTGGCGTTGAACAGATAGATTCATTTCGTTTACAGCGACCATTTTTCCGTACTTCTTGGTCATGTTCTGCGTGAGGATCACTGCAATGCATCTCCAATTCCTGGATTAACATCAGCGTACTGACGTACAAGCACAATCGTCTTATCGCTTGTGACGTCTTGTTCATGAACCGGTTTCGGGAGTTCCGACGTTCGTTCAGTTGTCGTTCCGATGATCATCGCCTGCGGCGCCACCGAGTTGTCTGACGTCGATGACGAGACAAACTGCGGTAAGTAGGCACCGAGCGATCGTCCAATGCCATGCGTCAAATTCCGGTTGTACGTACCGTAGTCCGACAGCCATTCCGTTGTGTCTGTCACTTGCGTCGGATTCAACTCATAGACTTGTCCCGGTTTCAGTGTCCCAATTTCGTACATGTGATTTTCCCAGACGATTGCCACGTGATCCAGCGTGTACGGAGTCTGATTCGCCACATGACCGAACAGAAGACCGTACGCACTCGTGAGTTCCGTGACAAATTGACCCGTATTCCGATCCGTCCCAGCAGCGTAAACGTAACGAACATGCCAGCGACCGACATTGCGAAACAACATGTTCGTCGTGTCGCCAGACTGAACAACTGCATCGCGTGAAGGAACCGTTTCCTGCACCGACATCGGCACGGCGAGCGTTCCTTTCGGCATCTGAAAATCCAGTCCACCAGGATAAGGCGACATGAATGCTTGTACACCGTACGACTGAGCTGTACCGTCGCCTGTGAGGTCCAACACGCCCACACCATCTGTGAGCAATCCAGTCGGGCGTTGAGCCCCACCAAAGACATAGATGCCCACAGTGGTCACCACACTCACAAGAGGCAGCAACACCCAAGCCAATTGAGCCCGTCTGAACCTGTTGAGAACGAAAAAGGCAATGGGTCCAATGAGGGCAATATAAATAGCAAAAACAATGGCGAACACAGGCAGCGACGGAACCCGGAGCGGTGCCAACGCATCGCCGACGGAAGCTAGGCTCAAGGCGCCATTCGCATCAAACAACAACGGAATGGCCGACGTCGCAGTCTCCGTGCCGTGACGGAAGAGCGCCGTCCACATCAGCGGATCGCCGCTCCAGCCAAGGAGAAGCGGGTCCATTGGCGAGAACGCCGTTTGCCACACTTGGCCTCGTCCTAAGGACACACTGGCAAGCAAGGGGGTCTGATTCGTTCCTGCCCACAGTCGCGCCGTTCCGTCGATCCCGCTAGCCTGAACGACAAGTGCTTTCCCAAGCGAATCCCCGGTACTGTTTGCGAAATCAGCCAGCGCATGCGGGTCAACCGTTCGACTATTCCCTGGCGTGAGCGGCAAGACAGACCGCCACATGTTCGTCCCGTACCCAGTGCCCGAAACAATGAGCAAACCGCCAAACTTCACCCAGTCTTGGAGAGCTTGTTGCTGTGCTGTAGACAACTGTTCCAAGGTCGAAACAGGGGTCACAACCGCTGTCAAACTGTCCAACACATTGGCCGAAGTGGGAAACCCATCTGGGTTGACGGCTACAGGCAAGACGGGATTCGAGCTCGTACTCGCACCCGCAAGAAACTGTGTGGCCTGGTTATTTTTCGCCAACACGGCGACTAAGGCGACATGGGAAACGGCATTACCTGTGAGATCAGCCGTGTAGAGCGGTTTGCCGTTGGCCACACAGGTCACGGTCGCTCCCTCGTCCAGGACACCACCTGGGAGCGTAATCTGTACCTGTGACCAGCCATCCGTCGGTAATTGAACTGGCCACTGAAGCGATCCGGAGAGCCGACGATTTGCCAAGAGAGGTTGATTCACTCGCACCACAAGTTGGCCATTCTTTTCGGGGCCCACGTGATGAATTGTCAGTGACACGGGAACCCAATCTTCTTTTTTATAGTAACCACCGTAGCCCACGGTGGCGCCCATCCACATAGTTGGCTTGTCCACCGCCGCAGCATAAGCCTGATGCGGACAGGTGAGTAACGTTCCAAAACAGGTTAGCAGAAGCGTCATGCAAACTCGCCATTTGGCGAAACGCCTGAGCACCTGTTTCCGCTTGCGTTTGGTTCGTTTTGGCGTGTACATGCCATCGTCCCTTCAAAGATAACCGTTCACTTCATTTATAAATCCGAATGGTGCTGTTGTCTTTTTGTCTCCTCTTATTCTTTCATTGTAATCGTTACCGACGTTCGGGCAAACTCGACATGTTTCGTAAACAAAATCGGGACCAGGTTGACGACGCCTGGCAAGGCTGGACCGGTCCCGCGTTAAACGTTTGTATTTCGCTGTGCTTTCCACTCGTTGAGATCGAAAGACTAGGCGTCATGATCAAGCAGCGGGATCGATTGACTCGTTTCAAAACCCGCTAGCACGGCACCTGCCTTGCGACGTTTACGCGCGAGAAACACAGCAAACCCCACCGTATGAATGGCCAGCTGCTCCAACATCGGAACGCTCAAAAGCGACCTTGCGGGCTTCGGATTCATTTCAATCATCGATACTTTTCCGTTCTCTTCAACTGCCATATCAAATCCGACGAGTCCTACAGTAGGGTACCGATTCGACAATTGCTTCGCAATGTCTTTTGATTTTTGGTCCAGGAGCGCGACGGGAATTTCCTTGTTCTCCGTTCTCGCAGCCGCAACAAGAGCTTCCAAGTCGATCCGCTGACCACCTGCGATGATATTCGTCACGACCCCATCCGCAGCGGCCATCTTCGGCACGATCCCCACGAGCTGCCAGTCTCCTCGGACATCACGATGAACGACAACGCGAAAGTCGACTTTTCGATTGCCCACCGTCATCAGTCGCAAACCTCTTTGTAACAAGTGTGGCCTACGAATTTTTCCCTCTGACCACTTGGCGAGTTCCGCATCCCCCATTGTTACACGCATGCGCGCCGTCTTCGCAGACGTCCGGTCGACACCAACACGATATCGCCCGTCGCCGAGTCGCTCAACGCGATTGACGTCCATGCCACCGTATCCCCCGACCGGTTTGACGAACGCGATCCCCCACTGACCTAAGCGACGTCTCAACTGACTCGGACTGCGAAGTCGTTCCGTTTCCGGGGAGTAACTCATCATGCCGGATTGTTTTAACAGTTCAACCATCCGCCATTTTCCCGGTAAGACTGGATTGAACAACGGAATCCGCCGCTTCTGAGCTTCCTGTCGCAGTGACGCAGTATACCCTTTGATGGCAAGGTGAACAAAGACGTTTTCATAAATGACATCCGGTAGTGGAACCGTGCGTTTGACCCAATTCTGACGTGGATGATCCAGGCTTTCCGGAAGCCACGCCTCAACACGACCGCGAGACCAGTCAACACGATGCGGATGAAACAAATACACCATCGCGTTGTAACGCTTCCTAGCCACTTCAGCTAAGCGAACATACTGCATCGCCGGTCTTTTCCATTTTCCTTGTTTCGTCTGCTTCAGCTTCGGAACAACGGTTGTTGCTACGCCGATGTACGTGGACGGAGTTTCCACTCATGATCACCTCGATGCACAGCCCAGCACAGTATATGTGAATCATCGCTGGCGTCGACTGTGCATTCGTCTAGACGGGAAGTGTGTACCTGTAGGAAAAGCTTGTTGGACCGTGTTGACAGCTAAAGACTCAATTTGTTTAGAGATCTGGTCCAAGGGGTCCCCAAAGAGGGGAATAAATCTGAGTTGTTCACGGAGGATCCGAGAGGTCAAAAACCAGTAAAAAAGAGGGCGGTTGCGACCGCCCGCCCATCACGCTGTGTATTCAACGGTTACTTTTGTGTGAATGCCGCCGCGAATGGTGAAATCACCAATGACTTTTGCCTTTCTTGGCTGACTTGCCACAACAAAGTCATTGAGAATTCGATTTACGCAATCCTCGTGGTAGTTTGCTTCATTCCGAAAGCTCCACAGGTACATCTTCAGCGACTTTAACTCGACCAACTTTTCTGCCGGTTGATACTCAATGTAAATGGTCGCGAAGTCAGGTTGGCCCGTCATCGGACACAGCGTGGTAAATTCTGCGCAATCCATTTCCACTGTGTAGACGCGGTTTGGATGCGGATTGGGTACCGTAACGAGCTCTTTGCTCGGTTGAGATAACATCGCTCACTCACCTCTATGATGAAAACTAGTGCTTCCCATATAATCGTAGGGTTCACCCGTACCAATATACCGACCTGAGCGAGTTGGTGCAATGGAGGTGTGTGTCATGTGGCAAAATGACTAGGTGGACAAACTCTACATATGAGATTTTCCAAGTCGCTTTGAAAGGAAGAACCAAGTGGTATTACCTGACGCATTTGTTAAACAAATGGCCCCATTGCTCGGCAGCGAGTGGGCCGACTTTGCAGCCGCTATGTCGGAAGCGCCCACACGTGGTGTTCGCGTACAACGATACTCAGTTAGACAGGGAGCCACGGACGGGGACAGTGTTCCGCAGGCAATCCTGCAACACCTCGAGTCACCTATCCTCTGGATGCCCTTTGGTTATTACATAAACGAACGGGCCCCCCTCGGCCGAACAGTATTCCACGAGGCTGGTGCGCTCTACATCCAAGAACCGTCAGCCATGGCTATTGCGCGGGCAATCGATCCGAAACCAGGGGAGCGCATCCTCGATTTGTGTGCGGCCCCTGGCGGAAAAACAACGGCCATCGCAGCCCTCTTACAGAATCAGGGACAACTGGTGGCGAATGAAATTCACCCCACACGCGTTCGAATACTCGCCGAGAATCTAGAGCGTATGGGAGCCGCTGCGGCCGTGGTCAACCACTCGCCGGATGAACTCGCCGCTGTCTGGCCGGAGAAATTTGACGCCATTCTTGTCGACGCCCCTTGTTCGGGTGAAGGAATGTTTCGCAAGGACCCTGCAGCGGCGCAGGAGTGGACAGCGGAGTCGCCCGACATCTGCTCGCGGAGGCAGCAAGATATTCTCCGATCCGCCGTGAAGATGCTCCGCCCAGGCGGCCGACTCATATACTCCACCTGTACTTTCAATCCTCAGGAAAACGAACGAATTGTCGCCTGGTTGGAAGATGACCTGCATCTGACGGTGGAAGAACTTCCCCTCTGGCCCGGATGGTCACCTGGTGAACCGAACTTTGCTTTTGGCCGCGAATCCCTTGCGAAAGCAAGGCGCCTTTGGCCTCACCGAGCAAGAGGCGAAGGCCATTTTGTTGCACGGCTCAGAAAGCGTGCTGAACACGGAACGGCTGACGATGCTGAACGCGGCAAAGACAAACAGCGAAAACACAGTTGGTCTCAGGCATGGGAGAGTTGGCTTGCTGAACATATGGTCGAATACCCGTCAAGCTGGCTCGTGCCTCGAGAGCACAAAGGTGTCTTGTTCAGCGACGAAGTGACGGGGTTGCCAACAAGGGGATTGCGCATGCTGCGATCCGGCACGCCGCTCGCGAGCCTGGCGAAAGATCGCATTGAACCGCTGCACGGCATTGCACTCCGGTGCGCACCGAAGGACTTTCGATTTGTCGTGGAAGTCGACGAAGAGACGGCCATCGCCTACATGCGTGGCGAAGCGCTCGCAAACGACGGGGGGCATAAGGGTCACACCGTGATCGTCCACCAAGGCCTGGTCCTGGGCTGGGTGAAGGCCATACCTGGGCGACTCAATAATTTGTACCCGAAAGGATGGCGTAAAAACAATCTCGTGAAATTATCAACTGAATAGGCGCATGCCCAGCACGACTTCCGCCATTTTGCATTTGGTGAACACGACGATATCTTGTGGGAGGTAAATACAATGTCAAACGCCTGGAAAGTAACTGTGTTCGGAGCGGGTGGAACAGGCGGTGCGATCGCAGACCTTTTGACACAAAAGCAGTATGGTGAAGTCGTGCTCATCGATGTACAAAAGGACATGGCTGAAGGAAAAGCCATGGACATCGAACAGTCGGGTGCGCTGATGGGAAGCGATACAAAGGTCGTTGGCGGGATCGATCCAATCTTGTCGAAGGACTCCAACGTCGTGATCATCACGGCGGGCATTGGTCGGAAACCGGGACTTCGACGAGAAGACTTAATTGCGACCAACGCAAGGGTGATGAAGGAAATCAGCCAGTCCATTCGCATGCTGTCGCCGGACGCCTTCGTCATTGTCTTGACGAATCCAGCCGACATTTTGACACGAGTGGTGCGGCATGCCACGGGCTTCCCCTCAGAACGCGTCATGGGCCAAGGCGGTATTCTGGATTCGGCGCGACTTGCCCACTGGCTTGCCAAGCTTGCAAATGTGAGCCAGCAGCACGTTCGAGCCATGGTCCTGGGTGGGCACGGAGATCACATGGTTCCGGTTCGACGGTTTGCATCCATTTACGGTATTCCGGCAACGGACGTTCTGACTGAGAACGCGTGGCAGACAGCCGTTGAGCACACGCGCTTCGGCGGTGGGGAAATTCTTGCCAAGTTCAAGACGCACGGCGCCGCCATCACACCTGCACACGCCGTGCTCGCCATGGTTGAGGCACTCCGTTCTCAAGTCGCCCATGTTCTCCCGGTATCCGTGCAAAGTCACGGCGTATACGGTCTCCCCAAAGACGTGTACATCGGACTTCCAGCGAAAGTGTCAGAGCTCGGCGTGGAACAGATCCTCGAGGCACCCCTGTCTGCGGACGAATTTGATAGGCTTCACGCCTCTGCAGATAGTATGGAAAAAACATATCAAGAGTGGAAGAGCAGTCAATCGGCGTAATCGTAAAATCCCGAACCGGACTTTCGCCCCAATCTTCCCGCACGGACCATTTGCCGCAAGAGCAACGGTGGGCGGTACTTCGTATCGCCCGTCTCCGCCAGCAGTGTTTGCGCCGTGTCGAGCAACGTGTCCAACCCCACCATGTCCGCCAGAGCGAGAGGCCCGATGGGATGATTCGCACCAAGCTTCATACCCGTGTCGATGGCTTCGGCCGTTGCCAATCCCTCCTGCAAAACGAAAATGGCTTCGTTGATCATGGGAACAAGAATCCGATTCACGACAAATAAGGGCGACTCAGCGGCCTCAATGGTCGTCTTCCCCATCCGATCACAAATGGACTTTGCTACATCCATCGCCGTCTCACTCGTTTCACTCCCTCGGACCAACTCGACCAATTGCATGACCGGAACCGGATGAAAAAAGTGCATACCCAAGAATGATTCTGGTCGATCCGTCACACTGGCCATAGCCGTAATGGACAACCCAGACGTGTTCGACGCAAAGATGGTTCTCGCAGGGCAAATGCGACTCAACTCGCGGAATACTTGTTCTTTCGTCGCTAACTTCTCCGGCACTGCCTCAATGACCATATCCACTTCGGCAAAGTCCGACAAACGAGAACAGGCTCGAATACGACGGAGCACTCGTTCGCTATCGTCCTGCGAAATTCGTGCCTTGCGAGTATCTGAAGCTAAACGTTGACCAATTCTCATCAGCGCATCATCGACAACAGACGGTTGAACGTCAAACAGGTAGACATCGAAACCACCTTGCGCAGCAACTTGAGCAATCCCACGACCGGTCAATCCGGCACCTACAACACCGATGGTTGCAACGTCCATTGGACACCCCTCCTGCCGTCTATTATGGCACAAACAAGCCCTCTGTCGGAAAATTTTTCTGCTCCGCGTATCACACAATCATTTGTTTGACAGATTAAATATGTTAATATTGAAATCAAATTTATTAAGGGGTGACCTAAGTGATTCGCAGAATGCCATTCCGGTGCCCAGCGTGTGATTCGGCAATGCAAGTGACAGAACTGTCGTGCCCTTCCTGCGAGACAAAAGTTCAAGGAACATTCGCGGTTAGCCCCGTTCTCCAATTACCACCGGAACAGTTGACGTTTGTGGAAGTGTTCCTTCGCTGCCGCGGCAATATTCGGGAAGTCGAACGTGAACTGGGCATCTCCTATCCAACAGTTCGTGCCCGTTTAGACGAGGTGATCGAGAGCCTGGGCTATCAGCCTCCCCTCGAGCCAGAGAACACCCTGAACCAGTTGGATACCATCAAACAATTCGAAGATGGAGCGCTCAGTTTCGAAGAGACATTAGACAAATTGAGAAAGGGATGAGTGATGATGCAAGAACGACTGAAGATTCTTGAATTGCTTGCAGAAGGAAAACTGACGGCAGAACAGGCAGACTTGCTCCTCGAAGCACTGGAGGAAAAATCACAACCCAAAGGAGATGGGAAGGCAGCTTGGGACCGTGCCGCCGCGGAACTGAAGTCGTTTGGCGCACAGTTATCCAGCGTGCTGACCCAAAGTGTGTCCGAGATCAGACGAGGGCTGGAAACGAACTTGACCAACTTATCTTTCGGTGACACCCTCGCAGTCACCTATGAACACGAGTTTGCAAACGATGTAGAGCGGATTCGCATCGAGTCTGCCAACGGGCGGATTCGCGTCGAACAGTGGTCACAGCCATACATTCGCATGTACGTTCAAGCGGACGTCCGGACGGATGAACAAGACAAAGCAAAGGAAATCCTCGAGCAAGCCGTGCAGACCACGGTCATCGGGAACGATGCAAGTGTTCGGTTGCTCAACCGATGGGATGGCGCAAAGATCTACGGTGGGCGGATCGACTTATATGTGCCAGAGGGATTGGATCGCTTGGCTCTTCACACGAAGAACGGAGCCATTTTTATCGATCACGTCAATGCAAACAACATCTTACTGGAAACCATCAACGGGCAGATTCACGTACACCACGTGAACGCGCAAAGCCTGCGCACCACGACGCAAAATGGCGGCATTCAGCTTCACCACGCTATCCAGGCAAACTCACAGGAAATTTACGCCGAATCGAAGAACGGCGCCATTGCTCTACGGGGACTGCCATCCGACGTACTCCTGCGTGGGCAAGCCAAGTCCCTCATGGGCATTGTCCAAGTGTCGAACCCTGCGTATGAAGTTCACTATGAGCAGGATCGAAAAAATATTTGTACGTTCGAGTCTGATCCTCAGACGGAGTCAGAGGCATCACCAATTTCCGTATATTTGGAAAGCAAAAACGGAAAAATTAGCGTGCAGTGACAAACCAAGTGATTAGCCTGCGAGGAGGCTGACTGTGCGCGACAGTAACCTGTACTTTGCCCTTGCCATTCTGTTTGCAATGTATTTAACCTGGCGTATTCTGGCATCTGTGCGAAAAACGATGAAAGCCGCCGTCCGCACGGACGAAACGGAAGAATGATGAAGGAAAAATGCGCGGCGCATGAGGGACTCGAAGACCCTAATCTTCATGAGGTGAACCTAAGCCTCGTGCGCCGTCCGTCCTTTGTGGCCCGAGCGTGTCCCGGGCGACGATTTCCCGGGCACCGGTCACTTCAAGAACGGTACCGTTCACTTCCTGACTGTTCTCGTGACAAAACCAGGCGACTGCGCGTGCGACATCTTCCCCGACAACTGGGCGCAGCCCCTCTGCCGTCAACTCTCCTGCCACATCGTCAAACATTCGCATTTTATCCAGACCCCGAATATCTCCGGGGCAGACCATATTGGCGGTAATCCCGTACGTTCGCTCTTCCCGGGCGATGGAACGTGTGAGTGCTGCCAACCCCGCCTTAGCCGCCGCGTACGCTGCACGATAGCGCCATCCCCGCGCTTCCCCGGCGCCGTCGTAGCCAACCGTGACGAGTCGGCCAAAGCGGCGTGATCGCATGTCGTGAATCACGGCCCGATACAGCCAGAAAAAGTTTGTCAGATTGCCGTGCATCATCCGCTGCCACATGTCCTCGTCATAGTCGGCGAGCGGTTTACGTTCAAAGACGAATGGCCCGAAATTGTGAACGAGCGCATCGATGGTCGAAAATTTTGATTTTGCTGCGTCCACAGCATCAGCGACGGACGCACGGTCAAACAAGTCACAGTGAATTGGCAGAGCTTGCTGTCCCTTGCCGTGCACTTCGGAGGCGAGTTCCTCTGCTTCCTGCTCGCTTTGTCCGTATGTAAATGCAACATCGAAACCTGCCGAAGCTAAGGTGAGAACCATCGCGTGTCCGAGACCTTTTCCTGCCGATGTGACAAAGGCCACGCGCGGAGTCATAGCTTGTCCTCCTTTTCGGTGAGTAGTGTTTTAGAGGTTGTCCGACCGCGCCCACGTAAAGGGACGGTCGGACACGTTGTTAAGAAGACAAACCTGGCCGAGCGGCCAGGTCGACGTCTTACCACCAGTATGGTCCATACCACCAAGGAGCAAGTGCCAATGCAACTGCAAACGGAATGAAAAAGAGCGGCCAAAACACTTCTTGCGCATCAAGCTTATCGGAACCGGCCTCGGACAATGGTTGAACGGACGCCTGTTCGGACGTGCTGACGAGCGCGCCGCCTCTTCCGCGGTAAAGTCGCAGGTACATGCCGTTATCGTCTACATGATGCAAAATCCCCCGGTGAATTCCGTACCTCGAGTGAACAATCACTGGTCGCCCCATGTGCTGGTGAGCCAGAGCACGAATATTCGCCACGTCGATCCCCCCTCGCGCGTTTGCTATACTCTACGGCGCTTGGTTACTTATCGCGTGGACGAATGTGGATATAGGAAGAAACTAGGCTGTCAGCTCAACGATCTCGACCGACTTGATATGAACTGGGTTCACAGGCGTACTGGCTTCACCGGACGGACCGCGCTCAACTGGCTCGCTCGCGATTGCAAGCACGTTGTCCATCCCTGCAGTAACGCGTCCAAAGACAGTGTAATTCGGTGCGTGGTTCAAATTTTTGCTCATTTCACCCGTGCAGACAAAAAATTGCGATCCGTTCGTGTTCGGCCCCGCATTCGCCATTGCCACAATGCCCGGTCCATACGGATAGGCAGGCGGCAGCTCATCGCGGAAACGATATCCCGGACCACCACGGCCTGTGCCTGTTGGATCGCCACCTTGAATGACGAACTCTTTGATCACCCGGTGAAAGATCACATCGTCAAAAAATCCGTCTCGTGCGAGGAAGACAAAGCTGTTGACCGTTATGGGTGCTTCTTTTGCCAACAGTTCGATTGTGAAGTCGCCTTTATCGGTGTGAACAATTGCTTCATAGCGTGCGCCTTCTTGTAGCTGCATTTCTGGTACTTGATCGTACTGCTTGTAGTCTGCCATCGATACACCTCGTTTGTGGCTGGACAGGTCCGGCCCTAGTGCCCCTAGCTTACCACAGCAGCTTTTGCGGACAAAAGTTTTCCAAGTGTACCCGTCAAAGTCCACTTGCCGTTTGCAGGATATATTTCGCAACCAGTAAAATGGACCATGGAGGTGTACAAACAGTGGAATATCGCAGACTGGGAAAAAGCGGACTCAAGGTATCTGAAATTGCACTGGGCAGTTGGCTTACATATGGCACAGTGACGGAAAAGGAACAAGCCATCAACTGTGTCAAACAAGCATACGATCTCGGCATCAACCACTTTGACTGCGCAAACGTGTACGGCTCGACGCCGCATGCGGCGGAAGAAGTGATGCGTGAGGCTTTGCAGCCGTATGATCGCGACAGCTACATCATCACCACCAAAGCATATTGGCCGGTTGGCAAGGGGCCAAACGACAAAGGGCTCAGCCGGAAACATATCATGGCTCAGGCTGAGAAGAGTTTAAAAGCGCTCGGTGTTGACTATGTCGACATCTTCTATTTCCATCGCTATGATACAGAGACAGACTTGGAAGAGAGCCTCCGAGCAATTGACGACCTCATTTCACAAGGGAAAGTCCTGTATGCTGGACTGAGTGAATGGCCGGCGGATCGAATTGCTGCAGGGGTACAACTGCAAAAGGAACTCGGCCTGCACAAATTCGCTGCAAGCCAACCGGTTTACAACATGTTCGAACGCTATATTGAAAAGGCCGTCGTGCCCATCTGTGAGGACGCAGGCATTGGTCAAGTTGTCTTCTCACCGCTTGCACAAGGTGTCCTGACGGGCAAATACCGCCGGGGTCAAGCCGCTCCAGAAGGCTCGCGCGCGGCGACGCCGAAAGTAAACATGTTCCTCAAAGACGCGTTGACGGATGAAGTGTACGACAAAGTCGAGAAGTTGACCGCCATCGCCGAGAAAGCCGAGCTTTCTTTGGCACAATTGGCGATCGCCTGGATCCTGCGGTTGCCGAACGTTGCAAGCGCACTCGTCGGCGCCAGCAAGCCGGAGCAAGTCGTTCAAAATGCCAAAGCTTCGGGCGTGAAGCTGAGCGATGACATCCTCGCAGAAATCGAGTCGGTTCTGGCGTAAAACAAGCAAAACGGTAGAAGCAGACGAGGCGTCGGTTCTCCGGCGCCTCTTTTTTAACATGGATGCCTGCGTGATTCGGCAACGACTCGCAGTGTCACGTTGCCCTATGATACGGGGCTTAAGTAAAGGGGGATCAAGTTGACGCACGTCTCAACTTATGATGAGGCACTGGAAACCGTGATCGCGCTGGCCGCACCCTGTGCAGTGACCGACGTCGACGTGTGGGCGTCCCTAGATAGACATGCCCGCATCGCGGAGGCCGTCCGCACCGGCATTGACCTACCTCCGTTCCATCGCTCGATGATGGATGGTTATGCCGTTCACCAGGCGGATTTAGACACACAAGCACCGCTCGCTATCGTCGATGATATCCGTGCTGGCGAATCACCACGTTGTGACCTCTCACCAGGCAAAGTGGCGAAAGTTCGAACAGGAGCGCCTGTACCAAACGGGGCTGCCGCAGTTGTCCGTCAGGAATGGGTCGATGTCATCGACGACAAGGCCATTCGCATTGTCCGGCCTGTACGGGACGGGGAATCCATCCAACCAGCAGGCGAGGATGCAAAGGCGGGGCACGTGATTCTCGAACCTGGTTCCGTTCTCGACCCTCAAACGCAAACCATTTTGCGTGCTGCGGGGATCGGACAAGTTCGTGTGTACAAGCCCTGCCGAGTGGCTATTATCGCCACAGGTAGCGAACTGGTCTCAAGCGTAAATACGCCCCTGCAACGCGGTCAAATTTACGCGGCGAGCGACGCCTTTTTGGCGGGCGCAGTCAGAGACGCTGGGGCAACTGTGACGGATATCGCCTTCATTCAGGACGACCTGAGAAGCATTGAACAAGCCATCACAGCGCACCTAGGAGCCGTAGACTATATCCTCCTCACGGGCGGAGCGTCGGTAGGGGATACAGACTTCGTCAAGGCGGCTGTCCGTAACATCGCAGGCGTCGACCAGCTACCCGTCGAGCGAGTCTGGATGCGTCCAGGTTCGCCGTTCATCGCAGCGCGGGCTCATGGGACAACGATTTTCGGCATGTCGGGAAATCCGGCCGCGTGCTTTGTTCAGTTTCACGTTCTTGCGCTCCATGCAATTCGACGGACCCTTGGTCATCCATCGGACACGTTCCCGCTGTCAGCCATATTGAGCCGCGATCTCGCCATTAAACCCGTCAAGCACGTCCGGTTCCACCGCGGCCGCGCGAGATTAGATGGAACAACGCTCGTCGTTGAACCGCAGTTGAACCAGTCGTCAGGTATTCTGTCGGGACTGTCGTCCGTCAACGCCATCATCCGTCTGGACCAGAGCACATACCAGAAAGGCGAAACCGTTCCACTGCTGTTCACTCGCAACCCGCTTGTCGACTAGCGCTGTGCACGCAGACTCCTGTTCATGCGTGCCCGCTGGTAGACGCCCCAACGGTATTGAATCCTTCTGTAGGCCGAGAGATTCGCCTTGTTCCTAGCAAACAAGGCGTGACTTGGCAGCGTATTCTGCTCGATCAGCCAGATTCGACCATTGCGATCGACAGCCACATCGAAGCCAAGTTCCCGATAAAGCTGATAGCTGTCGAAGTGTTTCGCCCAGTACAGTCCCAGTTGTTGTAACTTGGTGATGGTCTGCGAAACGCGATCGTTTGACCAATGCAACGCCTCCTTCAACGCCTTGTCCACGTCCATGACGCGGCCCCGGCTTAGAGCCGTATTGGTGACGATGCTGTTGCCACCGGCAATTTTCGCCAGCATCCCAGAGAACAGCCACTTTCCCCCAGGCTTCTCTCTCTGCATCATGACGCGAATATCCAGTGGCCGCCCACCCACCGTCGCCATATGAATCCCTTGCTGAACGATATACATTTTGCCTTGGCGAAGCGTGTCAATATACCGCATGGCCTGCTCTTTGTTCGCGAACGTGTGTTGACGTTCAATAGTCTTTTTCACCACGATCCGGTTCTGACCATCGAGCCAAACTTTCATAATTCCTTTCCCCATGCTTCCGGCCACCGGTTTCACATAGACCATTCGAAATTTACTCAACATTTCCGCGAAGTTCTCGTGCGTGTACTTTCGCGTAACAGGTAAATACTTTGCGATTTGGGGATCCTTGTGAAAAAACTGGTACAACAGCCACTTCCCCATTTCCGGTCGTCGCTCGCCCACGTCGATCTCTCCCTTCAACCGTCAGATCAACGTACTTTATGACCAGCGTCGCACAAGGGACAGAGGCGTCCGTCCAAACGCAGCGCATGGTGTAAAAAAATAGTCACGCGGACGCATATGCCCATCCAATTTGCAAAGCCCTTGAATTATATGACTAGTGTGTCTTTGTCCGGGAGGGAGTTAGGTGAAAGCACATCAGTTAGTGGTCATTTTCAACGTAAAAGTGACGGGGAGTGCTGAGATCGTTGTCACAGCGGGAAGCACAACTGATCCGCAAGTCAATATCGCCAACCTGCTGGGATTTACGATTGGAAATGCGTTGAAACGAATGTTCGCAAGGGGATATCGTTTGACTTTCGTCACTGATAAATTTTTTGTGTGCACTAAGAACCTTCAATGTCCAGTCAAACATGGGAATCAAAGGCCCACAATCGTCTTGCATAGGGAAAACGGTTTAACCCTTTTCCACCCGCGGAAATCCGCCCGGAAAGCAGGTTGAAAAAGGATATCAGCTCGGCGTACTTCGAACTGCCATCCAACCTCACTCTCGGGCTCCGTGTGGCTACGTGACGTCAGTCGTCAATTTCAACATAGTCCTGTACCACGTGCGTATAGTCATATCCGTGTGTGCAATGTTCGCAATGGACACGTACGACCTGTTCACCGGCGGGAATGGTCACAACATTGGTGTGTTCACATTTTGGGCATACGGATTCGATTTCCCAGTGTTTTTTGACACTCATACAATCACCCCGTTGTTCAAAGTTGTTCACCAGGATTTGGTCCTAATGGTCCGCGAGCGAACTCCCTGTACCTTAAATTGTATGGATCATTCCTTGAAAATTGATTGAATCGATGGGGCATAGGTTTGTACGAGGGGCTTCTTGTGTGTGGCGGGTGACTTCGCAAAGTTCGACGTCTGGGATGTACAACGGTCCCATATGCCCTTCTTCGCTGCGTGTTCTTGTTCGCAACGAAGCTAAGACACCAGGAGACCGTAGTTCCCCATTTCCAACCGTGCGTCTCCCCGAAAACGTCTGATAGGGGCCTCGCGTTCCCCTAACCCGCTCCGGTGATGGAGTCCTGTTCAATAAGGGCCTGGGGTTACGCTGTTCTCAACATCTCACATAAAGACTTGGCGTCGTATGGTATAATTACCCTATGAATCGAAAAGAACACATCAACAAACTAAGACATATGATGACGTATGCCAGGTGGGTGATCGTGGGCATTCTGCTGGCGGTTTTAGTCATTGAAATAATCGGCTTTATTGTAAAATGGAGTCCGCTAGTTCTTCACCCAGAAACGATATTTCACTCATATCATGATTTGACGGATGATATTTTTTCAATCCTTGTGACCTACGAAATCTTCGACTTATTGTACACCCTTTCTCCGACCCGACTCATGGATGTTGTGCTGTTGACGATAGCGCGGAAAGTTGTGTTAGCTCCGAATGAAACTGGTGTCATTCAGGCCATCATTGCATTTTCCGTATTGCTTGTCATTCGCTTGGCGTGGGACAAGTTTAGTAGGCAACGAAACGACAGCTAAGATGATGGTTCGCTTAGCATCGTAGTCTCGGGTACGTGCGAGTTGTGTGCAGTGGGTAGGACAATTTCTATGCATGTCCCCGTGGTCGGCGAGCTGCTCACTCTAATTTCTCCATTGTGATCTTTCACGATATTGTAGCTGACCATGAGCCCAAGCCCCGTGCCCTTTTCTTTCGTCGTGTAAAACGGTTCTCCCAGTCGGTTCAACCACTCTTGCCTGATCCCAGGACCCTCGTCTTGAATCCGGACGACGACAGTGTCCTCAGTGTTCTCGACAGACACATATACATTGCCACCGTTTGGCATCGACTCGATGGCATTCTTGAGGACATTGATAAACACTTGTTTCAATTGATTCGCTGCGGCGAATACAAATGGTGTTTGTAGGGTCATGATGGTTTGAATTTGTACCTGTTGCAAAATTGCCTGGGGACCGAGGAGGGTAACGACGTCGGTTAGTATGGAGATGAGGTTGTGTCTCTCGTGTTTGACAGCCTCCGGTTGGCTAACAGAAGAAACTCGTTAACGATTGCTTCCACCCTGGCAAGTTCAGATAAGACAAGTTCCGTGTAGGACGTTTGACGATCCGACGGCGTCCGCAACAATTGTGTAAACCCTTTAATCGCTGCAAGTGGATTGCGAATTTCGTGAGCGATCCCTGCCGCGAGTTGTCCTGCCAACGTAAGCTTCTCGCGACGTCTATTTTCCTCCTCTTCCTTCATGCGACTCGTCAAGTCCCTCGCCACGACGACGACAGCGACCACTTCACCCCGCTCATCGAACACCAAACTTCCGTGTGTCTCGACCATGATGGGCGATCCGTCCTTGTGTCTCACATGAAAGTGCAGTGGATAGTGGTGGCTTTTCCCGTTCAGCATACGGAAAAAGGACTGGATAACCCTTGGCCTCTCTTCCGGTACCACCAACTCCGAAGACGGAATACCTTCCAGTTCCGTCGGGTCATAGCCGAGGACCTCTAAATGTGAAGGCGAAGCGTACCGGATAGTCGCATCAGGAGCTAAAATTCGTATCAAGTCCGCCGAAGATTCAGCGATTAAGCGATACATTTGTTCGCTCTTACGCAGATCCTGTTCGGCCAATTTTTGCTGCGTAATGTCGACACAAGAGGCAACAACCTCACACACTCTGCCGTGACGAAAGATGGGGCAAAGTGAAGCAATATACCAGACGCCGTTTAATTGTCCTTCGTATACGACTTCTTCGCCCTGCCACGCTCGTTCATAAAACGATTCCTTCCCTGCAACATCCTCACTGTCGTGCAGAAAGTCTGCAAGCGTCTTGCCAACGATGTCATTCGTCATAAGGCCAAACTTCCTTACCAATTTCCCCTCACAAAGGGTATGAATGAAACGTCCGTTCTGCTTCGCGAACTTGAAGGTCATTCCCTGCTGTTTCCGCAGCGCTTCGCTCCAGTCGTGATTCATCAGTTGAATATCTTTAGACAGTCTCCGATTGAGGGTATAAAGCCGGATTCCCATAATGAGGGTTATGATACACAGTAACAATCCAAGTACTGACAAAACGAACGACACCATGCCCTATACTCCCTTACACAGAGTGATTTTCTGTTCGCAAGCAAGATGCACAGTTCATATTCTCTCCATCGCGAATCACATCTACTTTGAAAGATATGCGGAGTCTGGCGCCAAAGCAAGTACGAGTTTGATTTGACATATTAGGCCCTCGCCAGACCTCACGCATGGCGGAACACATTTTTCGGAACAATATAAGATAAAATTGGTTCTCGAAAATTGTCTAAGGAGTGCATTGGTACATGGTGTTCGTCTACGGATTCATCATTCCACTCTTTATTGCCGCCCTTATAGTGATGTTCGTGCGCTTGCAACGAGGTAAGAGCAGATAGGCGGTTTCATTTACATAAACGAACCGGGCAAACGTGCGTGTCGCTTCTTTACAATCTGACTATTCTGTATCAAGGACAGGGGATAGCATGTTATTTACAAGATGCGGGACTTCAGTCACAGTGCTATCTCCTGTCCCTATTGCTGTGAGATATTCGTAATTTCAATCGAATAATTTGTACCCTGACACAAGGACACCGACCATGCGTCGTCTCAAGATAACCGCTAAGAAATAAACGAAGATGCGAAGCTTTTATGCACCTTTTATGCACACCTGGTCATAAGCGTGTATAATCGCTATGTACGAATACTACATCCATAGGTCGACGGAAATACGCCAGGGGTGAATCTCATGAAAGTTCGTAAGGCGGTCATCCCGGCTGCCGGGTTTGGTACGCGCATGCTGCCAGCCACGAAAGCTGTTCCGAAGGAAATGCTGCCCATCTTAAACAAGCCCTGCATTCAATACATTGTCGAAGAGGCTGTGTATGCAGGGATCGAAGAAATTTTAATTATTACGGGACGAGCTAAAAAGGCAATTGAAGATCACTTTGATCGCTCACCAGAGCTTGAATTGCACCTTGAGCAAAGTCGGAAAGCGAACATGTTAACGGAAGTCAAAGCCATTTCCGACTTGGTAGACATCCATTACACGCGCCAAAAGACGCCGCTTGGACTGGGACATGCAATACTCTGTGCAAAGTCGTTTGTGGGCCAAGAGCCTTTTGCTGTACTTCTCGGAGATGACATTATTCAGTCAAGTGCACCTGTTACAAGACAGTTAATGCAAAACTACAGCGACGACGGTCGAGCGCTCCTTGGGATTCAGCCGGTACCGAGCCAAGATGTCTCCAAATATGGAATCATCGAGCCGGACAAAGCTACGGTGACTGAAGGGGATGTCATTCCGGTACACCGTGTCATCGAAAAACCGAATGAATCACAAGCGCCTTCCAATCTAGCAGTCCTTGGCCGCTATATCCTACCCTCCTCTATTTTTGATGCGTTGGAGGAGACACCTATTGGACATGGCGGAGAACTTCAATTAACGGATGCAATTCAACAGTTGGCAGCGAATCATCTCGTCGACGCCTACCAGTTTGAAGGCGTCCGACATGACATCGGCAACTTGGAAGGTTGGTTGAAAGCAAACTTGTCTTTCGGTCTTGCAGAACCTCGACTGGCCAGTTCCATTCGGTCATGGCTGTCCGACGAGCACATCCGCAGTCAATTGGCCGCGTTATAATGCCTGAACGAGTTAGCCAAGCAAAGAGAACAAAAATGGCGTGCGGATCATGTTGATTCACACGCCATTTCTGGTTAAGAATTCGAATCCGTCCGCAGACGTTCTCGGCGGAGCAGTTCAACAAACACATCTGGCAGAGACATCGCACCCACTTGCACCTCTGTGTTTGCCCGAACAAAGTAGAGATATGCGTGAACAGGCCGATCTTGTGTGAGTGGCTGCAATGCCGCAAGGTATGTGGCCACTTGTGCCTCATATTCACGCGCCTTCTGCCTCGCATTGTCTTCTGAAACGTGATCGGTCTTATAGTCGATGACCAACCACCCATCCATTTCTTCCACTAAGCAATCGATCACGCCCTGCGCCAAGATGGACACGTGCTTCTCGGCAGCATCCTCGACCGGTACGTCAATGCGGTGGAAAAACGGTTGCTCACGGAAGACCCGCACACCCCGCATCATCCGCTGGCCTAAGTCAGACTGGATAAAGGCTCGAACGTGATCGACGTTGACGGCGTTAGCCACATCTTCGCTTAACCGGTTCGACGCGATTAACCAATCGATTTCCTCCTGGATATCACTCTTCTGGTCACCGAGTGGCAGCCTGCATTTTTGCATAAAGGCGTGGAAAGCCACCCCTTCTTCACGCGGTGTGATCTCCTTTCCCCGAATAAACGCTGGATCCTCAAGCAATGAAGCAGCGGCGTGCCGATGCTGAAGAGACGGACCACTGTCCATCAGGGCGACGTGCAAGCGGCGCATATCTGTGGCACTCACCTTGCCGAAGAGAGATTGAACATGTACGTCCGCAGGCTCAAGAATCCGCACAGAAGGCTTTTCCGGGGGACGTGCAGCGGCCTTCGCAAGGAGCGCCTCCCAATCCATTTGGGGACGTGCAGCCTGGTTTGCGAGGGTACCCCCTGTCGGTAGGCCAACTTCACTCAAGTTGTGTACATTCACAGCGACAGAGCCAATTGGCGCATCGAACAAGTGCCCGTCCCAGATGTCTGCACTAAGTAGATTCCTCATCACGCGCGCAGCCGGGTGACGGAGCAACACTGGGACCATCCAATCCATATACGATCTCGCCTGCATGAATGCGCCTGTGAGCAAGCCGCCTCGTTCAAAATCATGGGCGTACATAGCCGTTTCGATTTGTTTTTGTAAATTCTGACCGGACCCGACGAGGACGAGGCGCTCTCTCGCTCGCGTCAATGCGACATAGAGAATCCGCGCTTCCTCAGCCAGCGTCTCCCGCCGTTCGGCATGAGAGACGGCGATCGATGCCATCGTTCGCCAACGCTGTTGATTGGCAGGGTTATATCCGACCACACCCACACCGTATCGGCGATTGAGCGTGACGAAGTCCTGTGTCAATCGAAACTGCTTGCCGAGATCGATGACAAATACGACCGGATATTCGAGTCCCTTGCTCCGGTGAATGGTCATCACCTGCACGGCGTCTTGGGCCGTGACGGCAGCGGCACCCAAATCAAGTGCAGCATCCTCTTCGCGCTGCCATTGCTGCAAGAAGCCAAACAACGTCGCGGACCCCGTCCGTTCATCATACGCTCGAGCCAGACGAAGTAACTGCTTCACGTTGGCTTGGCGAGCTTCCCCGCGAGTCATCCCCGCTAAATAATGGAGAAGCCCCGAATCGTCGAGAATATGCTGAAGAATATCCCTACAGCCCACTTGGCGTGCAACCGTTCGCCAACGGTTTAGCTGTTCCACAAAGGCGCCCACCGCTCGCGTCACTTCCGACGAATTCCAGGGTGATTCCTCGTCGCTTTGTTCTCCCGAGGACTGATTTTGATTTTGCTGGGACTGGCGAGTGGATCTGTTCACGGTTCGAAGTGCATCCCAATACGTCCCTCTCCTTGCGAGCCGAACTTTGGCCAACATCGTTTCATCCCATCCGACAATTGGCGAACGAAGAAGTGTGACCAGCGCCAGATCATCTCGCGGGTTATCGACCACGCGAAGGGCGGATACAAGCCAACCGATTTCCAACGCATCGTAAAACCCTGTCGATGTACTGCCGGATGCGCTGATACCCGACGCATTCAGTACATCGAGGACCGTATTCAGTGCGCTTCGACCGGAACGTAGGAGAATGGCAATATCGCCGAGTTGAAGCGGCCGATTGTCGCCCTTTCGCTTGTCCCACACCTGGACGTTTTCCACTTCCATCATCTGCCGGATCCGATTTGCCGCGAGCTGCGCTTCTCGTTGCAACGCGGAAACGTCGACGCCGTCGTCCTGCTCCCACGCTTCTGAGTCTTCCGGCAGACCGGAAGACAACTGAGATGAACGGTCGAGGAAATGTACTTCTACGATGGGCGCCTCCGGTTGTGCCTCAGGGTATGAAGCGCCACTCTCCATTCGCGCGTGCTCATCGTACGTAAATTCAGTCGTCTCATCATGGAACAGTTGAGCAAAGGCGAAGTTGATGAAGCTCACGATCTCGGCCCGGCTCCGATAATTTTCTGTCAGGTCGATACTTTGCCCACCACGACCACGTTGGTAAGCTCCGTAACGTTCGAGAAATAGGCTCGGTTCAGCCATCCGAAACCGATATATACTCTGTTTCACGTCGCCTACGGCGAATAGATTGTTGCGATTGCCTGTCATGAGATTGACAATGGCGTCCTGAATGGGACTCGTGTCCTGATACTCGTCCACAAACACATGCCTGTAACGCTGCTGAAAACGATCCAGCGTTCCGCTCTGCTCATCCCGCAAGGCAGCGTAGGCAAAGTGCTCTAGATCACTAAAATCCAGCACACCCTGCAGCTGCTTTTCCGCCCTGGACCTGATTATCAACAGCTCGACCAAATGACATAATGTTCGAATGTGCGGCGACAGTTGCACTAAATCTCCAAACAACGCCTCGCTACCCCTTGAGACAACAGGTGCGATGCTCTTCATGCCACGAGTTCCGGCCTCGCGCAGGGACTTGACTCGATCCGCTTCCGGGCCCTTATAACGGGTGCTCGGCGTTTTGCCGGTCGTCGTCCAGAACGTCATGGCTGCGGCGACTGCGTCGAGATCGAAGGAATCGGTGGACAGGGCGTGTTTGGCAGAATCGATCCGAGTCATTGCCTCTTGCAGCCACTCCGTATACTTCGCCAACTCAGGGACAGGGCGTGCAATTTGCTCCGCCAATCGAAAATATTTGTCGGCCATTTCAAGTTGTTCTGTGACCCACATACGAAATGGCTCTGCAAAGAGCGTGTCAGTGTACGCATCCGCCGTCGACGGATACGCCGATGCAACACGTTGAAGCCACGCTTCTGGGTCAACCTGACTGCGTGCCAATTCATAGAGACGCAAGAGAACGCTCGTCAAATTTCTGGCATCTGCAAGCCGCAACTCCGTCATCATGCGCTCTACGTCGGATCCTCTGTCGCTACCAAGTGCCTCTTCAACGATCTCTTCTGCCAAGTCGAGCAGATAAACCTTTTGTTCGTTTCCGTCGAGCAGAGGAAAGGCTGGACTGATGTCGAGCGAAAGTACACTCTCGCGGACCACCTCAAGACAGAAGCTGTGAATCGTGGAGATCTGCGCTTGCCACAGGGAATCCTTTTCGCGGCGAAAGCGATTCGCGTCATCTGTTCGGTTCTCCACCTGAGCCGTAGCAACGCTGTTTTCTAATGCAGTCGCAATACGCTGCCGCATTTCCCCCGCAGCTGCCTCCGTGAAAGTCATAACCAGAATCTCGGCAATGTGCAGCGTCTTATCCTCGCCAAGCAAATTCAAAATACGCTCTACCAAAACAGCCGTTTTCCCTGAACCAGCGCCAGCTGAAACGACAAGATTGGTACCGATTGTATTGATGGCTTGTGCCTGAGCAATCGACCATTTCACGCTTCCTGGCCCCCTTGTGGTTCGCTTTGTTCCCCCAAGATGTCGTCTATCTTCCGCTCTTGAAGAACTCGATAGAACTGCGCATGATCAGTTGGCTCAAAGTGGCACACGGCGGCAAACTCGCAGTGCGTGCAAGCCCGATCCGTATGCGAGTATAGATATGGCCGGACAGGGATGCTTCCCGAAGCCAACTCTTTCGCGATGGCTTTGACCCGTTCAACGGTATACTCCAGCACGCCACGCCATGCTTCATCCGTCCACACTTTGGCAGACTTCCGAAACTCACCATCTTGTTTGTAAACTTCCGCGAACAATTCTGATCCACCGCTCGGCAGTTGCTTATCCATTGCGACAATGGCCTGTGGATCCGCATTCATGTAGCCTTGTGGCCGCAGTGCCTTACGCAACAGGGATCTCGCGACGTCATCAGCAACAGGCACCTCAGCAATGCCTGGCATACTGAGAAGTGGGACGTAGAACGCACCAGCCGGTCGCGGCACCCCCATGCTTGAGAGATGGAACTCCGCAACGGCTAGGTAGACCATTAACTGCAATTGCAAACCGTAATACATCTTCGTCGTGTCGATGGCGTGATTGGCCCCGCTCTTGTAGTCCATCACGCGATACCAGACCGTGTCACCGTCTCGGAAGACATCTAACCTATCGATCCGCCCGCGAATGAGCACTTGGCTACCGTCTTCAAGTTCCAGCGCAAACGCTTTAGCTTCATCCCCCTGCATCCCAAACGACCACTCCAAATAGAGCGGCTCATACGCGCCTTGTTTCGCGTGGAGCCACAGCGTTTCTGCGACAGCGTGAACGTAATGTCGAAGATCCAAGGCCTTGGCATGGCCGGTCCGGCGCTGTTGAAATACGACGTGCCGAGGTAACTGAACTTGCTCTGCAAAGATCGTCTCCGCGAGATCCATCATTTCGTCGTAACTGAGGTCTGCTAGGTTCACGTTGCCACTTTGCTGTCCCGCGACCAACGTGTAGACGGTATCATGCAATAAGTTGCCAACGTCGGCAGCTTGCATGGAATCAAATTGTAAGGGCTCTGCCTGCAATCCATAGCGAATAAAGTACCGATATGGGCAAGCCGCATACGTCTCCAGACGATGAACACTCGTTCGAAGCGGAGTGCCGTATAAACGCTTGGCTAGGGATGAATCCAGACGTCCATGCGGTAGCGCATGGGACAGACCCCGCAGGGCACGCGCAAGCAGTGACCTCCTGTCTTCCCGGGCGTAAAACCATCCAGTAATGTCACGCATCAAAGGTTTAGCCAGCATCTGTTCAGCCTGCTCCCTTGACGATACCTGTGCCAGGTTTTGCACAAGAATGTCGAGCGCCGTCACGGGTCGAATAACTGGGATTGCCCCCTCGCCATCCCCACCCGTGGTTTCATTCAGGGTGTCAGGAACCGGTGTGAGAGCCGCCCCGCCTGCGTAAAGCAGACGAGTGTAATAAGGTGATGGCTGGACCTCTGACCCCCCCCTCATTGACGGGTAGCTAAGGGTCAACTGTTCACTGGCCCGCGTAAACAGCATGTATGGAAGTTGGCGGTTCAGGGCTGTTCGCTCAGTCGTCGTCCAGCCAAGAGGGATGCCAAACAGATGCGCAAACATCTCTCTCTCCTCGTCCTGCAGCAGGCCGTGCGGCGTCACTTTTGCCGGGAGGGTGCGCTCTGTCAAGCCAAGAACGAAGACGTATGGCTTGGTCCACATGTGTGCATGCGCGTAGCCGCTTATGAACACTTGATCGACTCCACCGGGAATCGTCGACTGTGTTTCCGTCATGAGGACTTCACGGATGAGTTCAAACAGTTCTTCACGAAGAAACGGTGCATCTTCATGGACTGTGGCGAGATCGTTCAACAGAGCAATAACCTGCTGCCATGCCTGCTCATGTTGACTCGCTACGAGGGGATTGCTTTCCGCATCCTCGTTAACCACTTGCATCGCGACTCTATCTTTGACATCGACTGACTCGAGCAGAGACCAAACAGCATGTGCCAACTGAACGGGCGTGACGATAACTGAACCAAATTGCCCGTAAAACGGCTCCAGCGAAGCCCGGATTTTCGCGCGCAGTGTATCAGCGCGTGTGTCACCGGGAGCCGGCCCGGAACGATGTCTATCATCGCGACCTGCGGCTTCAAAAGTCCAAGGTTCCTCGCTAAACCATAGGTCGCTCCCCGCAACATTGTGCGTTCGTAAGTAAATATCGAGCCAGTCCGCATCCGTGTCCGAGATTCCGCAGTAATCTGTTCGCAGGTACCTGGCCATGGCATCGACGGAGAGATCCGTCAAAACAACCTGCATAGCAGCTAACAGGAATCGTCCAAGTGGATGTGCAGCCAAAGGAGGGAATGTGTCAATGGCGTGCGGTATACCATACCGCCTGAACGCCTCTTGCAACCTCGGTCCGTCTTCTTGAATGGACGGCACAACAACGACAACCTCGTTGTATCTCGCACGTCCATCTTCCACGAGGCGTACAATGGATGCCGCCACGGCTGTAGCCTCGCTCTCGTCATCTTCAGCTTCCCAAAACCGTACCTGCTTGTCCCACGCGCTCGGTTTGCCAATTGGAAGTTCTCGAAGCGTTCTCTCTATATCAGCGAATGCTGTACGAGAGAGGCGTCCATCGTCGGTGAACGTTTCAAATGACGGGGCCTGTCCGTTCTGATCCAAGGCCCGAACAAGCGTGAGTACGGCGTAACTCGCTCCCAGGGCGTGTCCGTACCCTGCATCGGTCAGTTTGGGTATCAGTTCTCCCAACGGATCGATATGAGGCCAGTAGTCAGGCACAGTCCGATTTGCCTCCTCGGCATGGAGAACGTGCTCGTCCGGCACCGTGAAAATAAATGTGCACCTTCGCGTGTGACGCGAAAGCTCACACAGGAAGTTGATTTCCTGCGGCGTTAATTCAGTGAACCCGTCAACGTAAAGTTCGACGTCTGCCATATGCACCGCAGACGACACAGCGCTAGTCGCTTGGGATAGGGCCATGGCTGGATCGAAAAATCCCCGTTCTTCCAACAGGCCGCGATACCGGACATACAAAACGCATAAGTCCCGCAACTTGCCAAGCAGCGATCTTCCCGCAAATGCTTGAGCCCGCGGCACGTCGTTTTCCAGGGAGGCAGAAGCCGCCTCCAAGGCACCTTGCAGAGCCGCGAGATCAACCTCATGGCGAGACATCTCGTCGAAAGCATCCAGGACCATTTGATAGAACCCGCTGTTCGCTTGAACGCGCTTCAGCGGACCAAGGGAATCGCGAAGTTCTTGGTAGACGGAAGCAAAGAGCAGCTGCTTGCCTGTGGCGTTGATCGCCTGGAACCGACTGCTGCCGGTCGACTCACGAATGCGTTCTGCCAACCTGCGCAGGGTGATCACTTCCGGACGCAAAACGGAAGCCATGTCCGACATGAGCATCTGCTCTGCGGCGAAGGCCACATCATCCGGAACGACCCAGTAAATAGGGGCACCAATCGGCTCGCGGGCCGTTGTCTCCCGAATTTCTTCCACGACTCGCGTGGACTTGCCAGTCCTTGTATTGCCCAACCAAACCCGCACTTCAGTCAAACCAGCTCACCACTTTCGTTACCCATTACAATCATTCGAACTTCCGATCCAACTGGCAATTGATCTAGAAACCGACGATGGCATGTAAGATAAAGAATCGGCTGTTCCCGAGCTTCCTCTCGCAGAACGTCGAGTACTCGCTCTGTTCGGTCATCGTCAAAATTCACAAGGGGATCATCCAGGACGACAGGGAGAATCACACCTTGTTCTCGATAGTGGCGAATCACTGCGAGCCGAAGCGAAAGATACACTTGCTCGCGCGTACCACGCGATAAGCTTTCCAACGTCCAGCTCGCTTTACCGCCATCCATGACGTAAACAGTTTGCAAACCTTCGCTCCCGAACGGAATTCGGACGTCGGTATAGCGCCCTGCTGTCATCCGTTGCAGAAAAACGCCCGCAAGGGTCAAAACTGGCGACGAATGCTTGGCTTCCACCCGAGCACGCGCAGTACGACTGAGTGCACGGGCCAATGACAGCGCGGCATATGTCTCTTCAAGTGAAGCTACTCTCGCCTCAACCTGAGCCAATTCCCAGCGTAGCTTGGAACCTCGTCCATCCTCTTGGCTATCCAACAGTTCTTGGTTCGTTTGCCAAAGTTGTTCCTGAGCGGCTGAAACATCTGACTGCGCCTTGAGAAGCGCATCTCCTGCCTGTCTTCGCTCCGCCTCGATAGCCATATGAGACATTTGTTTCACCGTCTTGACAACTGTGGCGGCGTTTTGTTCACCCATACAGGCCAGAATGAGGTCCTGCCGCAACCCATCCAACTTTCGTTGCAAGGATAGACGGCGATCCTCTCGTTTCATGACAGCCCGGTACGATTCGATGTCCTCTACACCCAACTGCCGGAACACACTCAACACTTGCTGGTTGGCATGCTGAATTCGACGCTCACTCGCCTCGATCTCGCCCTGTAAAGCGCGAATTCGCTCCTCGACAGAGGCCGCTTCAATGGATTGCTTAATTGCAGTGTCAAGCAGGTTAGACCACCTTAATTCTTGTTCGTGCAACTGACCGTATATATCCCACGCTACGTCTAAGTCACGAATTGGACGTCGAAGGATGCCGAGGAGTGGGTTCGCCTCAGCGAGGTCCAAGCTCTCTCGATGCGCTTCCAACAGAGATGTTACTTCGCCAGTTAACTGGGTCCAGTTATCTCTTTGTTGTCGTTCCTGCTTATCAGCTTGTTGTTCGACGCTTTGCCATTGCAAATATTCCCGAGCCGCTTCTGAAATCCGGGTTAACTGAGTACTTGTCCATAGTGTATCTCCCAGACTCGCGGCTTCCAATGCCGATCTGTACAAGACCTCTTCCCCTGCGAGAAGCTCTTTTGCTGCTCGGCATTCGGCTTCGCGCAACTGGCGCTGGTGCGCGGCCTGCTGCCATCCAGGTACAGCCGACTTTAACTGCACAACAGACTCGAGATCACCCTCAACTTGCCGAAGCTGTCTCTCTAATTGAGCTACAATCGCGCTTGTATCCATTTCGCTATCCACATGTTCCAAACTGGAACGAAGCCGTGGAAAGCCAATGTGCCCATTTCCCTTCTGTTGCACCTGGGGCTTGTTCGCTGCTCGACCCCAGACGAAAAAGACGATAGCGCAGACGAAGAACAGGGCAGCGAAGACCCAGTTCCGTTGGACCCCCTCTGCTACTGATGCTCCTACGAAGAGAGCACCTGCGGAAGCCCCCAACAAGGGATATCGCTTGGGGGCAAGAGATGGACGGTCCTGTGTTGACTCACTATCCAGCCACGTTTGCATTCGATCTATATCGGTCCGGATGTCGTCACGACTTCGGAGTAGAGATGCTTCGCGACGACCAAGCGCTGCCCACGCCCCATCTGGGTCCTCATGGTCAACTTTCCCGACAAGTGCGCACGCTTCTTTCTGAGTACGTTCCCACTCAAGCGCAATTGTGCAATTCTGCAACGCTTCCCGCACTGCATGTTGTCGATTATCCACGTTACTTGCCATCTGTATCAAATCAGAGTCAAGCGCTCCAATCTTGGCGACACGTTCAATTTGCCCGGTTGACCAGGTACTTGGAAACGAGGTACGTAATTTTCTCCGCTCAGATTCCGCCTGTTCTCGATTCACCGTGGCTTGCCGCCAATCCGACAGTACTTGCCGAACGCGCTCGATCCGCTGCAGCAATCGCGTGACGTCGTTTCGCACATCCAACAGTGGCTTTGCATCCATGAGGGCCTCGCGACGAACTGCCAAGCCGTCAAGCGTTGCTCGTTGTTGCTCCACATCCTGTGACCATAGTGACACCGTGTCATGGAGTTCTTCAACTTTGCTCCACTCGGTCCACGTCCCGATGGGACAGGCGCCAAGCGCTCTCATCTGTTCCTCTGTTTCCACAAACTCCGTAACCGTATCGCGTACCTGGGCACACATTTTCCAGAATCGATCACGTTGCTCAAGCGCACTCATCTCACGGAACAGTTCGCTCTTCCTAGCCTCGAGTTCATTTTTGCGATGTAATGTCTGACGATACCAGCCGGCCCTGTCGTGACTGTTCGACAGCTCTCTCCTAAGCGTTTCCAACTGACGCCCGAGTGCGTTTAGTTCTGGTTTCGTTGCGCGTTTGTTGGGATTGTACAGTTCATGTGCGCGACGTTCCAATGATTCTTCCAGAAGATACGGGTTGACCATCGGTGCGCGAACACCAAACAGCTGATTCGCGAGTGCACTGGGCTTGTCAACGAAAGCGACTAAATCTGCAAGCTGAATGGTGAAAAAGGACTCAAATAAAACCTGATCGATCTGTTGCAGTTCGAGAAACACTCGGGTAAGCTCGTTCTGACCTGTTGCCTGTGTACCATCGGCGAATGTCAAACGCGGCGCCTGGCGCCGAGTCAGCGTCCGCTCTACCTGTACAAGTTCACCCGTCTCCTGCTCCACGAGCAGCTTCGCGTGTGCTCCGGGACGTAAGTGCGGTTGCCCCTCCGACAAACGGGGCACTCCAAATAGAGACCCTCGGATGGCGGCGAGAAGCGTGCTTTTTCCAGCCTCGTTGGCACCATATAGAACATGAAGACCACTTGTCTCAAACGTAAATTCAGCTTGATGATGTGGACCCATTTCGCGTATCTCAAGTGTCCTAATCCGCATTTCGTCACCCCCCCATTTTACCAGCTATCAGTCGTTGTTCTGCAGTTTCATCATGTTCAGCAATATTTGCCGCGACTGTTTCATAATGGAGACCTTTGCAGAGGGGGACTGCATGATTTCCTGTACAAATTCCCGTTCCCCCGCAGGCAACTGGCTTAAGATCATATCGATATCCTCATGAGATCCCGCTTCCAGTTCGTTCAGTAACCCAAGCAGTTCGCCTATGTAGCCGTCCGAATTCTCCCAGACGCTCAGATCCACCTCCGGCTCACATGCCGAGGTAAAACGAAAGATCCATGCTGAGAACGCTTCATCAAAAATAGCCTGTTGCAGCCAGCCATGCGTGTTTTCGTCCGCCAGTTCCTGATGCAACGGAGTTTGACCAAATAAGTGTAAGTGAACCAGGGCGTGTTGCACTGATCCCAGTTCAGTAAACCTACGATGGACAGCTTGCCAGACTGCGTCCAAATCTGTGTATTCCGTAACATCCACATCGAATCGATGCCACTCAACAACTGACGTCGGCAAAAACTCGTACGTTGCCCGTCTTGTCGTGTCCACGGAAATGAGCAGAACACCATGCGGACCTGTTTCGGACGAATCGCGCCCTTGAGGTGCGCCCGGATATGCCACAAGAGGAACGTTCTCGTGCAGAACTTGATGCTGATGGACGTGGCCAAGTGCCCAAACATCAAAGTCACGTCGTTCGATCACGTCGGCAACCGAAGCGGCCGCATATGGTGCATGCCTTGTTGATGTCTGACCGATTTGCCCGTGGTATAGCGCAATGGCGACGTCCACATCTGACTCGCGTTTGAACAGACTTAATTGAGAACCATACAATTCCCTAGCCGTATAACTAAAACCAGAAAACTGAACTCGCCATCCGCGAATCGGTAGAACCAAGTTCGTGCAGACTGGCGTGTCACCGCCGTCGCCAAGGACGTGAACATTCTCAGGCCAGGGGAACAGATTGTCATGGCCCACCGGATCGTGATTTCCGTGAGTGAGGACAACTCGAATAGCCGCAGCGTGCAGTCGTCGAAACTGACGAGATACTTCGTATTGCACGGAAACAGGGGCATCTGTATCGTCAAACAGATCCCCCGCAATCGTGACCACGTCAACGGCTCGCTCGATAGCCAAATCGACGATTCGCTTCAAAGCTCCCTCCGACGAAGCCCGAACAGCCCCCGCAAAGTCGGCCGGCAACTGAGCCGATAACTGTTTGAACGGCGTCCCGAGATGGACATCTGCCGTATGCAAGATACGTAATTCAGACATTAAATCAGCTCCGAATACAAAACACATGTTCCCATCAATTCGACACAAGACCCTTTGGTTCCTTGCACTTTTTTGTCACACAAATTTGGGCGCGCACATATATCGGGTTAGAAATTTATTTCGAAAGGAGTGCATGTCATGTCGGATTACAGCATTCGCACGTCCTCAAAGAGCATCTCTGCCGCAAGGATTCTGACCTCGTCCGGCTTTGGGTTGTTGTTCGATTCATTCGACGTGGGCCTCTTGTCATACGTGCTGGTGTCCCTCTCAAAGCAGTGGCACTTGTCGCATACGGTCACGGGCCTGGTCGCGAGTGTAAGCATGATCGGGATGGCCGTTGGCTCTGCACTTGCGGGGTCACTAGCGGATAAGTTTGGCCGTCGCAGCATCTTCCTATGGACACTACTGATATACAGCATCGCGACAGGATTGTCAGCGTTCGCATCCGGAATTGGGATTTTCTTCGTCTTGCGCTTCTTTGTCGGATTGGGGCTGGGCGGTGAGTTGCCTGTCGCAACGACATACGTCCTGGAATCGTCGCCCGAGACCGTCAGGGGACGACGAGTGGTCTATCTAGAGATGTTTTGGGCATTTGGGTCGCTCGTTGCAGCATTGGTTTCTTTTTTCGTTATTCCATCAGCTGGTTGGCGAGTCGTTTTCCTCATCGGTGCCATACCGGCACTGTATACGATTGTCCTGCGATTTGCGTTGCCCGAAACACCGAAATACAGGGGTTTGCAAAAACGTCCATCGATGGGAAAGGCACTCAAGCAAGTTTGGTCCGGTGGTTTGGCCCGACGTTCCATGGTCACATGGATTCTTTGGTTTGTTATGAACTACGTCTACTATGGAATGTTCTTATGGCTTCCGTCCGTTCTTTCCGACAAAGGATATTCCTTGGTTCACAGTCTTGGCTATTCGCTGGTCATGACGCTCGCGCAAGTACCAGGCTATTTGACTGCGGCATGGCTCGTTGAAAAGTGGGGACGTAAACGGACACTCGTCACGGCCATGTTCCTATCCGGACTATCTGCGCTCGGATTCGGCTTTGCCCAGACGACGGCTTGGCTAATTATCTTTGGACTCTTGTTGTCGTATTTCATGCTCGCTGCCTTCGCAGGCACGTATATCTTTACAGTCGAGCAATTTCCGACTGTCGCCAGGGCGACCGGTATGGGTTGGGCTGCTGGATTCGGTCGCATTGGAAGCACCCTCGCACCGTTCATCACGGGCTGGCTGCTTGGTGCCCATCTGGGTTACGGCTGGGTGTTCGGCATTTTCTTTGCGGTAATGATCGTCGGTTTTATCATCGTAACCACACTGGGCTACGAGACGAAGGGTGTCGACATTAAATAAATGACAGCTCACAAAAAGCCGACCGATTACTGTTCCCGGTCGGCTTTCTATACAAATCCAAAAACGTTGCTCTCGAATGTGTCTAAAAGTGTTGAGCGATACGGGTGATCTTGTTGAATGGGAAAAGAACGAAGTCAGCTTCGCCGACGATGGCAGAACGAGAAACGTACTTATTCGTCCAGAATCGACTGTCATCAGAAACAGGGCGATTGTCACCCATCATGAAATAGTGTCCCGCAGGTACTTGATACGTTCCAAATCCACGTGTATTATCCTTGGAAATCTTCGGGTTGGGTTCCGCTAGAAGCTTTCCGTTGATATACACGGAGGTCGGTGTCACCGTCACTTTGTCACCAGGTAACCCGACAACGCGCTTCACGTACAGTTGTGTTGGCTCATCCGGAAAATGAAAGACGACGACCTCGCCGCGCTTTACCCCATGCAGGTTTGTTGCCAGTTTGTTCACGAGAATGTAACACGGGTTCGGAATGGTCGGGTACATGGACTCCGAAGGAACATATGCCGCACTGACCACCCATTGGCGTATACACAATGCGATTGCTACACCGATCACGATCGGCAGCAGCCAACCGGTTAGCCAATTTTGACGTTTTTGTTGGCCCATGCGACAGTTCACATCCTTTACTTCAAACAATCTACCACAAGTTGCTCGTCAATTGGAAAGCAAACGAATTGATTGACAAAAACCGTACCCCGAAATTCACCGATCCTGCGCCTCTTCTCGGCAAGTTACGCAGACTGGCGACCCAGCATCTGTTCGACGTATGCAAGCAGGATGCTCTCCATACCAGCCATCGTCGTCTGTTGATTGATAAGCGTACGCATTTCCGCAGATCCAGGCAGACCCTTGATATACCAAGCCGCGTGTTTACGCATTTCGCGGACGCCAATCACTTCACCTTTGTGTTCAACAAGCAAGTGCATGTGACGTACCGTCACGTCGATGCGCTCCTGCAAGCTTGGCGCATCAAGCTTGTCCCCGGTCTCTAAATAATGGGCGATTTCACGGAAAATCCATGGATTCCCCAGCGCTGCTCGGCCAACCATAACCGCATCGCAGCCTGTCTCCTCCATGAGACGCTTCGCGTCCTCCGGTTCACTGACGTCTCCGTTGCCGATGACAGGAATCTTGACAGCTTCTTTGACGCGGCGAATGATGTCCCAATCCGCCCGTCCGGAGTACAACTGCTTTGCCGTGCGTCCGTGAACAGCCACCGCCTGCGCGCCGGCCTCTTGAACGGCGAGGGCGACTTCGACGGCGTTCACGTGATCGTCATCCCAGCCCTTGCGGAACTTGACGGTCACCGGCTTGTCCACATGACTGACAACAGCACGCACGATCTCGGCCGCGTATTTAGGATCGCGCGCAAGGGCTGCACCTGATCCGTTTTTGTAAATTTTCAGGACAGGACACCCCATGTTGATATCGATGAGATCTGCGTTCGTCTCACCGACCATCGCTGCAGCTCGCTCCATGGAGTCCTTGTCATAACCCATCAACTGTAGGCTGACAGGGTGTTCATCAGGTAAAATCGTCAGCATGCGCTGCGATTTTGCGCTCCCGTGGACGAGCGCTTTATCACTGACCATCTCAGCACAAACCATTCCGGCGCCGAGCCCTTTTGCCAGAATTCGAAAAGGCGGATTACAAACTCCTGCCATTGGCGCCAAGATGACTGGGTTATCCAACGTCACACCGGCGATGTTCACTTTCATTTATAAAAACGCTCCTTGTCGCTAGAATATCGATAAGAACAACATAAACACAATGACTTTCATTATACTGGGGAGCTCGTTTTTGTTCAACGCCTGTCGTTCAATCCGCAGCCATACCTGCAGTCAAGAACAAATCGATGAGCCACCAGATCCCGACGATCATGAGCAGGATATGTCCGATAAAAATAGCCACAGTGAGACCCCCAAACACGGTGAGAGCCAGCATTGCGACACCACTTCCGACCCGTCCGCAATACATGCGGTGAATCCCTAAATACCCGAGAAAAAACCAGAGCACATAGGCTAACGCAACGGATTTATGCATTTTGGAATCGCCCCATTTCGCCCGTACTTCCTACAACCTATGACAAACCTGCTTGTCAACTTGTCACGGGCGCGGACGGTTGTCGGGTACAGAACGGCGTTGTCCCATCATTCAATGAAGCATCCGCTGAATCACCCATCATCTGATCGTGGAGCGGCCCCACAGCGAAATCGATCTCGCTGCGGGGCCGCTCCTGCTGTGCGAATGGTACATCATTCGTAAGAAGTAAAGAGACACCTATCACGGGTGACTAGGTGCCTGCTTGTTCTCGACATCGTCTGCCGGGAAATGTTTATTAGACCACGTGAGAAGACGAATGGTTTCGCGGTACATGAGACTCTTGCGAGGAGCACCGAATACGACACTGATTCGGACGTGACCGTGTTGACGCGTCGCCGTCGCTAAACAGTACATGGCCTTCGATGTAAAACCGGTCTTGCCGCCAATGTACTCTCCAATTGCCGCGCTGGAGTTGTAGAGAATCCGATTGGTGTTATTGATGGACTTTCCCGCCACCGTGTGCGATTTCGTCTGCATCGCTTCGACAATTCGCGGGTATTTGACAGCCTCTGCGAGGATGAGTGCGATATCTCGAGCCGACGTCGTGTGCGCATCTGCGTGTAAGCCGTTCGGCGTAACAAATCGAGTATGCGTACATCCGAGCATTCTCGCTTCAACGTTCATCATCCGTGCGAAGCCGGCTTGGGATCCGCCGACGCTCTGCGCGATGCCGAACGCCACGTCATTCGCACTCTTCATTAAGAGTGCTCTGAGTGCGTCATCCGCGGCAATCGTCGTTCCCGGTTTAACGCCCAGGCGAACTTTGGGTTGGTGAGCAGCCTCGGTACCTATGTAGATGGGGGCATCTGGGTCAAGATGCTGAACGAGCAAAATGGCCGTCATCAATTTCGTCGTGCTCGCGGGATACATCGGGGTATCCGCTTGCTTGTCATACAGTACTTTTCGTGTCGTTGCGTCATAGACAATCGCCGCTTTTGCGTTCACATACGGTCCAGATGACGCTGCACGGACTGTCTCTACCCGTTCGGAACAAATACCTATGGACAATAAAAATGCAGCAAACACAAGTCCAATTTGAACCCGCCACAGCGGGCGACACTTCATCCTTCTCATGCAAAAACCCACCTCTTTCCGCCTCTGTCAGCGGTTAAGGTGGGCAGTTTTGGCTTGAATTATGCCTTTCATTGCGCTTCCGCGGGCCTGACGAGGATTCTAGCGGCAACTGCGGCATCGAGCGAGATGCTTTCTCCCCGAACGTGAACGGGAACGCCGGCTTCATATGGGTTTTGGGCCTCCAGCCGGAGCTTTTCCCCAGGAACGAATCCGTTGCGATAGAGAAAGCGAAGCAAGTCCAAGTCTTCTTCCGCAACTTCAACAATGCGAATGACTTCCACAGTCTGATCCGGTTTTGCCTCCGACAGTGGAACGCCTTCTGGCTGTTTATACCCACTGCCCGGGATCACGTTCCCGTGTGGGCAGGTGGTGGGATGGCCGAGCAACTCCTCCAACCTCGACTCGACAAGCGGTGAGACACTGTTCTCCAAGCGTCCAGCTTCGACATGGGCGTCCGCCCAATCAAGGCCTAGCTGGTCGGTTAGCCACCGCTCGAGCAAGCGATGCCTGCGAACGATGTCTTCGGCACGGGAGATCCCTTCGTCAGTCAGGATAATCTCTTTGCTGTCGCCCGACGTCACGTAGCCCGCCTGGTTCATTCTCTGCAGCGTCTGAGAAACAGTTGGCCGAGACACGTTTAAATAATCTGCTACTTTTGAAGCAAGCACCTGCTCGCCTTCTGCATTCAATACATAAATTGCCTCTAAGTATGCATCCATACCGCTAGGGCGAGACATGCGGGTTGCCCCTTTCAGCCATTCGTCGATTGAGTGACGTGAAATTCACCCACGACCGTATCATTTAAGCGAAGAATACAAGTATCCCCATCACGCAAGGGCCCGACGCCTGCAGGCGTGCCCGTAAAGAGAATATCACCTTGATTCAGACCAAAATGTTTATGCGTGTATCGAATCAATGTTGTAAAGTCGAACACCATATCCGTCGGGACACCCTCTTGTACGGATTTACCGTTGATCTCCAGGCGGAACTTCGCTTGTTCCACTTGTGAGAAGTCGTCAAACGCGTAAAAGTCAGTGATGACGGCGGATCCGACAAAGCTTTTGGCAAACTCCCACGGGTGGCCTTTCTCCTTCAGTCGTGACTGCGCAGATCTGTCCGTCAAGTCCAGTCCGAGGGCGATTGCCCCGACGACATCCCTCGCTGTCGATTCCAACGTCACTTGTTTCGCTATATAAAGCACAATTTCTAACTCATGATGGATCTCTCCGCGCTCGGATGGCAACTCCACCGTACCGCGGGCCTCCTCCAAGGCATGAGTAAACTTCCCAAAAATCATTGGCTCGGTGGGAACGGCATTACCGAGTTCCGTGGCGTGATCGCGGTAGTTTCTTCCAACACAGAAAATATTCCGAATATCCGTTTTAACTGATGAGGCAGATTTCATGTGTCTAAATTGAGCCAAGCGCACCGTCTCCTCGTCATAATCTATTTGCTATTTTATCACAGAGACGGAAAAGAAGCCGTGATAGACAAAATAAAACGAGCCGGACATGATCCGGCTCGTCACGTACTGATTGATCTCGTTAGTTGACTTTTGCGGTGCAGTATTCATCGAACAGTGCCTTCAGCTTACCTGCAACGGCTTGGGCAGAGGATCCTTCAATGTCGCTGCGATGCAAAACGCCGACGAGCGATCCGTCCTTAAATAAGAACATAGACGGAGACGATGGTGGCATGCTGGTGAAGAAGGAACGCGCACGCTCCGTTGCTTCTTTATCTTGACCGGCGAAAACCGTCACCAAACGATCCGGCAATTTATCGTTCTCAAGCGCCATAGCCACGCCCGGACGAGCAATACCGCCAGCGCACCCACAGACAGAGTTGACAACAAACAACGTTGTCCCTGCCTTATCGGCCATGATCTCGTCCACTTCCTCGGCAGACCGGAGTTCGCGAAATCCAACTTGCGTCAACTCATCACGCATTGGTTGAATCATCATCTGATAAAAATCCAGTTCCAAACTCACGAGCAGGACCTCCTTTTTACCTCTTTCATATTTCCATTTTCATTATACGCCTTGTTGTGATCAAATGACAGTTTGGCGAACGTCTTGGTATATAAGCACGAATTATATGGTCAAGTTGTTTGCATACGTGCCATTTGGTCGGTATAACAGGAGAGGAAGATTAGAACTTTGGCTCGTGAGACTTACGAGTCAACAGTGAAACGGAGTTATTACATTGTTTAATGATACCTTTTTGCGCGCTTGCCGGCGCCAACAGACGGAACGGGTACCAGTTTGGTTCATGCGTCAAGCAGGACGTTACGACGTGGATTATCGTGCAATTCGGAAGCGCTACACACTCGTTGAGATATGTGAACATCCCGAGGTGTGCGTGGAAGTTACGAAGATGCCTGTCGCTAAACTGGGTGTCGACGCGGCCATCCTGTTTTCGGACATCATGATCCCCGTTGGAGCAATGGGTCTACCTTTCGTCATCAAAGAGAACGTCGGGCCCGTCATCGACTCGCCAATTCGTCACGAATGTGATGTGAATCGTTTGCAGCCATTCGATCCGGAAGAGTCACTACCGCATGTTCTCCAAACCATTCGATTGCTGAAACAGGAATTAACCGTTCCTTTAATTGGCTTTGTGGGTGGGCCATTTACACTTGCCAGTTATATGGTTGAAGGCGGCCCGTCTCGTGATTACCTCGCCACCAAACAACTGATGGTGAGTCGACCGGATCTTTGGGGACACTTGATGGACAAGCTTACTGCCATGATCATCGAGTACGGTGCAGCCCAAGTACACGCTGGCGCCGCGGCGTTGCAAGTCTTTGATTCCTGGGTGGGCAGTTTGTCCCCAAGTGATTTTCGAACCTACGTCAAACCGACCATGGATCGAATTTTTGCCGGGCTGCGGCACCTGGATGTACCCCTCATCTATTTCGGTGTCAACACAGGTGAACTCCTCAGCGATTTTGCCACGACCGGCGCAACGGTTGTCGGCGTGGACTGGCGCGTTCCCATCCGCACTGCCCGTGCTCGCGTCGGTCATGATGTGGCTCTGCAAGGCAATTTCGATCCCGCTATGTTGTTCGCGCCAAGAGCCGAGATCGAAAAACGGGCACATGAAATTCTCCTACAGGGAACGGAAGCACCCGGCTTTGTCTTTAATTTGGGCCACGGCGTCAAGCCAACAACGGATATCGAAGTCCTGCGTGAACTGGTCAACACCGTTCATGCCTTTACACCGGGTTCCTCATCAAGGTGAGGACAAAGGAGGCTACGTTATGACTAAACCACTGGGTCTTCTCGTCATGGCTTACGGAACCCCGCGAAACCTAGACGAAGTCCTGCCATACTACACACATATTCGGCGTGGTCGTGCACCGTCTGAAGAACAGCTTGCCGATCTCGTCGGCCGCTACCAAGCCATAGGCGGCGTCTCTCCACTTGCTGCCATCACCGAGGCGCAGGCCCGAGGAATAGCTGACATTTTAAACCGCGACGGAGGACGTCCCGTAAGCTTGTTCCTTGGCATGAAACACACGTCACCATTCATCGAAGACGCGGTCAAGGAAATGGTCGCAGAGGGAATCGAAGAGGCCGTCGGCATTGTCCTCGCTCCCCACTACTCCGCGATGAGTATTGGCGGTTACCAGAAGGCAGCCCGTGAAGCCGCGAAAGAACTCGGCGGCCCCAAATTCCGGTTCGTTGACAGTTGGCATATGGAACCCGCATTTTTAGACGTGCTCACCCACCGCGTGGAGCATGCGCTCGCAGAGTGCGAAAATCCTCCGGAAGCGATGGTTGTTTTTTCGGCGCATAGCTTACCTGAGCGAATTCTGACGATGAATGACCCGTACGTTGATCAGTTGCACCAATCCGGTGAAGCCGTCGCGGATCGCCTCAACCTGCAGCACTACATGTTTGGTTGGCAAAGTGCTGGTCAAACGGGCGAACCGTGGCTAGGTCCTGACATTCTCGATATCCTTCGCGAGTTGAAAGGCGATGGGTTCCGAGAAGTTGTATCCTGCTCACAGGGTTTTGTCGCGGATCATCTTGAAGTCCTTTACGATATTGATATTGAAGCGCAAGATTTGGCCAAAGAACTGGGCCTTCACCTCGTTCGGACACGTCAAATGAACGATGACTCAAGGTTCCTTCAAGCTCTCGCAGATGCCGTTCGTAAATGTGAATCACAAGGAGCAGAAGCGTAACATGGACGTTCAGCGGATTGCCATTGTTGGCGGTGGAATTACGGGATTGACTGCCGCAATGCGGTTGCTAAAGCAAGCGAGTCGCGCTCGGCACCCTGTCGAAGTCACCATTTATGAAGCGAGTAATCGCGTTGGTGGAAAGGTCCTGACGTACCGCGACGGCGGGCTGACTTTAGAAGCAGGTCCGGATTCAATGTTGGCCCGCAAACCTGCAGGTGTTGGACTGATTCGTGAACTCGGTCTTGAATCTGAACTGATTGAAACAAATCCCGAGGCAAAGAATACATACATCGTTCGAGACGGACGACTCGTTCCTATGCCCCATGGCACCTTTATGGGTATCCCAGCCGACATTTCGACATTTATGACGAATGAGGCGTTATCGGCTTCCGGCAAGTTCAGAGCCCTCTTTGACCTACTTATTCCACCGTCACCTTTAAGTGCGGATATGTCACTCGGTACGTTTCTTCGATCTCGACTCGGGGACGAATGGGTAACCTATCTGGGCGAACCGTTGCTGGCAGGGATCTACGCTGGGCGCATCGATGACTTAAGTTTAAAGGCAACATGGGGACCGTTACGCGATCTCGCCCTCAAGTATCGCAGCCTCGTTGTCGGGTCTCGGGCTATGCTCAATCAGCAGGCTGTAAAAAAGACGGGCCGCAGTGCATTTGTGACGGTTCGCGGTGGGCTGGAGACCGTGATCGAACGACTGGCGGACGAACTCGCGGACAAAGCAACGATCCGGCTGTCGCACGAGGTGACAGAAATCGAACGCTCAGACGTCGGTTATCATCTCACGGTGGAAAACGGCGATGAAACGATTGTGACGAAAGCCGACGCCATGATCATCTGTACACCTCCGGCCGCCATGAAAAGTCTGCTGAAACCGTATCTCCCGGCGTCGACGTATGACTTTCAGGTGCCATACGTATCGACTGCAACCGTGATTGTTGGGTACCCTTCTGATCATGTAAACATTGACTTACGTCACGCCTCTGGCTTCTTGGTCCCACGTGCAGAAAATCGCGCGATTACAGCGAGTACCTGGGTGTCCAGCAAATGGCCCCATACGACAAACGAGCAATTCATCGTCTTGCGATGCTATGTGGGTCGAGCCGGCCAACAAACGTATTTGGAGTTAGATGACGGTGAAATGGTTCGAATGGTTGCTCGTGAAGTGAACGATCTCGTGGGGATATCGGCCACGCCCGTGTTTCACAAGGTGACACGTTGGGAAAACGCCATGCCGAACTACTTGGTTGGTCACTTGGAGCGGCTTGACCAACTAGAACAAGCAATCCATTCCACTTTGCCTGGCGTTGAGATCGCAGGAGCGGGGTACCACGGTCTGGGTCTACCTGATTGCATTGCACAAGCGAACGATGCGGCGGAGCGTATTTTGTCCTACTTAACGGGGTCGAAATCTGACAATCATTCAAGTGCCAGTTGAATGATGGAATGACCGACCTGCGGTCACGATTTCACAAATCTCACATACACTTTGGTGAATCCAAACTCGATGACGTGTGTGTTGGGCACTCACAGAATTGATGGACAGTGGATTCATGAAAAAGGGATGCGGACGTAACCCGCATCCCTTTTCTCTTTGGGCACTCACAAAATGGATGGACCATATTAGCCAATGCGGATAGCACGAATGTCACTTGCTTTGACGTAAGTCAGTCCACCGTCGAATCCGCCGCCTGAAAATGCGACTTCGTCGTCGCGGATGAACTGGAAAGTCGTTGTGATGAACCCAGAGTTGTCAAACCATACACGGACTGTCGATCCCGGTGCCAACCGACGTAGAATCTCGATGGTTCTATAGTTATAGTAGCCAGCGCCACAGTATCCGTTGTAGTAATATCCCATCGTGATAACCCCCTTTCCCTTGGATTTAGTACAGTCTATGTGCAATCCAGCAAAGTGACTGGACAAACTACGTGGAAGACTGTCCCTATGGACAACTGTCCACGCTAAGTGGCGGAAAGCGCTTGGGATGAGGACATCTCTAAAACGGCCTCGCGATATACAAAAAGCCCCAAAGGGGCTACACACCACACCTTTGGGGCTGTTCTCTTACCATGTTATTATCTCAAGTCAGCACATATTGGGATTTTGGTTTAAACGACCGTCCACGATGACCCCTGATTGACCGTACGAAGCAAAATGTTGTGTACGTGGTCATGTGACTGTAAAAGAATAAATCCCTGTTCAGTGGATATAAAGTCCATACCGAGAACGCACGGGTATTGGTGCAACGTGTTCTCAAGTTGTAATGAACGAACACTCTCCCACTTCGATCCGGCATCAGCGGTCCGCATAAGATGACCGCCACTCACCGCATAGCCAACTTTGGGATTAATAAAACACACGGGATTACCCGTATAGTTAGACACCGCGTCCGTTAACATAGAGACAACTTGTCCATCAAAATGTCCTGCACCATCTCGTGTTCGGTAGACGACTGGCTCAACACTTGCTCGTCCCTGTTTCAAGCCAACGAACCGAACGACGAAAGTAGCTTCCTTCCCGCACAGAGCCGGCGGGTAAACTTTTGCTGCCTTCCAGCCAGTCAATCCATGAGGTGGTTCCATGATTCGGTGACTCCAACTGTCACCCTCATCACTCGTCATATAGACATGCAACTGTCCGTCAGATGTTGTCGCCACAACCCACCCTTGATGAGTGTTCATAAAATGAACTGTTCCCTGTGCATTCACGGGCAAGCCTGCATCCTGTGTACCCTGCACCAGGTGCTCCAAAGAACAGGTTCCACCTTCCTCTTGAACATGCAGCAGTTCATGAACAGAAGCCATTTTCCCAGTTCCGCGCAAGAGAACCCATGCACTTTTAGTTCCTGCCTTGGGCATGCTCACACTTTCAAGTCGCAAGGAGGAAACCGGTAAAGGTATTCGTTTCCTTGTAAACTCGTCCCCGCCGTCATTACTGCATAGAACCTCCAACCGTTTGCCGATCACGCCGAAAACGCGAATCGTATGTCCATTGACCACTTGAACATTTGGATTCTCTAGTTGCCCGTTTCCTTCCATCATCAGCCCTTGTGACCAACTGACCGGCAGCACTACTGGGCACCAGGTACGCCCTCCGGAGTTGGTACGCTCCATGGTAAAACGGCCATTCATATATCCCCAGCGATAACCATTCTCCCCGTCCGGAATGGAAAAGTTGTACCACGTATTGGTATGTTCCAACACGTTCAGATGAGTGGATGCTGGGAAGATCGGATAATGGGGATGATCCACCACGAGCGAGGATGTTATCGTGTTTGATACAAAAGATGACGTCGACGAGTTCTCGGTGATTGAACCAGCTTCAGCTTTCCAAGTTCCACAGCCCAAGATGGGCACTAAAGCCGCAATCGACAGGATACACACAAATGCACGCTGTAGTCGCATGTATTGCCCCCCATCCTACAGATCTAGCTTCTCTGTACGATGGATTTCCATACACAAAGAACAGGCGCAGGATGCCTCCTGCGCCCAAACATATGGTTACTCTGCCAAACTCAAAACTTCATCTGGATCAGCAGGGATACGCCCATAATACGACTCCGCTTTGTAGTTGTGGATCCTTTTACAAACCTCGGTCATCATTGTCATGACTTGCTCATCGTTTATCTGTTGCGACGGAGACCAGTACAACAAATCCATTTGAAAAGGCTGACCATCGTCATCAAAGCGCTCATATTGAACACCCCTTGCGACTGTGAAGCCATTGTGCGCATAAAAGCGTCGCCGCTTATACGTATCGGGATCGTTCGCATTTGTCGGTTCGACCTCTAGCAGAATGGGCTTGTTTCGAGCCTTGAGACGTTCCATCAGGCGCGATCCAATCCCTGCTCCACGCTGATCTCGATTCACCAACAGATAATCGATGAACATGAAATCGGAGAAATCTCCGTAGAGAACAAGATATTCGGATGTCTCCATCAGATCATAGTACGGCACGTCTTCAACCAAGGCCTGTAATTGGCGAAAATTCTTCATTTCATGAGTCGGAAAGTAATTCGCCAAACGCTTGTAATACGACGGCACGGCAATAGTCCTTACGTTTCCCACGACTTCGCATTCCCCCTTCCAAATTGGCCTGGAAGAACACGGCGTCGGCCCTGTTCATCCAAGGCCAACATTTATTATAACAGATGATTTCGCGAGTCGGGCCCAGATGGCCATTCCCCGTTGACGTTGCTGTCGGAAAATGGCCGACTGGCCTAAGCTGCCTAACGCCAACTGCTTCCCCACGTTTGACCCCAACTGGTCTTCGTTCGGCTGTTTCCTCGAGCAAGCCGATCCATGTGCAGAGCAGCATAACGGATGCTGAACATGGCACTCGGTGTCCCCGCGAGAATGACGACCAACAGAGCCACCCAGTACCCAGGGCCGTAATGAAACAGCACCTTCAAACACCCGAAGTTCCAAAGTTGAATGCCGCCTACGTAGACAAGAACCGTCAAGAGGATTGAATAGACGGGCTTTGCCATCAAGGCTGGCGCAGCGGCGAGAATGGCGTACATGACCAGCAAAAACACAAGGCTGAGTAAGGCTCCTCGCCACAAAACTTGTAGTCCCTGGTTCCATACCGGCGCGCCCACTGGGTGGACCAACTGCATGAAAATCGCGCCAATGGCGAAAGCTCCAAGGAGTTCCAACATGCACAGGGAGAATGCCAAGTACCAGGCCAAGCCACGCGCAGTAATTGCTTTTGTGCGCTGTATCGGAAACGTTACAAACCACTTGTTAAATCCATCGTTCATTCCCTTCATCATCTGAACGAAACAACCGATGAGTCCCACGAGCGTCACGATATCAAAGAAGAATGCAACGGAGTGAATAAGATCGCCGGACAGCCGAAAAGCGACGGCTGATCCTACGGCGACGGCCAACAACACTAACCCCGCGACGGTTTGTGCAATTCTGGAGACATCCCGTCCTAATAGTCGGTAGCGAGAGTATTCAAGCCAAACCAGTGCCCAAAACATCGTTACGTTCGCCTTGCTTACTCTGTCGCGTCGCAACATGCGGGCGCCTTTCGCTTGAGGTCGACCATTGTCAGGCCTACCGTATTCCCGATTTGCACCAGTGTGTCGTGCCACTTTGCTCAGCACAGCGGGAGCATATCGATACAAAAGTAGAGTTAACAAGAGCCCAACGGCTATGACCACGGCACAATATAAGATAACGGCGCCGGTCACGAAAACGTGATTCGGGTTCGTGACTAGCCACAGCGGAATTTGCCACGTTGAAATCAGCAGCCACGAAAAGAACCAACAGAGCCGCCACCATCCTGTTTGAAACATAGGACTAAACGCTGCAAATACAGTGACGACAAACGCGTAGCAGAGACTGATCAGAATCCACCAAACACCCTGACCCGCTTCAGTTCCCGTCAATTCGAAGCGGCCACGACTAGTTGCAATCAACACACTGGTTGAAACAACGCAGGCTCCCCAACTGAGCGCCATACCACGACATACAATCGTACATGCGGCTACCCATTTCCCGAACAAAAGTGAACGTCTCGCATGCGGGTAGCCCAAAAACCACATTCGTTCCTGACTGAGAATGGGCAATACCACACCAAGTGCCAAACCAAAACTACCGTATATAGACAGATACGATGCAGCCTGAATTACGGCCACTATGGAACTTGTCAAGTATCCAAAAGTAACACCCGCTGCTATGAGGATAAGCCAAATCCCCAAAAATACGGTCGGATTCTTCACGGGACTCCACTTGCGATGGCGGGAAATTTCGAGCTCGGCTATCGTACGAACGGCACTCATGTGAAGACCTCCCTGTAACGCGTCTCGACAGACATCCCTCGACTTCTCAGCGCGTCGGTATCGTCCACACTGACAATGCTACCTTTGTCGATCAGAACGATCCGATCAAACATCTGGTCCATTTCACGAATGTCGTGGGTTGCGATAAGAAAAGTCCGCGACCCATCGGCCATTTCGCGGACAACAGTCTCCGCAATCCGCTCACGCGAAGTGAGATCCACGCCAACAAAGGGTTCGTCGAGCAGAACCAGTGGGACCGATCTCGACAAGCAAGTCATCAACTGCAATCGAGCCTCTTCACCGCGCGACAGCGAACTAATTTTTGCATCCAGTTGAACGTTCAGGGCTTCCCTAAGGTAACGAGCCCTATCGACATCCCAGTCCGGGTACAGCTTCTGTGCAAAAGCCAGCCATTCGCCTACCCTTAACCAAGAAGGAAGCTTTCCTCTGTCCGGCAAGTATGCGGTCTGCGTCAAAGTCTTCTCCCCAGCTTCTTGCCCAAATATTTCAATTTTACCAGTCTCGACAGGCGCAATACCAGAAATAAGACTTAACAATGTCGACTTGCCCGCTCCATTGGGTCCAAGCAACCCGGCAATCTGCCCCGGTTCGATACCAAATGTGATATCGTGAAGGACGGCTTTCCTACCGATTCGAACCTGTACGCCCGTACAACAGACGGCCATAGTTACACTGTCATTCATGTGCCCGGTCGACCTCCTCTTGAGTGGCTAAATCAATCAATTCGTGCACAGTCATACCAAGGGATTGCGCCACTTCCTGAAACTGCTGCCATGCCCGTTTCGCAATGGCCAATTTGCTGTCCTCAATGACACGCTCATCACGCACCACAAACGTCCCCTGCCCTCGTTGGGTCATTAAGAACCCGATTTGCTCCAAATCACGATAGGTGCGCATCACAGTGTTCGGGTTGACCCGCCATGTGCCGGCGAGATCGCGTACAGATGGCATACGAACCCCCGGCCGTAATCGACCACTCGCGATCTCTGTTCGGATCACATCCGCAAACTGCTCATAGAGCGGTCTGGTTGGATCCGGATGGATTTCGGGTGGCTTCCATGTCTCATTCGAAGCCATTATCTTCACCTCTGTGTACAGAGTGTATTAAATCAATTAATACACTGTCAATAGGTGAATTCCCACTTGAGACTTTTTTGCTCAAAGCCATAAAGGAAAGCCATGTGTGCACATGGAAGTCATGAACAAGCATGCATGAGGAGGCCTGTTATGTTGTACTCATTTGCAGCAACAAATGAGGATTACACATCAGGGGATGTGCTTAAAGTCCTACAGTTATTTGAGTATTGGGTACAACACGTAAGCCATGAACAGCGATTTTTTGATTACGTTACAGACAGCTTACATGTAATTGAAACTCATACACTTGAATTTTTATAGTTTTTTTCTTTGACCAAACGGGACTTGAATCGAAGATCCGGGTGCATGCACCTACGCATGTAAATACAGTCCTCCAGGGTTATCGCTACGGGTCCTCAGGCGGCTTAGCAACAAGACTGTAGAGGATTAATAGTAATTGTATGGAATGTATATCCCTATGGAAACACCGATGTCTAGTAAACCAACATAAGGAGAGCGATCCCTGTGGAACAGCGTATAAGCGGCCCAAAAGTGGCCCCGGAGGCTTATAAAATCATGTACCAATTTGAGAAATATACAAAAACGATCGGTTTCGATCCTAAGATGATGGAACTGATTAAAATCCGAGCTTCACAAATTAACGGATGTGCCTTCTGCTTGGACATGCATGCAAGAGACGCTCGTGCAATTGGCGAAACCGAGCAACGAATATATTGTTTGAATGCATGGCGTGAATCACCATTTTACAATGATGTTGAACGTGTCGCTCTTGAGTTGACTGAAACGATTACTTTAATCGCCACAAATCGTGTGTCGGATGATTTATACAATCGTGTCCGTCAACATTTTGATGAGAAACAATATGTTGACTTAATTTTTCTAATCAACACCATAAATAGTTGGAACCGATTATCCATATCAATGAACCTTGTACCGGGTGACCATTAACCCTGTACAGACTATTTATAATCAGTAAGGAACACATACACTTGTTGTGCACTATGGTGCTAAGAATGTTGTTGGACTACCGTGGGCATAACCGAATTACCCGCACGATTATAGACTTTCGAATGAGCAGTTGTTATGTAATTATCTGGCAGAAATGATCAATATAAGTTGATAAATTAATAAAGGAAGATAAAGTAAATGTATATGCATACGATTGTTTATGACTTACATAAACCAGATGAAGACGGATACACCAGATTGACGTTGGCTATCAAAAAAGAGTGCCCTGATCACTTTGAAATTCAAAGATCCGTCTGGATTGTAGGAAGCAACAAAAGCAATGCAGAGCTTCTCGACACACTGACTGAATCACTTCCATCCAAGGGTTATGACAAATTGTTTGTATCAAGTATCACATTAGGTTCTCAATGGAGAAATATTCGAGGTCTAGCTGACTTCTTCCAAACTACACGCACAAAATAACGGTATCGAACAGAGACTCTAGGGCGGTCCGACGCTAAAAAGGGGAAAATGCCAGTCCTAGGGTGTACGTATGCAATGAACCCAAAAAAATTACTACACGGCCTCTTCACAATTCGCGTCTCATTTATTCACCGTTGAAAGATATTTACGATCTGCTACGTCACGAATTCAAGCGAATGATATATCGGTTGGTGTTGTGAATACCTGACAACTTAATTTCCGTAATCAGCTACAGTGAAACAAGAGACACGGCAAGATTGTTTTAAAACGATCGTTGTCACACCGAACACCGAGCGCTACAATGAACGGGATTTATAGGAAAGGCCAGATGACAATTGTTACACGTAAATGAGTTCACTTGGATCACGCTCGCAATTTCCGGCTTTGTCGCTGCGTTTGTCGATTCGACGGTCGGTGGAGGCGGACTTATCTCACTACCAGCCCTGTTGTTTGTGGGATTGCCACCAGCGGCAGCACTGGGAACGAACAAACTGGCAGGCACCATGTCGGCGGTGACGAGCACCCTATCCTATCTAAGATCCGGTAAGGTGAATTATAGGCTTGTGGGGCCCGTCTTTCCGCTCGGAATAATCGGTGCCGCGGCGGGTGCTATCGTAGTTCATCACTTGCCCTCCGCATTCTTGCGCCCGCTCGTGCTCGTGCTCCTCATCGCCGTCGCCGCGTACACGCTGGTGAAAAAAAACTTAGGACTGAATCCGAATCGTCAGGATCTTCCACGACACGTGTTTGTCTGGGCAGGACTCGCGGCACTCGTCATCGGTTTCTATGATGGCTTTTTTGGACCCGGTACGGGATCATTTTTGATGATGGTGTTCGTTTTGTTGGGTTTTGACTTTGTCAACGCAAGCGGCAATGCACGCACCATTAACTTTGCGTCAAATATTGGCGCGTTGGTCGCATTCGTGTCCCTAGGGGCAGTGCACTATGTAGCTGGCTTAATCCTTGGTGTCAGCATGGTGTTAGGAGCGCTGGTTGGCTCCCAGTTCGCCATTCGCAAAGGTGTAAGATATGTGAGGCCGATATTCATCGGCGTGACCTGTCTTGTTATCGCCCAGCAAGTGTACACGCTTGTGGTGCGTTAAGATGCGATACGACATGCTGGAAACGGATCGTTTACGCCTTCGTCCATATCGCCTAGAAGACTTCCGCTTTTACGTTTACCTGTGGCAGGACCCGGACGTCGTTCGCTACATCGGTAATGGCCAGCCTCGTTCCAAAGCGGACTTAAAAGCAAACTATCCCTATTGGGTCTCGAAATCAGAACTAGGCAAGGGAATTCTCCTAATGGAACTGCGCGACTCATGTAAACCGGTTGGTCACGCAGGACTGCTTCCGCAGGTAGTGGATGGACAAGAGCAGTTGGAGATTGGCTACTGGGTGGCCAAGGAACACTGGGGCAAAGGGTACGCCTCGGAAACAGCAGCCTTGTGCCGCGATGTCGCCTTCAAGCAACTTGGTGTTCCACGCGTCATCAGCATCATTCAACCTGAGAACATCCGCTCTATTCGCGTTGCGGAAAAGACGGGGATGCGCTTCCATCACGCGACCGAGTTCCACGGAATACCGGTTCACATTTTCGCAATGGAAAACCCGTTCTGAACAATCATCTCTGGATAACGGTGCTAGACTTGTCCCGCCTCTCATATGGTAGAAGGCGGGAGGTGTGCATCCGTGAGCGATACACTGTTCGTTTTTTTAGTTATCTTGGCTGCATCATTTGTCTTCAGCACGCTTCTAAGCCGCATTCCACTTTTGCGCATTCCATCTACTGTAGGCTACCTCATGTTTGGAATGGTGCTGCAGTCAAAGTTTATTCACATCACAGATAGTGAAATCCATTGGCTTAACCACCTTGCAGACTTCGGGTTGCTTTTTCTCATGTACGTCTCCGGAATGGAAGTCGACGTACGGCAACTTCGCCCAAGCAAGTGGACAGGCAGGGGACCGTCCATCCTGTCAATTGGATTGTCTATTTTCTGCGCAACATTGCTCATCAGCTTTGGAGTTGCTCTGTGGATGTACAGGTTAACCCCTCCACCAACCAACCCTTACATGGTCGCTTTGCTGTTTTCCACAACATCACTCGGTGTCATCCTGCCCATTTTGGAAGAGTCGCACCTCTTACACAAACAGTTCGGACAAACACTTCTTGTTAGTGCATTAATAGCAGATTTTCTTACCATGCTATTGCTCTCCATATTCATCAGCGGTCAAACTGCCGGAAGCCCAAGCCAAGTCCTTCTAACGCTAGCTATTGTGCCGTTTGCGATCGGGGTCTACATTATTTTGAGAGGCGTTCAACGACTGCCTTGGTTAAGAAACCTCGCTGGGGACGTACAAGTGCGAATCCGCGCCATCATCGCGTTACTCGCAGTCACGACGGCATTGGCTGACTTTACAGGTGCGGAACCGATCCTGGGGAGCTTCCTCGTTGGCATGTTGGTTTCAGCACTTCCGTTTTCCTTAAAGGGAAAACTCCGCGATTACAGTCACGGGATTGGCTATGGATTTTTCATTCCGCTGTTCTTCATTTCCGTAGGTCTCGATTTCGATTTTCACTCTCTTAGATCACATGAGGCACTGATGTGGATACCTGTACTTATCGTCGCAGCGTTCGTTGTCAAACTCATCCCATCCCTGTACCTTGTACGCGGGTTCGGGTGGCGGAAGTCCCTAGCTGGGGGATTCCTCTTGTCTGCGAGATTGAGCCTTATTGCCGCTGCCGCTCAAATTGGTGTACGCATTGGTACACTGTCTCACGTGCTGGCTGATTCCATCATTTTGGTCGCCATCATTACAAGTATGATCGGACCGATTCTCTTTGTTGCGTTATACCCGACTCGAACTGGAACTTAACGTGAATTCGTCATCGTCACTTCTGGTGAAGCACCTTAAACTGATTTACTGCCCCGCATTCCGGACATTGTGCTTGAACGGAAAGCTCAACGAAGTTGCCCTTGATGCCAGTCACTGAAACGGTGGCATCGATTTCGTTGCCGTGTGAGATGATGACGCCTCCAAATACATCTCCCGTCCAGGGCATCATGTTCTCACACGCAAAACACGTATGTGACGCATGCAATTCGTGGTTGACCATACCGCCACCTCCAACTATAGATTGATCCGATCCAGAAAGAAGCATACAAAAAAGCAGCGATAACAATACGCTGCTTTCATCAGTGCACAAAATTTTCTCGTAAGGTGCTTCCTTGTACGCCGGGCGCTTACTCTCCTCCACGCGCCGCAATACGGAGAAATCGATTGTGTTCTCGTTCAACCCCAAACGTGGTGGATTCCCCGTGTCCAGGGTAAATGACAAGGTTGTCATCCCACTCTAAAATCCGTTTTAAGGATGCATCCATTGCTCCAGGACTCGCTTTGGGTAAATCCGTTCTCCCTACGGTACCGCGAAACAGCGTGTCCCCGGTCAAGGCAAATTCACGTCCGACAAGGCATACTCCCCCGGGGGAATGACCTGGTGTGTGCCAAATCGTGAACACCTCGCCAGCGAGATTCACGGTATCACCGTCGCGATAGTACTCGTCTGGTGCGTTCAACGGTTCTACATTGCGCTGGATCCACTGCTGTGTTGAGGCCGGTGTCGCATCCCAGACGCCTTGGTCATCCGGATGAAGGTAACTAGGGCAGTGGTACTTGTCACGCACGATATCGACGCCGAGAACGTGATCGAAATGGGCATGCGTGTTCCAGTTCGCCTCGACTTTAAATTCGTGATCGTCAATGTAGGTGAAGACTTGTGTGAGGTCGGTGTCGCCGGGATCGACAATGACAGCTCGTGCCCCCTTGTCTAACGACTCGGACAACACATAGCAGTTTGCTTGAATGGGACTCACGACAAAACGACGAATTTCCATGGTTCGCCCTCCTTCATACAAGTACCGGTAGAAACGCCTAGAACATCTTCTTGCTGTCCAATAAAATGGTAACTGGGCCATCGTTGACGAGGTGCACATCCATCATGGCGCGAAAGACTCCCGTCTCAACATGTAACCCGAGATGTCGGAGTGCATCATTAAAAAACTCGTATAACCGCACTGCATCCTCCGGTCGCGCGGCATCGGCGTAACTGGGCCGGCGGCCCTTGCGGACGTCGCCGTACAATGTGAACTGGCTAACCGAGAGAATGCTGCCTTTCACGTCAAGAACGTCGCGGTTCATTTTTCCATCGTCATCTTCAAACACGCGCAGATGGGCGACTTTTTCAGCAAGGTAATTTGCATCCGACTCCGTATCGCCTTGGCCGACGCCGACCAACAGAACGAGGCCAGAATCAATCTCACCTGTGACTTTGCCCTCAACTTCTACACGAGCAGGCCCACTTCGTTGAACGATGATTCTCACGGTGACTCCCCCCACTTGCGAACAGCTTATTGAACCATTCTGCGTACGCTGTAGATGTCTTTCAGCCTCTTTAATCGCTCCACAACACTGCGCAAATGGTCTAAATTTCGAATGCGAACACTCATGTGAATGTGAGCGATCTTTTTCGCATCCGCCCGCTCACTCACGGCTGTGATTTCCGTCTTGGTCTCTGCGATGGCGTTCAACACTTCGTTCACGAGTCCATGCCTGTCCATCGCGGTGACTTCTATTTCGGCGTTATACGACCAATCTTTGTTCGTTGCCCACTCCACATCCAACGTGCGCGTACCGTCGGCCGTCAATGCCTCCACGTTTGGGCAATCCGTCCGGTGCACCGAGACACCTCTACCGCGTGTGACAAAGCCTACGATGTCGTCACCCGGAACTGGGTTACAGCAACGGGCAAACCGGATCAAGAGATTGTCCACACCCTTGACGCGAACACCGGTATCCGACGGTTTCTGCTGTGATTTTGACATGAGCGACAGTGAATCAACGGGCTTGTCTTCCTGCAACCTGCGCTGAGCTTCCACGAGACGAGTGACCACTTGGGCTGCACTCAATCCACCATACCCGACAGCGGCAAACAGATCTTCATCCTTGGCGAAACTGAACTTCTGCAAGGCTTCAGCCATAAACGTTGGACTCATCAGGTTCCGCGGCTCGAGACGTTGCCTGACCAATTCCTTTTCGATCAGTTCGCGCCCACGCGCAACGTTTTCCTCACGCTTCTCACGTTTGAACCACGCGCGGATCTTGCTTTTCGCCTGTGAAGATTGCACGATTTTCAACCAGTCACGGCTGGGACCGTAACTGTGTTTCGACGTGGCCACTTCCACGATATCTCCGGTCCGCAGGCGGTAATCGAGGGGCACCATCTTCCCGTTCACCTTGGCGCCAATGCAACGGTTGCCGATTGCCGTGTGAATCCGATAGGCAAAGTCGATGGGCACAGAACCTGCAGGGAGTTCGATCACGTCGCCTTTGGGCGTGAAGACGAATACCTGGTCAGAGAATAAATCGATCTTCAGGGTCTCCATGAACTCCTGAGCATCCCGAAAATCCTGTTGCCACTCGAGCACTTCCCGGAACCACGCGAGCTTTTTGGCGAAGTCACCCTCCGCCTTTTGACTCCCGGTTTCTTTGTAGACCCAGTATGCGGCAATACCGTACTCGGCCGTTTGGTGCATTTCCCACGTGCGAATTTGAATCTCCAGTGGTTCACCGTTCGGTCCGATCACAGTCGTGTGCAAGCTCTGGTACATATTCGCCTTCGGCATGGCGATGTAATCTTTGAAGCGGCCGGGCATGGGTTTCCACATGGTGTGAACGACACCCAGCACGCCGTAGCAGTCTTTGATGCTTTCCACTGTGACGCGGATGGCGAAGAGATCGTATATCTCGTTAAATTCCTTGTGCTGTGTGTTCATCTTTCGATAGATACTGTAGATATGCTTAGCCCGGCCACTCACTTCGGCTTTGAGATTCAAGTCTTTCAATTTATCCCGGAGGATGTCCATCACACCGTCAATAAACTGCTCACGCTCTTGGCGCTTGCGAGCCATCAAATTCACGATGCGGTAATACTGTTGTGGGTTGAGATAGCGCAACGAAATATCTTCAAGTTCCCACTTGATAGTGTTAATTCCTAGACGGTGCGCAAGCGGAGCGAAAATCTCGAGCGTCTCTCTCGCCTTGCGCCGTTGCGCCTCCGGATTTTGATACCTGAGTGTGCGCATGTTGTGTAATCTGTCCGCAAGTTTAATGATGAGTACCCGGATATCCTTGGCCATGGCCATGAACATCTTGCGGAGATTCTCCGCCTGCTGCTCCTCACGAGAATCGAATTTGATCCGTTTCAGCTTTGTCACGCCGTCGACAAGCGCAGCCACCTCGGCGCCAAAATTCTGAACGATATCGGCATCCGTTACAGGTGTGTCTTCGACGACGTCGTGCAGCAAACCAGCCACGACAGCCGTGGCATCCAATTGCAACTCGGCAAGGATGAATGCCACAGCGAGGGGATGGGTGATGTACGGTTCGCCCGACATCCGTTTCTGCTCTGCATGTGCACGCTCAGCGAACAAGTACGCCGTTCGTACACTTTCCACGTCATCTGCGTCACAATACGATTGCATCCGCTCACACAAGACATCTATCGTCAGGTCAGACATACCATACCACCTCCCACTCGCCGATTCTCGGCATGTTAATCATCATATTGAACAAGCGTATGGACTGGGATGCCCTGGAGTTTATCACGACCAGAGAGCGGCAACAATTCGATGAAGAACGCCGCGCCTACGACATCGCCGCCCAACTTCTGTACCAACTCGATCGTTGCAGCCATCGTTCCGCCCGTGGCGAGCAAGTCATCTGCAACGACGACCTTTTGCCCCGGTTGAATGGCATCTGTATGAATCTCCAGGATATCCTTTCCGTACTCCAAATCATACGTGACGGACACAGTTTCGCTCGGTAATTTCCCCTTTTTCCGCACCGGGACAAAGCCAATGCCAAGGGAATATGATAGCGGCGCGCCTACGACATAACCACGTGCCTCGGGACCAATAATGACCTCTGCACCCCAGTTTTTGGCTTGCTCTGCCAACGTGTTGATTGCTGCCTTATATGCATCACCGTTTCCCAACAACGGCGTGATATCACGAAAGAGAATACCTTCCTTCGGGAAATTCGGTATATCTCGAATCCAGCTTCGGTAATCTACTGTCAATCAAATTCTCTCCTTACGTCAGTTCCACCAGTTGTGTACGCAGGTGCGCCTGGTAGGACACAGCCTCACGCAAATCGCGTGGGCGGACTGCCTCAAGAACATGATACGCACCATTCTCGCAAGCGGCAAATCCCAACTCGACAAAAGTTTCTAAAATGACATCTAAATCGTCAATATGATGTTCTTTCGCCAGCTGATCAAATGCTGTCTCCGGAACGACACGCCCTTGCAATAAATGCCGGTACACTCGGGCAAACACTTCCCGAACGACTGGTTTCCGGAGTACCCATCCGTCGACAACGCGTAATTGTGCCTTACGCCGTCCTTGCCAAACGTTTTCTTCCAGCTCCACGACAAGGGCCATGCGCTGACCAGCAAGGCTCTTGTCCCGCATTCGCTCAGGTGCCTGAAACCAGACTGCGTCCGCTTCAACCGCGCCTTCCTGCAAGCGCAATCGCACGTGCGATCCGTCCCCAAGCGGCGTCAACTTCGTCACGACCGCGGGACCAATAAAAAACCGCAGGGGCTCATTCTCAGGACCATAGGGCGAAAACTTCAATGTCCAATCAAGCATATCTAACGTTGCCTCTTCAAGGGGCAAAAAATCATCCGCCACGACTGCCGCTTCTTGCTTCTGAACCGCACCAATTGCCCGGACAGCCTCACGAAATGCAAGACGAAATTCCCCTACTTTATCTTTTCGGACACCGCAGCCCACGGCCGCATCGTGCCCGCCAAAGTGGTCCAGCGACGATTCGCAGGACATGAGCGCATCGTGAATGGAAATGCCTGCCGGTGAGCGTCCAGACCCTCGTAGAATGTCCGTTCCCATGTCTGACAAGACAATGGCCGGACATTGGTAGAGATCAGATAGTTTCGCCGCCACAATACCCACAACACCAAGTGGCCACTCACCTGCTACGACAATGGCACCCGGCTCCTCGTGGCCGTAGATCTCCTGCACCTGTGCCTTGGCTTGCAGGACGGCCTCGTCCGTGCTTCGTTTGCGCTCAGCATTCAATCGTTCGATCTCGTCCGCATATTCGCCAGCCTTCGGCCGCTTATCCGCCATCAACAGTTCAAATGCGGCCGTTGCGCTCGCCATTCTCCCGGCCGCGTTCATTCTCGGCGCAATTCGCCACGAGATGCTGGTCGCGGACAGTTCATCCGGTACGACACGCGCTCGCTCACAGAGCGCCAGCCACCCCGGCCGGCGACACCCGCGCAAAGCTGCCAGGCCTTCACGAATCAAACGACGATTCTCTCCCCGCATTGGCATGATATCACTGATGGCTCCAACGGCGGCTAAGCCCATCAACCATTCACGGTGGTCGGACGGAGCTTGAGATATTTCGCGCAGGGCTTGTAAAGCCTGACATACCTTCCACGCGACGCCCGCACCGGACAGGACAATGGCGTCGTTTGGCCGTTCGTGTCGCGACCAGTGTACGACAGCGACACAGCCTGGCAGCGGCGAGGAGCCTGGTTCGTGGTGATCAGTCACAATCACATCAACACCTAAGCGTGAACACCGTTCAAGCGCTTCGTCAGCGCGAATCCCATTGTCGACCGTGACAATGAGGGAAGCCCCCATTTCATGTGCACGGTCAACCAAGCTGGCACTCAGACCGTATCCATCCGTCACACGCTCCGGAATCAAACAGTGCCAACGTGCTCGCCGAGTCTCCAGTTCTGCCGCCAGAATCGTGCTGGCGGTCACGCCATCGACGTCGTAGTCGCCGACGATGACGATCAGTTCGTCGTTATCTACCGATTCTAAAATCCGCTCCACAGCCACCCGCATGTCCTGATAGTCAAACGGGTCGGAAAATTGCTCGTGCGCGTAGAGGAAGCGACGAGCCTCCTGTACTGTCGAGATATTTCTGGCCACCAACCAACTTGCAACTCGACGCGGAAGCGCCAATGCTTTGGCCAACTCATCCGCTGCGTAGACTGGAACGTTAGCGGTCAACCACAGCGGAACTTTCGTCGTCATTTCTGTTCTTCCCTTCATTCGTTGCCCCATAGTACGGATTTACGTGAACAAACACATCTTGAACCCGTTCAAATTCGGACCGCATCTCTCGCCGCACACGAGCCGCGATGTCATGCCCTGCTGCCACAGTGACCTCTGCGTCTACACCGATTTCCAAATCGACAATGACATACTGACCGTGGTCACGTACGCGAATATCATCAAGCCGCCGCACGCCGTTCACGGATAGGGCACATTCTACGTAGGGTGCAATATTCTCTTCTTCCAGTACAACCCGGTCCATTAAACTTTGCAATGAATCGCGCGCGATACCAACAGCCATTTTGAAGACCAGGATAGCCACAAAGATGCCAGCAACGGCATCCATGTAGCGAAGCCAACCGACATGGATGCGCGTACCAAGGACCGACAAAACAATCCCGATAAACGCAGCGAGAGATGAGTAGACGTCAGACCTGTGATCATAAGCACTCGCCATCAAACTCTTGCTGAACAACTTTTTACCAAGACGGTAGTTGAAACGAAATAAGAGTTCTTTGACAACCATAGCTGCAAAAGCCGTATAAGCAGCCACCATCTCCGGTTTCGTCGGATCATGAAAGAACGAAGTAGCGGATGAATACGCAACTTCAATGGCGGCTGCTACCAACAAGCCTGCCACGATAGTCGCCGCGATCAGCTCCGCCTTCCCGTGACCGTACGGGTGATCCTCATCCGGTGGCTTACGGGCAATTCGGAGACCGATGATGACGGCGAGCGAACCGACGAGATCGGCTGCTGAATGAACTGCATCCGCGATGAGCGCATTGCTCCCTGCAATAACCCCGATAACACCCTTCGCTACAGCCAACAACACGTTGAATAGGGCATTTATAAACGCCATCCAGCTCCCTTGCCTCTGAACGTTTGCTTGGCTACTCAAACAACTGCACCTCGTTTTTGATCATCTCTACACAGCGTACCCGAAGGGACAATAAAAGATAAAGAAAGCGCTCCGCCCGGAGCGCTTTCTGGTGCGACCTCATCATTAAGCCGTATGCGTTTTTACGCCGGATTTACCTTTCTTCAACGACCGTCCACGCCATACGACCCACAGCGGACTGGCGATGAAAATTGAGCTGTAGGCTCCGCTGACTAAGCCGATGATGAGTGCGAACGTGAAGTTTCGGATTGAAACGCCCCCGAAGAAATAGAGGATTACGGCAGCGATGAGTACGGTAATGACTGTGTTAATCGATCTCGACATCGTCTGCCATAAACTGCGATTGACCACTTGCTTGAGCGTCTCCACATCCTTCGGCTTGACAATTTTGAGGTTCTCACGGATGCGGTCGAAAATGACGATGGTGTCATTAATGGAGTAACCGACGATTGTGAGGATGGCAGCCACAAACGTCAGATCGACTTCACGCCGCAACAAGGCAAACGCGGCAAGCACGATAAAGGCGTCGTGCAAAAGAGCAACGATGCCTGCGACAGCGAAGCGAAACTCAAATCGGATGGCGATGTAAATAACGATAAATGCGGCGGCAATCAAAATAGATAGTGCTGCCTTTTGAGCCGTTTGCTTGGCCACATACGGATCAACCGTGTCTACTTTTGGCGCAACTGTGGCCTTCGGAAAATACTTCGACTCCGCTTGGTCAATTTGACTGATCTGGGTTGGTGTCAGCACTTCCGGAAAACGCACAATGGCCACATTGCGCCCTGTTCCCGCTACAGTGACTGCAGTGTTGTCCACCTTGAGTCCGACAGAGTTGAACATCTGGCGAACTTTTGTTTCGTCCACCTGTTGATTCAACTGCATTTGTACCCGTGAGCCGGCTTTGAAATCCGTGCCCAAATTGAATCCAAGGGTCGCAAAGACAACAATACCAGCAACGGTGATCAGGCTGGAAAGAAGGAAGAACCACTTACTGAGCCGGATGATATCAAACTTAGGCTTCATCGTTCTTCAACACCCCTTTCCCTACTCCATACCACCACGGTCGTTTGACCACGCCTGAATTCGTAAACGACAGCAACATCATACGGCTAAGTAGTACCGCCGTGAGGAGGCTGACGATAATACTGACCATGAGAGCCACCGAGAATCCGCGAATGTCACCTTGGCCAAACCAGTACATCACAGCACCAGCAATAAATGTGGTTGCGTTCGAGTCGATGATGGCACGAAGGGCATTCTTGTTGCCGATTTTCACAGCGGATCGCAAACTGCGACCCTGTCTCATCTCGTCTTTGATGCGCTCGTACGTGATGATGTTTGCGTCCACCGCCATACCGACACCGAGAACCAATGCCGCGAGACCCGATAGGGTCAAGACGACATGAAGGCCATTAAAGATCAAAATCGTCAGGTACCCATACGCCACAAGGGCGATATCCGCGATGAGACCCGCCATGCGGTAAAGCACGATCATAAAGAGGAAAATGAGGATGATCGCAATCATTCCCGCGTACAGTGTGGCTTGAAGGCTAGCTTGACCGAGCGATGGGCCGACACTGGTCTCACTTTGTAGGTGCAGTGGATACGGTAACGCGCCTGCGTTAATTTGGCTCGCCAACTGTTGACACTCTTGGGGCGTCGTCAACTGCGGGCCATAAATGACGCTGTCACCGGTAAACATTTTTTCATTAATAACTGGATCGGTGAGAAGGTTGTCGTTCAAGAAAATGTAAATTGGTTTACCTAAGTATGTGCTGGTAATATTCTCCCACTTTTTCGGATCCTTAAAAGAAATCGCCACTTCGTTTTTGCCCGTATTGGGATCTTGAACATACGACGCGTTACTCTTCAGATCAGCCCCAGTTGCGAGCAGTTTTCCTGCAGGTGCAATTGGTGCTCCCGTCTTCGGATCCATCTTTGCACTGGAATACATTGCGAGCTGTGCCGTCTCACCAATCGTCTTGGCAGCTGCAGCTTGGTCTTTCACTCCAGCTAGCTGTACGCGAATCTGGTCGCGACCCTCCAAGTCGATGATGGGTGACGCGACACCGAGGTTGTTGACCCGCAGCTCAACGGCCTGTAACAAAGCCTGTTTACCGCTCTCGGTTATGTGTTGTCCACTGGACGGTTGAATCTGATACAGTAAATCAACGCCGCCCCGCAAGTCGAGTCCCAAAGGGATCTTCTTTGCAATCGGCATCGCCGTGCCCACAGTCAGCCCGATGACGACTGCGACCATGACCAAGAACGCCATGAAGCGTCCCCATTTCATAGGTTGTCCTCCTTACATACGCCTGGCCATCCGTACTGAATCCACGTGATGGCATAACATATCTAGTATACGCAACGACAAAATTCGTCGTCAAACCTGCAATTTTGCCAATGATCTACGAAAGCGAACCTTTATAAGCCGAGATGGTCTGGTAATTCATGAAATCCATCACACGCATCGATAAAATAAATTCCACCAATTGATGTAAATGTGTGTCAGAAGGCAGCTTGGCACACACAAATTCCCAAACTTCCTCTAGCTTTACCTGATCATAGCCGAGTAAACGGAACTCTTCCACTTTCGTTGCGCACAAGTCCATCAGTTCTTTTGCATGAGGTCGAATGTGAGTGGCTTCAAGCGGATTCAACGTCCCCAACTCCTTTTTTCCGTAGACTGATCTATTCCACGGAGGCCCCTCAATTCCTTTGCGGAATCTGCTGGAGAAACATGGACTAGGCACCTCGCCTGTCGCATAAAGATTAGGGACAGCCTGTCTCGGGACTGGACAGGAAACCGACACAGACAGAACAGGAGCGTTGCAGGGTGAATCGTCAAACATTCCTTCACGGCGCACTTGTATTGATGATTTCCGGACTGGTTACACGGGTCATGGGCTTCGTGTACCGAGTCTTACTCACGCGTCTTATCGGCGCACAAGGAATGGGCCTGTTCCAAATCGTCTTCCCGATTTTGGGACTCGTTCTCACCTTTGTCACGGCCGGTCTTCCACTCGCCATCTCGAAACTCGTGGCAGAAGCGGTAGCTCAAAATGACAAGGCTCGCGTCCGCCGTATTATGCGGATCAGCGTCTGGATCGTCGCCGTTTTGGCCATTCTCTTTACGATTCTCATGGTGGTTTGTCGGCACGTCGTAGCAAATCGCTGGTTGACTGACCCGCGCGCGTACCCGGCTTACTTGGCGATGATTCCTCTTATCGGCGTGATCGCAATTTCGAGCCTTTATCGAGGCTATTTTCAAGGCTTGCAGGATATGGGGCCCACTGCATGGGGACTGATCCTAGAGCAAACTGTGCGCATCATTAGTGTCTGGATACTGGCAGCCTACTTCGTGCATATTTCTCTCGCCTACGCGGCAGCGGCTGCGATGATGGGGATGGTTTTAGGAGAATTGAGCGGGCTTTTGTTCCTAGTTTTCCAGCAACGTCGGCGAGGAAAATTGGACGACATCTTGCCAAACGCGGACAATCGAACAACGGAGACCACTCGGGACACCATCCGCGCCATGCGTGTCATTGCCCTTCCAGTTACCTTGAGCAAACTCATTTGGTCCATCCTGTTCGCAGCGGAACCTGTATTGGTGATGCGAGCGCTTAAGCACGCAGGGTTTTCAACGGTCATGTCGACGACGATGTATGGTCAATACAGCGGCATGGCCATTCCCCTCCTCGTGTTTCCAACCGTATTCACCGGATCACTAGCAACCAACTTAGTTCCATCCGTGTCAGAGTCCATTGCGGCCAATGAGGCGTTTCGTGTTCGCATTCGTCTTGCACAAAGCTTCACAGCGACCGCTATGGTGGCGTTCCCGACGGCTGTCGTGCTGACGATGTTCGCAACGCCGCTCACACACTACATCTACAAAGAAGGATCAGTGGGACCGATCCTAGCCGTCATGGCCCCGTTCATGTTTTTCCTTTGTCTGCAAGCGCCACTCACCGGAATCCTACAGGGACTAAACAAGACTGGTATCGCTATGACGAATTCCATCATCGGTGGCTTGCTCAAATTGCTGCTCATCATCCTGCTGGCGTCTCGTCCAACCATGGGTGTACTCGGGGTGAGTATGGCGACGGCCGCATCATTCAGCGTATCCTGTATTCTCAACCTGTGGTTCGTTGTACGCTACGTTGGTTTCAGCATTCGACTCCACTCGTTGGCGCGAGTCGCCGTTGCTTCGTGCGGAATGTTCGTATACATGCAAGCCATCACAATGCGACACACAGAGCTGCCTCTGTCATCGTTGATGCTTGCCGTGATCGGCGGATTTATTCTCTACTTCGCACTTCTCTGCGCACTTCGCGTTCTCACGTCCCGCAACATCAGACGGGTGCCGCGAGTTGGCCCATGGCTCTCACAGGTTGTAAAGTGGATGCCATTCGCAATCTGACAAGTGACCCGATGGTCACTTGTCCTCCCCATTGCCCTTGTGCCTATCCTTTTCGTCCCGAGCGTCTCGCTCATCAATCCAAATATTCCCTGAGGCATCCACTGAAGCGTAAAACACATCGCGCAAAGATGAATAACCTCTTCGTTTCATTTCATCCGCGAGCCATGTTTCGTCTTGTTTCAGGATTGAAAGCGTTTTTTCAACCGGGTAACCGTCCACAATTAACGGCATGGGAATCGTTTCAGTGTCCACCATACGTCCGATATCACGTGGTGTAAGGGGGCGTACAGCTGCCTTGGGAAAAACACTGAGTTGTCCAGAAGTCTCTAAAATGGCAAACTCCACGTCGGCCACATTGCTTACGCCTTTTTCACGGAGCTGCGTCATTAAGTCGTGAACCGAATAGCGAAGTCGCTTCATTTCTCGATCCTTCACTTGTCCATGCTCGATTAGCACGGATGGTTCCCCATCGACAAAATGACGAAACCGATGACTTTTTATTTGCAAGAAGGCCACAATGGTTTGAAACAAAACCAGCGAGCCGATTGAAATAACGGATTTATAGAGGGGGACCTGTGTGTCTTCCATGGGCAAGGTAGACAACTCAGCGATCATGACCGACACAACGAAATCAAACACCGACAACTGGCCGATTTCCCGCTTCCCCATCACTCGAAGAGCGACCATGACCAACAAGTACAAAACAAGAATACGAATGGGAAACTGCCAATCCGGTACTTGGACCATAAAAAACACTCCTCCCGTCGGGTAGTATGACCCAGTGGGAGGAGATGCCATGCATGTCGATGATGACCATTTCTATCAAGCCATCGATTTGCCTGATTCCGTATCCAATTCAGCAAATAAGTCAGCAACGCGATTGAACAGATCGGCACCATCGACGACATCTTTGAGAATACTGTGCGTAGCTCTGACCCGCAAACTCAAAATGATGTTTTCACCCACGGTGTAACGATGTGAAGCAATGGACCGGGTGACACGTTCTTGGACGCCCGCAAGTTCTGACTCACCTACGCCCGGTAACAGGATGAGAATTTCGTCCCCACCGTAACGACAAGCGAGCTCGCCATGCCGCATGCACTCACGAATAATCACGCCTGTCTGTCGAAGGACTTGGTCACCGACATCAAACCCAAAGGTGCTGTTGATGGAACCAAATTGATTCAAGTCGATACAGATTGCGCCCCACTCCGTCGACCCATGCAGAACATCATCGCGAACGCGAATGTTGACCAGATGAACGGTATACAAGCCGGTCAAATCGTCGACAAACAACTGTGCATCAAATTCGGGCGTGTACATCGCGGTACGGTTCCGGCCGCGCTGTTTGGCCCCCCAGTACATGGCGCTATCCGCTTTGAGCAGCAAGTCCCGATCATTTTCACTGTCGTCCGGGCAACTCGCTACCCCAATACTCACCGTAATCCCTTGCAATTTGTAACCTTGAAATTGAACCGTCAATTGCCGAACAGCTTCTCGAAGTCGCTCAGCTGTTTCAAACGCAGCTTGCCTTCCGCAAGGAAGCAGCAGGGCAAATTCCTCACCTCCATAGCGAGCCGCAATCGCATCGGAACCACCGAGGTTTGAAAGCAGCCTGCCGACGTCCCGAAGCACGGCATCGCCCGCCAAGTGACCGTACGTGTCGTTGAACTTTTTAAAAAAGTCGATATCTACGATCACGACAGAAACCGGCCTCTTCTTCTGAACACTGTCCGTGACACGTTTGCTCAGTTCCTCATAGAAGAAACGGTAGTTATATAGCCCTGTCGCTGCATCTCTCCTCGTCCGTTCCTGCAGTTCCTGATACAGCCGAGCGTTTTCAAATAGTACCGAGACTTGATTTGCGAGGGCTGCGACGAACGGCATACTGTAGCCAAAGGCATGCGGACGCTCCGCGTAACAGACGATGGCACCTTGAACCTCCAAGTGCGCGTGCATCGGTGAAATGGCCATACTCAAAAATACCGGTATATCACCGTCGAAAATGACACGTTTGTCCCGACGTGTGTCGGGAATATTGACATATTCTCGATGCCGGATGGTTCGCCAAATGACGCCACCACGCGACTCGGGGTACCCGTCCTTAGAAAATGACGCTGCACGCGTGTCGGGATACACCACTTCGGGTATGAGCACCTGTCGATCACGATCCAAAAAAAACACAACCACCGCATCAGCCAACGTGATGAGCTTGGTGATCCGAGCCGTCTCAAGGGCAATGGCGTGAATATCGAACTCGCTTGCCAACCGTGTGGTGGCCGCATGAATCATCTGAAGCTCTCGCGTTTGGCGATGGACCCGCAACATATACGCAAGAATGACGATAGGCAAGAAAGCAATTGGCGCGGTCAAAGGATGTACTGGCCCCAACGCGATGGTCAGAAAAGCAAATGGCAGACACACTGCCATGTTGGCGATCTCAGTGAACAATGCCGACCACATGACGGATACCAGAAATGTACCGCGAGCAAAGTGCAGAAGGTTGATAAAGAGGTGATTAAAAACAAGAAAAACGAGTGCTGACACGATCACACCCAAAATCAGATGCCCCGTAATCCCGTCGTTCGTCTGGACGTGGAACAGCAACAACGTACGAGCCATGAAAAAAACACTTAGGGCATATTGACCGGCGTTGAAATAGGACGTCACCCAGTTGAACTGTTTCTGAAATGCCGGAGCAATGATACCTGCGACAACAACGGCCCACATGACAGGGGCCGTATGATACACCACAACAGCACCGATGGGAACAACCGGAAGTAGCGAACTGAGCCCCTGTCGGAGAGGGATTGGCATAGCTTCCAGCAAAGTTGAAAGCATTACAAGAAAGAGGAATACTGCGAGATGCGTTTGCCACAACAGTGGAACGTAAAAAAGCGCGACAAGAAAGCCTACAGAACCGATCACAAAGCTGAGGCCTAATTGCCGGCGTAAGGCGACTCTGTCCATCCTTACGACCGCCTTCCTCCGGCACGCAATTGGTTTCATCCTGTCTGACCAATAGGGAAGTTTCGCGGCAGCGTGCTTGCAATTGAACTTTTAGAACATTTTATCACAAGTTCATATTTCATCGAAACATAGAATAGATTGTACCAAACTTGTACAAGAGGTGACCGTTCATGTCCTCCTCCCAGGAATCCGGACGGCTTGCGGCATTACGCCGCTTTCCGATCCTGTACGGCTGCTTTTGGTCATTACTGCTTGCCGCCATCGGAATCGTCATTGTCTTTCTCTTGGCTCAGTACGGAAACTTGCAACCCCGCGGCATCACGGCAGCGGCTTACATCATCCACTGTACGGCCGTGTTCTTTGGATCCATTTCTGCAAGCCGCTGCGTCGACTCTCGGGGGTGGTTCTACGGCGGCCTGACCGGTCTCCTGTACGCCCTCTTGATGGTCGCTATCGGGATATTTGTTTACAACACGTTCACCATCGACGGAAGCGGACTGTTCCGCGTCTTACTGATGGCGGTGATCGGAGCTTTCGGAGGCATGATCGGCATGTCCACACGCCGCGACGACTGAGTCGCAGCGTGTGGATGCGCGCTTATGACAGCATCCACCCCTCGCGCAGCACAAAAAGCTCCCCCGACAGCCGTCAACTGCTCGGCTGCTCTCAGGGAAGCCCTTTTTATCGCGGGGTTCGTGCCCCACGCGATGCACTCATCTCAGTGTTCGTTTTGTCGTGATGCGTCGGAAGTGTGATCACGCTTGTCCGCATCAGCCTCAGCGTCATCATCCTCAGCCGGCTCTTCTTCGTGATCCACATACTCTTCTTCATCGTCGTCTTCGTGTTCAGGTGCGCCAAGTTCATGCGATGGTGCATTTGTGCCAAATCCGTTGCCTTCGCTGACAACGCGAACAATGGCGCGTTGGTCCATTTCAAGTTCAACGCCTTCCGCGACGCGAACGACGACAATATCATCATGCATTTCGGCAATCTCGCCGTAGATGCCCGACGCTGTCATAATTTTCGCACCTGGTCCAACCTGTTTCATCATTTCAGTTTTTTTCTTCTGTTGACGCCGTTGTGGGAGAATCAACAGGAAGTAAAACACAATCACCAAAATGACTAAAAATATCAAACTGTTCGCGTGCATTAATCCACATCCTCTCGCTGTCCAGTATAACCGTACGATTGGTAAAATTCTCGTTTAAATTCCAAAAACCTGTCCTGCTCAATCGAGATTCGAATATTCTCCATCAGCTTCAACAGAAAATGCACATTATGGTAACTGGTCAGCCGCAATCCGAGAATTTCTTCCGCTTTGAGCAGGTGCCTGATGTAGGCTTTTGTGAACGTCCTGCAGACGCGACAACTGCACGATTCGTCGATGGGTGAGAAGTCATCCTTATAGCGGGCATGCTTGAGGACGACCTTCCCATTCTTCGTGAACACCGTGCCGTTACGAGCGATGCGCGTGGGCAGCACGCAGTCAAACATGTCAATGCCACGCTCGACGCCTTCAAACAAGTCATCCGGTGCACCGACACCCATCAAATAGCGAGGTTTGTCCGCTGGCAACAACGGAGTCGTGTGGGCCAGGACCTCGTACATGAGTGGCTTCGGTTCGCCCACGCTGAGGCCGCCGATGGCGTAGCCGGGGAGATCGAGATCGATGAGTGCTTCCGCCGCTTCGCGCCGCATGTCAAGATGCTCGCCGCCTTGAACAATCCCGAACAAAGCTTGTTCCTCCGGTCGCCGGTGAGCTTCCTTGCAACGCTTCGCCCAGTTAAGCGTCCGATCGAGAGACGTCCGCAGGTATTCACGTGACGCCGGGTATGGTGGACACTCGTCGATTTGCATAATAATGTCCGCCCCCAGAGCGTTCTCGATGGCCATGACGGATTCCGGTGAGAAGAAACGTGGGCTGCCATCGATGTGCGAACGGAAGGCAACTCCCTCGTCTGTGATTTTGCGCAGGCCCGACAGGCTGAACACTTGGAAGCCGCCGCTGTCGGTCAGTACGGCACCAGACCAGTTCATGAAACCGTGCAACCCGCCGGCTCGCTCAACAATGTCCTCGCCAGGGCGCAAGTGCAAGTGATATGTATTGGACAGAATGATTTTCGCACCGAGCTCTTCCAGTTCCCAAGGTGCCATCGTCTTCACAGTCGCCTGGGTTCCGACCGGCATGAACACAGGTGTCTCGATCACGCCGTGCGGTGTCGTCACGCGGCCACGGCGCGCATTCGTATCCTTGCAGCGGCGGATGAGCTCATACCTTACTGGTGCTGTCAACTGTGCCCCTCCTTGACAGAAACATGGCATCACCAAAGCTAAAGAACCGGTACTCATGTTCGACGGCTTCTTTGTACACTTGCTTGGCAAAGTCTGTGCCCATCCACGCTGACACGAGCATAAACAATGTGGATTTAGGCAGATGGAAATTCGTGATCAAGGCATCCGCTATGCGGAACTCATATCCCGGATAAATGAAGATGTCCGTCTCCCTCGCACCAACTTCCAGCTTGCCCGACGCGCCAGCACTCTCAAGCGTTCGAAGTGCGGTCGTACCGACGGAAATGACGCGTCGGCCCTCGGACTTAGCCCGGTTCACGGCAGCGGCAGTCTCCTTGTCAACTTCGTACCATTCGCTGTGCATCTCGTGTGCTTCGACGTCCTCGACTTGGACGGATCGAAACGTGCCGAGGCCCACATGCAGTGTCACATAGCGAATGTCCACGCCCATTTCGCGGATCTCGTCGAGCAGTCGCTCCGTGAAATGAAGCCCAGCTGTGGGTGCCGCAACTGAACCTGCCGTCTTTGCATAGACCGTTTGATACCTGTCTTTGTCATGAAGCGATTCATGAATGTATGGCGGTAAGGGCATCTCTCCAAGCCTGTCCGCAATGCTTTCAACCGATTCGTCGGTCAGAAACTCAACCTCGCGGATTCCTTCATCGCGAAGTCCGACGATACGAGCAGTAACTTGTCCGGCGCCCTCGCCAATTTGCAATTCTGTGCCCTCTCTGAGACGTTTTGCTGGCCGAGTGAGTGCGAACCAGCGACGGGGTTCGTCCGCTGGGCGAAGAAGAAGCAACTCAATGTGCGCACCCGTGTCTGTCTTGATGCCGAACAGGCGCGCCGGTATGACCTTAGAATTATTTAAGACCAAGACATCGCCCGGCCGAAGATACTCGGTAATGTTCCGAAAGTGCCTGTGCTCTGTGGTCTTCTCAACCGGATCGACAACCAGTAAGCGGGAGTCTTCTCGTGAAGATAAAGGGGTTTGAGCAATCAACCGTTCGGGGAGTTCGTAGTCAAAATCATCAACCCGCAACCAAATACATTCCTTTCAACGTGGGTCTGAGCCTCCATTATACAGGTTGTACAATTCCGTGCTCGGACACGCTTTATTATACTTGGAATGACTGGCGAGGCAAAGAAAGAGGGTTGAAAGTCGGGCCAAGCGGTATCGTTTGACCCGTGGATCAGTGCTGTTGCGTGGTTTCTGACTGCTGGACAATGGCTGCGACCTCGCCGTAATGCCCGGAATCCAATTGCTGTGTGCCAGCTTGCATGTCATGTACCTGTGCTAAAACCCGCTGCAAATTGGATGACGTGATATCCTGCAACTGCACCGGGATACCGACTTGCTTTGCCAGTAAATACGTCGCATATTTTCCGGGGGACACTTTCGCCTTCATTGCATCATCCCAAACGGCATTCGGTAAACCAATGCTGTACACGGTAGCCGAACTCGTCGCAAGTGTGTGATGGGCCTGAAGGGCGGCATCCACGTCGGCAGCGGCCTGTGATTCCAGGCGGCTCACATCGCGATTACCCTGTGCAGAGGCGGCTGCCACGATGATGGTATCGTGTGATGGCAAAAGACCCTGTGCAACCATTTGCCCTACAATGTCGCGAATTGCAGTGTTCAGTGAAACGCCCCGTACGTGAACGGACTTGGCGATTTCTTTACCAGGCGCGTTCAAACCATCTACGCCTAGCACAGTGTTGTGATCGCTCAAATCGAGGCTGACGCTCGGGTTCGCGTCGAGTGAGACAAACGCGTATGCCTGCGCTTTAGGTGGGGACACAAGGACTGCGTGAAGAACCCCAATGCAGAGCACCGCTATCGCAGCAACGCTCGCCACAGCGGAGCGAAATCGCCATCGTGGCACACCGTAACTAGAAAAGGCACCGACGGCAATTAAATCACCAACTTGCGCTGACTGACCCAGCCGAATCCGCTCAAACTGCCCACGGCTCGTCAAGATAATGGCACGTCGTCCTTCGATTTCCATAACGATCCCGCTCGTCGCTTTTGTCATCACTCACACCTCCTTTGCTTCGGCCAAATACGATTGCAATCTCGGAAAATCACCGGTCATGAGCAATACGACGGCCAGGATGTACTTGCGTTGGCGCTCCATGGTCTTGCGTGACACATGGACACGGTCTTCGAGCGCCTTTAGGGGAAGAGATTTGCGTCTCTCAACAAACTCCATCAGTTCCGGGTCATCCGCGATGACTTTGCCGATGCGAAAAGCATTTTGTCGTGCGTCTTCGTGCTTCGGAGAAATCTGAACCAACTCCGAAAACGATAGATCGTACTCTTTAAGACATTGCTTATACTCTTCGATCTCATAAGACCGAAGCGTCGACTCCTCTTGGAGCTGATGGTTTGCGAGCGACGTACTCACTTCTGCGTAATTGGTCACATTCTCCTCGTCGTCGACCACATCGAACTCACTCCATGGCAACTGACGCCTGTCCCGCGATTGGGACCGAAAAAAGTCAATCAACCTACGTCGGATGATGGTCTCGGCAAAGGAAAGGAACGATGATTCGCGCTCTAGGTCGAATCGATCGATTGCCTCGTTGAACGCTGACAGTGCAATACTAAACTCGTCGTCGACATTCTGGTCGATATAGCGATGCGTCGTTTGCGAAGCAATTCGCAGAATGAATGGAACGTAATCCGAAATGAGCTTGTTTCGATCCCGTTCGTCCCCCGCTTTGGCACCGTGGAGGAGTCGGGCTAGTTCTTTCCGGTCATCCGTTCGACGAGTGCGAAAAGGTAGGACTCCCACACGTTCCACCTCGCTTTAACATCATTCGCTTCATGTAATCCACTTAAGGGGGTCGCCCCCAACTCAAGTCCTACTGTTAAGAAATACCGGAATCGGATGAATCCTCCCCGACAAAAGTCCGACCCAGGTGGTGATAGCCGCGCCGTGTGACGATGCGTCCCCTAGGTGTTCTCTGTAACAGACCCATCTGCAACAGATAGGGTTCATAGACGTCTTCCAATGTGTCGGATTCCTCACCGATGGCGGCTGCCAACGTATCTAATCCTACAGGTCCACCCGCAAACTTGTCGATGGCCGCTAGGAGGATTCGTTCATCGACGGAGTCAAGGCCGAGGTTATCCACTTTCAAGCGCGTAAGTGCATCCGCAGCAGCCGGCTCGTCGATGACGTCCTGTCCTTTCACCTGCACGAAATCCCGCACTCGCTTGAGTAGCCGATTGGCAATTCGCGGCGTCCCTCGCGCCCGGCGGGCAATTTCTTCACAGGCCGTTTCCGTGACGGCAACTTGCAAGACGTCTGCACTCCGACGCACGATTTCGGCCAATTCCTCCACTGGGTAGTAGTCCAGATGCAAGATGACACCAAACCGATCCCGCAGCGGTGCCGATAACAGCCCGGCTCGCGTCGTTGCTCCCACTAACGTGAATGGCGGCAAATCGAGCCGTACAGACCTTGCAGAAGGTCCTTTCCCAATCATGATATCTAGAGAAAAGTCCTCCATCGCGGGATACAGAACCTCTTCCACCGACCTGGACAACCGATGTATTTCGTCAATGAATAACACGTCGCCGGGTTGAAGATTGGTTAGTAATGCAGCCAAATCCCCAGCTCGTTCAATAGCGGGTCCCGAGGTGACGCGAACATGCACACCCAATTCGTTCGCAATAATCATTGCTAGAGAAGTTTTTCCTAACCCCGGAGGCCCATAGAGCAGGACGTGATCGAGAGATTCACCACGTTCGCGGGCCGCTTGAATGAAAATTCTAAGGTTGTCCTTCACCGCGCTTTGACCGATGTAATCGTCCAAGAAACGTGGCCGAATCGAGTCGAGTGTCGTGTCTTCCCGCGTCCACTCGGCAGAAACGATTCGCTCGTCCATACTTTTGCCTCCCCACCCTTCATTGTGCCCATCGGAGTCATCCAGTGATGTCGTTTTGGTGTTCATACAACCACTGTAAGGACGCCTTTACAGCCGTCTCAATACTATGCTGTGGATTTTTCTGCAATACAGCCTCGACTGCAGCCCCAGCTTCCTTGGGCCGATACCCTAGAGCGATGAGCGCTGTAGTCACATCGTCCGACAACTGGCTGCTGCTCTCCGACTGCTTTTCATGTTGGAATACCGCGTCCCACTGAACGGGCAAATCATCCAGTTTATCTTTCAGTTCGAGAATCATTCTCTGTGCTGTTTTCTTTCCTACGCCAGGCAAGGTGCACAGTGTCACTGCATCCTCAGCCCGAATTGACGCAACAAGTGCTTCTGCTTCGATTGCACCGAGCATCTGCATTGCGAGACGCGGGCCAACGCCCGAAACAGTGATCAGCCGCTCAAATACAGCCCGATCCGACGCGGTGTGAAATCCGTACAGCAGTACGGCATCTTCTCGCACATGCTGATAGGTGTATACGCGTATCTGTTCGTCTACCTTTAGATTGTGCACCATGTGGTCGGTTACGTAAACTCGATAGCCGACGTGGTTGACATCGAGATCGATATAGCCTGGGCCCACAAAGTCCACGCGGCCGTCCAGAAATACGATCATCAGCGAACGCCTCGTTCCCAATTCCAGCCGGTTTGATTTGGCGTACTCACCGGCATGAGCTTCTCAAGGGGTGCACTGTGCCCATGTGTAATGGCGATGGCAAGTGCATCCGCAGCGTCATCCGGTTTCGGAATTTCAGTCAGACCTAAGAGTATCTTCACCATTTGCTGTATTTGCTTCTTATCAGCTCGACCATACCCCGTAACAGCCTGTTTAACCTGCATGGGCGTGTACTCGGCAAGCGGTGTCGCGTGCTCCGCGGCCGCCAACAAAACGACGCCCCGAGCCTGGCCTACGGTGAACGCGGTCGTGGTATTCCGATTAAAAAATAACTCCTCCACCGCCATCACATCTGGGTGGTGGTTCTCGAGGAGTTCCGTCAATTGATGGTAAATAGCTTGTAGTCGCAACTCGAGTTGTGTATGTGCGTCGGTCTCGACACACCCGTATGTGACACATCGAATTTTCGATCCCGCCACCTCTACGACACCATAACCCAAGCGAGCTATCCCAGGATCAACTCCTAAGACCCGCAAAACACTCAAAGGAATTCTCCTCTCAAACGTACAAATTCGCCGCCCGGGAGAGAAACTCCTACCTTCATTTACACTCGTGATGTGTAAACAGACGTGAAAAAGGGACGTAAATACGCCCCCCATTGTCTCATATATTGTCCACTTGAAGAAGTGTCAGTCTCATCCTGTAACATGATTCACGTTTTGCTGGGGCGTATGCAACAAATCGATCGCCACATCTAGACGCAAGTACGCCCATCAGTCCACGTGACTTGTGTATTGTTCCGTTGATAAACAGGCTCCACGAAATACCACGTCAAAAGCGCATTTAGTTGCCACGCAGGATGTTCCGATACGAACGCGGTAATAGCGTCGTCGTGAACGATATGTTCCTCCACGTGACACTCGCCACCTTTCACCTCGGTGACGAACAGCGCATGTTTTTCATCGCTGGCCCACTGTTGAATGGCCTTTGGAGACAAGGGAACGGTCTGCCCAAAGTCAACCATTGCGGGACTGTCCGCATAGACAGGTCGAACAGTCGCCATAAGGAGAGACACGATAACCGACACAGTAACCATCAAGGACACCAGAAGTGACTTCGTCCTACGCATGATAAAGTAAACTTTTGTCTCTTCTCGCAACGTTCTCACCTCAAGGTTCAAGCGTTGCTGTTAATGTGTACGATGACAAGAAAGTTATGCAATCTTGAAGAGGCGAACGTGGTCCAAGAGGATTCGTTCGCAACGTATTGAGCAGCGCTATTCTTTACTCGTCTTCGTCGTCCTCCGAGAACGCCACGTTGCTATAAACCGTCTGTACGTCATCGTGTTCTTCCAAAGCCTCGATGAGATCGAACACTTCGTCTTTCGCTTCGTCGGACAACTCCACTGTCGTAGACGGAACATAGGTAAGTTCGGCGTCCTCGTAGGCGATGTTCATACTTTCAAGTGTCTGGCGGACGGGGCGGAATAATTCCACCGACGTTGTAATGAGAAACTCGTCTTCAGTCTCTTCAACGTCGTCAGCCCCTGCTTCGATGACTGTCAACATAAATTCCTCGCTGTCACCGACATTCGCTTTGTCAACCGTGATTTGACCGCGACGCGTGAACATCCATGCCACCGCGCCGGATTCACCCAGATTGCCGCCGCGTTTCTTAAAAATGTGACGAATATCGGCCGCCGTTCGATTGCGGTTGTCCGTCACGATATCCAGCAAAATGGCAACGCCCTGCGGACCATACCCCTCATACTGGATTTCCTCGTACGTCACACCCTCTAACGTGCCTGTAGCTTTCGCGATGGTGCGAGAAATGTTCTCTGCAGGCAAGTTACTCTGCTTCGCCCGCTCGATGGCCACTTTGAGTCGGAAATTCGTCTCTGGATTTCCGCCGCCTTCTTTCGCAGCCAGATAGACATCACGAGAAAGCTTCGTAAATAATTGCCCGCGAACTGCATCTTGCTTCCCCTTACGGCGTTGAATGTTGTGCCACTTTGAATGACCTGACATATCTCCTCAACCCTTTTTCAGAAATGCAAAATCCTACACGACTGATTTCAAACGCCCCAATCACGCAAGTAACGAAAATCAATCCCAATGGTGCGGCTAGAGAGCTTCGCAATAATCGGAGGCCGACGTTTGTACTGGTTTCGCTGCACGCGCGTGACGATGTGCTCGACTAACCGTCTATCGTACCCGCGTTCGACGATCTCGTCCGGACTCAGTCTCACATCCACCCATTGATACAGTATCTCATCAGCATCATCGTAGCTAAAACCGAGTTCTTTTTCATCTGTTTGATCTTCCCACAAGTCGGCACTCGGAGCTTTGTCCAGAATGCTGCGCGGTACACCGACGTGAGCCGAGAGCTGCCGTACTTGAGACTTATAGAGATCCCCAATCGGATTGAGCGCACTTGCCATGTCACCAAATTGCGTACCATACCCCAAGAGCAGTTCCGTCTTATTGCTGGTACCAACGACGAGCGCATTTCGCTCAGCTGACAAGTCGTAAAGCGTTGACATCCGCTCTCTTGCCATACGATTGCCCCGCCGTAAGTTGCTCGCCTTTTTTTCTAACCTCTCGTCCATGGCATCGAAGTAGGCATCGACCGGCCCTGAAATGTCAACGACGGTGTAACCAATGCCCAAATCATCAACGACTTCCATGGCATCGTCAAGACTCGCTTGGCTACTCGTGCGGTACGGCATCATCACCGCGTGCACCGCGTCTTTACCCAAGGCCCCGGTGGCGAGATATGCGGATAACGCTGAATCGATACCGCCTGACAGGCCAAACACGACACGCTGAAATCCAACCTTTTGCACTTCATCTCGAATGAACCCTTCGAGAACGGATGTCGTAAACGGGGCATTGACTCGCAAAGCTTTCTCTAGTTCAGGCTTCATCCATTTTCCACCTCACTTCCGCTGGATTTTCGCCAAATGATTCAATGTCAGTTCCAAGCGTTCATCACGGACAAGCGGTGTGATGTACCGAGCCCGTCGGACGTCACGATGATCAATCGTCACGGTCACCAATGCCTCGCGACTTGTTCCAGCTTCACCCAACCAACGGCCTTCTGGTCCAACGACACCTGAGCTGCCGTAAAAATGAACACCGTCTTCATAGCCGACGCGATTGACAAACACAATATGCGTTCCAAACAGTTGGGCGTACATCTGGAGCAGTTGCCGCCAAAACGTATGCGATCCAAAATCATGCTCGTCCATCACATTTCGCCCCGGGCTCGATGCAGGAACGTACAACATCGTTGCTCCTTGCATAGCGTGCAAATAAGGAACAGATACATGCCACGCATCTTCGCAAATGAGCATACCTGCAGTACCGTGTTCCGTTCGAAACGGTTGGACCTGTGAGCCACTTGTCACGTACCGATTTTCGTCGAACATACCATACGTGGGTAAGTACACTTTTCGATGAACGTGGACAATTTCTCCTTTTGCAGCGTACACACCCGTAACGTAGAAAAAGTGTTCATCGCTCTCTTCAATGAAACTGAAGATCACGTCAATCTCGCGACTGGCGTTAACCAGTGCAACAATATCGTCGTGTTGCAAAGTTCTTGCCACATTAAATGTCAAGTCTTGTAATTGATACCCCGTCAATCCAAGTTCAGGAAAGACGATGACATCTGCTTGTTTCGCCACTGCTTCCGCTATGTATTGTCTATGACAAGCCAAATTTGCTGCTACATCGCCCAATTTTGGTGCAATTTGGGCCAGTGCAATGGTCTGCACATGGGACACAAAAAACGCCTCCACTTACCGATATCCATCAATTGATGCCCGTTCCTTGTCCCAGTATACCGTCGGTGTACCGGAATGCAAAAGAGGCTCGTCACGCATCGAGCCTCACCATATCAACTCCCGCGTCCAGGCGGTACTGTTCTTTGCGACGCTCGCATGCTATCGCGTAATCCAGTCTGGTCACCCCGTCAGCCGGACACCCATTTCGGTACCACTCCATGAGCGTCCGAACAAGTATGTCTGGCCAAGCCGACAGTGTCCACAACAGATTCGTCCGATCCCTCGACATTTCCGACTCTTCAACATAGGTATCGATCATCTCTCGAAAATCCTCCGACGACAGTTGCGCTAGAAATGTCGTGTGGCTGATAAACTGCATCACGTCATGTAACATGTCATCGTAATTGGCGTGATCGAAGTCGATCCAGGCAACGCCTTTGTTCGGTTGAAAGAGTACGTTGTGCGGGGCGAGATCGCGATGGCAGAAGGCAAAATGTGTTTTGATCTGCCCTTGGTGTTCGGCCAAGTATGCAGTATATCGCTGAAGAACGGTCTGCATCTGGCGCTGAAGCTTTGATTTCCAAGCGCGCAGCGGCGCATATTCACTCTCCAGTGTCGTCCATATCTTGCTGAACGCGCGCTCTTTTAACCGCAACTTCTGTAAGAGCGTCCCTCGTTGCAAGCGCGACCAGTGTGGGAACCCAAGTCGTTGGCTTGATCGCTGGATGCGAGCTATCGATCGAATCACCGCAAGGCGCTCTCTTCTCACGGCGACTTCGACGTGTCGACCAGAGAGCCATGGTTGCAAGTACCCCCCACCCTGCTGGTCACTGAACCGAACAATGAAGTGCCCGTCTCGCGTTGGCAAAGGCAAGGCAGTGGCGGTGTCGCTCTCGGCGAACACGTCTTGTAGACCTGCTAAAGCCGCAAGCCGCTCCTCGTCATCGCGTAGGCTCAGAGGTTTCCAGATATATCGGCTACCGTCGACCGCGACAATGCCTTGGACGGTTCTGCGACGGACAATTGCCCTGGCGTCAATCCCATACCATCGGGAAACGGCTTGCACGAGCTCAGCATGCGGCGACATCCTTTACTCTTCCTTGTCGAGACGGACGGTCATCGCTCCGGACCAACCTTGATCGTCGTCGGTCTCACTCGCATCCTCACTGGTACTGCGCACAGGTCCGTTGTCCCCTATAGCGTTGTCCCAGCCACCCCATGATGAAAGGAATGAGGAGCTGTCCTCGATGTCAACGTACCATCCGACAGGAACTTCCATTGGTGCTTGAGGCATATAGTACTGCTGGTATTCAGCTCGGTACGGATGATGAGTATGCGGTCCATATGTGTCTTCGGTGATTGGCGCGCCCTGTGGTTCGGTGCCTTGCATGCCACCAGGCATTGTTCCGGGCATCCCGCCCTGCATGCCGCCAGGCATCATTCCAGGCATTCCGCCCTGCTCCATCCCACCAGGCATCATTCCGGGCATTCCTGCCTGCTGCATTCCACCGGGCATCATTCCAGGCATTCCGCCCTGCTCCATCCCACCAGGCATCATTCCGGGCATTCCTGCCTGCTGCATTCCACCGGGCATCATTCCGGGCATTCCTGCCTGCTGCATTCCACCGGGCATCATTCCAGGCATTCCGCCCTGCTGCATTCCACCGGGCATCATTCCAGGCATTCCACCTTGCATGCCGCCGGGCATCCCTGTCTCCATGCTGCCTTGTGTTCCGCCAGACATCGGATTTTGCGCAGGAATTTGGAAAGCGGATGAAGGAATATACATCACCGTTCCCAGATGCAACTGCATATTTGGTGACATTTCTGGATTTACGTGCTTGAGTTGTTCGAATGAGACGCCGTATTTCTGCGAAATCGAATGCCATGATTCGCCTGGCTGAACCTTGTGTGGCCAAACAAAACCGAAGTATGGCGTTGTGCTTTGCTTGTCACCTTGCATGCCCGTACCAGGTGCAGCTGTCGTGCCTGCCTTAGCCGGTTTACCTAGTTCTGGAATGACCATGGTCATTCCAGGCATCAGTTGCCCAGGATTTTGGATCTGAGGATTTGAAGCAAGTAATAACGGAATTCGCACTCCAGTTTTTTTACTGATTTGGTAGAGTGTATCGCCAGGCTTCACAACATACTTTTTCAAGCCAAAAACCTCCTTGGCGGGTGACTATGCGGAATCACTGCGACAGTATATGCAACAGCCCAAGGTGTGGCACGAAACATATCAAAAAGGTCCAGGCTCTAGCCTGGACCAAAAAACATAACTGTCTCCCGCGTTATCCCTTAAACCTTAAAACGCCCTACCGTGTCTTCTAGCGCTTCCGCAATACGGGATAGCTCATGTGAAGCTGCCGCGATTTCCTCCACGGTTGCAAGCGTCTGCTCACTGCTTGCAGCATTGTTTTGAGACCCTGCGGCCACCTTTTCCATCAACTGATTCAAGTGGGAAACACTTGTTTGGCTGGCGTCGATCAGCTCTTTTTGCGTTAACGTCCGTTCGACAATATCCACTGTGGCTGGAACGACGTCCTGCACGGCACGATGAATATCAGAAAATGCTTGTTTGGTACGTTCAAACGCCTGACGGCCGCCTGCAACTGCGGAAACGCCTTCCGCCATTGCCCTGCTGACCTGGTTCGTCAGTTCTAAATTCTTGTTGATAATCTGGTTGATCCGTGAGGTCGCTTGCTGGCTTTGCTCCGCCAATTTGCGTACTTCCTGCGCAACGACGGCAAATCCCCGTCCAGCGTCACCGGCTCTGGCAGCTTCGATAGATGCGTTTAAGGCCAACAAATTCGTTTCGTCTGCAATCGACCGAATGGTTTTTAAAATAGCTGAAATCTCCTGTGACGACGCATTCAAATCTTGAACACTTGTGTGCGCACGTTCTGTCATCGACTGCATCGACTGCATGGAGCCTTGTGCCTCATCCACGAGTTGCTGACCGCGTTCCGTTGTCGAACTCACATTCCGGACCGCATCCGAGACATGGTCCGCTTTCAATGCCGTCTCATTACCGTGGTTTTGGATAGCGACAAGTGATTGATTCAAGCCACTGAGGGCACCTAGCGCTTGCTCACTCACTTCCGCAAATTCACCAGCCGTCGCTGCAATTTCGTTGACAGCTCTTGCCGTCTCATCTGTACTTGCGGTCAGCTCCTCTGAGCTGGCGGCGATAGTATCAGAGTGTTGACCAATTTGTTTGACCAAGTCCGCGATGGATCCTAACAACTCATTCGTTGCCGTTGCCAGTCTCTCCACTTCGTCCCGACTGCGAACGTCGTCAATTCGCTTGGTCAGGTCTCCACCAGCAGATGCAATTTCCCGCAGCATCCGAGTGACGCGATTCATGTTCCTCGGTGTGTTAAATGTTGCGGGAATGCCTGCCGCCAGGCCAACCGCGATCGCGATGACAAACAGAATAGCCATGACAATTAGTGTCGTATCTACGGATCGTTTCAATTGATGCGCGCTTTTCGACGCTTCCGTTTGATACTTTTGAATGATGGTATCCAGTCCAGCCGTTGCTTTCTGCTCAGCGGCGTCACCATTGCCTGCGGACTCAGCGTCGATAGCCTGGTTGCCCTCTCCTACACTGCGCAGATTGATCAGATTGTCAGCGTACTTAATGTAGTCCTGAAACCCCTGTTCCGATGCAGCTAAAGACGCCTCGTCCCCTTTGTCACCGCGAACCAGTACGCCGAGTGTCTGAAAAGTCGGTGCGTACTTGTCTTTCAACAAATTATAGCCCGTAGAGAGAATTTGGCTGTTACCGGTGATCAAATACCCGCGCATGCTTGTTTGCATCGTAAGTAGTTCCTGTTTCAAGGCGTTTGACTGCTCGACGACTTGAATCCGCTCATTGGCCAGCGTACTCACTTGATTCTGCATGGCAATTAAACGTGTGACTGACACGACGCCCATGATTATGATCATAAGGAATAAAAGTGCGAATGAGCCGCCTACCTTCCAGCGGATCGATATATACCCTTGAAGCAGGCGACCTCTATTTGGCTCCGGGAATCGACGCACTAGACCAGCTGTAGCGGGTTCAGTAGAGGCGGCCAGTTCCGCCACCGCCATGTCCGGCTCAGTACCTGACTGAGGCATATCTTGCAATTGTGTGTCTTCTGGTGCATCATCCGCTTCGGAGTCAGTAAGCCCCGCCAATGAATCGGACGTCTCCTCCATATCTTCCACGGGCTCCCTGTCATTTTCCGCCCATTCCGATGCGCCCGAAGTGTCTATGTCTCCGCCGGGAGCATCTATGTCGTCAATCGTGTCAGGCACCTCTTGGGCAGGAACAAGCTCATCACGATCCGCCACCGCATGCTCATTCCAATCCCCGTCGTCTTGCACCGTATCTTTGGATGGTTCCTGGTCATCTTCAAGAGAATGATCGTTATTTTGTTCCCGCACAAGTCAACCTCCTGTATAATGGTATTTTATTTGGTAATGACGTCCATTTCAGATTCTCCGCGCAGTAGCGAAAATCCTCTACCGGGAGGATTGGGGAGGCGACGCGAGTCCGCTGTTAGACTTGCTGAACAATTCCGGCCCGTAGTAAGCACTAGGTACTGGCCCTGCCATGACAAGGTAAGCAACTGGAGCGCGTGAGTCGACCGTGATCGGCGTCGTGACAACCGGTGTGATAACCATAATGTCCGCTGTCACGTGAACATAGATAATGTGAACAACCTGGTTCACACCCTTGGTTTGCACTTCTGATTCAATACTCGAGTGGACGGCGCCAAGCATCGACATTCTCACAGGGATGGTCAGTGTTGATTTTGATAACAGCGATCCGCTAAACATCCGAATCAACGGCAACCGGATGCTCTGACTCGACAACGCTTGCAGGCGGGCCTGTGCCTGTCTCGTCACGTCGCCTTGAAGCTTTGTCACAGCCGCCATGTTCACGCGTGTAATAGTAAAGTTGCCAGCCTGCTTGTCGACGGTCGTGTCAAGCAAAGGTCCGCGTGCACCATAGGCCATAATTTCATCCGTGAGCGCCTCGTTCAAGGCTTCCGATCCGGCTTTATGAGCCAAAGCGGTGGACGCCGTCGTGACCATTGGTCGCAACTTCACATCAAGTAAATAGAGACCACCAAACAAGACACCTAACATCGCGATCGTTGACATCATCCACCGTGGGAAGCGTACGGACAGACGTGGACGGGAGTGTGAGGGTCGAGTGGGACGTGGTCGAAATCGTTTGGCCACTTTTCCCGCCTCCTTCTGTAATCATCCTACGCACAGTCGACAGGACACATGTCCAACTTGTTCACCGGAATAAAGAGGTCCTAATCTTTCATTCCCTGGGTATGAGTTCCACAATTTGATCCAACATAAGATTGGAAACCACCAATGAACATTGGGCTTTATGCTATAATCTTGCAAACGGGAGGGAGGGGAATCATGGGGAAAGAGCAAGGGCCAAAGGGGAACAGCAAGGCCAGCGAGCAAGAGACGAAAAAAGTGAATCGAGCGAATGATGCGGCGCAGGAACGGCAAAAGCGACGCCCTGTGTGGATGGCGATCAAAATCACGGCATTTAGTCTCGGCAGCCTTGTTGTACTTGGTGCCGCAGGCGGAGCGGGGTACATCGCCTCAATGCTACGAGGTCTACCTCACGTAAGCGCTTCTACGTTCGCAAACAACCGTGCCGCATCTGTTATTTATGATCGAAACGGGAAAGTGATCGGGCGTTTCCAAGGAGACGGCGACCGGCAGCCCATTTCGTCGATCAGCCAGGTTTCACCCGACCTTGTGAATTCTTTTGTCGCGGCGGAGGACAAGACCTTCTACACCAATATTGGGGTCAATCCGTTGGCGATGGGCCGTGCCGTATTGCAAGACGTCGTTCATCACCACATCGAAAGCGGCGCCAGTACCATCACGCAACAAACGGTCAAACTCGCCGTGTTCCCACAACAACAGCGGACAGCACAGCGGAAAATACAAGAAATTGCACTAGCTCTAGAAGTAAACCACCAATTGAGCAAAGACGAAATTATGACGGATTACATGAACTGGGTGTACATGGGTCGACTAGGCACCGTTCCGGTGTATGGCGTCAAGCGGGCTTCCGAGATCCTCTTTCAGAAGGATCCGAAAAACTTGACACTGCCGGAGTCCACCTTCTTAGCTGCCATTCCAAATAATCCATCATACTTTTCGCCATATCAGTATCCGCAACATACATTGCAGAGGCAACACTATATTCTGCAACAAATGCTCGCCAACAACATGATTACCCAAAGCCAATTTGACGACGCAATGAAGTTCGACATTTTAAAGGATATTCATAAGGCTCCCGCAAGTGGATTGCCAGCTCACCCATACTTAATGTTAGACGAACTCAAACCCAGAATTCTTGACGCACTCGTCCAGTCTCATTTATACGCCAATGCAACGGATGCCGAATCAGCGTTGCCGACTGCTGGTTTACGGATTCATACAACCATTGACTTAACGAAACAACAAGACGTAGAAAATGTGCTACAGAGTAAGACCCTATTTCCCCAGTGGACCAACAAATCATACAAGGACTCAGCGGGCAAATCGACGACTGATCTATATGAAGCTGGGGTCACCATCATCGACAACCAAACAGGTGGGATTTTGGCCATCGGCGGCGGACGAGATTACCTGAAAGACAGTATCAATCACGCCGATATCGCCCGCCAACCAGGCTCATCCATCAAGCCTTTGCTTGACTATGGCCCCGCTATCGACCAAAAAATCATCACAGCAGGGTCCGTATTAAACGATGCACCGACCCATTTTTCACTGCCAGGCGGCAAAAGTTACGATCCCAAAGACGACGAACCCGACTTCGCCGGCCTCATGTCCGCGCGCGTCGCGTTGTATGAGTCGCGCAACGTTCCGGCTATCGACATCCTTGAGCAAATGACTCCACAAGTGGGTTTTTCATACTTAAACAAAATGGGAATGGGTCCCTCCGACACGACGTTATTTGGCAATCCTACGATTGTGCAAGATGATGCGAGCCACTTGTCGTCGGCCATCGGCGGGCTGGATCACGGGGCGACTGTGACACAAGTCACGAGCGCCTACACGACGTTCCCGAATCAAGGTGTATGGCATCAAAGTTACATGATCAGCTCCATTGAAGACAGCACGGGGCAGACGGTGTATTCTGCACATCCAAAAACGGCAACTGTGTTTTCCCCGCAGACTGCGTACATTGTCACGGACATGTTGCATGATGTTGTAACGAATCCAATGGGTACGGCACCCTTTATCGGCAGTCAATTCCCGGGTCAATACGTCTCTGGCAAAACAGGTACCACGGATGACCGGGCAGACGGCTGGTTTATCGGCTACACACAGAAGTATACGGCGGGGATTTGGATGGGGTATAACCACCATCAATCCATTGCGCAGAGTGTCTACAACTTGAAATTCAACGTTTGGGCCGATATCATGAAGCCGATTTTAAAGCAAGATCCTGCAAACAAGGCGTGGCCACGCCCAGCTTCCATTGTGAACGTGGGTGTCAGCAGCAAAAGTGGTATGCTTCCAACACCGCTGTCAACGGCTCACGGAAGCATCGTCTCGGAACTGTACATTGATGGTACGCAACCGACTCAGAAAGACAACGTTGACGTGGCGGCGAAATACGTCGTGATCGGCGGACAGAAGTATCTCGCGACGACAAACACACCACCCCAAGACGTTCGGACTGGCGTATTCATCAAACTGCCGGATGTTCCAGATGCAGCACATAAGGTTCCTACTGGCGTCACTGCCGACACGCCGTACCTCCTGCCCACGCAGGCTGACCCACGAGGCGGTCAAATTCTCGACGGTGGAAGCCTGACGAGCACAGTCAGCCAAATGGCAGCACCAACAGGAGTGAGCGGTCAACTGCACGGAACCAGTGTCACATTGCGCTGGTCGCCCGTGTCGGATGCAGACGATTACGAGGTCTTCCGGGCAACAAGTCAGCAGGGTCCGTATGTCGATCTCGGCGGCGTCTCGACCACAGCGTACACAGATCAAAGCCTACCGGCGAACGCGAGTATTGTGTATTACGAGATATACGCTCAATCGACAAGCACGATGTCTCCCGCTTCGGTTCCGATTGCGGTACAGATAGGTGTACCCACGCCTGACCAGCCAGGTGGCAATGACACCGGAAATAGTACTGGGTCAGGAAACGAAACAGGTAACTCGACTCCTCCGACGGGTACCGGTGGCACGCCCGGTAACAACACTTCGAGTGGTGGTGGAACACCTCCATCTCCGTCCAACAACACGGGTAACACAGCCACTGGAGGAACGGGTAAAGGTTCTCACACAAACACGACATCTGAAACGGGAAACAAAACTGGATGGATACCTGGTTTCGGGTCGGGAAGCAACACGTAACTGAACAGTTGAAAAAAGGCACTCGTCGCATGACGAAGTGCCTCTTTGCTTTTTAGCACTGTTTAGCTTAGTCCCTACAGATTCTTCACCATGCCGCCGTCCACGAGCAAAGCTTGGCCCGTGATATATGTATTGGCTGGCGAGGCTAGAAAGACAACTGCCCGTGCAAACTCTTCCGGCTGGCCATAGCGACCTAAAGGAATCTGGGCGATAAATTTCTCCGTTACTTGGGCCACGTCGATCCCTTCCCGCTGTGCTGTCACTTCGTCAATTTCCGCGATGCGATCCGTCGCAATACGCCCCGGACCCACAGTGTTCACAAGGACACCGTATGCCCCAAACTCATCACTCAATGTCTTGGTCAGGCCCCAAACGCCCGCGCGCATGGTATTGGACAGAACAAGCCCCGAAATCGGTTGCTTAATGGAGGAGGACGTAATATTCACAATTCTCCCTGCGGACGATCTGCGTAAATACGGAATGGCACCGCGAGTAAGTCGGACTACGGACAACAAGTTTTGCTCAAATGCCTGGTACCATTTGCTGTCGTCTAGCTGGATAAATGACCCTCCAGGTGGACCACCTGCGTTACACACCAACACATCCAGTCCGTCTCCAAATTCTTCAGCGGACTCGATAGCGCGAGCGATATCCTCCGGGCGGTTCACATCCAGCTTGACCACGTTCACGGATTGACCCGTTGCCGTTTGAATCTGTTGAGCAGCGCGCTGCAGCGATTCCTCATTCCGGCTGGCGATGGTTACTTTCGCTCCTTCCGCCGCAAACAGCTGAGCCGAAGCCAAACCAAGACCACGGCTTGCCGCCGTGACCAGCACGGACTTCTGTTCAAGTCCTAAATTCATGAACGTCCCCTCCTCTTACTCTAGCTGTCTATATTGTACTCTGGAATCATTCTCAAGATCATGTTTTTGCAACATGTTTGAAGCTCACTCCGTCTTAATGGTACGAGGGGATTTCGAAGGAGATAATTGAGATGAACAAAGAACACGGTCTGTGGCTCGTCACTTTGCCAGTCTCGTTGACACTGGCGACGGCATGTAGCACACAGTCCCCAACCACCACTGTCAAGAACATGACGACTTCGACAACCATGACGACAAACAACGAAACCGCAAGCAGTGCTGACCAAAAAAACTCACTACAATCCCCTAATATACCGTGGTCCAATCGTCCCAACCAATCTTTTGATATCATTCGTCACATTCACATGTTCGACTCAAAAACGGGATGGCAAACGGGCTACAAGAATCGAAAATTCGTCCTTGGCCTCACGAGTGACGGTGGAACGACCTGGCACCAAATCCCTATGCCGCATGGGTTGCCGGAGCAATCCGAAGGGTTTACGAATGAACCGCTAGCAGCCATCGTCAATCCAAACGACATAATCATGGCCTGGACCCTGGACAATCAGGTACACATTGACCGAACAACGAACGGCGGCCAAACTTGGGCAAAGTCCGACCTAACCCTTCAACCACCACTCAATGCCCTTTCTGCGATTGTCTTTTCCGACCCACAACACGGCTGGATAGCAGCCCAATCTAGTCCTGCTTCAGGTCACACGCAAAAGGCTATCTACCGAACACAAGATGGCGGATCGACGTGGAACGTGGTCTCTGTAGACAATGGATACATTCCATCCACGAGCCCAACCACAAAGACCCTGCCAGAGTCCGCCTTTCTATTGAACTTGTCCGCATCGACCTCCCACGATCTCTGGGCAGGCCTGGAACCAACAGACGTGTACAACCAAAAATTCGAACCTCTCTATCACTCGAACGACGGCGGCAAAAGCTGGCATGTGTCCAGTATCCCAATTCCCGCTGCCGTTCGCCCTACAGACAATTTGATCGGCACCATTGCCCCGTCCCTAAGCGAACAATCCGGTATCTTCCTAGCCTACACGCAGCCTAGCAACAACACAGGCCCTGGATACGCACAACTGTACCTAAGCAAAGACGGCGGACAATCCTGGTCAAAATCCGGCGCCGAAATTTCATCAAACCCATTCGTCACTTCACTCTGTGACGGACGGATCGCCTGGCTCGGAGACATCCATCAAGCCCATCTCGTCGAGACAAGCAATGCGGGCGCCACCTGGCGAACGATCCAACCCGGACCGCTCTACAGAAAGACCATCCAAAAGGCACCCTTAGCGGAACTAGATGTCGTCAATGACTCTACCGCTTTCGCGGTATTTACAGACGAAAACCCACAAACGACATTCAAGGACCACTCCGTGCTCCTCAAAACAACAGATGGCGGGCTGACGTGGAGGATGCTAAAGAGCCAGTGAAAGTGGCGTGGATGGGGTAACGCATAGACGCGAGGCGTTGGACGGCTTGCGGAGGTGGGGCGTTCGCGGGAGCCGTGTGGCGACGGGTTGGGGACGTAGCCAAAGATGGGGGGCCCGCATGTACCTGGCGCGGAGACCCGGGCTCGTGCCTGGCCTCGATGCCGGCGGGGGTTGGGGACGACATGATGAATAATGACTGCAGATTGTGCCATACAAGAGATTTTTTAAAAAAGCAGAAAAACTAGAGTCCTAATTCGGAGATGAGTCTACAACTGGGGAATGCCAGTACCTTGTTGAGTCAATTAAGTGACCATTAAGGGTATAAGGACCCCAGGTTCCCTAATCTGTCCACTTTCGACATTCAGATAACTGGACACTGAGAACTAAGGTATCCCTTATTCGCCATTGTAAAGGGGCAAATATCCGATTTGACGAATACCGTTCCTTACAGCTACCTCGTCATCGCTGCACTCCGGGATTTCACACGGTGCGACCCCGGGCCGGCTGCGGACCCGCGAGGTTCGCCGGGCACGGAGCCCAGCCCAGCCCAGCCCGGCACCCCGGCTCTCCCCAGCCCTAGATCCGCACCGTCACAACAGTTGCACCGTCGCCGCCTTCGCCGAGACCGGCAGCTTGGCTCGTCTTGACCTGCGGGTGGCGCCCGAGATGTCGACGGATCGCGTTCCTGAGTGCACCAGTACCCTTCCCGTGAATGATTACAACGCGAGCCAGTCCGGAAACCACGGCGTCATCCAGGTATTTGTCGATGCGCATGATGGCGTCTTCGACCGTCTCACCGCGAACGTCAAGTTCCATGCGAATGTCTTTCGCTGGAGACTTGCGTGTATGACGGACGACTTGCTCCTCTGCCTTTTCCTGCAAAATTTCTAGATCCGAAGCGTCCACTTTCATTCGCATCAAACCGAGTTGTACCGTAGCGTGCGAGCCGTCGCCCGCCACTTCAACGACATCACCCTTCTGGCCGAGCGATAATACTTTCACGCGAGCGCCTACTGACAACCGCTTGCCTTGATTACTGCGCTTTCCACTGGCGTGCCCTTGCTCGGGTTCCGGAGATAGACCCTCGAGGGATTTGCGCAATTCCACGAGTTCATGGTCCTTCACACCGGCTTCATGGCGCATCTGACGAAGTTCGCGAATAATTTGCTCACTCTCGCGCTGAGCCCGCTCGACGAGCTGCTGCGTCTCGCGTCTGGCCTTTTCGCGCTCCGTTGCCAGTTCCTGCTCTAAGCGGCTCGTTTTCGTCTCCCACTCATCTCGCAAGCGTTTGGTGGCCTCACGTTCAGCGCTTGCTTCCGCAAAGGCCCGATCCGCTTCCCGGTTCGCCTGTTCAAGCTTGCCGATCAGTTCCTCAACATGAATATCCGACTCGGCAACGTGCGCCCGAGCCTCCTCCAGAATGTCCCGTGGCAATCCGAGCCGCTCAGCGATGGCAAGCGCATTCGATCTCCCCGGAACACCCACCAGCAACCGATACGTCGGTCGCAAACTCTCCACATCGAACTCCATACTTGCATTCATGGCATTTTCATTTTGGAATGCGTATCCTTTCAGTTCCGCGTAGTGAGTTGTTGCGATAACCCGGCAACCGATAGACGACAACCGGTCGAGAATGGCAATCGCCAACGCGGAACCCTCCGCCGGATCGGTGCCGGCACCCAGTTCGTCCAACAAGACCAAACTATCTGGGCGGACAGTAGAGAGCATGTGGATAATGTTGTTCATGTGAGAAGAAAATGTCGAAAGACTCTGCTCAATGCTCTGCTCATCACCAATATCCACAAAAATTTCAGTGGAAAAACCGACTTCGCTTTCCCGTTTTGTAGGCAAAAAGCACCCGGACATGGCCATGAGCGTGAGCAACCCAACGGTCTTCAACGTGACCGTCTTGCCACCCGTGTTCGGACCCGTGACGATGAGAAGGTGAAACCGGTCACCCAATTCCACATCGACTGGAACCGCATCCTTGTTTAACTGTGGATGACGGGCACCGTGAAGCCGCCATACGTTATCAGTCAACGTGGGACGTTTTGCGTCGAGGGCCCTGGCGTAACTGGCTTTGGCAAACCACAAATCGATCGTTTGGAGAATGTTTACATTCACACGAAGATCTGGAGCGACCTCGGCGATGATCTGCGACAGTTTGAACAAGATGCGTTCAATTTCCTGTTCTTCCAATACCTGCAATTCCCGAACGCGGTTGCTGATATCCACAACGGCTTGCGGTTCAATAAATACCGTCGATCCCGACGACGAAACGTCGCGAACCACGCCTCGAATTTGATTTTTGTGCTCAACGCGCACCGGCAGACAGAAATACGTACCGCGCATGGCGATGATTGGCTCTTGAAGGAGCTTCTGATTCGCTCTCAGCATTCGGTCCAAGACCGTGCGAACTTCACCTTCCGCCCGCCGACGTTCACTGCGCAATCGATGAAGCTGTTCACTCGCGTGGTCCAAAACTTGTCCATCGTCGCTTATCGCGTGCGCGATTTCTTGTTCCGTACGCTTCGCGTCGACCATCCCTTCTGTGAGTTCCGGCAGGTGTACCAGTTCTGTCAGTTCGGCCGCTCGGCTGACATACTGCCGAAACGCCCGACCACCTTGAATGAGGCGAGCAACAGCCAAAATTCGATCCGCCGACAACGTGCCTCCGATTTCGGCGCGCCGTAAATCCGTCCGGATATCCGTGATCCCACCAAAAGGCGGACCGCCAGCGCGCAAAATACATCGAAGACACTCATCAACGGCATCGAGTTCGCGATTGGCCTCGGTGATGTTTTGAAATGGACTCATTTCAGCCGCAGCTTGCTTACCGAGACTACACATGGCATAGCTGCTCAACTGTTCTTGTATATATGGGTATTCTAGGGCCTTAAGTGACCGCTCTAACATACATCGCACTCCATTAAAAAAGTTCAAAAAATCCCATTCATTGTACCACATTGCCTTTCAACCATAGGGACAGTCTAAACGCAGACCGAGAGAGGAGGATCCTGCATGCAACGCATCATCGGCACCATTGTCCGATTCATCGTATCTGCACTTGTTTTGATGCTCGTGGGTTACCTTGTTCCTGGCTTTGGCGTCATGGGATTCTGGTCCGCAGTCCTCGCCGCAATCGTTATTTCCATCCTTGGACTCGCCATGGAAGCACTTTTTGGCCGTCGAATCTCACCATATGGACGAGGTATCGTCGGCTTTATTTCCGGCGCCATCGTGATATACGTGGCACAGTTATTTGTGCCTGGAATGCGTGCAAGTATTCTTGGCGCGCTTCTGGCGTCGTTGGTAATCGGGATCATCGACTTGTTTATCCCAACTAACCTGCGCGGAACACACGACGAAAGATGAGGCGATTCGGGCAACAGCCCGATTCGCCTCATCTTTTAAACGTTTAGGTTTTTTGTACTTCCGATATGGGAAACGAATTGCCACGCGTTTCCCGTCAACCACCGTGCAATTCGAGACTGGTTTACTAGATGTTGGACACCCGGTGTGTTCACGTAATGCATAATGAGAGAAACCACGTACACAAAGATCACAGCCAAAGCAACGCCAGCAACCAATCCAACCGTTCGATTCACGAACGACAAGACGGGCAAACTAAACAGTGCGTCGATTAGGCCCGCCGCATACCGGAGCAGGAGAAACGTAACAATAAACACAACACCAAATGCGATTGCTCCAGACAGATTGCCAAACAAGGTGTTTGCGACTGCACTTTGCGGCAAGTGGGAAAAAAGATGCATGTTTTCAACCACAGGTGCCACGTACGGCCGCAACCAGTATGAAACGAAGTAAGCGATAACTGCACCGAACAATCTTGTCACCTGACGAACAAACCCCAAGCGATAGCCGTTGATGGCCCCCAGCGCAATGACGGCAATAAAAATAATATCGAGCACGCCAAATCCGCTCACTGAGACGAATCACCTCGTGTCTTATCGTCGATCAGGTCAACTAATTGTTGGTAGTCATGCCGTAAACGTTGCAGCTCATCGGCCAAATTGAGCGCTGTTAACACTGCAACGCGTCGATCATCCATATAGGCCGACGTGGCAGCAATTTCCGACATCATTTTGTCAACCATGGTCGCCACTTCATACAAGTGTTCTGTTGGGGCTTGACCTCGCAGTGTATATTCCATTCCATGTATGACTACTTTCACGCGGTTGACCGACCGATTGTCCATCGCGCGTTCCCCCCTCGACACCCTACAGCCCCATATTCCCTGTTATCGGCCAAATTCCTGCCGAACAACAACAGAAACAGGGCGATGAGCCTATCCCCGTAACTGGGCGCCAAACACATTCTGAAGACGCTCGAGTACCACTTTTACAACATCCTCGATCTCGCTATCCGTCAACGTCCGCTCCTCCGCTTGAAAATGGATGGCGATTGCCACGCTTTTGTGGTTCTCAGGAACACCTTGCCCACTGTAAACGTCGAACACGGTTGCGTTCTGGAGGATCGAGTAATCATGTCCAACGTCTTTGATAACATTCAGCATATCGCCAACGAGAACTTGTGTCGAGACAATCAGCGCTACGTCGCGACGTGAGCCTGGGAAGCGCGGCAGAGCGTGAACGGTTGTCGAGATTGGAAGGCGCTCGATGATACTTTCTACAGACAACTGAGCATAGATGGAATGAGACACATCCAGTGCTTCGGCCGTTGCAGGGTGCACTTCACCGACTAGGCCAATCACCGTGTCCTTCACAATCATGCGGGCGGATCGACCAGGGTGAAGCCATGACTCGTTTGCACGCTCGTATCGCACCGCAATGCCCAGACGATGGAAAAGATGGTCCAAGGCACCTTTGGCGTCGAAAAAGTCAACAGGGCGAGATCGTCCATAAATGTTCTCAGATGTTTCACCGAACCAGAGCAGGCCAACGACTGTGTGCTCATCCGGTTGCGATTGCACAGGTGACTCCTTCGGTTCATATACCCGTCCGAGTTCAAAAATCGCACCGCCATCAACCCGATGCGCCAGGTTATACTTAGCGACTTCCGCAAGACTGGGCAACATGTGCGTACGAAGCACTCGGCGTTCGTCGGACATGGGATGCATCAACGGAATCATATGCGTCTCACGAGCTCCGGCAGGCAACTGTAGAGCGGCCAGGGCCTCTGGCGACGTGAACGCATATGTCCGAACTTCGAATAAACCGCTCGCAATGAGTCCTTCGCGGATGCGCCCTAAGAGCTGTTGGCGAGCATCCCGGCCACCAGCAGTGATAGGCCCAGTGAGTTCCGTTGAGGGAATGTTATCGTATCCGTATATACGCGCGACCTCTTCAACCAGGTCCGCCTGCAACTCAATGTCTGGACGTCGAGTCGGGACGGAAACATCCCACTCCGTGTCACGTTGCTTCACACTGAAACCGAGTTGGCTGAAAATCGCTTGTATCGTCTTGTCCTCGATGGAGCAGCCAAGCAGGGCACGGCATCGGTCAGGTGAAAAGCGAACAGTGCGATGAAGCGTCGTTTCATCTTGATCACGCCGTGCCGTGCTGATTCCGCCAACCAGCTGTGCGCCAGCGAGTTGAATCAACAGCTGTGTGGCACGTAACAGGGCGTTGCGAACCGTGGCCGGATCGATCCCTTTTTCGAAGCGTTGTTGCGCTTCCGACCGGAGACCCAACTTCTGCCCCGTTCGCCGCGTGGATGGAGCATCAAACCTGGCCGATTCGATGACGACCCGCGACGTTCCCGTACGGATTTCACTGTTTTCGCCGCCCATGACCCCCGCTAGGCCGATGGCTTTTTGCGGATCAGCGATGACAAGCATATCTGAATCCAACGTGCGCGTTTGCCCGTCCAAAGTTTGTAATGTTTCACCGTCAGTCGCTTGCCGAACGACAATCGTTTGATCCGCGATGGACGCTTCGTCAAACGCGTGGAGAGGTTGTCCCCACTCGAGCATGACGTAGTTCGTCACGTCTACGATGACGTCGATAGGGCGTACACCCATGGTCATTAAACGCGCTTGCATCCAAAGAGGCGAAGCGCCAGTTTCAAGGCCCTCCAGAACCTGTGCGTCATACCTCCCGCACCGTTCGCTGTCGATCCGCACGCGGATGGGCGACGGAACGTCTGGCAGCGGAATCTCTATCTGCGTCGGGAAACTCGTCGGTTTTTTCGTCAAAGCCGCGATTTCGTACGCTAAGCCGCGAATGGAGAGGCAATCGCTGCGATTCGGGGTGAGATCGATATCAAGGACCCAGTCATCCAGGTGAAGCACTTGGGTGATGTCCTTGCCAATCTCTGTGTCCTCAGGCAAGGCATAGAGACCTGTCGTTTGGCTCGCCGGCAACAGTCTCGTGTCCAGCCCGATTTCCGAAGCGGAGCACAGCATGCCGTTGGAAGTCACGCCACGCAGTTTTGCACGCTTAATCTCCTTACCACCTGGTAGTTTCGCTCCGGGTAGTGCCACAGGAACAATCATCCCGGGACGAACGTTTGGCGCCCCACACACAATCTGCAAAAGTTCCGCCTGCCCAACGTCGACTTGGCATACATTTAATCGGTCCGCGTCCGGATGATGCTCCATATCCCGCACGACACCGACGACGACGCCCTCCACACCTAGGTTGCGCGACTCTACCGCGTCGACAGCAAGTCCAGCCCCCGTGAGGAGCTCGGCTAACGAATCAGGTGTATAACCTGACAAATCCACAAACTCACTCAACCACTGATACGATACTTTCACCTAAACACCCCCGACCGTTGTCTTTCATGAATGACGATTTAAGCACCCGTGAACTGGCGCAAGAAACGCAAGTCATTTTGGTACAGTTGACGAATATCTGTAATCCCGTACTTCAACATGGCGATTCGTTCCGCCCCCATACCAAATGCGAAGCCGCTGTATATGGAGCTGTCGTATCCAGCCATATCAAGGACGCGCGGATGAACCATGCCAGATCCCAATATTTCGATCCAACCCGTTTCCTTGCAAACCCTGCAGCCGTCGCCGCCGCAGTGGACACAAACGAGGTCAACTTCCGCACTCGGCTCGGTGAACGGGAAGAAGCTGGGCCGTAGTCGAACGCGTTGATTTTCGCCAAACAGTGCCTTGGCGAATTGTTCCAGAATGCCTTTGAGATCGCTCATGCGAATATTTTTGTCGACGACGAGCCCTTCAATCTGTGTGAAGGCGTGCGAATGCGTCGCATCGTCCTCATCTCGACGGTACACTCTGCCTGGAACCAGCACCTTCACAGGCACCTGCGGGTGCATTCGCTGCATTGTCCGAACCTGCATGGGTGAAGTATGCGTGCGCATTAAAAGCTCGTCAGTAATATAAAACGTATCCTGCATATCGCGCGCTGGATGGTCTTTCGGGAGATTGAGCATTTCGAAATTGTACAAGTCGGTCTCCACTTCCGGGCCATCGGCGATCATAAATCCCATTCCGAGAAAAACATCCTCAATTTCGCGAATGACTCGCGAAATTGGATGATATGCACCAGGCTGTGTTTCGCGCCCTGGCAGTGTGATGTCGATTGTTTCCGCGCTCAGCCGAGCGTTTTGTTCCGCCCGCTCGAGAATGTTCCGCTTTTCTTCCCACTCTGCTTCAAGCGCTTGGCGCACATCGTTCAGCAATTGTCCGAACTTTGGTCGTTCCTCTGGAGCCAAGCCGCCCATTTGTTTCGCTAAGCCCGAGACTTCACTTTTTTTGCCGAGATATGCCACCCGCCACTCATTGAGGGACTTTGTGTCACTGACAGAAGCGAGCTTTGTCACTGCGTGATCGCGCAATGTGTCAAGTTGTGCCTTGAGTGCTGTGAAATCCAATGATTTCCCTCCTCCGTAAACAAAAAAGAGCAACTCCCCAGTAGGGACGAGTTGCTCGCGGTACCACCCTAATTGACGACTTGAAGTCGCCCAGCTTACAAGATAACGGATAAACTTTATCCGGCGAGGCCTACTGCCGTGTTCAGACCGTCCATTGGTTCGGACGTGATCGTGGGACACGTTTCATTTCAGCCCCGCGGCTCAGAGGGGAACTTCAAGCAGCTAAATTCAGTGCACTTCCAGTCGCGGTGCACCTCCCTGTGGAATCGCCCTGCTTTACTTGCCTCATCAATGCCACAATATAAAATTCGTTACAGAGTATACGCAAATCTGGGGGAAGACGCAACCAAACGGCTTGTCTAGTCGTTTGGGTCCTCCAGCACAATCTTAGCATAGCCGACGGGTTCCGGATAGCTGAGTCAGGTCGAATCCTGCACCACTGTCTCCTCCATGACCGCCAATCACTGTTCAGCCCAACAAGTCGCTTGACAGTGCAGGCACGTGCCCAAATGATTCGCTCGCTCCAAACAAATGGGTGAATGTCGTGGAACCCATGGGTTCGGTTACATAAGGTAAGTCTGTAGTCGGCAGGCTACCTGCCGCAAAAACAGCGAGGAGGCGTTTATATGTACGGTATTTTCGGAGGTTACACGCAATGGGCAGTGGTCTTCTTGATCATCTTCGTTCTGTTCTTCTTGCTTGTCCCGGCCTACGGAGCAATGGGCGGCGGCGCTGTCGCAACGCCTGGCATCGCATACTGATCAGCCAAGATAGAGCCCATGGAACATGTCGCCGTGTCTCTTGAATGGGCGTGAAATGAAAGGGGCGGTCCCGCTCGTAGATTTACTACGGGCTGGACCGCCCCATGTTGTCCGCTACACGTGCTAAACGATCCAAATCCCCATATCCGAAATAGTCCCGAGTGCATCTTCGACCGTGTCCGCCAAGACATTGAGATGTCCCATCTTCCGATCCGTCCGTGACTCATGTTTCCCATATAGGTGAACCTTCACATTTGGCGGCATCGAATCCATCCTGTCGATCACGCCATCCAGGTGCTGCCCAAGAATGTTGACCATGACAACTGGCGTCAACAGCTTCACGGCACCGAGCGGCAAGTTGCAGACGGCGCGGATGTGCTGCTCAAACTGGCTCGTTACACAAGCATCCATCGTGTAGTGACCGCTGTTGTGAGGCCGTGGCGCCAACTCATTGATGAACAGGGTGCCATCCGCACAAACAAACATCTCCACGGCAACGAGTCCGACCACTTGAAGGGCATTCGCAACTTGATGTGCAAGCGACAAGGCCCTGTTCATCACCGCGTCGTCGAACCGGGCCGGCACGATGGAAAGGTGCAAAATGTGGTTCTCGTGGATGTTCTCCGACGGCGGGAACGCCGCCGTCTCGCCCCGCGCATTGCGTGCAACGACGACCGACAGTTCTCCCACAAACGGGACGAACTGTTCAGCAATCAGGGCTGGCTCATCGTTTTCAGAATCGCTCGTGTCGGCCAAAACGGCCTCCCACTGTGAGCGAAACCTGTCCACATCCGCTTCTGAGCGAACCATCCACTGACCCTTCCCGTCGTACCCGCCGCGGCAGGTCTTGATGACGAGATTTGGCCCTAGCGTCTCCAGCGCCTTGTGAATGTCGGCGAGGGAACGTACTGGGGCGAAGGGAGTGACCGGCAACCCAGCGTCATGAAGTGTCGTCTTCTCCCGAATCCGATGTTGTGTCGTTCGCAACAATTTACTGCCTTGTGGAACGAGGGTTGAACGCTCAAGAACTGCTGCGACCTCTGCATCTACATTTTCAAACTCATATGTCACAACGTCGGCTTCTTCCGCAAACGTCCGTGCCGCGTCAACATCAGAGTACGCTGCCACGACCTGCTTGTCCGCAACTTGAGCAGTCGGACAATCCGGCGTTGGGTCCAGGACGATAAATCGATAACCGAGTTTTCGTCCGTCGAGAGCCATCATTCGACCCAGTTGACCGCCGCCAAGAACCCCGATCACCGCTGGCGGCTTTACAACCGTTGTCGTCGCCGCTTCATTGCTCACCCGGCTCGCCTCCCGTCAGAACTTCCTGCTCGATTCGCTCACGCCGCTCAACCAATCTTTGAGCCAGCGCCGAATCCGTGACGCCGAGAATTCGAGCAGCGTACAAAGCGGCGTTCGTCGCACCCGCACGACCAATGGCCATCGTCGCAACGGGTACTCCGCCGGGCATCTGGACAATAGACAGAAGAGACTCCAATCCTTGCAGTGTCGATGTCTTGACAGGGACACCAATGACAGGAAGATCTGTTTTCGCGGCTACCATTCCAGGCAGGTGCGCTGCCCCACCTGCTCCGGCAATAATGACCCGAATCCCTCTGTCACGGGCACTGCTCGCATATTCAAACATATAATCCGGTGTTCGATGGGCAGAAACGACTTTCTTCTCGTATGGAACTTCGAGCTCATCGAGAACTGCACACGCGTGAGCCATTGTCTCCCAGTCGGATTGGCTACCCATAATGACGCCTACTACAGGCTGAACCAAGATGCTACCCCTTTCTAAGCTGTCCCTTAAGCTAACGTTACGTCGTTGCAGAGATACACGTCTTGAATGGCGTTTAGAAGCTCAACACCCTCGTTCATAGGCCGTTGGAATGCTTTGCGGCCGGAAATCAAGCCCATGCCACCAGCACGCTTGTTGATAACAGCCGTCTTGACAGCCTCTGCAAAGTCATTTTCGCCGGATGCGCCACCCGAACTGATCAGCCCGATTTTACCCATGTAGCAGTTCGCGACTTGGTAACGGGTGAGATCGATAGGGTGATCTGTCGTGAGTTCCGAGTAGATACGCTTGTCCGTCTTGCCGTAGCTGCTTTCACCCATGTTGAGGGCGTTGTAGCCACCGTTGTTCGTCGGCAGCTTTTGCTTGATGATGTCTGCCTCAATCGTTACGCCAATATGGTTTGCTTGGCCAGTCAAGTCAGCGGACGTATGGTAATCAACGCCGTTCTTGACAAACTCCGGATTGCGAAGGTAGCACCAGAGGATGGTGAACATGCCGAGTTCGTGCGCCAAATGGAAAGCCTCACTGACTTCTTGCAGTTGGCGTGTCGATTCTGGTGAACCGAAGTAAATGGTCGCACCGATACCAGCGGCACCCAGCTCCCAAGCTTGTTTCACACTGGCGAACATGACTTGATCATACTGGTTCGGATACGTCAGCATTTCATTGTGATTTACTTTCACAATGTACGGGATTTTGTGCGCATACTTACGGCTCGTCAAAGCGAGTACACCCAGCGTGGACGCAACGCCGTTGCAGCCGCCTTCAATGGCGAGTTTGACAATGTTTTCGGCGTCGAAGTAAGCAGGATTCTTGGCGAAGGAAGCGCCAGCAGAGTGCTCAATGCCTTGATCCACAGGGAGAATGGACACGTATCCTGTGTTTGCCAAACGTCCTGTGCCGTACAAGGACTGCAAACTGCGAAGAACTTGATTGTTGCGATTGGTGTATGTAAATACGTCGTCAATATACGTTGGAGATGGTGCTGTGATGGACGACGACGGAATGGTTGTCGTCTTGTGGGTCAAAAGTTCCTCTGCTTCGTTTCCCAAATACTTGCGAATCTGTTCGATCACGATTCAATTCACTCCTCATATGAATTAGAAACTTCAGATGGAAAGAATATCCGCCAACTCATAAACCGCTTTGTCCGGTTTGCGATCACTCTGGAAGACCTCGTCAAACGGCACGGACGTCAATTCGCCGTGCTGAGTCGCTGCCATGTGCCCTGAAACCCCTTGTACAAGCAATTCGACCGAGTGCGCTCCAAGACGGCTTGCCAGCACTCTGTCCGTGGCACTCGGTGCACCACCGCGCTGCACGTGGCCCAGAACCGTTACCCGGGTGTCAAAACCCGTGTGCTCTTCGATGTACCTGCCAATTTCCCCACCGTGGCCAGCACCTTCAGCCACAATGATAATAGAATGCTTTTTACCGCGTGCCACACCTCGTTGTAGCTTTGCCACCACGTCTTCAAGTTTGTACGGGACTTCAGGAATGAGAACAGATTCGGCGCCACCAGCAAGTCCTGCAGAGAGTGCAATGTGCCCAGCGCTGCGCCCCATTACTTCTATCACGTATGTGCGCTCGTGCGACGTTGCCGTATCGCGGATTTTATCAATGGCTTCGATGGCCGTTTGCACTGCCGTATCGAAGCCAATGTTGGCGTCACAAGCACCAATGTCGTTATCGATGGTACTCGGTACACCAATAGTTTTGATCCCGAGATTGTGCAATTTTTGCGCACCGCGAAACGAACCGTCTCCACCGAAAACGACCAGCCCGTCTACGTCAGCATCGATGAGGCGCTGGTATCCACGCCGTTGCCCGTCCTCCGTGAGAAATTCCAGACAGCGCGCAGTATAGAGGCAGGTTCCCCCTCGTTGGATAATGTCCCCTACCGATTCCAGCGCCATAGGTTTGAAATCCCCATCCAAAAGGCCTGCGTAGCCACGGCGTATTCCCACCACTTCGAGACCCCGGTAAATGGCGGCCCTTACAACTGCACGAACGCCTGCATTCATGCCCGGCGCATCGCCACCACTCGTCAAAACACCAATCTTGCGGATGATGACCACCCCCACGGGACAGAAATCGTCCCTTGTTGACAAATTCAGTCCCACCGACCATGCGGTCTGCGGTTGGGCTAGCACTTGCATGCGATCAACTTCCATGCAATTAACTTCCATACTTCCATACTTCCATGTGAGCGACTTCCATGCGAAACACGATTCGCGCCTACACTCACATGGTAGAGCACAGGCGCGGATCTTGCAATGGGGAGCACCGTGATTGAAAGCGCTCAACCGGTATTTCGAAGACCCGCTGCGATCCCGTTAATCGTTAACAAGACATCAGCCAGCAGCGCATCTTTCAACACGTCATCTCCCGAATCGCGCAGTTGGCGAAGGAGCCGTACTTGAAAAAACGAGAGCGGATCGACATATGGATTGCGCAACTGAATGGACTGTTGGATCACAGCCCGATTGTCCAGCAACTCATCATACCCTGTGATGAGCAAGACAGCCTTGCGGCTTCGAGCGTATTCCTCTTCTATCAAGGCGAACAATCTTTCACCGTTCGATCCGGCCAAACTCGCGTACTCACGAGCAATCAGCATGTCAGCTTTCGCCAGGGCCATTTGCAGATTGTCAATGAGCGTCCGGAAAAAGGGCCAACGCTGATACATCTCTTGGAACGCTTGTAAGCTTCCTGCCCGATGCGCCAGCACATGCTCCATGGCAAGACCAAAGCCGTACCACGCTGGTAACAAGTGACGGCTTTGCGTCCACGAAAACACCCACGGAATGGCCCGGAGGTCTTCAATCTTAGCCGACTGCGTCCGCTTGGATGGGCGAGAGCCAATGTTCAATTTTCCGATCTCGTCCACCGGCGTTGCCTCGTGGAAATACTGTAAAAACCCGTCGTCCCCGAAAACGAGTTGACGATATGCCTGAAAAGACTGCTTGGACGCATCCTCAAGCAATGCGAACCACGCTTCAGGCGCCTCATCTTGCTGATTTGCCGAGGCTTGCGCGGCCCCCACGAGCACGGTGGCCGTGGCCGACTCAAGTGAACGCTCAGCAATTCGCGGATGACTGTAACGCTGGGAAATGACCTCGCCCTGCTCCGTGATTTTCACGTGACCGTAAAGTGCCTGACTCGGTTGCGCCAGAATACTCTGCTCGACAGGTCCACCCCCGCGACCAAGCGCACCACCTCGACCGTGGAAGAATTTCAGCTTGACACGGTACTGCTCAGCAATCGCCAAGAGTCGACGCTGAGCGGTGTACAGTGACCAGTTGGCCGTCAAATATCCCCCGTCTTTGTTGCTGTCTGAATAACCCAGCATGATTTCTTGACGACCTTCGTGTGCAGCCAAATGTTTTTGAAATACAGCATTTTCAAATAGGGAACGCATTACTTCCGGTGCCGCTTGCAAGTCTTCGATGGTCTCAAACAGGGGAACGACGTGAATGTCACTGGTCGGTGCGGCAGATGGGCCATCCGGCCACCCAAATAACCCGCTTTCTTTGGCTAAGAGCAGTACTTCTAACAAATCACTGGCACCCTGTGCCATTGAGATCAAATAGTCCTGAATACAAGCTTTTCCAAACTGCTCGTGTCCTCGACGAATGACATCAAAGACGGCAAGCGCTTCTGTCGTGACATCTGAATACACGTGGTACGGGTTTCGAATTGGCCGCGGGGACTGTAAGCACGCCGACAGGAATGAAACTCGCTCAGCTTCCGACAAATCGCGATAGTTCCCCAGTCCCGCCACGTCGGTAAGCTCTGCAACGGCATGTTCGTGCACGCCACTGTGTTGGCGGATATCCAGAGTCACCATGTGAAATCCGAATAGTTGTACTTGAAATAATAGCGGACGTAGAAACTGATCCGCGATTCGCGCACCGCGGTGTGCCCGCAGAGATTTGTCCATCAAATTGAGATCATCGTACAACTCGGATGCATTCATGTAGGCGTTACCGCGGAACGGCTCATCCAACACGCGTCTCCGTGTGTTCTTCAATTTCAATACAATCTGATCAATTTTCGCTCGGTAAGGCTCATCACTTAGCTCTGGTAGCGTTGCGATAAACTCTGCATCCGCACCAACACGTTCGATAGATGGACTCATGTCCCGTCCAAGTTGCAGCAGTTTTTCTTCGTATTTGGTAACGGCGAGATCGAAATGCAATTTCAGTGTTTCTGCCGTCGTGCTGTGCGTCACATTGGGGTTGCCATCCCTATCTCCACCCATCCACGACCCGAATCGAATCAGTGATGGAACGGCGATTTCTTCGTCACTAAAATGTTCACGAACAGCTCGCTCCAGCTTCTCATGAACCTCCGGAAGAACGTCGAACAAGATTTGGTCCAAAAAGTAGAGGCCGTTACGAACTTCATCTATAACGGTAATGCGTTGCTTGCGCACCGATCTCGTCTGCCACAACACAATGATCTCGGTACGAATTTTCTCCTTCAACTCATCGAGTTCTCTCGGCGTCCTCAGAGGATTGTCCATTTCCTCGAGAAATGCTGAAATTTTACTGTGTTTGTCCAGCACGGTCCGTCGAAGTGCCTCAGTTGGATGGGCCGTCAAAATCAGTTCAATGCCCACTTCCTGAAGTAAATCAGCCAGTTGGTCTGAACGAATCGGGAGGTGTTTCAGTGTGTTCAGGGCTTCATCAAACGTTCCGCGCTGGATATTCTGGGATCGTTCATTATCGCGTCTTCGACGTAGTCGGTGGTGCTGTTCAGCGAGGTTCACCAGTTGAAAATAGACAGCAAAAGCGTGGATGGTGTCATTCCTCAATTCCGTCGGAACGCTTTCGACGGCTGTCCGCAGCGCCAAACGCGTCTCATCCGATGGATTCAGTCGAAATGACTTGGATGATTTGCGGATGGCCTCGACGTGATCGAGCACGGATTGTCCACACTGTTCCACAAGTACTTCACCTAACAAATCACCGAGAATTCGTATATCCCGGTGCAAGGGTGCATCGTTTTGCATGGATGTCCCTCCAATCCTATCAGTGTTTTATTTATCTGACATTTCTCAATTTTAAACCGAACTCTGCACATGGCGCAACGGGGACGCCCCACCCGAGAAGGTAATAGTCAAAAAGCTGGTCGTACGCTGCAATAAGCAAGCGCACAACCAGCTTTTATCCTAGACTCCCACAGATAACCTCAGGCTTCACGGTACAGAAGACTCGACAGCATCCAAAGCGAATCGCTATAGACCTTCCTTGCTCAGCAGCTCGACGAGTGACTCAACGGCGGCGGTTTCATCCGCACCGTCGACCTGTAAAATGAGTTCTTCCCCGCGTGAAAACGCCATCGACATGACGCCCAAGATGCTCTTCGCGTCGATAAATTGGCCATTCTTTCCGATGTGTACACTGCTCGTAAACGAGGCTGCGCGCTTGACGAATTCAGCGGCAGGTCGAGCCGCTAGCCCCTGTGCCAACTCAATTTTGACACTCCGTTCGATCACGCTGCTTCACTCCCATCAAACCGTAACTTCCGGCTGTTTTTGCGAAACGCTTGCGAACCCAATCGATTCCTCAGTCTCTGTATCGAAAATGTGGATCTTGTTGAGATCGACAGCCAACTTCACTTCACTGCCAGGATGGAAGTGGAAACGCGAATTGACGCGCGCGATGATGGATTGGGCCCCGACACCCAAGTGCAGATACATTTCCGAACCCATGTGCTCGACGACTTCAACTTTGCTGTCGAGAACGGCATCCGGATAGGTGGACATGAATACTTCTTCGTTGTGCAGATCTTCTGGACGCACTCCGAGAACAACCTGCTTCCCGACGACACCGGAGCTCTTCAACAGCCCATAGCGCCCCTCCGGCAGCAAGATGGAAACGGACGGTGCACGGAAGTAGAACTTATCTCCCTCAGCTACGATTTCGCCCTGGATAAAGTTCATTGCGGGTGAGCCGATGAAACCAGCGACAAACATATTTTTCGGCTGACTGTACACGACTTGCGGTGTATCAGCCTGTTGAATGATACCGTCTTTCATGACGCAGATGCGATCGCCCATCGTCATGGCTTCCGTTTGATCGTGTGTGACATAAATCATCGTCGTTTGCAGGCGTTGGTGCAGTTTACGGATTTCCGCACGCATTTGAACACGCAGCTTCGCGTCCAAGTTGGACAGCGGTTCGTCCATGAGGAACACTTGCGGTTCACGGACAATTGCGCGGCCCAACGCGACACGTTGGCGTTGACCACCGGACAGCGCCTTTGGTTTCCGGTCTAGTAAATGTTCGATGTCGAGAATCTTCGCAGCCTCGTGGACCCGCTTGTCGATGTCCGCCTTGGGAAATTTGCGAAGCTTCAATCCAAACGCCATATTTTGATAGACAGACATGTGCGGATACAGCGCGTAGTTTTGGAAGACCATTGCGATGTCGCGATCTTTCGGGGCAACGTCGTTCACACGTCGTTCACCAATGAGCAAATCCCCGCCGGTGATATCTTCTAATCCTGCGATCATCCGAAGCGTCGTCGTCTTACCGCAACCGGATGGACCGACGAAGACGACGAACTCTTTATCCTGAATGTCCAGGTTGAAATCTTTAACGGTCGGATCGGAAGTACCACTGTACGTCTTGTAGATATGATTCAGCTGTACTCTTGCCACTTTTGATTCCTCCTCTGGTGTGAAAGCGCAATCAGTATGTGATCACAGTGTACCGGATTAGGTGCGATCACCCTATGTGCAGCCTGCACCGTTTCCTACTTGGATTTCCGTGCAAGTTGTTGTGGCTGCATCCACGACGCGAGGTAGAGAATCATGGCATCGCTGACATCGCGCACATCATACCCTGTGAGCTGATGAATGCGTTCAATCTTGTTCAGCAACGTGTTTCGATGTACATACAGGTGTCTCGCCGCTTCACTGACGTTTAGATTCGCCCTGACAACACCTTGGACAATGTCCAACCAATCCTCCGGCCACTCTTCCATTGGTGTCGCCGATCGTTCCATCAGCACGTGGATGAATGACTGACGAACCTCTTTGCTGATTAGATGCATCAACAATTGGAGGGGATGTTCGCCGTAAACGGTGGCGTTTTGCTTTATGGACGACGCCAATCGAAGGGCAAGAAGCGCCGTTACAACGCCTGAGTGGACGTCAAATGGCGTTGCAATCAATTTGGAGACACTCACGCGTGCATCAATCAACGCGTCTTCGGCAATGGCCATGGAAATGAGGTTTGCTAAACTACTGAGGCTTTGCACGACGCTTTGTGCTTCGGCCGTCTCGGGCAGGTCCACGAGGGCCTCTTCAAGCTGCACGAGTGGAACGTAAAAGATGATATCGTTCATTTCCCCAACGTTGGCGTGCCAAACCTGTCCAAACGTCGCCGAGATGACGTCTGGAACGACCTGTCCCCACTGAAGTCCAGTATCACGACTGTCGGCGTCCCCAACTCGCTTGCGCCTCAGTATGAACAGATAACCTGGATACACCCAGTGTTCCGCGCCGGGAATATACGGTGCTTTCGATTTTCCAACTTCATGCGAAAGTGCCGTGACATCTAAATCAACCAAGGAACCGTAATGTATGTTCACTTCATTCGTCGCGCTCGTTGTGGCGGGTTTCGTGTGCAAGATGGTCCAGCCGAGGGCTTCTCGCACAGAAGCCGGCGCATCCCAGTCAAGAAAGCCAATCCGTGTGAACGGTTCCAACTGAAAATACCATCTGTCTTCTTCGAACCACCAAGATCCCGTCCCATGCGATGGGTCTTCAGTTGTCGGCTCAACGACATAGTTCAGTCCTAGCGCGTTTTTCCACCGCTCTACAGGTTCCTTCCACCAGGCCACAAGCTCACCCCGCCATTTTCATGACATTATTGTAACGTACATTCCATCAATTTGGTTGGTCAAACATTGTCCCGATCCTATCTACTTTGGTACTATCAAGATGCCACACGTGTAGTGAACGAATGGGAGGTCATCGTACGTGGAAGTGCGCAATCCAGGCATTAGCCTGATATATCGGTTGGAGCTCGCCAACTCTGTTACCACATTTGCAAAAGTTGCGAGTTTAGTTGGCGTTGCAGGCGGCGACATCAATGCTGTCGACGTCATCCGTGTCAGTAAGGACGTCGTCGTGCGCGACGTCACAGTGAATGTAACAAATCGCGATCACGGTAAGCGCATTTCTGACATGCTCAACAGTGAGCCGGGCATTCACGTCGTAGCCGTATCGGACAGAACGTTCCTCGTCCACCTCGGCGGTAAATTGGAAGTCACGCCAAAGATTCAAGTGAAGACCCGTGATGACTTGTCGCGCGTGTACACGCCGCACGTGGCTCGAGTTTGTGAAGCCATTCACGAGGACCCGTCCAAGGCGTACCAGTTGACCATCAAACGGAACACGGTTGCTGTCGTTTCAGATGGAACCGCAGTTCTTGGGTTGGGTGACATTGGTCCGCATGCTGCAATGCCAGTCATGGAAGGTAAGGCGATGTTGTTTAAACAATTCGCCGGGATCGATGCGTTTCCAATTTGTTTGGACACGAAAGATCCAGATGAAATCGTGCGAATTGTCAAGAGCATTGCACCGGTATTCGGTGGGATCAATCTCGAAGATATCGGATCGCCGCGTTGCTTCGAAATCGAAGAGCGATTGAAGAAGGAACTTGACATCCCCGTTTTCCATGATGATCAACACGGTACCGCCGTCGTCCTGCTCGCTGGCCTCATCAATGCGACAAAACTAGTCAACAAGCGGTTGGAAGATTTGAAAGTTGTCATTGTGGGAATTGGCGCGGCTGGCGTTGCCTGCACCAAGATGATGCTGGCCGCTGGCGTGAAAAACATCCTTGGCGTCACCTTGGAGGGTGTGCTCCATCGTGGCAAAGAATACGACATTCCAATGTGGAACTGGTACAAAGAAAACACCAATCCAGAGAACGTCTCCGGTACGCTGGATGACGCCATCGTCGATGCGGACGTGTTTATCGGCGTTTCCGGACCGGGTGTACTGAAGGTTGAACAAGTTCAAAAAATGGCGCGCGATCCCATCGTGTTCGCAATGGCGAATCCGACACCGGAAATCACGCCAGAAGAAGCCGCACCGTATGTTCGCGTCATGGCAACTGGACGTTCGGACTACCCGAACCAAATCAACAATGTGTTGTGCTTCCCGGGGATTTTCAAGGGCGCACTCAAGTCACGTGCTTCGACCATCAACGAAGAAATGAAATTGGCAGCCGCGCACGCCATTGCCTCCGCCATCAAGGAAGAAGAACTGACGGAAGACTACATCATCCCGTCCGTGTTTAACCAGACGGTCGTGAAAAAAGTGACGGATGCAGTTGCAAAAGCTGCGTACGATTCAGGCGTAGCACGCCGCGAAGTCGTTCACGTCGACAATTACTAATTCTTTTTTCTACTTGCTTGCCGAACAGAAAACCAATTGTCGTGTCATTGCGTCCAGGTGTATGATCACCTGGACTTTTTCTTTGAATGGATGATGAACATTGAAGCACTTTCGCTTTGCGTTTGTGTTCGCACTCTGGACGATGGTCCTTTATGGCGCCATTGATGCCATGAGGAGTGCAACAGGCCCTCTCTTGCAAGCGCAAACGCATATCACCTATGCAGAGCTTGGTCTCTTGTTCGCGGCAAACTCCATTGGCTATTTGCTAGGAAGTCTGCCCAGCGGATTTGTCATACACCAAGTTGGCCTGAAGCGGACCGTCTTGTTTGGCAGCGTTGCAATGGGCGCGATGCTCGTTGTTGTTCCCCTCGCTAAAGTTTACGTCCTTTTGTGGATTGGCTTTTTCTTGCTCGGATTAGCCATGGGGTGGTTGGAAATCGGCGTCAATGCTGTCGTTCCAGCTGTGGCCGAGTCGTCTCGAGCGGAATCTTCCGGATTTAATTTACTGCACGGTTTTTACGGTGTGGGGGCAACGATTTTCCCCGCCGTTGTCATTTGGATAGCCACACGATCCGGGCACTGGAGCACCCCCTACTTTGCCGTCGGTTTACTCTGCATCGCGACCGTGGCAGCTACCATTCGCTATCAATTTCCTGCATTAACGGCCCCTGAACCACACAACGCGAATGAACCAAAAGATCACGGGGCCATGTCCTCACCGCTCATGTATGTGCTGCTCCTGGCCATCATGCTCTATGTGGTAGCTGAAGGGGGTACAGCGGCATGGTTACCGACTTACCTCGTACATGCCGATCACATGAGTGTCACACGAAGCTCCTGGTATTTGACCGGATTCTACCTGATTTTCACATTTGGACGATTGAGTGGCCCGCTTTGGGTACACCGTCTAGGATCCTACGGAAGCATCACTTGGAGTTCCATATTTTCACTGATTCTATTCGCCATCGCACTACTCGATAGCAATGGTCCACTCTTGTTTGTTCTATCTGGTTTTGGCTTCGCGGTTACGTTCCCAACCATCGTTCACATCGCAAGCCAAGCGTTTGACAAGGAAACGGGTCGTGTGCTCGGGTTGTTGTTTACATGTGCCGGTATCGGCGGAATTTTTGTCAGTTGGATCATCGGGATCGTGGCGACGGCAACGAGCATCGAAGTGGCGTTTTGGCTCATTCCAGTCTCACTCATGTTGGTTCTCATCGCCACCAGTGTCGCTAAAGGACTGGAGAAGACTCGACATCGAATGGCATCAGCCACTGTTCCCCCGGCCAATTCGTGATGGCGGCGTCCACTTGACACTCGGCTAGCCAGGCAAACCCCTTCTGATCGTTAACGGTGTACGGGTGCACGAAGAAGTGCTCTTGGTGTGCCCGCCTCACATAACGCGGCGTCACGTCCATGTAATCCGGGTGAATCGCCTGCGCCCCAATTCGTTTCGCCGTCGTGAAGCCGTCTTCGCCCGGCTCCGTCAACAATCCGATTCGCAATTTCGGACTGATTTGTCGCAACACTTCCAGGCTTCCCACGTCGAATGAACTGTGAATAACGTGCTTCGTTAGTCGAGCCTCCTCAATCCACTTGAGTACCGGTTCAACGTCCTGACGACTGCGAATGGGAATTTTCCACTCCAAATTCAGCGTGATGAGGGCCGTACTGCGCGACACGTAGGAGAGGACCGTTGACAGTTTTGGAACACGGGCACCTTCGAAAGCGACGTCGTAACCAATACCGGCATCAAGCTCAATCAACTCTTGAAGCGTCATGTCTGCGACGGAACCACTGCCATTTGTCGTTCGATCCACCGTTTCATCATGCATGATGACAAAGCATCCGTCTGCTGTTTTCCTCACGTCGCACTCAATACCATTTGCCCCTATCTCCACGGCAGCGATAAATGCAGCCATCGTGTTTTCTGGATATCTGCCCGAGAAGCCGCGATGTGCCCATAACGGAATTTTTCTCATATGGTGGAATCCTCCTGTTGAATTGACTGGAATCTATTCGTAGTCTGATAGACAAGGAACCGCTTTACTCTCCTATGCCGGAAAGGATAGACAATCAACCCGATGAAGAAAAGACCCCGAATAGGCCGGGCAGCAGGCGCTGCCGCAGCGACCCTATCTCTAGCGATTCTATGCTTTTCGGCAAAGACTGCGTTTGCAACTTCGACCCTTCAAAAAAAGCAGATCGTGTATCAGAACTACACCGCAAACGTGTACGGCGTCGTGTCAGGTGGGACTACATACATGCCTATTTGGTATATTATGCACGCCCTTCAGCCGGCTGGATTTCAGAGTACGTGGCAGGGCAACCTTTGGAACTTCACCACGCCACCAGGTGTACAGACGAACATGAACAACGGTCCCTTAGGAACCGGGAGTGCCACACTTGAACTAAATGGCCAACCTATTCACCGTGTGATGCCCATCGTTCGCCCCGATCCCAACAGTCACAAACCCACAACATATATGCCTATCTGGTATGTCATGCAACTCCTCACACAGGCCGGTGTTCAGTCTTCATGGAACGGAACGACATGGACCCTCCAAACGGGCGCTCCAATGCCGACCAGCACACCGTGGAACGTGGCATTTGTGACGAATACATCTGCGTCGTTGGATGACATAAGCCAGCAGTTAACAGGGGCAAATGTCCTCGCATCCTCCGCCTACGATGTCCAAGCAAACGGCTCGCTTTCAGGCGACGGACAAACACCTGTCGTCTCATTCGCGCATGCGCGCGGCCTTCAGGCCATTGCCCGGGTGGATTCAATGGACAAAGGGACACTGGAAAGCGTCATGAGTAACCAGACGACGAGACAGCAACTTGAGTCGAACATCGTCGCCGCGATCGAACGTGATGGGGACGACGGCGTCAATATCGACTTTGAGTTTATGCCGTCTGACCAGCGCCAAAACTTTGTCACTTTCTTACAGGACCTTCACAACGCTTTATCCGCACAAGGTAAAACCTTGTCTGTCGATCTGCCCGCCGTGGTCGACCCCACGAAAGAATCGTGGAACGCGGGCTATGACTTCGGTGCCATCGTAGCCGCCGTTGACAAGGTCATTCTCATGGCCTACGACTTCAGTTACCCAACCAGCCAACCAGGTGCCATCGCACCGTTGTGGTGGGTTAACGAGTCGGTCCAGTACGCCGTCAGTCAAATGCCACCGCAGGAGGTCATCCTTGGCTTAGACGCGTATGCGTACGATTGGAGTTCCGGTCCTGCGGAAGCGTACAGCGACAAAACAGCAGAGAATTACGCGGCACAGAATGGAATCACGCCGCAATGGGACGTCTTGGATCAGGCACCCTACTACTCCTACACAACGAACGGCGTGACACACACTGTATACTACGAAACCGTGCAGAGTTTGACACCTAGGGTCAATCTCGCCGAACAGTACGGTCTCGGCGGCATTTCGGTTTGGCACGCGGGCCTGGAAGACAGCAGTGAAGCGCAATTGCTGAACAGCTTCAAGTGACGCCGCGACAGGGCGCATCGCACCATTGTGTGATGCGCCCGAACTTGTACAAACGTCACCACACTGTCATTTGTTCACTTACGCTCGGCTAAGAACATCTCAACGTCACGTCGCGTCGGGATCGAACTTTGAGCGCCCATTTTCGTCACGGCAAGTCCTGACGCTGCCGCAGCGAACCTCAGTGCCTTGGATGTGTCGGAACAAGCGGATCGCACAGCGGCCAGTGCCCCAACGAATGTATCCCCAGCCGCCGTTGTGTCGACAACGGGCACATCAAACGCCGACTGGCTGACTACGTGTATCCCTTGACCGATTTCACCGTCGTCATCTGTTTTCCATGAGCCGAACACGGCTCCTTGTGCACCTAGCGTAACAATGACCGACTTAGGACCTGTATGCAAAAGACGGGAAATCGCTTGTTTAGCCTCGTCCACCGTCATCACGGGTTGGTCCGCTAGCGTTTGTGCCTCCGTCTCATTGACGACCAACGTGTCCACATGCTTTATCCAATCGACAGTGATACCTGCGACCGGAGATGCATTGAACACGACATGTATGCCAAGCTCATGGGCTCGTCGCATTGCGAGCCTTGTCACGTCGGGCGAGATTTCGTTTTGAACGAGAAGTGTATCGATCCCGTCCCACAATCCGTTCCCATCCGCGTCCATCAAGTCCTGTTCCCGCAACTGTTCGTTCGCGCCGCCCGCAACTATAATCGTATTCTCACCATCTTCGCTAACCGTGATAAGGGCCACCCCGGAGGGTTTATCAATCATGCGAACGAATTGCGTGTCGATGTCATCGTTCAGAAGTGCTGACTGAAGCGTTTCCCCAAACGAATCGTTGCCTACAGCGCCAAACACTCTCACGAAGCTCCCTGCTCTCGAGGCTGCAACAGCTTGGTTCGCTCCTTTTCCACCTGGATGATATGCGGTCTCGAATCCTCGCACCGTTTCGCCAGGGACTGGATGGTGTTTTACGCGGATCACCACGTCCATATTTATACTACCTACAACCAAAATACCACCCATGTAAATCCGCCTCTCATTTTCACATTTGAATGGGCCATAGGATATTTTACATCGGGCTCAGAGCACAAAATAAATCTTCATGATTTGAATAAATTTTTATTCGTTTCCTCAACATAATCGGGAAAGAATGAGCATGGTCAAGGGAGGTAGTGGATAATGAATAACGACAACAAGAGTCATATGATAAAATCGCAAACTGTAAAGCAACAGCTTGATCAACTTGAAAAAGAGAACCCGACAAAGAATCGCAACAAAAAAGGCAGTACAAATGAGATTCAACCAATAGAAACCGATGATGGAATAACACAATGATAGTCTTGTGCCCTGCTAGCGATCCGCTGGCAGGGTGTAACTCCGTTCCATGCCACGCCACTCGGACATCGACCTATCGTGCTACAATAAGGTTGACTGATGACGAGGTGTTGAAATGAAGCTCATTTTGATAGACGGTTCTTCTCTCTTGACAACAGCTTTTTTTGGAAATGTTCCGCGAGATTACTATAGGTTAAAGGATCAGGCGGATCGGGAAGAATACCTACGAAAAAAGGCATTGTGCACGACCAAAGGCGTATACACAAACGCGGTGTATCCGATGACAAGAATCTTACTGAACCTCATTGAACGGCAGAAACCCACCCATTTCGCAGTCGCGTGGGATGTGTCCCGAAATACATTTCGCCGAAAACTATACGGTGAGTATAAGGGCCATCGAGAAGACGCCCTGCCAATATTGAGTGAGCAATATCGCACAATGCAAGAACTGCTTCAAGCGGTAAACATCCCTCAGTTTTGGTTGGACGATTACGAGGCCGACGATATTATCGGAACGCTCGCACGCAAATTCGAGTCTGAGATGCCTGTCTACATCCTCACAAAGGACCAAGACGCACTCCAACTGATCAGCGAATCAACGCGTGTGTGGTTGATGACGTCAAAGGCAGAAGAATTATACAAGGTAAGAAGCCTCAATTTGAAAGAACTGGCCATCCCCGATGGCGTATTTGAATACTCACCGGTGACGTTCGAGGAAGAATACGGGTTGAAGCCTCACCAAATGGTGGACAAGAAGGCGCTGGAAGGCGATAACAGTGACAATATCCCAGGAGTCAAAGGAATTGGTGAAAAAGCTTCTGTCCCGTTACTTCAAGAATTCCAAACGGTTGAAAATTTGTATGACTACATTGAAAATATGACTTCTGCAGAGCAAGCGGAGATGAAACTACTGTTCAAAGCTCTGGGCATCGCAAGATCACCGCTCGCCTACCTCTTGAAAGAATCGGATACAGAACTGGTTGGCAAACAAGCTGCAATATTAAGCAAGGTACTGGCGACGATTCGAACAGACCTTGAAGCATTGGACACCGTGACAAGTGACGACTTAAGACTGGATTTGAACGTACAAGTCATGCATGAGCGATTTATCGAACTCGAATTCGCCAGTCTGATTAAAAAACTTCCTAACTTCTTTACCGAATTGGTCGGTTAAAAATTGCCTGTTCGTAAAAAAGTGGTTCCCCAAATCCCGTCCGTTACCGAAGTCACGCACTCGTGAATAAGGATTTCATACGGGACTTGGGTGCCAAGTAATCATCTATTCAATAGACGATACGAACTCAAGAGGAAAGCAAGCCGATTTTTTCAAGACCGTACAGGATTCCACCATTGTTTACGTCTTTCGTAATAAACTTCGCATAGGATTTGACTTCATCACGGGCATTTCCCATTGCAATCCCCATTCCAACATAGGAAAGCATTTGAACATCGTTCATTCCGTCGCCAAATGCGACCACCTGCTCGGGAGTCAGCTTTAAATGATGCAGCATTGCTTCGATCCCCCCCGCCTTAGACACATCCTTCGGAAATAAATCCAAATACAGCTTGTGCGCACGGATAAAGTTCAGGTTAGGAAACCTTTCGATGTACGGTTGCTCTTTGGGCTCCTCACAGTAGAGATACACCTGATAAATATCCGTTTCCTTCCACACATCCGGGCTAAACTCGGGCTTTTTCACGATTTTGAGATAGTCAAACGCTTCCGTGACAAAGGGGTGTTGGTCCACCGTTGCATAGCATGCGTCACTTCCAGCAAAAACGAGGGCATGTCCAGATTCATGAGCTTGCTCGCTCAGCAATTGTAATGTGTGACGAGGGATCGGATTCCCGAAGACCGGTTTTCCACGATATTCTGCGTATCCCCCATTGCATGTGACGAACGAATCGATGCCAAATTCATCTGCAACGAATCGAAACTGACTTGGAGCTCGTCCAGTCGCTATGAATACGTCTACCCCGTTGCCCTTCAATCGTTCAACTGCTTCTCTCGTCGTGTTCGGTATCTGTTTTTCTTCGTTGATCAGTGTTCCGTCTATGTCGAAGAAAACTGCTTTATAGGACATCTGGGCCTCCAGTTATTACTAAATATTTGATGAACGTTACACAAGGAACATCGGTGATATCCGACTATCGTGATCGCGAACACCAAACTGTAGTTTAAGGCTTGCGTCCGACAAGAGTAAAGTTGCTGTTATCTTGCAATTGTCTTGTGGAAATCTGTCTCTTTATTCCGCGGCTCACAGTACTGTAGATATTTCAGCAAGAGTATAAATGCAATGAGCAAAAGAATCACCGGCAATCCACCAATGAGAAAGCGAAGTCCGATGACAGCGTTATGAGACTGCACAGTTTCCTTAGCGTTAAATTTTGTCATCCAAAAGAATGCGCCCATAATGGCATACTGAAGCGACATCCCGATCCGTACAATAAACCCATTCATACCGTAGTACATACCCTCTCTTCGTTTCCCTGTGTGTTCAGCATCGTGATCGATCACGTCTGCGAGCAGGAGGTTCATGATGACCATGAAGCCAGCAACTCCAACCCCGAGGCATGCTCCTGTGGCAATGACGGACACGGGATTTTCATCAAAACAAAATGAAAGCGAAATCATGGCAAACAGCACAGTGGTAACAAGTGCGGCTTTGACGTTAGAAATTTTCAATGCGATGCGCGACCACACAAACGACAAGGGAATGGCAACAATGAACATGAGTCCTAAGAAAAGTGAACTTTGCAAAGGGGTAAGTGTCACCACATAATTGCTATAAAACGATGAAATGGTAGTAAACATCGTCGTCGTCAGTTGGATAAACAAACTGGCGAAAACATAAACAACGAATCGCTTGTTCTTGAATGTCTCGCGGAGAGACTCTTTAAAATGGAGCGGCTCCTCGCGATATGCCGGATTTTCAAATGATCCGGATAGGGATACATAAATCGTTATCACCGTGACAAGACCAAATATAAGCGCCATAACCGACCAACCCATAGATTGCCCCAGGGACTTCGAAAGTGCAACACCGGCTATCATCCCAATAATTCCGGAGAGCTGTTGGAGTGCAACGACGCTCGAACGTTCCTTAGGTTGCTGGTACATTTCCGGAAACAGCGCGCCGATATTTAGCGCGACAAAAGTAAAACAAATATCAAACAACAACGTAACAACCAAGAAATAGATGAGCAATGACCCCTTTGCAGTCACGAAGGGGTGAAACAGTAAGTAAAACAGCACGACCAACGGAATGCCGCCAAAGACAATGTAAGGAATTCGCCGTCCTAGTCGCGTATTGGTTCGGTCACTGAGAAAGCCTGAGAATAGGTTGAGAAACGCATTAACAATGCCGTACACGATCATTCCTGTAGAGATTGCTGTCGCCGAGACATGCAACACAGTCACGTAATAAAATACTGCAACCGTGTTGAACGCTTGCCAAAGCAAATTCACACCGATTTGATTCAAGCTGTACGCGACACGTTTACGAAACGGAACCATGGCTGTTCCTCCCTTAGCTGAACAACGTGGTGGGAACGGAGTGGAGTTCCATATGTGCCAGTACCTTCAATGTCTCGGCGAACCCCTTTGTTTCTGTAGAAATTCGGAGGTACGCCTCGCTTGCCGCCTCGGCAAAATAAAGCCTTACAAACGACCATGTCTCGTTGTCAAACTGGCTCTTATGGGCCACAATAGACTCCATTTTCCGCTCAAAATTTGCCGTTATATCGATCCAAGTGTTGGGATAACTTGTGGCATAAAAAGCGATCTGAGGCACTTGAAAAACGTCGTGTGTTTCAATCGGATATAAAATAGGGTTATTTGAAAATAGCAGTGCGGAAGAGGCGGCGCGGCCAACTTTCACGTGATCGGGGTGGGCTTCATAGGGCATCCAAGGGTCTACAGTAAACACCAAATCCGGCTTCTCCTGCCGGTAAATTTCCACTAAACGCTTCGTTAGTGTTTCGATGTCATAGTTACCTCCGTCGGGAAACCCAAGATCGATGTGTTTATCAACGCCAATCATCTTTCCTGCATTGATCTTTTCTTGTTCTCGTACACGAACAATTTGATTCGGGTCTTGAACGGTCCCCCAACCACCTGCGCGGCCATCAGTCACTGTGACATAAACGATCTCGCACCCTCTGTTGTGCAATTCCATAAGCGTTCCCGCAATATTCACTTCGTTGTCGTCCGGATGCGGTTGAATGGCAATGACCTTTTTAACATCTAGGACCTCTGGCAGCCCCAACACGTTTCGAATATTCATGGAGTATTACCCCTTTTGGTGGCAGGACTTCGCGAACTTTAGAAAGCGCTTTCTTATGTTCGATTCTATCCTGTTTTCATAGAGAGGTACAGGAATTGTTTTTCTTGTTTCTAGGAACCGCAAAAAGAACACCGGAATGGGTAAGATATGGACGAACCCACTCAAGAAAGGAGTCGGACGGAGTGAAAGAACTTGGAACCATCGCACTGTTTGCTCTCGCGGCTGCCGCTTTGTATTATGCCGTGAAAGCTGCTACAGCTAAAACGCCGGAACAACAATCGAGGTATTTAAATGACGAAAAGGCCGTGACAGACCTGTTCAGTTTTCTTCGTTAGTTAAGGAAGAGCCCACGTTGTAATACGTGGGTTCTTTCGTGACCATGTGATCCGGGGCGCGTAAACGTCAAAGCGTATCCATATACCTGGTCACAGGAGCCACTTTCCATTTCGGCGATCGACTGACGTATTAGCCCTGGGAGACAAATATACTCAACCTGATATCTCAACGAACTCCTCGGGTTTGTTGCGTACATATGTTCCAATCAGTTGGAGCGTAGATGGAATGAACTCCTTGAAGTGGCAGTAAAGTGTCTGTACCGTATCCAATAGACTTGGGTCCTTTTGGAGGTCATCAACAGAAACATCATAAGTTTCTGATAATGACCGTCAGTTAATGCCGAGTATACTTGAGACTTTACCGCAGGGTTTTTACCACGAAGTGGTACCATAATTGGTTCCATACACACCCACCCAAGGACGCTGTCGTCGAGGGAATCGAACACACGTCGGTTAACTGCTACTAACAGGGAAAATCAGCTCCTTATTGGGTTCTGCGGCCCCATTAGGTGAATTATCTAATTCCAATTTGCTTTTACTCACAATATTAAACAAGCGAGAGGTTCCATATGTAAGGCGTTAGTTTCCCAAAGTACGCTTGACGCAACCGCCTGCAGATTAATCCTATCAAGTATTCTCCTCGTCATATTTGGTTAGAGCTTCACTAGCCTGACGTCGCGCATCATACAAATCGTTATATGTTTCCTTGCTCTTGGCCAAACCTTGATCCACCTTGTCAATAAATCTATCAGCTGCCTCGTTATACCTTTCCAAAGCAGCCTTGTAAGCGTCTCGTTGAGACTGTAAGCGGTCAGCTATCTCCTGTATGTCAAACGCGGAAGCTTCGTAATGTCGCAATCGTTCGGTCCAGATATCCCGCTCTTGCTGCAAGTCTGCTACTTGACGTTGCAAGTCACGTATCGTTGCTACCAGATGTTTCGTTAAGCCGGTGGATCGTCTCTCTTCCCAAAAGTCAATTTCGGCATTCGTCAAAACACGTGCATCGTCTGTCATTCGATGTCTCTCCTTACATCAAACCGTTCATTAGGCCTCTAATTGTCACCATACCGCCTACAAGGTAAAAGCACCATACAATCACATTGTATCCCTCGTTTACTTATGCTCGCTATGGTTCTTTATTGCACCACAACAACGCTTTTTGTACAGCACACTTGGCGGGGATTTGTTACACTCTAGCTGTTATCTATCTCTAGGAGGAACAGTTATGTTTCACAGTTACGCGGATCTCGAAACTGCTTTGGATGATCTGGTTGATGAGGAGTTTATCAATGGTGTCTTTCTCCGCACATTGAGAAGCGGTCAATATACCATTCCCCAATTACAGTATTTCGCTGTTCAATATTCGTATTACAGTCGACACTTTCCGCGGGTTCTTGGAGCAGCTATTTCCGCCATGCCCCCGCTCGATACATGGTGGGTTCCACTTGCAGACAACTTGTGGGACGAAGCCGGGCATGGAGTCCCTGGCAAGTCGCACGAACAGTTGTACAAGACATTCTTATTTTCAATCCATCCACATATTCAATTGGACGAGCGAGGCATGCCGCCGAAACCAATGTCATCAGCAGTTGCGAATGCCATACAGTATTTCATCGACTTTTTCCATCGTGCCACTCCGTTAGAAGCGATGGCTGCCGTTGGCCTGGGGTCCGAGATGTTTGCTGGAACCGTGATGGGGGAGATAGCAAATGGTTTAAGGCACCCCAATTACAATGAGCAGCCACTCAATCTCCTGTTCTGGGACGTTCATGCCGACGAACACGAGCCGAGACACTATCAACTGTGCAAAGATATTCTCGTCCAATACTCCGCGCCAGAAGACTTAGACATCATGTACAATGTTGGCGCTAAAATCGCTAGGTCTGAAGCACAGATGTATGCTCAGTTACACGAAGAAATGCTCGGGCATATTTAAACAAGTTCGTATACGACCGATATCGAACAGGTCAACCGCCACTCCCGCGGATGGCCTGTGGCCCTTTGGCCGCTTTTAACATGACTGCTGTCGTGTTAGTCCTTCGGCAACGTAATCAATCATTCTATCCATGAGAAGAAAAGGATTTACCCATTCTTATGTACAACAGATTCCTCAACGCTGCTTAAGTGCAGGTGCATGGCTGCCCGGGCGGATTGAACATCGTGTTGCCGGATCGCATCAACGATGGTTTTGTGCTCCAATAGAGACTGCTGAGCTCGATTGGGCACCGACAGAGAAGCCTGCCTACTCTCGGCCAATGCGTCCAGCAATGTCCACATAACCCGTACCAGCAGCATATTCTGTGATGCTTCAGCGACTGCGACGTGAAATTGTGCGTCGCGCTCGGCGAGGCGGGCGAGATCGGATTGATGATCCAGTGCGTCTTGCAGAATACTTTCTAAACGGGCAATGTGATCTGGTTCTGCGCGCGTGGCTGCCCAAGCGGCCGCCTCGGTCTCAAGGACCTTTCGAATGTCAAATAAGTCTCGTAGGTTGCCGTGCGTCACGTCGAATACGTCGGAACTCATGGGTTTGCCAGCGGTTACGAAAATCCCGACACCGTGTCGGACTTGGAGCAACCCTTGTCCAGACAAAATTTTTATCGCATCGCGAATGGCAGTTCGGCTGACCCCAAACATGGTGGCCAGCTCCCGTTCAGGCGGAATCCGGTCCCCAGGTTTAAGTTCACCCCGGATCATCGCGTCCGTAAACTGGGACACGATCTTTTGGCTGAGCGCCATATTGTCAGATACAGGTTGAAACATCGTCGTCACCCTTTATTGATTCGTGCCCCAAAGCAGATCGTATTTGTGACACAGTGATTCTATCTCTTGCACCGTCTCTCGAGACAGCGCAATTCCCTCTTGTAATCCGCGTTCTAAGTTCATCCGGCTTCTTTCGCCAGGCAGTCGAATTTCGTTATAGCCCTCAGCGACGGGAACGGCACGGATATCCCTTTCCATCTTAGCCAATCGCGACAGAAATTGCTCGGTTCCCACAAAATACGAGGGATCGATGACGAGAAAAAATAGCCCTGTATTTGCTGGCTCCGGGTTGGCGTCGTATATCGATCCGACCTCATCCGCCACAGCGGCTCCCGTCAACACACCGGCGAGCACTTCGACCATGGTGGCGAGCGCGTAGCCCTTGGGCCCAGCCATTGGTAACACAGCGCCTGCCAATGCGGCCTTCGCATCCGTCGTGGGTACGCCGTTCTCGTCAATAGCCCAGTGGTCCGGAATAGGCTGCCCGGTTTTGGCAGCCAGAATGATATTACCACGTGCAGCAACGCTGGTTGCCATATCGACCGACATCTGGTCCAGGTCCATCCCCGCAGCCATCGCTATCGGATTCGTCCCGAAGAACGCCCTGCGGCCACCCCAAGGAGGAATGGCTGGCTGCGCATTGCTGAAACCGAGCCCAATCATACCTGCATCGGCCGCCAACGTCGTATAGATCGACATCGCTCCGGCATGATTCCCGTGATGGACGGCGGCAGCGGCCACACCTGATGTTCTCGCAGCCGAGATGGCCGCGTCCATGGCGTGTTTGGCAACGACTGGGCCCAGTCCTCCATCGCCGTCCACCATAATACTCGATGGACCGGTTTGGGATACCTCCACATTCGCCGTTGGGTTGATTTTACCGGCCTCGATTGCTGTCACATATGCCTTGAGTCGAGACAAGCCGTGAGTGGAGCGCCCGAGTAAGTCCGCTTTGACTAAACTGTAGGCCGCCCACGCCGCATCCGTGTGCGGTACACCTGCTTTCTCAAAGCATGCGGTTGCAATTTCTGTTAGTGTTGCAATGTCAAAGCGTCCTTCCATGGCGAAATTGCCCCTTCCCGTGGACTTCGTAAGACTTGAACCGCCATCAAGGTATGTGGTATTACCTCACAATGCTATTATATTTTGAATATGAAAGAGGGTCAACTACAACTATCTCTGCACCAATCCGCCAGGAAAAGACCAGTGAATTTTCTCCCGGATAACTTCTCGCAGGCGCTCTTTTGCTATTTGCTCCGCCTGGAATGGATCATCCGAGTGTCGTTCGCAGCCGCTTTTCAATCCTTCAAGGTATGCCAATCTCAATTCCGTATCAAAGTTGATTTTCGAAATGCCGAATTGAATGGCTTTCTGGATTTGCCACCTTGGAATTCCCGATCCGCCATGGAGAACCAGGGGAATGCCGCAGTGGCGGTTGATGGCGGCGAGGCGGTCGAGATCGAGACTTGGTTCACGCTTGTACATCCCGTGAGCGGAACCAATGGCGACGGCCAGCGAATCGACACCCGTCTCGCGAACGTACCGCTCTGCAACGTCAGGTGCCGTGAACACGACTTCGTCGTCCGCTACCGAAACATCGTCTTCCACTCCGCCAATGGCACCTAACTCGCCTTCCACAGGAACCCCAACTGCGTGGCAAGCCTCGACGACTTTTCTCGTTAGCAGGATGTTTTCGTCAAGCGTGCGCATAGACGCGTCGATCATGCAGGAAGTCAAACCCGCCCGCAGCGCTTCAATGATTTGTTCGAAGTCGTGGCAGTGATCGAGATGGCTGACGACAGGATATGGTGACACCGCGGCTTGCAGGGCAATATGGTTTTGCAGGGAGCGCATTTGACCGTAGCGAATGGCCCTTTGACCGATTTGGATGAGCACGGGGACCTGCAACTCCCTTGCTTCCTCGACGACGGCTTCAATCATTGCGTAATTGTGAACGCTGAAGGCGGGCACGGCATAACGTTCTTCGTATGCTCGTTTGAGAATGGTACCGGTATAAAGGGGCACGATGCATTCACCTCTCCCGAAACAATCTGTGGTACGAAGCAAATTGGTCCCAATCTAAAAGCGGACGCAACCAGCTCTGAAAAGCGGGACCCAAATCTTGAAAATGTGCCGGCAAGGGGCGTTCAATGCCGGCCACAGCACGCAGTGGGATAGAAGTAACCGTCAGGTCTTCACCATCAGGCGTGGGACCCACCAATCCAACCATGTGTCCGGATTCTCCCTGCAGAACAGCTTTTCCGCCGCTGGCGCCAAGTTCTCTAGCCTCGTCCCGATCACGCCCCGTAGCCGTTCTTGAACAACACCTTGGCAGTAAACCGAGGTTTTCGTAGCGTACGTGAACGTGCAGCCGTTGGCGAATGTACCGCGCAATCCACGCCCCTACACCGCCAAACACGAAATCAGCCGAACTGCCCCCCTTCTTGCCCGCCTGCGTCAAAACGTCACCGCCGGGCAACGACACGCCTTCAGCCACGACGATGAGGGCGCTGCCCTTGTCGCGAATTTCCTCCTTAATCCGCTTCGTCAAGTGGTCCAAGTGAAGAGGCGTTGAGAACGGGTGTAGGTCCACCAAACTGACCAATGGCTACCTTCAAGGCCGTTCCTCCTTTCGCGAACAGATCAGAAATACGTCACAGGAATGTTGAGGTGGTCACAGAGCCAACTCAGTTGGTCGACAACGTCACCGTAGGCCATTGCGTAGTGCGGCTCCATACCCGTTTCAAACACACGCTGGACACGCTTTAGCACTTCACCGGTTCCATCGAGTCGGACCTTGGCAGACGTCCCGAAAAAACGTTGCGGCACATCAAGTACACGACCTTTCCCAACGAGGACTCGCACGTTGCCGTCGGCCGTTTCGCCGATGCGAAAAATGGTCACCTCCCCTGGCTTTAGACCGAATTCCATGGTAAATCCGATCTGCCTGTTCGGATGAACACCTGCCTGAGCCCCCGTGTCCGAACGTGCAAGTGTAGGTGCTCCTGCGCCACAGTGCCAAAACACAACACTCCCAGTTTCTTCATCGATCTCCACCAAATCGCCCAAATACGCAGGTGACGCTGTCAAACGGCTCAACACGTGCATGGACAGTGCCCCGAGCACATCCGCTTCACATGCACCCATAAACCCATCTTCCGTGAGGATTGACAGGGTCGAACAGGCCGCCGCCCCAAACTGCGTGAAAAATTCCGGCCAACACCTTACAGCCACCGCTTGGGCATTGTGAGCACGGAGTTCCCCCAAGAGCGTGTGATGCATTTTTGCGAACTTGACTACACTCTCCTGGGGTAATTCCCCCAATTTAGCAATACGAGATCGAACGCTTTGCAAGATTTCCGCAATAACCCGATCATCCAACTCGAGTGCTCTTTGAAATGTTGCGGTGAGATCGAGATGAATGATCCGCATTCCCAACTGTTCTTGGATCCGTTGACTCGGTAAGCTGAAATCAAACCCGTCCGGTATGTCCCCAAGCATGGCAACCGTAAAGTGATGGATGTCATCTACGACCTGTTCCATCCGCAGCTTTTCAACAAATTGTTTCGTCAGCGCCGGTTCATGAACGGCGCCGAAGATAAAGTGGAACCGCCGGGACAGCTTCATCAGTGTGTGTCCCGCCATGTTGGCCCCGGTCAACGAATTGAGGGACAGACGTTGTGTCTTGCCCATCACAGGTTCACGAACGGCCCAAACGATCACAGGCTTATTGACAGATCGGGCCAGCTCTTCAACAAATCGCCCGTCCACAAACGTGGTCAGTTGTACGACGACAACATCAATGTCTTCCTCCCACCCCCGTACAGCCTCCGATACGCTGGCTGGATCCGTTACCAGTTGGTCGACCGCACGAGACACCGTAGCAATATCGTTTAAATAGCCAATAGAATCGTGCAAGGCAGTTTGGGCCAACGTCATGTCGAACGTCTTGCGCCCAAAGCCAAGGAAGCCAATACGGGGTATCGACTCACATGAAAACACCGAGTTTCCCTCCTTCTGTCAACCCTTCACTGCACCCGCTGTCATGCCCGCGATAAAGTAGCGCTGCAAGAATACGTAGAGAACGACCATGGGAATGCTTGAGAGCAAAACGCCAGCAAAAATCACTGGGTAGTTCGTCTGATATTCACCTGTGAAGCTCAATAGTGCGAGCGGGATCGTGCGATTCGTGTTGCTCTTGGTGAGCAGTAAAGGGAAGAGGAGATCGTTCCATACGATAACCCCACCAAAAATCGCCGTGCTTGCAACGGACGGTAATGACAATGGCGTCGCGATCCGCCAGAAAATCTGCCACTCGTTCGCACCATCGACGGTCGCTGCTTCCAGTAGCTCACGAGACATGGTCCGCATGAAACCGCCGATGATGAACACGGATACAGGCATGAGGAATGCAGCCTCGACAAGGATGAGCCCACCTAACGTGTCGACTAAATTGAGTTTGGTCATTTCCAGGTAAACTGGAATCATGTTGACTTGTGTGGGGATCATCATGCCGACAGAAAACACTCCGTAAACGACGTACCCCAAAACTCGTGGAAGCCGAAGTATTGCGTAGGAAATCATCGCTCCAAACAAAAGCACCATTACGAGCGCCGCAACGGTCACTTCCGCGCTGTTGACGAAATAGTGCAGCAGGGGTACTTCTGACGTCAAGGTATGGTAGGCACCGGTGGTTAATCCAGAACTTGGCCACAGCGGGTTGGCGTATAAATCTACCAAAGACTTAAAACTGCTCTCTATGACCACCGCGACGGGAATCAGAATGAGTAGTGCATAGATCCATACCAGCGGTATTCGCAACCATCTCATGGTATTTCCCTCGCTTATGCACTCTTACGAAACCGCAAGATGCCGAATTGAAGCATGGTAATGATAGCGATGACGACCATGAAAATCATGGCCACTGCAGACGCGTAACCTACATGGTTGTACTGAAATGCCTGGTGGTAAATGTATGTCGCCAAAATTTCCGACGACGATCCGGGTCCACCGTTCGTCATGGCGTATACCAAGTCGAACGCTCGGAACGACTGAATCGTCGTGTAGGCAACCACAATCGTTGTCGCCGGGGTAAGTAACGGCCACGTAACTTTCCAGAATATCTGCCAGCGACTGGCCCCTTCTATGCGGGCAACTTCATTCATCTCAACTGGGATTTGTTGTAGTCCCGCCAGATAAATGATGAGCAATTGCCCAGTATGTGCCCATATTTCGGCCATGGCCAGACTGTATATGACCATGGTGGGATCGCCAATCCAAGCATGCGCTAGATGTCCAAGTCCAACTATCTTGAGAACGGCATTGAGAATCCCGATATTTGGGTCGTATATAAATGTCCAGATAAAGGCGACAGAAACAGACGCGAGGATCGTCGGGAAAAAGTACAGAGTTCTCAAAAAGACGTTCACTTTTGTATTTCTAAGTAGAATCAAGGCAAAGACAAGCGAGAAAAACGACTGGATAATGACGACACTGACGACAAACTTCAGCGTGTTCCCGACCGCTTGGTGAAATGTCGTGTCGTTCGTAAATAGATTGACGTAGTTACTGAAGCCGACCCACTTGAATCCATTCGATAAGCCGTCCCAATTGGTGAAGCTCAAGGACAGCCCGTAGATGGTTGGGACGGCGAAAAACACGAGGAACAATAGGCCACCTGGAATCATGAACAAGTAGATCGACTTTTTCGTCTTCACAACTTGCCTCCTCTCAGCAGTTATTTTTGGCTGAGGGCTTGATCGATCGCCTTTTGTCCCTTTTCTGCTGCTGCCGTCGGATCAGTCCCCGAAATGACGTCTTCAACCGTGTTTGTAACTGCATCAACGACCTGCTGATTGGTCAGGGTGTACATGGGTTGGAAGCGTAATGCCTTGGTGAGTTCCGGTTCCATTGCCTTCAAAGCGGGATCAGTGTAGTTCACATTCTTAACGGTGACCATCTGTGATGTTCCGTTTGCGTATTCAGCTGCAATGTCCGGTTGCGACAGGAAGTCGATAAATTTCTCTGCGGCGGCCTTGTGTTGCGATTTTGCATTGACACCGAGCATAAACGTCGTTGTATCGATGCCGACATACTTTGCTTGGTCTGGGCTGTCCGTCGTGATCGGTGCCATTAGCCCCATCTTAAATGCACTGTTGTTGTCCTTGTTCACCGGCGTGATTTGATAGGAACCGAGTGCCAGCATGCCTGATTTGCCCTGGGCAAAAATCGCCGTAGCGGCATCTTGCGACGTGCCGAGCGGTCCATTCTGGAAGTAGCCCTTCTTCGCAAGTTCACTCAGTTGCTGGAATGTCTTCAGAAATCCTGAGTCGGTCAACTTGGACGATCCGTCAAGCAGACCCGTAAACACTTTCGGATCCGGCACGTTATTCATAACCATGTCATTGAAGAACTGACCCGCGCTGACTTTACCGGCAAAAACGATAGGCGTGTCACCGTTAGCCTTCAGCTTCTGGCACAACTGGAGGAACCCGTTCCAGTCCGTCGGCGGCTGTAAACCCAGCTTACTGAACAAGTCCTGGTTATAGACGGGCATGTTGAAGACGACTTGATACGGGACGGCCAGTTGTTTACCGTCCTGCTGACCGGAACCAAGGAGATTTGAATTGTAGTCTTGAATAAATGCTTGCCCACTCAAATCAGTGTACAGCCCTGCTTTCGCAATCGCAGTAAACTCAGCACCCGGAAACGATGTGAACACGTCCGCACCGTGTGAACCCGTCAGATTGGCCTGTGCCTGTGCGATGTACTGGTCCGAAGGAATGACCTGCATTTGTACCGTAATGTTCGGGTTTTTTTGTTCAAACTCACTGATAATCTTGTTGAAGGTCGGAACGTCCTCGCCACGCCAGTGAAGGAAAGTGATCGTTTGCTTCGTGCTGCTGTTAGTGGAACTCCCGCCACCGTTCGCACCCGTTCCGTTTCCTCCACTACCACTGGTGCCACTTCCGCAGCCAACGGCGGCCGTCAGTGCGCCGACTAGAAACACGCCAAGAGCGATTTTAGACTTTTTCATCCCCATACCTACCCCCCGATAATTCTCTAGACTTTGTGCTTGCTAACTAATATGCATAAAAGGGTCCATCAATGAGGGGGCTTGCAATTCCAAATCATAAGTATGAGGTATTACCATAGGAAGTTAGATGTAGATTGTCGGTAGGGACATTATTTCATCAGGTTTATGGCACCAATCGCAATCATGTCCATCAAAAAAACAGGGAAGAGATCCCGAATCTCTTCCCTGCACTTCTGGTAACTCAAATTTTCCCGTTCGATGTCTTAGCCTTCAATCAACAATGATTCCGGATCCTCAATCATTTGCTTGACAGCCACGAGGAACCGAACGGCTTCACTGCCGTCCACGATACGGTGATCATATGACAGTGCCAAGTACATCATCGGGCGAATTTCCACTTGCCCGTTAATGGAAACTGGTCGTTGTTGGATGCCGTGCATGCCGAGGATACCGACCTGCGGCGCGTTCAAAATTGGTGTCGACATCAAAGAGCCGAACGTGCCGCCGTTCGTGATGGTGAACGTGCCTCCTTGCAGGTCTTCAATACCGAGCTTGTTGTCCCGAGCACGCGCAGCCAATGACGCAATTTCACCTTCAATGTCTGCAAACGTGAGTCGATCCGCATTGCGGACAACCGGAACAACAAGTCCACCCTCGGTAGACACTGCGATGCCGATATCGTAGTGGTGCTTAATGATCATGTCTTCGCCTTGAATTTCAGCGTTCAAGCGAGGGAACTGCTTGAGTGCACCGACGACTGCCTTCGTAAAGAACGACATAAAGCCAAGACCAACGCCATGCTTATCCTTGAATGCCTCTTTGCGGCGCTTCCGGACGTCCATGACTGCACTCATGTCCACTTCGTTAAACGTCGTCAACATTGCGGCAGTATGTTGTACTTCAACAAGACGCTTTGCGATGGTCGCACGACGGCGGGTCATGCGAACACGCTCTTCATCGGTCCGTTCCGTGGTTGCTGGTGCCGACGCTGGTGCTGCAGCCGGTACTTTTGCCGCTGGAGCGGCCAAATGGCCTAACTCGACGCGTCCACTTTGAACTTGGTTAATGTCAATTCCCTTTTCCAGGGCTGCACGACGAACAGAAGGCGTTGCCCGGACGCCACTACCTGCAACTGGTGGAACAGATGCAGTTGGAGCTGCCTGCTGTGCCGGTGCCGGAGCTGCCTTTGGCGCCGGATCCGCTTGCTTCGGTTCTTCGGCTTTGGGTGCTGCAGGCGCTGCTGTACCAGCTGCACCTGCTTGAATGATGGCGATGGTATCGCCGATTGCAACTGTGTCCCCAGCCTGCTTTGTGATGGAGGCCAGAACGCCAGCCTCTTCTGCAATCACTTCAAGGTTGACTTTGTCCGTTTCCAACTCAGCGATGGCTTCGCCTGACTCAACAGCGTCACCTTCGTTCTTCAACCATTGGCCAATCGTAGCCTCGACAATCGATTCACCGAGCGTTGGTACCTTTACCTCTGCCACTTGCGTTTCCTCCATTCACTCAAAGAGGTCCGAAAAAGCTAAACCCTATCGGACACACGTCGTAGTTACAGCGACCGTTGCGTTAAAGCGACGTTCAAAATGTGCGCTTGCTCAGCATTGTGTACATCTGGGGATCCTTCCGCTGCAAAGGCCTGTTCCGGACGACCAACATAATGCAATGTCGCGCCTGCCGGTAACATTGCACGCAAACGTGGTTCGACAAATGACCACGGACCTGCATTATGAGGTTCCTCCTGTAACCAGACAACTTCTTGGAGATTCTCGTATTTGCTGAAAATCTCCTGCAAGCGATCCGCTGGAAATGGATACAACTGCTCAACGCGCGCCGTCGCCAACCAGGAGAAATCATCTTCGCGCTTATCCAGTTCCGTGGTCAAGTCCACGCCGACTTTACCGCTCGACAGAATAAGCCGTGTTACCTTCTTGCTGCTCTTCCGCTCGTCAGCCCAGAGCACGGTCTCGAACTTCCCTTGAGCCAAGTCGTTTCCCTTCGATGCAGCTCGAGCGTTGCGCAGCAAGCTCTTTGGCGTCATGACGACGAGTGGACGAGCGTTGTCTCCCAGCCGTGCAGCCTGAAGACGAAGCAAATGGAAGTACTGAGCCGATGTCGTTACGTTCGCGATGAACATATTGTTTTTCGCCGCAAGCTGCAAGAACCGTTCAACGCGGGCGCTAGAGTGTTCCGAAGCTTGACCCTCATAACCGTGAGGAAGCAGTAAAACAAGACCGGAAGCCTCTCCCCATTTCGACCGACCAGCTGCGAGAAACTGGTCAAACATCGGTTGAGCAACATTGGCGAAGTCACCAAACTGTGCTTCCCAGAGAACAAGTGCTTCTGGCGCATCTACATTGTAGCCGTATTCAAAACCAACAACGGCAGTTTCCGTTAGGGGACTGTTGTATACGATGAAGCTCGCTTTCGCACCCGGAAGGTGTTGCAGCGGTGTGTACTTATTTCCGTTGTTCGCGTCGTGTAGGACTAAGTGACGTTGACCGAACGTACCGCGCTCAGAGTCTTGACCCGTCAACCGAATGGGCGTTCCCGACTGAAGAATGGTTGCAAACGCCAAAGACTCGGCATGCGCCCAATCGATGTCACCGTTGTCGATGGCATCCGTACGACGATCGAGAATCTTTCTCAGCTTCGGATACGTCGTGAAATCGGACGGTGTTTGGAGGAGTGCGGCATTGATCTCGCGTAACGTGTCCAGGCTCACTTGCGGAACGTCAGCGGTTGGCGCAGAGAAATCCTCCACCAGTGGCTTATCGTGGACATCACCCATCTTTTGATAAGCCGCCAACAGCTCGTCATTGATGGCTTTGTCCATCGCCGACACCTCGTCCTCATTGACGACGCCTTCATTCTTCAATGCCTGCGCATAGAGTTCTTTGATGGTTGCGTGATGACTGATCTGGTTGTACAGCACAGGTTGCGTCATGCTCGGGTCGTCACCTTCGTTGTGCCCCCAGCGACGATAACCGATCAAGTCAATGAGAAAATCCTTATGGAACGTCTCACGGTAAAGGAATGCAAACCGGACGGCTGCCAAACAAGCTTCCGGGTCATCCGCCGAGACGTGAACAATCGGGATTTCATAGCCTTTCGCTGGATCGCTTGCATACCGGGTCGACCGACCTTGCTCGGGATCCGCCGTAAATCCAACGTGGTTGTTGGCGATGATGTGAACCGTGCCGCCCGTGTAGTAACCCTCAATCTGTGAGAAGTTCATGGTCTCTGTGACAACACCCTCGCCCGCGAACGCGGCATCACCGTGAACGACAATCGGCAACGCCCTATCCACGTTCAAGGCAGGAGCACCCTGTTGTGTGCGATCCTCCTGTGCCGCACGAGCCATTCCTTCGATGACCGGATTGGCGACTTCCAAGTGGCTTGGGTTGTTTGCGAGTACATAGCGAGCGATGCTGCCGTCCGCTTTCTTAAACTGATGGCGCCAACCTTGGTGGTATTTGACGTCTCCACCCCAGCCCATCTCGTAATACTTCATTTCCTCTTCGCTCGCCAGGTTGTTTCCCCCATGGAACTCAGAGAAGATTTTTTCATACGGCTTGTGAAGTACATGCGCCAAAACATTCAAGCGACCGCGGTGGGCCATACCGATGACAATATTATCAATACCGCTCTCGACGGCGTCATTCGCGAGTGTCTGAACCATTGGCACCAATGCGTCCAAGCCTTCTACAGAAAAGCGCTTTTGACCGGCAAATCGGCGGTGCAGGAACTTCTCAAACAGCTCCGTCTCAGCTAGACTGCGAAGAAGTGTCTTCTTCTCGTCAGCAGATAACGGCTTGAAGACCTTGCCGCCTTCCACTTGCGCTTCTAGCCAGGCACGCTCATTTTGATCAGGAATGTGATTGAATTCGTAGCCGTGTCGACCGGCATAGACTTTCCGCAAATGTTCAATTGCATCTCGTCCCGTTCTCACATTGGACGGTGCGGTTGACACGAAGACGTTTGCGGGAATCTGACTGAGGTCCGCTTCCGTTAACCCATAAGCGGAAGCATCCAGTTGAGGAGATTGTTGCGATTCATAAATGGGGTCGGTCGTGGCTGCTGAGTGACCATAAATCCGGATGTTGCGGGCAAATTCAATCGCCTTTGCAATCCGTTCAGGAGAGACTGATAATGCATTTGTCTGCCCTGCCGAAAGCGTTGTCTCTACTCCCAGCGCAACGGCCGTGTTTGGGTCCCCGTAGGAATCAAACAGCGCACGCGTCTCCTGACTGACCGACTCTGGGTTTTCTCTGTACTGTTCATACAGTTCGAGAATGTACCCGAAGTTCGGCCCAAAAAATTGTTGCCAGAATGATTGGTTATCTGCTGGGTGTTCGTTCTCCATCTGTAAACCCCTTCTTCCGTTTCTCTGGGCGTACCACGAATACCATAAACCATTTGGCTCCACTTTGCATGGACAAATAGATAGTCCGCCCTTTTAGGGGGATAACAAATCCCAATTCCGATCACTATGTATACCACACTCGGAATTCTCACGCAAAATGTCGAAGAACGTCAAATTCTGATCAAATTATACTCGATCCCGCCATGAAGACCAGTAGCAAAGCGGAAAATCCAATTGTCCACAAAGATTGACCTTGTCATAATGTAGGTAAATTTTCACACAAACAAGCTCCACGAAACAAAAATCATGGCAAACTGAGATGATAATCTTGTTATAAATGGAGTCGATGGTTCATGATATCCGCACGAACCAAACACGTTCTGCTCGCTGCTTTGTTTCATTTCGTTGTCCTCTACCTCGGCCTTGTTGCGCCCTTCCCCACGTCGCCAAACGTGCTTTCCCTATCCGGCACGTGGGCGGATCATCTTATGCAATGGGACTCGGAGTGGCTTATCAACATTGCCCATTTTGGCTACACGTTTCCTTTATCCGTACAGAGATCCTTTGTCGCAACCGGGAACACCATCCCGTTTTACCCTCCATATCGAGCAGCAGCATTCTTTCCAGGATTACCAATCATCATTCATGTTTTAACACCAATTGGAACGCTTGTCCTCATCAATGTTTTGTTTCTGCTGTCTCTTTGGTTGCTCTATGGTATCGTCGAACGCGAGCACCCACGTCTGGCTCTCGAGGCGACCGTGCTCTTTGCCATTAACCCGTGCTCCATTTTTTTCAGTTCTCTGTACACAGAAACTTTCACCGTGCTCGCCGTGTTGCTCATCATGACCGGTCTTCAGAAGGGAGCATCTCGCGTCGGTTACGCACTGTCCCTCACCGGCGTCGGACTTGCTACCAGCGTACACGATCTCGGCGCTTTCACCATTTTTTTCGCCTTGCGCTACCTTCGTCTCCACCAATGGACACGGTTCGCGGGTTACGTCATCGTAGCTATCCTGCCTCCGGTCCTCTATGAAACGTATCTGTGGTCGCATTTCCACACGCCATTTGCACTGCTGCATGCCGAAAGCAGTTGGTCACGTGAATGGCGATTCCCTTTTGTAAACATACTTGACACCATCCTACAGAGGCAGTTTTCGCTGAATGCACTGATGGTAATCGTTGTAACCTTCCTGGCTATCATGCACATCGCCAGATCGTTTTCCCGTGACGCGAAGTGGCGCGTGGCCTCCCCGGAGCAGATTTTATTCAGTCGTGAGACAGCCCTTTGGATGGTCTCCATTCTCTTGCTTGGATTGTGTGCGTATATTCCAGGCTACCCACTGAAAAGCGTCTTACGGTTCTTTTGCGTACTTTGGCCCGCCTATCTCGTCGTACCTAATCTTCAATCCGATCCCACAAAGCATCGCTTGCCATGGTCGTATCTGTTCGTTGGGGGATTCGCGATGTACGCAGCCTACGGCACCATGCTGTTCACCCACGGCTGGTTTTTTCAGTAAAATAGGAGGTACAATAGAGGTTGTCAGATTTGCTCGAAAATGAAAGGGTGTCCTTGTTGAACCAGCCCTCGACTACAGAAATTCAAGCACAGATTCCTTCCCTTATCGAACAACTGTCACAAAAACTCGTTGGGCAGAAAGCCACCCTGGAATTGGTGGTTGCGGCTTGCCTGGCAGGTGGACACGTATTGCTCGAAGATGTTCCTGGAACAGGAAAAACGACACTGGCAGCAAGCCTCGCTCAAGTACTCGGCCTTCACTTCCGTCGTATTCAGGGCACACCTGATCTATTGCCGGCCGATGTCGTCGGAGCAACCGTCTTTCACCCCCAGGATAACGACTTCGAATTTCATCGTGGTCCGGTCTTCACGAACGTGCTCCTCATGGACGAGATCAACCGAGCGACGCCTCGAACTCAATCGGCCCTGCTCGAAGCGATGGCGGAACGTCAAGTGTCAGCAGATGGTGTCACGTATCCCCTGCCCCAGCCATTTTTCGTGATCGCGACAGCCAATCCGATCGAATCGCAAGGTGTATTCCCCTTACCGGAGGCCCAACTGGACCGGTTTTTAGTACAACTGAAATTGGGCTACATCTCAGCGGACGAAGAAATGGACATGGTACGTCGCGTCGTCCAACAAGGCAGGCTGGAACTCAAGGCCATCTTTGATGAAGAACGGGTACAGGCCGCACAGGATGAAGTCCGCAATATACACGTCAGTGACGCCGTACTCCGCTATCTCGTCAATCTGTGTAGAGCAACGCGTGAACATGACCAAGTGCTACTTGGCGCCAGTCCCCGCGCCATCGTCGCCTTAACACAATATTCACAGGCTTTGAGTTATATTGCGGGTCGAACGTTCGTCACTCCGGATGACGTGAAACGCGCCATTGAACCCATTCTTGCGCACCGGCTCAGGTTAAACATCGATTGGATGGGTGATGACGGAGCTCGCCAAGTTATTCGCGACGTACTTGAATCCGTCCCCGTGCCAAACGAACGTGTAGAGGCTTAGGCAATGCTAGTGGTTCTCTGGTTCACCATGATTTTGATTGCCGTCGTCTGGATTTGGCCGGTCCTGTGGAAGAACGGTGTTGAGGGGAAAATTGACTGTATCGTTCACTTTCCGAGGCATGAGTGCGATATCGGAGAAGGTGTACCCCTGACCGTGACACTCGTCAACCGATCTTGGTTTCCCGTGCCGTTTGCAGAAGTCCATGTCACATTACCTGACGAACTCTCAGTGTCACCGGATCGGCACCAGGCCTCGCTCAGCTTTGCAACGTACATCCTCATGCGTCGACGTGTCCAGATCGGGTTCACACTGTACGGGCGACGTCGCGGGCCCGCCGCGCTGCGCGACGTCTTTGTTCGAATGCATGAAGGACTAGGCATTCGACATGCTTACGCCTATGATCAACCTGTCGCGAACATCGCCGTGCGACCGGATCCAAAGCCGTATAACAACCAGCAGGCGACCACACCCCTACAAGGTGAACAGCTCTTGGACCGGCTCCTGTTTTTGGATGAAACGATGTTCAAGGGTGTCCGTAACTACCAAATAGGCGATCCCGCCCGACACATCCACTGGCGAGCCAGCGCCCGTCTTGGCCGGCTTGTCAGCAAAGAGTTCTATTCGTCGACCGAACTGGACGTCTTGCTGGTGCTAAATGCCCAAACGACACACCCGCACTGGGCTGGGACCATTCGGGCTCCATTTGAGCAGTTTTGTGACTATGTCACATATGCCGCATATTCGTACGAAAGGATGGGTGCCAAACTCATGTTTGCCAGCAACGCGGTCATTGTCGGCCAACGCGGGAACTGTACCTTTGGGCGAATGAGTGTTCACTCCATCCGCTCTCTACTCGGCCATGCCCATCCGTACCCGGCCGAGTCATTGACCGTTTTGCTCCATCTTCTCATTCAGCGTCGGCACGCTGTTCCACCGCACATCGTTCTGTTCAGCGCTTTTGAAACAGACGAACAGGTACAACTCGTGAACCGCTTGCGCCGCTATGGAAAACACATCGATCTCATTCGGCAACAAGAGAGCCCCGCCACCCCATCATCGACCGGTGACAATGCGTCAACCAGCTCGTTTGAAAATGTGGAGGTGACGACTCACTAATGCGTGCCCATCTCGAATCAGTTGTGGATGCGTCTCAGCTACAAGGATGTGTTTGGTCAGACTTAAGCACACGCGTTCAGTTTTCAGTGGGCTTGCTCAACGGCATGGCGGCATTTTTCGTCGCCATGACATTTGCGTGGACACACCAGTCGTGGCACATCTATCAAATCAGCCCTCTCCTCTCCAATTTGGTGGCCGGAGTGACCATGACGGGCCTCATGAAGCGACTTCACTGGCGGACAGCACTCACGCTTTCCATACTAGCTGGGCTCCTCGTCCTGATTGTTTTGGGTGTGCTTCTCAGTACTCCACTCGGTATGACAATCGTCACCGCCTTTACGCTTATGGTAAGCGCCGGGTTGGCACTCCCCTATGTGCTTCAAGTGGATGTCGGTGACGGGTGTGTGTTAAACCTGCGCTTCATGTCGGCAATAGCGGCTGTTGGTGTCATCATCTACGTATTAAACGATGCACCTTTGCCGTCCTCAGTCACTCCTTTAAACATCGTGTTTACCTTGGTCATGTCCGTCGGAATCATGGTCGGACAGTTGGCTTTTACACGTCACGTACAGGCCGTCGCGACACACCTCAATCAAGATTCGCTTGTCATGAGCGGGGCAGGTGTGCTGACTTTGGCTCTGCTATTTGGCAGTGTCGGACCGTTTGTCGCCATTGGCGCCACCTTTGCCATATGCGCTGTCCTAGCACTCATTCTCCTCCCCGTACTCTGGCCAGCCATACAGTGGGTTATGGTAAAAATCAAATCCCATCCCATCTACCGGACACCACAACAGGCACCAGAACATGTCAACAAACCGAACCAACTCCCGCAGCCAATTCAACACGCTGGAACGGCTCATTGGATCGTGTGGGCGGTAATCGTCCTGATCCTCTTCAGTGGCACCTTGTTTTTCATTCTGCGACGCCGGCAAGCCGAAAAATCCGATGATAGCGAACAGGTGAGAGCAGCAAAAGTTACATCAGCGGTGATTAAGCGAGATCGGAATATTGATGTGTTCCGACTGGAAGAAACGGACGATCCGGTGCGCAGACAGTATCAAAAGCGACTGAAACAGTGGAATGATCACGGCCATCCCATCGGACGCTGGGAATCTCCAAGGGAGTTCTTAGACCGACTGCCGAGTGATGAATTGCGTGAGGAAGATGAGCGACTGACGACTGCCTATGAGCGCGTTCGATATGGACAGTCATCCAGTCGCAACGAAGTATAGTTGAAAGAATCGTCACACGAATCCCGGCGGATATCAACCCTCGTTATTGAATTAGTTCGTAAACCAACGGGCTGTGTCCGCTTGTTAGTCTAACGTCAAGAGCACCTGATTGGCCGCCGGGCCCAGGCCCGTCTTGTCAATAAAATGTACGAACGAGTGTCATGTCACCGTTGGGATCGATTTGGTACGCTGCCACATCGGCGGGTATCAACACAGCATCGCCAGGACGAAGGGACATGGTCACGTTGTCACCATCGACCTTGGCCCGAAGGGTGCCCTGTCCCTCGGCGACAATGACAACGTCAGGGTTCCCTTCGCGTCCCATGGAGAGAGAAACAGCCTTGCGAGCGCGAAGCGATTCAATCGTGAAATATTGACACTCGACCAAGCGCGAGTGTTGGACGTGCTCGTCCTCCTGCAGTTGCACAGGGCTGACTACCGGATCCTCCGCCCCATACTGCAGAACCTGCGCCGCTTTATCCACATGAAGTTGGCGCGGTTTGCCGTTTGCATCCGTCCGATCCCAATCATAGACGCGATAGGTAACGTCCGACGTCTGCTGAATTTCGAGGACGATGGTTCCAGCCAAGAGTGCGTGAAGAGTTCGTGCGGGGACGAAGACGAGATCGCCTTTTTGAATGTCCCGATATCTTAAATAGTCCTTCACTGCCCCATTCTGAACAGCCTTCTCATACTCCTCCCGACTGGCAAACGTGTGCCCATAGTTCACTTTTCCGCCCTCTATCGCATCGAGAATGTACCAGGCTTCCGTCTTGCCAAAGTCCCCTTCATACTGTTGTGCATAATCATCGTCAGGGTGAATTTGCACAGAGAGATCTGCTTCAGCCTCAAGGAATTTAATCAGTAACGGAAACCGCGACTGATGCGAGGTACCTAGGTAAGCCTCAGGGTAGGCTGCCGTCAGTTCATTCAACGTTTTACCCTCTAGCGGTCCCTCACAAACCACGCTCATCCCGTTTGGATGGCCTGAGACAACCCAATACTCCCCGATGGGTGCTTCATGTGTGACCCCAAACGTGGATTTTAACTTGTGCCCACCCCATATCCGTTCCATGGGGACAGGTCTGAATTTAACGGGCAACATGCTTTTAGGACTCCTTTATCAGTGACTGAAGCTCGGGAACGATACGAGCCTCCTGTAATCTTCCTTCCAGTACAGCTATCAAGTTCGTCGCTGCCAACATGGCCATATCGTCCCGTGTCGCATGCGTAGCCGATCCGATGTGTGGCAACACAACAACGTTTTGAAGCGACAAGAGTGGGTTCGTCGTTGGTGTTGGCTCTTTCACAAAGACATCCAAACCCGCAGCACGAATGGTACCCTCTGACAATGCCTTAAACAACGCCTGTTCGTTGACGGTTGCACCGCGTGACACGTTAATAAAGATGGCGGATGATTTCATCTTCTGGAAGGCCGCGTCATCCATGAGACCCCTCGTGGCTTCTGTCAACGGCGTGAGGAGAACGACGAAGTCCGACTTTGCAAGCAACTCCTCAAACGAGACGTATTCCAGGCCAAGTTTCTCCTCAACTTCCGGCTTCCGCGATCTGTTGTGATACACCACATCCATCTCAAAGCCGAGCCTAGCACGTCTTGCCACGGCCTCACCAATGCGCCCCATGCCGATGATGCCGAGCGTGCGATGGTGTACATCAACGCCGTAAAACCATTCAGCTGGCCGCCCCGCCCAGCGTCCCTCACGAACGACCGTGTCCAGTTCCACAACCCTGCGTGCTGTCGCGAGAATCAACGCAAACGTCAAGTCGGCAACGGTCTCGTCGAGGACGGTCGGTGTATGAGTAGCATAAACGCCGTGTTTTTTAAGTGCGTCTGTGTCGAAGTGATCGTATCCGACGGATGACGTACTGACACACTTCAATTTTGGTAGGCGCGATAGGATCGCGTCATCAATCCGCATGCCAGAAGTGATGATCCCATCCGCATCAGCCGCGTATTTCACAAACGTTTCCGGCGATTCACGCTGTTCCTTCGTCAATATATCCAGCGTTGCGTATGTAGTGAGATAGTCTTGTACATGTTGCGGCAGTTTTCTTGTTGAACAAATGCGAAACACAAGGCATAACCTCCCCAACACATGGATCTCCTTCTACTGTACACGCAGGCGGAAAAAACGGGTAGGGGGTGGGTTGAATGTTTCGGGTGTGACAGGTGCGGTGGGTGCGGTGGGTGCGGCGGGGCCCGGCACAACAAGAGCACGCCATGCCCTTAATGAGGTCCGTTGAGGTATCTGCGAGTCGTTAACGGAACGCGATACCTTTGTGTGGCTACTTTCGGTAGTGCAAAGGCTTGAAAAGTCCGAATTGAGGCATAGTGTTCCCCTGTGTAGATTACGCAGCAGGACTGTGGTGAAGAAGGGCATGGCGGTGCCTTATCCGCAGCCCCGCTGCCCGCTGCCCGCTGCCCGCTGCCCGCTGCCCGCGTGTCCCGGCTTTAAGCACCTGCCTTACCAGACGCCGACTACCACTCAATCAACTCAATTCGATTTCCGAATGGGTCCGCGATGTAAAAACGATCCGCCCCGGGAATCGGCTCGGCGTCAACGGTGGTCACGCCACGCTCCTCTAGTGCCGTGCGAAAGGCGCGAAGGCCTCGTACCTGAATGGCTGGGTGTCCCTTCTTCGCTGGACGAAATTCGGCTTCCACGCCAATGTGCAGTCGGTGCGTTCCACACTCAAACCACACACCGCCATTTTTCTGCAGTGTCGCCGGTTTAGCGACTTCCCGTAACCCAAGAAGCCCGCCATAAAAAGCGCGAATTTCCTCTTCTGTGCCCTTCGGTGCAGCCAGTTGAACGTGATGTAATCCTTCAATCTCGTACTTCATGCGGGGTGCCCCCTTCGGACGGATTCATCAGTGTACGTGATAAACTCATCCTATACCCGCCAGTTGTTAGGACCCAGAGGTTATCAACAAACTCGATCCCGGTCACCACATTTTGCATAGCGTGGCAACCGGGATCGGTTTCATAGCGAGGCTACCCAATATCGCCTCCGCCGAATCCGCTTCAGAATTCAGAACCTGGATACCCGGAGCCCCGCCAAACAGGTTGATGTCCATTCTAAATCAATGATTCATGGTCCCGTTGTCTCCGGCGACTTTGCTCGTTGGGAGGCCAAAGCGGAACAGATGCGCAACCCACGATGTGATTGGGTATACAAATTTGGAAACGAGTTGAATCAACTGACCCGCAATCGCACCAACGAGAACGCTGGCCAGGACGTCCGTCGGCCAGTGAACACCTACATAGACGCGTGCGAACATGACCACAATGGCAATCGCCGTGAAAAGAATCTGAATCCACTTTGGCGCGCGCCCCCACGATCCGCCGGCGAAGGCCCAGCTTCCTGAAGCGTGATCGCTTGGGAAGGAAGAGTCCACACTGTGTGGAACCAATTGCTGATATGACCCATGAGAAAGGACGACAAACGGACGCGATCTGTACCATATGTGCGCGATAATCACATTGATGATGAGTGCGAGAATCCCCGCTAACCCAGCCATGACCAACGCGTGTCGATTGCGCAGATCTGGCTTAGGCAGTGCAAACCAGGCAACAATAAACAGTAATCCGTATATTTCCAAGGCGTACTGAGCGAAAAAACGCATGATGTCGTCCAATACAGCATTATGACCCGCCAGTCCATTGATGGCGTGGTACAGTGATAAGTCGAATCGATCCAACCCTGATACACCTCTCGTTTTGTGTCTACGAAAAGGACGGACATCTGTGGGAAAAAGTTCGTGAACGTTTTGTGACTCTGCGGGAGAACGAAAAACATATGGCGGTCCGTGAACTTTTTTTGCTTGTCTTCCGTCTTTATGATGAGTCCAAAGCAATGAATTCATTTGGCCTCCGGGTACTGTGGGGTGAACTACAGCGTGGAAGAGTCCGACATCCAACTGATCCGCAGAGCCAAGCGCGGGGACACGGAAGCATTCACGTTGTTGGTTCGCAATTACAAGAACTACATCATGCAAACCGCAGCCGCGATCCTCAGCGACAGAATGGAAGCAGAAGATGTTACTCAAGAGACATTTGTGCGAGCATACCTGTCACTCAAGCAACTCCGCAAATTGGAGACCTTCCCGAGTTGGCTTGCCACCATCGCAACGAGACTGGCACTCGACGCTGCAAAGCGAAAATCGCGCGCGGTGTCGACAGTGGAAGATGTAGCGGAGTCGGCTGTGGATGAAACATATGGTGGATTTAGAGATGTTGAAAACCGGATCGACGTGCTGAATTTGCTGGAAGACTTAACACCGGAAGAACGCACGATTATCGTGCTGCGAGAATTGCAGGATCGGAGTTACCAAGACATCGCTCAGATACTCGGCATCCCCATCGGAACTGTTCGATCTCGCCTGCACACCGCGCGACAAAGTCTCCGAGCACGAATGAAACACTGGGAGCGTGATGACAGCCATGATCACCTGTGACGACATCGCACAGAAGATATCCGCGTATTACGACAAAGAATTGTCGGAGGACGAGATGGCTCTCGTATCCAAACATCTCGAATCCTGTGAAGGTTGCCAAGCCACGTATCATGAATTTAGCGATCTATCAGCTTTTCTTGCGCGGGAAATAACCACCATTGAAGCCCCCGCTTCACTTGAGCGTCTAGTCACCATGTCGATTGCGGAGCGGTTGCAATCCCATTACGGATTCCGGATCACGTGGGGAAGTCTTCTCACGACCATGGCGATGCTAGTTTGCATCGTGTGCATGGTGGTATCGCCGATTGGGCGGATTGCGTGGTCCATGAGTCGGATTCTCTGGTCAGGGCTGAAAACGGGCTCGGAGTTCCTAGGACAAAACTTGTCGGGCGGGATATCAGCTACCACGATTGTCCTCCCGCTTATCTGCTTTGCTTTCGCCATCGCTTGTTGTCTGTTCCTCATCCGAATTTACCGCCGTCTAAATGCGGCATAGGGGTCTAGAGGTCGATATGAAACGAGACACGAGAAGTTTTGGCATGCGTATATTGCAATTGCTTACGGTGATCACGTCTGTACTGACTGTCGGGATCCTGTCGTTTGCACAGCCCGTGTTTGGGGACACCGCTAATCCGACATCATCTACGAACGTCGTGACCATCAACAAAGGGCAAAATTTGCACGATTTGATGGTTATCGGAAAGGATCTCAATATTGCCGGGAACGTACAAGACAACCTCGTGGCCATTGACTGCAATGTTCGCATTGAAGCGGGTGGGCATGTGGACACATTACTGGCCATCGGTGGCAAGGTCACAAAATCTCAACAAGCGAGCGTGAGGAACGCACTCCTTTTCACACCGGCGGGCGGTATTTTGAACCATCTGGCCCTCGGGATCGCGTTTGTGTCACTTGCAAGCTTGCTAAAATTCGCAGCCAGTGTATTCCTGGTCTTCTCATCGGTCGCATTTAGTGTTTTACTAAAGTCATGGCTTCACAAACCACTATCACTGCTGGGGCGATCCGTCCGCAAAATGTTCGCCATCGGCATTGTCGCATCACTTGGCATTCTCGCCTTCATAGTGGGCTTCGGTGCAACGGGGATCGGTCTCCCTGTCGCCGTGATTCTCACATTGTTGTACGGCATCTTAGGCCTTATCGGCATTGCATATATTTCTGTCTTTCTGGGACGTATGATTCTGCATCCGTACCGAGCTGATGCACACGTGTCAGTCCTGGCGCTGACCGGATCGATTCTCATTGTAGCGGGATCAAATATACCTGTCGTGGGAATATTATTGTTTGCCGTTGCGTGGTGCACTGGGACGAGTACGTTCATTATGTCGCTTCGAAGACAACCGGATCGCTCATAAATTACGAACGCATGGAAAGTACCTGACGTTTGACTACTAATTCGCAGCAAAGGTGAGGATAGTTTGGCTAACGAGGAGTTCTGTTCCCTGTGTCTTGATTACGCGCTGGGAGAAATGCGCGATGAACTGATGCGCAAGCGGTACGAACGGCACCTAAAGAACTGTCCTACTTGCCAAAAGGATTTATTTGAGTACCGCGAGATCATTCAGTCGTTGCACGTCCCCGACGAAACGGACGCGGTGTTCGAAGACGCGATAAAACCGGCTCATGTCATCCCATTTCCTGCAAAGTTACAGATGAGCGTCCAGCCCCTTGGATTGTCCATCAAGCGCTTCAGCAACCGGGCTATGACATTTTCCGTTTCAGCAACCATTGCAGCTATGACGCTGGCCGTACTCGTTCACACCGGACACCTCCCGCACGTTGCGGTACTCGGTGATTCTGCATGGGACCATGTATCTCATCGCGTGCTCATGGACGGATCGCACATTCGTCACGACTTGCGTCACTTATAGACAATCCGCCCTGGCATAGGCCAAAATTCTGACATGAATCTCGGTCCAAATCGTGGCGACCATGGGTCATCTCGTAAACAACGACCAACACATCTTCGTTTTCGACATCTCCAGCAGTTCGTTCCTTAGCTTCGAAAAATCCATCGCGATCCCTGTAGTAATATGAGTAAACATTTCCAATTCTGAACGTGACTCACGTACGGGTTCATTTCGAGTAAAATCGTGAACTCGAATGGGGAACATTAACGTCACGAAGGCAACCTATGCACCCACATCTTCGCAATCTGGAACTCCGGATTTGACAATCCGTGCCCGGTATTCTGCCAGTTTAGTGTCACGTCAGCACCTGCTTGGGTGAGCATTTTAGCAAGTCGTTCGCTGTTGGCGGCTGGAATAATTGGATCGAGGACACCGGATTGCATGAGTACTTTTCGTCCGCGAAGGTCTGGGAGCTTCTCCAGTGCCAGCGGAACCATGGCACGAAACAATACGGCTGCCTTGAGGACCGTTGGCTCGAGCAACATTAAACTTGCCCCGATATTCGCTCCGTTGGAATACCCAACGGCGACCAGGCCGTCCGAGCGTAAAGAATAGGTCTTCGCGGCTTCCTGGATAAATTGAGCCAATTCATGCGTACGAAAGATAAGATCTTCTTCGTCGAAAACCCCTTCAGACAACCGACGAAAGTATCGCGGGGCTCCCCTCTCCAGTACTTTACCCCGGATTCCCAATAGCGAGGCGTCTGGTGACAAGAATTGACCAAGTGGTATCAAGTCATCTTCGTTCCCACCAGTTCCGTGTAAGAGAACAAGCGTAACCTTGTTGTCACCATTTTTCGATGGTATAAACTTGTGTACAAAATCCACTGATTTTACCTCGCAATCCCTCGCAATTAAGTTCGCGGGAACAGTTTCTGTCGGCTCAATGTTCCAAATATGTCGCCTGTCAGATCAATCTATTGGCTTGAGATTCGCCACAATCTCCGCACGGTGTGGCTCCAAAAATGGCGGCAAAACCACTTTCTCACCAAGTGTCTCAGGATCCTCATCAACATCAAAACCAGGTCCATCGGTGGCAATCTCGAACAAGACGCCATTTGGCTCTCTCAAATAAAGGCTATGAAACCAAAACCGATCCACCTCACCACTGTTGGGGATGCGGAAGGACCGAATGCGTCGAATCCACTCGTGATACTCATGGTCCGTTGGCGTTCGAAATGCCACGTGATGCACACCGCCAGCACCAAGTTGTGCAGGTCGAAGATCAGGTTGCTCTACCACATGCAACTCGGCGTGGGGACCCCCTGCTCCCATCTCGTACACGTAGACAGTATATTTTCCACTTTCCGGGTCGGGATATTGACGCACTTGACGCATATTTAAAGCCTTTGTCAGCAGCATATCAGTCGGGCCCAAATCTGGAACACTGACTCGAATGGGACCTTGACCTCGAATCTGATTCTCTGCGGGAACAGGGCTGCGATCCCATGCGTCATGGGGGTCTCCCTCCCCACCGTCGTCAACCAATGCCAGCCTTTGTCCCTCCGGATCTTCAAAGAAGAGTGTGGCCCGTCCGTCTACTTCATTGATTCCTCCATGCTTAACCCCTTGGTCTTCTAACCACCCGGCCCACCAAGACAGTGCACTTTGCCCGTTTACACGAAGATACGTTCGAACAATACTGTTACTTCCACGTTGTTCCTTCGGGATGTCCCAGTCAAAGAACGTCAAATCGTTACCTGGCGTACCTCGCTTGTCACCACTGTAAAATAAGTGATAAGCGCTGACATCGTCTTGGTTGACACTTCGTTTAACCAATCGTAAACCCATTACCTTCGTGTAAAATTGATAATTCTCACGAATATGGGATGAAACAGCCGTTAAATGATGGATACCTGTCAAGTTCAACTCCAATTTGGAATGCCCCCTAAATCGGTATAAGCCGTGATAACGTATCAACTTCAACTTCCCTTAGCTTGACCACCGAAATGACTCGTTATCAACATACCGATAATCGCTTACTTTTGTCAACCAATTTATTAAAAATAAGTTTATGTAGTTAAGGATCGTAATTAATGAGACCGTATAATTAAAATCCATATTTGGTGGCACGCGTCACTAGGCGGCTGAATCGGCCGAGACGACTAAAGTCGTCTACTGACCGACCGAGGACGCGTATTCCAATGTGCGAGCAGGAAAATAAAGTTGTGGACTGAACCATTTCCGAAGCGGGCAGCAAAACGTGGTAACTGTAGACAATTCGCAGCGGTGCATGCAAGGTTAAACTAACTTGGTCATAGCGTTGATGATTCCAGCGTGACACCATTCGTGGTACAAATGATGTGCCAGCGGAAGGGTAGATTCACAGTTGCCGCTCTCAAATGCATGGCGTACGTGATGACATTGGGACAGAAGCAAATTGGTAAGTTCCTCCCAGGATGGAGGGTCGCCCGCCCACTCCTTCGGTGAGGTGCCATTCGCAAAATAACACCGAAAAATCGTTGGGAGTTCTTGTTTGCCAGTCAGGTTAAACAAAAAATTATCCGTTTCAGCAACAATATGTCCCAATTGCCAATGCAGATGGTTGCGAAACCCTTGGGGAATAACGGTCCGCCTTTCAATGGAAAGACCGTCTATCTGTGCCAATTGGTATCGCCTGACTTGCGATAAATCTTTAAGTAACGAGAGAGTATCCAGTGGTCTGCCTCCGTTTAGTTCATATAGAAATATTCGTTATTTCTTATATACCGGAAAGGGCTAGCGCTCATTTTCTTCAGACATTGTTTCATACCTAATTTGGACCATTCCATCATTTGTCCGACCTGCCGACATATTCAGTAACGCTTTTTCGTATGCTTTTGCCGCCCGTTTATTTGAATCATGGCTTGCATTCGGTCAAAGGCTATTTTCGCTCCGTCCTCCGAAGTTTCTTTGTCCGCTTGCTGTTTTCGTCCATCCTTTCATTAGCTCTTCACATATTAGACGAGCGAGCTCACGAAAAATCATCGGTGCAACGCAAACTCAATGTCATTGAACCTTGCTAATAGTTGCTTTAGTCATGTATATTACTGTCATAAGCAACTATTATGGAGGGATGATTGTGTCAAATCTCAACTTTGAGGACAGGATTACTATTGTCAGGCAATTCAATCGTTTTTTCACGAGACACCTCGGAGTCTTAAGGGACGGCTTGTTACACAGCCCATATTCCCTTACCGAGTCCCGGATCATTTACGAAATTGCGAACCGTGATAACTTGATTGCGGCTGATTTATCAAAGGAGTTAGGACTGGATGCTGGATATCTCAGTCGCATTTTAGATCGGCTTGAACAACAAGAATTGATTCAAAAGGTTTCTTCTGGTACGGACGCGCGGCAGCGAATACTTCGGCTCACACCAAATGGAAAACAGGCGTTCTCTATATTAGACAGTCGTTCACGCGAAGAAATATCAGAATTGCTGAATAACCTTTCCGACCAGGATCAGAACCGCCTTATCCAATCCATGAACACTATCGAACACTTACTTGGCGAGGGTTTGAAATATTCGGAGCCCTATTTTCTTCGTCAACACGAACCTGGTGACATGGGCTGGGTCGTTCACATGCATGGTCGTCTATATGCAGAAGAGTACGGTTGGGACGAACACTTTGAGGCACTGGTCGCTCAGATTTGTTCAGACTTTATCAACAATTTCAACCCTGACAAGGAACGTTGCTGGATTGCCGAAATGGACGGACAGGTTGTGGGATCTGTTTTTGTCGTACAAAGCAGCGAGACAGTCGCAAAACTTCGTCTTTTGTTGGTAGATCCGAAGGCTCGGGGACTGGGACTCGGGAGGCGTCTGGTTGACTTATGCATTCGCTTTGCAAAGCGCAAGGGCTACAAAAAACTTGTCCTGTGGACAAATGACGTGCTTGTAACTGCAAGAAACATCTATCAAAAGGCCGGATTCAAGCTAATTGAAAAGGAACCTCACCACAGTTTTGGCCATGATTTAGTCGGGGAAACTTGGGAATTGTCATTGTGATTTCTCGAACGGGTCATGGATGGAGATGATGTGCGTGTCCTGTCACGGGGGAACATTGGCAAACTACACGAACAAGTTTAATCAGCTGGATGTTCAGTGGTTAGAACCGCAAGACATGCAAGTCGCAATGCGAAAGCTGGCCGAACAGTGGTACCCCAGTCAAAAGTCCATTTCCGGGAAGCTTGCGGATGTTATGGTAGACATCTGGTCAGCGCGCCAAGGATTGATCCCCCATCCAGACATTGCGCTCTGTGAGACTGAATCCGTGCTTGGTCTTCTGTGTGGGTGTGAAGGGCGCGATCGGCAGTGTTTCTGGATTCAAGAAGTTCTTATTCACCCCGAGTTTGCAAAATGCGAGGAGGATATAGTGGTTGAGAAGTTGATACAGGCGGCCATCGACCGCAGTGTTCTGCTCGGATATCACGGATGGGTTGCCTGTCAACCGCTTCAAGAAGACGAAGCGATGTGGATCCGCTTTAAATTTCACCGTTCCGAATTGGGTTTCCGTCGTATGGGGTACTTCGCGCGCTAATGGCAATGGCACACAGGTCAACGAACGGAAGGGGGCTCGCTATGACACAGATGGTTAATGCGGATGACAAACCCAAGCAATGCACCTGTTGGGGGCCAGTCACCGCGGCAGTGATCGCCACATTCGCCGCAGTAACCCCAGGTTTCACGGTGGGTGCATTAACCGATTCAATTACCAAGGACCTTGGTACAAGTACCGGTATTCTCGGTGTTGCTCTCGCCTGTTTCTTTGCCTTTACGGCGATTGGTTCACCGTTTTCTGTCAGGCTCGCGAAACGACTTCCTACAGGGTTGCAATTGGCTATTTCGACACTCATTTCAGGCCTTGTAATGTTTGGGATTGGTGACGTTTCACAGGTTGGTATGTGCGTACTATTGCTCATCGTAGGTGGTTGCGCCAACTCCCTAGTTCAACCCGCTGTGGGAAACATCCTGAACACAGTACCCCAACGTCGGCTATCATTCACTTCCGGTTTGATTCAGGCCGCATTAGGGGCGGGAACACTTCCAGCGTTTCTCCTGTTACGTTTTGTAGCTACCCCATACGGTCGGCGCGCCGCCTTCACGGTGGGCGGAGCGCTTGTATCACTCTCAACAGTCGTTGTTTTTCTGCTGGCTCGCAACATCAATTCGAATATCATGTCAGGTAAACCGAACACCCTTGAAACAACCAAATCTCTTGTTCCAGCAGGCGCCCGGCCTCTTTATCTTTGGTCGTTGGGGGCTGCAATGGGGTCTGTGGGTGTGACTGGAGTCTCATCGTTTTTCATCCCTATCGCCACAAGTCAAGGATATTCCATTTCCGTAGCCGCTTCATTCGCTTTAGCGATTAGTGGGCTTGCGGGTTTGACCAGAATCGTAGCTGGCTTGATTGCCGATCAACGGCCAAATAGCAATGTCGTTCTCGTTATTTGGATGATGCTTTTAGGGATGATTGGGCTAATTACAGTTTCGTTTCATATACCAAATCTCTTTTTGGTGGGGTCATTTGTGCTAGTCATTGGCCTATATGGATGGAACGGATTGTTGGTTTCTGCTGCTGTTCGACTTATTCCGGAAAGTAGCGCAAAGATTCTAGGTTGGTTGCAGATGGGCTTTTTCACGGGTGCAACATTCGCTCCACTGGTCTTTGGCCTTTTGATGAGCGCAATCGGAATCAGATGGGCACTCCTTGCTGCTGCAGTGTTTGTAATTTTCGGCGCTCTCCTAATCATCTTTGGGGAGAGGTTTCGTCGAAAGGGTGAATTGGGTGTACGGGAACCTTCAACAAGGGATGTGCAAAGATGGGATATTCCGCACTGAGTTTTGACGTGGAGCACAACGTAGAACACGTCATCTGTAGTATTTGGACATAACCTCTCTCGACCATTCAGGCTGATGAACCTCCCCCAACGGAGCAAATTGCTCCATGTACGGCTTGATGTCAATTACCGGTGTTCCGTTGATTGCATCCAACGCTTGCACCGTGACCGTGATTCCATCCACCCTCAAGATCTTACAGCGAGAAACCCCGATACGGTTCGGACGACCTTTGGCACGCTGCGAAAAAATTCCGACTTTAGGCCAATCGGTACGGTTGCGTGGATGACGAGCAGCCTTCTCAATCTTCTCGACTGGCACGCGATCCATAAAAAACACGACTTCGCAATGAGAAAAATCACTAAGCCCATAAAGAACTTGTTCGTCAAATTGGTTGGCATCCAGTTCGATCTCCGAGATCACTGAGCCCCAGTTGTCGTCAATCGCTTCCGTACGGGGAGAATGTACGATCCCGATTGGCTTTATAATGATTTCTTCAAATTCCCTCTTCACTTTTAACACCTCACTGCTTCTCTTTATGGATGCAATCGTATCGTAATGAGTCAATTTTTTATATAGGTAATATACCCTTTTCAAGAAGCTAGCAAATACCTGCTATCACAAACTCCATGATCTATATTGGGTTTTATAATGGATTAAAAATCCACTCAAATACTAGTAGCACAAACAACCCCTTCGACATGTCATCGGAGGGGCCCAGATTTGTGTTCAAACTCAATCTATAGATTTACTTTCGACGAGCTCGACTATCTCCAGCTTCGTCGCAGTGCGTAAAGTCATGTACCAACGCAAGCGGGTGTGAATGCTTCGCCAGTTTATATCTTGAATTGCCCCACAAGCGATTGAAGCTCTTCAGCCATTTGAGAAAGTGTCGTAGCAGAAGCAGTGATCTCTTCCATTGAAGCCATCTGTTCTTGCGTCGCAGCCGAAACACTCTGGGTACTATCGGCACTGGTAGACGCAATCTCGGAGACTACACCCATCGATTGAACGACTTGCTCAGTTCCGGCAGAAATTTTCCGCGCCGAGGCAGAAACCTCTTGGATTTGAGACGATACACCTTGGATTGCTTGGTTAATACGATCAAACGAGTCCCCGGCACTGGTGACCACTCGAATACCGGAACTGGCTTCTTCCGCAGCAATTTCTGTGCCCTCAATTGCCGTTTCGATCTTGCTCTGAATGGTGCCAATCAGTGTCTGGATTTTCTGTGCCGATCCGGCCGATTGCTCCGCCAGCTTACGAACTTCGTCCGCCACAACTGCGAATCCGCGACCGGCTTCACCAGCCCGTGCAGCCTCAATCGCAGCATTGAGTGACAACAGGTTTGTCTGCGCTGCGATATCAGTTATCACATTGACAATCTGACCAATTTCCTCAGAACTTGTCCCCAGTTCCTTGGCAGACTCGGCTAAGCCGTGAACTCTCGTATTGATAGAGTTCATTTGTTGAACTGCCTGGTTAATCGATTGGACACCATCAGAAGCGACCTGCAGGGCTTCGTCCGCTGACTTGGAAACACCCTCTGCATTCCCCGCAATTCGATGAACTGCACTAGCCATTTCCGTGATGGAATGAGATGTCTCTTCAACGTTACTCTCCTGTTTTTCAGCTCCAACGGCCATTTCTTGGATCGCGACCGCAACGCTTTGTGTCGCTTGGCTTGTTTGCTCTGCACTTGCTGTCAGCTCTTCAGATGCGGCGGCCACGTGTTGAGAATTCGTGGTGACCTGCTCAATCACAGAACGTAGATTTGACACCATTCGGTTAAACGAGCGGGCGAGGCTTGCAATTTCATCCTTCGCTTTCACCTTGATGGTGTCCAGCGTCAAATCGCCAGAAGCAATTTGTTCAGCAACTCGTTCCATTTCTGTCAACGGCCTCGTAATGCCTCGAACAATGATATATGCAAGGCCCAATGACAAAATGAGCGCGATGATCATGATCACAATCGACGTAGTACGCCCGGCAAAGTAGCTGTTTTGGCTTGCCTGGGAGGCTTGCGCGGCACCGTTCTGGTTTAATTTCTTCTCAGCATCAATATACTTCTGCACATTAGTAAATGTTGCATAGGAGTTGTATATCAAATTCAAGACTTGGGGTCCTCTTTTGCCCGCACCATGAGCAATATCTACGTTTGGGATGGTGGAAAACGTGTTGTAGTACTGCATGTACTGGTTCCAGTTTGAGACGAGCGCGTTGAAGTTCTGGCGATCCTCGTTCGATGTGATCGTCTTTTGATATGCTGAAAACGTTGAATTGATTTGTTTCACAGACTGATTAATATTATCGATCAGCGGTTGAACCTTCTTCGCATCAGGCTCCATGAGCATCTGTAGCTCTCTGGCCCGCACGTTCAACGCCAAGTACTGGATTGTATCCATATCTTCGACGCCAACCATCCAGTTCTTCGTGATAATATCAGTCTTATTGTTCATAGAAGCCATACTATTCATTCCGACACCGCCGACGACGCCCATCAGAATCAAAATGATAATGACTAACGAGTACAACTTCTTAGTGACTGTAAATTTCATGTAGTGATTCACACCCTTACAAAATATAGTTATATGTATGTACTTGCTTGTTTTACCCCACCGACTCGGTCAACCGTTTCACGACCAAATCTAACCCAATAATCGATCCGCCCCACAGCGCCACCTTGTCATCCAGAGCAGATTTCTCAAGTTTTGGCGGGAACGGCAGATGCGCCTTCAAGTAGGCGCGGAGTTGTTCCTCGATAAAATCGAAAGAGTGGGCTCCTCCGCCTCCCATAACAATCATCTCGGGATTGAGGATAGATGCCAGTGACACGACACCTATGCCAAGATACTGCGCCCACTTGTCAAACGCTAGCTTCGCTTGTGGAGACCCGTTTCTGGCCGCATGTGCGACAACCGCGGGATCCGTCACGTTCTGCCCGGTGATCTCGTTCCAGTAGCGGCACAAATGCTTAGTTGCAGCAAAACTTTCGAGCGCCCCGTTGGCATCGTACGACATCGCCAGCTTATCTGTATCCGGCACGATAAATGCCAGTTCCCCCCCTGCACCCTTGAATCCGCGGACCAGCTGGCCGTCGGCCAGAATACCTGCGCCGAGTCCGGTACTAACAGCAAAAAACACAACATTTTGGAGTCCTGCGGCAACGCCATTGTATGCTTCGCCAAGCACAGCTAGATTCACGTCGTTTTCAACGGCAACCGGAACGCCGAAACGCTGTTCTAAGATGGACTGAAGCGGCACGTCGTTCCAGTCTGGCAAGTTCGCCGCTTCGATCACAACGCCATCCCGGACAAATCCCGGAGCTCCAATGACGATGCTGGTACTCGGCACGTTTGGCAGCATCAACCCATCCACAATGGACGAAATCTGATCCAAAACTGCCTCTCGCGTAGGCTTGTTAGTTGGTTCAGAGGTAGACAGCATCAGTTGCCGTTTGAAATTGAACCGACCGGCTTTGATGTTCGTACCACCCACATCTAAACAGATAGCTTGAGCAGCATCCGCATCAACCGATAGGATCTGCTCACGTCTGCCGTGAGGTGTCGATAGGCTAGGCCGCTCTGTTACCATCCCATCGTGTATTAATCCACCGACAACATCCATGACTTCCGAACCCAGCCTCGCAGCCAGTTCTCGTTGTGATAGTTCACCGCCGTTCAATATTTCTGTCAGTACTTCCTTCACATTCAATCTTCTTAACAGAGATGGATGCCCTCCTACAATCGTCATATTTAAGAAACCTTCTTAATTAATATGTCGATTTGAGTTTACACTCCGATCAATGGTACGTCAAAGTAATTTCAACAAAATAAAGTAAGTAAGGAAGAAACAACATAATATTTGGCCGCGATAGCGTGGCTTAGTATTTGACAAATAGGCATAAGAAAAGCGACAAACCGATTCCAGTTTGTCGCCCAACGTACAATACGAGCCTGCACGGATTACATACCTAGTTATTGAGCCATTTTCATCGTTCTTTTGACCTGTCGTCCCGGCTCTTCATTGGGCAATCGAGACAGTTGTAAAACGGCAAGCCAAATGACGGCAAATCCAATCCATTGTCCAATGTTGATCGTTTGGCCTAGGACGAGCCAATTGATCAACAGTCCGGTTGCGGGAAACGCCAGCTCGGCAATCGTAGCGTATGAAGCACGAACGCCATCCAACCCTCGATAGTACATGAGCAAACTGATCAAGCTCGGAACGAGTGTCTGGAACAGTAGGTTTGCCAAAACTGGACCTAACGTAACAGCATGGGCCATCGTCCCCCACTGCGGGTGCTGTGCCGCCACAATAACAATTAAGAGCGGTAATGCCACAGCAAAGCGAAGCGCCGTAACAGTCGGAAATGACACTTTGCTGACAAGTCGTTTTCCCATTACTGTCGATCCGCCCCACAACGCCGCCGCACCAAGTGCAAACAAGGCACCAATCAGGTTCCCATGACTCCCGGCTGTTGGAATGTGGAAGCCAAACGTCAACAAGTACGCGCCGATTAAAGCCGCCACAAGTAACATCCAGTAACCCCGCCGAACACGCTCTTGCAGAACCCAGGCGGCGAGTAGGACCGCAAAGAGCGGTTGAAGCTTTTGCATAATGAGAACAACATTCGCATTTCCGTAATGGAAGCCAGCCGTGAACAGAATGGAGGCAATTGCGGAACCACCCCAGGCAATAAAGACCACGGCGCCCCAGTCACCCCAATTTAACGCCTTCAATTCATGCCGTTTCCAAATGAGTACCGGAAATGAAAATGCCGCTAGCAGCACATGTTCCAACATGACAATTTGTGTAGACGAAAAATGGTGTAAAAGCGCCACGATGAAGACAGCATCAAGTCCCCACATGGCAGCACCGACAGCGATCCACCAAAGGCCAAAATGTGATGTTTTTCCCCGTACCTGTGTGACCTGTGTCAATTCAAAGACCTCCAGTTGCATCATGATGAGGGTTTGAATTGAACCTTCCCGGAAGGACCACGCTAGACAAACGAAAAGCCCCGAGGACAAGCATCCTCGGGGCGCACACGTGGAACTAGGTATGACTCAAAGAGCCATGCCAAAGTTTACCTTCTCCCATCCGGACTGTACCGTCGGCCTTGGAATCTCACCAAGTCAGTCGTTTTGACAATGTCAAACCGAGTCGCGGGCTAAACTGCAGCAGACGAGTGTAACCTCACCGTAGCTGATCATGCAGTTTCACCGCCGGTCGGGAATTTCACCCTGCCCCGAAGGTTCATATTCAACTAGCATAAGTGTAACACGTGGAATCAATCAAAGCTACTTATTTTTATGAAGTAGGGAAATGACCACACAAAGACATGTGTGGTCATACTCTCACCGGAGTCCTGCTACCGACAATCACAATTTCACGGCTTCCCCAGTCTCTGCGGATGTATACAGCCCGTTGATGATTTTTTGCAGCTTGATACCTTGATCCGGCGTAGAGAGCGGCTCTTCACCCGTTAGACAGGCATTGACAAAGCGCTCAATTTCCAGTTTGTAAGGGCTCTTATCCGCAAGGTATTGCGGCGTGATATCCACTAAAGACGCGTGTTTTTCTTGGTAAATAGTGAGCGGAAAGACATTTGCGCCGCCCTCATCGCCCATTAACTTTACGTTCATTTCATCGTTCTTTTGGACGTTTGCGGCAAAAGCGGATTCGAGCACCAATGTGGCGCCGTTCTGAAAGCGAACGAAACCACGCGCCATGTCCTCCACCGTAAAGTTTTCCCAATTCCATGCGCCCATAAGCCCTATACCTTTGCGGTTTCCGAGCTTTTGATACGTAGCACCAAAGACGGTGTCCGGCTCCGGATAGCCCATCAGGTAAAGCGCCGTGTCCAGCATGTGAACACCGATATCGATAAGCGGGCCTCCACCTTGAAGTTCCTTATTCGTGAATACGCCCCAGCCTGGAATTCCCCGCCGCCTCAACGCGATCGCGGTCGCTGCATATATTTCACCTAGTTCACCCGCATCAATAAACCGCTTAAGCGTCTCCACTTCTTGGCTGTGACGATAGTGGAATCCGAAGGACAGAAACTTCTGCGCCTTCTTGGCAGCGGCCGCCATCGCTTCAGCTTCCTCGACTGTCATTGCCGGCGGCTTCTCGCACAGCACATGGCATCCTTGTTCAAGTGCAGCGATAGCCGATTCCTTGTGAAATTTATTGGGGGTGCAGACGCTGACGGCGTCCAACTCGACCGCATCAAGCATTTCCGAAACGGATGCGAAAGCATGCGGTATGCCGTTCTTATCTGCCGTATCCCTTGCCCGTTCAACCGCCACATCGCAGATGGCGACAATTTCGACTTGATCCCCACACTTCCGATAGTTCGGAATGTGCACGGCGTTCGCAATTCCACCTGCACCAACAATGCCAACACGTAACTTTTTATCCATGGCCATTCTCCTTCCTTAGGTCCACCAAACGTTATCGAGTCGTTCTCGGATGATGAGCGGTTTGAGGAATGAAACGGCCTTTTGAAATCCTTCCTCAATGGACATCAAGCTGTCTTCGTGCTCAATACTGATGGCCCCGTCATAACCGACCATCTGTAAGGCGCTGATGATATTGCGCCAGGTTTCCTCCCCGTGGCCGAAACCAACGGTCCGAAAAATCCATGACCGCTCCGCCTCGTTACGGTATGGTTTCGTATCAAGCACCCCATTCACGGCAATGTTTTGACGGTGGAGTGCCGTATCTTTGGCGTGAACGTGGAAGATGGCCTGTGCTCTCCCCAACTGATAAATGGACTCCACGGGATCCATTGCCTGCCAAAACAGATGACTCGGGTCGAAATTCACGCCGATATTGCTTCCGCACTCGGTGTGGAGTCTCAATGCGGTTTCGCAATTGTAGACGACGAAACCAGGGTGTGGTTCGATGGCGACGCGTACGCCGTGATCGCGGAGAAATTTGCTCTGCTCCTTCCAGTAAGGAAGGACCTTTTCTTCCCATTGCCACTTAAGAACCTCGCTGTGCTCTGTGGGCCACGGACACGTCACCCAAACAGAGTGGTGTGAATCATCGGACTCTCCGGGACACCCCGCGAACGTATTGACCGTTTGCACACCAAGCAGTTCCGCGAGGAGCACGGTCTCCTGGAAGACTTCGTGCGCCTCCCGCGCGATGTCCTTGTTTGGATGGAGAGGATTACCGTGGCAACTCAAAGCACTAATTTGAAGCCCGCGATCCTTTACAGCGGCAAGAAACCGAGATCTCTTCTCTGCGCTTTCAAGCAATTCCCGTCGGTTACAGTGTGCAGTTCCAGGCGAACCACCTGTCCCGATCTCGACGGTGTCGAGTCCGCTGTCCGCAACGTGATCGAGCATTTGTTCATACGACAACTCACCAAATAATACCGTAAATACTCCTAGTTTCACGTGTCCACACTCCTTCTGCCCAGGCTAACTTATGCGCTTGACTCAATCAGGTGATCTGCGGAGGAACTCCAGGCTGTCACGAATGGATTCGATAGGATCTCCTTTGCACACGTCCTGCTCGACGATGTACCACTTTGCCCCAGAAGCCTCAGCAGCTGCAAAAATCGCCTGCCAATCAAGGACACCGCTCCCTACTTCCGCAAACGATCCGTCTGTCTTTGAAGCGTCTTTCACATGGAGAAGATCACATCGATTGGCGTATCGTTCGATATAGTGGGTCGGATCTTCACCGGCATAATGGATCCAGTAGAGGTCCAGTTCTGCCTGAACGCCGCTTTTTTGCGAAGGATTCAAGAGACGGTCCAGTCCGACCTGTCCGTCCTGTTTTGCCAGCTCAAAATCGTGATTGTGATAAGCAAACCGAATTCCCTCCGTGTTGCAGCGATCACCGATTTTCTCCAGCGTAGCAGCCAGGTCTGCGTAGTCTTGTACAGTTTGTCTCCGCTCAGTGGGCAACCATGGACAAACCAGATAATCGAGTCCGATTGCCTGCGCTTCTTGGATCACCACTTCCAGTTCCTCTTCAAGCCGCGTCAGCGAGATGTGGCTGGACAGCGGCTTGATCCCCAAGTCGTCCACCACTTTACGCAACGCTAGGGGACTAAGTCCCCCGTAGGTGTAAAACTCAACTGCCTCGTAACCAACCTCCGCGACTTTCCGAAGCGTTCCAATGAAGTCTCGTTCCATAACTTCCCGTACGGTATATAGCTGGACGGCAATGTTAGGCAAATCTGTCTTCTCCCCTCATATAGAATCTAACATTTCAGATAGCTTCGTGTGTGCCCTTGCGGGTATATCTTCGGGACGTTCTGCCAAGGGACTCGTGTGGAGTACTTCAAGTGAAACTGGTCCCGTGTAACCGACTGTCTTTAACCCCAGCAAGAAAGTACCCAACTCGATCCGTCCATCTCCTGGCAGTAACCGCTCAAAGTCGCGGGCCTGAGAAGGTAGCGCATCCGTATCGTTTATGTGTACATGGACAATTTGATGTGCTTTGAGAGAGAGAATCTCTTCGATAGGTACTTCCGCCGTATACCAGTGATAGCTGTCCAAGAGAATTCCAACGTTCGGCATATTGATAGCTTCTAAATACACAATGAGATCCTGGAGATTTTGGACAAACGGAAAGCGTTTATCGCGAAGGTGATGCGGTCCAACAAACTCGAGTCCAAGTCGAATGCCATAGGGAATCAAGGCACCGGCGCATTCGCGGATTCGGCGTGCAAGCCGACTTGCGTACGGGACGGGGACCTCGTCAATCGCTGGCCACAACCATGTACAAGAGCGGGTTGCACCTAATCGGACGGCCCGTTCAGCGGCGGTCGGAAGCTCCTGCAGTTGGCTTTGAAAAAGCGCCTCGTCACAGTAGAGATCGACAGGGAGCCCAAAACTCGCAAGCGTCAGAGATCTCCGAGAAAAAGCTCGGCAAAGATACGACTCACCATATTTGTCAGCCGCTGTATCCAGCCATGTCCAATCAACTTCGACAAATTCAAACCCAGCGACTTTTGCGACATCCAAGTAGCTGTCTAAATCACAAACACCTTCTACGATAGATGGATGAAGACAGGGTTTCACATGGGAACCTCCTCGCGGTCCAACCGTCCTTGCATAATACTTGTACGCTGCGGACTGTAGGAGAATTCGGTAATTGTTGCATTTGAAGCAGGGTTTATAGGTAGTGTCATAAAGTCGTCTTGGGGTCATTTAAACATAGGGACGCCAGGAAGACCATCTCCTATGTGGTCACCTCTTTGCAGATTTGGCTATCCCGTGACTTTGTGTACAAATCATTGACAAAGCAAGAATCCTGTACTAAAATGAAAGTCGCACATTTTTAGTAAGTATATATAAAAGGAGTAGAGTGAATGAGTTTAGGTTTACTGATTATCCGCCTTGTCATCGGTCTCACTTTTGCAGGGCACGGAACGCAGAAATTATTCGGGTGGTTCGGTGGTCCCGGCTTAAAGGGAACGGCTGGTTGGCTGGACTCGATGGGTATGAAACCAGGCTTCCTTGCCGCACTTCTCGCTGGACTTGGTGAGTTAGTAGCTGGTCTTCTCCTAGCACTCGGACTTTGGCTTCCCGTGAGTGCGGCATTGTTTATTATCACGATGGTGGTTGCTATCATCACAGTCCACGGTAAGAACGGATTCTGGCTTACCAAAAGCGGCATTGAATACAATGTGACGCTTATCGGTGTTGCCCTAGGTGTTGCGCTTATCGGACCAGGGGCGTACGCTATTCATTTTTAATCCAAATAAGCGATTTAAATAAATTAAAATGGGAACCCGAAGAACATGCTGGGTTCCCATTTATGGTTATACAAGGGTCAATTTAGGTATGCCGTGGAGACTTAGAACACCTTCTTTTCGTCCCGATAATCCTTAATTATTTCAACGGCCTCACGGAATCTCATCGAGTGAACGATTTCACGTTCGCGTAAAAATTTCAGGCTGTCGATGATATCGGGATCGTCTGTATTGTCAATAATCCACTGGTACGTGGCCCGGGCTTTTTCCTCCGCCGCAATGTCCTCGTACAAGTCTGCAATGGGATCCCCCTTGGCTTGAATATAAGCCGCTGTCCAGGGAACACCGGAGGCGTTTTCGTAGTAGAGGGCCGAATCGTGGTTGACGTAGTGATCGGCTAAACCCGCTTGTTTTAGTTGTTCTGGTGTCGCATCCTTCGTCAGTTTGTATACCATCGTCGCGATCATTTCAAGGTGCGCAAACTCTTCCGTTCCAATGTCCGTTAACAGCCCAATGACCTTATCGGGGATGGTGTATCGCTGATTTAAATAGCGCAACGCCGCGGACAACTCCCCATCCGCACCACCGTACTGTTCAATGAGTAACCTTGCTAGTTTTGGATCGCACTTACTCACCCGAACAGGATACTGCAATTTCTTCTCATAAATCCACACTGGCAACCCCTCCCCTGGGCCAATCGCACTTCAGTTGCCATTTCGACCGGTCAACTCCACTTTTTACACCTGCCAGGGCCACGGTGTTTCTGCCCATTTCCATGAGGTTCCATCGGCGGGACTCATGCCGAACTCGTACATCGGGCCGAAGGCTGACTCGAACTGCTGGACCAAATTTTGTTTCCGCTTTTGGAACTGTTGGAATTGGGCGAGTGCTTGTTTGTCGTCCGGATGTGTATCGAGATACAGGGTTAACTCAACCAAGACAAAATCGACCGACTGAAGTTCGTGCATGTACTGGTAGTATTGTTTCGGAACGGTGCCGCTCATCTCTTCCCCTCCCGTTCCCCATATGGATACGGACTGTACAGATCTGGCCAGAGCGTTCCTCGCCGAAGTGCCTCATGCGGAGAATATTGTTTTAAACCCGAGGATTGGAATGTCATCATTTGATTGGGTGGGACAACGTATCGTTTCGCCCGTGGAGGGCATGGGTCAAACGGACTATGATATGGCTGATACTGACGCCACTGACTTTCACCGAGTTTTCCCTCTTCCACAGCCGACTCCTCCTTTCACCACCACGCGGTGACTTCGTGCCCATATGTATGCCGGTGGGACAGTGAAAAGTCGGAAAACGGGTTTTCATTTGTGTTTTCCGCATAAAAAATACTCTCCAGCATCGGCAAGCTCAGAGAGTATTTCGTTCATTGAGTTATTTATGATATTCGATGTCAAGCTCAACTACGTGAAAGAAGTTCTCGTTTTCGGTGTGTCATCACTTCCGGCTAGTAAACGTACGGAGCCGTTCAACTCGGACGAGCCCACGCAGAATTCGTGGGAGCAATCCGGTCCATTGTGATTTCCGGCGGCTGGCATAAAACGCATCGAGTTTCCAGAAGTGTGTCGAGTCACGTTCCAATTGTTCCTGTCTTAAGCGAATCAGCATTTCGGAGTCCCAGAGGTTCATCATGGATATCCATCCCCATAAATTGTGTGACGTACTTGGAGATAGCGCCGAAGAACCACAACAGTGATTCTACGGTTGAAATTCGATCCGTCCAACATACTGAACTTCAGAAACGTCCAAGTCATCTGCCTCCCCGTCCATGATGCGGCGGATACACTCTAGCGTATCGGTCAAGACAACGTGTTCTCCTGGTTTTCCCGTAAAAGCTTCCGCAACGAAGAATGGCTGTGTGAAAAACGCCTCCAGTCTCTCACCGCGTCGGTACGTTTCCATATCGGATGCCGGAACTTTCTCCACTCCCCTGATGTTCACCAACGCCCGCAACTCCCGATAACGACGAAGCATCTTGCGAGCCCGCTGCTGAATGTTCAAATGAGCGGCTTCCAACTGAGCTCCCTCGAGCAGCGTAGAGGTGGATATGACTGGGTCAACAGCCGGATAAAATCCCCTCGCTGCGAGGTCTGCATCAAATCTGAGCAACGTGTCTAATGGACCGTACGGAGACTCTTCATCCGCACCGTGTCCCAGTGTGTCGACCAACACAACGGTCACCGGACGTGCTCCTGCTTCTTGAATTCGCTCCTTCAGAGTGGCCAACTCACCCGACAGGACCATAGATCTGTCCACACCCAACAAGACATCCTTGTCTGTCCGTAAATTGGACACTTCATCCTGAACTTCATCGAGGGAGTGACAGACAACCTCAACTTCCGCAACGACATCGCTAATACCGATAGCCTCTTCACCTGGCATCCAAAACACCGTCGCGAACTGCCGTTGCTGTAACCGACGAAAGAGTTCAGCGAGCAGCACCAACTGACCCATTCCAGGGCGGGCAACAAATCCTATCGTTCCCCCACGCACGATGGGCGCAAAGACGTCGACCACTTTAATACCCGTTTCGATCATTCCGACACCGCCTCCACGAATAATCAGCTCATCCAAGCGACACCCAGCGAGCGCCGCCAACGCAACCAACGTTCGCACCTCCGCACGTGCCACGGGAATTTTTCCTGTGCAGAGATTGGAGACGGTTGCAGCACGTAGTCCGACACGCCGAGCCGCGGTCGTCAAGTTAGGGACCCTTCGACGCAACAATGGAACATTTAGCTGTATATCCTCAAACACCTTTCTCCCTCCCTTTACTCTGAAGAATAATCAATATTACGTGCAAACGCAATAGACATTTTACGCTGAAGAGAAACTTTTTTTGCTTTACTGAGTACACAAATACCCAGAAGACAAAAATAGGGCTGCTACCAGAGCCGATGGAACACGGCTTTGATAACAGCCCCGGGTGACACAATGCCTCAGTGGATAAGTAACCCTACAATGATTCCCACCAAACAGCCGCCAACAACCTCTGTGGGTTTATGGCCAACTTGTTCATTTAACACAGGCCAGTCGATTAACCACCACGGCGACTTGACGACCTTGAGCGGCCGAATACCTTGTGCCTTGGCGGACTCGTCTGGTTCTGAATGCGAGTCAGTTGGGCCACCGCTCGTTACATTGTTAAGTTGTTGTCCACGGAGATCGTTTAGTAATCGATTGAGAACAGCCGCTTGGCGACCCGTTTGCCAGCGTACACCGGCTGCATCATACATGACAACCGCTGCAACGAAAAAGCCGATGGCGAGGACGGGATCGGACCCGCCGTACCGCATCCACAGTTCAACTACAAGTGCGGTCACAAGTGCTGTATGTGAACTCGGCATGCCTCCTGAATTCCGCATCTGACGCCAATTCCACGACTGCAAGCGCACCATATTGTATATCGGTTTTAAGCCCTGTGCCACTACCATGGCTACCAATGGGGCCACCCACATATATGAGGAAGGGTGAATCACAATTGGGACGCTCCTTTGTCAAGTTGTACGACCGTACCGTACTGGAGAAAGGTCACAGTTTCCTCGGCTCGCTTAGTCTAAACGCTGGGCGAGTAGCGACCATACTCCCATCTCTGGGACCGATTCGACAGACAGACGGCCATCACGATGCCCTTGATGGCGATTGATGATTCCGTTTGATAAATAACTTGTCCAAACGCATCATACCGTAAAGTATGCTCATGATGAAGAGAATAATGGATGCGACGTCAAACGGGGCACTCGGCCCCATGGCGTTCCACATCTCCGTTCCAACCACGGGACCGACGGCCATACCGAGACCCTCGACTGTCATAAACACACCAAACATGACCGCCCTGCGCTGTGGCGTAATACACTGTGCCACAACGGCGTTCCATGACGGCAGGATGAATGCATATGCTGCACCAAACAAGACGACGGCGAAAAAAATGCCTCGCACCTGATGAAGACCACCAATGATAGGCAAAGACACGGCGGCCATGAGAAATCCTGCTACTAAAAAAGCTCGATATCCGTACTTGTCTACTAGACGGCCCACCGGCACCTGCAAGAGCACGGCTGCTGCTCCTCCGGTCAGCAATAGATAGCTGTACATTCGCGAGTCGAGGTGTAGCACATTTCTTGCATACAAGACCAGCACGGGGAGCAATACGCCGATTGCAAATGTCTGTACGAAAACACCTGGAAATAATACCTTCACGCTGTTCACTTCGCGTAGAACCATGAGTAAGTGTGTACGCTTACGCAGACCCGTCCTGGCGCTCCAACTGCTCATCACAACCATCGCTAACACGTATGCACACGTCCAGAGCACCATGAGTGTGGCAAATCCCCGTTGAACATGCACACCAAACAGCCAACTCATGCAAATAGCGCCCAGCCCTGCTCCTAGGAGCCAAGCCATCATGACGCCGCCCATCGCTGTCGCGTAGGCATCCGGTTCCAAGCCTTCCGTGGCTCGCGCTATAACGGCTGGCCAGATGGCGGCCATGCCAACACCCAGGAGAGCACACCCAACAAGAATCAGCCAAAAGACCTGTTGACTGACGACGAGCCAAAGCCCGAAACCTGCAACAGCCAGTAGCGCAAGGCACACTTTCCGTTGCCCGAGTCTATCTACCAACCATCCAGCAGGCGAACGCAAGCCCGTGTCAAAGACATAGTGAGCAGCCATGGCATACCCAATCGCTGCGGTGGAAAAACCCAGTACATTGTGAACATACATCGGGATAATAAAAAAAATCAGCGATCCGCGGACAAATTCACACAGACCAAGCACTAACAGCGCGAGGCTGCGTTTCAGACCAAACACCGTTTTCGCTGTACTTTGCACCTGGTCACTCCCTTTGGGCGCTTGACCGCACCGGTGACTGGAACACCGCTCGTCCAACCGGACTATCTCAACCCGTATCGGGCACAGCTATGGACGACCTTGACGATATGCCTCGTATAATAAGATGCTCCCAGCCACCGCTGCGTTCAAACTCTCCGTGTCCGCCTGCATGGGAATGGCAACAGCGAGATCGGCTAATTCACGCACTTCGTCACTCGCACCGAATGCCTCACTGCCAATGACGACTAACGTCGGCCGGCGCATGTCTGCCGAATAACACAATTCATCCGCGTCGGCAGCCGCCACGATGACACGCCCATCAGGGTGATTCCGCCGCCAATCCTCTATGAATTGCACACTGTCCTCAGTCCACAAATCCAAACGAAACATACCGCCCATCGCGCTGCGGACGACTTTGGGGGCAAACGGATCGACTGTGCTCGTGCCACAGCAAACTGAATGAAAGCCGAATGCTTCACACGAACGCAGCAGCGTTCCCACGTTCCCGGGGTCCTGGATCCCGTCTAGCAAAACCGCGTGCGTCGAGATCGATCCCGCCTGGGAGCCTGTCTCAGGTAACTTCGCTATCGCGATAAGTCCCTGTGGTGTCGTCGTATCGGATACGAGGGCGAAGGCAGCCGGAGAGAGTTCATAGACGTGCCCCTGAAACTTCGGGTGTTCTGTTAGGTGTGACGGGGGCTCGTCCGCCGCAACATTCCATAACAGCGCTTCCAATTCATACGCACTGCCAACCAGTTCCTCGACCAATCGGCGGCCTTCTACTAAAAACAGACCTTGCCGTGATCGGACTTTTTTTGACTTCAACTGGCTCCAGGCACGCACGCGGGCATTCTGCGGCGACTCGATATACACACCAAATCCTCCTAGAAACGGTTCTCCCACTGTACCCCTGTGGGGCAGGGAAAACGTTCACAAAAACAGAATTCCCCGGAACGCTCATAGCCTAAACGGTCACGACCAGCGACCAGCCCCGTCCCTGGGAAACACGAGAATCACTCGAAAATGACAAAAGCGCCCGGCCAGGATTCTGACCGGGGCGAGTTTGTTAGGCGTTTAGCTTCTCACGAGCTACGTTGACCAACTGCGTAAACGCAGCCCCATCCGCAACTGCGAGGTCAGCCAACATCTTGCGGTTCACTTCGACGCCTGCCAACTTCAAACCGTACATGAACTTGTTGTAAGACATTCCGTTCGAACGAGCTGCCGCATTAATACGCTGGATCCAGAGGCGGCGGAAGTCGCGCTTACGGACTCGACGATCACGGTAAGCATACATCAGCGACTTCATTACCTGCTGCTTCGCTGTGCGGAATAAACGGTGCTTCGAACCGCGGTAGCCGCGGGCTAACTTCAAAATTTTCTTGTGGCGACGGCGCGTCACCATACCACCTTTAACACGTGCCATGACTAAATGTTTCCTCCTTTAGGTCCTTCATGCTGCTCCACGAGACATATGATTATTTATAAGCCACCAACTGTTTAATACGCTTGTAATCGCTCGCAGAAATCAGCGTGGTACCACGGAGACGACGCTTGCGAGATGCAGACTTGTGCTCGGATTTGTGATATGCAAACGCGTGTGCGCGCTTCAATTTTCCAGAAGCCGTACGCTTTACGCGCTTTTTCAAACCACTGTGTGATTTCATCTTGTTGGCCATGTAACTTCCTCCGTTCTAAAATCGAAACCTGTGCCTCCCCTTGGGGGAACACTGACTGAGAGCCTACGCGCTCGGTTGTTTGGGTGACAAAATCATGACCATGTGACGGCCTTCCAAGCGCGGCATACGTTCCACCACCGCTTGTTCCTCAGCTGACTTGGCTAATTTGAGCAAGAGTTCTTGGCCGATGTTCGAGTGCGTGATTTCGCGACCGCGAAAACGCACAGATACTTTGACTTTCGAACCGTCACTGAGGAATTTGAGGACGTTTTTCAACTTCACGTTGAAGTCGTGCGCCTCAATGTTTGGCGTCATGCGAACTTCCTTGAGAAGAACGACCTTTTGGTTCTTCCGCGACTCTTTTTCTTTCTTGCTCTGCTCGTACTTGAACTTGCCAAAATCCATGATCCGGCAGACAGGTGGCTTCGCGTTCGGTGCGACGTTGACCAAATCCAAGTTCCGCTCTTCCGCTAAACGGAGTGCATCACGCAGGGACATAATGCCAAGCTGCTCGTTTTCCGCGTCAACAACACGGACTTCCCGCGCGCGAATTCCATCATTCACCTGATATCCTTCTTTGCTAATCTGATGTCACCTCCGAAAAATGTGTAGCCGATACCACGTCGACAAAAAAGCGCAGGCCAATGGCCTGCGCTCCCTAGATAGCGTCATTGAATGACGACAGAGTCGTCTTTCCAGGGTAACCCGTCAGCATAGCCGATCAGGTGAGAAGCGGCAGGCTTCTGCTTGGTACACAAATCAAATTATCGTTGTCATTTTAGAGTGTTTTTGGCAGACTGTCAAGCTTCAACATTAAACCGCCGGGTTTTATGCTTCAACCAACAGTGCCTTACTCTGTACATCTTCTTGAAGTCTCTTTGCGAAGGTTTCCAGGTCCATACTACCCTGGTCACCCGTTTGGTAACGACGAACGGAAACCGTGCCTTCTTCCGCTTCCCGCTGTCCGACCACCAGCGTGTAGGGAACCTTATGCACCTGTGCTTCACGGATCTTGTAACCGATTTTCTCAGGTCTCGTATCGGCGTCTACGCGCAGCCCTTGCTGGCGGAGTTTATCTGCAACCTCTTCAGCATACGGTGCGAAGTCACTGGAGACGGATGCGACCACCGCTTGAACAGGTGCCAGCCAAGTCGGAAACGCACCTTTGTACTGCTCAATGAGGAAAGCGGTAAACCGCTCCATGGTGCCCACGACCCCGCGATGAATGACGACCGGACGATGCATTTTGCCGTCTTCCCCAACGTATTCGAGATCAAATCGATTCGGCAGGTGGAAGTCCAACTGTACGGTCGACAGTGTTTCATCCTTGCCCAAAGCCGTGCGGACTTGAACGTCCAATTTCGGACCATAGAATGCCGCTTCACCTGGCGCTTCAACATAATCCAGCCCGAGATTGTCCATCGCTTGACGCAGCATCTGCTGTGCCTTCTCCCACATTTCGTCGTTCTGCACATATTTCTCGGTGTCCGCCGGATCGCGATAGCTCAACCGGTGGTAGTAATCCTTGATGCCGAAATCCTTGTAGACACGTTCAATCAAGCGCACGACGCGCTCAAATTCACTCTGGATTTGATCCGGACGGCAGAAGATATGCGCGTCATTCAAGGTCATCGCGCGTACGCGTTGCAACCCGGCCAACGCCCCGGACATTTCATATCTGTGCATCATGCCGAGTTCCGCAACGCGAATGGGCAGTTCGCGATAACTGTGCATGTGATTTTTGTAGATCATCATGTGGTGCGGGCAATTCATCGGCCGCAGAACGAGTTCCTCATTGTCCATTTGCATGGGCGGATACATGTCTTCGTGATAGTGATCCCAGTGGCCGGAGATCTTGTACAACTCAATGCTTGCAAGGTGGGGCGTATAGACGTGATCGTAGCCGAGAGACTCCTCTAAATCCACGATGTAACGCTCGATGGTCCGACGAATCTTGGCACCGTTGGGCAGCCACAAAGGCAAACCTTGCCCGACTTCAGGTGACAACATGAAGATGTCGAGCTCTTTGCCGATCCGGCGGTGATCACGCTCACGAGCTTCTTGTTGCAGGCGATTGTACTCGTCGAGATCGCTCTTCTTTGCGAAAGCGACCGCGTACAACCGCGTGAGCATTTCACGCGAAGAGTCGCCCCGCCAGTACGCACCAGCAATGCTCTGCAACTGGAACACTTTAATGCGGCCTGTGGACGGCAGGTGTGGACCACGGCAGAGATCGACAAACTCGGCCTGCTTGTAAATGGTGAGTGTCGTGTCCGCCGGCAAGTCCTCAATGATTTCCACTTTGAAGCGATCTTCCCTGTCCCGGAACATCTTGAGCGCTGCTTCCCGGGAAATGACTTCACGCTCGATCGGATAATCCGCATCGACGATTTTCTTCATCTCGGCCTCGATGCGAGGTAAGTCCTCCGGTGTAAAGTCGTGATCGGCAAAATCGTAATAAAACCCGTTTTCAATCACAGGACCAATGGCAAACTTGGTGCCTGGGAAAATACGTGCTACCGCTTGAGCCATGACGTGCGCCGTGGAATGGCGCATCACGTCAAGGCCTTCCGGGTCCTTTAACGTCAACAGTTCTACTTGCGCACCATCTTCGATCTCGCGGGATAGATCCACAACTTGTCCGTTCGCTTTCGCAGCGACAGCTTCCTTCGCCAGACGGGGACTGATACCCGCTGCGACATCTGCATACGTGCTGCCAGCGGGTAGACGCCGTTCCGATCCGTCTTTCAAATGAATAACCACTTCGTTTGCCACGTGTTTTGCCTCCTATGGGGAATCCGATTCACCGATAGACACCTGTTTTTGGACAAATAAAAAACGCCCTCGCCCATGGGACGAGAACGTCGGTCACGTGATTCCACCCAAATTCCTCAATGTACCTGGTCATCGCCAGCGCATCATTGAGCTCCTTCACCGTAACGGGGTGTACCGGCCACTGTTTCAGCGGTTTGCCTCCCCAGTGACTGCTTGGAAAGTGGTGTCTCGCAGAGCCTCGTGCAGGACGCTTGCAGCCTTGGCGTCCCTCTCTAGTGTACGATGCGAAGCGAGTGCGTCTTTCCGCAATGCAATTTGAGTATCAGTTAATACTATGCAGACTACGACAGGTTACCCGGCCTGTCAAGTATCATACGTGTCTCAGTGATTTCGGCGAAAGCGATGTTCATGCGGACCATCTACCGGTAAATGATGGTGTGCCTGTTCCAACTGTTGGCAAGTACTACAATGATCACATCGCTGTACACGTTCGGAAAATACCCTATCGAGTGTTTCAGCAAAACTCGGCCACATCGCGTCAGGATTCATATCATGAAGAACGATCCGGCAAGGCGACCTCGTGATCAAAATACTCATTGCCAAGTCTTCACTATTCAAGTCCCCACCAGACTCAGCCAAGGCGATCTCGGTGATGTCACTATCGCGTACGAGACCACCGCTTGCATCCGTGATCCAAACCCGATCCGGAGCGCAAAACACATGTAATTCCCGCTCCACAGAAGGTTGTGACTCAAGCATGTACTTCAGCATGGAGACGGATTCCTCATACTCCCTATCTATCATGAACTGCCCTACCCGATCAGCCATCATACTACTGAGTCCATTCATAAATGCCCTCAGGCGAAACCGTGCAAACCCGTCGAGCGATATTATCGTTTGATTCGCATTCAACAAAGCATGAAGCCCTTGTACGGAGCGGTTGATCCACTCACTGTACGCTCGTTTGGCAATCGTCACTTCCCCCGAGCGCACCTCATGGAGAAAGACAAGAATGAGATATTCCAACTCATCATTTGTCAGTTGTCTCTGCTCCGTTTGAAGCTGTGCCTCTAGAGTTGCAAACAACCAATCGCTAAACAGCACATTCGTGAGAACTTGCGACATCTGCGGGATGGCGTGTGGATGATACTCACATATTAATGCATTAGCTAGCGAGTCCTCATCCTTCACTTCCACGCCACTTACACGGGATAGTTTGTCAATCAGGGCCGGGAACGCGTGGTTAATTGTTACCTTAATGATAGGCACGTTCACCAGTCCTTCCATCGCGAATTTCCAGTCTTACCCTTACCGCATTTCCAGTATGAGGATGTTCACGATAGGCTATACCCCGGACATTCCAGTTAAACGACAAAACCGCCAACGCAAACAATGCGTCGACGGTATCACTTTGGTGCGGCTGACGGGAATCGAACTTATAGCCTCCAGCCCCCACCGATTACGGTGGCGCGCTCCCTCTGAGCCATGACCGCTTATTGAAACGGGACAGGCCGAAGCCCATTTTACCCGTTCACGTCGTTCCCTCGCGTACGCCACTACCGTCTTTCTACAGCATACACATCACACTGTCTCAACGGTGTAGGCATACAGAAGGAGGACGCCAAAATTACGCGCGAACCGACACAGGTAGTGCCGAAACGTGCGCCCATAATTCGGCTGCAGCCTTCTCCAAGTTAACAGGTTTATTCGATCCGTCTTGCACAAACGCATGCCGAGTATGTCCGGTTGCACAAACTTCCCCCGCATCGTTCAGTACGTCATACACGAACATCAGTCTCGCACGCGAACGTTCAACTAGACGGGCAACAACGGTAATTTGGTCTTCCGCTCTCAATGCCTTGATATACTTACAAGCCACATCTGTCACAAGTAAGTGGATTTTAGCCACGTGAAAAGTGTCCATATACTGTATTCCGTTTTCAGACAAGAAGTGCATACGTGCCACAGAAAACCAATCAATATAGGCTGGGTGATAGACGATACCTGCCGGATCGCATTCACCCCAACGAACTTCCAGCCTCGTTTCAACTGCCTCGATCATGACAAACCTCCTAAAAACACAAAAGACACAAAAGCACAAAAAAGCCGCTCGTGGTGAGCGGCGAAGATTTAAAGGAAAAGCGTCTCAGAGCTTCACGACGTTTGCGGCTTGGGGACCCTTCGGCCCTTCCACTACGTCAAAACTTACGCGTTGGCCTTCGTCAAGTGTCTTAAAGCCAGTTCCCTCAATGGCACTGTAGTGAACGAACACGTCGTCGCCACCCTCGACAGAAATAAATCCGTAACCCTTTTCACCATTGAACCACTTTACAATACCTTCTTGCATGAACGCGTACCTCCACGGCGGAAATTCGACCGCCCTACAGAATAGGGTATCATCAGAAAACCGTGTACAGCTACAATAAAATCCAATACGCTGAACCTGAGGCCCAGGATATTGGCTCAAAATTCACACACAATGCCGTACTCAATTCGGTTGCTGAAGACGACCTTATTATACACCAACCGAAGCACCGGTAAAGCCTGCGAAACTATGCTAGACAAGGAATATTCCTCGACTTAGTTCGACATTCCCGGTGGTCTTGCATAGCCATCAGATGCCGCTTCGGGTTGAACAGCGTGATCGCCAACCGAATTCATCGCCGGTCCAGCACCCGCATCATCCTTGACCGTCCCTGTTGCACCTAGGTCTGTCCCACTCTGTACGATCGCACCCGAGACAGAATCCGAATTCGTCGAATTTACCGGGTTGGAGCTTGCCGTGTCTCCGGCTCCCTCACTGACGCGAACGGGAGACTTGTGGGACATAAACACAGTGGCAATGGTCGCCAGCGCAGCTACAACGTTCGTGATCTGGTTTGTCAGCTGGTTTGTGATAACGTGCCAACCGAACGCATCCGTGATGACTTTCGCTGCCGCAAGGACACCGACCAATATGGTACTCCACCGTCTATTCTGAAGAAGTTCCCCCAAAACACTCTGCAGTTTGGACACCGTCATCACCTCAGTTCATTTACCCTAATTTGATGTATGAATGAGACAAAAAAATGTTGACAATAAACGATGACCATTGGCATTGACCAAATTAGACGGGCGTGCTAATATTAAATCCGCTACGCGCCGGGGTGGCGGAATTGGCAGACGCAGCAGACTTAAAATCTGCCGGGGCGTGAGCCCCGTACCGGTTCGAGTCCGGTTCTCGGCACCATACATAAGTTTTTCAGTAGGAAATCGCCCGAAACGAGTCTGTCGTTTTTGGGCGATTTTTTGTTTGAGACTGTCGGGCAACGAAACTATCGCATGGGTCGAATCTGATGCGTGTTTCTTGAGGTGAAACATGAGGAATATCAAGGGGATTTAATCGAATGACAAAGTGTCTACAGCCATAGATATTGTCGATATCAAGGTAAATTTAATTGTATCACCTACCGACTGATCAGATGCCATAACTCAGCATGACGCAGTCACAACATTGAATCCGAATGCCCTAGCCTCGTCTACATTGAATGTCTCGTCTAAATGCATGCAGTACACTTTGCTGCGATATTCCTGCGGTATCAACTCACATAGCCGAATCAATGACAAATGTACATTATCGGGATAGTCCGCCTTGCATGTGTCTTGATAGAAGTAGTGAATATCTCCCTCTATGAGCAAACCCAATGCTTGGCTAGGAATCATATTGCTGTCGCCGCTGTAGTAAATGTGTTTGTCGCCCATGGTTAGCAGAAATCCATAGCTCTTCAATTCCTCCGCATGCTCAACTTCAGTGAGTGCAATTGTCAATCCGTAATATGATACAAACGGACTGCTCTTAATAACGTCAAACACGTACTTGTCCTGTGTAACTCCCTCCATCTGCAAAACTGACCGTAAATCGATTTCAAGCTCTTATCAGAAGCCGAACCTTCACTCCGAACATCGGCCGCATATTGTAGTACGTGTAAAAGATCAAGTCGCCCAGTGAACCAATGTGATCAGGGTGAAGGTGTGTAATCAGTACGTCGATGTGTTTGATACCATCGAGTAAATTAGCGCGTTTGATACGGCCAAAATTGGCGCTACCACAATCGATCATGAACAGCGTATCATCGAATTTCATGTAAGCACTGTTGTTGCCGAGCGCAGTATTGAATGCACTTCCACAGCCAACAAAGTTTAGCATCGGTCACCCTTCCATTCAGAACTACCCTCTATATAATGTGTCTTCTTAGACGTACCTTCGAGTTTGGGCGCTCGTAAATGTCATGCGAACTCATCAGTCGCTCTCACTATAACGTTCCCTCTCTCACTTTGAGAATTCCCTGATGTTGGATGTTGTGCACGGCATGACAGAATTCACAGGGATAAGCATTCCATCCAAGCAAACCGTATACGACTAGTAAACATTAGAGAACCACAAATCAACGAGGACACGGTCGGACAAACTTTAGATGTTTATGTGGGTAAGTCCCGAGGCACAACTGTAATGGAACTGACCAACGTTCTCTCTCCTGCCGACCGACAGACGCATGACGAAGGTAACGTAAGTTGTCCCCGTGGAATCGCCCCAAGGCTGTACCAAACGGTTGGAACCACGTACAAACGCAAGTGTTCATAAATCAGGAGGCTTATGTGCGTATGAATAGAGAAGCCAGGGGGTTGGGGAACGGTAGCGCCGCGACCATTCATAAGGCTCCAATTCTGATCTCGCTCGTTCTCGGGGCTTTTGCGGCAATTTTGAATCAGACCCTATTGAATGTAGCGATTCCGAAACTGATGACAGAGTTTAATGTCTCGGCGGACACGATTCAATGGTTAACTACCGGGTATATGCTCACAAACGGGATCGTTATCCCAGGGACGGCGTTTTTAATGGGGACCTTCACGACGAGGCAGTTGTTTCTCGGTTCAATGGCTTGTTTCGGTATCGGTTCCGTATTTTGTGCGGCGGCACCTGATTTCACGGTCATGATGATCGGGCGTGTGATTCAAGCGGCTGGTGCGGGCGTCGTTATGCCACTGATGATGACGGTCATTATGAACCTGTATCCACCAGAAACGCGGGGGCGGGCGATGGGGACGATCGGCATCGCTATGTTCTTTGCTCCAGCTGTGGGACCTACTTTGTCGGGGTGGATCATTCAAAACTACTCATGGCGGCTTCTGTTTTATATCGTCATTCCCGTTGCAGTGATCGACTTGATTGTCGCAGCGATATTCTTAAGAAACGTAATGGAACGGACATTCCCGAAATTTGAGGTGGTCAGTTTCCTGACTTCAACTATTGGTCTAGGTGCACTTCTGTATGGATTTAGTGAAGCGGGTAGCAAAGGTTGGGGAAGTGCTGAAGTAAGAGTCAGTATTATTGTAGGCCTCGTGTTCCTCGTGCTGTTCGTCATTCGGGAGTTGACGTCGACCCACCCGCTTTTAAATTTGCGAGTATTCAAGTACGGCGGTTATTCTCTAGCGGCAGCTGTGAGTTGTGTCATCAACATGGCTATGTTCGGAGGGGCTTTATTGACACCGATGTACATTCAGAACATACGTGGGTATACCCCATTACATTCTGGATTACTATTGCTCCCGGGAGCCATTGTAATGGGGATTATGTCCCCTATTTCCGGTGCTTTGTTGGACAGGATAGGCATTCGCCCATTAGCCATTGTTGGCTTACTGATAACTGTGATCACCACCCGGGAATTAAGCTATCTCACTATAAACACGCCACTCGGTCACATTGAATGGATTTATACGTTCCGAATGTTTGGGATGGGATTCATCATGATGACGATTATGACAAGCGGCCTCAATCATTTACCACGGGAATTTGCCGCGCACGGTACGGCTGCAGCTAATACGGTTCGAATGGTGGCTGGTTCTCTCGGAACATCGTTGCTCATCACTGTCATGACCAATCGGACAACGACGCACTATAATCAGTATGTCAACACCGTAACGTCCACCAATCCACAGATATACAACCAGGTGCAGCAACTGACTCAAGCAATTGCTGCTCAAACCGGTAAGTCTGTCCAGACGGCCAGGGGACTGGTTCAGTACATTTTGCACGGGAAAGCAGAGCAATTAGCAAGCGTCCAAGGCGTCAATGATGCATTTTTGGTTGCCACGGCAATTAGTGTCGTAGCCCTGGTTATGTCATTCTTCTTAAGACGGGCGAAAAAGGAAACGCCGAAGGAACAACCACAACCGAGATTAGCTCTACCGGTTCCTACAGAGCCTCAACAATAAATTGTTCATCGCGGATTCTACGTGTCCGCGGACCAATAAAATGGTGAAAGTGGAATTGAGTCGCCATATATTCACAGTTGTGGTCTGCAAGCAATATAGTCGCTAATGCTCAGACACTACCTTCATCTTCCTCAGTCATCTATGTAAGCACTTCCGGAAGCGATACAAGTGGCCAAGGTACGGCGACAAGCCCATTCCAAACCATTGGTCATGCACTTAGTAGTGCGCAGCCAACACTGTTATAGTCGAACCAGGTACGTACAATGAAATGGTGACCATCACCAAACCGGTAACTCTCGAATCAGATCCAACACAGTCGAATGCTACTGCGTCTACCGTTATTGATGCAACCGGCTCAAACCATGCTGTCCTCATCAATGGGTCGGCAGCTTCAGGTACAGTTGTTACTGGTCTAACATTAGAGAACGCGAAGCAAGAAGGTCTACTTGCTGTTGGCCCAATAGACACAATTTGATTGGTATTCACTCGATCAAATGAGTGGTGTAATGGGTAAACAGATATTAACCGTTGTTCCCTTTCCTACCTCGCTTGAAATATCGATTGTTCCATGATGTGCTATAATGATTTTTTGACTGACCATGACGCCTAATCCAGTTCCACTTTGTTTAGTCGTGTAAAACGGCTCTCCAATCCTTGGTACTACGTCTGCGGGAATTCCTATACCTTCGTCAATAAACTGAATGGACACTGTATCATTATTGGTCGCTAAATTTATAGAAAGTCTTCCACCATTAGGCATAGCTTCAATGGCGTTTTTTACGACATTTATAAACACCTGCTTAATTTGATTTACTTCACAATGGATTAGGGGTATTTGATCTTCATACGACCACTAGCATTGCATAAAACTTCTCTGAGCTTGTCAAGTGAGGCACACCACGGTCTGGACACCAGGTCTGAACACTCAGATTTTTAATTTCAGCGGCTTATGGTCTAAAAAGTCAGTACTCCTGTGTCAGGTAGTCCCAATATCCATAATCAGGAATTTTTATATTAGGTCGTAGGTCACGGTCTCGAGATGCTCCGTTTCACCGTCTATGTACTGCCGCACCGTTTGCTCGAAGATGTCGTCCACCTTGCATCGTCGTCTGCCCTTGGATGTTCGACCTGGGCTCTTGTACAACGCCTTCACAAACTCCGAAAAGCTTCGCTCCCAGTAAAGACGTAAACATTTGTAGACGTCGAGCAGCTTGCCGTTATGGGACACCTTCGCCTGTATAAGAATCAACAGGCAGTATGTAATCAGCGCAATCAGCAGTTGGTTATACACAGCATTTTCACTCTTGCCGTAGAGCCGCTTGAGTACGAGATGTTGCTTGACCCATTTAAAAAACAACTGTCGGGTAAAAGACTGGCGCGGTACCGCCATGCGACCCGTTTCCAGCCCCTCCCCATAAGAACTGCTCGTGAGGTTTTCCCTCAAGCAGCTCACCCCATAAACTTTGTCAAAAGGGTTATGAGACCTATCGTGATTACGGACACTTTCATCGAAACCCGTCTACGCTTTTGAGGGGATGGACTTTCCAGTCCCAGTAAAGCCCCAACACGCCGTACAGATATTCGTTACTCCATCTCCGCCACCCGATGCTACGCTTTCGTCTTCGTTTCCTTCTTGACAGCAGGGTTCGGATTTTCATCTCTGTATAGTCACGGATTTCTCCAAATGCGCGGCTCGAGTTGCCGACCCGAAAATAGTTCACCCATCCAGTCAGTATGGCATTAACTTGTTTCACAACGTCTTTTGCCGGTTTCGCGCCCCCGTTTTGAATTATTTCGCGGATTCTCGCTTTTATCGCCTGTCGGGCTTTCTTCTTCGGTGTCATCAGGATGAAATATCCAGTCCTGCTCCGATTCTGTACTCGTCTGAAATCAAATCCTAGGAAAGAAAATGATTCACCTTTTAGGACGTTGACCATTCGAGTCTTTTCCAGGTTCAGTTCAACCCCCAAGGGTTCCAAATATTCTCGCAGTCGCCGCAACGCTAGCTTGTCCCATCCACGTTTACTGGAGTGGCCACTTACAGTGACAATCATGTCGTCGGCAAATCGGTGGTAATTCACTGCTTCGTAACTACCTTCCGCTGTTTTCCGCCGGATAGCATCAAATGCCCAGTCAACCTCATTCAGGTAGATATTTGCAGCGAGCGGAGAAAACGGTCCGCCTTGCGGAACGCCGATTTTCCCAGCTACCTTAATCACCTGTTTTACAAGGCGCATCACCTGTGGGTCTTGGACACGTTTCGCAATCTTCTCCAGCAGTAAATTGTGCCTTATCGTATCGAAGTAGCGAGACAAATCTACGTCAATCACTGTTGTCATACGTCGCAGTATACTACGTCGCACATTTGCCAGTGCTTGATGCGGGGAGCGCTTCGGTCGAAATCCGTACGAGTTTGGACAGAAATCGGCCTCGAAAATCGCCTCCAGTATCAGTTTTAACGCCCCTTGTACCACGCGGTCCCGGATACACGGAATCTGCAGGGTACGCATTTTCCCATTCGCCTTCGGGATTTCCACTTTACGATTGGCTTGCGGTTGGTAAGTTCCAGCCTGCAGCTCTGCTCGAATGTCTTCTAGGAACGCTCGGACGCCCGATTGCTCTACATCTGCGAAGCTTTGTCCGTCGATGCCTGGGGCTCCGCCGTTTTTCTTCGCATGTTGATACGCTTCGTAGAGGGTAGTCATGTTGGTGATGTGGGTGAATAATCCCCAGAATCGATGCGTAGGTTCAGACTTCGCCTTTTGATATATCCGCCGCCTTAGTTCCTGCAAACTGATGGATGTTTTTATCATGACATCCTTGCCTCCCTCGGTCGTACGGAATGTTTACAGGTTCGGACCCTTCCCTCCTCGCGTGTTTTACTGCACGCGAATCCACGGTACTACGATCCGTTCCGCCACCCTGACGCCTACCGCGCCCATTTCCCGATCACGGTTATAGGGGCGGCCTCCTCGATGAGATTTCTTCAACGGGCGTCGAGGGCTTCTCCAGTTTCCACAGCAACTTTCCCTCCATGTCGCCGCTGATACCCCGCCGGTGAGAACCACCGTTTCAGACTCATTTCGGTCAGTTCTTATTGCTTTCGCACGTTATCGACCGTCTCAGCCACCGGAGTTGCGTGTAACGAGGCTACATCCGCGTTCACTATCGTTACAACCTGGAGTTTTGCCCGCGCTCCTGTTGAGCACGATGTCAGAGGGCTCCACCGTATCGCTTTCGCTCCACGGTGCCTCTCAGGCTACGGGAGGGGAGTCTCTTCTCCCGGTTGGACTTGCACCAACTAGCTACTGTGTCCTTATCTGGACACGCCGATTTGCCAACGCTTTCGATACACGTCGCAGATTTGCTCCGCATCCATCGCCATGTCGTTCGTCAGAATCACGACGCGCTTGCCTTCACTGTCCGTGGTTTCAATCAACCGCAGGGTGTACTTCATAACGTAATTTGGGTAACTCCCCAAGCGCACCAAGGCTTCTCTGGTGACTGGTGAATCGTCCGGCACGGTTCGTTCCTCAATGACTTCGTGAATGACCGCGTTGTCTTTGAGCCGCGTGACAAACTTTGTTTTGTTTGCACAGTACGCATCGAACTTTCGGTAATCCACATAGCCACGGTTGAAGACGTTGAGCGCATCGGGCTCCACGACCACCAACGCATCCATCTGCGTTTTGTCTGCAGGTTTGGCAGGTGTGAGAATCACCTTGTCCGGCGCGACTTGGTGGTCTAGAAACACCAAACGCAAGTGCAATTTCACACCGGCTTTGGTCCTGCGAAACTCTGCCCATGGATACTGCGAGAGAACATTGAAATGGTTGATGAGTCAACCAGGTTAATCCGTCTGAGCTTCTCATTCGCTCGCTTTATGCCGACCTGACGCGTAATCTGTTCAACGCATTGACGGAAAACGAAATCCAAAAATGTTGAAGGAGTTTCCCGCAACTTCCTGGATAACTGTGAGGCACTAATAGAATCCAGCGCCAATTCCTTCTGAAGGGATTCATTGGCTTCCAGCTCTAAACTGATATCCGTCAGGGACGGGATCTGGTTGACCTGGGCGAAGACGATGAGCCTAATGAATGGAATAACGCCGAGCTTCTTGACGTACCGATCGAGCTTGAGATGATCTAATTCCTGCAATATGGAACTGACGTTCAGCGGAAGAACATATTCCGCAAACACAGATTTTGTGGTATCCTTGTCCATGCCTAGTCTCCTTAGTAGAGAGTCGGACAGGACTACCTGTACCTCTTATTCTAAGGAGATTTTTCATGTCAGTGGTTGTCTAAATCATGAACATTCCAAACATTGCGTCTATTCATTCTGACAACTTGAAGCACTTGACAAATCCTAAATTCCTTTATGCAATGCTAGTGATGACTAATGGGTAAAATCTATCCCCTTACAAAATCTTAGTCAAGAAAAATTATCCATATCGTTCTTTTGTATAAGTAACCGATTTGGATAACCACGAAGATAAGACATGTCTACTTCCAGTGAACCTCAGATTAAATGGGGGTTTCATCAACACGTGTAACAGCCAACCCATCATAAGGTTGGCTGTTACACGCAAATGATCCATGTGCTCCTTCGTGATTAAACATAGGCATTGCTTGGTGGCACGGCTATGTTCAGTAGCCACTGAATGCTTGTATGGCTTTCTGAGTGAGTGAACTGTCGTTTCATTTCACCCAGTACATAGCACCTGTCGTTATTTATCCAATAACAACTGTCGCTGATATTTCTCGTTCATTGTTTGCTTCTTGAGAAGCTTTCTAGTCATCATGCGTAATCGGTTCATTAAAGTACCTTTTTTCATATCCCCGAACATCCACTGATTTTCGTTGATGTGTTCAAGTCTAGCTTGTTCATGGCGCATCATCATTTGCACGTAGTAATCCCTTTGACCCATAAGTCCTCCCATGTTTCTGTTTGTTTAACGCGCAGACTACACAGAGTATGCATTATTGAGTCTGGGGAGTGCTGTCAAATGTGCATTTTTTCGTAATCATAACAATCGAACTGAAACAACATCCATCTCGTTTAGGGTGCCCGTAAGATCGGGGGAGCCATTCCAATTCAACATGCTACAAATACGACGCACCTGCGTCATGACCGATATTCCCACCCTTCACTATTACATATATCTAGGTAGGGTGACTGTTGTGTCTGTTTCTCCCATTTACGTCCATTAGTCAATCACTCAGTTATCTTGATGCAGGTGATTAGTCTGTTTGCAATCATGGCATCTTTTCACCTTACCGTTCTCTGTAGGCTCCCGTGGGTAGCCGGCTGGCCTACCATATCTGCCGTGCACTCCATCCTTGCTTACCGTTTCTAACACGGGTATGCCTTGTATATATTTTCACCACGTCAGACTTTACATCGTATAACGCTGATCTCCAAATATTAGTTGCTGGTGGTAATTGTGACTACTTTTTTGGAAGAGCAGTCTGTACAATATAGACGACTATAGTGGGTTTCTACAGCCGGATATTTGGTAAACACATCGAAAGGTGTGGATACAAAGCTACGGGTCTAACGGGATATGCCATGATCGTCGGGTTGCATTGTCAAGCGATCCATGCATCCTGTGACTCGTTCTTTTATTGCCTTTAGCCAGGAAGAGAAAGCATATGTACAAAGTAATGATTGTGGACGACTCGGCATTTATGAGAAGCGTCATTAGGAAAATTATTACCAATGCTGGATACCATGTTGTTGCCGAAGCGGAGAACGGGATGGAAGCAGTACATTTGTACAATGTTCATTCCCCCGATGTCGTTACTATGGACCTAACTATGCCAGGCATGGGGGGATTAGAAGCTCTAAGGGTTTTAATGACATTAAACCCAATTGCAAAGGTAATAGTTGTGTCTGCTATGAGACAGGCTGAAATCATTAACGAGGCAGTTAAGGCTGGTGCACGAGGATTCCTGGTTAAGCCATTTCAGCCAGGAGCCGTGGTTCGTGAGTTGTTGACCTGTTTAAAAAAGATGTGAAGGTGAAACAGTGCTTAAGGAGTGCAAGAGGTGTCATACACCATTTTCTCATGCAAGGTATGATCTGTGCCCGTTATGTATCAAGTCAATTGTACAAGTTGTTGAAACATACTTGTCCACACATAATCGAGCAACTATATTCGAGATAGTCCGTGATACTGGTATTGACTCTAAGATAGTGTTGGAAATGATAAGAGATGGTCGCTTGAGCCTGGCGTGACGAATTAAGTATCATACTAAGTGGGCCCATTTTATAGTCTTTCAGGCTACTGCATTGTCTATAGATGTGGGTTGTATGTGCAGTACACGTTTCCTTGAACAATGAAGGGAGTAGATACATACTTGGCTGGAACTAAACCACCTTATTGTCCCCGCATCGTTGCCATAGTGGTGCGGGTTTTTCTATGTCCACAAAAAGACAGCCCACACGAAGTGGACTGTGATAGTGGGTTTGTACCTTGAAGACACAAACACATAATGCATTAAGCTTCGCCTTATTACGCCCATGACAGCCACAGCTAGTTTGATATCAAATGGTATTTATCCCCTCCGCTGTTCTTTGCTTGATACATGGCACCGTCAGCTGATACTAATAGTGTTTTTATATCCTTGTGAATCGGGTAGAAAGAAAATACCGATACTCGTTGTTACTTGTGTTGTATGACCGTGCCATTCCCAGGGAGATCGAACCGCTTTCACAATTCGGTCAGCTACAATCAATGCGTCCTCCTGTGAGGAAACCCCCTCCAGCAAAACCGCAAACTCGTCTCCAGCAAGCCTGGCTACTGTCCCAACGCCGACGACACTCTCCTGAAGTGTGTACGCGAAAAACTGTAGAACATCATCACCTGCGTCATGTCCTAGTGTGTCGTTAATTGTTTTGAACTTATCGCAATCTAAAAACAGAACTGCTAGCTGGGTCCCTTCACGTTTTGCATTTAAAACTGCTTCTTTTAGACGCTTCCTAAAGAGTCGACGATTAGGTAAGTCGGTCAATGGGTCGTGGTATGCTAAATACTCCATACGTCTTCTTGTAGCCTGACGTTCTGTAATGTCTCGGGAAACTGAGATTACCTTTTCTACATGTCCATCGGTATCCGCAATTGGGATAAGATAAGTAAAGATTCAACCTCCAGGTAGTCGTCTCTTGCAATATTACGTTTGAGGTATTCCACTTGTACCGTTTTCTTCGACCTAACAGCTTTTTGAAACGCAGATACGACTTTTTCCCGGTCAGCCTGATGTACAACAACAATTCCTGGTTTACCTGTGTACCAGTTCGCGGATATCCCAAGGACCCTTTCGTACGATGGTGAAGCATATCTACTATTGTGTTCGAAGGTTTTACTCAGTCTGACGGGGCGGCCTTCATAGATGATTTGAAAAGTAATGTTGCGAAAATCACCCCTCAAGTATCACCTTATTATTGATGGTGAAAAGTTAAAGATTTTTGAAACCTGAAACTCTACCGGTTCTTTAAAAGAGTTATGGACTTTATATGAGTTTTGGATTTAAAAACATCGTAGTCGTCAGACCAGCAAGGAGCGCCACGGCAAAAAGTCAGCTCGCTCGTGTAGCAAGAGAGAGCAAGTTTACTGGACAATTTGTTGACAGTAAGGAAGAGGCTTTACGTGTCGCTGGCGTAGTGTGAACGTCTAGAACTGCAAGGATAAAAAATCAACAGGAAAACAACAGTAGGTCAACAGTATATGGCCAAATTTCCCGTGTATCATGGTATCAGAGGGATTAAACGAAAGACGCTTGCTCACGTGCAGGCGTCTCTTGGCGGGTGCTTACACCATGCACATAAGCCTCTTGAACAACCGATAGAAGCGCATTCTCAGCTTTTCTCCTGGGTTCCAGAATACTGGGGAAGTAACTCCCTTTGCGAAGCTTAGGAATCGCAGACGTTACCTGCATCATACAGTCAATGGCTCACTTGGTCTCCACTCATACATCGAACGCTATGAACGAAAAAAGGCATTCCCCTTTGGTCACCAGCCAAATTAAGGGGAAATGCCTCTTTCCTAACCGTTCCAATATACCACTAAACCTATCGGAAACGTAAATGTAAAAAATGGGCGTAGCGGTAATGGAGTTCTCATAACGCCGCTTTGGATTCCCATATCCGTTGAAAATTATATCACCGTTTGCCACTTTTAAGCCGCACAAACGTAATTTTTCCTCACGTGAGTACACAGCCGAAGATTGCGCAAAGTAAGTCGTAAGTGTAACTCGTGGAAGCTGTAGTTAGTCAGAACATGGGACGTAACAAGCACTGTTAAGTTATCCATGTACACTGTTCTGGCTCTTTGTCAAATAGCATGTGATTTCTGCCCATTCGTACGAACATAGATGCTGAAACAAACAAGGAGAGAAATGCTAGATGATGAGCATCGGATTACTGATCATTCGTCTTGTAGTGGGATTAACTTTTGCAGCACATGGTGCACAGAAAATGTTCGGTTGGTTTAAGGGGCCTGGTTTAAAAGGTTTCGCTGGATGGTTGGAATCTATAAACGTAAAACCACCGCTTTTAAATGCGTTTCTGGCGGCACTGTTTGAAATCGTTGCCGGACTGCTGTTTGCAGCAGGCGTATGGATGTGGCTTGCAGCCGCATTGATTACCATTACAATGCTGGTCGCTATTTCTAGGGTACATGGAAAAAACGGCTATATACAACCAAATGGTTACGAATATAATCTTCACCTTATCGCAGTGTCAATCGGTATTGCAATGGTCGGCCCAGGACAGTATGTACTGTTTTAGTACCTCAGTTGTTACCACGCTACGTCCGTATGTGGTGTGTCAGTTGTTATGGAGAATTGCTTCGTAGACGAGTAAGGGCATCAACGGTCAAGTCCATGTAGGTTAATTGACGTTATTATTTGCAATCAAAAGTACGACGAAAAGTAAGAATCCCGACCGGTTGGCGTACCGATCGGGGAGATAAAACCACACTACAGAACTGCATTGGTTGTATTGTCGTTAAAAACCGTATTCTGCTTCTCTCTCATCGCGAATGTTTGAATAGGTCTTCGTTAGCAAAATGGTATCCTCAACGAGACGTTCAATTCGGAAGAGAACGTCATCATTGACAATTTCTTTACGGTGGAAATCCTTCTCCTCGATAAATACGTAGGTCTGAACGCTCTGCGCTTTCATGTACGCTAAAATAGGCTTCAAGTGATGCTCTACTACTAGGTAGTGTTTAGACGAACCTGCAGTAACAATAATGCTTGCAATTTTATCTCTAAACGCATTCACTGGGAGCAAATCGAAGATGTTCTTCAGTGAACCTGGAATAGACGCCTGAAAAATAGGTGTTCCAATGACAATAGCATCCGCTTCCATAATGCTTCTTGTCACAACACCTGTATCACCATCATATTCGAGGTAATTTCGTCCATCACTAAACTGGACATCATATTCGACTAAATCAATTAGTGTCGTTTCAATATCTGGATATTTTTCAGCAAAAACGGTTTGAGCGTAATTCATTGCGGTTCTTGTTTTTGACCCGACATTTGAACCAGATAGGAGAACAATTTTCATTTTTACTCAGCCTCCTTTTTTGTAGCCGTGTACTTTCGGACAGCTGGTAAAATTTCTGTACCGATGATCTCGATATTCTTTACTAATTTATCAAACGGCACACCGCCGAAATCCATTTGGGCGATATAACGCTGATGACCGAAGAGTTCATGTTGGTAAAGAATTTTTTCGATGATTTGCTGCGGACTTCCGACGTTCATGACACTTCGGGTATCAGTACCTTGTACCCAGAGTTGTTTCGCAAACCCTTGGCCGTTTGTTACCTTCATTCCCTCATTAATGTGGGGATAATACTCCTTCAGTGCTTCTTGTGTCGTTTGCGCAGCATAGAAAAATCCGGCTGTCGCCACGGGTAACTGAGACGGATCGAATCCGTTATGTCGTGCCGCCTCACGATACGCATCAACAGTTCGTTTAAAAACCGCAGCGGGTCCACCTAAATGGGCCATGAACATTGGGACTCCAGCATAGCCCGCCTTGATGGCGCTGGCTGGTGTCCCACCAACGGCACGCCAAATCGGCAACGATCCGTTTAGTGGGCGCGGTAAAACCCTTGCATCCCTTAAGGGAGCCCGAAATTCCCCGTTCCAATTCACAATTTCTTCGTCATTTATCTTCAACAGAAGTTCAAACTTTTCCTCAAATAGTTCTTCATAATCGCGGAGGTTGTAGCCTAGTAAATCAAAAAGCCCGACTCTGGATGCACGACCAGCAACAATTTCCACGCGTCCATGGGAAATCAAATCAATGGTTGCGAAATCTTCATAGACCCGAACTGGGTCTGATGTACTGATAATCGTGGATGAGCTTCCGATTTTAATTTTACTTGTCGCCTGGGCAATAGCGGATAGAACGACAGCATGTCCTTGAGTAGCGAAATACTCCTGATGACTTTCACCGACACTAAAAAAATCAATACCTGCCTGTTCAGCCAGCTTAGCTAGTTCAATGATTTCATGAATTCGCCTTTCGGCAGAAATACGCTTTCCAGTGTAGGGGTTAGGGATATGGTCCCCTAATGTATAAATCCCGAATTCCAAACCTTTATCTGGATTAATCCTGTATTTTTTCAACGATATCACCTGTCGTAGTGTTCTGAACGTGACCCAAGTAAATACCCTTGCCCGCGCAACAAGGTTCAGATGTTACCCACCGGCTATTATAAGATGTAATGGTCATTACAGTAAGTACGCACTTCAATGTGATATAGTATCCAAAATGATATTATTGGAGGATACAATGATATCATCCGAGGGATTATCATTATCTTACAGGATGCTCTTTTTGTCTTTTCCTCTATAGAACTTCCCCAAGCAGTCAGGTTGGACATTTATTTATTATTTCACCATTTGCCCAACAGTTGATATCGCGGCACGTACACCATATATTCGTCTGATCGTATCGATCCCGGACTTAGGTGGTATCCCCCGGTCTTGATCTTACTCCGTGACCAATGAATTCGGCCGGTTTAAGGACGGTTTACAAAAGCCAATAGAACAATATAATGATTATTAGTTAATAATTATTATTAACTTAGATTGAAATTATGGAGGAAATCTATATGCCGTTAGTAGGAAAAGCTGCCCCTGACTTTGACATGTTGTCCACGAAAAACATGGAAACCTTGGACGAACACGTGAAGCTATCTGATTACAAAGGCAAGTGGTTGGTATTCTTCTTTTACCCAGCTGACTTTACATTTGTTTGCCCAACCGAGATTATCGCAATGAACGATCGACTGCAGGAATTTAAGGATCTCGACGCTGAAGTTTTGGGTGCAAGTACGGACAGCGTACATAGCCACAAAGCGTGGATTAATACACCCAAGACGGAAAATGGGCTTGGTGGTTTGGATTACCCGTTGGCAGCCGACTTCACCAAGACAGTTGCACGGAGCTATGATGTGTTGGTCGAAGAGGAAGGAACCGCACTGCGTGGTTTGTTCATCATCGACCCTGAAGGGATTTTAAGGTATCAGGTAGTTCACGACATGAATATCGGCCGAAGCGTAGATGAAACCTTGCGGGTGCTCGAGGCACTGCAGGCCGGTGGACTTTGCCCCGCAAACTGGAAGCCGGGTCAGAAGCTACTTGAGGTTTGAACTACGTCGGGGGCAGGATTACCTGCCCCCGATAACAACGATAACATGAAAAAATAACTATGCCGATGAGACTTGGAACATCATTACCCGCACTCAATGGTGACAACAGAGTGGATAAATGCAAACGGAAAGCCTACTATAAAGCCAGGAAAAATGAGCAAGGTTGGCGGACCATCGCCATCCACATATGCCACGTTAAGAAGATGACGATAAGGAAAGAGTATTATATGCCATGATGTTTCCAAACGCTTCAGTTGTTAGTCGGAGGTTATTTAATGAATGTACATGAGTTGAATGTACCGGAGATATTAAAGAGTGCTGGGTTACGCGTAACACCGCAACGTGATGCAATCCTGCGACATATCTTTGCTTGTCGTGGGCACATGACTGCGGACGAAATATATCGCTCTATGCAAAGTATCTTACCGAATCTCAGCGTATCCACCGTCTACAATACGTTAAAAAATTTAAGTGAGGCGGGGATCATTCGGGAGATCAAGTTCGGAGACGGCGCCAGCCTCTTCGATGCGAACACCTCGCCTCATCACCATTTTGTATGTAAAAGCTGCGGCAAGCTAATCGACTTTTTTTTGCCCTCAACTCCCAATTTAGCGCACATTGCTGAAGAGGAGAAATTTCAAATAGAAGACATGCACATTGAAGTAACAGGACTATGTAACGACTGCTTAAGCGTCCAGGGAAACTCCTAGGCTCACCCGGTGGCAGCGGTGCTGTTTGTCAAATCTGTACGAGTGTACGGTTCATGATTATATGTTAGTTTACAGTACCAGAGATTAAACGGAGAGATAATAATGGAAATTGTAGACGTTACCTATGCACCACCCCGGAGCTCCGAAAAGTTAGTGTTGTGTATAGGAAAGTTCGATGGAGTTCACGTTGGACATCAAGCTATTATTCGGACGGCTAAGGAATATGTGGGTAAAGCGCAACTTGCAATCATGAGCTTCTGACCGCATCCGCTCTGGGCATTAAATCATAACCCTGATTTTCAATACGCACTTACACCTCTGCGAGAACAACGGCGATTGCTCGAACAATATGGAGTCACCCGACTGTATGAAGTCAACTTTACGAAGGAATACGCACAGATTTCCCCCGAGACATTCGTTCTCGAGCATCTTGCCGCTCTCAACTTGGAACGCGTTGTAGTCGGGGATGGATTTAACTTCGGAAAAGGTGCTCATTCCACTACACGAGAGTCGATCGACCTTTGTCAGCAGATCGGTGTGCCGGTGACTGTGGTGCCGACGTTAAATATAAACAACCGTAAAGTCAGTAGCTCAGATATTCGTAACCATGTAAAAACGGGGCGAGTCGAAGCTGCGCAAGCTCTCCTCGGACGTCCTTACACTATAACTGGGCCAGTTATACATGGTGCGGGTGTAGGACATCAACTGGGGTTCCCAACTGCTAATCTTGGTGGTTTAGACGAATTCGCGTTACCAGCCCCTGGAGTTTACGAGGGAATTGCCGAGATTCATAGCTCCCCGTTAGAAGGAAACACGTTTTGGTATACACTGATTAGCGTGGGATATCGCCCTACTGTAAACGGGAAATCCTACGAAATTGAGGCATACTTGCTCGACTTTGACGGTGACTTGTATGGAAAGGACCTATCTGTATCGTTCATTCGCCGGGCACGCGATGAAATTAAATTTTCAGGGGTAGATGCATTGATTGCTCAGATGCACCTAGATGAATCAATAGCGAGGGATAGGTTTGGATTGACAACAACCTAACCCCAAAAGTTTCGGCAGCGCACCCGGGTTGCTCGCATTGTCGTCAGCGCATCATGGTCATGTTTAAATCATGTTGTGTTACTTTCCCGTTTTGTAATGTATAGACGACAGTTGACGTTTCATTTCTGCGAGCGGATAAGGCAATAATTCCAGCGTTTTTAGAGAGAAATGGAGTCCATTGTCGCCATACTCCCCCTCCATTCCCCGTCACAAATATCGAATGTCCATCCGTAACCCAGACAGCTTCATTACTCACGGAAACTAGATTGGAAACCCTATGTAACGGCACAACACTAGAGCATGTCCAAGTGTTTCCCCCATTAGAGGTGAAGTAAAATACAGATCCTTTTCCACCGTCAAAAACAATAGGCAAGATACCGCTTGTCGGTGAGGAGAACGAAGGCGGCAACGGATGGGCATATTGATTTCTCACTTGAGTAGGAACCGATACGTCTTGTGGCAACCATGAATGTCCTCCATCATGAGTTACATACAATGTGACTTTGCCCGGATGCAATCCGTTATCAATCGTAAGCCAACCCGTTTTAGCGTCTGCAAACGAAATACCCGTTTTACCATCATCTAATGGAAGGCTGTCGCTTTGCGTGGTCGCGACCTCGCTCCATGTTATCCCACCGTTGGATGTGTAGTAGAGGTCACTCGGTTCTTGCCCTGCTGCAGGTCCGGGAGAGGCTAACAACCATCCTGTTTGCGCATTTATGAAACTCATCCAGGCTAATAAATAAGCTTTGGGAAGGTTGGTACAAGTCCACGTCTTCCCTCCGTCAGATGTCTTGAAGACAGATGTGTACCGAGTATTCGCAGACACGACCCAAGCATTGCTTACACCGACCGCTTCCCCACCTGCATAAGTATTTTGCTTGGTCGCTAATTGCAAAGGTGTTATATTTGTCCATGATTTCCCACCGTCATCAGTCCGTAAAATGCCGTCCGTACCGAAGATATTTCCTTGTGCGGAAGTAAAATCCCATCCCGTGCTTTGAGAAATCATGTAAATAGAATCAGTAAGATTCAATTGAGGCTTGTTGGGATTCACGATGATCTTGGGAGTCGGGTTCGTGTTTGGCTGAGGTGTTGTCGACGTGGTTGTGTTGCAGATCGTATCAACTGTCTGCTCAGTATGATTTGATGAATCAACAGGGGCTGTCACATTTCCACACCCTGTTAACCCAAGCAATAAACAAAATACAGAGACTGTTCCCAATTGGATTGTCATTTCGCCACGTCCTTTCATGAACTAGACGCAGCTGAACTCCTCTTCATTACAGACGAGTTCCCTCGTTGTCTGCTCACACCAGCGAACAAAAAATTTAGCCATTGCCTTTCAGGAAAAGGCACACACAAAAAAACCGCCACCGGTGGTACACCGGAGTTTAAGTTTACCGCGCTTCAAGCTAAGATAATGGAAGAAGTATTTTGTCAGTTACAGAGGAGGATATGCAGTGGGCGTTCGATATGTAGCAAGTATTATCGTCTATGAAGACGGTCAACGTGATGTAATATGGGATTCTTCTGTTTCGATGGAGGACTGTTACCGAGAATTGAAACAGGTAACTGAGGACATGGAAGCCGCTTTAGGCAACAACAATCCACCAAATCCACCAAGAAAACCAGCGAAAATCACACGTCTGAAGTAGACACCCAAGTCAGCTATAAACCAATATATCGAAGTCGAGAGTAATTCGTTTACGATAACCCAGCATGGCTCACCACGCCTCTCAATGATGCGAACCACGGTGGGCCGTTTTAGTTGCCGACTCAAAATTCTCCTCGTCCATTCACTTCATAATTCAACGAGGTGCTCTGCAAATGTCGGCAAGAATATGGAATGAAAAAATATGATACACCATCAGGTCGTTGTGCTTAATGGGCCGATCCATTTACCGAGGCGAGCTAGTTATCACGGGATGTATGGCACTGCAGTTAATGAGAATATTAGGGAGTATCAGTCACGACTGCTGACCACACAGCATTGGCGAAAGGAGACCAACTATGAAAGTTTTTGTAGTAGGGGCAAACGGGCAGATTGGGAGACAACTCGTGCGCCTACTTCACGACAGCGAGGAACATACAGTCAGAGCTATGGTCAGGAAAAAGGAACAAGTGGCCTTCTTTGAAAAATCAGGAGTAGAGACGGTTGTTGCAAGCCTGGAGGAAGCTGTAGATGAGATAGCCCAAGCTGCAAAAGGTTGCGATGCCGTTGTTTTTACGGCGGGATCTGGCGGGCAGACAGGACCAGACAAAACTCTCTTGGTCGATCTCGACGGTGCCGTCAAAACCGTCGAAGCTGCTGAACAACTTGGTATCCGCAGGTTCATCATGGTCAGTGCAATCCAAGCACACAGGCGAGAAAATTGGAACGCCGAAATCAAATCATACTACGTTGGGAAGCACTATGCGGATAAAATGCTCGAACAAAGTAAGTTGACGTATACCATCATTCGACCAGGTGGACTTTTAAATGAACCTGGTACCGGAAAAGTTGCCGCTGCTGAGAACTTAGTCAGAAAGTCGATACCACGTGAAGACGTAGCATATACCATCATGATTGCGCTCAACGAAGAGCATACATTTCGTCGTTCCTTTGATCTGACATCTGGTGATACACCTATCTCCATCGCGTTAACGAGGATTTAATCTTTAAGCCATCACTAATCGTGCAGCCATCCAAAAATTCCACGTACCTCTATGCCCGCTGGGATGCAGTGCGTACGTGAAGGTGGAACAAGCACGTTCTGACAAATGTCATTAATAGTACAAATTTGGAGACCAAAATTAAGGATATAAAGTCTAATATGGTAACAAGGACATAAACGGAATCCCCGTGAGAATGTGGTGACTGGAAGCTGCAGGGCTGCCTTAGACAGGCTATGTCAACCCTTTTCAGTTGGGCTAGGCTATAATCGGGGTGTTTACAGAATAGTCAGGTGAAATGATGAATAACTTAGAATGCCTTCTTCAGGTCGCTCCTATCATTGACCGTCTTCTACAAAATCAGGATGCAGCGTTCTCCATCGCCAACACGTCAGAAATTCTATTTTTTAGACCCGGTAAAACGATAAGCGTCGGACATCTTGGGTACAAGCTCCAAGCGGGTGACGGTCTTTATGAGGCAGTTCATCTAAACAAAGAGCAAACGGGCCTTATCCCAGAGGAGGTTGTAGGTGTCCCGTTCCACACAACGGTCATTCCGATTCGAGACGGTTCCGGCAATCCTATTGGGGCAGTTGGGATGGCTACTAGTTTGGTCAAACAAAATAAGATTTCACACATTGCTGAAAACATCGTTGAATCGTTTAAACAGATTTCCGCCAGTATAAAACATGTTACCGATGAAACGCAGAAGATTTCCGAGTCCCATGAAGCGATCCTCCGGAATGCTCGGCAATCAACAGAGCAAACGCAAAGCACATCGCATATTATCGACTTCATCCAAGATGTATCGAGCCAGACAAAGGTTTTGGGGCTGAATGCGTCTATCGAAGCTGCACGTGCAGGTGACTATGGTCGTGGCTTTTCTGTTGTTTCCAAGGAGATTCGAAAACTTGCGGACAGCACACAGAAAGCCATCGAACAGATTGAATCAGGGCTCGGTACCATGAAATCCTCTGCCCAAGAGGTGGAAAAGCAGATAGCGGACAATGCCCAATCAGTTCAAATGCAGGCTGCCGCCACTCAAGAGGCAATGGCAAGCATTGAGGAATTACAAGCACTATCTGAGCAATTGTTTGAACTCGCCAAGGCGTTTTAAAAGGGCCGCCCTAAGGTTTGCCTCATCTGCGTCGCGGATTATTCGCAATTCGCTTGAATTTCTTGACATAACCGTTTAACAGTATTAGGACCCACGGTACTAGTTACAGGTACAAAGTTAAGACAACCGTGTAGCAGGGACAGCCATATTTATCAGCTGTCCTTGTTCTTTCCAATCTGCAGCCCGTAACATATCCGTGAAGGTTGAGCATAAATTCAAGGTCAAGGGTACGGTTTCATACGGGGCGAGGCGAACAAGTTCAGTTTTGTATTTATCATATTAACAGACGGAAACCCTTGGAATAAATCGAATATAATGTGGACAAAGGAGTGATTGAACATGAGTGTGATGTATTGTCTGCACTGTGGAGCTGTCCATAATGTTGATCAAGCCGACAACGTGTTCCGAACAGGATTTCGACGGTTACCTGACGGACAGGACGTACCTATAGGAATTTGCGATCACAATGCAAAAATCAATGATGCTCCCATTGTTGAGCGAGGACAAGCCATTCATCGAGCTGTTGGCTGATTGCGACCACTTCTGGGTCGCAAAGGCTCCCTTTCTTCTCAGCTATAGTTATCATTGCAATCCGTAGTTCCTCAATAATGCTGACGTCTACTGCCGTTCCCATCTCGCGATATCCCCTGTCGCTATAGTTCAACACTCGTACAACGATATCACATGAATGCTGTCGTAAATTGGCGAGTTTTGTCCGACACAGACTGTTCAATTTGATAACGCTTTCCAATCCATTTGATCCATAAAACCCAATTCAGCATTTAAGTGAAGTTTATATTTCATTCGGGTATCGGTTTTTGTGGAGACATCTCGCGTCCTCCTGAAATCATGTACCCAGTTATTTTTCAGCTCGATAGTATGGCTAAAGAGGTTCAAGCGATAGTTGCTAAGTTTACAATATAGCTGACAATATCAGAAAGCGACCGGTTGGCCGCTCTCTGATATTGGTATGAAGTTTACAAGGGCAACCCAGGAACATTGCAAAAACTTGCGATACTGTTCAGCCGTGATCGTTCGACAAACGTATTATTAACGGTATCCAGCTTCGAGGTTAAATTGGAATCATTAAGTCCACATAGAAGTGACAGGGGGTATTGTTCATTGAAGTTTCGTACAGTAGCGCCTTTCATTCCAGTGGCCGGGCTCGGCATACTTTGTGGAGTGGTGATGATCTGCAAATCCATCCAGGAACCTCTCCCCGAAAGAGCGTATGATATCGCGGAATATGTGAAACACAACGATGGTATCGATGTAACAGTACTTGGGCACACAGAATATGCAGAAGGCGGAACAGCGTGGGGTGTTCAAGCAGACGGGAATCCATCCGTTTCCTTCACAGTTATTGACAACGGACTCTTTAGAACACACATTGTCAGCGACGATTATAAGACATCCCTCACACGTCCCTAGCACCAGTACCGCATGCTTCAAATAAATGGACCGTCCACGGGAACGTGCGTTCTGATATGATGTGATCCGGAGATGATAAGCATGTGCGGCCGTTTCACCCTAACTGAGGACTGGAGTCAAATACTTGCTTACTTTGGCATCACGGACTCCGATTATGCAATTCCACCTCGTTATAATATCGCACCGTCACAGCGAATCCCTGCTGTCATTGCGGACCATGACAACAAACGTCGCATTGGCCCTTTGTCATGGGGATTGATCCCGCAGGCGTGGAAAGCAGAGCACCCGAAGGTAAAACCGATCAATGCCCGGGTCGAGGGATTGCAGACGAATGGAGTCTTCAAGCGTCTCGTGGAACGTCGTCGGTGCATTATTCCGGCAACTGGATACTTTGAGTGGCAGCGGAACACGAAGCAACCCCACTACATCAGAGTTAAAAGTCGACCTGTATTCGCTTTTGCCGGATTTTACGACACCTGGGCCGCTGCGTCGGGGGACAAAATCAATACGTGCACCCTCATCACGTGCCGGGCCAATATCCGCATAAAGTCGATCCATGATCGTATGCCGGTAATCCTCCACGACAAACAGGATGAACGATTTTGGTTGGACCGGAACGCGACGAATATCGACGACCTGCTGGCTGTCCTGAAGCCGTACTCTGAGAACGACATGCTCTTGTACCCAGTATCCAAGATGGTTGGAAACGTTCACTGCGATACGGTCGAGTGCGTCCAGAAGATAGACATTTGAATGCACCATGTGTGTAGCAGTGTACACGGGAAAATTCGTTTATCCACGAACATGCGCTTTGACATCAAGCAACTGGCCAACTTGTACAATAAAAAAACACCTTGACGATGAATGACGACCACTTCTTTGGAGAAGCTTCAGTTGAGGAGTGAAAATATGGCTAAATTGACCTTAACTGTAACCAACTTTATATTCAAACTGATTTCAACAATGTTAGTACTTTGGGTTGCACACGTGGTAAATCGTGTATGGTTCTTTGGTGGTTGGGGCTATTTTTCCACCGCGTTAATCATCGCCATAGTCGGGCTTATCGTAGACATGACCGTGCTTCCGTTTCTCGGTAACAGCAGAACACTCGCTGTGGATTTCGTGGTTAATACACTATTGATTTGGTTTGTGCCTGTTCTCTGGAATGGACCACGTATATCGTTTCTGCCTACATTGATATGCTCAGCTGTAATCACTGTGCTCGAAGCCGGCATACACCGCTTTATTAATCGAACGAATAGGTTAGTCGATCAAGCAGAGGAGAGATAAAAATAGGCACTTCTTAGTGGTGTGTAAACCATGTTCATCTAGTTTCTACTTGGCGTGATTGCATTGCCCCGCACCCCATTTGGTTCGACTTAAACTCGCGGATAAAATAAAAACCCGCCGAGGCGGGTTATGACCACGCGGATTTCGTCAAAAAATCGAAACCCCAAAAACGAGAAAGCTCTAAAGAAAAATCGCGATCGGAGAAAAACGTTCTTTATAGCAACACTGGAATCAGTATCCAGCGCCGCCGTAAGGAACAAGCAAAATGAATAATACGAAGATAATGAGGAACACGACTGCCCATCGAGTGTATGCCCCAAAACAACCGTCCATCCTGTCACCCCCTTATATATCGATAGCTTACGTACGCGTTGGGACTTTCGTATGGACGAATGATCCATGGCGTTGGTATTAATCTTTATCGCTTCGTTGCCTGCAAGCCAGCCTCGACGCCAAAATGTCTTTATGATCTCAATCCTCAATCCCTATGCTCGTGAGATCTAAGGTGGCCATTTAAACACAAAAGGCCACACCGGGGTGTGACCTAACAATTGCCCACTTAAAACTTAGTACGCGGCGCCAAGTCCTGCGCCACCACCGTAGCCGCCACCAAACGCTGGAACGAGCAAGAAGAACAATACGAAAATAATTAGAAATACGACTGCCCATTGAGTATAGCCACCAAATGCTCCCATACAGTACCAACCTCCTAATTTGTGAGACTGTGTAGCGTACGTGAGTACCTTGTTGTGTTCAACGGACACCTGTCGTTTCATTCAATAAATATTTCGCATATACAAATTCCGTCTAAGTGTCTCTTGACAGGTGATATCCGCCATTCCTGTTGATCTTCGTTCAAGCATCGCTTTAGCACATCGATGACGTTTCACTTATGCTTGTGCTAGCAGTTTACGTTTCACGTGTTCCGACAGACGACAGGGAATGCACTACCGCCTCCGTTCATAAAATATCCTCATATGTCTGTGTAACCCCATCCTTTGTTTTTCTTCCCGCCATTGTGATATTCGCTCTGTGCGAATAAATTAAGGACAGAACCATTGGAGGGACATACTTGTGCTTACCTTGTTACATCCTGAGTTTTATCTACGGCTGGTTGCGGCACTTATCTTCGGTTTTATTATTGGTTTAGAAAGAACAAGAAAAGGCAAGACGGCAGGCATTAGAACCTACACACTCGTATGTCTAGGTTCATGTTTAGTCATGATCTTGTCCACCTTGAACCAAGGTCAATATAGAGATCCCATGCGGTTAGCTGCTCAGGTCGTAAGTGGTATTGGGTTTCTTGGAGTGGGCGTCATTTGGACTGATCGACACAATTTTAAACGCGGGCTAACAACTGCAGCTAACTTATGGATGACGTCATCGGTAGGTCTGGTACTTGGATATGGCCTTTACGACATTGCTATAGTAGCAGGTATCCTCATGGGTATTGCCATACAATTACATTCGTTTGCAGAAAAAGTCGGCTTAGTACCCAAAGATAAAATTGAACAAGACAATGGTGACGACTGAACTTCCTGGTTTATGGAAGAGCGGCGCCATTGTAGGTCCGCTCCCATCGTACGCACATCAATCTAGTATGGCTAGTATCTCTAATCGAGCATGAAACCCTGAGTGACATGAACCCAAGACACCCCCTATTACTTATTCTCGGCCTTCATGACACTCACCAATTCGTCCATTTATACTCCTGAGCCTGGTGTGCGAATACCGACAACTGCATCTGATCGAAAAGAAGTTTATTATGTTTAGTGTGATGTGACGATACATCATTCACACATACATATTCGTGGAGAGAACGCTGATGCAATTTATTACTGTGTTCTTGAACTTCTTCTTTCTCTACAGCCAGTTGTTACGCTTGTTTGGTGATGCGCGTACAAAGAGATGGGATCTAGTCGGTTTATCGGTTGTTGCAATTTTCATGTTTATACTGGGATTCCTTGTGAACTCATTGTGGGGTAGTCTGGGGATCGTTATTGTATTCTTTGTTATTCGTCGAGTAGACACAATATGGAGAAAACAGGAGAGTACAACCCGGAACACATCGAGCAGTGAAGAAAGTGCAAGTGCATAATTGACGTGGTTTGCGTCGAGAGAATTATGCACTTGGCGATGTGTTCCGCTTTTAAAATGAGTGTCGTACTCTATCTCCCGGACGATCACGGCAGTTTTACACCCGGAGCGTGTGCTTTCTTCGGTGACATGGCGGTCGTAAAGTTGTAGGGTAGACCCCGCTACAGAGTGAACAAGCAGTGCATTCTATGCTTCTTCATCGTCGAGGATTCCGACCGGGCTAAAGGACTCATAGTGTGTCCGGTCCTCCGGGATCCCCATGTCTCTAAGCGCACGAAGAACAGTCTTCATAAAAGGTATTGGACCACATACGTAGCAATCCGTTCGTTTATCCTCGATCACGGACTGTAACCATTCCAAATTCAAATGTCCTTGCTTATCGTAGTTTCCTGACGCCCGATCTTCATCTGTAGGAGACGAATAACACACAAACGACCTCACATTTTCATAGCGATCGGCCAAATCCCTAACATGCTCTTTCATCGCATGCATCTTTCCATTGACGGTAGCATGAATAAACGTTACACGCCGTCGAGGTTGCGTTTCAGCAACGGTATTGAGCATGCTGATCATCGGCGTAATCCCGACTCCACCGCTTATGAGGACTAACGGAGAATCTTTCGTGTAGATTGTAAAATCGCCAGCCGGTGCACTGACTTTGATAACGTCGCCTTCTTCTATTTTGTCGTGAATATATGTTGACACAATGCCTGATGGCGCCCCATCAAACCCTTCTTCTCGTTTGACTCTGATGCGGTAAAAGTCCTTGCCAGGAGCCTCGGACAAGCTGTAGTGACGAACATCCGTGTACCGCTCTCCAGGTACGTCTAGCCATATCGTTATGTATTGTCCTGCTTCGTATGAGGCGATAGGCTTACCATCTTCGGGCTTCAGGTAAAACGATGTGATCACGGCGCTTTCGTGAACCTTTTTATCGACGATAAAGGCTCGTGTCCCTCTCCAGCCGCCGGGTTCCTTTTCGACTGCATCGTACAATTCCTTCTCAGCACTGATGAATATGTCGGCTATATAGTTATAAGTGCGCCCCCATGCTTGGATAATTTCGTCCGTGGCAACTTCGCCTAAAACGTCTTTTACTGCCTCAAGCAACGTTTCTCCAAGAATCGGGTAGTGTTCAGGTTTCACTCCTAAAGCTCGATGTTTTTGAGTTATGCGGCTAACCATTGGTTTTATGGCATCGAGGTGTTCGATGTTCGCCCCGGCCTCGTATACCGCATACGCCAGTGCATCCTACTGTAGTCCCCGTCTCTGATTTGTCTGATTAAACATGTTGTTCAGTTCCGAGACCTTCGCAAACAGTAGTTCGTAAAATCGACGACCGATGTCGTGACTGTGTTCTTTGAGTACCGGAGCTGTCGACTTAGCAGTCTGAGTTGTTCTTTCATCAAGCACAGCGGTCACCACCACCATTTTTATTCTGGCCTTCTTTAAGTGCCCGGTCATATCATTCACATCTGGATAAAAAGATACACATGATTTACATGAATTCGGGATAAGACGGATGAGAAACGTCAACTGAATAACGAAACCGCGCCCTAAAAAAGGCGCGGTTTCGTTATTCTACAACTGTAGTACAAATCAGTGAAAATCCACGTCAATTTGACGATGGTGCTCTGTATGCGTCTTTTGAAGCCTAACCTCTAAAATGCCGTTTCGATAAGATGCCCTCGCTCCGTCCTCATCCACGTCCCTCGGTAGAGGAATCGTTCGGGAAAATTGTCCGTAGTATCGTTCTGAGCGGTGTATGTTCTCATCGTTACTTTCGCTCACTCGTTCGATTTTCCCATTCAAATGCAAATGGTTGTCATGGATCGTGATCTGTACGTCTTCTTTCTTTTCTAGGCCGGGTATCTCAGCTGTTACAATGACTTCATTTTGTGTTTCTCGTACGTCTACTCTTACACGGGACGTTGTGTGTTCATCAAACCACTGATCGAGTACACGAGGGAGCGATCCAAAGTCACGTCGGAAAATATTAAATGGGTCGTACGGGGTTAGTGCCATAACATGACCTCCTAAATGTATATTTCCCCATATAGTTCCCCCTAAACTCAGTCATAATGTATTTGGATCATGGACCTAGCGTTAGAATCGTCTAGGTCGACAGTTTGATTTTGAGATTTTTTTGAGCTGTATCTGGGATTATACGAGTGCATGATCGAACAATGAATCCGTCACGGAACAGCTCGAAAAGCTGTTCCCCTTTTTTATATCGGGCATGTGTAACCATCTACTTAGACAGCAGACGGACAGTTTCTAATCCTCTGTTTCGTATTCAATATTATCGTGAGAGAAGAAGCACATAATGTTCCCAAAATGACACAATGACAAAGGTGTGAAGTAAAATGACCATTTACGAATACCAATGTTCAAAGTGCGGGTACGAAGTTGCCTCCTATGAGGAAAAAACTCTATGCCCAGTCTGCAGGAACCGGAAAGCGAAGTTAGTCCTAGTGAATACCGTAAGTGATAGTGGTTCGGCCAAACAAACCTCCTAATAGACTTAGGCCGTCCGCTCGGAAGGCCATCACTTTTTCTTCAGAGTTCAGCAAGCTGAAAGAACACTTGGTGTGTTGTTGGCGTCGTCGGTGGTATGAAGATTCCACCAGTCGAAGAATACATTGCAGGCTATCAGCAAGGATTTGCGAAAACAGACCCTAAGGGGAAACTTCTTATTAAAACCAAATCAATGAACTGAAAATGCTGTCGATCCGGTGCAATTTATGACGAATACTGCATTCACGCTTCCGGAAACAAATGGATTAACATTTATGTTATATTGGTCCTGAGTCCTTTACCCCCTATTCCCTTGTCCTCGCCATCGGTTACTGCCGGTGTACGAGGACCTTTTTATATCCATCGATAATCACCACCATTCAACGCCTTTCCTCCACACAATTTACAAATCATCTCCAACTGGATCTCAAATACAGTCATTATAATCAAACACATGAACGGTCGAAGGCCGCTCGCCATAATTCCCCAAGATTTAAGGAAAGGTGGGATTCAGGAAGCACTTGTCTACAACCCAGCATACCTACAAACCCACTCTACAGTCCACGTCTGTGGGCTGTTTTTTTTAATCCGTCGGCAAAGGTGCGAGAGGCCATACACGGAAGCTGACCAAACAGACCGATGGTCGACAAATCAAAACGGGATGCCTCATGTGCGGAGACACCCCGGAGAAAATTAACGTTTTGTTGTATCCACATAGTCTCTTGGCGTCCCAAGCACTTGTGCCGCGAATATAGTGTAAACAGTCCCGATGAGAGCAACTACAATAAAGAATCCAATTGCATGTGTCATCGTATTACCCCCCTCGGTCCATGGTCACGAGGTGGATAATGCCTGAGTCGTCTCTTCTCAATTAACAAGTTTCCCTTTGACGGAGAATATTGTTGAAGTCGATATGAGTGGGGTACCTTGCCTACAGTGTCACAGTCATGAAGAAAATCTACTCTATCGACGTACTCATACAGACTTGCGCTGTCGGTTTCGATCCAATCTGTCCCTTGCATGATCATCCATCCTTTCGATCATTAAGCGATATCAAGAGATGGCTACCACAGCGGAATTCAGCGACGTATTTATGAAGTCTAGTTATAGCATTTCGACAGATTGGATATATTTATGAGGGTATTCGTCAAAAACATCTAATATTTTAGTCTATTTTCATTCAAATAGAGTCAGGCGCTGGCAATGTGCTCGACTATAACTAAACCGCGCCAGCATGCGATTCTGGCGCGGTTATCTTGTTTATTCCTGAGACCCTATAGTTGAATAATACCCTCGTCTTGATTATACCGATGGGCTAATAGTCTTCCTGTTCGGTCCCGTCTAGTACGCCCAACTGCTTTGCAACAAATCCGGTTGTACTCGCTTGAATAACGATGGTCAACAAGATAGCTAGAAACGTGATGGCGCTGATAACGTGTGCACCTGGTATTCCCTTGGCGACCAACATGCCCGATAACGCGGCCGGGATCACACCAGTCTCACGAACCCAACACATAAAAGTGATATGATTCCTACGCCATTTCGCTCTTGGATCTGCCCATACGGAAGAGACGACTGCAAGAGGTCTGGCAATGACGATGAAGATCAATACCAGGGTTAATCCCACCCACAGATACTTCGAGACCAGTCCAAAGTCCACCTGGGTTCCCAGCAAAACAAAAATCAGCATGCGCATAATTAGGGTGATCGAATTGCCGAAGTGGTGAATATTCTCCTCCGTATGCGCTGCGAATGACCAGCCAACTGCTTTGCCGTTGCCACTGACGACCCCAGCTGTGAAGGCCGCCATGAACCCACTGGCACCAAGCCCACTCGCGATTTGGTAAGATGACAAGGCAATAGCGAGCATAACGATGGATCCGTATTCGTGAAAAATCCCCCACGCCCGGTTCGATACGAGCCATAAGCTTAGGAGGCCCAAAGCGGCACCAATGACAAGACCTATCACGGCTGATTCCGCAAATGTCCATATGGGCTCATACCAACGTACATGGCCTCCAGCCGCTGCTAGTCCCAACACTGTGAACACTAATACCGCACCCGTCGCGTCATTGAATGCAGACTCAGACTCCACAGTTTGTTGCAACCGCGGGACAATCGATACACGTTTAAATACAGGAATTAACGTGGCTGGATCGGTCGAGGCACTGACGGAACCCAGCAGCAACGACAGAATCCAGGATGTCCCCAGGATGTAGTGCGCAGCGATACACATGACAAATGCTGTGACCAAAACGCCAATGGTGGCCAGCATAACGATGCTCACCCAGACTCGCCTTAAGACAGAGAACCGAACACTGCGGCCGCCGTCGAACAAAATGAGCGTCGCTCCCATATTGAGGAGTAACTGATTGACCTGCGACTGGCTAGGTTCCTGTACCAAGTGAAATACGGCCGGTCCAATCACGATCCCATACACCAAATATGCTGCAACATCAGGGATTCGAGGCTTCTCCGTCAGCTTACCGACAACCAGCCCCCCTGCAATAACGACAATCAGAACTGTTAGAGCATGTTCCCAATTATCCATTTGTAACATGTTCAGCGCTCCCGATTAGCCCCTCGATGCATGGTTAGGAGGGTCCGACTGCCTTTGCTAATTTCTGCAGTGCCTCTTCAGGTCCGAGTACCACAACCCGGTCCCCCTCTTGTGCAACGTCCGTCGCCGAGACCGGAAACACAGTTTCGTCTCCACGCAGGATCGTAACGACCTGGACCCCAAACGTGTTCGGCAAGTCAAGGGATTCGAGTGGTCGGTTTACAATGGGCCCGGTTGCGTTTATCTCCATCATAAAAACCTTGTCGTACAACTCCACCATGTCCAATATCGAGGACCGGGTAATAAAGCGAGCTAAACGAGTGGCCGAGTCCCGCTCAGGATAGACAACATAGTCTGCCCCTAATCTATCAAGAATTTTCCCATGCGTTGCATCCGTCGCCTTGGCCACTACAAACAGTCCAAAATCCTTACAATTGATCACTGCGTGATTGGAAGCAGATTCGTTCTCGCCAATCGCCACGATCACAGCATCAACTTCCTTAATTCCTGCTTCCTCCAGGAATTCCGGACTTTCGGCATCCCCAATTGCAGTCGTGCAGTCGCCAGCCAGTGATTCCAATCGTTTCACATTGTTGTCTATTAACAGTATTTCATGTCCATTTGCAAGGAGTTCCCGTGCAGCAGACGTACCAAATCTACCTGCCCCAATGATGCCAATTGTTTTCTGGTTACGTTTTCCCATATTCCGTATATTTGTCAGCAACGCTGAATTCTTATATGCCACATTTAACACCATCCATACTCCAACTTATCCAATAAAAATGCGCTCTTGAACGCGTTTGACCCGAGAGACAAGTCCCTTCCGATGAAGCATGCCCACAAGAACCGTTAGAATACCGACCCGACCAACATACATGGTGGCAATGATGACCCACTTAACAGGTGTGCTCACAATCCCGGTGATGCCTGTCGTCAGCCCAACTGTTCCGAATGCGGAAGTTTCTTCGAAGAGAAACCTTAACAAACTGATTTTCGGATCGAGAACTGAGTCCGCAATTGTACCCAAGACCACGATGGATATACCTAGGAAAAATAGCATCATGGACCTTCGAATAATCGCCCAGGAAATCGATCTACCGTGAGCGACAACCTCTTCATCTCCCTTAAGGGAAGCCAATGTCGCTTTCACCAGAGCATAGAAGGTCGTCGTCTTGATGCCTCCACCGGTTGAACCAGGGGACGCTCCGATGAACATGAGAATGACCATGATAAACCATGTCACCTCGGTCATATTCCCTATCGGGACCGTGTCGAATCCGGCTGTTCTGGTCGTAACGGACGAAAACCAGGCATTGAGAAGTTTGCTTCCCCACGACAATGTCTTCATGGAGTGATTGTACTCAATAAGAAATATCGCTACCGTTCCGAGGGCCAGTAGCAACCCTGTCATGCGTAAAACGATTTTGCTGTGCAATGACAATCGGCGTGTTCTTGGATAACTATACAATTCCGTGAGTACAATGAAGCCGAGTCCTCCCAATATGATGAGAAGACTGGTCACGATAACGACAAAAGGATCATTTTTAAACCCTTCAAGATTGTTTCCCCACAAATCAAACCCTGCATTGTTGAACGCCGAGACTGAGTGAAAGGCGCTGATTCCAACGGCGCGTAACCACGTATAGTGATAAACCAGGCGAAAGTAAAATGTAAATAAGACTGCAGCTATCCCTTCGATAGAAAGGCTGAAAATGAGAATGCTCCGGATCAGCCGTACAGCTCCGTGGACACCGAAGTTGCGATCTTCCGCGATTAACACACGGTCACGCAGCGTAATTTTTCGCCCTAGCACCAAATAAATACCGGTGGTCACCAACGTCATTCCCGCTCCACCCACTTGCATTAAGAGGGCGATGACGAAGGCGCCGAATGCCGTCCATGTCGTGGCAGTTGTCACCGTACTCAAGCCTGTCACGCACAGGGCACTGGTTGAAGTGAAAAACGCGTCCGTGATGGAAACGGGTGCACGTCGGGAAAACGGCAACAACAACAAGACTGCGCCGATCACGATGATCAAAAAATAGCCCAAGACTACCTTTTGCGGAGGACTGATACGAAATCCCAGGATGTACACCTCCAAGACATTCATTTCGCGGCAGAAAAAGACCAGCACAAAGGAGTATTATTACCCCACTCGTACTGGTCTATAAATCGCCAGCGCCTGCCTGCACAGTCACCGCACGATCTATCCACCTGTCGAATGACAAAATACGTTCATTCATTTAAAGAAAACTCGTGATCGAGAATGAAGATCTCAATTCGCTCACCAGTTTTTGTACTGATGTCACTGTGGCTAGACACCACTTTATAGCCCGTTTCTCGCTCAATAATCCCTTCCATTTCCTCACTGAATTGTTCACGCAAGACCTGACGTACCTGCTTGACTAAAGAACGTCCGCGATCATGCTTGACCAAATAACTCTCTTCCTTACTGAGTGACCCCTTCATGCGAACGATGACCATGTCCTTTAAGATCATGGTGCGAATCGATTCTGGGCCTCTACCGACAATTTCAGTTTGGAATTTCAGAACCGCTTCATTTATCGCGCCTTCAATTGAACGGATTCGTTGTCCCATACTTGGAATCGCAGGTACCCTCCTTCTGCGTGCTTCCCCTCACATGAAATCGAACAGCTGTGAAACCGCACGACTCCCATAGAAGGGTATACAGATCGAAAGAACTAACGAAAAGCAGGTACAAACCCGACTGTTCGTTCCTCCTTCGTGGGAACTGCTACAATTCAAAGGCGATTGACATGTACAATACATGTAATTCCCTCTTACTTCCCACTTGCCACGTCTACGAGGTTAGCTGACGGGTTCGGGTAGCAAGTGTACACCCGTTTCATAAAAGAAATTCACCCCACTCGATTGGTTCCCCCGCCTTCCCTGAACCTTGTTCACGGAAATTCGACGTCAATCTGTACGCAGACCAATATAGTGTGGACCTGGATATTTTGCAATAGCCAAATTTGACGTTTCTATGTAATGTTCGGAATGAACCCTGACGTTATGTACAAAATAGGAGACAAGATCTTTCGTGACTCGTTTAACAAAGTACACAAAAGGAGATGGCATGGTAATGAATGATGTGTTTCCCATATCGTCATTCTGGCCCGTCGCGATTGGCTTTTTTGGTCTTGGTACGAATTATTTTGTGCAGGGCGGCACCGCTCTCTTCAATGGGCCCAATTGGTCACAGGACAGTCGACAGTTGGACAAGACCGTCGCACTCTGGGGCATTTTTTTCGGGGGGTTTATGCAGTTTATCACCGGAACATACATCATGGTCGGTTTGAGTTGGTTCCCGGTTTATCGAAATGCAACACCGTTGTATATGGCGGCCCTGGCCTTCACGTCGTATGGTGTTCACTGGATTATCTTAGGTTGGAGGCGGTACGTCGGAGCTGAATCGGGACCCGAGGCGTGGATGGCAATCGGCATGCTCGTTCTGAGCGCGCTCGGCGTCATTTCGTTTTGGAATAACGGTGACATCCCAGTTGCCATTTTATTTATCGGGCTTGTCCTCGTGTACATCAGCGAGATCGTTGCTCGGGCAAGTGGAATTCATGGTCACAAGACAGTCGGATTCTTCATGTTCATCACTGGTATATGGCTCATGTACTTGACAATAGGCGTCACCCTAAACTTTGCGAACAAGATGCACTTTTGGGTTTAAAACCTGGACCTTCACGACTGTAGGTGGTGAGGGTCTTTTATGAACATATGAACACTTGTTTCAATGTGGCTTTTTGACTCTTCCCCTAACGGATGGCGCCCCTTCTAACTGACCAGACTCTCTCGCCTCGTTCGATCTCACCGCATACCAGATGAGCATCAGGGCTAATGGTATGAGGCTCATCCGTCCAACCACTGTGATCGTATATGGGTCATATGTGACGACCTGTCCTGTAATCATGTCAAGCAGCCCATGACCGTAATAGCGATAAGCCGTAGCATTCACAACTGTAGCGAAGACGAGACCTGAAAAAATTGGTATTAGCCGCAGCAGAAACGCGCTCCGTTTAAGTGCGTTGGCCAGTACATAAATGACGACAGGCAGTGTCATGAAAAAGTACCTTCCCTGCAGAAAGTGCGTTCCAGTCTTCATTAAGTAAGTATAGGCAGTAAACCATAGAAATGCGAAAACCACTGCAACCCAGGCGAGTGAAACGACAAATACCGACTTACTGGTGCGGTACAACCTGTAGCCACCGTAAAGGGTCAGTCCACCCACCAGACAAGCCCACACGTTGTAAAACAAGTTAGAAGAAACTGGCTTTGTCCACCAAGGGAAGTCAATCCCCGAAACGGTCTGATAAACCATAATGCTTCTCTGATACGCGGCGGACTGTAATAAATGTGTGGTAAACCAATGTGTATCTCGCGGCCATGACCCGGTACCTTGGTATGTCAACGGGGGGACAATTGAATTGTAATACAACAATACCATAAAAAACCACGGGCCAGAGAGGATAAGAACAGGGACAGCACTCACTCCCGCAAAATGAACCACCTTCCATTTTGACGGAACGGTCCGCCACATTCGGATAAGAACGACCATCACGGTGATGAAAGCAAGGACATACGTGTCTGGTTTCGTGATGAGGGCTACTCCCAGCACCACACCATAAATCACACAAACCGTGTATCGCCATACCGTACGATACAAGGCGTCCAGTATAATACAGAACAAACTTAAGCACATCGTGTCCATCAATACGTCATTGTTCACGACGCCTCCAAGCATTGACAGCGTGGGAAACAATAAAGGAATTGAGTACACAACAGGTGCTCTGCGCCAACTGTCTGATATGACACGTTGTAGCATGAAGTCCACGACAATACCGAAGACGCCAAAAATAAGTGCTGACAATAAACGGGCTATGTACGCCTGGTGATTCACATTTTGAACGTCTACTTGATGGATGAATTTACCGACGAGTCCATAGTACAACGGAGGATAGATACCAACATAATTTTGCGATCCCGCCTGGTTCGATTTGAGACCACTCGCACGTTGAATATGACGAAGAGCCGAATCCCGCATTTCAGGTGATATGTTCATATGTATCGACGGATTTTTTAGTACTCGATTGTATTGCGTTACGTTCCGTGACACGATAATAGAATGTGATGCACTACTTCTCCAAGGCTGCAAGCCCGGAGGAACATTGTCGACTTTCGGGGGCAGTTGATGATACATCATATATTGCACGTATGAGAAGTGCGCTGTTTCATCAGGTCCTTGCCATATGGGCAGCACCCATACCCATACGAGAGCCGCACACGCGAACAATATAAATGTTCGCAGTGATAAAATCACCTTGGCACTCATAACCTAATCACCTTTCACACCACCGTATGTATCGGTGATATATTGCCCTCACTGCCCGTTGAATTATCCCACTTGAAAAAGTGTCCAAAGAGGAGGGACGCGTGTGGCGCACGCACTGGACACGAACAGAAGAGAACTCCAACCCGCCATTCAGTGGTTACGTAAGGTTCCCACTTGGTGGGTGTATCCGTTTGTTGTTCATCTATTGATCCTAACAGCTGCAACCCGATTTCCGCTCCTGTTTCATGTGAAGATCTTTCCGGAGTCATACCCTAACATAGCGTCTGGTTGGTTTCAATGGGACAGCCTATGGTTTATCAATATCGGAAGGTTCGGGTACACGCACGTCCCCGGACAACGGAATGTTCAAGCTGCAGTCGCTTTCTTCCCGTTTGTTCCGTTGCTGGTGCACTATTTTGAACAGTGGATCGTGCTTATCGTGACACAAATCGTTCTTATTATCTCAATGCTACTGATAAAATACATAGGCGAACGAGCAGGACTTAGCTATGTTCAGGCGATACAAGCTGCATGGCTGTTCGCGCTCAGCCCTGCTGCCATATTTTACTCGACAATTTATGCCGAGCCCTGGACCCTCTTTTGCACGTTAGCCTCGGTATTTTTTGGAATAAAGCGGCGCTGGTGGTTGGCCGCAATGTTGGGAGCGATGACCGCTTCAACACAAGGTACCGGAGTTTTAATCGGGCTCTTTCCCTTGATCAGATGCATAAACTCAGTCGTAAAAAAGTATTGGCGGGACTTTTGGGGTGCAATTGTGTGGGGACTTGGCTGTGCATTAGGTCTGGCGGCATACATGGTATATCTGGCCGCAACGCGCCACGATCCACTAGCATTCTCACATGCTCAATCGATCTCTTGGCATGCCCATTGGACATGGCCTTGGACTGTATTTGTGAACGCCTACAAACAAATGGGACTTATAGGAAACGGGATACTCATACTTATTTGCATCATCATGGAAATCGTCTATGTTATCGGCGTAATTCTCGTATGGAACATTCGCGGTGTTCCGATCTCAAAACCAGAAAAACTAAGCCACCTGCTCTATGTCACGTCCGGCTTAATCATCACACTCTGTTTCTATCCTGCAGGTCCTCCGTTTCAAAGTGGTATTCGTATTGCCAGCATATATTACCCCGTGTATTTAGGCCTCGCAAATCGTTTACCGAACTGGTTATTTGGTGTCGTGATGATATGCTTTGCCTGCACGGCATTCGTAGGTTCTTCCCTGTTCATTCACGGTAATTTTTATCAGTGAGTTTGCTTAGAAAGCCCAAGTTTTCTCCACAGCATCTCCACATTCACGCAAGAACATGAAACTATAATTTCAGTTGTAACCGTTCCGCCTCCTTTCTACCTGGGTAGCCGTTCCTCCATGCGGTTACCCCTTTTTTTCGTGTGCTATTGACTTTGAATTGTAGGGTGATCACGTGTTTCAGGGACTTTTGGCGAAAATTATGTCAGCGTCGTTCAAACGAATCACGTATGCAGTTATCGTGGTTATTGCCATGATGTCCACTTATCTCGAGTGGCATGGCTTAGCTCGTATGAACTTCTTACGGTACGATTTCGCATTCTTCTATTACGCCTTCGAAGTCGTGTTGCATCAAAGTCCCGCTCACCTCTACGATCCGCTCCTTCAACACCAATTTCTAAGAACCTTGCAGTTTCCCGTCAACCCAAACAATGCATACGTCTATCCTCCGGAGTTTTCTACCTTCTGGTCCTGGCTGGGTTTATTCCCCTTTCGTGTTGCCGCTTCACTGTGGCTCGGAATCTCCGTCTGCTCGTATGCATCGGCGGTTTATCTTTTGACCAAGATTCTCTGGTCGCGTATGTCACTGTTAAGCAGAATCACTGTCGTTTTCATTTGCATCACCCTAACACCATTTCAAGTGGACGTTGGGGTCGGAAACGTCGACAGCATTCTGCTGTTGTGCATTGTTCTCACATTCTATTTCATTCGGCAGGATCGCAAGTTCCTTGCTGGAGTGCCACTCGGACTCGCCATCGCGTTTAAGGTTACACCGTTAGCTGTACTCGTATATGTCTTACTTCGTAAGCAGTGGCGCACTGGAATGTCTGCGGTTATTACGACAGGTGTTTTGGTTGGACTAACAACAGTGTGGCTTGGGCAAGACGTCACCCTTCGTTATGCTCAAGAGTTCTATTCGTTTGGACAGACGAGCATGAAAAACGGGCCTGCACCATACAATCAGTCGCTTCTAGGTGTGTTAAGTCTGTTTTCGAGACATGGGTTATTACCAATCGGGACGTCAATGCAACATGTGGCCTTTATCGCGTTCATGTTCGCTGTGGGAGTGGTCATAGTGTACATTTCACGAAAAGACACACTTCATTCGGCAACACATCTAGCCGCCGGTTCCCTAACGACAATCGTATTCTCACCACTTGTTGAGGAGATGCACATGGTATTTGCGGTGCCAGCCATTCTTGTTCTAGCACAACATGCCCAACAAGGATTTGTTCGCTACAGGCAGCAAAGATCATCATTCTGGCAAGCGTGCGCCCTAACTCTACTTGTTACGGGAAGCCTGATGTTTTTATCGCTTCCCATGACCTTTGTCGTAAATTTCTTTGTTTACCGTTGGCCTGCCCTGTATGGCCTACAAACTGATATGTTCTGGGTTATCATGATTGTTCTGGTAGGGGTTATTTGGCAGAGTCACTCACTTCCCCAACGTTTGGGTCAACTTCCCTCTGCATCAAGTGATGAAGAGCGTTCAAGGCGGGAAATATAACCGCTGGGCATGGATGTTTCAGTCCTATGTAGCTTTACTATTCATGTGTACAACTGAGAGTCAGACGATTACCTTTGGGAGCCATGCACTCAGTGAAATATTCGACTGACAGAGTGGCCTCCAAAAGCAATGAGAAATGCCGACGCTGCCATCCCGAGACTCACACTCAAAAAAACAAGTGTTGGCTTCCATCGCATTGCGTAACCGATAGTAATACAGACGTACGCTCCCAAAAAGGGGCATAAGATGGTCAAGATCCATACGCCATATTTACCGTATTTATGTGACCATTTCTCAGCCTTTTTCAAACGCCGATTCGCCCAACCCCAGCGTCTGATTAATTCATCGAATGTGAGCATGAGAAGCGGAATAGGTATTAGATTGGCCAAAATGCTAATTATAGCACCCGTGACAGGGTGAAATCCCAGTGGAACGCTGGCTACTGCAGCCGGTTGGGCCTCCAATAAAATGGATGTCCCAATGAGAGACAGGGTGGCCCATACTTTACCCTGTGCATACCCCACCGCAAATGCCGCAAAGAAAGCAACCAACGCTCCCCCAGCACCTGCCGCCAAGGCCTTCGGAAAACCAAATTTTTTCGCTAATGACTGTAAGGTCCGCACCCCACTTCTATTTACACCTGCAATGATGTTTATAATATACGATGTTTAAACCCGACTCCGGGTACCCTATTTTCACATTGTGGCGTAATTCCTTGTGTTCCATGTAAACCATTTGATTCCATTGTATATGAATCATTCACGCAATAGACGTTCTATTGCTGGAAATGGTTCATCGATTCAGAGTCGTTTAAGGAGCTATGGATTTGATAGGAGTCACTTCAAACAACAGAAAAAATTATTTAAACGACTGATACTCATGCTCTAACATGTCAATCAGTTCAACGTAATACATGTATTCTAAGTGCTCGGAAACGTCTTCTTCCGTGGTCATACCCCAGCGCTTCAGTTGAAGATGGTTGTCTATGATCCGTACTTGTCTTCTAATTTGTTCGTCAAGAAGATGATAGTTCTTAAAAAGAACTGGACGAATATGCCTCATATACAAATCAGGGCGCCACCCTCCCGCGGCTAGGTTGAAGGATTGGCTCTCTGCCATTCACGTCTAAAACCTCGTTATACGCCGCAAATTTATCATCGGTGAGCTTCTGCAAACGTTCGATCTCGTTTGACTTTCGCTGACTTCGAAAACTGATGATGTTGCCCAGAACACCAACCGCTGCACCGATTACACCAGCCGAACCAGAGATGATTGGAGTTATCCAGTCCATCGTCATCACCCAAAGTCATACGTATGCCAAATCCTGTACAGTTTGCCCTATCCGCCGTGGCCGAAGTAAAAAAACTCCCCAACAGCCGAAGCCATTGAGGAGCGAAACGGGGTAAATTTGTGTCGTGTTGAATTATATCCCAATCCACGATTTTCATCAATATTTATACGAGACTGCAAATAAATATTACACCGGTTGTTCACCGTTGAATGGTTTTGTCATTCCTAAGCCAAGCTACAGTGGGAGGCATAGACATGGTGACAAAAGACAAACCACGCAAACGCCTAGATAGAGCTACAGGCTCCACCGTTGGTGCAACTGTATTCGGGCTCATTGCAGCCATTATTGTTCTGTTCTACCTGTTCAGATACTTTGTTCAGCACTGGTTGTAATGTCCCGGCAAGAGGGGTTTTAGTCACACAACACGACGGGATAAGAAAGTGGTGCAGGCGAACCCGAAGACATTCGTTGTAACCCTCACTACTTTCTTATAACGTGTGATGAACGATCCGCGATTTTACGAGATATTGTGTCCTTTCTCTTCTCTTTTGAGGATGACCTATGAATTTCATTTCATGTCTATCAACAAAGGAAACTAATATTTTGATGCACATTTATATAAAGCTGTGATGATGAATAAAATTCATAAAATATTTATCATATTAACCGACGAAAGTCTCTAAACTAAATCGAATATAATGTAACCAAAGGGGTGACCAAGCATGACTGTTATGTATTGCCTTCACTGCGGTATTATCCATGATGTTGACCACTCCGACAACGTATTCCGTACGGGATTTAGACGGCTGCCAGATGGCCAGGACATTCCCCTCGGAGTTTGCAATCAAGATGCAGCCATCAATGCGTCACCAGTCACTGAAATCGGACAAGCTGAACACCTAGCGGCCGGTTGATGGGTTCAAATTCAGTCACCGGGACTTCCCTCCCTTCAGCCATACTTCATTAACAATCTACCTGCGTGCTTATATTTAATGCATGTTGAAGGGCTGGGTCGTTCTATAGGGACGTCACTGTCCGATATCCTTGGTTGGACGTAAAGTGCAGAATTAAACATGGGTTTGTCATGAATGATTTGCAAGGGATCAATGTGTTATCGGACGATTCCCTTACATTGACAAGCCTATTTCCTGTGTGCTTCGTTCCATGCCTAAGCGGGATTCGTGTGATCTTCTTAGGAGACCTCAATTCGTGACTACCCTCTCGCGAAGATAGTAGTTCACCATATACTTTCCATGATTCTTTTCAATGGATCCAAAAATCAGATGGGTGATGACACACTCCAGAATCATGACAGTGAGTATATCGTCATCTGATCATGCCGATGATGGATAGTACAATAGTGTCGAGGAGTGAACCCAGTTGCAAGTTGATGTCAAGTGTAGCGTGGCAAACTGCGAGTATTGGGCTAAAGGAAATAATTGTGTCGCATCATCAATTTTAGTCAGTATTGATAAGCACGCCAATATGAATTCGAATGTTGAGTTTGGGATGTTAGGTGGGGAGCACCAAGATTCGGCATCGAATTCTGCGGACACCTGTTGTCACACTTTTAAGCCTAAAGAATCACGGTGAGTTGATGGGATGTTTCTGTGAGGCATGCATCCTGGCGAGTGCCCTCAGTCTGAGCTGAGGGCTGTCTCGTGTAAACTATAATGGGTATCTTAGGATTTCAGCGGACCAAATCTTATATATCCACGTATATCCGCAACTTATTCGTCCTTCAATGTTCTATTCAGCAATGAGAGCAGTTCACCAAACTTCTGTAGATCCCCATTTGTCCAACGTTTCAACATAGAGGAGTATTTACTTAAGCGCATCTGCTTAGTTTCATGGAGACGATCGCGACCTAATTGAGTGCTACGAAACAGACCGGTTTTATCGTCAGAACCACTAGGTACACGTTTGATGCATCCCTCGGACTCCAATATGGCAACATGTTTCATAATGATCGCTCTGTCCAAGCCAAACTCATCAGCCAGTTCTTTAATCCCAACCAAACCGTACTCATTGATTTGTCGGAGCAATACATATTCCGGACGTTCCACGACGCCTAAGTTCTTGTGTAGCGCGCTCATACCAGCCAAAATTGCAACTTCGTGTTCAATGACCCCGACGCTATATTTTTCAGAAGCCATAGCCCGATTCCCCCGAACGACCAAATCAATAGTTATCCACCAAAAATCTCCCCGTATCATGTGTTCACTGAACGATACGGGGAGATGTCCAAACTGTACCCTCTAATTATTCACGCCTTTGGTCGATTATTCAATGAAACGTGTCGTCTACATAAAACCACCCATTACAGAAGTCACCAAATAGGGTAGTCATCATCTTCGATTTTTCGGTACGTACAAACCGCTTTAATCAATAAATGTTCTATTCAAGAGCCCAAGGAATTTGCCGAATTTCTCAAGGTCTTCATCCGACCAGTCTTGCAGTAATTTTGAGTACCGTCTGTGACGGATTTGCTTTGTTTCATTCAGCATCCGTAAACCCAGTTCAGTAATGACGAATAAACTAAGACGACCGTCGATCCTGTCAGGGACACGTTGTATCAATCCCCTTGATTCCAATGCGGCAGCCTGTCGACTGATTGTGGACCGGTCCAAATGGAATTCGTCCGCCAGTTCCTTAATTCCAATGACACCTGCTTCTTTAATTTGCCGAAGAAGTAAGTAGGCCGGCCTATCAACGGCGCCTAATTTCTTATACAACGCACTAAATGCCATTGCACGGCGGATCAGGATAGCAACCTCATGTTCTATGACGCCGATGTGATCTTGTTCTTCCTCCACAACTGAACCTCCCAAATACCAGTGACCATGATTCAATTTTATAATTAAAAATGCCCCATATCGACGGAGCTGACGATACGAGGCAATGGGGTTAAAACATTATTGAGGAGTACTAGGTATGCATCAATTTTAGCCATGTTAACCCCAATGATTCAACGACGTGTGTACAGCACAAATTTCTATTTTTTCATTTAAAGTTAAAGTGCTACCGTTCTTATTGACAAATGAGGTAAGACATAGAAAAGCCCATGCAGCTCATCCGCATGGGCACCTATTATATTTAGTATTTAACGACATTCGCTGCTTGTGGACCTTTTGGTCCTTCAACAATGTCGAACTCTACTCGTTGGCCTTCATCAAGTGTCTTAAAACCATCACCTTGGATTGCGCTGAAATGTACGAATACATCTTCTCCGCCTTCAACTTCGATAAACCCAAAGCCTTTTTCAGCGTTGAACCATTTAACTGTTCCTTGTTGCATGCAAAAATTCCTCCATGGTGCCACAGCACACATTTAATTTACGCAGAAGCCACTTTCCCATGTCGCCATCGGACATCATGGTCAATGCGTCAAAACAAAACATCAATCGTTTCCATTCTACCCGAAATAAAAACGTTTAACCATGCCGACCAGAAATCTATATTGCGTAACTGAGGTTACTATTTAGGTCTCTAGCTAACGATGACTCGGGGGTTTTTTAAATCTCGGTGCTCTATACTCTCTTTCTTCCCTCATGCGCTGACTGATTTGCTTCATTTCTTCTTGCGAGCCGTTTTCATTTTTCTCATCAAGCTTTAGTTGCTTATTTAGCAGCAAAACCCAAATTATACCATATAACATCAGCGGTATATAGACAGCTACAAAATTATATCGATCACGCCCTACAGCCGTAAAAACAATAAGAGCTAGCGTGGCCATAATTAAATTTGCTACTGCGCTACGTTTCATCAGCATCTGTTTTTGATAATCGAAGAAGATCCACTTTGATCGATTGCAAGTGATCCACTCAATTTCCAGGAGGATCGCATCGCTTTACATGGAGTGTGGGGCATGATAGGCTGATACGCCGTGCGGAATCCTTAATGCGGCAGGCTTTCGCAGCACATCATGCCCCAAGAGGCTCCATGTCAAGCGATTCCATAAATGGAGTGACAGACATGCTTCCTGGCTCACTTTAATCGGATCAGAGTGGCTCAAACCCTATTTATCAAATACAGCATCCCCGCAGACCATACATTTTGCCCCATAAATCCAACCCACAGTGTATAAACATCCTTTCGCCAACCATATACAGTTGCAGCAAATAAGATGATCCCGGATTTCGACGGTTTTTTCATTTAACAGCCCGACAGGGCTGGAAATTCAATTAATAGGTAAATATGTTAACGATCACGATAGCATAGTGGTCCTGGATTGAACCTTTGGACACACTTTCCCCCTCCCATAATGGACCGTCATTTTTGCCAGTTCAGCTTGGAAATCACTATGTCGCCACCTGAAGGACTTGGGTGGACAGGCGCTGTGCGAACTCGGGCAGACGAATTGTCCACTGACGTGCATGGTGAACCAAAATTCCGGGTAGAAGGAATAGTCTCCGCCGGAGCCGTCCAACTGTCCACTGACGCACTCCAGGTTGCAACGCTGCTTGTTTATATAACAGGAGCGCAGGTTGTATGCCAGCAGCTTCAGAGCTTCCAACGCTTTGTTGGTATTGAAATTCTGACTCGAGAATTGGTCAACGGCGAATCCATATTTGGCTTCTTTGATATGATTCTCAGCGTTGCCACGGTGGTTGTAGAAATGCCATATGTCCTCACCGTTCCAGTCGAACGTTGTGGCTATGGCCTCGTACTCCCAAAACCAATCCGCACATAGGACCTCCTGCGGGTCAATGTCCAATCGACGCACAATGACAACTCGCCGAGGTTTTTCCCAGGATGTTGCCTGGTACATAAGGGAGGCAACATCGCAGTGTTCTGTATCACTCTGGGTGATACAATGCCACGCTAGGTTGGGGGCCAGCTCTGCTAGTCGCTTAGTCCATTTCAGTTTGATCACGTAGTCTCGCCCGTCTTGTTCCAGTGTCTGAAACACCTTTTCACCGGTAAACCCTTTATCCATGCGGATGGCACGGATGTTTACACCTGTTGGCAACTGCTTTTTCATCGCCTCATAGAAGGCTGCAAACCCTTCTGCTGTGTGAGCGTCGCCGGAACGCAGTTCGTCATAGATGCAGCACCCCATCTGCGATTCAAACGCTAGCAAGGGATGAAAACTTGGGCTCTTCGCTGGTTGAGATGGGTTGAACAAGTCAATCATGGAGGTATAAAAACCCATTGGCAAACCAGAGTTAGGGTCAATGCCTCCTTGTTGTCGGCTTGACATGACTTGTAGGATGCCAAGTTGGGCATCCGTCAAGAGCTTTCGCGGCATATCCTCCCGTTGGTCGGTATTCCACGCTCTCTTGACGTAACAGGAGGTTATCCAAATGTCCGATCCCGTTCTTGACTTGTTCAATCACTCTATTGGCGTTCAATCTCCCTGGCATGTTACTTCGGTTGAATTCAGCAAAGAGAATAAACGTCTTGACATCACGGTCGACTACAAAGATGGAACCAAGTGCTCGGCTTCGACAGCTGTAGATATACGAAATCCCGAAACCCGCTGGTGCGTCTAGGGTTTCGGGATTGTGGATAACTTCGTGTGGTGCCTACAGCATTTCTGTGGATATCTCTGCGAATAGCGGTGGATGCTCGTAACCGAGCGCTTTCAGGATTTGTGCCTGCTCCGGGGTTACTTCGGTTCGCTGCCGGACTCTTCCGCTACCAGCTTTGTAGGTTATAAGGTGCATCTCGTTCATGACAGAACGAATCTCTCTCCATGTACGACAGGTCCGGTTCTCTGCTACCCGAACCAAGAGTAACGAGAGCCAACACAGCAGCACATGTGCCCGAATTCGCTCATTCTTCCGGTGGTACATTGGGCGCAATTCCATGGTCTGTTTCAGGGAACGAAATGCTGCTTCAACCTGCCACAGTTGCTTGTATCCAAGGGCCACATCCTCCGCGGACAGCGTGTCGTCTGAGGTCCGAATCAGGTACTTTCCATCCAGTCGTTCCATCGCCTTAACCGCCTGTTGGTCAATCGCGAGATTGCCACGTTTGTCCGACTTCAAGTAACGCTTGAAGGTCGGGTGACTCTGTAAACGACAATGTGCCTTGGTGTGCGCATCGCTGTCCAACTCCTTCAGTCGCGCGAGCTCGGCTTCTAGGGCCTTGAGATGTGCCTCGCGCCGAAACTCGTCTCTGCGTGCTTCATCTGGGTTTCGAACGAGCACGTATCGAACCCGCGCCTCACCGTCTCCCACGACGATTTCCTTTATCTCGAGGTTATCTCGTACGGTCTTGAATCGCCCAGGACGAGACAGGGCATCTTCGACCTTCTGCTTGCCAGCGGTCATCTTCTCTCCAGCAATGTAATGCCCGCCGGTTTTCTGAAGCTCACGTAAATTGTCCTCCGAGCTGAACCCACGGTCGACGACCGTAACGACGCGTCCGAGACGCCATCCAATGAGATCCTTCTTCACTTGGAATGACGGTCATGTCTGACGTGTTCCCAGGCCATACCCAACACCGCACAGGGATACCATCTCGGGTTACTGCAAAGCCAATCACGACCTGTGGTAAATCAGGCCGGTGGTCCTTGGAGTAACCGGGTTGTTTCAGACTGTCTTCTTCCGGCTCGTCATCCATTTCAAAATAACTCGACGTCGTGTCAAAGAACAGTAAGTCGACCTCGAGGTTTAATAGGTCTGCGACCGTTTCGAACACTTCTCGCTGGATGTCTACATCTGATTCAATCAGGAAATCCATTGCACGGTATCCTTGATGGACTTCAAAGTTCTCAACACCTGGCAGTGCGACATCTCGCTTCACCCAGTCCTCCATGCCAAGCTTGCTCGAAGGGTCCAAGGCTCGATTGGCGACCATGGCAAAGATGGCACGCTCAATCGGGGCTTCATACTTACGCTGTACCAGTCGCTTGGATATAGCTTGACCCACGCCAAGCTCCTGCCACAGCGAGTCGACGATAGAAGCGGTACCAAACGTCTTGCTATCGAGCAGACTGAGCTGCACGCTGTCCTTGGGCTCCGTATCAACTGGTGAATCCCCAAGGAACCGCGATATGCTCGCGGCAAGTCTCTTTAGACCATCCATGTCCACTTCATCTTCACGCCCGAAGTGGTAGAGGACTTTCGCTTGGGGATTGCCGGTCTTGGGATTGCGTTCATTATGGGCAAGCTGCACGTAGGACGTGACAGAGCCGTTTTTGTTTTTTCGTGATATCCGCCGTATATACATGTCTACATTTTAAAACAAAACGTTTGATAAAGTCAATAATTGTGGATAAAACTACGAGTTATCCACAGAAATTCGCATGCCTACAAAATTTTGAGAAAATGCCTACACAAAAGAACCGAAATTCCGCGCCACTACGGGATTCCGGTTATCCACAAATGCTTATAAGTGGGTTGTAACTGTCGAACCCGAGAAGTTCCCATGCCCAAATTGCGGCAGTCAGAACACGGACATCTACGACCGCGACACTCGCTCATGGAGGCACCTCAATCACTTTGAGCACGACACATACATTCACGCCAAAGTGCCTCGAATCTGGTGCCATGATTGCTCGAAGGACAAGGGGGGTGTACGGACCATCGAAGTGCCCTGGGCACGCAAACGCGGGCATTTCTCATACGGCTTCGAGGCATTCATCCTTCAACTGGTTCGCGAGATGCCCGTTCTGGCAGTTGCACGTCTAGTCGGGGAACATGATACCCGTATCTGGCGTATCGTTCGCCACTATGTGAATCAGGCTCGCGAATCACAAGACTTCTCAGATGTTCACCACATTGCGGTTGACGAAACCTCTACAGCTCGCGGTCATCACTACGTGACCGTTGTTGCAGATACAGAGCAAAGACGGGTAATCTTCGTCACGCATGGCAAAGACATGAGTACCCTTACGCGATTCGTCGATGATTTCACGCGACATGGCGGCGACCCAGATGAAATCGAAACTGTCTGCTCCGACATGTCTCCAGCATTTATTGCTGGTGTTCACAAATACTTTCCTGACGCTTCACTCACATTTGACAAGTTCCATGTTACGAAAGTAATCGGTGAAGCGGTGGACAAAGTACGCCGTGAAGAACAACGCACACAGCCCATGCTCAAACAATCCAGGTACATTTGGCTGAAGAATGAGCACAATTTGACAAGCAAGCAAAAAGAGCGATTACAGGAGCTTCGGCACTTAAATCTCAAGACGGCAAAGGCATACCAGATGATGCTGACATTCAAAGAGCTTTGGATACAGCCAAAGTCCCTTGCCAAGCCGTTTCTGGACAAGTGGTACTTCTGGGCCACGCATTCGCGGCTCAAACCAATGATTGACGCCGCTAAAACCATTCGCCGCCACCAAACTGGCATACTGTCTTGGTTTGATAGCAGAGTGAATAATGCCCTGATTGAAAGTATGAACAGTCTCATCCAAGCCATGAAACGAAGAGCGAAGGGTTATCGCAACGTCGAGAACTATATCTCTATGATTTACCTGTTGCTAGGCAAGTTGTCCTTCGCTTTACCCACCTAAAACAGCGAGGAGGCAAAACTTGCCCTTCCATGATGATGCGGATTGAACCCTACAGCAGATTGTTCCTGGTTTCCAAACACCGTCTCCACTGAAGAATCTATGTCAACGACAATGTCATGTCCTTTGGGGAGTAGCGACTTAAGTACAAGGCGCTGTGCCGAGCGGATCGCCTCCATACCAACAGGGGAGCCTAGCCGCTTCAAGTCCTTGTACAGCAGCGTTGTATCTGGCAGCTTCGGCAGATCCAGCTTGAGCATAAGAAGGGGATCATGCTCAATGTCCTCGAAGTGGAAAATTCGTTCCTGACCCAGCAATGTACCGAGGACGAACGTAAGAGCAACGTCATCCATTTGGAATTGAGCGTCTTTCCGTTTGCCAAGTTCCTCTGTGCAAAAATACTTATCCATACCGGTTTGGAGGACGAAATCGATGAGTCCTGCCGCCCCGCCAAATGCAGTGGCAGAATTGAGGTCGAAGTGAGTATGTATTTTACAGCTTTTCCGGCGGCGGTGTTTTCGTGTATGCTTATGTTGTTTCACCTTAAAGGTGCTCCTTTCATGCTAGAGATGTGTTCTCGACAAACTCATCTTAGCCTTACGGGGAGCGCCTTTTCAATTATTCGGGTCAATTCAAAGAGGACAAAACCGTCGAAATCCGGGATGATTATAGTCTGTCCATGCCCAATGCATTACACACTTGTAACGCTAAGTTGAGACTTATACCTTTGCAAGGGGTGTGACATTGAACATACAGAGAGCTCGGGAGATAGCCGAATCTGGGGAAATGGTCAACGTTACTTATGCTTCCGATCCATCCAATCCCAAGGCTGGTGAAATCTCTGTCAACGCTTGAATGATGAAGGCGATATGTTCGTCGAGATCGATTCCCAACTCCTCTGCACCTCTGTACACATCATCACGGTTTACTCCACGCGCAAACGCCTTGTCCTTCAACTTCTTTTTGACACTCTTCACTTCAACATCAGCTAGATTCTTGGATGGACGCACCATGGCCACCGCCATGACGAAGCCAGATATTTCATCACATGCGAAAAGAAGCGCCAGCGCCTCTTCGCGTGTCTTCATCACTGATCCATCCCCTTTGTTCGAAATTCGTTAAATGCACACCAAATGCCCTGCCCGACTGGCAACCGTTATCGATCACACCGATACATGATCCATAACTTGCTTCTCTTTCCGGACATGCTTTGCGTTCGACCACTTGTAAAACGGTATTCCCACCGCAACAATGATACCGGCAGTCGTAAATAGAACGCACCCACCGAAGTGGGGCAATACCAATCCACCCAACCACGGTCCAACGAAGAAGCCGAGTTGAGCCATCGACCATGCACCGAAGTAGGAAGCTCGCATATCCTCATGAGCCAATTCACTTATGTACTGGCTATTTTGTGGGAAGATAATAATCTCTCCTATGGTGATTATAAACATCGCTAGTAAGTATGACCACAGCCCACTAGAAAAGCCCGTTGCCACGTAGCCCACTGCAAAGATCGCCTGCCCAACCATCATTGAAGACACGAGCCCCATTCGTTTCGCGATTTTCGACATAGGCAACTGCAACAGCACAACCTCAATCGCATTGGAAGACAAAACAATTCCGAATACGGCTGCGGCGGTTGTCTGATCCATGCTCATCGACATCACCTGAGGCAAGGTGGTTTCCATTTGCGAGTAACCTATATTCGATAAAAATGCGGCTATGAGAAACAACAAGAGGGCTTTGTCATAGGTCACCGTTCTAAAGGTGTTCCTAAAAGAAAATGATTTACTTGGCCCACTCACCCCACCGGTTCCCTTAGGAAACTTCAAAATTACGATTCCTAAATAAAGGAAGTTTGCAAATGCCGATAAATAGAAGGTCCAGCCCGTGGAAACAGTTCCAAAATACCCACCGACAATTGGCCCAACGGCGGCCCCTACGTTGATGGCCCAATACCGCATGGCGAAGACTGAAGCTCGCTTTTCTAACGAGGTTACGTCTGCCAACATGGCTTGCGATGCGGGCTCAAACAAAACACGAGTCAGTCCAGTGCAGATGCTGAGAATGAAGAAAAACGCCACGTTTCGAGCGTTGGCGTAGCCAATCATGACGAGCACATTTAAAACCATGGCCACTATCATTAGTTGCTTCCGGCCAAACCGGTCTGAGAGGGATCCCCCTATGAGCCCAAATGCCATGGACGTAAGAGCTGCACATCCAATGGAAAAACCAATCGTCCCCGCGCCAGCATGCGTATGCGTCTTCATGTAAAGAGCCATGAACGGCATGACCATAAACGATGTAAAGCGAGTTAACATCGTTCCTGCAACCACCCACCAGACAAGAGGGTGGTATCCCTTCAGCAGAACACCAATTCGAATCATATTTTCGCCGCCCTTTCCCTATACGTGACTCAAGCAATGTCATGGCAATGGCGAAATTAAACCAGCCCCGCCCATGACTTCACCGTGGCGAGGCTGTATGCATTTAGATCCTCACTTGAGGTGGAAAATGACCTTTGGACATTGAACACTAACCTCATTTTGCAGTAGACTACAGAACGCTGGTGTCGCGTTGAGACTCTTTCAGTAAGGCTTGTTGGAGGGTGCTCTCGATTGTCACGTTCTCAGTCGAGAACTTCGATCTCAACATCATTTTTGCCATGCCTGCACGGATACCTGTTAACACGGTGGTGCAGCCCAGCAAGGTAATCCCATCGATGATTTGGTGGAACTCGGTCAAGGTTTCCGTATCGAGAATGGCGGCGCCCGACAAATCAATAAACAGTTTTTGTATGTTTCTCGCCTCTATCTCATCGAGTAGTCGCTCCTCGACTTTTCTCACACGTGCATGATCTAATGAACCGATTAAGGGAAACACGGCAACGTTATTGAAGAGCGGGATGACAGGGACGTTTAATTCATCGATAATCGCTTGTTGCGACTTCAGAACGTTATCCCGATACCTGGTGAAGCTCACATTGAAATGGATGATAAAGCTGTCCAACGTACTTGTTATTCTATCTGCGATCTCGAATGCTTCTTCAGCCTCCACGCCATTGTGTAAGTGATAGAATCTAAGAAATCTCCATATAACCTTCCGCAGAGAGTAAAACCATTCCATTTTCGAAATGATAGGGATATCGGACTGAGCCCAAACAACACCTCGTTCTTGAGCCAACCGAATGATTTCCTGGGTGAGCCCATCATGAACGAAATCGAGAATTTGATTAGCGTGCTCGCGAAGGTCGTCCGTGGTCACAATTTTCGATTCCGACACGATCTCAAACGTGGTTCGGGCTTCGCTCTCCAGTGATCGAATAAATTGATCGTGATTGGTGTTAAAGAAGCTCTTAACGTCCTGCCCTTCCGTAAACACAAGTTGAGCTTCTAGTGAATCCAATGCGTTTTTCGTTTCAATCGGCATGCTAATGGTAAATTCCGTCCCTTCCGGACTAGAGTTGACTTTAATATCGCCACCGTGCTGATAGAACGTGGAATACACTTGCGACAGTCCTAATCCAGTCCCTGTATCTTTCATCGAAAAAAATGGAGTTCCAAGCAACTGCAACTTGTCCTCGGGAATTCCTACGCCACTATCGCGTATTTTCAACACCAAACTGTCTCCTGACCTGAAATGTTCAATGGAAATAGTGCCCGTTCCATTAATTGCCTCGAACGCATTTTTCAGGAGGTTGAACATTGCTTTCTTGATTTGATTGCGTTTCCCGTACATCTTGATGTCAGTGTTGTAAAAACGTTTCTCGACAGAGACACGATACATCTCCTTGTGGAACAACGACAACAGATTTTCAACCTCGGCACACAAACTAAAGTACCTTGGTCTTTCAGAATCCAGGTTCGGTTTAGCCACCGATAGGAGTTCCTGTACAGTGCCAATTGCCTGATCCAACTCTGAGAGGACTACATCCCAGTGCTCGCTAGGATAATCTTGTGCCATCAACTGTAGGAAACCTTTTACGGCAGTCAAGGGATTTCTAATTTCGTGTGCAATTCCGGCCGAAATCTCGCCGACTGCAGCCAGACGATTGATAGTCAGATTGTGATTGTCTTGGGAGTTATCCGTTTGCTTCACTACCTCTGCACCATCTCTTTCGGTATTTAAAAATGACCTATTTGGTCCAGTCATGAATCGCACGTAGCCACATATTCAATTCTCGAACGCGCAACCTTTCACCTTTGTTTTGTACCAGTTATTTTCCATATCTATTTTTTAGGAACTGTTCGAGGTGGGAGCACGATGACATCAAAGAAAATTCCTTCATATACCACTTTACCTAGTAATGAAGGAATGTAAAATGGAAAATTCCATAACTGAGTGAGGATTTATTGTATCTAATCTCACTAGCATTGCATAAAGGAATTTAGGATTTGTCAAGTGCTTCAAGTTGTCAGAATGAATAGACGCAATGTTTGGAATGTTCATGATTTAGACAACCACTGACATGAAAAATCTCCTTAGAATAAGAGGTACAGGTAGTCCTGTCCGACTCTCTACTAAGGAGACTAGGCATGGACAAGGATTCCACAAAATCTGTGTTTGCGGAATATGTTCTTCCGCTGAACGTCAGTTCCATATTGCAGGAATTAGATCATCTCAAGCTCGATCGGTACGTCAAGAAGCTCGGCGTTATTCCATTCATTAGGCTCATCGTCTTCGCCCAGGTCAACCAGATCCCGTCCCTGACGGATATCAGTTTAGAGCTGGAAGCCAATGAATCCCTTCAGAAGGAATTGGCGCTGGATTCTATTAGTGCCTCACAGTTATCCAGGAAGTTGCGGGAAACTCCTTCAACATTTTTGGATTTCGTTTTCCGTCAATGCGTTGAACAGATTACGCGTCAGGTCGGCATAAAGCGAGCGAATGAGAAGCTCAGACGGATTAACCTGGTTGACTCATCAACCATTTCAATGTGTCTCTCGCAGTATCCATGGGCAGAGTTTCGCAGGACCAAAGCCGGTGTGAAATTGCACTTGCGTTTGGTGTTTCTAGACCACCAAGTCGCGCCGGACAAGGTGATTCTCACACCTGCCAAACCTGCAGACAAAACGCAGATGGATGCGTTGGTGGTCGTGGAGCCCGATGCGCTCAACGTCTTCGACCGTGGCTATGTGGATTACCGAAAGTTCGATGCGTACTGTGCAAACAAAACAAAGTTTGTCACGCGGCTCAAAGACAACGCGGTCATTCACGAAGTCATTGAGGAACGAACCGTGCCGGACGATTCACCAGTCACCAGAGAAGCCTTGGTGCGCTTGGGGAGTTACCCAAATTACGTTATGAAGTACACCCTGCGGTTGATTGAAACCACGGACAGTGAAGGCAAGCGCGTCGTGATTCTGACGAACGACATGGCGATGGATGCGGAGCAAATCTGCGACGTGTATCGAAAGCGTTGGCAAATCGAGTTGTTTTTTAAATGGGTCAAGCAACATCTCGTACTCAAGCGGCTCTACGGCAAGAGTGAAAATGCCGTGTATAACCAACTGCTGATTGCGCTGATTACATACTGCCTGTTGATTCTTATACAGGCGAAGGTGTCCCATAACGGCAAGCTGCTCGACGTCTACAAATGTTTACGTCTTTACTGGGAGCGAAGCTTTTCGGAGTTTGTGAAGGCGTTGTACAAGAGCCCAGGTCGAACATCCAAGGGCAGACGACGATGCAAGGTGGACAACATCTTCGAGCAAACGGTGCGGCAGTACATAGACGGTGAAACGGAGCATCTCGAGACCGTGACCTACGACCTAATATAAAAATTCCTGATTATGGATATTGGGACTACCTGACACAGGAGTACTGACTTTTTAGACCATAAGCCGCTGAAATTAAAAATCTGAGTGTTCAGACCTGGTGTCCAGACCGTGGTGTGCCTCACTTGACAAGCTCAGAGAAGTTTTATGCAATGCTAGTGATCTAATCTTGATTCACTACCCTTTAAGAAGCCTATGTTACATGATAGAGATACATTTTCATTGCAACGAAACCGTACCTCTATCATTATTAGGCTAAACCACCGTTTCTCCATCAATCAGATTTTGAAATCAGACAAAGGAGCTCATTCGAATATGACACCAGAAGAACGAATTCAGTCCCTTCATCCCGGACAACAATTTAAGCACTACAAAGGGGGCATCTATACGTATATACATATGGCCCGACATTGTGAAACGGAAGAATGGTTTGTCATCTACGAAACATCACACGGTGACGTTTGGATACGCCCATACGACATGTTTTTTGAGACCGTGATGATAGATGGAAAACAAGTACCGCGGTTTAAAGAACTGTAGGCGAACCATCCGCAGTTGCGAAATGACAACTTTTTCAACCAAAATGATGTATTGCGAACGACTGCGCCACTACTTCTAGTCCTACTCATCCTAGATTGCAAGCAATCGTTTGGCGAGGGCGTCCAGGATTTGAGATGCCCTCGTATTCGCCTTTTGAAGCACTTGCAATGTCCTTTTATGTAAATACTCGCGCTCCTCGTCCGTTAACTCGCGCGCGGTAAGTACTACGACCGGTATGGACCTCCACTTTTCGTCGTCATGCAGTATGTCAAGTAATTCAAAGCCGTCCATAATAGGCATCATGAGGTCAAGCAGGATCGCGTCAGGTAAGTCGGTTCCCAACTCTCGAAGCGTCTCAACCGCCTCACGTCCATTCTCGGCCTCGATGACACGGTATCCTTCACGACCCAAGAGTTTTTGCACCATTTCACGACTCATGTCGTCATCTTCCACGACCAACAACGTCTTTGACACCGGAGTTGCCGCATGTTTTCTCAATACCGATAAGACTCGCTCCCGGTCAATTGGTTTCGTCAGGTATTCCACTGCACCCATGGCAAAACCCAGGTTTTTGTCTGTGTCAGTAAACGACTGGATCAAAACCGGGATATGCACCGTTTCGTCATCCTTTTTCAGCGCGGAGAGAACAGTCCAGCCGTCAACGCCTGGCATCATCAGATCGAGCACGATCACGTCCGGCTTCACCTGTTTTGCCAAGGCAATTGCTTCAAGACCGTTGGAACACGTCAGAACGCCATAACCTTCCCGTACAAGAAAGCGGCGCATGAGGTCTAAGACGCCTTGGTCGTCATCGACCACGAGAACCGTTTTGCCGTTGACATCCTGTGGAACGTCAACCGTTGTAATCACTTCTGGAACGGATCGGTTTACTGGTAGCTCTAATATAAATTCTGAACCAACACCAACTTCACTTTGGACCTTAATGTCCCCCCCCATCATTTGCGCAAACCGACGACTGATGGCAAGACCCAGGCCCGTCCCACCGTACTTGCGCGTGGTTGACGCATCAGCCTGGCTAAATGCATCAAAAATCTTTTCCAGTTGCTCTGGTTCCATACCGATCCCGGTATCCCGTACCGAGAATGTCAAAAGCGCCCCGACAGCTTGGGGCTCCATCCCTACATGAAGAGATACAGTCCCATTCGTGGTGAATTTACTTGCGTTGCTTAGGAGATTCAATAGAATCTGCTGAATCTTGGTTAGGTCCACGTCAATGTGGCCTAAATCATCTGGACATTCAACAACTAGGTGATTGCCATTTTTCTCGACAACAGGTGCGATGGTTGAAGAAATGTTCGAGATCAATTCATTGACATCGACCGTCTCGATGTACATTTCAATTTTCCCGGATTCTATCTTTGAGATATCGAGAATATCGTTTATAAGGCTAAGTAAATGTTGCCCAGCTGTCTTAATCTTTTTGAGGTCGTCCGCGAATGAGACTTGCCCGGTGTCCTCGGCCTCCTCCAGAAGCATTTCACTGTAACCAATAATCGCATTAAGCGGTGTACGCAGCTCGTGACTCATATTTGCAAGAAATTGACTCTTCACTTGATTGGCGCGAATTGCTTCATTACGGGCTGTTGTCACTGCCGAAAGATACTGATATAATTCGCGCGTTTTGTCCTCCGCGATTTGCTCCACGGAGTTTCGTGAACTGTAGGCGCGTACAAGTAGATGTTTCAACTGAACTACATCGTCCGTATGCCGGTAGAAAGCATTCGGATCAGGTTTCATATTGCGGCACAGCTCCTCGATACGATCCTTCAAGTCAGGCCGTAAACCGGATCCGTGTCTTCTCAGTACCAGCGTCATTGTAGTAGAGTCATCGCTTGAATAACGCCATTCGTCGGCACGTATCGATTCGCCAAAAAATTCAATTGGAAAAGAAGTGTATCCTTCGACGAAACGGTGGAATTCCGCAGGGTAGTTCGCATTAAACGTTAACTTGAGCGTGTCGTCATCTTCAAGGTGGTTTGAGCACAAAAGGATATCGTCGTCCGCTTTTAGCCACTGACGAACCACTTCATTGTCTGCGGGCATATAGAAGAAACGTTCCAAGACGTAGTTGTTGGAGTTTACAAAAAAATCGAATGCGGACTGCGGGGTAACCAATCGTTCATCCGTCAACGCGCATACCAATATATACTTTGCAACATGACGTCCCAACTTGTAAAACAAGGTCGTGTTAGGGATACCGGATACACGGGCAATAACGTCAACCATCCATTGTAATTGTTCCGGTGAATAATCACCAATTCGACTGAATGACTCTTGACGTCTGCTGTCCCTGCGTAATTCCTCAATGACCGATTGAATGAAATCCGGATATTCAGCTTGAACTAAATCCCTCATTAATACAAACAGTTCCCCGCGCACGTTTGACACCTCTCCCATATCCCCAATAACCTCAATATCTAGATTCTACCTACTGAAATGCGTCTACACAATGTTATGACAATTATTTTCCGAGCTAGGAGTATTTAAGTTCTTAAAAATTGATTTTTTCCTTCATTTTCCGAGTCCGTATTGCTATAGTATAATTGTCTGTGGCAATGGGCTATTGAAGAACGATTGTAGATGCGGGCACATGGGAACGATTCCGTCACTAAATGTTTTGAGTAGAGTGCGAACTGCTTCACACATGGTGTAGAAGGGGTCCTGAAAGTGTGTTCGTCGAACAACGGATCGTTGGAAAAAGGACAAGCTGTTCCCTCGCCTCGTCATGCAGATGGAAAATTCAAGTTCGACATTGCCCCCATGGAATCATGTGAACAATCTCATCCTTTGCCTGTATCAATGGAAAATCGGGAAATTCTTAATCTCCTGTACTATATCCGGTACCTCAAAGAATAAATTGTGTATTTCATACTCAATATTGAAAACATGCTATAGTGCATATACAAACCTCAATTATTTCTACATAAAATCGATGATTCATTATTTGTTCACTGTATGAAAACGCAATCATATTCGGGCATCAACACTTTGATCTCATCACAGCAAATGAGCGTACAACGTAGGTTAAGAGGGTGCCAATTTCATGTTAGACGGTCAGGCTCTAGATATTCTACAACGGATCGTTCAAAGTAGACGTGTGAAAAACGCAACAAACAAGGCGTTGAAATTGCTCGTGGATACCATTGATGTAAATACATTTTTCATTGCGGTATCAGATGGAGTGAAGAATCAAGTTATACAGGCTTATAATCGAAATTCCATTTTAGTTCGTGAAAATGCAAACCTCCCATTAACAAATTCACATTACAACTTGGACTGTCGGAAAGACCTATCTTCTTTACATATAAATGAGCCGCGTGAGCATCCTGGCACTGCAGTCGTTCCCTTCGCCATCTCATTGGCGGAAGGCAATGCTGTAGTGGCACCGATTCTTCCGGAAGGCCATGATGTCTTCGGTACCCTCTGTGTCCTTGACAAAAATCCTCTGTCCCTAAGCGACGCTCATTTGGAATTGTTATCATTCGTGGCCGACATGATTGGAAACGCCATTGACATTGAAGTCGCTCATTATAAAAACACACACATTCATTCAATATTACAGGCATTATTTAAAAATAATCCCAATGCGGTACTCCTGTTTAATGGAGAGGGGCTCGTAGACGACGTGAATCCAGCGTGTCTCGAACTGTTCGGTCCATTTAACTCCAACAACCCTTTATATGAATATCTCGCCAACATCAAATCAAGGCACGTTGAAACGAACGGTCCCGCTTTGGAACTAAAACTACCGGACAAACACGGAAATCTATTAGACTGTCTGGTTTCGATTCTCACTCTATCAAATCTGGAATTAAAGGAAGGGTTCTGCGTTATCGTTCAGGACATCAGTGCGGTGAAACGTCTCAACGATGTTTATAGCACAACCGAAAGACTGTCTACGCTCGGACAACTGGCGGCTGGAATCGCTCACGATATTCGCAATCCCGTTACCATCGCGAAGGGGTTTGCACAGCTTTTGCTGGAATCGAACTTATCATCACAACAGACATCATATGTGGAACTCATTCATTCATCCGTACAGCAGGTTGAGAATATCGTGACAGAGTTTTTGGAGATCGGCAAGCCCCACGCGACCAACATGCAATTGTGCAACATTGCTAAGTTGCTTGATGCCGTCGTGAATATGCTAAATGCTGAGGCCGCGCTCATGAATGTATCCATGTTTGTCTCTAAGTTGTCGAACGAGATGATTGTTTTAGGTTCTGAACACCAACTCAAACAAGTCCTGTTAAACGTCCTAAAAAATGCGATTGAGGCGAGTCCAAAGGATAGTTATATCGAGATCGGATTGAGTTATGAATCAGAGGGACGTATCTCCATCTCGATAAAGGACAATGGGAACGGAATTCCTGAGCACATCCTTGGACGTATCGGTGAACCTTTCTTCACGACAAAAGAAAAAGGAACAGGACTAGGACTTCTGGTGTGCCGAAAGATCGTCGAGGCCCATAACGGGGTCCTTAAGTTATCCAACAACAAATTGGGCGGAGCCACGGTTAACGTCGTGCTGCCAGAATATCATAGAAAACCCGGTGAGTTTAAGATCTAGTCAACTACCCGAGGAAGAGGTATGGACTTGGGACTCAGTCTAGGCCCAGGTCATACCACATAAAACAATCTTTCAAATGTCGCTAAATCAGCTTCCGTTCTTGATGAAACGTTAGTCGCCGGATGGCTTATATTTCGCCAAGTCGTTCTTCATCTTGTCCATTGCCTTAAGCAGGTCATCGTATGCATGGGCTGGTGACCCTTCAGCGTTCATCCCATCGTCGAGCGCAACTACCGTTGCTGCATCCTCGTACAATACACCATTTGGACTGGTCGGCGAACTGCTTTGCCCCACGTTGGTAATCTTCGACAACTCTGAATCAAAAGTCGCTTCGCTGTTTTTTCCCACGGCTGTTTTCACCTTGTTATAAATGTCCTCTGCAACAGAATACACTTGTGTACTTGCTGTGGTGTTCGTCTGAGCGGTCGCAGAAGTTGCATTAATCTGATCACTTGAATTGCTCGATATCGACGGTTGTGTACCACACCCAGTGATCACCAGTGCCATGACCAGGCTAACCAATGCCATTTTTATTTTCACGGGTATCCCCCTAAAACAATCTTTTGTGCCATTTCAAATGTGAGTCGCATCGATTGTCCACATTTTGATTATAACCCGCCACCGACACACTGAGACGTGTCAGAATCGCAAACGTTGAACAGCTTGTCGAACCTCAACGAATCTGTCGAATGTTGTCTACAAAGCACGAATAAAACGCGTTGGTCATTGACAATATATCTGTGAATCCAATTTTAAGGAGGAACTTTGTATGACGAATAACAATCAAAAGCTGGTCTCAAACGCGGCACGTGCGCTAGAGCAAATGAAATACGAAATTGCATCCGAGTTTGGTGTCCAATTGGGTGCAGAGACCACAGCTCGCCAGAATGGCTCAGTTGGCGGTGAGATCACCAAGCGTTTAGTAGCATTCGCGGAACAATCACTTTCCGGAAAGTAAGCAAAAGAAGTGGGCTGTCCATCATGGGCAGCCCGCTTCAGCTTTGAACCGCTCCTGGATGAAAAAAGTCCCTTCATAATGTCTAAGTATCGGCATCATCCTAAACGGTGAGGAGCGTGGTACACAATGACATCGAATAAGCACACCAAACCGCTAAACGACATGACTATTGCCTTGAGTGGTCCGGATAACGTGCAAAAAGACAAGCGATTCCATGTGCAAACGGAAGCCACTGAAAAATTTATCCTGAGAAACTCAACACAGCAACAAAGACATGCCGACCAGTCTAAGTGACTGGTTTTTTTCTGCAAAAATGGAGGGACAAAGCGTACCTCAATGGCCGATTTGATGTACGTTAAGTTCATTTCTCGATCGCAAGACTATGATGGGCAGAACGGGAAACCCGTGCCTTACGCGGCCGATTTGAAATCGTGTCCTCCATGGGAGAAGTCTTGCGAATGAAGAAAGACAGAGCGAATGCGAACAAGCTTAAAGTTGTTGCAACAAAGAACGCATCGTTGATGGCCATTACCATACCGTGGTTCGCTGCAATCATCATGTGGACTTTGTCCGTTGAAGCAACGTGTTCCTTCAGCATCAAGTCCTGGGTGTGTGTTTTTGCTCTGTTCGTCATGATCGATACAAAGAATGCCATACCCATTGCGCCTGCCATCATCCGCAGGGTATTCACCATCGCCGTACCATATCGATTTAAGGTCAGCGGCAATTCATTCAGCCCGGCTGTAAATATCGGCATCATCAAAATAGACATTCCGAACATCCGTGCAGTATAAACAACCGTTACATACGTAAAGCTTGTGTTGACCTGCAGTCGCGCCAGGGCATAGGTGGTCAGCACTGTGATGGCCAGGCCCACAACGGACAGCCATCTTGCACCGATTTTATCGAACAATCGTCCGGTGATTGGCGACATGATACCCATGATAATTCCACCCGGTAACAGCATCAACCCAGACAAGATAGGCGAAAAACCACGAACGGTTTGCATATAAATGGGCATCAAAATCATGCCAGCAAACATGGCCATCGTAACGACAACATTGATTACCGTCGTTAGTGAAAACATTTTGTACCGGAAAATACGAAACTCGAGAATGGGGTGTCCCACAACCATCTGTCTCCACAGGAAAAGGGCGATGGCTACGCCACCGGCAATGAAAAATGTTAGGACATCTGTACTGCCCCACCCTTTTGTGCCAGCCATAGCAAAACCGTACAATAGTCCGCCAAACCCGACGGTTGAAAGGATAACACCCAAAGTATCCAGCTTTGGACGACTTGTTTCTGAAACATTCTTGACGAGGAATAAAGCGACAATGACATCAATCAGTGCGATTGGGAAAATGATGAAAAACAAGACACGCCATGAGTGACTCTGAACAACCCAGCCCGACAATGTCGGTCCAATAGCGGGAGCGAAGTTGATAGCAACGCCAAAAATCCCCATTGCCATCCCGCGACGTTCCGCTGGAAACAGTGTAAAAATGACGTTGGTAACCAAGGGAAAGAGAATACCCGCACCTGCAGCCTGCACGACCCGCCCGACGAGGATGACTCCAAAATTCGGAGCTATCCCACAGACCAGCGTTCCCAAGGTAAACAATCCCATCGACGCGGTATACAATTGTCTGGTTGTAAATCGCTCTATCAGGAATGCGGTAATGGGAATGACGATCCCGTTGACCAACATAAAGATGGTTGTAAGCCAGTCCGCCGTCGTTGCTGATATTTGGAGTCGTTCCATAATCTGCGGTAATGCAACGTTAATCAAAGTTTGGTTTAAAAAGGCAACGAATGCCCCAGCAATCATAACCCCGAAAATAGGTCCAACTCGAACAGATGAGTTGGTGGATGATTCCACATTATTCATTCTGGTAACTCTCCCTCCGTACTGAGAATTGCATTTAGTTCTCTGTGTAATGCCAAGAGTGTATCTATATGTTTCTCGGGCAGACGAACAAATCGCTGAAGGGCTAACGTTAGCAAGGAGTCCTCACCAAACGCCTGCTTGTTTAACTCCCGACCCTTGTCTGTCAAACGAATGGCAACCGTCCGTTGGTCCTGTTCCAAACGTTCACGTTCAAGTACGCCATCTTCAACAAGGCGTTTCACAACAACACTCACTGTACTGCAGCCCAATTGAACGCGTTCGGAAAGCTCACTTAGTGACAAGTTTGGCTTTTCTTCCAAAATACGTAGGATCATGATCTGGACTGGGGTCAGATCCAACTTGTCTGCCTGAATGCGCATCAAGTTTGCCATGGACCGATTTACTTCACGAAATGAACGGACTAATTCTGTTACTCTCGCGCTTGAGGATACTTCGTCCGATCCTTTCAGTGTTCATTCTCCTTCTCAAGTAATTCTTCACATCGAAATATTTCGTAACATGAAAACTTCGTATACGAAATATCACAACAAAATACATCATACTACCGAATTGAGGAAATTCAAGTAGAGAGGGGTGAATAATTTGTGGCGGGCGCGATGATCAAAAATATGGTAATCACGAGTTTACTGCCAGAAGTCAAACGCGCCGTAAGTTTCGTTCGCATTTGAGGAACGCTAACGACGACAATTGCGGAGCACTTGAGTATGGAAGGATGACGACTATGACGATCTCGACCATCACCCTGGAGGGTGTCACCTGTGCCAACTGTGCGAACTCTGTTTCAAACGCATTGCACAGTGTTCAAGGTGTGGAAAACTTCGACGTTGACCTGTTTGACCAAATCACAACCATTACTTACGACGATGATCAAACGAGCAGTTCGATCATCCGCTCAACAATTGAGCAATCCAATTGCGATGTTCACTGAGTGATATGAGCTAAAGGCGCCCGATTTGTCGGGCGCCTTCGTTATCACTCCAGCTAGAACGGTCAATCTTCACAACCGTTATCTTCAGCGGTTGTCCGGTTCCGTTTCATCGAGTTTCACTGTCTGACCATCTTCGAGGAACATGATTCCATCGCTCGTGCCGGCGAAATAAACATCTCGGATCTGTTCCTGTGTGATATCCAGACCTGACGATTCATCCATCGCGTCCTGTGGACTTTCCGTGCCTTCTTGCTCGTCACCTATCCGATTCACATCCATCTTCATTCCTCCTCCAATGGTCAGTCCCAGTACGGTTTCTTATGCCTATTGTCCCCGCTCTTTCCGAATTTATTCTATCGGAATTTGCAGCATTATCACTGCAAAAACTCAGTCGAGAGGATGTATGATTCAGTACATAGATAGATGAGGAACAAAAAATGGGCCGTCCAACACATTTCTAGTGTGGGACGGCCCCCCTTTTCTTACGAACGGCTATTGAGGATTCGTCATAATGATACTGGCATTTTTGACGACGACCCGCTGAGGCAACGACAAGATGGATAGCACCAGCTCAGCGATATCACTAGGCTGCATTTGTCGATCTTCATCGCCAATCTTTAGTCCGGCAGCCTTCGCGAGATCTGTATTCACCGTGCTCGGCGCCAGCGCCACAACACGAATGTTGTTTTTACGCACTTCTTGCATCAGTGATTCCGAGAAACCCATAACACCGAACTTGGAAGCCGAATAGGCCGACGTTGTGGCGGCTCCTCGTTCACCAGCTGTGGAACTCACGTTTATGATGTCACCATAATTTTGGTCCATCATACCCGGCAGGACCGCTCGAGTCACGTAATATGTACCAAGCAGGTTCACTCGAATCATCTGTTCCCACTCTTCAACATCCATGTCGATGACTGTTCCAAATTTCGCCGTTCCTGCGTTGTTAATGAGAATATCAATGTTCCCAAGCTCGTGAGATATCTGATTGACAGCTGTTTCAACTTGTTTCCGGTCTCCAACGTCCGCGATCGCGACGCTAGCCTTCACGTTGTACTTTTCGCGGATGGATCCGGCCAGGCTTTCCAAGTCTGCTGACGTCCTGGAGATGAGGCCCAAATTGACACCCTCAGACGCCAACTGTTCCGCTATTGCTCTACCAATACCTTTTCCTGCACCAGTGATTAGGGCGTTCTTTCCCTGTAACTTTGTCGACACCGACAACTCCTCCTTGCAATCTGACAGCTCAAAGTATATCCACAACGAGGACGCTAAATCAAAGAATCAGGCTGTAACTTCCTCTCGAACAATTTTCAACAAACCAAGTATATCCTCGCGCATGTTGGGCAATACTAGGGAATAAGCACAGAGTAGGGTGCACGTTAGACGACGAACACCCTACTCTCCCTTTCCCCCCACTATAACGTTGTGTCTGAATATGTAGCATGGATTAGCCACTTAAATAGCGGCTTCTTTTTATTTGTATAACTAGGCAAATCCGTTACACCATCCTGAACGATCTGCACCTTCGCGTCACCAAACGACATTGCATCGTCTGGATGAACACGTAAATAATCCCGAATGCGTATGTTGGAGTGGGCCAAGGGGCCATATGCCTCGACAATGTGAAGGTGTATTGGCGGTGTTGATCCCTTACGTAAGAGAAGACGCCCGAATACCCCTCTTGTACCGATAACCTCATAGCCAATACGCTCAAGATGGCGCCGTTCGCGGCCACGCAGCTTCGGCCGCTGTAAGCCGACTTGGATATCGATGCAAGCATTCGCAACCATTCCAGGCACCGCAGTGCTGCCAATGTGGTTCATTTGGAATGGCTTGCGACGTCGAAAGACAGTTTGCAACTGTTCCGCTTCCTCCGCGTACATCCCAGGCCAGCTTTCATTGTACGGCTCTAATCTCACGACATCTTCTCGATCCGCTACCCACCGAAACAATCGCTTTCTCCAAATAATTGTTGCGAGAGGAGCCAACAAGAGCGCGATATAAAGAATGATGCCGAGCACCACGTCATTGCCGCCAACCGTACTCAGCACTGTCACCCACAAGTCATAGGCAATATGTACGCACATAACGAGCAGAATACGGCCCGTAATAACCGTCATGAGTGCCAAGATTGCACCGAGGCCGCTAAACAAAAGAAGTGCTCGAAAACGATGCGACGTAAATTCCATAATGTGCCCCGAACCAAAGCCGAGGGAACTCGCAATCACGGCAATGGTAAAAATTGTTCCCCGCACTGACGGAATAGACCACCACCGACGGCATATCATTCGTCCAATGACAATGACCGTCCCGATCATGCACCAACGCCAAACCTCTTCCATTCCCGCAAGGACAGGGGTGATATAGTCCTGTACCTGAGGCTGCGAAGAGACATTCGTTTGGTCAAACTGCAAAAACGAACTACTGATCGCACTAAACGTCTGCAGGACGGCAACGAAGCACATGGGAATAAGAATGTACAAGTATATGCGCGTACCAGTAAGGGCTACGGGCGCACCCGAAAATCGGTGAGTTCGAAGCGGATCGTACTTGCGAAATAGGACTCTTCGGAAATTCGGTAATACGATAAATAAAGACGCCGCACTGATAAGGAGGTACACCAAACTAAATACCTGCTCCAGTGTTGGTGGACCGACGTATAAATTCGCAAACGTTCCAAAGACTGCAAAGCATATCATGTAAACAACCTGCCATGGACGCAGGTCTTTCGCAAGGTGAACCGGAATGGTTGTCCAGCGAGTCATTCGTTTCTGTCCTCCTGGAGAAATAAGCTATCCCCTCTTGTAACATAAAACGCGAAAAGATCAAAACCAAATATAAGGTAAGAACTGAGTCATCCGCGTTTACTCGTGGCATGTTAACAAATTAACGGAACCATATGAAAGTAATAGCACACAATGCTCCGGGGTAAATGACGGAGGGAATCTCCTCGAACGTTGGGAGTGCATGTGAGGCTAAAGCAGTTCCGCTCGGGCGAGGAAGCGCTTGTAACTTCGCCTTACCCGAGCGGTATTGTCCGTTTAGAAATCTTTATCCGCCAGCAGTCGCCGGTGTTCTCGTTCGAACGATCGGTTTGATACGACTGTTAATCCAGCCTGCATGGCTCGTTCTTCCGCTTCCTTATTCTCTATTCCAGGTTCTAGCCACAGAGCTTTAGCCCCCGACTGAATGGCCGCGTCTGCGACTTGAGCAATTTCGCTTGGGTGTGCGAGAACATTCACAATATCCACAGGCTCACCGATATCAGTAACCGAATGAACAGTTGGATGACCGAGAATCATGTCTTTGTCATGGTTCACCCCGATCACCTTGTAACCTTGTGACTGCTGGTATTCAGCCACGCGATACCCTGTTGTCAAAGGATTTGAAACCACGCCGACGGAAGCGATAACACGTGCATTGCTCATCAGATCTGCCAACGTTTCATCGGATACATTCACACGCAATTCCCCTTCCCGTTAAGTCGATCCCGCTTTAGTATTCCATTATCGCGACGAATCAAATCTTCGAACGACGGGATGGAAGGGGATAAAATGTTATGCGACATTCGGGGCGTGTTCACGACTTTCGATCCGTTTCTCCACGCAATATATCGATAAGTCGCTGGTGTATTTGGAGTAATCGGTCCAAATCGTCATCTGGCAACTCGAGGAATCTTAAGACGGCCTGCGAGATCAAAGAATCGTCTCCGTACGCTTGCTCCTCCAGATCCTGTCCCTTGTCGGTTAAACGCATGGCAATTGTTCGTTGATCTTCCTCAACCCGCTCGCGTTCAAGAATTTTTGCTTCAACCAACCGTTTGACCACACCGCTTACAGTACTACATCCCATTTGCAATCGATCCGCCAGCTCATTCAAACTAATATTTGGCTCTTCCTTGATGGCGTGAATCACCATTATTTGAACGGGCGTCAAGCCTAGTGTATCCGCTTCAACCCGCATTAGGTGAAACATGGCGCGATGGACCTGTCGAAATGAGCGCATCAGTGCTGCGACTTTTTTATTCGTTAATCGGTTCTCCCAGAGTGGCAGCGCTTACCCCTCCTTCACAACTGCCATTCAATTCCTGTGTCTGTCCATTCATTTTCGACATTCTACGGAAAACAATTCTCTAATCATGAGCAAGTTTCCTTGCCGGACAGACAAAAAGAAAGACCTCGCCGTGAAGCGAGGCCTGTACCATCATGAAGTCCGGGGGATGGTACACCGTTACAATGTACAACCGTTGTGCTTTTATACTTGGTTAAGATCGTTTACGGAATGTGTGACAGCACGTATGCAGGGAGCTACTGGCCGACTCCTGGCTCTCTAAATCGACCATAATTTCATCCGCTATTTCCTCATTGAACCTCGCGTTCGCCTGTTGGTCCACCGTCACCATAATGGCCGGCGCACCGCAGTTATTGTCATCTTTCCAAAAGTAACAGTTCGAAACGCTACACTTTACATCAACCGACATGTCGTCGCCCCCTCATTTCGTCAAATTCCTAACGCGTGACGGGTTTCCTGGTTCATCATGTCTGGATTCCATGGCGGATCAAAGACAACGTCCACTTTGACGTATTCCACTCCTGTAACATGTACAGCTGCCCCTTCCACTGCGTCCAGAAAACCTTCGTGTAGTGGGCACTCAGGTGTAGTTAACGTCATTTTAATGTTAACCTGCCCCGGTTTCGGTTCCGAAATGTCGTAAATGAGTCCCAGGTCAACTATGTTCACCCCAATTTCGGGGTCGATGACTGTCTTGAGTTCATCGCGAACCTTGTTCAGGTCGACCATGCGGTACACCCCTTCTCAGTGGACAAAACCGCTGTTTTGAACGGACTCATACGTTCCCGATAGTTCCTGTACGTACGTGTTTGGAGCTTCCTGTATAGGATAGTAGCCTTTTCTGATCATATACCCGCTCACTTCATAAGCGTGGCGCGAACACATCGTAAAGGCATCCTCCAGGAACTTCCTGAGTTCAGGGTTTGCACATTCAAATGTGGCCCACGCGTATTCCCTACCGGCTCGTTTTAGTGTCAATAAATACGATGTCGCTATCGCCCTATCGTCCAACTTTGTCGTGTTCGGATTCGGAGTGGTCTTCTGCATATCTGCCACTCCGGTCATTCTCACGGCTGGTGGCATTGTGGGCACGTCTAGCGTGTCATGAGAGGTGCCCTTCGTAGCCCACTCTACTTTCATGTTGTAATCTTGAATGTGCCCCTTCATGTGCTTTTCAATGATGGACTTCAATTCTTGGCACTGGACTTGACTGAGAAACAATCCCATTGAGTTAATACTGTTCGTACAACTCATGAGAAGTTCATTCAGTTCGGTCGTTTCATGAATCATTAACGAGTTCATACCTGCATGCCCCTTCCCATTTTTAAACACAAGCGACACTCGATGTAGTATGATGCACCAGTAAAATCTCCTCGGGATCTCACTCATATGCGTGGGCACATGTGGCCGAAAAACCAATAAAAAAGGAACAGCGCGATGGCTGTTCCCGAAATAAAAAATCTCTGAACATAGGAGATATAGTGATCCTCAAATCTACATCATGAGAATCGCAACCACGGTTGCTCCCGCTAAACCGACAACGACGGGTATGAAGTTCCGTCTTGTCAGGTGCTCCGGATCAACCCCTGTGACACCGGCCACATCGAGTACCCCCCACGGAACGAGCGTTCCGCCGCCGCTCCAAACGGAGCCCATTTGGCCCAAGGCCGCGAGAACAGCAATGTTCGCACCAATGGGCGTGCCAAGTGCCTGCGCCAGCGTGCCCACAAGCACCAAGCCAGAAAAGCCGGACCCATCCAGCCCAGCAATGATGCCGACCAACACGACAATGATGGCGACCGTCACCATTGAAAGCGGAACGTGTGCGGCGAGTGCTCTGCCGAGATCGAATAGATAGCCTGGAGCGCCTTTACCTAGAATTTGCGGAGCAACGTCAGGAGAGCCCATGAAGAAAAATCCAGCAATCGGAATGACAGGGGCAAAGATTTTCATGGAAAACGTAAACCCGTCTTGTACGTACCTCATGGCCGCCTTATGAGCGTGTTGTTTATGCTCCAAAAACGCGATCACGATAAACAGGAGGAAACTCACACCACCTATAAATGCCGTGGCGTCCCCACCTTTCAGCCCCATCGCTATGGTCGTGACAATGGTGGCCAAAAGCACAACCGGAACAAGCACTGCCGAAATCCTTGCAGCAGTGGAAACCTCTTTTTCCTGTTTGAATTCCAGCTTCTTCGGAACTTCTACGGCTCCGCGCTTCATATCACGCCGCAATCTCCAATAGCCGATGACTGTGGCAAGGACACCTGTGGTTATAACGAGGGGAATACTCGCATGAAGGATTTGGCCAACGGTTACACCGGCAGCTGAACTCGTCAACTTCGGTGCACCTTGGATGATAAAGTCACCAGACAAGGCGATGCCGTGACCAAACAGATTCATCGTCATGGCGACACCGATAATCGGCAGCCCTGCGCGAACCGCAATGGGCATGAGCATTGGACCGACCATCATGGTCATTATAGTAACGAAATAAAACACAAGGAAAAAGAGCGGAGGCTAAACAGCTCCGCTCTCTGTTGTTTTGCGTCGCGCACGCGGCTTTGATACGTTCTGTTGCTCGCTTAAGATTGCTTTGAACACATTCTCCAGTTGATCCACATACGTCTTCAATTCACGAACTGCCGGGTGTTCAACTTCACGAGATAGCAGATCCACTTTAGCGTGCATTTGTGTGGTAAGGAATTCAGCAAACTGTTTCTCAAGCATAAGATCACCTCACTCTCATAAGCGCACGCGGAACGTCTTTCACGTCGCGGCACACAATCGTACCTTTAGGGGCCTGTATGGTTTTATCACTCTGACCTGTGGTTACAATAAGGACTACATGAACGGGGTCAGGAAACTTTTGCTCTTTGTACCACAACCGCCTTCGCTCCCACTTCGCCGCCCATTGTTTAGCGGTGATGGCCGTTCGTTGATACTCGACGACGGCCTTTTTCTTTTGCCATTCGAGCATGACGTCGAACTGTCCACGCGGTTCTGCTATCCACTCGTTCGGTCGGCCTCCGGCATATGTCAATGCAAGCCATAGGTCACCAATACCTAACCAATGTAGCCGCCGTTGCGTGTCGCCGGATACACTTTTGAAGTTGAATCCATACCTTCGTTTTGCTTCGCTTGTGAGTCTCCATAACCACGGTTCATCTCCCGCTCCTTTCGTCTTTTCGAATGTGTCTGAATGCGACCACAAGAACTGCTGAGCTCGCATCACGGGTTGCGAACGGTCGCGAAGATAGGGATGGGTCGCAAGTTGCCGCGTCGTGAACAGCCGCGCACATGCCGCCAAGGTAACGGAAAAAAGAAGAAGAGTATCATTAAAGAAAGTTGGCACTCGTCTACTCCCCCCAATCACCTATCCTTATCACATTATCCAAGCCGATGTCGTCATCACCCTGTTCCATCTGCTCGTCTTTGAACCTCACCTCGTCACGAGGTATATCGTAGAACGTATTAGAGGGGATGAGCGGCTCGATAAGTCGTTTAAGGACTCTCTCTGGGACATATGGTGACTGGATCTCAATGTCGTGTTTTACGAGCGGTGACTTATACAAATACCGCCCAGGTATCCATCTAAGTTTCTCTGCACCTTCATGTCTAAGCACAATTTTGCTGTCGAGTTCGTTCTCTGTACGGAAGCAAAAGACACCTTCTAACTGACCGCGAATAGCAACGGGTAACGTGTCGGCATCTGGCCGCTGCGTGCCATAAATGATGTTCACTCGTGGTTCCCGACCAATGCGTGCAATGCTTGAGAGATAGTGCATCGCTGTCTTGCGCATTTCCTTATCTTCTTCAGTAACTGCGAATGCCGGTGATAGTTCGCCACCTTCATCGATGAGAACAATTAGCCGCGAGTAAACGGGTTCACGACGGAATACAGCGCGTAACCTTTCGACTTCAATTAGACGTTCAACCATGGTCTGATACGCTTCTTTAACCGCTTTGACTGCTTCGGGAACAGTCTTAAAAATGCCGCGCACGTGAGGGAACCACTGAAATGGAGCGAAGCTCACTCCATTCTTCAAGTCGATAATGATAAATTCTAATTGCTTAGGAGAATATCGCATGCACATGTAAGTCACGAGGTAACGGAGAAATTCAGTTTTACCCGAACCAGTTGCTCCAGCCACTTTGGCGTGTGGGATCTTATTTATGTTGTGATACACGGTCTTGTTGTACCGCGTCTTTCCTATCGGGATGCTCCAACCCACGGATGTATTCGTCATACCAGTTAGAACCTCCAAATTCATTATGATGCTTGGTATACTTACGCCGAATCGTTCCCGCTAACTTAATGATGAGTGGCACTGCACATAACGCGCAGCATATCGTTACGAATCCGTTAGTGCCTATCCAGCCAGACACGTTCGTCAATAGCGCTCCTGTGTAACCATTCCCGTCGACTGCAAAGCCACTCATCGCGTCGCAAATTTTTTCAAGACCCTTATAAGCGATGAAAGCGCAAAGACCATGAACGGCTAAACTTTCGGCTGTAAGTTTGCTCTCGCTCATATGGGCAACCACTCCACAATGGTCTGGACGACACGCACACTCACGTCGATCCACCAGTTTTGTATTAGGCCGTCGAAGAATTGCATCATATGAACTTTGTCTAACCCGGCGCGTCCGAGAATTTGAACAATGGCCTCAAAGTGTTGGTGTATAGCATCCATATCAGTCTGCGATAAGTGCCCTTTATCGCCTAAAACCAGGTGACTCTTAAAGTTCGTGCTATTGCCCATGTCGTGTAACTGTTGGCCTGCTGTGCCCAAATCTTCACGCAACCCCATCACTCACTCCCCCAAAGAATGCAGAATAACTAACCCGGCAATGACTCCGGTCACGACATGCGGTGTTACTGCTATGACTGAACCGATTGCAGCACATCCAGCTGGTGTTCCGATTGCATAGAGCAATGCCGGAATGATGACCGCCATCTCATTCGCCTTCCTTTCGGGTGTCCTTGATTTCGTCCCAATCGACTGGTGGTAACTCCTCGCTTCCCTCGAATAGGTCATCCCCCATGCGATTACCCTCCCAACAACGCCGAAATAAGTTGAACAACATCATGCAAGTTTGACTGCGTCATGGGATCGGCTGGATTGATTCGAACGAATCTGTTTGTGATGTGTAGGATGAGGCGCGGCCACACGTTGCATCGCCTCCTCGTAGGGATAAATAGAGCGACGGATATGGCGTTCCCAGCCTTGCATTACGATGCGGATTATGATGACTCCGAACACCGTTGAGGTAGTCATCCGATCCACTCCATTACGATCTTTATTGCCTGTGTCATCTTCTCGGGGATCTCCTCTTTAGGTACCCCTGTCTCTTTCAGCAACTTCACGGCCTTGTGACATGCTTCCAGGTATAAGTGGAGATTGACAGGCGCGACGTCTACAGGTGGCTTGATGAACAGTGGCATTCACGCCGCCCCGCTTCCGTACGCAAGGTAGTCATGAACGTTTCATACACATCAATCGCCATATGAGCCGCCATAAGACGGCCAATCGCGTACTTCTCGACAAGCATTTCGCCTATAGCCGAAAGGACGGCATACTGCAACTTCTCTTCCTCGCTCATTTGCTGTCACCACCCAATTGAACCTTTAGCGATGCTTCCGGCGGTTTCTGCTGCCGCTTCAACTCCCGGGCAAGGTACTGTTTCACAAGGCCACTGAAATTCGTCCGCTTACTCAACTCGTACATAGCGCGTTCCGTCGGGTCATTGAGGTTGAAAAATACGTGCCGCTTCTTCGATCCGTACTCCATATCGCCTCACCTTTCATCGTGTCGTTAATTGACGATACGTGGAGAGGGCTTGGGGATATGCGCGGACACCGATAAAAAAAGTTTTGTGATACAAGGAATGACGGATAGGACAAAGAAATATGTGTGTGGTGATGCAGATGATCCGAACAAATCTGAAGGATGTCCTGGATTCACGTGGGATAAAACAGAAATGGTTAGCGAACGAGGCCAACATAGATCAAACTACGTTGAGTAAATTGGTTCGTGGCAAAGCAATACCAACATTAGAGGTTGCGTTCAGAATAGCGAAGGTATTGGACTTGAGGATAGATGAAGTGTGGTACCACGAGGATGACGAAAAATGAACGCCCGCGAGCAAACGGAGGTAACACATGACTGAGGATAACCAAGCGAGCAAACCCACAAAGGAATTCATTTTTTTGGGCAGTTGTACGTGACGGTTCAGTACAGGCATATCCTACATGGCTAACTATAGATGCTGACTCTGTGGATGAAGCGATTCAAAAGTTGGCGAAGGATAATCAGATGAAGGTAGCGGAGATTGAAGCTAGGCATGTATGGATGGAACTAAGGGATGGGGCTATGGTGCGGTACGAGGTTACAAGGAAAACAGTCTCGACCAACATGAGTTAGGTTAATCTTTACCGCCCTCGGAGTCGTGCTGCGTCGGATCAAAAAATTACACCGCATCTCAAACAAGAAGCGGTGTGTAATTCTTGAAGCTATATCCGTCCTAACGACAACTTAATGAAAATCCACGTCGATCTGACGACGATGTTCGTTATTCGACTTTCGCAGCCTAACCTCTAAAATTCCATTTTTATAGGATGCCTTCGCTCCAGTCTCATCCACGTTGGCTGGTAAGGGTACCGTCCTGGAAAATTGTCCGTAGAAGCGTTCTGACCGGTGAATGTTTTCGTCTTTACTTTCAGTCGTTCGTTCAATTTTCCCACTTAAATGCAAGTGGTTGTCGTGGACAGTGATATTAACGTCTTCCTTCTTCTCTAAACCGGGGATTTCTGCTGTCACAATCACTTCACTTTGGGTTTCTCTGACGTCTACTTTCACCCGTGAGACTGCATGTTCGTCAAACCACTCATCAAATACACGAGGGAATGAACCAAAATCGCGTCTAAAAATGTTAAACGGATCATAAGGGATTAGCGCCATAAAACAGCCTCCTAAGCCAATTTGCCAATATGATTCCCATTCCACATAGACAAAATGTACTGAAGGTGAATGGTAAGCAATGAACATTTATGAGGTAAAAAATAGCGAGCTGTGTGGATGGAACTGAAGGAGTGAGGTACGATGTAACAGAGATAAGATGAGTAACAGAATATTCATCATATTATAAAACGGAAATTTTTGGGGTGAATCGAGTATAATATTGGAAAAGGAGTGGCCGAGCATGAGTGTTATGTTTTGTCTTCACTGCGGCGCTGTCCATGATGTTGATCAATCGGACCATGTGTTCCGAACGGGATTCAGACGGTTACCGAATGGAAAGGACCTGCCACTAGGGATTTGTAGTAAGAGTCAAAAGTTAATGCAACGCCACCTGCTGGGCCAGAACAAGCCACTCATCTAGCTGTTGGCTAATTGCGACCACTTCCGGGTCGCTAAGACTCCCCTTTTGTTCAGCCATGTTTATCATTGCAAAACGCAGTTCCTCGATTATGCTGACACTTATTGTCGTTTCCACTGTGAAATATCCCCTTGTCGCCATAGTTCAACACCCGAACTAAGATATCACATGACAGACGTCGATAATTGACGATTATTGTCTGACACAAACTATTCAATTTGTACGCACTTTCAGTTCCACTGCTCCCATATATCCAAACTCAATATAACAAGGCAATTTGATTGTTTATAAGTTAGAAAATTCCACACGAATTCATGGTACGGGATATGGGTAGCGGACGGTGTGGTCATGTGTGAGGGATGGAGCTATGGTGAGGTATAGTGTGGAGGAGAGATAGAATTCTTTTGGAGTGATAACATGGATAGAACAGAAATTCATCAACAATACCTACAACTGATGACTAAGACATTTATTAAAATATCTGAATTAACTTACGAGACGGTTGCAACGCAACGTAAATCATTCGGCAAGTCATATACATATGAATCGCCTATTTACCATTACACGAGCCTCGACGGACTTATGAATATAATCAAAAATGACTGTTTGTGGGCATCTGACGCCAGATATCTAAATGATTCAGAAGAGCTGATTCACGGCGCGAGGGCAATGAATGATATCGTTGACCAGCGGTTAAAGTTAAACCCAGATCCGAACCAAATGAAATTCTTAGAATATCTCCACTACCGCCTAAACGACGTTTTGCAAGGTCGTTCTCGTTTTGTTGAGTATTACGTCGTATCCTTGTCACGTGATAATGACTCACTTAGCCAATGGCGAGCATACGGAGACGTTGCAATAGAATTTGATTTTTCCCCATTTTTACGTCAAGAAGTTATGATCAACAAACGGCATGTACGTGAGTTAACACTGTTAGATGTAATATACGGTACTGATCAATTCTCGACTGGCGTGATTAATCAATTAATCGACTTTTCGTACGAACAGCTATCTAATTCTCCAGATACAGATTTATGGGGCCGGGCATTAGCAAGTGCGTTGTCTATCCTAGTATGCATATCGAAACATCAAACCTTCTACGAGGAAAGCGAGATTCGCTATGTTTATCTACATCAACATGACGATGACAACAAACTTACAGAGAATTTTAGAATAAAAAATCATAGAATCATTCCATACGTCGAACTGAAGTCACTCAACCGTCTCGCGATCAAGGCTATATGGCTTAGTCCTCTACTTCGCAATAATACGACCAAAAGTAGTATCGAATACTTCTTACGTTCGGTAGGTCGCTCCGATATAACGGTCATGGCTTCAGAGTCTCCATATCGGTCATAACTGCCCCCAGTCCGAAGACTGAGGGCATCCGGTAAGTATTGTGGAAAGTCCTCAACCTGCATTATGTAAACTAAAATGTTATAATGACTGTGAGGAACACTTGCACCTACATACCTGTAAGCGTAGGTTGCAAGATGTTTCTCCTCCCTACATAAAAGACCTCAGTCCGAAGACTGAGGGCATATGTTGAGGTATGTTGTCAATAGCTACATGCGTTATTTCATGTAGTCTTCCTCATATTGAAAAGGTGTTAATATGAAATATAAGAATTAGCTATAGAACCTATTTGAATCCAATCCGACCCATTTAAAGCATAAATGCCAGTATCAGCGGCACCAACCAAAACCCCGTTTACGTTCTCCGTGTAGAAATACTTAATAACAGTTGGAGTCTGTAAGCTAGTCCATGATTTACCGTCCCATTGCCAAAGTTCACCGTTCTCTGTCCCGACGGTTAGTTTTCCATTGTATGAAATCATATTCCCAGCAGAAAGTGGATTGTTCGAACCCCATCCCTTATCGTTCAACAGGTGGCCTACTTCACTCCAAGCCTTCCCATTCCACTCATATGGTGTTCCATCATTCACCAACAGTTTCCCGTTTACTACTGCAAGCTCACCAGTATAGTTCACGTTGTCCGGTATGTGACCTATCAGAGACCACTTAGAACCGGTCCATTCGTATACACCTTTTAAGGCATGGACATAAATATGATTGTTATAGACGACGGGAGTACTGGGAAATTGAAGCGGAGAACCAAGAAGAGTCCACTTAGAACCCTTAAGTTCGTATACTCCATCATACTTCTCACCGTCGTATTCACTAGTATAAAATTGCCCTTTTAATTGTATCAGTCCAAAGAAAGAAGAGTTTTTTGGGCCTGGGTTTCCAACTGCTTTCCAAGACAACCCATTGAGAACATATAGACAACCCTGGTCACTTTGGTTCTGCCCAATGCTATATAGTTTTCCACCAATATGGTGAAAGTCAGGCATTGACTCCTTTATCGCGGGTACTTTAACCCACTTTGATCCGTCAAACTCCCATGGCGCACTGCCAAGTACAGAATCATCGACAGCAACTAACCCTTTCAACTTACTTAGGTTTAACCCCTCGATATTGGCACTACTAGTAACTGAACTGGTTGACGTGTTCGCCATAACCGGTGTTCCTGTACTTACAATAAAAGAGGCTATTGTAACAAGTGATACCATTACTCTTTTCAACTTCACACAACCACTCCTATTCCAGGGCTCGGGTGTTTATATCATTAATCTTCTTTTTAAAGTACATATTACCATGGAAAATAAAACCCTGCTTGGCACAATTCGGATTGGTCAAAGCAAGCGGACGGACTAGGCTGTCCGTCTTGCACCCGGTTTGACCAAGGAGGTCACTGCTTACGATACGGCAGGTTGAGCAGCCTGTCCATTATCGACAGGAGATATTGCAAAGGCAAAAAAACTCCTGCCTCCGAGGAGACAGGTAATCAGGTGGGTTCTAGGGGGAACCCTGCCCTTAGACTATCTTGACTTACGAAGCTTGTCCATTATCTGTAGGAGATCCGCGCATTCTGTTTAACGGCCCGTCTTTAGTGCAGGACTCCATGGAGCATACCCAGCCTCACCTGCTATTGCGGGTTGCCGTGTCAAGCCGACTTTCTGCGCATATTGATTTACGATGCTGATGACATCCAAGTGATGCAGTTGTCCCAGTGTGGCAGATGCTTCATTTCTAAGTCTCGGCCTAATGGGATACATTGTGATAGGCTGTACTGTCCCCTGCCTTACAGGCACTTCGAACACCACATTTTCATTATGTCCATTCGCAACGCAGATGGCTGTTACGACTCCTAAGTCTTTAAAACGTGGATCGACATCTACGTTGAGAGGCACCGACCAAACGCCATTAGAGTTTGTTAATCCAGTAGTTAGGACGTTCCCACTCCTATCTATGATGATTAATCGAGCACCTTGGAGCGCTTTAAAGTCTTCTGCCGACACGACTCGGAATTCTACATTGGCACTGACAGTAGCCGTTTGAGCGTACGCTTTTGGTACATGGATGGCAGTTCCCATACTCACCACGCCAAAGCAGAATAAGGCAGTACATAGCCATACACGGATTCTCTGCAAAACAATACCCCCTTTTCATAATGTGTATGGTTATCTATGCGACGCCCTATCATGCGCGTCGTTCTTTAGGAAGACTGTCCATTATCTGCACTATCAGTCGCTTTGGAGAGTAGGACAGTCAATTCCTGCGCCTTCACATATGCGGCATCCCCTGCAAACATCTGCGCGAGCTGAGGCGCATCTTGGAATGCCTTCGCGATCTCCTTCTCTGTCGCTTCCACTGACGATGGCAAGTGTTTCTGCACAAACGCAATGGCCGCGCCTTGTTCTGCTGGGCTCAACTCGTTCCATGCTTTCCCCGCTCCATGGAGTGCAGCTTGCGTCCACTGAGCGAGTGCGGAATTCTTGAGTTGATCTGCCGTGTGATTGAGTTCGATGTGTAGTTTTGCCTCCACAGCTTTAGCCGCGGATGAACTCAACAGGGTCTGTGCCTCATGTTCGGCTGCAGGTAGCAGTTCCGTCGCCAACGCTTGCAATTTCTTGTTCTTCATCTTCGAGATTGAGTATTCCACGACTTTGATTCCTGCGACCGCGATACCACCCGTGTACAAATCGTTCAAATTGAATCCTGCGATCATTCGAATCTCTCCTTATCCTTTGAGAAGTTAAGTAGCTTGTTCAAGAAGTGACAATGCCTTTTGTATGTCATCCGACGTTGGGCCGGTTGATGCTGGAGGTTGAGGTGTTGGGACTGGAGGCTTCGTGCTAAACGAAAAGGATCCGTCCGCATTCTTGGTGTATGGCTGCAAATTCGGTAATGCTGTGTAAACTACGTAGGTATTGCCGTCTTGCGTGACCTGTGGTGGCTTCTCGCCGTCAATCTCCACATCGTTGAAGTTTGCCTTCGTGATGTTTGCCCCGCAGTCACGGATGGCTGTCCAAATTAGATAGACCTGGTTGTTTACAGCGATTGCCGAATATGGATTCCCATCCACCGTTGCGGTTACGGAAGGATATCTGGCCATCGTACTCCCCCATTTCAATGGATCTAGTGATATAGCATCACTAATATCGACGGGGCCCTGGATACCGTCTATCGTCGCTTGGTCTGTCTTTTGCCACATTGTCCAATTCGACCATGGAGCGGCGACCGGAGCATTGGGGCCATACAGGGCGATCCATAGCGGATGCCGTGTAAGTGCCGACAAGTCGTAACTGTTGATGTACCAACGCCCTGTGTAGAGCAAATCATCGTTACAATAGGCCTGAATCGCCGTATCCCACTCCTGGACCCACCCCACGATTTGGTCAGCGGTCATCGTTCCGGTCGACGTCGGTTCCTCTAGGTCAAGCGCCGGGAGGAAGTCAAACTGACCGAGCGGCTGAACGACGGACAGGAAATGCTTTGCCTCATCCTCAGCCTTGTTGTGGTCCGGGTGAGCAAAATGATAGACGCCCACTGGTATGCCTACCGAGCGAGCGCCTTGGATGTGCGGCAATAGCGTTGGATCCGTCCACGTTACGCCTTCTGTGACTTTGATGTAGACGCCGTCAATTTGCGTTTTAACCTTGGCCCAGTCGACGTTGGGCTGAAAACTCGATATGTCGAGGATTTTGTAACTCATTTAACCACCTCACTTTCATGCGACTTCACAACCTCAAGGATCTCGTCCAAGTCATGTCCATCTTCCTCTACATGCTTCATCAGCACATTGATGAGTCTCTGTGTTCCTTCTGACAGATTGAGAATGGCTCCCGTCATCCGGTGCACCTGTTCCGCTTGCTCCCGATCCTTAACGGCTCTTTGTAGGTCAACTTGCTTCTGCCGCTCCTCCCGCGCCTTATTCCGTCGTTCGGCCCACAGAATGAGAATGGACATATTAATTGCCAGCCATGAAACGGTGAGCGTGTAGAAGTTCGACGGGAACGGGTCAAAGAAATGCGGATCGATGAGGCCGAGGGCTACCCAAAGTACCGACACACCGTTGAAGAGAATCAAAAAGAGAAAGCCGCCGAAAGTATCTACAAACCAGTCGACGGCGCGGTTGATGATATTCAATTCATCGCCCCCTTTTTAGTGATGGAACATCCCCCAGAGGGCTGCGACTCCCAATACGCATTCGACGGCGAGGTGTGCTCGATTCGGCCATGCCTGTTTAGCATCTTGGACGTCTTGGTCATGGCGTTTACCGAGGTCTTGAATGTCGTCGCGTAAGTCCTTTTTAAGCTCTAGGATGTCGGACTTAACATCCGTCTTCAGTTCAGTGAGCGTGGCCTGCTGAGTTTTATAGAGCGTGAGCAAGTTGTCGTGGTCGCGTTCAATTCTCTCTTGGGCTCGCTGAAGTTCCTTGATTGCTTCTGTGTTCTCTTTCACCTGTTTTGTTAAATCCACTCGATCACCCCTACTCATGTTCATTTAACTGACCACTGCTTCACGGCTTTGTAAACCGTCTCCGGCGAAGGAGGCGGCCAACTCGGAATCCCATCAAACCCAGCGCGTAAAGTGATCTCTTGTACCAACGTCGAGCAGTACGGCCACCGGTTATTGGCCCATCTCACAAACCAGTCCGGCAAATGAAAAAGGCTCCAGGAGAAATCCCGAATGCCTTGGTCGATGATGCCGATCCAGCCGTATAGTCGACCGACTTGGTTATGTGCCCACGCGAGTGCACCGGGCAACTTCGCTGGGTCATACGGCGGACGGAAGACTTCACATCGGTCATAGTCGATTGGGTTGATTTCCGTTGCTTGTCCATTCGCTTCAACCTTGTCATACCGACCGAGTGCGATGGCGACGTGATATGCATATCTGTCTTCGTTTGGGTCGATTCGTTCCTCACCGTATTCGATGAGTCGCGTGGTTAGATTAACAGGCTTAAAGTAGATCAGTACATCCCCTGATTCACACCAAACTTGCATAGCCTCACCCCTAAATTGGACATAAAAAAATAGCCCCATAGGGCCAGCGGCTACATGACTTTCTTATAAAGTATGATGAGGTCCCGCTTCTTGGCTCGGTTAAGAATAACCACCTCGTCACCGACAGCCAGTGTGATCCCGTTCGCGATTGGAACCGATGCCGTCACGGTCGATGCGGCATTAATAAACACGTCCGCATGAAGTCCATCCGATGCCACCGCATTCACCTTTCCATCCATCCACATTTGGCTGTTGTAGACTTCCTCCTCTCTAAGCCACTCGCCGAACCACCCCCTAACTTTTTGTTTCAGAGTGCGGTAAAACTGTTCGACCGTCATCGGAGGTTGCTGCATTATGATCCAACTCCCGTCACACGCCATACTGAACCCGTCATCATGTTTCCAGCTTTAAATGGGATATTGAGTTTCGTAATCTGGTACTTTCCATTGGTACTCGTCCAGTCATCAACCAGTGTCACGATGTCTTCTGCGTCTTGCAGGAAGTTCGGGAGCGCTGTGAAATTCTGCGTCTCGACGATACGCGCACGCTGCTGCAGTTCGTAATCGGCGCGCGCCTGGGCTAAGTCCTGAGTTGTAATGAGCGGATCGGGTGATCCGTTGTTGTAGACAAACAAGCGCACGCCGATGTTGACCGTGGATATCGGACTGTTCGGGTCATCGTTAGACGCGATAGCCGACACCGTAGCCGTCTGAGATGAACCGCCGAGGACAAGAACCCGATTGTATAACTGGGATTCGTCAAACGTCTTGTCGGCGCCAGCATAAAGCGTGTATTCCGATTTGTCGTAGGTCCACACGCTCGGACTCGTCGTTAGGTTCTGGTTAATTGGTCTGAATCGGAGGTAACCGTCGACATCATAAAACAGTGAGTAGACTGGAATGGCCGCTAGATCTTTCATCGCCTTTCCAACGGCCTCTCCCGGCTGGTATGTCATGTCGTACGGCACTGTCACGTCACATGCATCAAACGCGAACTTGGTCTCGCCAAACTGTTGAGCCAAGGTCGTGATCGCTGTTCCGATGTTCGTTCCCTTTGTTATTGTTACCGGATTGGCGAACGTCCCGAGCGGTTGACCATCAAACTGATGCCACTTGTCGTCACCTTGAAATGTCACTTCTCGGGTTCCGTCGGCCTTGGATGATGTGGTAGGTGCAGACAGCATAAAGACGCCTTGTGGTACGTACTCGATATTCAAAATGTCAGTTTCGTTCTCGATTGATAAGGTCATTGATGAAACCGAAGGTGTGACAAGCGGATTCGTGGTAGAAAGAGACGTTCGAATAACTGTTTGTTTCCCGCTCGCGGACCCCAGCATAATCGGTATGGATTCGCCGTTCGCTACGGGAACGAACGTATTGCCGCCGTCGACACTTATGCTCATTTCGACATTCGTTCCCGCCGGGATATCTGATGTCCACAAGAGAGACGCGGATTCAACTGTTCCATACGTATCTAGGATGATCGGGTTCGAGTCGCGAGTACCAGACGATACATAAGACGTAAAGTGTGTCGCGATCCAATCATCCCAGAACACTGATGCATCTTGCGATCCGTCGAATTGAGTCGTGCTATCGTACCCAGTTGACCCGTCCATTCCGTCAGTATCATTCCATGATGAGTAACCGACTAAAGCGAGTACCAATATCTCACCTCCCAGTCAAAAAAGCCGCCCCGAAAGGACGGCTTGATATTGCACTAACGCACCAGTTAGTTGAAATTAAAGATATGGTCGTAAATCCGAGTAGCTAAATGTGGAATACGTGATGTTGTTTGCGTTGAAATATTGTCGTACCGTATCGACTAATACATCTGAGGATACTCCGTAGATAAATTATCCTGAAATATTCATAGCGGAGCAAACCGATTGTAACAAATGGACAAATATAGGATAAAAGTAGTTGAAGCCGGACGGATTTTGAGTTTTTCAGGCTTGAACATACAATTTCATCATTATGACTTCATGCGTGTCGGCTAGTGGATATATATGGTTGTCGCTGAAGTCGCAGGTATCCCGTGCTCTCTCTTAATCACTTTTCAAATTGCGCTTCGGGTGATGATTAGCTTAACCGAAGCGTGGCATTCGGGCCACATTTTGAAGCGTTTGAATGAATTCCCTTCGATACACACACGAACTGCATAATTTCCATGTCCAGTATCGTCCAGAATACACAAGCTTGCCTGCGATTTTAATCAGTTTGGTTCGTAGTGTTTCCAACCGACCTGGCTTCATCTTTTCCGGTAAGCAGAGCCGACGAAACCAGTTGTTGAAGTTGTATGCGAGCATCGCTATCTGGAGTTTTACGGCATTCGATTCAAAGGCCGTACTGCTCATTTTGTCACAAGCAAATCCATTCTTAGCTTCTTTGATGAAATTCTCCATGTGACCGCGCTGACAGTAAAAGCGAATGACGTTTTTGGGCTGCAGCGTCATATTGGTCACGATAAATGTGAATTGAAACAAGAGTTCTCCTGCTGGACGCTCCATCTTAACGACCACTCGGCGGGCATGTTCCCAACTGGATGCTTGATACATGAATTCCTTGTAATGAACTTGTCGTTCATGTAACCTTTCAGGGTTTAGCAGTGGATCCGCCATGACCTGCGCAATAGACTGTAGACGGGCGTTTGATTTCAAGCGTATTGCATATTTATGGCTATTAGTCTCTGCCAACTCAAACAGTCCTGGAACGGCAAATCCACTGTCGCCACGAATGACAATGAGCGAGTTCGGTGACCATGTCTCGTACCGTTTCAGAACGGGTCCGACAAACCGGACGACTTGACGGGAAGTGAACACGTTCCCCGCACGGAGCTCGGACCGCAGGCAATCACCTATCAATCCGTCGAAACAAAACAACGGATGAAATCCATGTTGCTGATAGTGGTAATTGAAATTCGCGCCATGCTGTTTTCCGTAAGCAGCAAAGCCGGATGAATCCATATCAAAGACGAATTGATTCTGGGGCTTTATAGCATACACGCGGCGCTGCAGCGTTTCATTCACATGTTCCAGAGATTTTACAGTCTCCATATCCGCCTTATCGTTAAAACGAGACAGCGTGGGTTGTGAGGCCAAGCGTTCTTTTCCCAACAGCGCATTGAGCAACGGCTCAACGGCTAGATCATCTGCGTGGTCGTCAGTATGGTAGCCAGCTATATGCTGATACAGTTTCTGAAGAACCACGTCACTGTTCGGATGATCACGATGTAAGACCGAATCATGAACTACAAGTAGGTCTTCCACAGCCTCGAATAGACCCAATTTGTGATCAAATTCTTTGTATAGGAGTAGTCCAGCATCCGAGGTCAAGTCACCGCCGTCAAAATTCACCTTCATCCGAGGGTTGAAGTTCATGACATTCTCTTGTAGGCTTTTCAATAGAAGAGCACTCCTTTGTTGTGTTTGGCTTCGACACCTTAACACTACCAAAGGTTGGGCTCTTTTCCTATGTGCTCACGTCACCTTTTAAGTGAATCGACAAATCCCTCCTATAGACTTGTGCCGCTTGCGTTTACAGTCCCTTCGCGATCACGCTATGAATATTTCAGGATTATATAGTTCGGATACTGTTGCCACGGTTTACCCTCCCATCATTCATACCCTAACTTTACTACATTTTACCTTTGTCTATACTCGTCTTTCACAATTATCACAAAATGTGATTACCCATATGACGCATAGGCGACATTCATTCGCATATCCGGCATAGGGGCAATGACCCCTACCCGCCAAATCCAAGCAGATCCTGCAACGTGGCTTCCTTATCTCCGTCCTCAACCTTGAACCCAGCCAAACTCATTCTGAACCTATCCTCGTCAGTCAACGCATAGAACGCGCTATACAACTGGTATTGCGTCATCTTCCGAATCTCGGAGTATGACACCCCGCGGATGACGAGTTTCGATATGGCGTCCTTCAGAGCTACCTTCTTGCCCGACTCATTACCCTTGGGTTCTTTCGGTTCCGGCGGCATCTCTCGGCTTAAAGCCAAGAAATCGTTCGATGAATGCGACTACCTCCTTGGCGCCGTCAGCGACATTTACCTTCGCCCGGAGTTCGTCCTTCTCGATCTTTCTTCCACACGCAATGTACAGAAGTTCTTCGAATGCCTCTTTGGCCTCTTCGTTACCAGGCAGATAGGCCATCTGTACACTGCCTGCTTTCTGTGCCCATGTATGCCAGTGCTTCATGGCGTCGTCCAAGTCAGCGAGCGTGGCAGGGACGCAATCAACATGCGCCCCGCCTAGAGATAACCGTTCGCCAAGCCCCAAAGCATCTTTGATCGGTGCATCCTTACCCATCAATCATCACCCCGCGAACTTGGCCGTTGTGATAATTGATACCGCTGCTTTACCGCCGCCTGGGTCAAGAATTTGCAGGTCAAGTTTCGGTGCAGATGCTTTCTGGCGCTCCTGCGATAGCGTCCACTTGCCAAGGAACTGACACGAGTTGACCACAAATGTAATCGGTACAAGTGCCTGTGACGGATCCTCTGTATTGACAACCTTAGCAGATGCAACGAACTTCACGACCTTGCCAACTGCCGACGGTTGATAATCCACTTGACCACCTGTTGAGGTGTCAATCGTGTAGTAGATAACGACTGCTTTCCCGGCATCATCGGTGCTAAACGTAACCTTTGCATCTCCTGCAACCGGCGTAACATACTCGCCTGTCGTCGGTGCAGATGCAACACTCGTGAATGCCTTGTTATCAAGCGCACCCACCACACCAATCGTGGTGGTGGTTGCTGATATTGTGTCGCCATTAGGCAGGTTGACCGTGCCATCTGCGCCGATGGTCAATTCCTCGATACGCGGTACTTGAACCTTGGTAGACGCCGAGGCCGTTGTGACGTTTGCACCGAGCATACTGGAAGCCTGCAAAGACGTCTCAGAACCGCTCAAACTAACCATTGGCTTACGGTCAGCCATGATGTTGACGATTGGGTATGCTCCAGCACCGCCATAAACAGGCGTCAATGTACCGTCAACGTCCATCGAGATGCTATCCATCTTCGTAAAGACCGCGAGTAACCCGCCAGATACCGGGTCAAGTGCTGCGGAGTATCCGATATTCGGAATGATAAGCGCCACTAAAAATACCTCCTCTTATCCAACAAAATAAGAGACATCGTAGTAGATTCGATGTCCCTTCACGCCAGTAATGCCAGTTTTGAATGACGTGTCGTAAGCCGACCGACTCACGAAGAATCCGGGAGGTTCCCAGTTCTGCATGAGTGCTTGCGTTCGTTCGACCATCTGACGCGCTGTGTTCCCACTCGATGCAAAACAGTCGATCACTACCTTGCCGATGTACACCGTAGGCGTTCGCACGTCTGGTTTACCCGAGCGAATGTACAACAGCACAATCGGAATGGTCGTCGAATCCACAATGCCGTCCGTTTCCTCTTCTTTCACGATGTAGGCGACTTTATCCGTGCCTGGTGTAAAGGGGGCCTCTATGTGGGCTCTGCAGCATTGCTCGACCAAGTGTGGAAACTGCTTGCGAATGATGCGACGTTCCTTAACTTCAAGGGACTGACTCCTACCTCATTTGACTCAAGCGCATCGCGCATGAAATGAAGCGGAACCTTTGGCGTGAACGCATCATCTGGCAGCCCAACCTTCGCCATCCAGTCACGAAACCACGGGAAGTCTCGCAACTGCTCCAGATTTCGCCCCGCTAAGACGCCTGTGTGCGCGTTATGGACCATCCCATCTAATCCGATGTATGGACCCTTAGCGCGGCCTGTGATGGCGTCTCCGTTGGCTTCACGAAGTTGGTTCCATAGTTCCGAGTTCATGTAGTCGACAAGCCCCGGATTAAGCCTATCCATTAGTGACCCGCTACCCCATTCAGCCATGAAACTTTGCCATGCATCCGCGCCAATCTCACCGTCGATCATGCCCTGCTGTGCCAACGCTGACAGCCCTGCATGAAGCGATGCCTCGACCTCGGGATATGCACCGCCTACATTGGCCCTAGCGTTGTCCAGGACGGTTTGACACAGGTCATTGATAACTTGCTGCATTCGCTTGTTAAATTCATCGAATGCCCCGGAACCATTGAAACTGAGTAACGTCTCTACCGCCATCACATCACGTCCTGTTGTCCGTCTTCACCTGTACGATTTGCAGTCCAGGCGCGACAGTCACGTTGATGTCACTGACTTGAAAGTTGCGGCCATCAATGACGATACGGTCGGGGTTCGGGATAAGTTGGAGCGCGGTAGACGTTTGCAAGGTCAAACGGTACAGCGTGTCAGCAAGCAACTCTTAGACGAAGTTGTAAAGTCTTATGGGTTGCAAGAGGGAATCGTCTTTTCAAATCCAAAGGATGCGTTCTATGACCGCATTGACAAACTTCCCTGGGACGAAAAGTTCAAAATAGCTCACACTGTCATGAATCCTTTGCCGCGTTTTATGATAGGGCAACGAGGCGATGCAGGATATGCCATAGACAGTATGTTGTTTCTTGCCCAGACTCGAATTCGTTTAAGTAAAGCAACCGAAGAAGATGAAGATAAAGAACGAGAGAATTTAGAAAGCGAAATGCTACAGAGGATGGCCCAAGAACTTGAGAAAAGGCATGGAACTGTTGACTTCAATATCAACTACATAGATTCTTATTCAACACCAAATAACGACGATTTAGAAGTTCGCGACCAGTGGAATAAAGCCAAAGAGCGGAGCACATCAAAAATCGCCGAATTTCTTTCAAAGATGAAGACCGAAGATACTCAACACATGACATCTGTTGTCAATATACCTGTTCTTGGTTCAATTAAGGCCGGTTACGACCTCTACGCGGAGCAACAAGTAATTGACTACAAACCGGTGGCGAAGTCAGAAGTGGCAGACGGAGAGTATTTTTATCTACAAGTAAAAGGCGACAGCATGATCGGTGATCGAATCCAAGAAGGTGATAGAGTTCTCGTCAGGCGTCAAGATTGGGTCGAGGATGGGAAAATTGCTGTGGTACTATTAAATGGGGACGAAGCTACGCTTAAACGTGTCTTTTACCAAGATGATACTTTGATACTACAATCGTCTAACCCTAATTACCCACCTCGGATTGTTCCCGTGTCTGAAGCGCGAATCCAAGGCCAAGTTACACAAGTTGTTTGGGATGTGTAAGCAATGAGAACAGCTATCTATACACGAGTAAGTTCTGACATCCAAGTTGAAGAAGGTTTCTCCCTTGACGCGCAGTTACATAGACTGCGCGCTTATTGTGAGTCGCAAGGGTGGACCATTGCTGATGTTTACACCGATGAAGGTATTTCCGCAAAGAACACCCATCGACCACAGTTACAACGGATGTTGGATGATATTCGAGAACGAAAGATCGATGTTGTTCTCGTGTACCGCCTCGACCGTTTGACCCGTAGCGTGATCGACTTGCACGAGCTACTTCAAGTCTTCGAGGAGTACAACGTCAGTTTCAAGAGCGCGACAGAAGTATACGACACAACTACCGCTATGGGTCGGCTGTTCATTACAATCGTCGCCGCACTTGCTCAGTGGGAACGGGAGACCTTGGAGAACGGACGCGGTTTGGACAAGCTGAAATGGTTCGCCAAGGTCGTTACTTCGGGCACACGCCACCATATGGATATGACCTCAAAGACGGCAGATTGTACATAAACCCAATTGAAGCAAAGGTCATCCGAACGATGTTTGACCGTTACTTCGCTGGTGATGGCGTATCGCGCCTAGTTAAGTTTTTGAATGACCCTTCGAACAATATGCCGAGGCCACGTGGGTCTGATGAATGGTCACAAAAAGTCGTCAATGCATGCATTAAAAATCCAGTGTATTGCGGCTATGTTCGATACGGAAATACAGGAAACAAGAAATATAAGAACCAAGAAACGGTCATGGCAAAAAGTGATCACGAACCAATCATTGACGAGTTCCAGTGGAGACGTGCTCAAATGCTTATGGAACAACGTCGTATCATTGGCGGACGCAGTGGAACCGGTTCTTACCCGCTCGTTGGTGTGCTCCGATGTGGTAACTGTGGTGGACCGATGATTGGGCATACTGTACCAGCCGGAAAGAACGGTCGCATCAATCCATACTTTGGCTACCTATGCAATGCGAGACGGCACAAGCGCGTCTGTACGATGAAGATGTGGAAGCGAGATGTTATTGAACCGGCTGTCATCAGTGAGATTGAACGCATTGCTCATGAGATGATCCAACGCGCAAAAATGGAGCCCGAACCCAAAGACACACAGTCGGAACGGATTAATATTGAAGCCGCTTTGTTCCAGTTGAAACAACGGCGTAAAAAATGGATGGACGCATTCGATAAGGAATTTATCTCTGGAGAGGACTTACGTGATCGTCTCAACGAGATAAACCAAGAGGAAGAACAATTACGGTCGCTCAAACAGGAAGAGACGAACGCCCCCCAGCCAATAAGTCTGGATGACTTGAGAGACGTTCGTAAGACGTGGGATGCGGCCAATGACCAAGAGCGTAAGGAACTCATTCGTTCCATGGTCGAAACCGCATGGGTGAATGAAGATGGTTCGGTTCGTGTAGACCTTCGTATGGTTTTTTGACACCATCATGGTTGACGGAGTGGGCCACACGAATGCAGCAATGATCCCTTTCACCAGACCTGTGCCCCAAAAGGCGGATCCAGGTCCTCGGAACAAATTTCGAACTGGACGGAGGAACAGTTGACCTGCCCCAATGCTCTCAAGTAGCCGGAGCAATGCGATCATAATGCCGATGATCAGGATAATCCCAAGGAGCGTCGTTGCAGACGCCACATTGGCGTTGTACAGCGCTTGCAACCCAGCCAGGAACTGATGCGAATATACCCAGCCCATGACAACCGTGCCTATGATACACAGTGGAATGACGCCACGACGCATGGCCATTCCGATGATGACAAGGATCACGACAATCAAGTACACCCAATGAGCAGGAGTCAGCATGCCATCCGCCTCTTTTCCACGAAAACAATGTGATTTCGTGTAGCATCGTATGGGCGGTCCCTGCAGTTGGTGCTACTCCTATGCGTGATTACCTGAGGTTATCCGAATCGACGGCGTTTGACAGAGGACAATATCCCCATTTCGTCCCGGTATTTAGCAATGGTCCGACGCGATACCTCTATTCCTCGATTGACCAGTAACGTTGCCAGGGCATCATCACTTAAAGGTGTTCGTGGATCTTCCGTCGCTATCAATTGCCGCAAAGCTTCCTTCACAGCTTCGGCACTTGTGAGGCCACCACTGCTGGGAATTCTGGATGTAAAAAAATAGCTTAGCTCAAATACCCCGTGTGGTGTCTGCATGTACTTGCCTCGGACAGTCCTACTAACCGTCGACTCATGAAACCCCGTAGCAACGGCAATATCACGTAGCGTTAAAGGGAGAAGCGCACCGCGCCCACGTTCAAAAAAGGGCGCTTGTGCGTGGAGGATGGCGTCCGCGACTCGTACGACGGTCGTTGAACGATTTCGGAGCGCCTTGGCAAGCCCTAGAGCTTCCTTCCGGTGAGAATCCACGTAGGCGCGGACATCAGGCGGCGTCTCTTTGGACCCGCTCTGCTTCCATACATCGTCGTTGAGCTCAATTCTCGGGCTTGCCAAACGGTTCGCTAATACAACCAATTGGCTTCCAACTTTTTCGACTGTTACATCAGGTATGATATATGACGGTCGGTAACCGCCTAAAAGAGAGGCGGGTCGCGGATTTAATGTTCGCAACGCTTCTACCGCTCGTTGTAATGCCTCGCCGGAGACACGAAGCGCTCTTTGAATAGACTTGTGACGCCCTGCTGCGAGATCGTCCAAGTGTTCCTCCACGAGGATTGACACAATTTGGCGCAACGGTTCTTTGATTCGTCCCACTTGAAGATGAAGACATTCTTTGATGTTGCGTGCTCCGATGCCGGGCGGATCGACTCGCTGAAGCAAATTTATTGCCTCCTCAATGGCTTCAACTGACATATTCAACTCTTTCGTCAGTTCAGCCATTGGTTCACGCAAGTAGCCCATCTCATCCAAGAAACCCACCAGTCGGCATGCCAACTCAATGACTTGATTTGGCGCATCCATGAGCCGCAGCTGGGCAACAATCAATTCTTCAATTGACTCCTCAGCCCGGATCCGTTCCTCCAGAGACCAGGAGTCGTCACCATCCGCGTGGGTACGACGAAACGTGCCCGGCAGTGAGGGCCAAGGGATAACATAGTGATCATAGGGAGATCTGTATTCTGCGACGGGATTATCGGCCAGTTTCTCTTCAAGATATCGGTCAAGCTCATCAAGGCTGTACTGAAGAATATCGAGCCCTTGTTTCATCTCCATCGTCAACAGGAGCTTATGACTCTGTTCTTGACGAAGGTTAAACGCCATGTCCATGCCAATCGCCCCCATAGTTAAAAACCTGTACCCCATTTAGAGAAACGGGACCACCTTCCCCGACGTCAACCAATCCTGTAATCCGCGAAACGTCTTCCCCATGCGTATGCAGAAGCATGCTCATCCAAACACCAACACTTGTCCCATTGACTGGTTAAAACGAGGGGTCGAGAACGTCGATCTCACCGTGTATTAGTTGTGAGGCAAACGTCCAGACCTCTTCGAGATTCGTCGCCATCTTAACGTTTCCCTTTATACCGAGGATGAGATATGTGGTTGAATTCAACTGATTCAACTGATTCAACTAAGCCCGTATATTTTTTGGTCACAACCGTTACCCCCTAACGCAACGCATCATCGCGATAGCGGAACCAACTTCATCACATGCTCGACAATCAAAGCCCAAACATCCGAGGTAGGGTCGATCACGGCGAAATGGTCTGTGCCCTCGAGCGTGAGAAGGTCCACAGAATCTCCCGCGCGCTCGGCAGCTTCAACGTACGACACGCTCTGTTCGTACGGAACATTTTCATCCTCGGTTCCGTGGACGAGCAGTTGCGGCACACCAAGCGGCAGCAACTCAATCGGAGAGGCCAGAAGATACTCACCGGGTAACTCGTCCGGTGTTCCTCCCATAAACGCTTGGACAGGGCTGTCATTACGTCGCACTTGATGCATATGACGTAGATCGGACACGCCCGCCAACGAAACAATGCTTGTCGGTTGAACGAGGGGTTTCTTTATCCCGAGGCCCTCTTCCGCTCCAAATGACCGTTTTGCACGGGCAGCTTGCCATAGTGCAAGATGCCCACCTGCTGAGTGCCCGACAACACCCAGTCTTCCAAGGTCGATCTCCACCTGTCCGGCTAAAGTGTCTAGATGATCGATTGCGGCTGCGACATCTTGTACCGTGCCTGGCCAACCGCCCCCTTTGTGACCCACACGACGGTATTCAATATTCCACGTAACGTAACCTCGGCGAGTCAGATCCACGGCCATGTCGTTCATCAAATCAAGTGAGTACCTCGACCGCCAAAAGCCACCATGGATGAGAATGATGGCGGGGTAGGGACCTTCCCCGTCAGGTACCCGTAAGTCAGCAAATTGAAATGTTTGGTCCCCATATACGTGCCTTGATACGTGCATGGCCACTGGCCACCCCACACCCTTTCTGATTTACTCAACACCGTGGTTGTACCATAATCGGGCCTTATCCAGCTCTTCCATTGCTGCACTTTATTGATAAGATTGAAGTAAGTGACACGCTCTACCATGGCGATGAGCTCAAGATTCCAGTACAACGCCTGAGCGGATGTCGACGTTTTCACACCGGAGAGCCAAAAATGGATCAATCGATGAAACTGAATGCCGTTCACCCCGCAACGCCACACACTGCCCCTGGGGGCTCCCGTGGGCTGTGGCTAACGCTGCGGTTATTTTGTCAAATTCTAGTTGTCGTATATTACATGAACGTTCCTCAATTTCTGTGGCAACGAGCCATTGTTGCCATAGGAACCGGGACAATCGTTGGAATTAACATCATTCTTTTAATTTGGCGAGATGATGTGTTATGGAAGCAAGTCCAACGTGTCAGTCTCCTTGTGGAGTGTGTCCTCGTGACCATTCTGAGTGGCTGTTTGCTAGTCTGGCAACCCATTGGACCGGCGGCCCTCATTGTATTACCTAGTCTTATCACATACACATCACTGTACAATCGGGATGGGTGGCAATGGTTTTTAAGTTTCGTGCCACTCATGGAGCTTGTCTGGATGGTCAACGTTGATATCAACGCTCCGCACCAGAGACCTCTCCTCCCGGCCGTAGACAGTCTCTCGCTGCGGCTCATTGTGGCCTTATACGCTGTGATCATTCTCATCGCGATCGCGTTCGCTTTCTTACTTCAAGTACAGCATCATGAGCGAGAGACATCGCTTCTTACAACGGCAAGGGTCCGCGAACAAGCTGACAGACTGCGTATGATGAACGCGCAGATGAATGAATACGCAGACAAGGTCTATCATCTTGCCACTGCGGAAGAGCGCAACCGGATCGCTGGTGAAATTCACGATACGGTCGCCCACAGATTGACCGCATTACTTGTACAGTTGCAAGCTGCAAGACGGATTTGGACACAGGACGCCGACGTGGAAACCACCCGGGAGAACCTTGTTGTCTGCGAGGCATTGGCACGTGAAGCCTTAGATGAAGTGAGGACGTCAGTGCGAGCCATTCGACGGACTTCGGCGGACGAGGGGATTACTGCACTTCGACGTCTTGTGCTGCAATTCACCCAACTGACGGGCATGGAAACGTTTTTTGAGACTGATTCGCGCCTCGGCCAACTACCCGCCCAAGTCATGGCTGTGCTTTATCGCATCATTCAAGAAGCGCTGACGAATGCACAGCGTCATGGACGGGCCACTAGGGTCACCTTGAAACTCCGGAGAAACGGGGGCTTCGTTGAACTCGAGGTAGAAGACAACGGGAAAGGTACAGCCGAGTTAGTGCTTGGATTCGGTCTGTCTTCGATGCAAAATCGCCTGCGGCAATACGGCGGAGAATTGAACATTGCCTCCGAGCCCGGATTTGGGTTTCGACTTACGGCACAGTTACCCGTATGGGAAGGAGCATTCGAATGATTCGCGTCCTCATTGTGGATGACCAGAGGCTTATGCGAGAAGGGGTGCGAACGCTGCTCGGGTTGGAAAAAGATATCCACGTGGTGGGGGTGGCTAGCGACGGAATCGAGGCCGAACACATGGCAGCCAACCACCCAGATGTGATTTTGATGGATATCCGCATGCCCAACCAGGACGGCGTCACGACAACCCGAAACATTTTATCGAAGTACCCAGACATTCAGATTCTGATGTTGACCACATTCGAGGAGCAGACTGATGTGGTCGGCGCGTTGTCGGCTGGGGCAGTGGGTTATCTCCTCAAAGATATGCCCGCGGAAGAGATTGCCGATGCGATTCGAGTGGCAGCTCGCGGCGGGGCTGTCCTACCCCCAAATATCGCTAAAACGTTTCTCAATGCTGTCAACCAACACGAACGTCCAGTTGAAGCTGCCGCCCCCGCTATTGAGCCACGGTGTGTCGCTGGACTAACGGATCGAGAAACAGACGTCCTCGACTGCTTAGCACGAGGGATGTCTAATCGCGAAATCGGATCGTATTTGCATCTGACTGAAGGTACGGTGAAAAATCACGTGAGTAATCTCATTTCGAAGCTAGAATTGCGGGATAGGACACAAGCCGCACTGTATGCTGTTCGACATGGCTATGGACAGCTCTCGAAGCCTGACCTATCGTGACAAATTACAGCGGTCAATGACTTTTGGCATAGACTCATCCAAGAGGCGACGTCGACGTCGCCTCTTTTTTCTATCCTTTTGCACATGTTCGTACTTCCTATCAACGGTAAGATGAACCTAAGAAACACCGCAATGAGGAGGCACATCAATGTTGGAAGTAAGTCACTTATCAAAGCGATTTTCTGACAAGTATGCTGTGAAAAATGTCAGTTTCCAAGTAAATCAAGGGGACTCTTTTGGGTTACTCGGGCCAAATGGCGCTGGGAAATCGACGACCATTTCCATGGTCACGGGTCTGCTTTCACCGGATGAAGGCGAAGTGACGATGCATGGGAAGACGATGCGGAAACATCCTAAGTTTTTAAAGCAACGAATCGGCCTCGTCCCGCAAACCATCGCACTGTACGACACGCTCACGGCGCGTGAAAACCTTGAGTTCTGGGGGACTGTTTACGGCATCACCGGATCGAAACTGAAGGACAACGTAAACTGGTGTCTACGGGTCGCTGGCCTGGAAGACAACACGAAGCAACTCGTCAAGAAGTACTCAGGTGGTATGCAGCGCAGATTGAATATCGCTGTCGGCATGATTCATCGACCGGAAGTTCTCATTATGGACGAACCGACGGTCGGGATCGATCCACAGTCGCGCAACCACATCCTGCAAACAGTGAAGGATTTGAACAAGCAGGGCATCACGGTTATATACACCAGTCACTACATGGAAGAAGTTCAATTTCTCTGCGAACGGCTAGCCATTATGGACCACGGTCAAGTCATCGCCTACGGAAGTTTGAATGACGTCCGACAGTTAGCCGGTACGCTTGCAACCATTACGATAGAGGCTCAGGGGGACTTGGATAGCATCCTCAAAGAGTTGCAACAGGACTTGTCGCTGAAAAATTTGCAAAATAGAGATGGTGCTTTGGTTCTTCAAAGTACAAACGCGGCAGCAGCGGTTAGCAAAGTTGTTCTCGCCATGAGCCAGCACGGTTTGCAGCCTGCAAACATTAACGTTGAAGAGCCCAACCTCGAAGCGGCATTTCTTCATTTAACTGGACGCCAACTGCGTGATGGAGGGGAAGGTGCCGTATGACAGGTCAATTAATGCTTAAGATGGCTCAAGCGAATCTGCTGACGCTCTTGCGCGATAGAAAGGCGCTCATCATGTTGTTGGCTATCCCAGTACTCATCACCGCCGTCCTGAGCTTCGCCTTAGGAAATGTCTTCGGGAGCAATCCGAGAATTCCATCATTCCCGGTTGCTGTTTACAACGAAGATTCAGGGTCACTCGGTACAGGACTAGTTCGTGTTCTTAGATCACAGTCGGGACAGATGACGGTCCATGTAGAAGACTCACTCGCAGGGGCTCGGGCCGACACAACAACGGACAAGGCGAACGTAGTGGTTTGGATTGGTCGGAATTACACACAGCAAATTGAATCCGGCCACAAAGCAACTGTAGACGTTGAATCGACCAGTGCACATTCAGTACAACGCTCTGTCGTGCAAAGTATCGTTCAATCGTATGGACAGGAATTCGCAGATAAAGCGTACACAGCTGGGCAATTACCGGGGTCAAAAGCCACTATCGAGTCGGCGAATATTCAATCTCGTACCACGAGTCTACATCCCGTCACGACAGGTGCCTATTACGCAATTGGCATGATGGTTATGTTCATGCTGACGAACGCCATCAATCGAGCTGGTGCCATGGTCAGGGATAAGCGCAGTGATTTGTACCGCCGTATGATGGCCTCACCCGCGTCACGATACGCGATTGCTGGTGGGCACTTAGTCAGTAATTTTGTCATTCTAGCCCTGTATGGTGCCGTTTTGCTTCTGTGTTATCGCTTTATCTTGAACATTCACCTTGGTCCTATCGACCAAACTGCCATGATTCTTGTCGCTTACTCCTTGGCACTGTCTGGAATTTCGGTTGCACTAGGAAGTTGGATCAGCAACATTCGCATCATGGATTCCCTGGGTCAAATCGGATCGCAGGTTGCTTGCATCCTTGGCGGCAGCTTCTGGCCATTGTACGGTATGCCGAAAGGTATACAAGTCATTGCGCACGGTTTACCGAACGGCGAAGTTTTAACCGCTCTTGTCAATTCTATTATCGGTATAAACAGTGCAGGTCTGCTGACTCCGGTGCTGTATCTCGTGTGCCTGGGCGTTATCTGCGGATTGTTAGGAAGCCTTCGCTATGGGCGCTCAATTGAGACAGGAGGGGCTGCTGGATGAATGCATGTGTCGCAATTCTAAAGCGATCAATGGTGTCTTTGCTTCGCCAACGCGGAAATGTGATTTGGATGCTCGTAATGCCCATCATTTTCTCCTTCGTCTTTGGTATATTGCCTAATCTCGGGGGCGGGTCTCCCCTTCATGTGTCCGTGATCGATGAAGATAAGTCCGTGGTGTCCCGTGGCTTTATTCAAGAAATGAAGCAAAACCCAAAGTATGCCGTTAAGGTGATTTCACCCGATGAAGCAAACGATGAGCTTCGCAATTTCTCGGCTGACGTAATTATTACCTTGCCCCACGGGCTCGAACGGCAGGCGTTGTCGCATCACACGCTGGACATCTATAGCACGATATCCCCTAACGTTGGCCAAAGTAGTTCGTCCACGGCTCCATCTGACTTGCAGAATCAACTCAAGGAGTGGGCGCTGGCCGGGAACATCGCACTGCAAAAAGCCGAGCAACACGGACACTTGAGTACTGCTTCCGCGGAACAGGCGTTTACGGCTGGGATGAACCAGGCAAAGGCCATTCATACCCCGGTTCAGGTCACCTCGTCCACATTAAGTGGTGGTAAGGTACAGAACCACGCTTTGACTCAGCAAGAGCACTCTGTACTCGGGTTCGCTGTCATGTTTATCATCTTCACGCTGTTCGGATCCACAGGCACCATTTTAGAAGAAAAAATGCGAGGTTCATGGTCACGCTTAAAGACCAGCCCGGCCAGTCAGAGAAGTGTCATGACGGGATATGGGTTATCATTTGTACTGATTGGGTGGGTTCAATACGCACTCATGATATTAGCAGGCCGCCTGTTATTTAAAATCAATATCCCATTTAACGGTTGGATGGCACTGACTGTAACACTGTATATTTTTGCGATAGCAGGGTTCGCACTCTGTATCTCGGGACTCGTTAAAACGAGAGAACAGCATATGGCAACAGGTGGTTTTATTGCCTCCATTACGAGTATGATTGCAGGTGTGTACTGGCCCCTCGATTTGGAGCCTAATTGGATGCAGCACATGTCTTGGTTCTTGCCGCAAGGATGGGCGTTAGACGCCTTTCAAACTGCCGCTCTCAGCGGCGTAACGCTTTCAGCACTCATATGGCCACTCACGGTACTTGCAGGATTCGCGGTCGTGTTCTTTAGCATCGGGATGGTGCAGTTGCGGTATTCGTAAGTTGACGTTGTTGTTCCTTTCTGTTGCATAGAAAGAATCAAGAAAAACAATAACCCCATGGTGGACAATTCACCATGGGGTTATTGTAGGGCTACCAAAATGACTCGCGCGGAACACTTTTCTTAAGACACTTGCGCTGCTGCTCCTTTTCCGCCCTTCTCGTCTGTCTCATCTTCAATTGCCGCTTGAGCTGCCGACAAGCGTGCCAGCGGTACACGATACGGTGAGCAACTGACATAGTCCAAGCCGCTCTGGTGGAAGAACGAGATGCTCGCCTTGTCTCCCCCGTGCTCGCCGCAAACACCGAGCTTCAACTTTGGTTTTTCTGCCCGGCCACGTGCCGAGGCAATCCGCACCAGTTGCCCCACACCATCCACATCGATGGTCGCGAATGGATTCGCCTGGAGAACCTTTGACTCGACGTAGGTGTGCAAAAACTTACCTTCCGCATCATCCCGTGAGTAGCCGAACGTTGTCTGGGTCAAATCGTTCGTTCCGAACGAGAAAAAGTCTGCCGAATGGGCGATCTCGTCCGCCGTCAACGCGGCTCGCGGCACTTCGATCATCGTCCCGATAGGCACCTGGAACGTCAGTGTACGCACCGCTTGCACCTCTTTGCATACCCGTTCCACGAGTTCGCGCATGCGTCGCAGTTCTTCCACATGCCCAACGAGTGGAATCATCACTTCTGGTTTTGGTTGATACCCTTCTTCAATCAGTTGCGCCGTCGCCTCGAAGACAGCTCGCGCCTGCATCTCGTATACCTCGGGCATCGTCAGTCCAAGTCGGCAACCGCGATGGCCAAGCATCGGATTCATCTCATGCAAGGCCCGAACTTTGGACAACAAACCACTGGTCTCGCGCAGCGCGTCCCGAACTTCCTCTGTCTCCCGCAACGACAATTCCGTTCGGAGTGCAGCTTGTTTTGCAACCAGTTCCTCTAAGTTCGGTAGGAATTCGTGTAGCGGCGGATCGAGTAGGCGAATGGTGACAGGGCACCCATCCATCGCCTGCAAAATCCCGTAGAAATCATCGCGTTGCATGGGCAGGAGGCGTTCTAAGGCGTCTCGGCGCTCCTCGTGTGTGGATGCCAAGATCATCTCCTGAACAACCGGCAGGCGATCCGACGCCATAAACATGTGCTCCGTCCGGCATAATCCAATGCCTTCTGCCCCAAACGATCTCGCCTTTTCCGCATCCTCCGGCGTATCCGCGTTCGCACGCACACCTAAGCTGCGAACTTCGTCCGCCCAAATCATGAGCGTTTCGAAAGCGTCCGACATCGTTGGTGGAACAAGGTGAATTTCCCCTAACATAACGCGCCCTGTACCGCCGTCAATAGAGACCATGTCTCCTTCGCGCAAAACCGTGTCGCCCACCGTGCACAGTCCCTTTTCTTCATCGATCCGCAGTTCATCACAACCGCACACACACGGTTTTCCCATCCCTCTTGCCACAACCGCTGCGTGACTCGTCATACCGCCGCGACTGGTCAGAACACCCTCGGCAGCAACAATGCCGTGAATGTCTTCCGGAGTTGTTTCAGAACGCACAAGCAAAACACGCGTTCCGGAATGAGCGAGTTCCTCAGCCCTGTCCGCGTCGAATACCAACTGACCCATGGCAGCACCGGGCGAAGCGGGTAACCCTGTTGCGATGACCTCCAGTTCCACGCGTTCATCGATACTCGGGTGCAACAGTTGGTCCAACTCCTCGGGCTTCAGCCGGGAGAGCGCGGTCTCCTTGTCGATCACGCCTTCACGAGCGAGATCGACCGCGATTTTCACAGCCGCTTGCGCACTTCGCTTGGCATTCCGAGTTTGCAGGAGGTACAGCCTTCCCCGCTCAATGGTAAACTCGATATCCTGGACATCTCGATAATGAAGCTCAAGTTGTCTGCACAAGGAGACGAACTGATCGTAGATGGCGGGCATTTCCGTTTGCAAGGTGGCGATGGCAGATGGTGTCCGTATCCCGGCGACGACATCTTCGCCCTGGGCGTTGATGAGATATTCCCCAAACAACTCAGATTCTCCCGTCGACGGATTGCGGGTAAATGCGACCCCGGTACCACTGTCGTTGCCCATGTTGCCGAAGACCATCGTCTGAACATTGACGGCAGTGCCTAGGGATTCGGAGATTTGATGGACCTTTCGATACACAGCTGCCCGCGGGTTGTTCCACGACGAGAAAACCGCACCGATGGCCATTTCCAGCTGATCGCGAGGCTCCATCGGGAACGGCCTTCCTGTTTGGTGACGAACGACGTCTAAATAGGACTGAATGACGTCCATCCATACTTCCGCCGTAACCGCTTGATCTCCAGAAAATTGATGCTTATTCTTCGCATCGTCGAGAATGCGCTCAAAGTAATGAATGGGGATATTCAACACAACATTGCTGAACATTTGGATAAATCGTCGGAAACTGTCGTATGCAAACCGTGGGTTGTCTGTCGTACGCGCAAGTCCTTTCACGCTCTCGTGGTTGAGCCCCAAGTTCAACACCGTGTCCATCATACCCGGCATAGATATCGGTGCACCACTGCGGACGGAAACGAGCAACGGATCGGTGGCATCCCCCAAACGTTTCCCCGATCGCGCTTCCAGAGCACTGATGGCCTCGTCAATTTCCCGCTCCATTTCTGCGGTCAGCGTGTTTCCAGCAGCGACGTATGCGTGGCAGGCTTCAGTCGTGATCGTGAATCCGGGGGGAACGGGCAATCCATGTTTCGTCATGTCCGCGAGATTTGCACCTTTACCGCCGAGCAACATCTTGTCCGGTGTGGACACCTCATCAAAACGATAAACCCATTTTTTCGTCATCTGTGATCCTCCCCACTAGCTAAGTAATCCAATATCAAACTGGCCGTCTCCTCGACCGCTCGATCCGTCACGTCGATGACCGGACAGCCCAGTTTCACCATGACATCATCGGCGAAACGAAGTTCCTGCAGAATTCTCTCCTCACTTGCATAACTCGCTTGACTTGCCAGGCCAAGTGTCTGAAGCCTTGCTTGACGAACAGCTGTCAATTTATCGGGATGGATGGACAACCCGATAATCTTTCTCTTACCGCGCTGAGCAAAGAGAGCCGCAGGCGGTGTGACTTCAGGTACCAAGGGTATGTTTGCCGACCTCAGTTGTTTGTGTGCTAAGTACATACTGAGTGGTGTCTTCGAGGTTCGCGACACGCCCACGAGAATGACGTCAGCTCGTTCCAGACCTCGTGGGTCCCGACCGTCGTCATACTTTACAGCGAATTCAACCGCCTCAACGCGCCTATAATAATCCGCGTCAAGCTGATGAATGACACCGGGGCGACCGGCTGGGGCCTCTTTCAGCATCCCTTCGAAGGCCAGGAGCATTGGCCCCATAATGTCAACAACGGCAACTCCTTGTTCTTTTGCGAGTGACACCAGTTTTGTCCGCAGGGACTCTAAAACCAGCGTAAAGGCGATAAACCCGCCGTCGGCCGCCGCACTGCTCACAACCCGCTCAAGCACCTCGGTATCTTTCACGCCTGTGTATTTGCGGATCGTGAAATGACCTGATTCAAACTGACTGGCTGCTGCTCGGGCAACAAACTCAGCCGTTTCTCCGATTGAATCCGAAACAATATAAACAGTTGGTACACGTGTCCCCATCGAGTGGCCTCCTTTTACACGGTGTATCTCTGACCGAGCTCAACGAAGGCCCGAGTGATCGTGGTTTTAGAGACTCTGCCAACGACGGCAAAGCCGGTCCCGGTATCGTCGTTCTTCACAACCGGCAGAGCGTCAACCTCGTGGCGAACCATCAGCACAGCCGCATCGTACAGGGATGCTTCCGGCGTTATGGTCACAATGTGCGGAACACGTGTCATAGCCAGTGTGACCGGCATCGCCTTTGTATCCCCGCCACCGAGTGTGACTTTTAACAGGTCTTTGCGGGACAGGACGCCAACAAGCCGACCGTCGTTGACTACAAACAAAGTCCCTGTGTCTTCCAGGAACATGGTGACGGCAGCGTCATAAACGGAACACGATTCACTGACCGACACGGAAACCGCCAAGTGATCCGCCACAGTCAATTCATGGAGGAGTGACAAGCGTGAATCCACGTCGTGTTCCGAGTTGTACGTATACCCCACACGCGGCCTTGCCGTCAGTCGACCCGTCATTGTCAATACGGATAAATCCGCCCGGAGCGTTGTTTTGGCGACGCCAAGCTCGTCAGCGATTTGCTCACCCGTAATCGGCCCCCGACGTTCCACCAAATCGAGGATCTCTGACTGTCGTTTCGTCAATTCCAGGGAAAAGTCACCTCCATGAATCTCTTCTCCGGTATTATACACACTATTATAAAATAATTCACGAGTATATGACGTACTTTTTTAAATTAATACGTTTCATTATCTACTCGGACCTACATAACAAGTTTTCTGGGGAACAATTCCGCAGACGCCGTGTTACACTGTGAATTCATGATCATCCTTCTATCGACGCTGTTAATTTTCAGCTAAATCACAATGTTAAAATATATCTGTTTGACTTATGGAATGTCGTGGTGTAATATGAAGACAATACCCATTTGCATTTCTCATAGCGATGATGCATGAGCCGTTCGGTCTGGCCTCAATGGGTCGGCACTCGAACGGCTTTGTTTGTGATAATGCAAATGAATTGATTGTGCTGAATTGGCACCATGGAGGAATTGGTCATGCAAGAAGGTATCGTTAAGTGGTTTAACTCAGAAAAAGGCTTCGGCTTCATCCAGGTTGAAGGTGGCGACGATGTATTCGTACACTTCAGCGCAATACAAGGTAACGGATTCAAATCGCTTGATGAGGGCCAACGCGTGAGCTTTGACATTGTTGAAGGTCCAAAAGGTCCCCAGGCTGCAAACGTTGTAAAATACTAATTTGCAGGCAAAAGCCCATGTGTGAAACATGGGCTTTTTTTGTTTTTACGCTGTTCTGCACTTGTCTGTACAAATCAAGCAGTGTAAAAGAGGTGTTCTAGTGATTGCACTGTTATTGGGCCTAGTTGGTGGAATCATCGGCATTGTCGAGACGGTGTTGAACATAGCCTACGGTAGCGGAAACACGCCGAGTGTGAACGTCCACGCCATTGGAGCTATCCTTTTCTCCGTCGTTGGAGTCGTGGGCTCGCTGTTGGCGCGTAAAGTGCCGAGAGTTGCCGGTGTGGTCATGCTAGTCGGTGCAGTGGGAGGTTTTATTCTCGCCACGTTCTCGTTTATACCACCTGGTGTTCTTTTGCTACTCGCCGGCCTGATTGCTGTGTTTACGTCAAACGACAGAAAACCTTCCCTGGATGACTGACTGATCCAAATCACATAGGGCGCCCGAAAAATAGAAAGACCCTTAGATACCACTCAATAAGGTGGCTAAGGGTCTTCTTTTCATTCAGAAATAACAAAGTTCGTGTCGGCACGTGTACCACTCAAAAAAAACCTACCGATTGACTCACTTGTTGATATTGATCTCGGGAAGATCCCGAACACCTTGTTCCATTGGAGAGTTACAAATGGGACAGGTTGGTTCCGAAGCAAAAGAAAAGTCTTTTCGCATCCAAACATTACATGCGTCATTTGTGCAAGACCAAATCTGTGTTTCAACGTCTGGTATGACTTCTTCATTGCGCTTGCCAAACATATTCTCATCCCCTATTCGTAGCGACGATGGGCTGGATCTGGACGCTGAAAACCGCCATGTTTTTTGCGCAAAAGCGATAAAGAAGCGACTCCCTCATAAAGAAGTCGCAAAATGAATAACGTTCCTGTAGCTTACGTCAATTGTACCACATTTTTCACCAGACTGAAATATCCAACTGGTTGGAAATGGACTAATTGCTCCCTGTCATCGCAGATGCATGATTCACCTTCTCCTTCGATCTTGTCTCACATATCCCCATATACACGATACATGTTTACGTTCATTACATTTTGGTTTATTTTCAATATAGAACATCACATTAAATTATTTATGACGTATAATATCCACAGCAGAGAAAAACACAGCATCTTAATTCGCAGTGCGAAGGGAGTACAACACACCAATGACTTCTCGAATCGCCATTCATGGGTTCGGACGAATTGGCCGAATGGTTTTTCGCAGGGCAATTCAACTAGGTCTAGATGTGGTTGCCGTCAACGGAACAGCTGATGCAAACACATTATTACACTTACTCAAGTACGACTCGATTCACGGACCCTGGAAAGTGCCGATCGAAGTGAGTGAATTCGGTTGGATAGTCGACGGAAAACCTGTACACCTGTTTAACACCCGTAATCCCGAGGAAATCCCGTGGGGTGAATTGGACATCGATGTCGTTGTCGAGGCAACAGGAAAATTCCGCACGAGGGAAAGCGCTTCGGTTCACATGAAACAAGGTGCCAAAAAGGTTCTTATCACTGCACCGGTAAAACGGGCGGATGATGCCGATGTCACAATCGTGATGGGTGTGAACGAGAGTTCGTACGATCCCGACCGTCATCATATTATCTCCGGCGCCTCCTGTACAACGAATTGCCTTGGCCCCGTCGTAAACGTGATCCACAACGCATTCGGAGTTGAAAGTGGACTTGTCACAACCGTTCATGCCTACACGAACGACCAGCTGAATCAGGACAATCCGCATAAAGATTTGCGGAGGGCCCGGGCGTGCGGCCAGTCTATCATCCCCACAAGTACTGGCGCTGCGAAGGCCATCGGACTCGTTATTCCAAGCCTTCAAGGTAAACTTAATGGGATCTCGCTTCGCGTTCCAACGCCCAACGTTTCCATCATTGACCTTGTTGCCCAAGTGGAAATGGATGTTACCCCAGAAGATGTGAATCAAGAACTGCTTGCAGCGTCCAATTCTCAAGAACTCATGAACATTCTTGGCTATACGGACGAGCCCCTCGTATCCGTCGACTTTAATGGTGACGCTCGCTCGGCAATCGTGGACGCACAGTCAACCATGACCATAGGTAAGAGAACGGTAAAAGTCCTTGCGTGGTACGACAACGAATGGGGTTATTCTTGCCGCATGGTCGACATCGTCCGAATGATGGATGCCCGTAACAAGCGGCTCGATGCATCGTCTTTTCAAACCATCGGCGCAGTGTGATGGAACTGAGAACGAAGTCCGCCAACCAGGTAGGGGCACTGCACGCGGCCTACCGCCATCATGCGCGAGGCCATGAGTAGGATGTGTAGTGGTAAACGCTTTCACGACGTCAAAAGGTGCGTATAATGGAAACCAAACCGGATCGTATGGTGACAAAAGTACATTGATCTGAGGAGGCATCTGCATGGGCACTCACCCATCGTCACTCGGCGAGTACTCGGAGGGTACCATGGTCGACGAAGTCCACTTTGAAACCACTAGCGTCGGTCCGCAATTCCGATATGATTTCCGCGTGCCGAACTCATCCGATCTCGACGAATTCATCATTGAAAACCCCGTCCGAGACTGGTCGACACTGCGCTGGGCTGACATCGGACGTCCATTTCGAGTCGAAAACATGTCGGATGGCCGGCGTGCTTGGGAGGAACAGAATGGAGACACGATGCCAGTTAAAACGTCCTGGGAGATGTTCAACAGATCGTTTCATGAATGGTTTTCCAAAGACGTCCCAAAAGAACGATCGCGCGTCCGGCATACACTCGCGAAACAGATTGCTACATTTCGATGGAACAAGGTATCGACACTGTTCGAGGAACTAACCCAGCTAAGTATTTGGAACTTCGCGCACCGGATACAAGATTCCATTTGGGATCCACGTGGGAAACGAGCACTGTTTCGTGGACTCGATGTAGAGAAACCAAGAATTCTATTTCTCGGAGCTGCGGAAGGTTACGAGGCCATGCAGCTATCGGCCATGTACCCTGGCGGTGAAGCCGTCCTGGTTGACTACGACGAGTTCTGTAAAACGCACCGCTACGGTCAGTTTCCAGAGGACTATCCATTCCTGGGCCACAACCTACAGACGGGTGGACATCGAATCTGGCACAAAAGTCAAATGAACACCCAATTTATCGTTGATGATATCCGAAACCTCCCTTTTGGCAAGGAATTCGATATCGTCATCAGTGTGGGACTCATTGAACACTTTCCCGATGAATTTAAACCGGAAGCTATCGACTTTCACCGACGCTTCTTAAAGCCAGGTGGTTATGCAATCATGACGACACCAAAGTTTCACTGGAAGACCAGGTTGTTCTACCACGTTATGGCGGATGCCATGAATTACACCTATCGGGAGTTAATGACTGTGCAGCAAATGGGCATGTACGTATTTGAAAACGGGTTCAACATTCTCCGACACGGCGTGATCAAATCACACAACGGGCTCATCGCGAAACCAAGATAGGCGCCAGGTGGCGCCTGTCCCTATGTGACTGAATGATTTTTCTTACAGGGGAGCTGTGTTGACTTCCACAAAATAACCATGCAAGTTAACTTCACACACGCCGTCAGGATTGTGATCCACAAGCGACTTATATCTCTGAGAATCATAGCTGTGACCGTCTATCATGACCCACACCTTAAATGAATTTGGATGAGCATATTCATTTTAAGTTCAAAATTTATGCAAACTCTGAATCTGTGGATGATCAACTAGAATTAACCGTTTTCACGACAAGATCTGAATATGTCGCTTTAAGTTCCGAATCGTACACGGGGCGTATCCACCATGTTCTCCGTCTAAATTCATCGCGAGTTCCCCTTCACAGTCAATTTTCAATTGATCCGTTTGAAAGAACAGTACACCGGGATGGTCCATGTGTCTCCCGCGAACAGCGAGGCTGATGGCAGATACAAGTTCGTATATCTTCATCCTCTTCACAATGAACACATCAAATAGCCCGTCATCGACTTTGGCTCGGGGAGCCAAATTTTTAAATCCACCCACGTGTTTTGTGTTCGTAATTAAAAAAAACATCGCCTCTCCCTCGAACTGAAAGTCCTTTGATTCGATAGATAAACGAGAGGGAGACAACATAACCACTTTTTCGATGCCCTTTAAGTAATACGCCAATTGGCCGATCATTGTCTTCAACTTTGCAGGTACTTCGTATGTGAGCTCGGTGAGACTACCGCCGCCAGCAATGTTAATAAAAAATTGATCATTCATTCGACCGATATCTACATGCGTTAGCTTGGCCGCTGCGATATGTTCATAAGCATCCCGGATGTCGAATGGCAATCCCAATGCACTGGCGAAATCGTTGGTTGTACCAGCAGGAATCAAAGCAAGAGGAGGCCGTCTTGATTCCAATGCCATACCATTGATGACTTCATGAACCGTCCCGTCGCCGCCTGCAACAATAATCAATTCATAGTCAGATTTACAGATTCGTTGTACCTCGTTTAATGTCTTTTCTCTATTTTCAGTTGAATACACGGATGTCTCGTATCCACATTTTCTTTCTAGAAACTCCAATATATCAGGCACGTACTTTTTTACCTGTTCTCTTCCGGAAGCGGGGTTATAGATCATTCTTGCCCTTCGCATTCATATGCCCTCTCTTCATGGCTTGTCGACATGCACACCATCTGCATCCCGTACATGTGTCCTTAGAATATCACGTCGATCCGTCTCCGCATAAGCCATATATTAGGTCGCCCCCCTAATATACAAAAAGTGACTTCCCAGCAAACGGAAAGTCACTTTTTTCTATGGAGGCGCCAACCGGATTCGAACCGGTGGTAAAGGTTTTGCAGACCTCTGCCTTACCACTTGGCTATGGCGCCATGATGGAACGGAAGACGGGATTCCGACGGTAGAGCGCCGCGGGCGCTCTACCTAGTCCCCGTAGGGGGGAACCCTTGGGTGAGAAGCCCGTATTTCGCGACCTTGTGGAGCGGAAGACGGGATTCGAACCCGCGACCCTCGCCTTGGCAAGGCGATGCTCTACCCCTGAGCCACTTCCGCAAAGAATATGAATAAACTGGTGGCTCGGGACGGAATCGAACCGCCGACACGAGGATTTTCAGTCCTCTGCTCTACCGACTGAGCTACCGAGCCTTAACGCGAGACAAAGAGTAATATACTATAGGCGTATATATCGTGTCAACTGGTACATTTATATAGCCTGCCAATTCAACCTGACCCACGAACACGTCATGTATGGTAACACACTTCCACCGTCTCTTACAACCCAAGTCCATTGTTGCCCATGTCGAACTCGGTCGCTCGAGAAAGAGACGCTCATCGGGTATCGGTCCGATCACAAGTTTGCACAATCTCATCTTTAACAGTGACAGCCTGATTATGTTGAGGTCCGTTATCAAAATAGGGCTCTAACCCTTTAAGTTTCCTGAAAGTGTCATCCCATTCGCGGGATCGCGTTTAGGACAGAAAAAGAGTCCGCCCGAAATGAGCCGACTCTTGCCTGGACACTTTTGTCGTTTACTGGTTTCGCCAAACAAGGTTACCACCACATCGCACTCAAACCGATTGCAGTAAGTCCAACAACAGACGCGAGAGCCACGGCTGTTCTCCCGTATCCCCCATACCCACCGTAATACGAAGCGTTGGACATGTCGCTTGAACCATGTTCGACGCTGTGAACTGGCTCCGGGGTCTCATTTCCATCTCCGGCTACCATTCCGTAGTGGGGAACCTGCAAAAACAAGTGGGTATTGTTACATCCTAACAATCGTCCGGAAATGGTGGCCTGTCTTGTATGACAGACGACCCATTGTCCCATACAACGTCTGATATGACCGTAGTGAACCAAATATGTCACCCCCGAGACCTTGGGTCTTTGAAAAAATCCCCGTGTACATGGGGATTTTTCTCGGTCTTTTTCGCATTAATACATAGGTGTTGTCGTGCAAGTCTTTGCATATCCGTAGCCATACGGTACTAGAAGGAAGAACAGAACAAAGATAATCAAGAAAACAACCTGCCCATCGCGTGTAAATACCAAATGTTCCGTCGTACATTCTATCCACCAACTCCCAGAGCACGTAAGATAGCTTATGGAAGGACGTTCACCAGGGGGACGGCGTTTGTCTGAAGTCAGTTTTGCTTATAAGACATAAAAACGCCTCTATTTACGCGGGCGTGCAAGTCAGTAATAGTACCCATAAGGATAGTACCAATAAGGATAAGCGGCAGCAGCTGCTAAGCCAGCGAGTGCTGCCCATGCAAGGAAGAAGAAAGGGAAGAAAGCTTCCGACACATCCTTATTTGCATCGGCATTTGCTATTGCGTGTTCAACAGTTGGCAGACTCAGTTCTCCAGATGCCGGACGAAAGCCACTTGCATTCATCAAGTAAATACCCCGACCATTCACTGAATGTAGAACACCATGATACACTGTTCCATCCACATGACGTGCTATGACCCTTTGTCCAACTAGCCTTCTTGCGTGGTGTATCATTATCATACTCACCTCCCCCATAAATCAACGTAATCTACCGTATGGGTGAACGTTCAGGAGAGAAACGGCTCGTGTCCTATAGGACCGTGTACTGCGTAAATTATTTCTTGGATTTATTCAAATCCACATCCTGCATCATGCCAAGATTGACCCCATCTACGGCATGTGGATGTTGGAGGAATTAGAACATCACGGTTACAACATGAGCGCTGGGACCCTGTACCCCGTATTGCACACCATGGAAAAAGAAGGGCTTTTACATCGAGAGGATCGGCTTGTGGACGGGAAAATCAGAGAATATTACACCACCACATTACTGGGAGCGGAAGTCCTTGATGAAGCCAGAAAAAAAGCATACGAACTGTTCAAAGAGATCAAAGGTTAGGGAGGTGAATACCCGTTGAGTCGCATTCTTGTTGGTTGCAGGTGCATTGCCCTTTTGGGACACCATTCGCTCAAAACCTAGTTTTCAATCGGCACTGGCTGGTAAGTGACATCCACTAGACTGCCGCTCAGGTGCTTCACCATCTTGACGCGCTGCGACTCGCCACCGGACAACGTATCGGTCTCACGGTTCAGCGTCAAGTAGTCAAGTCCGATATCCACCAGATGCTGCAGCCGCTCCGTCAGCGATTTGACGACCGGCACGGCGACAGGATCGTCAATCTCCCGAATGACGCGGATGAGCTGACCGACCTCCATGGAGGACAGCTCTGCAATGTTGAGTCCATTGATCCTACAGTTGAGCGCGGCCTGACTGAGTCTCGCGCCGCGGCAGCTGGAGCAGGTCCCCTCGGAGATGTACGGCGTAACAGCTTGTTGTGTGCGCTCGGACATCGTCTTCAGATCCCGTTTGATGTACTTGTTGGTGAACTTCTCGATGAAGCCTTTCACCGTAATGTTCACTGTCTTCCCGCCGAACTGCGTTGCCACTTTCCTCGCCTTGCCGTACAGCAGTTGTTCCAGTTCCTCCTCCGAATAATCACTCACCTTCTTGTCGGGGTCGAAGGGACCCGACTGAACGAGCATGCTCCAATCCATGCTGTTCACCGTATAGCCCGGCAGCATGATTGCCCCTTCATTCAACGACTTTGATTTGTCTAGTGCCTTACTCATGTCGACGCACATCCTGCGACCGGTCCCGTTGCACTCCGGACACATGCCTTGCGGATCGTTAAACGAAAACATGTTTGCTGGTCCGACATAGGGCTGACCCACTCGGGAGAAGAGAAGACGGAGAAGAGGCGAGATATCGGTAATCGTGCCCATCGTGGAATGGGAACCGCCGCCCAGCCGCTTCTGATCCACAATAACAGCCATGCTAAGATTTTCGATCGCGTCTGCATCCGGTTGCGGAACACGCGGCAGAAAGTTGCGGACGAACATGCTGAAGTTTTCGTTCAGCAGACGCTGGGATTCGGCGGCGATGGTATCGAAAACGATCGACGATTTGCCGGAACCGGACACACCGGTAAATATGATGATTTGGCGCTTGGGAATGCGCAAAGATACCTCTTTAAGGTTATTTTCCCGGGCGCCGCGTATTTCTATATATTCTTGGGTCATAAGATACCTTCCTTTACTCGTATTAAGATCCTTATCGGATGGAGCGGCCAAGAGAGTAGTTTAGACAGAACGGTTTCTCCGTTCTCAAGACAATTGATTGCTCTTTTGGAACAGGGGTAGTACCAGAGAAGCTGTAGTAGATGGAAATAGTGGTATTTCCAATCCTGAAATCAGATAGAGCCGACATACGTGTAAAAAACAGATCACCTGATGGGCAATAGATACCATTAAGTGATCTGTTTTATAAGGCTATTTCACTATCGTACCCATATAATCATTGAGGAGGGAGATGTTTTAGTACCGAATACGATTATTGTTCCAATACCTTTTCAAGCTCGCCGGACCAGTTAGTCCAGCCATACTTAGCTCCTTCGAGTCCTTGAGCATTTCCGATTCCGGTTTGTTCGAGGTGAAGGTTAACCTTTCCGTCCCCTAAGTCCTGCAGCGTCCAGGTGACCGTGTGCTTCTCGCCGCTTTCCCAAGTATAGGACAGACGGTTTGGTGCGTCCACGATAAGCACTTCGCCCTCAATAATTCCATTCCACCCATTGAACGGCTGAGTGCGAAACTGAAAACGGTGTCCTACGACGGGCTTAAAATCATTTTCCATGACCCACTTGGCAAGCTTGCTGGAATCGGTTAAAGCGGACCAAAGCTTCTCGATCGATGTCGTGTACTGAAAATCCAAGGATAATGTTAAACTCATTCTTCTTCCTCCTCTAATAGTTGGTTCAAGCGCAACATATTCGTACTCCAGAATTTGCTGTAGAAAGCCACCCAATCTTGAATTTCTCTGAGTGGAGAGGCGTTTAGCCTAAATCGAGTTTCTCTGCCGACTTTTCGGTCAAGTACCAGACCGGCCTCTTTAAGGATTGTCAGATGCTTGGATACCGCTGTACGGCCCATTGGAAACTGTGCCGTTAATTCATGAAGCGGCATCTCCTCAGACTCTGCTAACAGACGAATCAGTCGACGCCTAGTTGGATCTGCAATCGCGTCAAAAACATCCCGCAAGTGGTTGTCCTCGCTCACAACACCCCCTCCTTAAAGTCTTTCAAGTGAAACTTATTCGGGTTCCAAACTTTCCAAATGACTAACTCATAATTGGACACCATTTAGTGACGCTTCGATTGTAGGACACCATTTGGTGTCGTGTCAAGCAGACCTGGCTTGGAAGGTTTCAGGGGGCTTATGTCGCTATTCTGCCCAATAGCTGAATAACGCCTGTACGCGAAAAGCGTGTACTTATTCAGGGTTTCCTGTACAGTTAATATCCGTTTCCAATCAGCCGCACCCTCACTTAGACTTCTTGCCTACATTGTACAGTATTTTTCAATGCGCCTTGTTTCCTCCATCATCCACTCGCCCTTACGACATTTCACTCAGGAAATTTACTAGATATGCGACCAACCTCGTTCCCAGCAATCGAGCTCATCGTTCATAAACGACAAAAGAGCCTTCGAACACCATCCGGTGTCCAAAGACTCTCTTTGTGGTGGAGAATAGGGGGTTTGAACCCCTGACCCCTGCGCTGCCAGCGTAGTGCTCTCCCACCGTGGCTGGTTTCACTGCCCTAAAAGCGGGTTTTAATTGAGCAACTACTCAATTCGATTCACAGGACTGCTTACGGGTCAAAAGCGGAAGCTACGCAATCTGTGTGAGAATCTATTCCATTGGAATTATAGAACTGTTACGATTCCATGCACGCTCTTTAAGTTTCGGTAATCGTTGTTCAGATTTTTTCTAATGCCTGGTCCAAGGCGAATCTGATAAGGCTCTATCAGACTATCATATATGATCCTTCCTGCAAAAGGGACAAGTGTCGCCTCGGCATACAACGGGAGACTTGGTGATGGAAACATGTCTTCAATCAGATTGGATATCCCCGTTACTCCGTAAAGCTTACCGCCCTCTTCCGCATGCATGAAGACTGTATAATTCTTGAGATGCTTCATGATAATAAATTTCCCGGATACCCTTCTCTTCCAACTTATAATCGTGTCCCGCTCCGTGGCATCGAAAATCTTCTCATTCTGCTTCAAGTATTCGTCAATAACGCTTTCATCTTCCCAAAGCTTATCTTTAATCGGCAGCAATTGCTGAGGATTTAACACCTTGGGGTCTCTCGTTATTTTCAATTCAGGCACGATATTGTGTTTTCGATTGGTAAACTCAAGCAGTCCCAACCAAGTGTGGTAGAATCTTTTCACTTCAATTTCTCGAAGATGCATGCAGACACTCCCTCATAATCATCCGACGCATATTCTTTCGATCATCTCCTGTTTCTCTTACGCTGCTTTTTCGCCTCTTTGCGCGCTTTTTTCTTCTTTTGCTTCACTTTGGCGCTACAACTACCATCGTGCTCTTGCAAAGGTGCTCCGAAGAACGGGTTGGAAAATACTTCGTCCCTATCTGTATCATAAAAATCCGGATCGTAATCGTCGTCCTCGATATCATTCAAATCCAGATTGTCATCTTCGTCGTCTTCCGTCTGCATAGACTCTCGTCCCGCATAATCCGAAGCCTGCCAGCGATCAACGAACGCGTACTTCCAAAGTTCATCCTGGTAAACGTCCCGAATTTTGCTCTTCACCCGGGCAATCCGCTGCAATGCGTTGATATGCAGTTTATCGGAAATAACGCCTCGCTCGAGCAAGAAATCATAAACATATGCCATACCCCATAGTACGGCGAACGCCTCAGTCTGGCGAGTTGACAAAAATCCTCCGACCATCCTTGCCAGATAGGCATCCAGTTCGCGTTCTGAGAACTCGAACCATTCTCCCCATGTCAATACAGGTCTCTTCCGGGCTTTCCGTTGCAGCAAGAATTGAAAGGCTCCGGCCCATATCGCTTCTCCCAAAGGGAAATCCATCTGCTTACGGTCAAGCATCTGTTTGACGAATGTCCACATGTTGTCCCGAGCGAACACGCCCGGTCCGTTTTCAGAGTTGAACGGACCATCGCAGAGGATTTCGTCTCCTGTCGACGGCCGTTCCATCGCAGCACGGTTGCGCTCAAGAATTTCATCGTCCATGGCAATGTCGTAACGTTCCAGTTCTTCTTGCACAGCGCGCCAATCAACGCCCTGTCCATTTTTGATGCGCAGATATGCTTGTTGAAACCGACACATGAATATCAGGTCAGCGAATGGTTCTTCCGCCCCGCCAATCAGCTCCGGCGACGCCTCGATTTCCTGGTAAGTTTGCCGCGCGCACTCGATGGCCAGATCCGTTTTGCCATAATACACAAGAAGTTTCATCAACCAAATCAGTTGATCGATCCCTTGCACCGGAGCTCCCATGTAGTACCGCAGCGATTCCTCTGCGTCGCTTACTTCATCGAGAAACAGGTGGTAAGCGGCCAACTCATTCTCGAAATACTGAAATTCTTCCCGGTAAAAATCGCGATGATGACGCAATTTGTGGATCAATTCCGCATACTTTTCCGGATTCTTCCTGTCGGCCAGTTCAAATATGTAATCGGCAAACGATAGCTTCTCAAAAAAATCGGGATCAAGCGTCCTGTCCAACGTTCCTATTATCCAATCGTACCGTTCGCCTTCCGACAGTTCCTCATAAACCCGATACCACTTATCTGGGTCCGTAAGTGCCGTCTCGCCAACCAGCGTCCCGTGTTCCAATTTTCCAGGCATGTTGAATCCCCCTCGAGCCTTGCTGGATGAACCATGCAACCAGGATGACGTGGTCCAGACCAGCTTCCACATGGACATTATACCTGTCCGGGGCCACGGGAACACAGTTTTGATTGATTTCCTGCGAAGTTGTTCCTTTAGAAATGATATAAAATGGATGGGTCACTTTAGGACAATGATAGATCATGGAACAACCAATGCATGGAAGGTGATTATCGTGACCGGCACCGTTGATCAAGTAACTACCTTGGTAAAGGAAATGTCATCGGCTGAATTACAAAACGTGGTGCTGCGGCTGGCTGAACAAAACGAGCATGTCCATGCCGCATTATATCAGGTGTGGAAAGAAAGGGAACGGGAAGCCCGCTTGCGGAAATCGGTTGAATGGGAACCCGCCGGCTGACTCGATGCAAGAGAGTATTTTGAACCGATCATTCAAGACGAGTTGAGCCAGTGTGCCACCTTGTTTCAAGATCGTTATGAATACGCTTATCGGGGCTACCATTACGATTCAGATGATGGCCGGTGGGATTATACTGCCGGACTGGAACAACTCGAGCGTTGGTTTGCGGAAATGCTGGAAATGGCGGCTGACGGCGAATGGATTGATGCTTCCGTCGGTTTGCTGCTGACGTTACAGAAATTGAAGAAGTGGGCCATAGAAAACGGAGATGAAGATATTGACGGTGAAGACTTGCGGGAGGAATGCGAATCTTTCTGGTCTAAAGCGGACGAGCTTGCAGCGGTGATTCGGAATGGGGCGGCTCCCGATGCGAATAAAAGTGCGTTCTTTCACGAATTGATGGACTGGATCGCAGGAATCAGCGAAGAAGACGACGATTGGTCGAGATGGAGAGGACCGATTCGTTCATGTTTGTTCTCCCCGGCGCATTATGAACGACTGGATCGAACGGACGAAGCCGTTGCTCGACTGAAGTCCATCGTCGGACATATGCAGGAGATTCAACGGAAATCGTCAGAATCCATGTTTGTGCATCCCTACTTTGGATACAGGCAGCAGGCGAATCATTATTTTGAGTGGTTGGTGGCGATACTCGTACGGACGGGGCGCCACAGAGAAGCGGAAGCGTGGCGTGTCCGATGGTTCGAAGCCCTGCCTTCGTTGGAGTTGTTTAAGCTCTGCCTTGAAACTTTACCGCCGGAGGAAAGAACGTCTCAGGCGAAAAACTGGCTCACTCACGTTCGTTTATTGGGAGGCTATACAGATCTGCTGATGGACATGCATTTACACCTCGACGATCCGGATGGAGCCTGGCAAGTTTATCTGAAAAAGGGTAACGCCGCGTCTGATTGGTTGAGCGATTCTGCGCAGAAGCTGTTCGAAGTCATCAAGCAGCATGATCCGATTCGGCTTGTTCCTATACTTCAACAATTTGCAGATAAGAGAATTTCTGAGAAAAATCGCGCCAGCTATCAACGGGCCACTGAATGGTTAACGGAATTGAAATCCATCTATCATCTGCTTGGTCAAACAGAACAATGGAATCGCTACTTGCGGGAAGTGAGCGAAAGTCACCGTCGTCTACCGGCTTTACAAGACGAAATATCAAAAGCCAAGCTTTAGTCAAGACAAGAAACCCGCTTTGAGGGTTCGTTGGCATCTGGGCAGAACGGAATTTTGAATCCCGCAAAACCGACGCTCACGGCGTGGCGGTTCAAAAATCCGATCCCAGCATGACCCCGGATAAACCGAAGGCCGTGATCGCTTGAGTTCGTCTTAATTAACAAAAAATGTGTCCACGAACAATATTGGTATTATTCAGGATCGTAATAGGTTACATTCATCTTCTTGAAGTCTCTCAAATTCCGGGTCAAAAACCCATCCGGCCTGTCATTATATCACAATCACGCTCCGTTTCGACCAGCATGGAATTATGCTCTCCAAATACTAATGGCAAAAGAGCCCCCGAACACCTCTCCGGTGTTCGACGGCTCTCTCGAACTTGGTGGAGAATATGGGACTCGAACCCACGACCTTTGCACTGCCAGTGCAACGCTCTCCCAGCTGAGCTAATTCCCCATGTAAAAGCAACCCCAAAACAATTGTTCGTCAGGGTAGTAAAACCAACCAAGTTGCTCTCCCCTTGAGCTACGGCCCCACTGTGAAAGAACGTATTTGATTTTACAACACTTGCTCCATAACCGCAACTACGCATAAGCGCCCAAATTCTTCTACATAATGTTGGATTATTTGGGTAGCCTACACACGAAGCCACCGTGAGGAGGATGTATATGAAGACTTGGCTCGTGGGCCTTTCCCTTATCGGGTGCGTAACGTGTACGACAGGGACCGTTCTTGCTGATGACGGACAAGTCCAACACTCTGCCAGTCCAGTCCACACAAACTTACACCCTGTTACAGCCGATGTTCAAAATACGGACGGACACAGTATCCATCAATGGGATGTCAAATCGAGTGTACAAGTGTCACGTGAAACGTTGCGAGATGCATACAACGCAAGTCATCAAGCGTACACCAAGAAGCTTGAGAAGTATGCAAAGTGCTCTGAAAAAGACGCCAAAAAAGCGATCATATCCGAGCACCCAGGAATGACCATCGAAGAATTCCAACTACGAAACATCCGGACCAGCCTGGTCTATATGGCCATCGCTCGGGATGACGAGGACAAGTACCTGGTCATTGTGGATGCCGGCAACGGTCACATTCTGCTCGACAAGCGTGTTCCAACGCACAATGAACGTGTTTTTGCCAATCACGATCCCGGGTCAAGCAGCGAAGAATAGGATTCGCGTCCGCAGTACCATTAAGTCCATACAAAAAGGGCAGCAGCCAAGAGGACTGTTGCCCTTTTTCCAATCGCAGTGTAAGCTGATGTTAAAATGCGCGCACCTTAACATCGTTGACTTGAATTGGACCGACACCGCGTGGCACTTCTATCGATTCAAGGCGCTGTGCACCTAGTTGTTTCGTGATATAATCGCATGCCACATTCGGATCAATTCTATCCCCGCACGTGTATACGTCAATACTTGCATACCCATGCTCAGGAAAACTGTGGATGGTCAAATGGGATTCGGAAATGATAACCACTCCGCTGACACCCTGAGGTGCAAACTTGTGGAATGCCACTTCGCGAACTTCAGCACCTGCTTCAAGTGCTGCATTTACCATGGTGCGTTCAATTCCTTGAACATCGTTTAATTTCTCTACATTACAACCCCAAAGTTCAGCAATGACGTGACGACCCATCGTATCCACAACAAAATCCCCCTTTATACCAATTCGGCCATGCCGCTGATACGACATGTGGAATCGTCCCTACACCACGGGGGAAAGTTAGTCCATCGAGGTCCTAACCCTTTAAGTGTAAAGCCGAATCCCGTACTTCCAAGTTCACCAAGTAAACATTACGAAGAGTAGTATAAGACGTGAGCCGACAATTTGCAACAAGGAATTGTGTGCCACTTAGCGCCTACGGGATTCGCGTAAATAGTGTGAGAACGAGGGAAAATCCAGCTAAAACACCTACTGTCCATGCCCAAATACGCCAAAATTTGGGCCGTTTCACAGCACGTACATACAGTAGTGTGAGCAGAACCCCGGCAATCATTCCTCCAAGATGCGCAAGCCAATCAATTTCCGAGTGCGTGATATCCAAGACAACGTTGATGGCGAGAAGTATGAATAGTTGGTTTCGTACCACCACAGGTAATATTTTTAGCATGGCGAGCGTTAACATAGCGCCAAACAGTCCAAAAATGGCACCAGACGCTCCTGCACTGATTACGTTCCCAGGGGTGAAAACGAGACTGACCGCATTACCAAGGATACCACTGACAAGATAGATGACTAAGAAGACATTGGTACCTACTAGATTCTCAACCAGGACAAGTGACCACAGGGAGATCATATTGACGAAGAGGTGTACAAATGTAACATGCACAAACAGGGAGGATAACAGACGAAACCACTGGCCATGGGAAACGAGGAGTCCCGCAAGTGCCCCAGATCTGACCAGTCCTTGCGTGGAATGACCAAAAATGGTTTCAACAATAACAAACCAGAACACAGACAGGGCCATGAGAACGAAACTCGCTGGCCACCTGCCTGGAAACTGACGCCGGCCTAGCAACGTACGGAAACCGTGCATTCAACCATTCCTTATCCTAGGATCGTTGTAGTGGCGAGATCGGAGAATGTCCTCCTCCAAAACAGTATAGCCACGTTCGTACGCTGCCAGCATCTTTTCCGGCATAAACTTAGGCAGAACATTGCTCTGGAATGTCTGAACGAACTGACGACGATCATTTTCGCCTTGCAACAACTGATCGATTGCACGAGCTGTCGAATCGACATCACCGACAGGCACGAGCTCTCCAGCTCGGCCGCCCTGTAACAAATCCCGTAAACTCGGAATATCCGATGCAATATTTGCAGCACCATATGCGCCAGCTTCGAGAACACAGAACGGTGTTCCTTCGCTCTTGGATGGCAAGATGTGTATATCGATAGCGTTATAAAACTCGTACATGTCCGTCAAGAAACCTAAAAAGTGAACTTTGTCAACCAGCCCAAGTTCTTGCGTCAAAGCCTCTAGAGAAGACCTCAATTCACCGTCGCCCGCGATGAGAAGATGTGTATCTTGCGTTTGCAGGCGAGATGCAGCCCGGATTAAGATATCAATGTTCTTGACTGGGTGAAACCGCGCTGCAATCCCTATCAGACGAGTCTTTGAAGCCAATCCGAGTCGCTCCCGCCACAGTGACGCAAACTTTTCCCGCGGCTCGTTCCTTGGACGGACGTCAAGTGCATTCGGCACATCCAGTACTGTTTTCGTGGGTAAGGCCTGTTCAAGCGACGGTTCTACGATAAACAAACCGATAGCCTGTCGTAAACTCCACAGATGCAACCTCGGATAAACCCACGATTTCACCCGACTGCCTAAGAAATCATAGGATGGATGGCTATGTATTGTTGAGGTCCACGGCACGTGTGCTTGGTTCGCTACGAAAGCAGCCAAGATGTTTAAACGAGGACCGTGCGAATGCAAGAGAACCCGCTCTCCCCGGATCATGTTTGAAAGCTCTCTTAGAGCGCCCACGGTCCCCGACGAAATAACTCGGAGTGGAATACCTGTTTCCGCGACAGATGAAGCAAGTGGTCCATTGCCGAGACTGACAAAGAGAAACCTGTCCCGTTTGCCATACTTGACAATGGTTCTAGCAAGCGTCGTGATGTGGGCCGCTGCGCCCCCCCGCTCGTTGCCTGCAAAGAACATCAAAACTTTGCGCATGATTCTCCCCCGACTGATCACCGTTACGAGGGACGATGTCCCTGCTTCGTGTGCGTCTCAATGTATGCTTCCATATCTTCATCATCAAACCGAAGCGCATCGCGGTATAGAAAAAGAAAGTCAATTGATGTGCTCAATTTTTCCGCAGTGAAGGCCAACATATGATTGCGACGAATAGTGGGTTCAGGCCAAACATCCTCAAACCGTGTGTTCATCCGCCTGTACTGGTGTTTGCTCATGCACGGAATTAAGTGAACAAATGCCTCAGGAGGCAACTCCAAAATATCATAGTTCCTGCCATCATATTCAATATTGACTCCTAACCGCATAAATCCCATCCTTCAATTCGTATACCCACGATACGATAGTTTTAGTATATCGAATGGGAAAAGTGCACACAAATCCTCATAAATCGGTCAAACTTGTGCGGCAAAACAGGTCTTTAATCGAGTGCAAAGTTGCTTAGAATAAAAGTACCGGGATGTTTTTCTGTCGTTACCCGGACTAAACCTGTCGCAGAGAGGATAGATGTGTTTTGAACACGGTCAAAACGTGGACGTTGATGGCCGTCCTGACGGTCATCCTGGTGCTCATTGGACGCTTTGTCGGTGGTCCCAGGGGAATGCTCATTTTCCTCCTCATTTCCGTGGCAATGAATGCATTTGCCTACTGGACAAGCGGCACCATGGCTATCCGCATGACGGGATCATATCCCGTGACCGAGTCTGAAGCACCGGAGTTATATCAAGTCGTTCGGCGACTCGCGCGACGTGCGAACGTACCTATGCCCGAAATCTATATCACTCCCTCGGACCAGCCGAATGCATTTGCAACCGGTCGCAATCCGCAACATGCAAAAGTAGCCGTGACCGAAGGCATCTTACGGCTCATGCCAACCCGCGAGCTAGAAGGAGTCCTGGCACACGAAATGGCCCACGTCCGCAATCGAGACATCCTAATCAGCAGCATGGCTGCGGTCATGGCGGGTGCCATCACCAGCGTTGCCAATCTGTTGCAGTGGACAATGTGGTTTGGCGGGGACGAGCGAGAGGATAACGGGAGTGTGGCGGCCGAGATCGCAATCATGATTCTTGGTCCAATCGCCGCGACGCTCATTCAATTGGCCATTTCACGATCCCGCGAATATCGCGCTGACGCCATCGGCGCCAAGCTCGTGGGAGACAGCGCGCCACTCGCCGACGCCCTAGAGCGCCTGGAATCGTATAAAGATAGACAATTCGGCAATGTTCAAATGAATCCGGCTGCTGCGCACCTGTTCATCATGAATCCTCTTCGCGGGGAATCGCTCTTACAGCTGTTCAGCACACACCCCCCAATGGCCGAACGCATTCGCCGTCTGCGCAATATGCACGTGCACCGTATCCACTAACGGCTGAGCTACTCTATCCACAATATAGGCCAACATCACTCGAACCGCAGCGCGTCGATCGGATTCAGACGCGCTGCTTTATTTGCGGGGTAAAGTCCACAGACGATTCCGATCACGGCCGAAAACAGAAAACTAAACACCACGACCGGCCAGGATACGAACGTCGGAAAGTGTGTGACTAAACTGACAGCGATCCCGACACCCACACCCAGTAAAATCCCCACCACTCCACCGATCACTGTGATCATCATGGATTCGATGAGAAACTGAACAAGAATTGCAGTTCGAGTCGCACC